>JAURZM010000076.1 GCA_030653385.1 Rubrivivax sp. | reverse complement strand
TCAGCACCATGCGCACGCCGGCAACGGCCGAGTGCACACGTGCCGAGATCGTGCGGTTGCTGGCCGTCAACGGAACGGGGCCGACATTGACCTTGGCGCCGGCCCACACCTCGCCGCCCAGGCGGATGATCTTGCCCGCGTTGCCGCTGCCGCCCGCCGGGCCCGCGGCGATGGCCGAGGTCTCGGCGCCGTTGAAACCTTCGAAGCGCGGCAACGTCGCGCCGTCGAACGAGGCCAGCAGCACGTCGCCGCCTACCGTGGGCGGCACCACCGGCACCGTGTCGAAGTCCTGCGTGTGCGTGCTCGTACCCACGTTGACGATGCCGCCCAGGTCGGCAAAGGCACCCGCTGCCACGCTCACCCGCATCGTTCCGGTGCTCCTTTCTGGCGGTTTGACCTCCAGCAGGTACTTCATGTCATTGACCTTGACCAGCGCCTCCGGCGTTCCGCCCGTCACGATGATGTCGCTGGCGGTGAAGCTGGTGCCGACGGATTCGCTGAACGTGAAGATGAAGGTCGTTCTGCCGTCGCCTGTGGCCTTGGCAACCGTGATGTTGTCGTCGATCGTCAGGGTCGGCGCAACGCCGTCGGGTGCGGGCGGGGCGTTGTTGCCGCCATCGCCGCCACCACCACAAGCTGCCAACAACAGGGACGCAGCCAGCGCACTGGCCGACAAGGCAAACTTCTTCGAGCGCTGCTTCATTGTGGGTTTCCTGACGAGTATCGAGACCAACGGAACGTCTGCGCGGGTCGACGTCAAGACCCAACCTCGAACTCCCGCAACCTGATCCTGAAACCCAGGTTCGGGCCATCGCCGCTGAGGTTTGAAAGCGGTTTCATGAAAGCATAAGCAAGGGCCCGTGAACTGGCAATAGGGGCCGCCTAGCGGATTTCCCTTGTACCGCCCAGACGCCCTCAAGCGGAGCGCTACTTGTTTCCGGCTCGAGCTCGCGCCGAGCCGATGTAGCGCTCGACATAGGCCTGGTGCGGCGGCATTTGCACAACGGCCTGGTCGACGGATGCACGGATGCCGTCCAGGAAGCGCGCCAGTTCAGCGTCACCCATCAGCTGGGCCACGACGTGGTGTTGCTTCGGCATCAGGCCCTGCCCCAGCATCACCTGCGCCCACGAGTTCTCGGAGAACAACTCGCCCGCCACACGAAAGACCCGACCGGTCTGTCGGAACAGATCGATTCGGTGCTGCAGGCTGGCCGGAATCGGCATGCCGCGAGAGCTCTGCCAATAGGGCGCATCGTGGCGGTTCGTCACGTGGTAGTGCAGCACGATGAAGTCGCGGACGTGCTCGATGTCGTCCCGCGTCTGCTGGTTGAATTCGACGACGTCGGCGGGCTCGATGCCGGCTCCGGGAAACAGCTGCACCAGGCGAATGATGGCGCGCTGGATCAGGTAGATGCTGGTCGACTCCAGCGGCTCGAGGAAGCCGCTGGACAGCCCGATGGCCACGCAGTTGCCGCTCCAGGCCAGTTGCCGCTGACCCGGGCAGAAGCGCAGCACCCGGGGCTGCGTGAGCAGTGTGCCTTCGATATGCGCCAACAGCGCCTGCCGGGCCTGCTCGTCATCGACATGGCGGCTGCTGTAGACCAGCCCATTGCCCACCCGGTGCTGCAGCGGAATGCGCCACTGCCAGCCCCAGGGGTGCGCGATGGAGCGTGTGTACGGCACGGCGTCGCCCACCGACGCCGTCTGCACCGCCACCGCGCTGTCGTTGAACAGCCAGTGCGACCAGTCCTCGTAGTCGACCTTCAGCGTCTCGCCGATCAACAAGGCGCGGAAGCCCGTGCAGTCGATGAACAGGTCGCCTTCGAGCCTGGCACCGGAGTTCAACTGCAAGGCGCGGATCTCGCGCGACTGCGCATCCGCGTCGACGCTGACGATCTTGCCTTCGATGCGCTGCACGCCCAGTGCTTCGCTGAAGCTGCGCAGGAAGCGGGCGTAGAGCGTCGCGTCCAGGTGGTACGCGTAGTGCAGGCCGTCGTCGGGCAGGTGCGCAAAGCGGCCCGCCTGCGCGGCCTGGGCTTCGAGCGCATAGGCGCCGTAGTCGGCCGCCAGTTGCTGTTGGCGGCCCTTGAGCCAGAAGTGTTGGAAGCCCGCGGTCCAATGGTCCTTGCCGGTCTGGCCGAAGCCGTGGAAGTAGTCCCTGCCCACATCGCGCCAGCTCTCGAAGCGGATGCCCAGCTTGAAGGTGGCTTGCGTGGCAGCCATGAAGGCCTGCTCGTCAATGCCCAGCAGGCTGTGGAAGGTCTGCAGCGACGGGATGGTCGCCTCGCCCACGCCCACGGTGCCGATCTCGTCGGACTCGATCAGCTTGATGTCGAGCAGCGGGCCCAGCGTCTTGGACAGCCCGGCGGCGACCATCCAGCCCGCGGTGCCGCCGCCGGCGATGACGACACGCCGGACGGGCGCGCGCGCGCCTGCGGGGGGTCGGTTGTGCGGTTGATCGGATGGTATTGCGCTCATCGATTCAAGCTCTTCAACAGGCGGGCGCGCAACACCCGCGCCGCATCCGGGTCCAGCGGCCGCAGCCCGCCTTGCGCCGGCTTCGGGATGTGTTCGTGGCTGTGCTCATCGGCGGCGAAGACATAGTGTTCGAACAGCTGCTGCCAGGCCAGCCGCTGCGCCTTCGGCAGGTCCCGCACGCTCAGCATCGCCATCAGCAGCGCGTTCATCGGCGAGTCCATGTGCGCGGGCGACTGGCGCCACCAGTAGTTCACCAGCACGTTGAAGGCATCGAGCGCTTCGACGTGGTGCCACCACATGCTGGGGATGAAGACCGCGTCGCCGGCCTGAAGCTCGACCACCTGGGCCTGGGCCAGCGCCTGCGCGAACTTCGGGAACTTCTCCAGGTCGGGGCGCGTGAAGTCGACCAGGCTGACGGCCTGCCCTGCCGGTGTGAAGTCCAGCGGGCCGATGTACAGGTGGGGCAACTCGCTTGGCGGGAACAGCGTGAAGCGGCGGCGGCCCGCCACCACGCAGGCCAGGTTGTCGGGCAGGTCGTGGTGCGCCGCGATGCGAGTGCGGTTGCCAATCCACAGGCTCATCAGCGCGTCCCGGTCGCCCAGTGCCAGGTCGTTGGCGTCGCGAAACCCGGGCAGGCAGGTGTCCACCGTGGTCGAACCCACGTACAAGGCCGGAGGCCTGGCGGCGTCGTGTTGCCGGTCGAGTTCGTCGAGCACGGCATGAAACTTCATCCGCAGCGGCTGGAAGTTGAAGCCGCTCATGTCGTGGTTGTAGAAGAAGCGGCCGTCGATCTCGGGCGGCCCCCGCCACGCGCCCACCGTGGAGTCACCGCAGAAGCTGCGCAGGTAGGCGGACCCGGCCTGCGCCGACTCGCGCGCAGCGCGCACTGCCGGCCAGTCCGCCACCAGGCCCCGAATGAGCAGCGGCTCGGTCGATGTCAGGATGTCGTCGGCAATCGCCCGCGGGTCGACGCCGGTCAGCTCGCGCATGGCTCAGGCCCCGGCGCCGTCGAGCCGGTTCTGCCGCTCGGCCAGGGCGCGAAACTGCGACAAGGACGCCACCGCCATGTAGGCCGCCTGCAGGTGCCCAGCCTGGCTGAGCCGCTGCAGCGCGGGGCCGCCCAGCGCCTGCAGCCGCTCTTCGTGGACGGTATAGAAGTGGTCCATCCGAAGGGCCGCGCCGTGGGCCCGTTCAAGCTCGAACACGAAGGGTTCGAGCAGCTCGTGGTCCAGCAAGGCGGCGATGAACGCGGGTGTGCTCTGCAGCCCCTGGTGGATGGCCAGCAGCACGGAGTTCATGCGTTCCAGGTGGTCGCTGCTGCCGCCGTGCGGCAGGAACAGGGCCTCACCGTCTTGGGCGCTGATTCGCGGGCTGGCCAGGTCGATGTGGACGACCAGTTCCTCGCCGTCCATGCCGATGTAGAAAGGCAGGCGCTCGATGGCCAGCGGCAGGCAAGGCGCGTCCCAACCCTGCGGGCCCAGGAAGAGGTTGTGGCCCTCCTCGAAGCCGAACAGGGCCACCGGCTCGAAGGTGGTGCCGTCCTGTGACTTGCGAAACACGATCGGGTAGTGGGCCTGCAAGCTGCGGAACTCGGCCGGAAAGGTCACGGCGCTCATTACCGCATCGCCGTACTCGACGCCCCGCCGCGTGATGACACGCAGCGCCTGGTGGTCGACGTTGTTCAGCAGGACGGTGTGGGTCATGGGTGCGCGCAGCGTCTCGGAGTGGGTGAAAACGGCCGGGTCCGCCGTTCAGACCCGCAGCATGCCATGGCGCTTGATGTGCTCGATGAGTTCCCGGTTGCCGGGCAGTGCCGGCAGCATCTTGCGGGTGAGCGAGGCGGCCTCGCGGAAGAAGCCGTCCGCCGCGTCGTCGCTGCCTGGCTGGCGCGTGTAGGCGCCCGGCTCGGGCCGGAATCCCATGCCGTAGAGCACGTACTGGTAGCTGGCCGACGGGAACAGTTCCTCCACGCGGTCGAAATCGCGGCGCGAGGGCGGCCGGTGGCGCCACAGCGTGAGCAAGTCCCGCAGGCGCTGCGGTGTGTGCTCCGGTGCCGCGTGGTCGCGCCAATACGCCGTGTCGTGCCGTCGGGTCAGCGCGTAGTGCAGCTTCAGGAAGTCGATCACGCGTTCCCAGCGGTAGCTGAAGGTGTTGTTGAAGCGCTGCGCCACGATGTCCATGGACCTGCGGGTAGCGGGTAGCTCGTCGCTGAGCAGCGCCGCCGAGAGCTCGACCAGCGCCAGCGCCGAGGCCTCCAGCGGCTCGACGAAGCCGGCCGACAAGCCGATGGCCACGCAGTTGCGGTGCCAGAATTTCTTGCGGTAGCCCGGCTCGAACGACAGCTTGCGCGGTGACACGATGTCCTCGGGCCCGCCGGTGCTTTGCACGTAGCGCCGCAGCGCGGCTTCGGCCGCGTCGTCCGAGGTGTGGGCACTGGAGTAGACATGGCCCACGCCACGGCGCGTGGGCAAACCGATGTCCCACACCCAGCCATTGGCCTGCGCCGTGGCGAGGGTCTGCGATGCGATGGCGCTGTCCTCGCGGGCATAGGGCACTTGCACGGCCAGTGCGGTGTCGTTGAACAGCACGTGGCGCTGCGACACGAACTCGATGCCGTAATGCTGCCCCAACAACAACGACGCCATGCCCGTGCAATCGACAAACAGGTCGCCGGCCACGGCGCCCAGGGTCCGGGTCTGCAGCAAGGCGATGTCGCCGTTGTCGTGGCTGTGGATGCCCACGACGGCGTCCAGCAAGTGCCTGACGCCCAGCCGTTCGGTGCAGTGCCGTTTCAGCAGCAAGCCGAACTTGCCGGCATCGAAGTGGTAGCCGTAGTTGGCCACGGCGGCGTACTCGGGCGTGGCCGCCTGCTTGGGCGCCCGGCCCTGCACGCACAGGTGCGGCTGGAAGCTCACCAGGTCGGCAAACGGCACATTGGCGTGCCGCTCCAGCCAGGCCGCCGCCAAGTTGGCCTCGGTGTAGCCCTGCGGCAGCACAAAAGGGTGGAAGTAGTGGTCGGCCGGGCTGCCGTCGACCCAACCGTTGAAGCGTGATCCCTGCTTGAACGCCGCATCGCAGTGGCGGATCAGGTCGGTCTCGGAGACGCCCACGCCGCGCAAGGTGTCGCGCATCGTCGGCCAGGTGCCTTCGCCCACGCCGATGGGGCCGATGTCCGGCGACTCCAGCAGCGTGACCTGCAGTCCGGCGCCCGTGTCGGCCCCGTGTGCCGTGGCCAGCACGGCCGCAGTCAGCCAGCCGGCCGAGCCGCCGCCGACGATCACCACGTGCTTCACCGCTTCGCTCAACTGCGCACCCACCGGCTGTGCCTGCCGGTCGACACCGGCAGGATGGACATCGCTAGCGCCCTCAGAACTTGTAGTTTGCGCCGAACATGTAGCGCGGTCCGGTCTGCGTCACGTACAGGGCCTGTTCCTTGGCCCGGCCATGCAGACGCTGGATGCCGTCGGTGGCGTTGATGACCTCGGCATGCACGGTGAACCGTTCGGTCACCTTGTACGACGCATTCATGTCCAACTGGCCATAGGCCTCGGTGTACACGGGGTTCGGGCCCTTGCCGTCGAAGCGCCCGGACAGGAACTTGTCGCGCCAGTTGTAGGCCGCACGAACTTGCCACTTGTCGTTCTCGTAGAAGACCACCAGGTTGGCTGAATCGCTCAGGCCCTCCAGCGCGAACTGCTCACCGATCGAGTTGTTGTCGTACTTCAGGCCGGAATTGACCATCGTGTAGTTGGCAGACAAGCCGAACCCGGTGGCGCCGAAGATGTGCTGGACGTTGAACTCCATGCCGTCCAGCTTGGCGTTTTTCTGATTGGCCGGCGCGGTGATGCGGAAGTTGGCGATCGGGTCACCGGGTTGGCCGGGGATCACGCCAGTGGCCTTGTTGACGCCAAACTGGCCGTCGTACCTGGCGAAGATGTAGTCCCGGATGCACACCGGATCCGAGGTGGTGCAGCTGGCAGCGACCGCCTCGTTCCAGAACTTGCCCAACACGGGCGTGGGCAGGTTGAACGGCGTGGCGTCGATCTGCGTCGTGCCGATGTAGTTGGAGATGTGCTTCTGGAAGTAGCCCACCGCGACATAGCTGCCCTTGGCGTAATAAAACTCCAGCGACAGGTCGAAGTTCTTGGACTTCAGTGGCTTCAGGGCCGGGTTGCCTTGTTGCCCGGTGCCCCCGTCAACACGGGCCAACGCGTTCAGCGTCTGCCCGCCCTGGATGTCGCCCCAGCCGGGCCGACCGATGCTTTCGCCATAGCTGGCACGCGCCTTGAGCTTGTCGGTCACGTCGACATCGAAGTCCAGGCTGGGCAACAGGTGCTTGTAGCTGCCCTTGAGCGTGGTGAAGCCCGGTGACCCGGCAAACTGCACGGGGTACTCGTTGGCCGCCGTCCAGTTGATGCCGATGGCCACGGGCACCAGCGCCTGTGACGTGACGTCGGTCTCCTCGTAGCGCAACCCGACGGCCGCGCGCACCGGCATGGCCAGGTCCCAGTCCTTGATGTACTGCAGGAAGGCGCTTTGCGACTTCTCTTCGACGCGGCGGTCGGTCGTGAAGGTGCTGCTGGGCATGAACATCGCCTGGTCGCCTCGGGCCGCGGCGGCCAGGTTGCGCACGGTCGCGAAGTCCCAGGTGAAGAACTGGTTGAACAGCGCCGGGTTGCCGCTGCCGCTGATCTGCCCGAAGTAAGGGCGGAGTTGGTCGGCTCGCCAGACGCTGTCCGGGAAGTCGGACGGGCTGGTGTTTCTGCCGTCCCAGTCGTCCTGCTGCACGTTGGAGAACGCGCTGCGGTTCTTGATCCGGTTCAGGCTCAGGCCGAAGTCCAGCTTCGAATCCTCGGTGGGTTTGAACTGCCCCTTCACCTGGGCCTGGTCCACGGCCGACTTCATGTAGCTGTTGCGGAACGTGGAACCCCGCGCGTTCATCAGGCCAGCCACGGCTTGCGTGTCGTAGACGCTCAGCACCGGAAAGTCGCGCGTGAAGTCCACCGAGGTGGTGCCCCGGTTCTGGCTGGCGGTGCCCAAGGAGTTGTTCGAGCCGAAGGGGCTGTCGGCCCCCGACTCGGCCGTCGAAGAATGGGCGTCGAATTCGAGCTTCAGCCGCTCGGACACCTTCCACGCCAGGTTCAGGCCGGTCGACTTGTTTTCGTTCCGGGTCGCATAGTCGGAGCCGGCCATCGCCAGGTCGGCCAACGGCCTGCGCAGCGGCGAGGCGCCCGGGCCCAGCGTCTCTGAATAGAAGTTGGGGCTGGCAATGGGCCCGTTGGTCCATGAACTGGACGACGGGCCGAAGTTGAACCAGGCCGACAACTCGTTGCGCTTGGTCTGAAGCTTGAGTTCGGAGTAGGTGTAGTCCAGCGTCGCGCGCAGGTTCTGCATCGGCGCGAACTGCAGGGTCAGCTGGCCGTTGGTGCGCTGCCGCTGGACACCGTTGACACTGTAGATCAGGTTCTGCGGCAGCGAATACAGGTCGCCGGCCTTTGGCTTGTTCGTGATGTCGGCCGGGTTGGCGTTGCTGGGGTTGGCCAGCGCGCCCGAGTCGCCGCGGCTGACGATCCACCCGCCGCCCACGGCGGCCTGGTTGTAGCCCAGGTCGCGCTCCTGGTAGCTGGCGCTTAGGGCGATGCCGAACTTGCCGTCTGCGAAGGTGTTGCTGTAGATGCCCGACACCTCGGGCGTGACTTCGCCGCCCGCCATCGTGCTGGGCAGCCGGCCGTTCGAGACGTCCACCACACCCTTGATGCCGAAGCTGCCGCGCAGCCCCGGGTTGTCCAGCGGGCGGGCCGTCTTGATGTCGATGGTGGCACCGATGCCGCCGGTGGGCGTGCTGGAGCGGCTGGTCTTGTAGACCTCGATGCCGGCAATGGCCTCTGAGGCCAGGTTGCCGAAGTCGAAGGCGCGCGAATTGGACGGACCGGTGTCGGCGATGCTGGACGCCGGCATTTGCCGGCCGTTCAGCAGCACCAGATTGAACTCGGGCCCGACACCGCGAACGGTGACGCGCGACCCTTCGCCAATCGAGCGGTCGATCGACACGCCGCTGATGCGCTGCAGCGATTCGGCGAGGTTGGTGTCTGGAAACTTGCCGATGTCCTCGGCGGAGATGCCGTCGACGATGCCCTGCCCGTCGCGCTTCAGTTCGAGCGACGACGCGAGGCTGGAGCGGATGCCCTTGACGACCACCGTCTGCGAAGCCTCGGCCTGGCCGGCTGCGGGTGCCCCGGCTTGCTGCGCCAAGGCGCCGCTGGCCCCTGCGACCGTCATCGCACAGGCGGCCGCCAGTTCCGTGACACGGAAGGTCGGGCGCTTGGCCTGCGTGTTGCAGTTCAGAAGGGATGATTGACTCACGGTGTCTCCAAGGTGTTCTCTATCGAGCTTGCTTTGCGATCGACCGGCAACTGACACCCACTTGGCCCGCCCCCCCGGGGCTTCGTGGCGGTGTTGAATGAAAGCGCTTTCAGCAGCTTACTGGCGCGGGCAAGGCTTGTGTCCTAGTAAATCTACGGGGGTCTGGCTCGCGCACGACCTGGCGCGGTCGTGGCCGGTCGGTGTGGACACTGCGCCGGCCCTAGCGTGCGGCCTGCCACACCCTCACGTGCTCGATATCCATCGTTCGCGGGAAGATGCTGTCGTCCACTGCACCGCCCAGCGTGCCACCGACGGCGATGTTCAGCAGCAGGTACTGCGGCGCATCGAAGGGCCAGGCTGCGCGGCCGGTGCGCGGGTTGCGGTAGCGGTGGTAGACGTTGCCGTTCACGCCGATGGCGATCTCGTCGGCGGTCCAGAGCATCTGGTAATCGTGGAATTCGGTGCAGGCCGTGGGCAACGCCGTGCGCGAGCCGTTGCCGCTGCCCCCGGTGGTGGGCGTGTGCACGGTGCCCAGGATCTCGCCAGGCGTGCGGCCCACGTGTTCGAGGATGTCGATCTCGCCGTCATCGGGCCACACGCCGCCGGTGCCCAGCATCCAGATTGCCGGCCAGGTGCCGGTGCCGCAGGGCATCTTGGCGCGGATCTCGAAGAAGCCGTAGGTCCACGCTGCCTTGCCGCGCGTGATGAGGCGGGCCGAGCTGTAGGCCTGGCCGCCCCAGTCGGGCAACGTCGACAAGGCTTCGCGACGGGCCGTGATGCGCAGCCGGCCGTTTTCGACGACGCTGTTCTGCCAGCGCGCCGCAGCGTAGTACTGGCGTTCGTTGTTCCACCAGCCCAGTCGGTTGCGTTCGGTGTCGTAGCCCCAGCGCGTGGCGTCGGGCAGGCCGGGGCTGTCGAATTCGTCGGCCCACACCAGCAGGTAGCCCGCCGGGGCCGGGCCGGCAGCGGGAGGCACGGGCGGCGGCGCCGGTGCGGCCGCCCCAGGCGGCGGTGCGGGTGCAGCGGGCGCGGCAGCCTGGCCGCCACCACCACCGCCACAGGCTGCGAGCAGCAGCAGGCACGCCAGCAGAGCGCAGCGGTCGACCGTGGAGCGGCGGTCGGTCACGGCTTCAACCCGCCAGCGCCGCGTACTTGAGCCGCTCGTCCTTGTCCCACAGGCCCCACTGCGTGCCCACCTCGCCTTCGGGGATCCGCTTCCAGGGCTCGTCGAACGACGAGAAATAGAACATCTTGATCCCTTCGCTGCGGCCCCACTGCTGCACGTCGATGAAGTAGCGCATGGCGTTGTCGGCCGAGGGCACGGCCCCGCCCACTGCCTGGCCCGCCGTTTGACCATCCCCGGGCCAACCGGTCTCGGCAATGACGACGGGCTTGTCGCCGCCCGCAGCCTTCACCAGCCCATGCATGCGGCGCAGGTACTGCGCGGCCAGCTCGATGGGTGCGCCTTCCCAGAAGGGGTAGCAGTTGGGCAGCAGCACGTCGCACGCCGCCGTGAGCGCAGGCCGCTCGAGGAACTGGAAGTAGGCGTCGACACAGCCCAGGGGCACGTCTTCCGGCAAGGCGGCCTTGACGCGCGCCAGGTAGGCGAGCAGTTCGGGTTCGGGCAATTCGCCGCGCAGCAGCACCTCGTTGCCCACCACCGCGATGTCGACCATGCCTTCCTGCGCCAGCGTGATCAGGGCCTGGATCTCGCGTTCGTTGCGCTCGCGGTCGTGGCTGATCCAGGCCCCCACCACCGTCTTCAGGCCTTTGGTGCGGGCCAGCCGGGGAATGGCCTCGTGCCCCTCGGTGCAGGCGAAGGAGCGCACCCACTGCACATGGGGCGCGATGAGGTCGATGCGCCGACTGACGTTGGATGCCAGCAGCTGGTCGCCCGCCCGCTGGCCCTCGGCATAGGCACTGAAGCACAGGCCGTACAGGCCACGCTGCAACTGATCGGCGTACAGCGCACGGAGCTCCGTGGTTGCCTTGCCCGCCAGCGGCGAAGGCTCGGCGCCCGGCAGCAGCAGACCGTGTTCTGCCAGCCAGGGCCGCGCGCCGGAACCCTGGGACGAGGCCGGGCTCGCGCGCAGCTTGCGTCGCTCGAGCTCGGCGTGCACCTCGGTGGCGCGCTTCTCGTCCAGGTCGTAGTTGCGCATGATCCACATCGCCAGCAGCGTGCCGACGATGGGCACGCCGGAATAGAACAGCCGCAGGCCGTCCACGGCGCCCGCGGGCTGCGCCGCCGCGCCCGGGGTGAAGGCCACCAGCGTCATGATTGCGCCGCTGAGCAGGCCCGCGATGGCGAAGCCGAACTTCACCATCCACCAGTAGATGGCGCCGAAGATGCCTTCGCGCCGCTTGCCCGTGGCCAGTTCATCCAGGTCGCACACATCGGCCGTCATCGACATCATCAGCGTGAACAGGCCGCCGATGCCGAAGCTGAAAAACGGCAGCGCAAACATGAACATCCACGGCTTGCCCGGCACCATCAGGAACCACAGCAGCACGTAGCCGATGATGGAGATGCCCTGAGACACCATGAAGGCGTTTTTCTTGCCCATCTTCTTGGACATCCAGGCCACCGTGGGAATCACCGCGAAGGTGGTGACCAGCGCCCCGACGCTGCCGAACAGCGTGGGCCAGATCCAGGCGTCCACCGTGTTGCCGTTGAACAGGTGGTAGACGACGATGAAGAACGAAAACGCCGCCACCGTGTTGAAGGCGTTGAAGATCAGGAAGGTGGCAAAACACAGCTTGCGGAAAGGCGCGGAGCTGAACGCTTCCTTGAAGCCGTTCAGGATCTCCTTCATGCCGCCGCCCAGGTTGCCCAGGGTCAGCGGGACGAGGTGGGTGTCGTCCTGGGTCGAGCGGCTGGGCAGGAAGAGGGCCGGCACCATGGCCAACAGCATGCAGATCACGCCGACCCAGACCGACAGCGTGCGCGTGGCGGTGTCGGCGTTTTCGAACCAGCTCTTGTCGTACATCACGACCCAGAACCAGGGCGCGATGACCCAGGCCCACTGGCCGATCCACTGCGCCACGGCCATGATGCTGGTGCGCTCGTGGAAGTCGTCGCTCATCTCGTAGCCCATGGCCACGTAGGGGATGCTGAACAGCGTCAGCCCCAGGTAGAACACAAACGACCAGCACAGGAAGTAGACGAAGTTGTAAGTCACGCCGTCGGCGCGGTAAAGCTGCCACATCGCGACGAAGCTGATGCCCATGACCACCGCGCCGATCAACACGTACTGCTTGCGCCGGCCCCACCTGGAGCGTGTGTTGTCGGAGATGAAACCCATGATCGGGTCGGTGACCGAGTCAAAGACCCGCGGCAGGAAAAACAGCACGCCCCACATCCAGCCCGGGAAGCCCATGTCCTGCACCAGCACGACCATGAAGATGCCCAGAGCGGCCGGGAACATCTGGTTGGCCAGCATGCCCAGGCCGAAGGCCACCTTCTGACCGAAAGGCACCTTGTGTGTGGTGGTGGCGGTGGTGGTGGTGGTCATGGCTTGCCAGCGAACTTCGGCAACGCGTCCTTGTCCCACAGGCCCCAGAAGGCACCCACGTCACCTTCGGCGCCCACCTTCCAGGCCTCGTCGAAGGCGGCGAAGTGGAACCACTCGATGCCTTCGCGCTCGGCCCAGGCCGCCGTGTCGACGAAGTACTGCATGGCCGCATCGCTGCCCGGCACGGCGCCATGGAAGGCGCTGCCCTGGTCGGGCCATCCGGTTTCGCTGATCAGCACACGCTTGCCCGGCGCCGCGGCGCGTGTGCGCGCCAGCATGGTCTGCATGTAGGCCAGCGCCTGTTCGCGCGGGCAGCCTTCCCAGAAGGGGTAGCAGTTGCACATCACCACGTCACAGGCGGCGGTCACGCGCGGGTGTTTCTCAAACAGGAAATAGGCATCGACGTAACCCACCGGGACACCGGGCAGCGCAGCCTTGACCTGTTCGATGTGGTGAATGAGTTCGTCTTCGCTCAGGTCGCCACGCAGCAGCACCTCGTTGCCCACCGCCACGATGTCGGCATGGCCGGCCTGCGCCACCGCCACGGCACCGGCCAGTTCGCGTGTGTTGATCTCGCGGTCGATGCCGAGCCAGGCGCCGACCAGCGTGTTCAGGCCCATCAACTTGGCCACCTGCGGTGTCTGCTCGTGGCCGTCGGTGCACGAAAAGCTGCGCACCCAGCGGGTGTGCGGCCGCACGACGGCCAGGCGCTCGTGGATCTGCGCCCGGCTGATCTGCGAACCGGGCTGCTGCCCTTCGGTGTAGGGGCTGAAACACAGGCCGTGGATGCCCCTTTCCAACGTGGCACAGAAGGCCTGCTCCAGACGCGCACGGTCGGCAGGGCCCAGGGGCGGTGGTGTCACGGCTGCGCTGGTGCAACCCGGCACAAAGGTGCCCGCAGGTCCACCACTGCCCGTGCCCGTGACCGCACGCTGCGCGGCGCCGCCGGGCGCAAAAGCCGGCGCCCAGGCTTGCGAGCCGCCGTGGCCTGCGGGGCGGGTATCGGCATCAAGGGGTTTTGTGCTCATCGCATGTGTTTCCAGGTTTTGGGGGCCTGCACGCGCCCTTTGGCTGCGCCCTTCAGCTGCGGCGTTCGTTCACGTGCCCCGGCTCCCAGGGCATGACACCAGGGCCGCGCGCGGCGGGTGAGCCATATCCGTCCACCTTGTCGTACACACGCACCCAGTCCACCACCAGTTCGGCAGGAAAACGCGTCGCCTCGTTGGGATGGCCGGGGAAGTTGCCGCCCACGGCCACGTTCATCAGCAGGTAAAAAGGCTGGTCGAAGGGTGCAGGCCAGCGGTGCAGGTCTTCGGGCCCGCGGGCCTCGATGCCCTGCCCGTTTTCCAGCACACCACAGCTCCACCAGTGGCGGTGTGTGGCGGTGTGGGCTTGGTCCACGTAGAAACGGATCTCGCCCGGCTCCCACTCCACCGCGTAGGTGTGCCAGTCCGACACCAGGCTGTTGCCCAAGGGGTGCGTGGTGGTGACCAGCGAGCGGCGCGGGTAACTGCTGCCGAAGTGGATGCTGCTGAGCACCTCTTCGGGTTTTTCGCCGACGATCTCCATCAGGTCGATCTCGCCACTGGCGGCCCAGCCGCCGTAGGTGTCCTGCGCCGGCAGCATCCACAGCGCAGGCCACAGGCCCTTGCCCCACGGCACACGCGCGCGAATCTCGATGCGGCCATGACACTTGGCAAACAGCACCCGGCCGTCGCGCGCCTTGGTCTTGAGCCGGGCCGAGGTGTAGCCGCAACCGTGCAGCGGCGCCTTCACGGCGCGGATGAACACACAGCTGTCGCGCACCTGCACGTTTTCGGGCTCGTGGGTGTAGTACTGCAATTCTTCGTTGCCCCAGCCGGGCACCCAGGTGTGGTTCCTGTAGTCGTAGAAGCCGTTGCCGAGGTCGAAGTCCCACTTCGTGGGGTCGATGGCATGGCCGTCGAACTCGTCGTTCCAGACCAGGTGCCAGCCCGGGCGTTGGGTGTCGTTCATGTGTCTTTCAAGGCGTGGCAGCGCGGTGCGGACTCACGCGGCCAGCGCCTGTTGGCGCAAACGCTGCTGCGCCAGCAGGAAGTCGCGGTACCAGAGGTAGCTGTCCTTGGGCGTGCGTGTGAGCGTGGCGTAGTCCACGTGCACGATGCCGAAGCGCTTGGCGTAGCCACTGGCCCACTCGAAGTTGTCCATCAGGCTCCACACCATGTAGCCGGCCATCGGCACGCCTTGCGCCAGCGCATCGCCCACGGCGGCGATGTGGCTGGCGATGTAGTCGGTGCGCTCGACGTCGTGCACACAGCCCTTCACCAACGTGTCCTGGAACGCAGCGCCGTTTTCCTTCACGTACAGCGGCGGCAAGGTCCAGTCGCGGTGCATGCGTGTCAGCAGCTCGGTCAGGCCCTCGGGCACGATCTCCCAGCCCATGTCGGTGAGCGGCTTGCCGCTGGTCTGCGCGCTCCACGCGCCACTGGCGCTGACCACGCCGCGGGTGTAGTAGTTGATGCCCAGGAAGTCCATGGGCGTGTTGATGGCCGCCAGGTCGTCGGGCTGCACCTGGGGCACATCGACGCCCAGGTGCTGCCAGACATCGGCCGGGTATTCGCCCTTGAACAGCGGGTCCATGTACCAGCGTACCGAGCGGCCGTCTTCCAGCCGAGCGGCGGCCACGTCCTCGGCGCTGGGCGTGGCCGGGCCGATGGGTGACAGGTTCAGCACGATGCCCAGTCGGCTGGTGCAGCCGTCGGCACGCAAGGCCTGCAGCGCCAGGCCATGGCTCAGCAGCAGGTGGTGCGCCACCTGCATGGCCGTGCCGCGGTGGCGGATGCCTGGCGCAAAGAGCCCGGTTTCGTGGCCCAGCACGGCCATGACCCAGGGTTCGTTGTGCGTGGTGATGGCCGCCACGCGTTCACCCAGGCGCTTCGCCACAAAACGCGCATAGGCCACAAACGCGTGCACCGTTTCGCGGTGCGCCCAGCCGCCGCTGTCTTGCAGCGCTTGCGGCAGGTCCCAGTGGTTCAGCGTGAGGTAAGGCTTGATGCCCCGCGCGATCAGTCCGTCGACCAGCCGTTCGTAGAAGTGCATGCCGGCTTCGTTGAAGGCACCCCGGCCATCGGGCTGCACCCGAGGCCAGCTCATCGAGAAGCGGTAGGCGTCCACACCCAGGCCGGCGATGAGGTCGAGGTCTGCCTCCAGCCGGTGGTAGTGGTCGCAGGCTGTGTCGCCGTTGGAACCGTCGGCAATGGCACCCGGCTGGCGGCAGAAGCGGTCCCAGATCGACTCGCCCTTTCCGTCTTCGTGGGCCGCACCTTCGATCTGGAAGGAACTGGTGGCCACGCCCCACACGAAGTCGGCCGGAAAGTGTTGGAGGGGGTGCTGTGGCAAAGGCGGGTTCATGGGGTGGTTGTGAAAGCGCTGCTCATGAGAGCGTTGCTTGTGAAAGCGCTGCTCATGAGAACGTTGCGTGTGAAAGCGCTTTCACAGTTTGCAAGCCCTGCCCCGGCCTGTCAATCAAGGGTAATCGCCAAGGCCGTGGACTGCAGGCCGGCCGTGCGCCTGGCCAGCGTCGCCTCAGCGCTTGCGCAGCACCTGCAGTTCGCGCGTGCTTTCGCGCACCACCAGGCGCGGCGGCGGCAAGGCCAGCGTGGGCAGTTCGCCCACCAGCAATTGCAGCATGGCCTGCGCCGACATCTGGCCCAGTTCGTAGACCGGGTGGTGCACGGTGGTCAATGGCGGAATCGAATACACCGACGAGGCCACATCGTCGAAACCCACCAGCGACACATCGTGTGGCACCCGCAGCTTGCGCCGGTGCAGGCCCAGGCCGGCACCGAAGGCCATCTGGTCGTTGGCGGCAAAAATGGCGGTGAAGGCTTCGCGGCTGTCGATCAGCCGCTCGACGGCCGTCAGCCCGCTGGCCTCGGTGAAGTTGCCGGGCATCACCAAGGCGGGCTCGTAGCCCAGCCCGGCGGCTTTCAGCGCGGCACGGTAACCCCGCAGGCGCTCCTTGCCGTCGGGGTGTTTGAGGTCACCGGAAATGAAGGCGATGCGGCGGTGGCCCAGGTTCAGCAGGTGCTGCGTGGCCAGTCGCGCGCCTTCGAAGTTGTCGAAGTCCAGCGCCACCAGGCCCGGCGCCTTCATCGTGCGGCCGGTCACCACCACCGGCAACTCAAGCGCGACGGCGGCCAGCGCCGCGTCGGCCATGCGCCCGGTGAGCACGATGACACCATCGACGCGGCGCGAACGCAGCGTGTCGATGCATCGAGCCTCGTGCGCGGCGCTCCACTGGCCGCTCACGAACAGCGGGCTGTAGCCGGCAGCGCTGACGGTGTCTTCGATGCCACGCAGCGCACCGCCGTAAAAGGGGCTGTCGATGGCCTGGGTGACGACACCGATGCTCAGTGTGCGGCCGCCCGCCAGGCCACGCGCCACGGGGTTGGGCACATAACCCAGGCGGGCAATGGCCTCATCGACCGCAGCGCGTTTTTCGCCGCTGACGATGGCCGTGCCGTTCAGGATGCGCGAGACCGAAGCCGCCGAAACACCGGCCGCTTCGGCCACCATGTCCAGCGTGACCCTGCCCCCGCTTCTGGCCGACCTGCGGCCCTTGCCTTGTCCCGTGCCACCCTCACCCATCTTCACGCTCCCATCGCCGGCACATAAGCTGTGCATCTGGCGCGAGTCTAAGTGGCAGCCCGCCGTCCAGCGGCAAGCTGCGCACACGACGGCGTTTGCCTTGACTCAGCGACCGATCAAGGCACACATGTCGAACTCGCGCACTTCCGCCGGCTGGTCCGGGTCCACGTACTCCACCAGGGCCACCACGCTGGTCAGGCAGCCCCAGCCGGTGTAGCTGGCCTTGAAGTGGCTGGCTGCGTTGGTGGCCAGCAGCTTGTTCTGGAAGCTCGGGTGGTCCATGCGGTAGGTGACGATCGCCGCCTGCTCCTTGAAACGCGCCAGCACGTCCGGGGCGGGGCTGAGCTCGTAGCGGTTGATCTGCTGCCCCTGCGGGTTGCGAAAGCCCATCGGCACCATTCGCGCTGAAAACTGCACCCAGTCGCGGGTGGCGTTGCTCTTTGAAAAGGAAGCGATGCGCGTGCGGTCGTCGCTGAGCACGGCCTGCTTCAGCGCAATGCCGTCGCTGACACGCTTCAGCCGCTGTTCAGCCAGCTTCAGGTTGGCATCGGCGCGCACCGACTGCGCACGTGCCAACTCGCTCTCCTGCTTGGCGCGCTGGGCCGAGCGGGCGGCTTCGTCGCTTTTGCGCAAGGCCACCACCACGGCCACGCCGGCACCCGCCAGCGCCAGCGCCAGGCCGCCGGCCAGCGCCCTGAAGATGCGTCCGGCGCGGGCTTCTTTGGCCAACTGGCGCTCGCGCTCGGCACGTTGCGCATCCTGCCGCTCGGCTTCGCGCCGGGCCTCGTGTTCCTGGGTGGCGGCCAGCAAGGCTGCAGCCTCGGCACGGGCGCGGTCCTCGGCGCGCAGGCGTTCACGTTCCTGCCGCACCACACGGGTCAGCAGGTCGTGCGTGAGCTCGATGCGCTGCGTGCCGTGCCGTTCTTCCATGCGCAACAGGCGGCGGTCAATCAGGCGCGACAACTGGGCTTCGCTCAACCGCCCGGGGGTCGCGTCTTCGCGAGCCACGCTGTTGCGGAAGCCTCTTTCGGTGATCAGCGCATCGGCCACCCAGCGCGCGACGCCCTCGGGCATGCCCTCGAAACAGTCGCGGTAGAAGTCGGCCAGGATGCCCTGCTGCGCACCTTCGAGCAGGTCGTCGTCGAAACGGGCCTTGCCCTGGGCCAGCCTGCGGCGGTTCAGGCCGTGGCAGAAGAGGCTGAGCAGTGCGGGTTCGACCTCGGCTTGCGGCGACGCTGAACCGTCGCCTGGTGCTGTCGCCGGCCCGCCACTGTCCTGCACCTGCGCCGCAGCGACAAAAGCCACGATGCGCCGGCCCAGCGCCTCGTCCATCAGCGCCGGCGCAGCGCCATGCACGGCGGACAAGGCCTGCACCGGCCGCAGCGGGCCCAGGCGCAGGCGCACGCGGTTCAGCGACGGCAGCGCCGTGCGCCAGGCTTCGAGTTCGGGCAGGAAGTCTTCGCGCAGGCTGATCAGCAGCTTGCACCGCTGGCTGCGCAGGCGCAGCGAACCGGCATCGCCGTCTCCTTCGACCTGGCTTGAGCCCAGCGACTGCGCCAGTTCAACCGGGATGCGGTTTTCCGCCAGGTCTCCCAGCGCGGTGCGCAGTTCGTCAACACGTGCCGGGTGTCGTGCGCCCAGCGTGAACACCTCTTCGAACTGGTCCAGCACAAACACCGGCAGGCAGGGGTGGTTGTCGTGGGTCCAGAACTCGACACCGTCGCGGTGCAGGTAGGCCCACAACGATTCGCCGGGCTGCGGCAGCGGTGCTTCAACCTCGGCACTGCGCACGGCGGCCTGCAGCGCCGCGGCCACCTGATCGATGTAGCGCGGCGCGGCGTCACCGTGGTCCAGCCGCAGGTACACCGGCAGGAAGTGCTGCGCACGCAGCCTTGGCAGCAGGCCCGCCATCAGCAGCGACGACTTGCCGAGGCCGCTCTTGCCAAACAACACCGTCAGCGATGCAGCCGCCACACGCCGCGCGAGTTCATCGATCTCGGCATCGCGGCCGTGGAAGTAACGTTGCGAGGCCTCGGTGAAAGCCTCCAGCCCGGGCCAGGGGTTCTGCGGGTCCAGCTGCATGGGCTGCACCTCCTTCATGACCGGCGCATCGCGCGCAATTCGTCGCGCAGCGCGGTCAGCAAGTTGGCCTCGGGCCGGCCTCCGGGGGCCCAGCCGAAGTGGGTTTGCATGAAACGTTCGGGTACCTGCTGGAATCGAGCCGGGTTGCCGTCATAGGCGTCGTCGATGACCACCGGCACGATGAAGCGCCGGTTCGGCGGCATGCTGCGCGCGCGTTGCACCGCTTCGTCCCATTCCTTGAACACATAACCGCCTTCGCGCGCTTCGGTCTGGCGCGAAATCAAGGGCACGAAGAGGCGCACGCCACGGCGGATGCCCGACAGGATCTCGGCCTCCCAGTCGTCGCCGGGCTGCAGGCGGCGCTGGTCGAGCCAGACGTCACCGCCGATGTCGCGCAGCGACTGCGCCAGTTGCGCTGCGGCGGCTGCGTCTTCGCGGACATAACTGATGAAGATGCTGCCAGGCGGCGGGCCGGCCATGGCCGCCGGAGGTGCCGCGACGGCACCCACCGCCGCCACCGGCTGGCGCAGCGCCCAGCGCCGGTGCAGTTCAGCGACAAAGGCACCGGGCTCGGTCTGCACCGCCTGCAGCCGGGTCGGGCCGCAGCAGCTGCGCACGAAGGCCAGCAGGTCGGGGTCTTGCGACAAGGCACTGCCGACGACAAAAAACTGCTTGCCGCTGGCCGACAGCCGTTGGGCATTGGCCATGCGCAGCAGGAAGCGGCCGCTCCAGTCGGGCAGCCGGCAGCCCAGCAGCAGCAGCGGCTGGCCGTGCAGCGCCGCCGCCACCCAGTCGGGCAGCTGTGCCTGCTGGCTGAGCAGCGCGTGCAACCACTCCAGCAGGTCTTCGTCGTGCAGCGCGTACTGCGGCACCGACGACACTTCACCAAAAAGCTTGAACACCACCGGCTCGGCACCCGGTGGCAACGCGGCGCGCTGTTGCAAGGCGGTGGACTGGTGCGGCGAAAAGGCGCAGCTGCGTGTCAGCGCCTGGCCGCCAAAGCGTTCTTCGTCGATGGCCTGGGCCAGCAGGTTGTCGAAGGTGGTGCTGATGAACAGCCGCAGGTCGGTGATGCGCGCCAGCGTGCGCAAGGCCTCACCGGGGGCGGGCTTCAGCGCCAGCAGCAGCTCATGCACCATGCGGTACAGGCGCTCTTGCTGGTCGCGGCCGCGGGCCGCCACGTAGGCGCGCACCACCGCGTCCAAGGTCCACGGCACCTGCGGGTTGGGCGCCACGAGGCCGATGCGCTGGGCCAGGCGCTGGCCGATCACGTCTTCCAGCGGCAGGTCGGCGGCAGCCGCACCGGCTTCGCCTGCCCCACCGGCACCCGCGTCGGCCAGCATGGCCGGCACCTGCACCAGTTCAGGCCCGGTGACGACCAGCAACTGCCCCGCGCCGATGTGGGCCAGCAGATCGTCCCAGAAGTCTTCGTCAGGCGGCAGGCTCGTGCTCATCGGTGGGCCGGCGCGGTGACGCGCCGTGAAGCAGGCTGGCGCGGATGGTAGCGTGCATGTCGAGCCGGCTTTTCTCCATGCCGACAACCGAGGCCGAACCACCATGCCCGAACCCTCGAACACCGCCCCGATCACCGACGCCAACCCCACGGTGGCCGACATGGAGGCCCGTGTGGCGCGTTTTGCAAACCTGCAACCCACCACCGACTACGTCGACGCCCACATCCCCGGCTGCGAGCGCACCACCTACCGCGTACTGGGCACGCCGCCCGCCGCCCCGCTGGCGGCCGAAGGCTTCCACCTGAACCTGGTGCACTGCGAACCCGGCAAGTCGGCGCCGCTGCACAACCACCTGACGCAGGAGGTTTTTGTCGCGCTGTCGGGCAGCTGGGAGGTGTTCTGGGGCCCCGGCGGCCTGCGCAGCTTGCGCCTGGAGCGCTGGGACGCGGTCAGCATCCCACCCGGCGTGTCGCGTGGCTTTCGCAACGTTGGCCAGGAAGCCGCATGGCTGATGGGCATGGCCAGCGGCCACGACCCGGGGCAGATCAACTGGCCCGAACCGGTGCGCGCCGCAGCCCGCGCGGCCGGAGTCGAGTTGCCCTGAGGCCTGTCACCTGTCACCTGCCCCCTGTCACCTGAACCCGAGAGTTCCCCATGCTGAAGCTCCGCCCCTCTTGCGAATGCTGCAACGTCGACCTGCCACCGGCCGACCGAAGCGCGATGATCTGCTCCTTCGAATGCACCTTCTGTGCCCGCTGCGCACACGACAAGCTCGATGGCATCTGCCCGAACTGCGGCGGTGAGCTCGTGCGCCGACCGGTGCGGCCGGTTTCGAAGCTGGCGGCCTACCCCGCCAGCACCGACCGTGTCTTCAAGCCACAAGGCTGTGCCGATGCAGCTGCGCAGGACGCTTGAAGCGCCAGACGCGGCCCCGCCAGCGTCGGCTGAACGCAAAGCGGTTGCGGCCCTGCCGCTTGGCCAGGTACACCGCGGCGTCGGCGGCCTGCACCCATTCCTGGGCCGCGAGGTCGTCATCGGGGAACAGCGCAATGACCCACGAGCTCGTCGCCGCCCAGGCGCGGAACCCGCAGATTGCCGTTGGTAACCGCAATCGCGGTGCCGGTGCAGCAGCGGGGCAGCAGCAAGCTGCGGCGTGTGGTCGATCTGTCCAAAGCCACGAAGGCCTAAGATGAAGCCATGAACCTGCAAGACCTGCCCACCGACTTGACTCTGGCCTTCGAGCGCCAGCGTGCAGCCCACGCCGCCGACCCCGGCCCTGGCTGGGACACCCGCGCCGACCGCCTGCGCCGCCTGCTGCGGCTGCTGCTCGACAACGAAGGGGCCATCACGCAGGCCATCGATGCCGACTTCGGCGGCCGGCCGGCGGTCGAAACCGAATTGGCCGAAGTCTGGCCCAGCCTGGAAGAGATCAAGGGCGCACTGCGCCATGGCCGCGGCTGGATGAAACCGCGCCGCGCCGGCGTGGGCAAGTGGTTCTTGCCCGCCCGTGCCCAGCTGCTGCCGCAGGCCTTGGGCGTGGCCGGCATCATCGTGCCCTGGAACTACCCGCTCTACCTGGCCGTGGGCCCGATGGCGGCGGCGCTGGCCGCCGGCAACCGCGTGATGGTGAAGATGTCGGAGCTGACACCGGGCTTTTCGGCGCTGTGGCAGCGCCTGTGTGCGCAGGCGTTTTCGCCCGACGAACTGACCATCGTCACTGGCGGCCCCGAGCTGGCGGCGCAGTTCAGCGCCCTGCCCTTCGACCACCTGCTGTTCACGGGCTCGACGTCGGTGGGACGCCGGGTGATGGCCGCTGCCGCAGCCAACCTGACACCGGTGACGTTGGAGCTGGGCGGCAAGTCGCCCGCCATCATCACACCCGGCTACCCCTTGGCGCACGCGGTGCAGCGCATCGTGGTCGGCAAACTGATCAACGCCGGCCAGACCTGCATCGCGCCCGACTACGTGCTGCTGCCCCGTGACCAGCTGCAGGCCTTCGTGGATGCCGCACGCGACGCGGCGCGGCGCGCCTACCCGGCAGGGCTGGCCGACGTCAATTTCTGCAGCGTCATCAACGACCGCCACTACCGCCGGCTGCTCGGCGCAGCCGAAGAAGCCGGCGAGCGCGGCGCACGCACCGAGTACCTGTTCGACGGTGTTTCACACGACGACGCCCGGCACCGCCTGGCACCGGCACTGCTGCTCGACCCACCCGCTGACTGCGAAGTGATGCGCGAAGAAATCTTCGGCCCCTTGTTGCCGCTGGTGCCCTACGACCGGCTGGACGAAGCCGTCGACTTCGTCAACGCACGGCCACACCCGCTGGCGCTGTATTGGTTCGACCACGACACCACGCGCACCCAGGCAGCGCTGCGCAAGATGCCCGCCGGTGGCGTGACGGTCAACGACACCCTGCTGCATGTCGCGCAGGAAAAACTGCCCTTCGGGGGAGTGGGTGCCTCGGGCATGGGGCACTACCACGGGCGCTGGGGCTTCGACACCTTCAGCAAGCTCACGCCCGTGTTCCGCCAGTCGCGCCTCAACGGCATGGCCCTGTTCCTGCCGCCCTACAGCCCGCTGATGCGGCGTCTGCTGAGGCTGATGAAGGCCTTCTGAACCGGGCTTGGTGTAGTGACCTGAGCGGGCATCCGCCCACCCGGTGAGCTTGCTCAACACGGCCACTGCGCGGCGCGGCCAGCAGCGTCCGAACACATCACTTCAGAGTGATCACGATCGCCCGCAGGCGGCCACGGTCAACTTCGCCTGAACACGGTCGAGGGTCACGTCGGCATCCACTCCTACAAGCGATCGCCTCGCCGTCCGACGCAAGACCGCCGGGCAGCCTGCAACAGTCCTGCCTTGGGTTCATCAAGAACCGGCACACCCGCAGGAGATGCACATGAACACCCGCCTCAAGACAAGTCCGGCCAAGACGGGCCCCTTGCGCATTGCCGCCGTGGCCTTGGCCGTTGGCGCCCTGGTGTTGTCAGGCTGCGAGTCGATGAGCGAACGTGAGAAGGGCACCGGGACCGGCGCTGCGGTGGGTGCCGTTGGCGGCGCCATCCTGGGCTCGGGTGGTGGCAACGCCGGGCGCGGCGCGGTCATCGGCGGCGCCATTGGCGCTGTTGCCGGCAACCTGTGGTCCAAGCGGCTTGAAGACAAACGCAAAGCGGTCGAGCGGGCCAGCGCAGGCACCGGCGTCGAAGTGGTTCGCACCAACGACGACCGGCTCAAGCTCAACGTGCCCAGCGACGTGTCCTTCGACACCGGCAGTGCGGCCATTCGCCCGGCCATGCGGCCGGTGCTCGATGAAGTCAGCCGCAACATCGACGACGGCCTGCGCTTGCAGATCATCGGCCACACCGATTCGACCGGCAATGACACGATCAACGAGCCACTGTCGCTGGACCGGGCGCGCAGTGTGCGCGACTACCTGGTGGCGCGCGGGGTGCCGTCGCAGCGCATCAGCGTGGCCGGCCAGGGTTCCCGAGAACCGGTGGCCAGCAACACCAACGATCAGGGGCGCGCACAGAACCGCCGGGTCGAGATCTTCCTGAGCGACAGCGCGGGCTGAGGCCTGCGCCTCGCAGGCGATGCACGGGAAGGGCACAGGCGCAGAGCCACTCCAGGCCACGAGGCGATGGCTCGCCATTGCCGCTGGCGTGGCCCTGCTGACGGCCTGCGCTGAGCTACCGGGTCGTGGTGACACACGGCTGACCAGCCCCCCGGCCGGCGCAGTGACCGCGCAGCCATCGGCTCAGGTGCGTGCTGCAACGGTGGTGCACGGCCGTGATGGACCTGTCTCTGCGGTGGCAAAGGCGCAGGTCTTGCGCCGGGTCGAATCGGAAGGTCGCCCGGTGCTGTTCGAACGCCAATTGGCTGCGCTGGCCCTGCGCGGTGAAGCCGACTTGTACCGGGGCAACGCCGCCCGCCTGCTCATCGACGGGCCGCAAACCTTCGCCGCGATGCGGCAAGCCATCTCGCAAGCCCGGCACCGGGTGCTGCTCGAGATGTACATCGTCGAGGACAAAGGCGTGGCGGCCGACTTTGCCACGCTGCTGATGCACAAGGCGGCCCAGGGCGTAGCGGTGGCCCTGCTTTACGACAGCATCGGCTCGATGGAAAGCGACCCCGCCTTTTTCGAGCGCCTGCGTGCCGGGGGTGTGCAGGTCTGTGCGTTCAACCCCATCGTGCCCACCGAACGTGTGTCGCCCTGGCGCCCCTGGCACCGCAACCACCGCAAGGTGCTGGTGGTCGACAGCGACTTCGCCTTCACGGGCGGCATCAATCTCAGCAATGTCTACGCCTCGGGCTCGGGGGGGTCGAGCGGCTCGGGCGGCTCGGGCGGTATCGGCGGCTCTCGCGGCTCGGGCAAGGTGCGCGACAGCCCGCCCAGGCAGCTTGATGATGAAGCCCTGCTCAGCGGCTGGCGCGACACCCAGGTGGAACTGCAGGGCCCGGCAGTGCAGCCCATGGCCGCGGCATTCCGACAGACCTGGCAGGAACAGCGGTGCCCGGGCGCCCTGCCCCCGGCGCCACCACCCCGCGTCGCCAAGCCAGGCTCGCGTGTGGTCAAGATCGCGGCCAGCGACCCGCGCGAGGGCCTGAACCGCTCCTACAGCGCCCTGCTGGCGGCCATCGGCGCAGCACAGCGCAGCGTGTCCATCACGATGGCCTATTTCGCTCCCGGCGACGCCATCGTCGACGCGCTCAGCCAGGCCGCCCAGCGTGGTGTCGAGGTGCAACTGGTGCTGCCGGGCCGCAGCGACGTGAAGTTGGTCATGCACGCCGCGCGCAGCTACTACGAGGGCATGCTGCGCGCAGGCGTGCGCATCCACGAGATGCACCACGCGGTGATGCACGCCAAGACCGCGGTGGTCGACGGCGTGTTTTCCAGTGTCGGCTCGAGCAACCTCGACGGCCGCAGCATCGACGGCAACCACGAGCTCGACGTGGTTGTGCTGGGCGATGAGTTCGGCGCCGAGATGGAAAGCCTCTTTGCACGCGACGTGCAGGCCAGCCAGGAAGTTGTCTTGCGCACCTGGCAGGCACGCGGCCTGGCTTCGCGTCTCATGGAGTGGCTGGCGCGCACGGTTGAACCGCTGCTGTAGCTGCAAGCTGCGCGGCGCCGGGGTGTTGGCACACGGTACAGCTCTGCCCGCCCCGGGCTGCGGCATTGGGGCCGGATCCCTGCTGCGGACGGATGCAAACGCGGTAAATTCTGCGTGCCCTGGCGCCAGCACGGCTTGCGGGCGTCGCTCGCGACGCAGGCGGCCGCTCACCACCCTGGCGCCACCTCATCCTTGCTGAAGCCTTTGCACCGATGAAAGCACAAGATCGCGACCCCTTGCTTCAGTTGCTGAAGCAACGATTCGAGCAAAACATGCAGCGACTCAAAGGGCTTGTCTGGCCCGCCGTGCAAGCCGCTCTCGCAGGCCGTCCCGAAGCGCTGAAGGTGCTGCATCGGATGGAAACCTCGGGCGGGGAGCCGGATGTGATCGGCTTCGACAAACAAGCCGGCCGCAACGGCGCACAGTCCTGCTACGCGGTGTGTGTCTTCCGCGGCCGGCTTCGGGTGCCAACACCGTGAACCGGGTGGCCCCGAGGGCCGCGGCAGCCTGAAGCCATGCGCCCCGATCAAGTCGCCGAAAGTTATGACCGCATCGCCGGGCAATGGCAAGGCGCGTCCTTCGACCGCAGCAACGGCATGGCACAGCACCGGCGTGCCCTGGCTTTCACGCCCCGGCGCGGCGCCGCCCTGGACGTGGGCTGCGGCAGCAGTGGCCGGATCCTGGACCTGCTGCTGGCCCAGGGTTTTACCGCCGAAGGCCTCGACCTGTCGGTCGAGATGCTGCGGCTTGCACGTGAGTCACATCCGCAGCTCACCTTCCACCACGCCGACATCTGCGAGTGGACCGCGCCCAGGCCCTACGACTTCATCAGCGCCTGGGACAGCGTGTGGCACGTGCCACTGCCGATGCAGCCCTCCGTGCTGCTCAAGCTCTGCCGTGCGCTGACGCCTGGCGGTGTCCTCATCTTCACCGCTGGCGGCGTGGAGCTTCCTGAAGAAAAACTCGATGCGCACATGGGCGTGCCCATGTACCACGCCACGCTGGGCGTGCCGCGCATCTGCAGCCTGCTGGCCGAGGGTGGCTGCATGCTTCGTCACTTCGAACATGACCAACACCCGCAGGCCCACGTCTGCTTCATCGCACAGCGGACTTGATGCCATCGGGGACCTCCGATGAAAAAACCCATCGCCAACCGGGTCGAAATCGAGTTCTCCGACGTCGAAGAAAACGGCTACTTCACCTAGAAGCGGGCGCAGTTCAGCGACGGCATCGGTGCGAAGCCGTGTCGATGGGGGTGGCTTTCTGCCGCCGTGGGCTTAACTCCAGCGTTAGGCCTCACAATCCAGGCCTGACAATCACCAGGGAGTCGTTTCCTCACATGGAGGCCGAACTCATGAAAACCAGACAAGTCACACTTGCAGCAGGTCAGTCATTCACCGTTCCCCAGGGCATCCAGCGCCTCGATTCCGCTTCCACCCGTGGTTGGCAGGTTCGTTACCAAGGCACCCTGTACTTTGCCGACGGCACGTCCGGCCCCGAGAAGGCACTGACCAAGGCCACGCGCGAACTGCTCAAGCGCATCGCCACGCTGCCGGCGCCCGTCAGCCTGCGCAGCAAGCCCAGCCCCAGCAAGTCCACCCAGCTGCCGGCGGGCATCTCGGGCCCCATCTTGCTGAACGCCGAAAATCCTGTGGCCGCCTCGGCGGTGCTGTCGGTGCTGATTCCGCGCTTTGGCGAAACCAACCAGGTCAAGACCGTGCACATCGGCACGCCCGAGACCTACACCGAAGCCCGTTACCGCCAAGCCCTGGCCAAGGCCAATGGAATGCGCGCGGAAGCGCTGGCCGAGTACGCGGCCGCGGCCACCAAGGCCAAGCGCCGCGCAGCGACGGCCCTGAAAAAAGAGCTGGCCGCCAGCCGCAAGGCGGCCTGAGTTCGGTCCCAACACGCTTCGATTGCCGGCCAGGCTGCCCCGGCGGCTATCGCCGCTGTGGCTTCAGGCAAGGCCTGCCGGCGCGAAAAACTCGAATCCGCTGCCCAGGTGCTTGGCCCTGTACATGGCAGCGTCGGCCTGGGCGATCAGGCTCTGCCCGCTCATGCCGTGTTCGGGGTAGAGCGCAATGCCGATGCTCGGCGTGACCAGCAGCTGCAGGGCCCCCATTCCGATCGGGGCGCCGATCACCTGCCGAACCAGTGCCGCGATGCGCGCCACGGCCTCGCGTCCCGACGGGTTGATCAGCAGGTACAGAAATTCATCGCCGCCATTGCGACAGACCGTGTCTTCGTCGCGCGCATTGCGCATCAGCCTTTCGGCCACGGCCGTCAGCACGGTGTCACCGGCAGCATGGCCATGGGTGTCGTTGACAAGCTTGAAACGGTCGAGGTCCAGAAACAGCACTGCCAACACCCAGCCATGGCGCTCGGCACCAGCGATGGCCTGTGTCAAGCGGTCGTCGAACAGCGTGCGGTTGGGCAGGCCGGTTTTTGGGTCGTGCATGGCGCGCTGGCTGGCATGCCGTTCGGCACTGCGAGACACGGCCAGGGCTTCTTCGGACTCAGCCAGCGCAGCGCGAGAGCGAACCAAGGCTTGTTCCACCGCCTTGACCTCATCGACGCCACGCGCCAGGTTGTCGGTCACCTGCTTCAGGTCGTCGGCACAACCCTGAACCCTTTCTTCGACGGCCAGGCCGTCCTGCAGCGCCTGGTGTGCCGGCAGCTCGTTTGCTCCCTGTGCAATGCGGTTCTTTGCCCGAGCGTTTGCCGAACCCAGGTCTTCGGCACAAGCCTCCACCTCGGCCTTCACATCGTGGCTCTGGTCGAGTGCGGCGTCCAATGCATGCAGCACGCCGGAAGCTGCTTCGGTGCGCGCAGCCGCCGGGGCCGGCGTCTGCTCGGTGACCAGCAGGCGCGGTCGCGATGGATGGGCCTTCAATGGGTCGGGGATGGGGGACGGGTCTAGGCATCAAGAGTGTGCGCCCCTGCGTTGAGCCTGTCTGTGTGGCAACACGCACAACTGCACCAGCGGACCCGCTTGCTCACGACCCTGCCGAAGGGTGTTCGCAGGCGAACAGACGCGGTGCAGGGCACGCGTAGGGTGTACAGGCCGTCCAGCCAGGCGCCCCTGCGGCAGGCGCCGACACCGCATTCATGTCGATTCGATCGTCCACACCCGCCAATCCGCGAGCCGAAGACACGCTGCGGGCCTACCGCGCCAAGCGCAACTTCACGGCCACGCCTGAACCCCAGGACGGTGGCCGGGAAGGTGAACCCGTGTCGAAGTTCGTGGTGCAGAAACATTGGGCCAGCAGTCTGCACTACGACTTCCGGCTGGAACTCGACGGCACGCTGAAAAGCTGGGCCGTGCCCAAAGGCCCCAGCCTGGACCCCAAGGTCAAGCGCATGGCGGTGCAGGTGGAAGACCACCCTTTGGCGTATGCCGGCTTCGAGGGCACCATTCCCGCCAAGCAGTACGGCGCTGGCAAGGTCATCGTCTGGGACACGGGCCACTGGACTCCTGCGGGTGACGCACGTGCGGGCTACCAGGAAGGCAACCTCAAGTTCGAACTGCATGGCCACAAGCTGCGCGGCAAGTGGGTGCTGGTGCGCATCAGCAACCGGTCGGACAATGCCGGTGGCAACACGAAGGCAAAGCAGCAGCCTTGGCTGCTGATCAAGGAAAAAGACAACTTCGTGCGTTCGGCAGACGAGTTCAGCGTCGTCGATGAAGAACCCGACAGCGTGTTGTCGGTGGGCGAAGCACCCGGCACGGTGGCCACCCCAGCCACCGCCAACGGACAGATGCCACCCGGCGCCGTGAAAGCCGCACTCCCCGCCCGGCTGAGCCCCCAACTGGCCACGCTGGCCGTGGGTGCGCCCTCGGACGCCGAGAACTGGCTCTACGAAATCAAGTTCGACGGCTACCGCATGCTGGCGCGCATCGACGGCAAGCAGGTTCAGCTCTTCACACGCAACGGCCACGACTGGAGCGCCAAGCTGCGCCCGCTGCAGCGCAGCCTGCTGGGCCTGAAGTTGCCACCGGGGTGGTACGACGGCGAGATCGTGATGCCGGGTGCGTCCGGCATCCCCGACTTCGGCGCCTTGCAGCGCTGCTTCGATTCCGCGGCCACGAACGATGTCGTGTTGTACATCTTCGACCTGCCCTACCTCGATGGCCAAGATCTGCGCGCCGTTCCGCTGGAAACACGCCGCGCCGTGTTGCAGCGCCTGCTGGGAACGCGTCCATCGCCGTCGGTGCGGATGAGCGAAGTCTTTGATGCCTCGGCCGGCAGCGTTTTCACCTCGGCCTGCCGGTTGGGCCTGGAAGGTGTCATCGCCAAACGGCGTGACTCCACCTACCGCTCGTCGCGCGGCAGCGACTGGATCAAGTTGAAGTGCAGCCAGCGGCAGGAATTTGTCGTGGCCGGCTTCACCGACCCCCAGGGTGCACGCGCCGGATTCGGCGCACTGCTGCTCGGCGTGTACGACAAACAGGGCCAGCTGCAACACGCCGGCAAGGTCGGCAGTGGCTTCAGCGAAAGTGCCTTGCTGGACATCCGGCAGAAGCTGGCCGGCAGTTTGCGCAAGACCAGCCCGTTTGCCAGGCCCGCCAAGGTCGAAGGCCGGCCCCACTGGGTCGAGCCGGTGTGGGTGGCCGAGGTGTCTTTCGGGGAATGGACGCAGGCCGGGCACATCCGCCATGCCGTTTTCCGCGGCCTGCGCAGCGACAAGGAGCCGACTTTGATCGTCCGTGAAAAACCCAGGCAGCCGGCTGCCGCCCAACCCACACCCCAGCGGCGCAGCGCCGCAGCGCCGACCCAACTTGCTGGCATGCGCGTGACGCACCCCGACCGGGTCATCGACGCCAGCACCGGCACCACCAAGCTCGACCTGCTGCGTTACTACGCGCTGGTCGGCCCCTTGATGATGAAACACCTGAAGGACCGACCGGTCTCGCTGGTGCGTGCACCGGCCGGTGTGGACGGACACCTGTTTTTCCAGAAACACGCCGAAACCGACAAGCTGCCTGGCGTGCGTCAGCTGGACCCCGCGCTGTCCGTCGGCCACCCGCCTTTGGTGACCGTGGCCAACGCCAAAGGGCTCTTGTCGGCAGCGCAGTGGAACGTGATCGAGTTCCACACGATGAACAGCGGCACTGCGCCGCCTGCGCACCCGAACCGTCTGGTCTTCGACCTTGACCCCGGCGCGGGCGTGGCCTGGGCCCAGGTGCAGGAAGCCGCGCAGCTGACACGGTCCTTCCTGGAAACGCTCGGCCTGCCCGCCTTCCTGAAGACCAGCGGCGGCAAGGGCCTGCACGTGGTGGTGCCCATCCGCAAGGGGCACGACTGGGACACGGTGAAGGGCTTCTCGCAGGCCATCGTGCAGCACATGGCCAAGACGATTCCGCAGCGTTTCGTGGCCAAGAGCGGGCCGAAAAATCGCATCGGCAAGATCTTCATCGACTACCTGCGCAACGGCCAGGGCGCCACCACCGTGTGCGCCTGGTCGGCGCGTGCGCGGCCGGGGCTGGGCATCTCGGTGCCGCTGGCCTGGAAGGAACTGGATGCGCTGCGCGGTGGCGACCACTGGCGCGTGAAAACAGCGCAGCAAAGGCTGGACACCGGCAATGAACCCTGGGCTGGCTACGCCAGGGCTGCTCGTGGCCTGGACGCCGCGATGCGTTTGCTGGGCTACACGGCGCAAAAGAAGTGACAGCTGTTCCCGACCCACCAGCCCCACCCAACGGCCCGGCGCCGCACAGGAGAACCCCATGCCCCGCGTGATCTGGAAAGGTGCCATCAGCTTCGGCCTGGTGCACGTACCCGTCGCCTTGTACCCGGCCGCCCAGGACAGCGGTGTCGACTTCGACTGGCTGGACAAACGCACGATGGACCCGGTGGGCTACAAGCGCATCAACAAGCGCACCGGCAAACCGATCGAAAGCGACCACGTCGTCAAGGGCATCAAGCAGATCGACGGCGACTACGTGGTGCTGAGCGAAGAACAGATCAAGGCCGCCTACCCGAAGACCACACAGACGATCGAGATCGAGGACTTTGTCAAGGCCAGCGAAATCGACTTCATCCTGCTCGAGAAGCCCTACTACCTGGAACCGATCGGCAAGGGCGAAAAGGTCTACGCGCTGCTGCGGGAAGCCATGCACGCGGCCGGCGTGATCGGCATCGCGCGTGTGGTCATGCACACCAAGGAACACCTCGCGGCGCTGATTCCGTCTGGCGCCGCGCTGGTGCTGAACACCATCCGCTGGGCCGCAGAGATTCGGCCGCTCGACGAGCTGAAACTGCCGGCGGCAGGCAGCTCGGCGGCCGGGCTGAAAGCGGCCGAACTGAAGATGGCCGCGCAGCTGATCAGCGACATGACAACACCCTGGAAGCCGGACGCCTACGAGGACAAGTTCACCGGTGTCATCCAGGCACTGGTGGACAAGAAGCTGGCGGCGGGTGACACCGAAACCGTCGCGCCGGTCGAACAGGACAACCCCGAGTCGAGAAGCTCCAACGTGGTGGACCTGACGGAACTGCTGGCCAAGAGCCTGGCCAGGCGTGGGCCCGCTGCTCAGCCGAAAGCCGACTCCAGCCCGCCCAAACGCAAGCCCGCGGTGCGGCCCGCGACCAAAAAGACGGCCGCCAAATCGACAACCCGCAAGCGCGCCTGAGGACCGCAGGCCAAGGCAAGCCCAGCGCCTGAGGCCGCGCGTCCAGCGACCCGCTCCACCCCCCTGTCTCTTGGGCCACCTGCCCAGGCCCGTGAGACAGACACATCAGACCTGCGGTGGATCGGTTTCGCGCACCGGGTGCCGGTGCTGGGCGATGGCCGCCATGAAGTTGATGTGCGCCCCGTCGACTTCTTCGGCTGCGACGTGCAACACCCCGGGGTCGGCGTCGCCCGAGGCCAGCAAGGCCTCGACACCCGCCTTGTCCAGCAGGGCCTTCGACGCACCCAGTGCCAGCAGCGTCTTGCCGTGGCGAAACTGCAAGGCCACGAAGTCCACCGCCTGCGCCTGGCGCAGCAAGGACTTCACGCCCGCTTCGCCGTCGGGCAAAAGCACGGCATCAAAAAGCACGGAAGGCGAATTTTCGAAACTGGCCGTGGCCTCCAGCGCTTCGCCGTCGGCAGTCTCGATCGCACCCAGGCGCGCCGCCACCACCACCGTCACGGCACCGGCCGCCTGCAAGGCCGCCTGCACCGCCAGCAGCGACGCACCGTCCACCCCGTGCGCTGCCAGCAGCGCCACCTTGCGTGTGCGGATGCCACCATCACCGGGCAAAGCCATCAGCGACAGCGCGGCCGATGCAGAGACTTCGGGCGCGGCCGGTGCTTCCAGCGCGCGTGGCAAGGCCGCAGGCACCGGCATGCCCAGCCCACCAGCCACTTCGGCGGCCAGCTGCGCCGACACATTGACCAGGGAAGCCAGCATGCGCTCGCGGATCGCGGGCACCGTGAGCTTGCTCAACTCGAATCGGAAGCCGCCAACGATGTGCGCCTTCTCGACGTCGGTCTGGCTGTCGTAGAACAGCGTCGCCTGCGTGTAGTGGTCGGCAAACTTCTCGGGCTTGCCACGCAGCTTCTCACCGTCGATGGGCTGGGGAAAGGACACAAAACCCTTGGCGCCAGCCTGGAAGGGGCAGCCGCCACCCAGCGAGTTGGGCTCGTAGGCCACGCGCCCCCGATGCACCGCCTGACGGTGGATGCCGTCGCGCTGGTTGTTGGCAACCGGCGCCAGCGAAGCATTGATCGGCAATTCGTGGAAGTTCGCGCCACCCAGGCGCGTGATCTGCGTGTCGACGTAGGAGTGGTGGCGGCCGGCCAGCAACGGGTCGTTGCTGAAGTCGATGCCGGGCACCACGTGCGCGGTGCAAAACGCCACCTGCTCGGTCTCGGCGAAGAAGTTGTCGGGGTTGCGGTTCAGCACCAGGCGCCCCACCGGCCGCACCGGCACCAGCTCTTCGGGGATCAGCTTGGTGGCATCGAGCACGTCGAAGCTGAAAGCCTCGGCCTCTTCTTCGCTGAACAGCTGCAGGCCGAGCTCCCATTCCGGGTACTCGCCCGATTCGATGGCCTCCCACAGGTCACGGCGGTGGAAGTCGGGGTCGGCGCCCGAGATCTTCACCGCTTCGTCCCACACCAGCGAATGGGTGCCAAGCCTGGGCTTCCAATGGAACTTCACGAAGCGCGAAACACCCTCGGCGGTGATGAGCCTGAAGGTGTGCACACCGAAGCCCTGCATCATGCGGTAACTGCGTGGAATGGCGCGGTCGGACATGACCCACATCAGCATGTGCGTGGTCTCGGGCGACAGCGACACGAAGTCCCAGAAGGTGTCGTGTGCCGACGCTGCCTGCGGCATCGCGTGGTGCGGCTCGGGCTTCACGGCGTGCACGAGATCGGGGAACTTCATCGCGTCCTGGATGAAAAAAACCGGGATGTTGTTGCCCACCAGGTCCCAGGTGCCCTGGTCGGTGTAAAACTTGACCGCAAACCCGCGCACATCGCGCGCCGTGTCGACCGAGCCGCGTTCGCCGGCCACGGTGGAAAAGCGCACGAACACCGGCGTTACCTTGCCTGCCTGGGCAAAAGGCGCGGCGCAGGTCAGGTCGGGCAGCGCATCGTAGGCTTCGAAAAAGCCATGTGCCGCCGAGCCCCGGGCGTGCACGATGCGCTCTGGAATGCGCTCGTGATCGAAGTGCGTGATCTTCTCGCGCAGGATGAAGTCTTCCAGCAGCGTCGGGCCGCGCAGGCCGGCCTTCAGGGAATTCTGGTTGTCGGCAATCGCCACGCCCTGGTTGGTGGTCAGCACCTGCCCGGAACCATCGATGCGGGCCTGTGCGACGCTGCCGTCCAGCGCACGTGCACCGGGTGGCACGGGCTGGCCGGTTTTTGCGCTGACGTTGGACTCGCTCACGGTGCTGGCCGACACCGCAACTGCCGTGGTCTCGGCCGTCGCGCCACGCGCCGGCGCCAGCGCTTGATCGCGACCGAAATCACGCGCCTTGTGGGTGCTGTGCGGCATCGCGGCCACCAGGGCCTGCGTGCCCTGGGCCTGTTCTGCGACGGGGTCGGCATTCGCCGAACCCTTGCCGGCCTGGCGGCGGCCGCCGCGAGGCACCGCAGGCGCTTTGGGTTCGCCTGCCGTTCGGGCGGGCGTGGGTTTCGAAGACTCTTTTTTCATCGTGTACTTTGACGTGAGGGTGATGTGCCAGGTGCCGAAGCGGTGAACGCGGGACTGGCGCGTTCAGCGCACACTGCCGCGGCGAACCAGATTCACGATGGCCAGCAGGATGGCTGCACCGACCAGCGAAACCAGCATCGCCGGCAGGCTGAAGTTGGATTGGTTGATGGTGCCGATGCCGACCAGGGGTGAGATCAGCCAGCCGCCGAGAAAGGCACCGACGATGCCGACCACCACGTTGAGCAACATGCCCTGCTGGTCGTTGGTTTTCATCAGCACGCTGGCAAGCCAACCGATGAGACCGCCGACGATCAACCAGATGATGAAATTCATGATGTGTTCTCCAAGGGGACATGGGGTGTCCCGAACAACATGTGCGGGACTTGAGGGGCCATGTTTGCGCCCGTGGCCGGCATCGTCTGTGCGGCGCCGAACAAGCTCAGAGTTGGGTGCCTAGCAAGGAGGCCAGCCACTCGATGAAGCGTTCACGTGCAGGCCTGGCCTGCCACTCGGCATAACTCACCCGGTGCGCGAGTGCGAGGTCGGCTTCGAAGGTGGCGGTCTGTGCGCTTGCAAACGCGCTGTCGACGATGTTCAGCGTGGCTTCGTCGTTGAGGCGAAACGAGCGGTTGTCGAAATTGGTCGAGCCCACCGACGTCAGCAGCCCGTCGACGATCATCAGCTTGCTGTGGTACATCGTGGGCCCGTACTCGGCAATGGTTGCGCCGGCTTGCAGCAGGGGCCCCCAGGTGGCCCGAGACGCCATGCGCACGGTGTCGCTGTCGATGTGTTTTCCGGGGACCACGATGCGCAAGCGCACACCCCGCTTCAAGGCGTCTCTCAAGGCCTTCAGCGTCAGGTCGTCGGGCACGAAGTAGGCCGCGGACAGGTCGATGGAACGTGATGCCGCTGTTACCGTCAAGAGATACATCAGCTGCATGCTTTCGCTGCCGCCACTGGGTGAACTGCTGAACATCTGGGCCTGCGCAGGGCCGGCTGCCTGAAGCACGGGAAAGTAGTCCGGGCCATGCAAGACGAGGCCCGTGACCTTGATCCAGTTGTCGATGAAAACCGACTGCATCTGCGCAACCACCGGACCTTCGATCTCGAAGTGCGTGTCGCGCCAGTGATCCGGATCCTGTGCGTGGCCCGTCCATTGCGGTGCCACGCCCACACCGCCGGTGAAGCCGACACGCCCGTCCACCACCAGCAGCTTGCGGTGGGTGCGGTTGTTCATGCGCCCCCAGTTGCTCCAGTGCGGCGGGTGAAAGCGCTGCACCTGCACGCCGGCCTGGGTCATCAGCTGCACCAGGCTGTCATCCATCTTCAGGCTGCCCATCCAGTCCAGCAGCACGTGGACCTTCACACCCTGTCTTGCCCTTTCGGCCAGGGCGTTGGCAAACTCGCTGCCGATGTCGCCCGACCAGTAGATGTAGGTCTCGAAGGTGATCGACACCTGGGCGCTGCGGATGGCCGCCAGCATCGGCGGAAAGATCTCGTCGCCGTTGAGCAAGGCACGGACCCGGGTACCCGGCAGGAAGGGTGGCCCGAGCAGCACACCGAGCTCATGGAAGAAGCGGGGGTCTTCGAGCGCATGCAGGCGTTCGATGCGGCGCTCGATCTTCGTTTCACCGCCGACGAAATTGGCAACCAGCAGCCCGGCCAGCAGGCACAGGCCGGCAACGGCCACACCACCGGCCAGCCAGCCCCACCGTGTGAAGCCGCGCATCTGCCGCTCAACGCCCTCGCGTCAACGCGCCAGGCGCGCGATCACCGCGCCCAGCACCAAGGCAAAGGCGGCTGAAGCCAAGGGCTGTCTGCGCACGGTGGCGCGCATGTCGTCGACCCATTCGTCGAGTGTGTCGTGCGAAGGGGCCAGGGCCGTCAAGTTGGCGCCTGCCGTTGGGGGTGTCTCGCTCTCGGGCAACAGCGACGTGTTGGGCACGGGGATGCGGCGGTCACTGGTGAGCCAGGGCACATCGGACAGTGCATCGGATGGGGGAGTGGGGTTCATCGGGTTTCCTTGTGGGTTCAGGCGGCCTGGTCCAGCAGGTCTTCCTTGCGAGCGGACATGCGCGTGCCCAGGTCCATCATGTCCAGCGACCAGGACCTGGCTTGGGGAAATATCTCGTTCTGCTCTTCCTTGACGTGGCGCCTCACTTGTTCCGACAGCACCTGGACCTGGGCGTCGTAGGTTTTGCCATCGGGCTCGGCGCTTTCGAGCTGGGCAATCAGCACCTTCACGCCGGCGTGTTCAACAGCGGCGTCGGGCACCAGCAGCTTGTCCTTCAAGGCCGTCTGCACCTCGGGGTAGAAGATCTCTTCTTCGATCTGCGCATGCACGGTGAGTGCCTTGCAGATCTCGGCGACCAGCGCCTTTTTGGCGGGCCCTGTGTGGGTGTGTGCGTAAGCGGCAAACATCCGGTTCACGTCTTCGTGGTCGGCCCTCAGCAAGGTGATGGCGTCTTTCGGTGCGGCCTTGGCGCCGTCGGGCACGACGGACTTGGTGGCAGTCATGGTGGCTCCTTCGAGGGAATGGAAAAGGCGTTCTGTCGACGCTGGCAAGGGGACGAACCGTAGAGAAGCGACCCGGGGGTCGTCTGTTCGCTCCCGAACGCCAGCCGCGCCTTGGTGATCGGCGCACCACGGCTGTCGCCCCGGGTGCGGCAACGCACATACGCCGGTCGCTGGCGGTGCGAAGCTGGCAATCTGGTGTTTCACGAGGCTGCTGTAATGAGCGATTTTCCTGGCCAGTTTTCAACGGCACAGCCGGGTCCGCAGGGTGTCTACAGGACTTGGCTGCAAGCCCAAGCGAACGAGAGCGGTCTCGCTGCGCTGTCCCCATCAGGAACAAGGGCATCGGAGGATGCGCATGCCTTCGGGCCGGTGCGTGTGTTGGTCGCCGACGACAACCCAGTGAACCTGATGGTGATTTCGGCGCTGCTCGAATCGCGCGGCCTGTTGCCCCTGCTCGCGGCCGACGGAGCCGAGGCCGTGGCGCTGGCCTGCGCGATGCCATTCGACCTGATCCTGATGGACCTGCAGATGCCAGTGCTCGACGGCTTGGGTGCGACCAGCGCGATCCGGCGCTTCGAAGCGGCCCATGGTCACACGGCAGTGCCGGTGATCGCTTTTTCCTGCGCCTGCCCGGGCCCCGCCGTCCTGGCTGGCCATGGCTTGAACGGCAGCCTGGAAAAGCCGTGCAGCGCCCGGGAACTGGAAGATTGCCTGGCCCAGTGGTGCCCCGCCTTCTGCCCTGCCCCTGCTGGGCACAGCACGGCCCCTCTCAACGGCCGCGGGCTTGCAGCCCGACAGTCATCGCGCGCTGGGAGTTCTGTTTCGCGCTGAGTGCGGGTGCATTGTCGATCGGCGTGCCCGACACGGGCCGCAGACCCCGTCGTCATGGGCGGGAGTCATCAACGGGAGTCACCAGCGGGAGTGCCAGCAAGCAGCCGGTGCTGCTGTGCATCTGCCCAGCCTTGACACCTATCAACTGACGTCGAACGCTTGCAGAATACGCTTGGGATAACCAACTCTGGGGGAAGTGCAGTGCGCGGGTGCAACGACCCCCAATCGAATCAGCTGCTGGCGGCATTGCCTGCCGACGAAATGGCGCAGTGGTCGCATCAACTCGAGCCTCTGGACCTGCGCCTGGGCCAGGTTCTGTACGAGTCGGGCTGTGTGCAGACCCATGTCTACTTTCCGACCAGCGCCATCATTTCTCTGCTGTACGTGACGGCCAAGGGCCAGTCTGCGGAGATTGCCGTGGTTGGCAATGAAGGCCTGGTTGGCATTGCCCTGTTCATGGGTGGCCAGACAACCACCAACCGGGCCGTTGTTCAAAGTTCAGGTGCTGGCTACCGCCTGTCGGCGCGGGCCATCCAGACCAGCTTCCACCGGTCTCCCCGTGTCATGCAGGTCCTCTTGCGCTTCACGCAGGCTTTGATCACGCAGATGGCGCAGACGGCAGTGTGCAACCGGCACCATTCGGTCGACCAGCAGCTCTGCCGGTGGCTGCTGCTGAGCCTGGACCGCCTGCCGGGCAACGACCTGAGCATGACGCAAGAATTGATTGCCAACATGTTGGGCGTGCGGCGGGAAGGCGTGACCGAGGCCGCGCTGAAGCTGCAGCAGGCGGGCCTGATCAGCTACGCACGTGGCCACGTCAGGGTGCTGGACCGCCCCGGCCTGGAACGCCGCACCTGCGAGTGTTATGGCGTCGTGAAGGCTGAATACGACCGGCTGCTGCCGCTGTGCACGGCCTGCTGAAGCAGGGCTGGAGGCACGCGGGGCCCTGCGCTGCAGCGCCTTCAGGGCCGGTGGGCAGGTGCTGGCTTTTCGTCGCCGGCCAGGGCCAGGCTCACCAGATAGCCGCCTGCCGGGTCGGCACCGATGCTGGCATGAACCGGCCGCCCGACCCCGTCTGTCTGGCGCAGTTCCAGGTCCAATGACACACGCTGTTTGTTGGCGTCCTGTTGCATGGCATCCAGGCTGGCCATCGCCAGCCGAAAGCGTCGTGTGCCGTCGGCGCTGAAAAACGCATCCAGGGGCAGGCCAAGGGCTTCTTGGGGGTCGATGCCCAGCATGTCGGCGCCGGTCTGGTTCAGTTCTCGCAGCACCAGTTGCGTGTCGATCGTGAACGCACCCACCGGTTGGTGTTCGTAGAGCTCCATCTGCCGGCGCAGGGCCAATTCCAGCTCGGCGCGCGATTCGCGCAGTTCCTGTGCCTGCAGATCGAGTTCCACCTGGTGCACCTGCAGTTCGTGCAGCAGCGTCAGTGCGTCAGCCGCGGTTTCCGGCGACGAGGCGAGCGCGTGCAACACGGTCAGCGCATCGGCGGCACTGGCGTTGCGGCCTTTGCCGGCAGCCGGCCCCATCAGCCGCGAAGCCGCCCGGTGGCGAAGGTCTTCCAGGCGTTTCGCTTCGATGGCGTGGAGGGACAGTTCGGTCATGGGAACCTTCTGAAGAGCGGGCACGGTAAGGGCACTCTACGCCTTGCGCAGGCGCGATTCGAGTTCTTTTGCAACCGTGATGTCCACGAAAGTGATCACCACGCCTTGGATGACGTTGGCCAGCGTGCGGTACGGCATGATGCGCACGGTGAACCAATGGCCGTCGCTGGTGGCGATCTGCTTTTCGCTGAAGGCCAGCGTGCGCAGCGTCTCTTTGACGTCGGCATGCAGATCGGGGTACTGCAGCGTACTGGCCAGTTCACTCAGTGGCCGACCGATGTCGCCTTCACGCAGGTGGATGACCTTCGCCATCTGCTCGGTGTAGCGTCGCACGTTGAGATGTTTGTCCAGAAACAGCGTGGCGATGTCGGTGCTGTTGAGCAGGTTCTGCATATCGCTTTGCGCCAGCGCCAGGTCGTCCAGCTTGGTCTGCAGTTCACCATTGATGGTCTGCAGCTCTTCGTTCATCGACTGCCCTTCTTCCTTGGACGTCGTCAACTCTTCGTTGGCGGACTGCAGTTCTTCGTTGGTGGACTGCAGTTCTTCATTGGCGGCCTGCAATTCTTCCTGCGATGCACGCATCTCCTGGCGCAGTGCGCTGATCTCTTCGCGCGAACGCAGCAGTTCTTCGCTCAAGGCCTGGTCTGCAGCGCCCGGTGGCGACGTTCGACGCCCTCGGCGGCTGGGGTGGGCCACCACGTCCCGAAAGACGATCATGGCCATGCCCGCCAGCGACTTGGGCTGCGACAGCGCCTGCACGGTGATGGCGACCGCGGTGGTGGTCTCGTCGTCCAGCCGCAGGGCCGGCAGCTCGATCGACTTCTTTTCCTGCAGCGCTGTCCGCAAGGCGACGGCCAGCTGGGCGCGGATGGCGGGGCGCGCCATGACATGGATGTTCCAGTTGGCCTTGCCTGCGGCCGGTTCCAGGTAGCGCCCCGTGCGCCCGCTGATGTAGAGGATGTCGCCGCCGCCATTGACCAACACCGCCGCAGGCGAGAAGGACTGCAGCAGCACGTGATCGGCCAGCGCCTGCAGGTTGGTCGGTGGGGTGTCGATGGGTGCCAGGGGGGCCTCCTGCTGGGCTGAACGTTTGGTCGATCGCCGTGAGGTGGGGAAGACCACGGCGCCACCGTTCCCGCCATTGTCGCTTCGCCAGTAGAGCCTGGACTTCTGATCGAGCGACTGGAACAGCGACTGCGCGCGGCCGACGGTTTCCGACGCGCCCAGCAACAGCACGCCGCCAGGCTGCAGACTGTAGTGGAACAGCGGCACCAGGCGCCTTTGCAGCGTGGTGCCGAAGTAGATCATCAGGTTGCGGCAGGAAACGATGTCCAGCCGCGTGAAGGGCGGGTCCATGGTCACGTCGTGCTGCGCAAACAGCACCATGTCGCGCACACGTTTGTCGATCTGGTAACCGTCGGGCCGCTTGGCGAAAAAACGCGCCAGCCGCTGGGGTGTCAGGTCAGCGGCAACGGTAGCGGCAAAGCGACCGCCACGCGCCGCGGCAATGGCGTCGGCGTTCAGGTCGGTGGCAAAGATCTTCATGTCGGGTCTGTTGCCTTCGGGCACGGCGTCCAGGGCTTCGATGAAGGCCATCGCCAGCGAGTAGGCTTCTTCGCCAGTCGAACAGGCCACCACCCAGGCCCGCATCGGGCCGGCGCCCACGGCATGCCGTTCGATCAAGGCGGGCAGCACCTTGTCCTGCAGGTCCTGCCAGACCTCGGGGTCGCGGAAAAACGAGGTCACGCCGATCAGCAGTTCCTTGAACAGCAGGTTCAGCTCCTGCGGGTTGGCGCGCAGGAAGTCGGCGTAGGACTCCATCGAGTCGAGGCCATGCACGGCGATGCGCCGGGCAATGCGGCGCACCAGCGTGTTCGATTTGTACAGCGCGAGGTCGTGGCGTGTGTGCTCGTGCAGCAACGCCAGAATGGTTTCGAGTGGCGCTTTGGCGTGGCTCGGCCCTTCTGCAGCGGGCCGATCACTGCGGGGCTGTGGCCCGGTGATGCTGACGATGCGCACGGGCAGGTCGGCGGGCACGGCAATGATGTCGACACAGCCGGCGGCAATGGCACTGCTGGGCATGGAATCGAACTGCGCCGAGTCGGGCTGCTGCGCCAGCGTCAGGCCACCCTGCGTCTTGATCGCCTGCAGGCCCTGGGTGCCGTCAGAACCCATGCCCGACAACACGACACCGATGGCCTGGTCACCCAGTTCGCGTGCCAGGGAAGCAAACAGCACGTCGATGGGCAGCCGCTGCCCGCGTGGTTCGCCGGGCTTGGCCAGTTGCAGCGCACCGGCCAGCACCGTCAGTTCGGCGTCGGGCGGAATGACGTAGACCGAATCGGCTTCGATGCGATGGCCATCAACCGCTTCGTGCACCGGCATGGCCGTGACCCGCTGCAGCAGTTCGGCCAGCAAGGTCTTGTGGGTCGGGTCCATGTGCTGGACCACCAGGTAGGCCAGACCGCTGTTCGACGGCACCTTGCCCAGAAACTGCTCCAGCGGCTCCAGCCCGCCGGCCGAGGCACCGAGGCCGACGATGCGCACGCCCGGCCTCAAGGGCTCGGGTGCGGGGTTGAGGGGGCCATCGTGCATGCATGAGTATGCGTGTTTGCCGGCCCGGCCACAGACTTCATGGCACGGAACGAAACAAGCGGCGACCCTGCGCGCTTTGCCGACCCCATCCGCTCAGCGTGGCAGCGCGTACACCACCACGCTGTCGCCCAGCGTCGTCTTCAGCCGCGCGTGGCCGCCGGCGGCAATGGCCACGTACTGCCGGCCTTCGTGCATGTAGGTCAGCGGCGAGGCCTGACCACCGGCGGGCAGGCGCGCCTCCCACAGCATGTCGCCGCTTTGGGTGTCGAAGGCGCGCAGGAAGTTGTCCTGCGCCGCGGCAATGAAGGTCAGGCCGCTGGCGGTGTTCACGGCGCCGCCGATGTTGGTGGTGCCCAGCGTGATCTTCAGCCGCGTCGGAATGCCCAGCGGGCCGGTGTCGTAGCCGGTGCCCAGCGGCCGGCTCCACAGCAGCTGGCCGGTGCGCAGGTCGGTGGCGGCCAGGTAGCCCCAGGGCGGCGCGATGCAGGGCACGTCGAACATCGACAGCCAGATCGGCCGTGTCACGCCATAGGGCGAGCCCGCGTGCGGCGCCACTGCCTGGTCCACGCGCTGGCCGCCGCTGCCCACGGGTTGGTCCTTGACCTGTGCCCGCGGGATCAGCGTCACCACGTTGGGCAGCCGGCTGTGGTTGGTGACGACGATCTGCAGCGCGGGGTTGACCGCCAGTCCGCCCCAGTTCAGGCCGCCGATCGTGCCCGGGAACAGCAGCATGCCGCCCGGTGCTGCGGTGGGGGGGGTGTAGATGCCCTCGTAGCGCATCTGGCGGAACTTGATGCGGCACATCAGCGCATCGACCGGGGTCATGCCAAACAGGTGGGCTTCGGTCAGGCGCTCGGGTTCCGCCCCCGGGGGCTGGGGCGCGCCGGCGAAGTTGGGCAGGGCCACCGATTGCGGCTGTGTCGGCGAGGTGCGATCGCCCGGGGTGGCGCCCTGCGGCGCGGCGCGGCGCTCGACCGGGCGCAGCACGGCGCCGGTGGCGGCGTCCAGCACGAAGATCGAACCGGTCTTGGTGCCCTGCAACAGCACACGGCGCGTGCTGCCCTCGATTTCCATGTCCATCAGCGTGGGCTGCGCGCCCAGGTCGTAGTCCCACAGGTCATGGTCCACGGTGCGGAAGTGCCAGCGCACCCGGCCGGTGGCCACATCCACGGCCACCACCGAGTCGGTGTAGCGGTCTTCTTCGACACTGCGGTCGGCACCGTAGTGGTCATTCGCGGCATTGCCAGTGGGCAGGTAAACCAGGCCCAAGGCCTCGTCGGCCGAGATCAGCGACCAGACATTGGGCGTGCCACGCGGCCAGATCTCGCCCAGCCCCAGCGGCTGCTGCGGGCGGTCGGTGCGCTTGGCGTCCCAGGCCCAGGCAAAAGCGCCGGTCTGCACGTCGAAGGCCCGCACCACACCCGAGGGCGCATCGCGGCGCTGGTTGTCGCTGACCTGCTGGCCGACGACGATGCGGTTGCCAACCACCACCGGGCCCGAGGTGGTGGACGACAGGCCCGGCGCCTGGTTGGCCATGCCTTCACCCAGGTCCACCGTGCCGCCCTTGCCGAAGCTGGGGCAGGGCTTGCCGGTGGCGGCGTCCAGCGCGATCAGGCGGCTGTCCACGGTGGCCAGCAGGATGCGGCGCGGGCATTCGGCCGGGGCGGCCGGTGCGGCTGCGGCCGCCGTCGCCGGTGCCTCGTGGTAGGCCACGGCTCGACAGGCCACGCTGAACAGCGGCCCCATCGCCTGCACCGGCACGGCCGGGTTGAAGTGCCACTGCTGCGCGCCGGTGGCCGGGTGCAGCGCAAACACCTGTCCGCTGCTGGAGCACACGAAGAGGCTGTTGCCGATCTTCAGCGGCGTGTTCTGGAAGGAGAAAAACACCCGCTTGTTGGGCGCCATGTCGCCGGTGCGGAAGGTCCAGGCGGGTTCGAGTCGACCGACGTTTTCGCGCGTGATCTGCGTCGCCTGGGCAAAGCGCTGGCCCAGGTTGGAGCCACCGTAGGCCGTCCACTCGTCAGGCGCGGGCGCGGTGGCCGCACGGCCGAGCGGGGGTTCGGCCGCGCCCGGTAGAACCGCCACGGGCACGGGATCGGCCATGGCCTCTGCGGGCGCCGCCGGCGGTGCTGGATCGACCGCCGTCGGAGATTGGGCCTGCACCGGCGCCCACCGTGTCAGAACCGCTGGCACGGCCAGTGCCAGGCCCAGCATGGCCAGGCCGGCCAGCACCGGGCCACGGCGGCCGCGGCGGGCGCGCCCGCCATGCGCCGGGCGAGACGTGGGTGGAATCAGCGCCAGGGCCATCAGCACCAGCAGGCCCAGCAGCACGCCCACGCGGCTGGCCAGGTCGACGCCCCAAACCGGCATCCAGCCCTTGCCGTGGATTTCCCACAGCGACCAGACCAGCGTGCTCAGCACCACCAGCGCATACAGCCCGACACCCGCCGTGGAACGACCCGCCAGCACCAGGGCCGCTGCGGCCACCATCACCGTGCCGGCCAGCACGAAGTAGGCCGAGCCGCCCAGCGCCAGCAGCCAGGCGCCGAGCATGGCCATCACCAGGCCCAGCAGCAAGAGCAGCACGGCCAGCACCCGCAACACGCCCCAGGCGACGCCGTGTGGGGCGCCTTGGGAATGGGCATCGGAAGGGGGACGGGGGTCAGGCGGCGTCGGCACGGGGTTCATGCGGCCGCAGCTTCCACGTTCGCACGGGTCCGGGTCTGTTCGCCGACGAACAGACGCAGCCAGGCGTGCAGCGGCCTACTGCGCAGCCAACTGCCACACGCGCCAGCCCGGCGCCATGCCACATGCCTTGGCTGAAGCTGCTGCACATCGGCGCCGTGATCGTGTGGTGCGGCGCCCTGCTCTACCTGCCGGCCCTGCTGGCGGCCGCCGCCCGGGCGCCCGCCACCGGCAAGGCCCCGGCAGGCCCCGGTGCGCCGCTGCTGCGCGCCTTCTACACCAGCGTGGCCACACCTGCCGCGCTGGTGGCCATCACCAGCGGCACCTGGCTCTTTGCCACGCGCGGGCCGCTGGCGCCCTGGCTGATGATGAAGCTGGCGCTGGTGAGCCTGCTGGTGCTGGGGCACGGTGCCTGCGGCCTGCTGGTGCTGCGCAGCGAACGCGGCGAACACCGCGGGCTGGCCCTGGCCGGCCGGGTGGTGGGCGCCAGCACGCTGCTGTGGCTGGCTGGCATCGCCGGGCTGGTGCTGGGCAAGCCGGGATGGCCATGAGCCACCAGCCGGCAGCACAAGCACACCGCGCCCGAAACCGCCGCTTCACGGCGGCTTCAGTCGGTGTGCACGCCCACCGCGTTTTCGTACACCAGGCGCCCGCCCAGGTAGGCGGCCAGCGCGATGAATCCCGCCGTGGCCATTGTCATGACCAGGCCCCAGGGCATGACGTAGCGGCCCGGGTCGTCGCCCAAGCGCAGCTGCCAGTTGAAGGTGGCCAGCGACAGCATCATCACCGCCACCAGCGCGTGGCCCCAGGCGGTGATGAGGCGCCGAATCTGCGACACGGTGAGCAGGTCCACCAGGCCGGCCAGGCTGGCAACCCAGCCACCCAGCGCACCCACACCCGCCAGCCACACACCGGCACGGGCCCAGAACGGGTCGCCGGTGTTCAGGTAAGCCGCATCGGCGCCCACCAAGGCGATCAGTGCTGCCACCGGGAAGTGGATCAGCATCGGGTGCACCGGGTGACCGGCAATCGCGGCGCGGCTGAGGATCGGTTCAGAAGTGGGCTTCATCGTTGCTTTGTCCGGCCCGCCAACGCGGCGTGGGGCTTGGGTTGTCGTGCGGGCTGCTTGGTTCCCTTGCTGGTGGGGCTGGTGGGCTGTGACGGCCCGCAGTCGGTGCTGGACCCTGCCGGTCCTTCGGCCCTGGCGATTGCCACCGTGTGGTGGTGGATGCTGGGGGTGGGCACCCTGGTGCTGCTCGGCGTCGTGGCCTTGTGGTGGGTGGCCATGCGCCGGAGGGCCGGCCCGCCACCGGATGATCAGCCGCAGGTCGCTGATCGGACCGGGCGGCACTGGATCGTCGGCGGTGGCATCGTGCTGCCGGCCTTGGCCATCGTGCCGCTGCTGATCTTCGGCAGCCCGGCTGGTTTGCACCAACTGCCGCTGCCGGTGATGTCCTGGTCGCGATCAGCCGCCGACCCGACGGCGCCTCCACCGCTGCGCATCGACGCCACCGGCCAGCAATGGTGGTGGGCGCTGCACTACCCCGACAGCGGCGTGCGGCTGCGCAACGAACTGCGCCTGCCGGTGGGCCGGCCGGTGCACGTGCACGTGGGCAGCCTGGACGTCATCCATTCCTTCTGGGTGCCGCGCCTGGGCGGCAAGCTCGACGCCATTCCCGGCCGCACCGGCATCGTGCGGCTGCAGGCCGACCAGGCCGGCACGTTTCGCGGCCAGTGCGCCGAGTTCTGCGGCCTGGGCCACGCCCACATGGTGATGACGGTGATTGCCATGCCACCGGCCGACTTCGACACCTGGCTGGCAGATCAGCCACGCACCACCGCGCACCAGCGACCATGAGCGAGCCCACCGCTCAGGCCGCAGCACAAGACCCGGCCAAGCTGCACGCCGAGTTCGAAGCCGTTTGGGGCAACCCACGTGGCTGGCGGGCACTGAGCATCGTCAACCACACCAGCCTGGCCAAGCGCTTCATGGTCACAGGCGTCGTGTTCTTCCTCATCGCCGGGCTGCTGGGCATGCTGCTGCGCGCGCAACTGGCGCAGCCGAACCAGGGTTTCATGAGCGCGCAGGCCTACAACCAGGCCTTCACGATGCACGGCACGATGATGATGTTTCTCTTCGCCGTGCCCATGCAGCAGGGCCTGGCAGCCTACCTGCTGCCCAAGATGCTGGGCGCGCGTGACCTGGTGTTCCCGCGCCTGGGCGCCTTCGGCTACTGGTGTTACCTGTTCGGCGGGCTGATCTTCACCAGCAGCCTGCTGGTGGGCCTGGCGCCCGACGCCGGCTGGTTCATGTACACGCCGCTGTCCAGCAACAACTACTCGCCGGGCATGGGCGCCGACTTCTGGCTGCTGGGCATCACCTTCATCGAGATCGCGACCATGGCCGCGGCCATCGACATCGCGGTGTCCATCCTGCGCGCGCGGGCTGCTGGCATGGGGCTGCACCAGATGCCGATCTTCGCGTGGTCGATGCTGGTGACCTCGTTGATGGTGATCGTGGGTTTTCCGCCGCTGATCCTGGGCAGCCTGCTGCTGGAACTGGAACGGGCCGCCGGCTGGGCCTTTTTCGACCCCACCCGTGGCGGCGACCCCTTGCTGTGGCAACACCTGTTCTGGCTGTTCGGCCACCCCGAGGTCTACATCATCTTCCTGCCCGCCGCGGGCGTGGTGTCGATGCTGGTGCCGGTGTATGCACGCCGGCCGCTGGTGGGCTACCGCTGGGTGGTGGTGTCGATGATCGGCACCGGCTTCATCAGCTTCGGCCTGTGGGTGCACCACATGTTCGCGGTCGGCATCCCGGCTTTGTCGCAGGCGTTTTTTGCATTGGCCAGCATGCTGGTGGCGGTGCCCACCGGCATCCAGCTGTTTGCGTGGATCGCCACGCTGTGGGCCGGCCGACCGGTGTGGAGCGTGCCGATGTTGTGGGTGGGCGGTTTCCTGTTCATCTTCGTCGCCGGCGGGCTGACCGGTGTGATGCTGGCCTTCGTGCCCTTCAACTGGCAGGTGCACGACACCCACTTCGTGGTGGCGCACTTCCACTACGTGCTGATCGGCGGCATGCTGTTTCCGCTGATCGCCGGCATCTACCACTGGCTGCCGCACTTCAGCGGCCGACTGCCCTTCGAAGCGCTGGCCAGAACCGGCTTCTGGCTCACTTTCATCGGCTTCAACGGCACCTTCCTGGTGATGCACTGGACCGGGCTCCTGGGCATGCCGCGGCGTGTTTACACCTACGACCCCGGTCTGGGCTGGGACACACCGAACCTGGTGTCGTCGGTGTTCAGCTTCGTGATGGCCTTTGGCATCGCCACGCTGCTGCTCGACCTGGCGCTGCACTGGCGCCACGGCCGCAAGGCGCCGCTGAACCCCTGGAACGCCGACACGCTGGAATGGGCCAGCGGCACACCGCCGCGTTCCTACAACTTCGCCAGTCTGCCGCGCATCAGCACACGACACCCGCTGTGGGACCAACCCGATCTGCCGCAGACCATCGCGGCGGGCCAACACGCGCTGCCGCAGGCCGCACACGGCCGCCGCGAGACGCTGGGCGTGGACCCGGTGAGCGGCCGCGTGCGCGAGGTGTTCCACCTGCCCGGCAACTCGTGGTGGCCGCTGGTGGCGGGCGGCGTGATGGCGCTGCTGTGCATCGCACTGCTGCTGAAGCTGTACAGCCCTGCGATCGTGCTGGCGCTGGTGGCGGCGGTGGTGCTGTTGCGCTGGTCGTGGGAAAACGGCGCCCATCCGCTGGCCGCCGGTGGCGAAGCGCACGACCTGCCCGCGGGCCTGAAGCTGCACTCACGCACCTTCGACGGTCCCGGGCTGTGGGGCATGGGCATGACGCTGCTGGCCGACGCGGCCTTGTACGGTGCGCTGATGTTCGGCTGGCTGTACCTGTGGACCGTGGTACCGGACGGGCGGCCACCCGCGGCCTCGCCCTTGGGCACCTGGCCGCTGGCGGCAGTGACCTTGCTCTTGGGTGCGGGCCTGTGGACATTGCGCGGCGCGGTGCAGCGCCTGCGGGCCGGCAAGGAAACCGGCCTGCGGACACGGCTGTGGCTCAGCAGCGCACTGGGCGTGCTGGCCTGTGCGGGGCTGTCGTGGCTGCTGGCCACCGCCGGGCTGCAGCCCGGCTTGCGAGCACACGACGCGGTGCTGGCCTTCACGCTGATCTTCCTGCTGCTGCACGCTGCCCTGGCCGCGGTGCTGGCGGCGCTGCAGGCGCTGCGGGTGCACCATGGCCACGTCAGCCTGGCGGCACCCTACGAACCCGCCGTCGTGGCCATGTGGTGGAAGTTCTGCACCTTGGCCACCGCCGCAGCCTGGGTGCTGATGGCGCTGTTGCCTCTGGCCTTCGGGAACCCGTCGTGAAACCCTTCATCGCCCCTGTCGAGCACACGCCGGACACCGCGCGCCCGGCCCATGCCTGGCACCTGGTGCTGGGTTTGGCCGTGTGGCTGGTCTGGTTCTGCGCCACCTACGGCGGCCTGGCCGTGGCCTGCGCGGTGTGGTCGCCACCCGCCGAACAGGGGCCGCTGACCTGGCTGAATGCCGGGGTGCTGCTGCTGGCATGCGTGACAACGGCGGCATTTGTCGCCGGTGCCTGGGCCAACGCGCGGGTTGCGCGCAGGCTGCCACCGGACGGCACCGCCACCCGCCGCCGTTTCATTGCCCGCGCGGCTGCCGCGCTGTACACCACGGCCGCGGTGTCCACGGCGGTGGTGGCCCTGCCCGCGCTGCTGCTGCCCCCTTGTGCATGAGCGCCGTGAAGCTGCTGATGATCGGAGGCGGCGCGCTGTTCGCCGCAATGGCGTCGAACCCGGCCTGGGCACACACCCTGAGCTTGGACAAGGGCGTCGAACAGGCACCGGTCTGGCTGGCCCAGGCACTGCTCGTCGTGGCGTGGATCAGCTACACCTGGGGCGCCATGCACAGGCGGCCAGCAACGGGCCCACGTCTGGCCTTCCACACCGCGATGGCCATCGCTGCGGTGGCGCTGTTCGGACCGCTGGACACGCTGGCCGAAAGCAGCAGCGCCTGGCACATGGTGCAGCACATGCTGCTGATCGTCGTCGTGGCGCCGCTGGCGGTGCTGGCGCGGCCCTTGCCCCAATGGCGCGCCGTGCTGGGTGGAACGGCTGATGCGCTGTGGCGCGGCCTGCACCGGATCAGCCGCCACCCGATGCGCGTGGCGCTGCTGCACGCCGCCGCGTTGTGGTTCTGGCATGCACCGGGGCCCTACATCGCCGCCGTGCAGAACCCGACCTGGCATGTGCTGGAGCACGCATGTTTCCTGTTCAGCGGCTGGCTCTTCTGGTGGGCCGTGCTGAGACCCGGGCGCACCGGCGCGTTGCAGGCGTCGCTGGCACTGTTGCTGACCGTGATGCACACGGGGCTGCTGGGCGCCTTGCTCACTTTTTCCCGCATGCCGATGTACCACACCGGGCCCGCCGCGCTGGCCGACCAGCAACTGGCCGGCCTGGTGATGTGGATCGCGGGCGGGCTGGTCTACCTGCTGGCCACCGTGTGGGCCGCCTGGCGCTGGCTGCATTCGATGGAAACCCCGACGCTGGCCGCGCCGCAGCGGCCACGCGGTCAGCATCCAGGGTCGGCTTCTTTCGAGCGGTGAAGAGCCCGCGCCCCCGTGGGCGCGACGGGCTCAGTCCAACGGGTGCCGCCGGTGGTCGGCAGCGGCGGGCACATCGCCGGTGGCTTCGGTGTCAACTGGCACCTCGGGCTTGATCGAAACACCTGCCGCAGCGCCACCCATCACACCCGCAACGGCCCCCGCCGTGCCACCGACGATCACGCCCATGGGGCCGGCCACGGCAACTCCGATGAGGGCACCCGTGGCCGCGCCGGCAAGCGCGCCACCACCGACCAGTGCCGACTTCGCTTCACGTTCAGCCTCTTCTTTTGACAGCGGGCTTTGGGCCCCAACCCTCGGGTCCTGCGAAGGGACGCCAAAACCGGGGCGTGCTTGCTCGGCCTGGTCGGGGTCCGGGGGCTTGGCGGTCGGTGGTGCAAAGTTGTCTGTCTTCATCGGGTGCTCCTTGCGGTGTCGGTGGGGATGGCGGAACAGGTTCCGCTTGGGCAGACCGTAGGCCGCAAGCTGCGTGCGGTCTGTGGGCAAGCGCACGGTCCTGGTCTGTTCGCCTGAGCACAGACGCACCGCCGGTGGCGCGCGACCCTCGCGGGAAAAGGGGTCCCCATGATCAGAACCGCGTGTGTGTCCATCGTCAATGCCGTCAGCCACCAAGTCCGCGGCCACGGCCGCCAAGCGGCGCCCCTGGCCATCGTGCTGCTGCTGGCCGCCTGCGGCGAGTCCGCCAAGCTGGCTTCACCTTCAGGCTTCGGCGCCGATCCGCAGTTGCCCGAGCCGGTGAAGACGGTGCTGCCCACCGTCAACATCGCACCGGCACAGCCGTGGCCGCAAGGCCGTCTGCCGACACCGGCCCAGGGCCTGAGCGTGCAGCTGTACGCCGCGGGTCTGGACCACCCACGCTGGGTCTACGTGCTGCCCAACGGCGACGTGCTGGTGGCCGAGAGCAACGCGCCCGAACGGCCCCTGCGCCAGGAACTGCTGGGCATCAAGGGCTGGGTCATGGGCCTCGTGATGAAGCGCGCAGGCGCTGCGGTGCCCAGCGCCAACCGCATCACGCTGCTGCGCGACACCGACGGTGACGGTGTGGCCGAAACACGGTCGGTGTTTGTCGAGAACCTGAACTCACCCTTTGGCATGGTGCTGGTGGGCGAGGAACTGTTCATCGCCAACACCGACGCGCTGGTCAAGGTGCGCTACCAGGACGGCGACACGAAAGTGAGCGGCCCGGTGACACGTGTCGCCGAGCTGCCGGGTGGTCCGCTGAACCACCACTGGACCAAGGGCCTGGTGGCCAGCGCCGACGGCCGCCAGCTCTACGTGTCGGTGGGTTCGAACAGCAACGTGGCCGAGCACGGCATGGAACATGAAACCGGGCGCGCGGCGATCTGGGTCTTCGACCGCCAAAGCGGCCAGGGCCGTGTGTTTGCCAGCGGGCTGCGCAACCCAGTGGGCATGGCCTGGCAAGGCGACACGCTGTGGACGTCGGTCAACGAACGCGACGAACTGGGTTCGGACCTGGTGCCCGACTACATGACCTCGGTGCGCGACGGCGGTTTTTACGGCTGGCCGTACAGCTACTACGGCCAGACCGTCGACACGCGGCCGCAGCCGCCACGGCCCGACCTGGTGGCCACGGCGATCCGGCCCGACTACGCGCTGGGCACACACACCGCGTCACTGGGCCTGGCCTCGGCCCAGGGCAGCACCCTGGGTGGACCTTTCAGCGAAGGTGGCATGTTCGTCGGCCAGCACGGTTCATGGAACCGCAAACCCGCCAGCGGCTACAAGGTGATCTACGTCGGCTTCAACGGGGCCAAGGCCAGCGGGCCACCCATGGATGTGCTGACCGGGTTTCTCAGCCCCGATGGCAAGGCCTGGGGCCGACCGGTCGGGGTGGCCTTGGACAAGGCGGGTGCGCTGCTGGTGGCCGACGATGTCGGCAACGTCATCTGGCGTGTGGCGGCGCCGAAGCGGGCCGCCATGGCGCAGGTCGGGCCCAAGGCCAGCGGCGCAGCACCACGCTGAAACAAGTCCTGCTGTGCTGCGCGGCAGGCGGTGTTTTCAGACCGTCGAGGCCCCGGTGCCATCCAAAGCCTGGCAGACCCGCCGCAGCCGACTTTCGGCCTCGTCGGCCACGGTTTTCACACCCGGCTTGCCCACCAGGCCGACCATCGTCTGCGGGTCGAGGAAGCCGACCACCACACGGCCCGGCGCTTCTTCGCGAACGATCACGTTGCAGGGCAGCAGCAAGCCGATGTCCGGCTCGGCCTGCAGCGCCTGGTGCGCCAGCGGCGGATTGCAGGCGCCCAGGATGCGGTAAGGCGGCATGTCGATGCCCAGCTTGTCCTTCATCGCACGCTGCACGTCGATGTCGCTCAACACGCCGAAGCCTTCGGTCTTCAGTGCAGCAGTTGTCTTGGTCAGGGCTTCGTCGAAGGACAGGCCCGTGAGCGTGGTGGTGAATCCGTACATAACAGGCCTCACAGACAGTTGATGTGGCCCGCAGGCCGCGATGAACAAAGTGAATGCTGCGTCCTCGCTATCGGCAAGGGCAGAGTCACGGGTCGCAGAACAATTCACACGACATATACGTTACAGGGTATCTTACCCGAGATGTCGGCCCGCCGCACCTACTGTGTGATCAATGACCGGGGGCGAAGGGGAAGCCAGCTGCGGCAGGCCGACGGCCTGGCCTTCCGGGTCACCTACCGGCCCTGGCCGGCCTTCCAGTCCGAGTTCCAGGCAGACGTCGACCTCGCCCTCGGAAGCGGCAGCGCCACACCGGGAAACTTGGGCGTGCGTGGCCTCGACATCGTCTCGTTCACCGTCTGGAACGACTTTGAATTCAGTTTCAGCAACCCCGACGACCAACTCATGATCCTGGCGCGTGGCGAGATCGCCGGTGTCAAGCAGGACGTGACGATGACCTTCAGAAGCGTCGACATTGCTGCCCTGTCCGGCACCGGACTGGTCGACGAGCTCAACGGCCCGTCGCCGGGCCTCTTCGCGCCAATCAACGGGGCGGCTGTTTTCCCGCGCGCGATTGCTTTCGGCACAGGCGCGTTCTTCACGACCGTCAAGTCAGTCAGCGACCCGATTGCCCGTGTTCCCGTTCCAGGCACCGCGGCGCTGGCACCTCTCGGGCTGGGCCTGCTGGGCGAGTCTGCGCAGCGATCTCCTGCTGATGATCCAGAGCGCCAGATCAGGCGGCTGGCGGCCACCACAAGGGGCGCGGACGCCTGCCCCCTGCGGAGGACTACCCGGCCTGCGCTTGGCCCGGCGCCTGCGCGGGAATCAGCGGGTCTGCAGGAATCAGGATCCACATCAACAGGTAGACCAGTACACCCGCTCCGGCACACAAGGTCAGCAAGGCAAACAACAGGCGCCAGATCCAGCTGTCGACACCCGTGACCCGTGCGATGCCACCGCACACCCCACCCAGCCAGCGGTCGGTGCGGCTGCGGCGCAGCGCGTTGATCGCCAGCAAGGCTGGCGCCTGGACATCCGGCGCACCACCCAGCACACGCGCCTTGGCGTGTGCAAACTCATCGTCCGAAAGCACACCGCTGTTGTGCAGCGCACCCAATCGACCCAGTTCTTCGCTCAAACTCATGATGCTTCTCCTAGCCCACGGACGATCCGGAATCGCAGATTGGCACGGCGCCCGCCTCTTTCAAGGGGTTTGCGACAGACTGCGCGGCGAGCCATCTGGACGGCCCGGTTCGAGGGTGAACACCGTGCCGCCAGCTCTGCCAGCAAGCCGAGATCCTGGTCTGCAAGCCGCCCACCTGCGCCGCCTGCAGCGAGCACGCCGCCGGTTTCGGGCCGAGACCTGAAAGGCCCCCTGCCCTGTGGCCACGCTTCTTGCTACATTTGCGTTGTGTACCTACCAACATAACGAAATGCGACACGGTCTTTCCGTTCTCTCACTTGTGTCGCTGACCACTATGGCGCAAGCGGGCGAAGTGCAAGTCGCGGTGGCCGCCAACTTTGCCGCTCCGCTGGCGCAGATCGCCCAGGCCTTCACAGCCGCCAGCGGCCACGTGCTGAAGGTCTCGTCGGGCTCCACCGGCAAGTTCCACACGCAGATCGTCAACGGCGCACCGTTCGAGGTGCTGCTGGCGGCCGACGACGAAACGCCGAAGAAGCTGCTGGCCAGCGGGCACGCGGTGGCGGGCAGCCACTTCACCTACGCCATCGGCCGGTTGGTGCTGTGGAGCGCCAAGCCCGGCTTCGTGGATGCGCAGGGCGCCGTGTTGGCGTCCGACAAGGTCCGCCACGTGGCCGTCGCCAACCCGAAGACGGCGCCTTATGGCGCGGCAGCCGTGCAGTTCATGCAGGCCCGCGGCCTGGCCGAGGTGCTGAAGCCCAAACTCGTGACGGGCGAAAGCATCGCGCAGACCTTCCAGTTCGCCGCCACCGGCAATGCCGAAGTGGGCCTTGTTGCCTTGTCACAGGTGGTGGTGCCGGGCAAACCGGCAGTGGGCTCCTACTGGCTGGTGCCGCAGAACCTGCACAGCGAAATCCGCCAGGACGCGGTGCTGCTGAAAACCGGCGAAAAGAACCCCGCCGCGAGGGCGCTGATCGATTTTCTGAAAAGCGAAGCCGCGCGGCAAGTGATCCGCAGCTTCGGCTACGGCCCGTGAGACCACGATGCTGAGCGCCGCCGACTGGAGCGCCGTGCGCCTGACTGCGGAACTGGCCGGTGTCACCACGCTGCTGCTGCTGGCCGTGAGCACACCATTGGCCTGGTGGCTGGCACGCACACGGTCACCGGCCAAGCCCGTGTTTGCCGCGCTGGTGGCCATGCCACTGGTGCTGCCACCCACGGTCATCGGCTTTTACCTGCTGCTGCTGATGGGCCCGCAGGGACCCGTGGGGCAGTTCACGCAAGCGCTGGGGCTGGGGCGGCTGCCCTTCACCTTCGCCGGGCTGGTGGTGGCTTCGGTGATCTATTCCTTGCCCTTTGTCGTGCAGCCGCTGCAACAGGCTTTCGAGGCTATTCCCGAACGCACGCTCGAAGCCGCCGCCAGCCTGCGCGCCGGGCCGTGGGACCGTTTCTTCAGCGTCGCCTTGCCGTTGGCGCGGCCGGGTTTCGTGACCGCCAGCGTGCTGGGCTTTGCGCACACGGTGGGCGAATTCGGCGTCGTGCTGATGATCGGCGGCAACATCCCGGACAAGACGCGGGTGCTGTCGGTAGCCATTTACGACCACGTCGAGGCCGGTGAGTACCCCGACGCCCACCGCCTGGCCGCGGGCATGGTGGTGTTTGCGCTGGTCGTGCTGGTGACGCTGTACCTGGTGAACCGCCCAAGGCAGGAAGCCCGGGCCACGTCGGCATGATCGAAGCCCGACTGCAGCTGCCACGCGGTGGCTTCACGCTGGACGTGAAGCTGGCGCTGCCGGCGCGCGGTGTCACCGCGCTGTTCGGGCCCTCGGGCTGCGGCAAGACCACGGTGCTGCGTGCACTGGCCGGCCTGGAGCGTGCAGCCGGCCGCGTGGCGCTGGGCAGCGAGGTCTGGCAGGACGATGCCAGCGGCCGCTTCGTGCCCACGCACCAGCGCGCCATCGGCTACGTGATCCAGGACTCGGCGCTGTTCCCGCACCTGAACGTGCAGCGCAACCTGGACTACGGCCTGAAGCGCATCGCTGCCGGCCAGCGGCGTGTGGCACTGGACCAGGTGGTGGGCCTGCTGGGCATCGGCCACTTGCTGCAGCGCCGGCCCGACACCTTGTCGGGCGGCGAACGCCAGCGCGTGGCCATCGCCCGCGCGATGGCCACCAGCCCGGCGCTGCTGTTGATGGACGAGCCGCTGGCTGCGCTGGACGCCGCGCGCAAGGCCGAGCTGCTGCCCTTTCTGGACCGCATGCACGAGGAGCTGGGCATCCCCGTGGTCTTTGTCAGCCACGCCATCGACGAGGTGGCCCGGCTGGCCGACCACCTGGTGCTGATGGACGCCGGCCGTGTGCTGGCCGCCGGCCCGCTGGCCGAGATGCTGGCGCGGCTGGACCTGCCGGTGGCCTGGGGCGACGATGCCGGTGTGGTGCTGGACGCGGTGGTCGGCAAACGCGACCTGCAGTGGCAACTGGCCCGCATGGACGTCGACGGTGCCGACGGCCATGTCGACGGCAGCCCCAGCACCACCCCCTGCCGCCTGTGGGCCCGCGACCAGGGCCTGCCGCTGGGCCGGCGTGTGCGCCTGCGGGTGCTGGCGCGCGACGTGAGCCTGGCGCGTGGGCCGCTGGCCGACAGCAGCATCGGCAACCAGCTGCAGGGCACCGTCGAGGCCATTGCCGACGACCGCCACCCGGCGCTGGCGCTGGTGCGGGTGCGGGTTGGCGCGGTGGCCGTGGTGGCGCGGCTGACACGGCGCTCGGCACACACACTGGAACTGGCCGTCGGCCAGCCGGTGTGGGCCCAGGTCAAGACCGTGGCCTTGATGGAATGACGCCTTGACCGCGGGCCAGCTGATCACCGCCGAACTCAAGCTGGCCGGCCGCCTGGACGCCCGCTTCTTCGCGCTGCTGCAGGCCTTGCACGACACGGGGTCGATCAACAAGGCCGCACGCACCGCGGGCCTCAGCTACAAGGGCGCGTGGCTCTTGCTGGAAACCGCCTGCAACCTGGCCCATGAACCGCTGCTGGAAACCGCCACCGGTGGTGCCGGCGGCGGTGGCACACGGCTCACGCCCGCCGCCCATGGCCTGCTCGAGGCCTGGAACACGCTGCAGGCCGAACACCAGCAATTCCTGCGTGAACAGGAAAGCCGCATCAGCCAATGGCCGGCCTTGAACGGCCTGCTCAGGAGAATGTCGATGAAGACCACCGCCCGCAACCAGTTCGCCGGCACCGTGGGCGCGCTCGAAGTCGGGCCGATCTCGGCCCAGGTGACGATCGTGCTGAAAAGCGGTGATGAGATCACCGCCACGATGACGGCAGCCGCCGCCAAGCGACTGAAGCTGAAAAAGGGCAAGGAAGCGATTGCGCTCATCAAGGCCAGCGCCGTGGTGCTGGTGAGCGACTTCGCCGGCTGGCAGCTGTCGGCGCGCAACCAGCTGGCCGGCACGGTGTCGCGCATCGAACGCGGTGGTGTGTCGTCGCTGGTGGTGCTGACCTTGCCCGGCGGGGCCACCCTCAGCGCCAGCGTCACCAACGAAGGTGTCGAGGCGCTGGGCCTGAAGCCCGGCGTGTTGGCCACGGCGGTGTTCAAGGCCTATTCGGTGATGGTGGCGGCGCAGCCCTGAAGGCCCTGTATCTCGCCAGGCCGGGTCGGATCTCGACAGCGATCGCGGGCTGGCCGAGACGGTCCACGTCCGGCCCGAGACATCGGGAGGCGCACTGCGAGTTCTCCGAACCCGAGCGCAACGTCAGAGGATGCGCTTGCGGATCTCCGCCCGGTCCACACGACGGGAACGCACATCAGCCCGCGTCGACAGGGTCGCGCTGGCTCGGGCCCGAAGTCCAGCATGCCGTACCGCGCCAACACTTCGTTACCGCCACGCCAACGCCGGCTTCGGAAAGCTTCAAGCTCAGGCAGACTTCGGACTTCAACACACGCCAGCACCCCGCCGCCCATGAAGCAGACTGCCACCCTGACCCTGGCCTTGACCCTGGCCCTTGTGCTTGGCGCATGCGCCACCCAGACCAGCGAGCCCTACAAGCCCCTGGCCGAGGCTCAAGCCAAACTGCCGCAGAGTTCGCCCGAATGCCTGGCCAAGAAAATCAAGGCTGGCGACCCCTTGCCGGCGAGCGCCATTCCAGAAGCCACGCTGCAGAAAAGGCAGAGCGGCTGGGTTGCGATGCGTTATGACCTGGCCGCCGGCAAACCGCTGAACATCGAGATCGTTGCCAGCCAACCGGCCGGTTTGTACGACGCACCAGCCCTGGAACACGCAGCACGGTACCGGGACCCGGCCGGGACCACGGTGCGCGGCTGTGTCATGTCCATCGAAGTCAAGTTCTGATTGCCCACCGGGCCGGGTTGCGCCCTGCCCGCCCCCGTCGCCTTTTCTCTTCTTCGGATTCACCCATGCCCACACTGCATCGTCGCGTACGCGCGGCCTCTGCACTCTTCGCGCTCATCTGGCTCAGCGGCTGCAGCACTTCTTTCTGGTACACGCAGGTCCAGGCTGCACAGTACGAAAAGTGCGAGAAGCTGGCCAGCGCAGAAGACAGAAGGCGGTGCAAGGCCGAGACGTCAATCGACAAGGAGCGCTACGACAAGGAGCGCCAGCGCGTTTCGGGCAGCAGCACCTGACGCGCAGCAGCACCGCCAGGCGGTTTCAGCCGTCGACCTGCATCGACGGGCGCAACTGCACCTTGTTCAGCCAGGACAGCGTCGCCGGGTGCGATGCCACGGGCGCACCGATGTAGGCGCTGTAACCGATGACCGAGGCCACGATCAGGTCCACCAGCGTGTAGGTGTCGCCCAGCATCCAGGGTTGCCGGCTCAAGCGGGCCTCCAGCAAGGCCAGCAAAGCATCGAGCTCTTTGCGCGCCGCGGTGCCGTGGCCGTCGTCGGGTGTGCCCAGGTCCTTCGAAGCCTGCAAGCGCAGCAGCTGCGCGCCGTAGGTCACATAGGCCCAGGTGCTCCACGCCATTGCCTGCAGGCTCTGGGGTGTGCCGGCCGCAGGCCACAGGCCGCGCTGGACACCGTAGGTCTGACCCAGCCACAACTCGATGGCCAGCGCCTCGAACATCGGCGCGCCGTCCACCGTGAGGGTGGGCACCTTGCCATTGGGGTTCAGGGCCAGGTAGTCGGGTCGGCGCTGCTCGCCGGTGGTGATGTCGATCTTGACCCGCTCGTGGGGCACGTCCAGCTCGGCCAGCGCGCAGGCGATGGGGGTGGCGCTGGACATGGGGTGCCAGTAGAAAACGATCTTGGACATGGGCGGCTCCTTGGAATGGTTGAAGGCCGGTTCGACACCGTGTCGAAACCGTGGTGACACTGTCGCGCCCATTGCGGACAGTTTCTGCCCTCGACATGAGCCGGAAGCACCAGCTAGAGTGCAACCGTGCTTTCGTCCTCTTCACGTTTGCTTCGTGTGCTGTCGCTGCTGCAGACCCGCAGCCATTGGGCAGGCCCCGAACTGGCTGAACGGCTGGAGGTGCACGCACGCACCCTGCGCCGTGACATCGACCGGCTGCGCCAGCTGGGCTACCCCATTCACGCCAGCAGCGGCGTGGCCGGCGGCTATGCCTTCCGTGCCGGGCCATCGCTGCCACCGCTGCTGCTGGACGACGAAGAGGCACTGGCCGTGGCGATCGCCTTGCAGATTGCCGCCGCCGGTACCGTGAGCGGCGTCGAAGAAAGTTCGCTGCGCGCACTGGTGAAACTGCAACAGGTGATGCCCACCCGCCTGCGCCGCCGCACCGATGCGCTGCGTTCGGCCATCCTGCCCGTGCAGCGCATCGGGCCCACCATCGACGCCGGGGTGCTGGCCACGCTGGCCACGGCCTGCCGCGACCAGTTGCAGGTGGGCTTCCCTTACCGCGACCTGCACGGCAAGGCCAGCGTGCGCCTGGTGGAACCCCATGCGATGGTGCACACCGGCAATCACTGGTACCTGGTGGCCTGGGACCCGGCGCGCGACGACTGGCGCACCTTCCGCATCGACCGTGTGCAGGGCGCACTGCGCACCGGCGCGCACTTCGCGCCGCGCGCTGCGCCCGCAGGTGACCTGCGCGCCTATGTCTCGGGTGCGATGTCGGGGGTGCACCCCGGCGACCGGGCGCGGGTGGTGCTGCACCGCCCGCACGAGGTGATGCTGCGCACCATCCCGCCTGCGGCCGCCACGCTGGAGCCGATCGACAACACACGCTGCCTGATGGTGTGCGGCGCCGGCCAGCTGGATTCGCTGGTCTACTGGTTGATGGCGTTGGACGTGGACTTCGACGTGCTGGGGCCGCCCGAGCTCATGCAGCGACTGCGCCTGGCCAGCGAGCGCGTGGCGCGCAGTCTGGCGCGTGCTGGCCCGCCCAGCGCTTCACCACCCCGATCACGAAGCTCGGGCCGTGCAGGCAACTGACCCTGCTGCCTGAACGCAAAGCCCCGAAACGGGAATATTCCTCTGCGGGCGGTGTCCAGGCGAACTGGCCCGCCAACGGCTTGCACTTGCGCCCTTCGGTCCTGGCCCCGGCGGCCGATAGTGAGAGTCATGACCGCGGCCAGGGGCACGCGCGACCTTGTCTGGTCGGGTGCTTCAGGGTTCTGAATTGGCCAGCAACGTGGCCTGCGATTGTGGAGACAAGCAGATGACCCATTTCAACGATCTTCGCGTCGGCACACGCCTGGGTGCGGCCTTTGCCGCCATCCTGGTCCTGACGGTCGCCCTGGCAGGGTTTGCGGTGTATCAACTGGCCAGGGTCAACGCCACGTCGGTCGACATGGAAAGCCGCTGGGTCCCCAGTCTGCGATTGAGCCTGTCGATGAACAAGCTCATCAGCGCCATCAAGATGGCAGAGCTCCGGCACATGATGTCGCCCGACGCTGCGGTCAAGGCTGGCATGGACAAGCAGCTGAAGTCGCTGCTGAGCGAACTGGAAGGCCAGCGTGTCGAGTTCGAGACGCTGCAGGCCGACGAAGCGGCCAAGAAAAACTGGGCGGCCTTCAAGACGGCATGGTCGGCCTACCTGGCCGATCAGCAGAAGATTCTGCAGATGTCCAACCAGTACCAGACGGACGAGGCCCAGGAGCTTGGCAACGGTCATTCGACCCAGATGTTCGAGGCCGCCGAGCAGGCCCTGGCCGCTCTTGTCGATCTGAACTCGAAGGGCGTGCAGGCGGCGGGCGCAGCGAGCCAAAACGTGTTCCAGGCCGCACAGGGTGGCATCGGCGGCGTGCTGCTGGTCATCCTGGCCCTGGGCGTGACCGCGTCGGTGTGGACAACACGTTCGATCACGGGTCCGATCCAAGAAGCCGTGGCGGTGGCGCAGACGGTGGCTGCCGGCGACCTGAGCTCGCGAATCGAGGTGACCCGCCGCGACGAGACCGGCCAATTGCTGGCTGCGCTGAAGCACATGAACGAAAGCCTGGTCGGCATCGTCAACAACGTGCGCCAGAGCAGCGATTCGATCGCAACGGGCAGTGCGCAGATTGCCAGCGGCAATGCCGACCTGTCGCAGCGCACCGAAGCCCAGGCCGCCAACCTGCAGCAGACCGCCGCCTCGATGGAAGAGCTGACGTCGACCGTCAGGTCCAACGCAGAAACGGCCAACATGGCCAACCAGTTTGCCGCCGGCGCCAGTGAGGCGGCGGCACGCGGAGGCGAGGTGGTGGGCCAGGTGGTGAGCACCATGCAGGGCATCACGGCGTCGAGCAAGAAGATCGGCGACATCATCGGGGTCATCGACGGCATCGCCTTCCAGACAAACATCCTGGCCCTGAACGCGGCCGTGGAAGCGGCCCGCGCCGGCGAACAGGGCCGTGGATTTGCCGTGGTGGCGTCCGAGGTGCGCGGACTGGCGCAGCGCAGCGCCACCGCATCCAGGGAAATCAAGCTGCTGATCGGCGAAAGCGTCTCCAAGGTGGAAACCGGCTCGCGCCTGGTCGACGACGCCGGCCGGTCGATGGCCGACATCGTCCATCGGGTCGGGCGGGTCAGCGAACTGATTGCGCAGATCAGCGCTGTCAGCGCCGAACAGACCCACGGCATCGACCAGGTCGGTGGTGCCGTGCAGCAGCTGGACCATTCGACGCAGCAAAACGCAGCGCTGGTTGAAGAAAGTGCAGCCGCAGCAGAGAGCCTGAAGCAGCAGGCGGCCCGTCTGGCCGAGGTGGTCGGCGCATTCCGCATGGCTTAGGCCTGCAGGTCAAACCTGGCTAGCGGTTCGTTGCGGGTGGGCCGCCATCGGCCCCTGCCACTGAGACATGCTGGCGTCGGACGCGCTCGGCCAACTCGGCGACCCGGGTGCGCAGCGCCGACGGTTCGACCACTTCCGCTTCGCCACCATAGCCCAGGATCTGGCGCGCGCCCTGCTCGATCGACTCCAGGGCCAGCAGCACCTGGGTCCACCCCGCAGGGCCCGCGTCACCGCCCTGCTCACTGCGCAGTTCGACGTGCGGGCCGCGCGTTTGCACGAGCCACCCCAAGGCCCGTGGAGACAGTCGCACACGCACCTGCAGCGGGCGCAACTCGGCTTCGAAACGTGCCTGTGACTCGCGCCAGTAGGCCGCCAGCTCGAAATTGCGCGGCCGCTTGAACGATCCTCGCCCGGGCAAGAACTCCAGCACGCTCGCCAGGCGGTAGCTGCGAACATCCCGCTGGCCGGCTTCACGCGCCGCGATGTACCAGGCACCCGCCTTCAGGATCAGGCCCAGCGGCTCGAGTTCGCGCCAGACCGTTCGGCGCCAGCTGGCATAACGCACATGGATGCGCCTGCTGCGCCACACCGCGTCGGCCACGTCGCGAAGGTGGTTTGGTGTGTCGGGCGCGCGGTACCAGTCCACCGGATCGATGTGCAGTCGATCAGCAACCTCGGCCGCCTGCTCCCGCAGCGGTGTGGGCAGGCTGGCCACCAGCTTCAAACGTGCCGACAAGGCTGCTTCGCCGAGCCCCAGTTCGGTGGCCGGCCCTGGCAGGCCGGCCAGCAGCAGGGCATGAGCCTCGGCCTCGGTCATGCCGGTGAGCTGTGTGCTCCACCCGGGCCGCAAGCAAAAGCCCCCTTCGCGCCCGCGTTCGGCCCAGACCGGAACGCCGGCAGCGGACAAATGGTCCATGTCGCGCAGGATGGTCCGCTCGGAAACTTCCAGCGCCTGCGCCAGGGCAGCAGCGGTCATCCGCTCGTGCGACTGCAAGAGCATCAGGATCGACAGCAGGCGGCTGGCTTTCATCGGCGGGCTTTCGCAAATCACGACACACGGTGTCATGTTAAGCGTGCCACGATGGCACGAGCCCACTGACAAACCCAGGACTGCACGCGATGAACCTCTCGACCCCACCAGCCCCAGGCGCCATTCACGACTTCGACTTTCTGGTCGGCACATGGACCACGCAACAACGTCGCCTGAAAAGGCGGCTGCAGGGCTGCCAGGAGTGGGAGACCTTCGAAGCCACCAGCACCGTGCAGCGCCTGCCCGGGGGCATGGCCAACTTCGACACCCTGGTCGCGGAAACCTGGCGGCCCGGCTGGGTGGGCATGTCCTTTCGCGTCTTCAACCCGACCACCCAGCTCTGGAGCATCTACTGGTTCGACAACGGCGGTGGTGGCATCGACGCCAACAGCGGTCGGCTGGAGCCCCCGGTCACCGGGCGCTTCAACGGCGACGTGGGCATCTTCGAGGGAGAGGATGTTTGCGAGGGTCAGGCGGTCCGTGTGCGCTTTCGGTGGACACGGCAATCGCCCGGTGCTGCGCGCTGGGAGCAGATGTTCTCAGCCGATGCTGGCGGCAGTTGGGAAGTCAACTGGGTGATGGAGTTCCAACGCGCCGGGCCCCAGGAACACCTCTGACCATGGGTGGTTGGTGTGCAACACGCTCCCCAGAGCCGGCAAGAACGACAATCCAGCGATCTCATGTCGGAGCCGACACATGCCCTGGGTTCTTCTGTTGATTGCCGGTCTGCTGGAAATTGGCTGGGCCATCGGTCTGAAATACACCGAGGGTTTCACCAGGCCCTTGCCGTCTGTCCTGACACTCGTCGCCATGGCCGGCAGTGTCATCTTGCTCGGGCTGGCCATGAAGTCACTTCCAGTGGGCACGTCCTACGCCGTGTGGGTGGGCGTGGGGGCCGTGGGAACCGCCATCCTGGGCATGGTGCTGTTCAACGAGCCTGCCAATGCGGGGCGCATCGCCAGCCTGGGCCTGATCGTTGCGGGCATCGTCGGGCTCAAGCTGGCAACGCCCACCTGACTGAACCGTTCACACTTCAACACCGGCAGCACGCCGCAAGCGAAAATCCCAGCCACTCTGCCACTTTCCACAGCGCCCGATGCCCAGCGTCACCATTGATGTCCGCCACGCCTACTCTCAGGACGAAGAAGTCGCGCTGATCGAGGCCGTGCATGCCTGTGTCGTTGAAGCCTTCAAGGTTTCGCCGGTCCACAGGAACGTGAGTTTGGTGGTCCATGCCCCTCACCGTTTCATCGGGCGCACCGACTGTCCGGATCCGGATCGTCTGACCAACATCAGTGTTTTCCTGCTGCCCGGACGCTCGGTGGCGGCCAAGCGCCGCTTCTACGGCGCACTGGTGGGTCGGCTGGAAACACTGGGCATTCCTGCAGTCTGTGTGCTGGTGCGCGTTCATGAGCTGCCGGCAGAAAATTTTGCCGTGCGTGGCGGCCAGGCCCTCTGCGATGTGGAACTCGGCTACCCCGTGGCTGTCTGAACCCGCGTCGCGATGCCGCCCAGCGCTGCGCCCCAGTTGCGCCCGAACCTTGGTCCCCCCCGGAGGTCAAATTGAGTCAGATCGAAACCCCTGTCGCCAGGGTCATCGAAGGGTACAAGGCCTCGGTGGCCGCACGAAATCTCACGGCCTTCATGCGGCTCTACGACCCGTCGGCAAGGGTCTTCGACGCTTGGGGCCTGTGGTCGTACGAAAGTCTGCCCGCATGGCAAGTTGCCGTCGAAGGTTGGTTCGCCTCTCATCCGAACGACCGCTTCCTGGTCACGTTCGACGAGATCCACGCCTGGACGAATGGTGGCTTCGCTTCGCTCAGCGCAATCGTCACCTACGCTGTCGTGACGGCACAAGGTGAGCCCGTCAACTCGATGCAGAACCGCCTGACCTGGGTGCTGAAGACGAGCAGTCACGTGCCAAGGATCATCCACGAACACACGTCAGCGCCCATCGGTTTCGAAGACCACAAAGCCATCCTTCAGCGCACCAGCCCGCGCTGAGCCGCCCAGCTGACCCGTCAAGCTCCGCTCACCCACGCAACATGGGTACCATGCCAGCTTATGTCGAAGCCCCTGCCCTTTGCGTTGTTCTTGTTCAACCGGAATCACCGGTCACGTCGTTCACGGCTGCTGGCGGCAATCCTGGGTGCCGCAGCATTGGGTGCCTGCAGCGGGCCACTGCTTCAGTCTGAGCCTCGGGACAAGGCGCTGCCAGGCGAAGCCATCACAAGGGCAGACCCAGGCAGCCAGGCCTTCCCGCAGAAGTCTCCGGCGCTGGCCTGTGTGCGAGAAAGCGAATCCTGTCGGCCAGACGGCACCGCGTGTTGTCCAGGTTTCATGTGCGTGGGCACCCGCGGCGCCTTCTGCGTCGCGAAGTTCTGACAACTCCGCCCGTCGGTGCCGGTTGTTTGATTCGAGCGTCCGACCCCACACTTTGCTTGCGCACCGCATTTCTGCTGGAGCGATCGTCGAAGACCATGGGCGGCTGTTGATGGTCAGGCATGTGGTGCCGGGTGAGTACGACTTCTGGGTCGCACCCGGCGGTGGCGTCAAGGGCGAAGAGAGCTGCGAAGAAGCGGCCGCTCGCGAGGTCTGGGAAGAAACGGGGCTTCGAATCCGTGTCGGTCGACTGCTCTACATCGAAGACCTGGTCGACGCCAAGTGTCGATTCGTCAAGTTCTGGTTCGCTGCGCAGTTGCTGGGGGGCTCCATCGATTGCACCCATCCCGAAGCGCAAGCCGAGCACATTCTGGAAGCGGCGTGGCTGAAGCCCGAACAGTTTCTGGGCAAGCACGTTTTCCCCGAAGTGCTGATCGGTCGCTACTTTTTGGACAAGCAGGCCGGTTTCCCCAGCGTCGTGCGTTTGCCATTGAGGCGCATGACGGTCTGACGGGCGGCCGCTTGGCGCGTGCGTCGTCGGGGCCGGCCGAAGGGCTCACCCAGCGTCGATGACCTCGGCGGCGGCACGGAACGCGTCCACCGCGGCCGGAAAGCCGCAATACACGCTGGCATGCAAGAACACCTCTTGCAGTTCTTCTGGGGTGACGCCGTTGTTCAGTGCGCCGCGCACGTGGATCTTCAGCTCATGCATGCGGCCCAGCGCCACCAGCATCGAGACCGTGACGATGCTGCGGGTGCGCAGGTCGATGTTCTTGCGCTGCCAGGTGTTGCCCCAGGCATGGCGCGTGACCAGCTCCTGCAGCGGCGCCGTGAATGGCGTCGCGTTGGCCAGTGCACCGTCCACATACACATCGCCCAGCACGGCCCGGCGTGTGGCCAGGCCTGTTTTATCGAGATCCATGGTCGCTCCTTGATCGAATGGCCACAGTCTAGTGGCCCCGCTTCAGCCATCGGCCCAGGGCTTGCCGGCAAGGCGTTGATGTCAGTCCCACGCAGGCCTCAGATGCGCTGTGCGCATTCGGGCCACGCAGGCTCTGTGGGCTGGCGCACAGAAGCCAAGCCGTCACTTTCGGGAACATCCACCTTGGGCGCGTTGTTTGCCCACCTCCACCCACATGACAGCACCCAAGGACTTCAACGATTCCACACTGTGGCGCATCAGCGCCTACGAGCGTGCTTGCGCTGAAACGGCGCACAGCGGTTTTGCCCGGCTGGCTGGCAATTCCGTGCTTCCCAGCACGCTGCACGCCGAGTTGTTGCACCTGCAACATGTGCAGCGGTCCGGAAACGCACTGGAGGTGGTGGCCGCCTGCATTCGCCAGCGCGAAAGTGCCCTGATCATTCTTCGACATCGCGGCCTGGTGTGGCCGCTGACCTTGTTTCCGCAGAGCAATCTCTACCACCTGCCACGTTCCCTTGTCGAAGAGCTGCACCACGGTGGCCGCGACATCGAAGTCATCGACGTGGAGCCTCCGGGCCTGCGCCCACCGGGGCACGTGATGCACGAACGTGTGGCCGATCGGCCGGGCTATCGTCACCTGCCCCCCCTGCTGTGGGCACTGGCCCTGCACACGCCCGGAGGGCGCCTGCTGGAGGAGATTGGCGGCCATGCGGCCTACCGCATCGCCGCCGGCTGCACCGAAGACGGTGCGCTGGGCGGAGCGCTTCAGTCGAGCTTCGTGAGGCTGCGCAGCGAGATCGCTTCGCAGCGCGACATCGCACGCTGGCCGGGCATGGACGCCGAACGCGCCGCACGTCTGTTGAACGGCGTGTATCTGCAAGGCGAGCTGATTGTCTTGAGGTCACACCGCGCGGCTCACGCCGAAGTGGCAACGCAAAGAGGCCTGATGGACCGATTTCGCAGCAAGCGTTGAACGTTCGCGGCAGGGCATACGGAGGCGGCAGGCATTCTGTTGCGGCACACCTTGGGCCAAGCGACGTCCAGCCACGCAGCGGCGTTGCCAGACGGTCCGGGGGAAAGGGCATGGGGCAGGCACGGGGCTTGCCCCACTGCCAGGCAACTTTTTAAGGAACTGACCATGGACTCACAGGACAACACAAGCTTTGGCGTCTTCAAGCCCCAAGGCCATACGGTGATCTCGTTTCCGAGCGCCGAGCAGGCGGCCCAGGCGCGTGAGGCGCTGCAAGGCATCGGCGTGGCTGGCGGCGAGGTGCGCAGCTACACCGACCAAGAAATGCTGACCCAGGTTGAACGTGATGTCCAACGCGCCAGCCCGCTGGCTTCGCTGGGACAGGAAATGAACCTGGTGCTGGCGCACAAGGCGCTGGCAGAACGTGGTTACCACTGGTTGATCGTGCACACACCCGACGACGAACTGGCGCACCGCGTGGCCGACTGTGTGAAGCCGCTGGGCGCCGAGCGCGCGCAGCTGTACGGCCGGTTTGTCATCGAAGAACTGATCGAGCACGCGGGTGCTCCGCCTCAGGTCGCCGAATCGCCCGATCGCCAGCTCGACGCGGCCACATCTTCCGGTCTGGAAGAAGAGCGTGCCGACCTGCGGCCAGCACCGTCACCGGACGGCGATCCACCCCGCTGAGCCCCTGCCCGACCATACGCTGGGTCAAACGATCCAGCGCCTGCCGCTTCGACTGCACGCCGGGCGGGTTTTGCGGCTTCTGACCCGGCACACCCAGGATCGCACCGCTCGCTGTGGACAATCGGGCCGATGCAAGCGATGCAGCGATGGGACGAGTGGGCACGAGCCGGTCGGGCGCGGCTGGCGGAGCCTGCTTGAGGCCCGCTGCTTCCCACAAGCGCCCGCCGGCTCGGCCTGGACGCCGGCAGCGGCTCCCGGACGCCTTCTTGTCGGCAGAGCGCAGGCGCCTGGGCACGGCGTTGGCCGTGTCGCTGGCGGTTCACGCGCTGCTGGCCAGCCTGAGCTTCGGCGGCAGCGGCCCTGGCCTGCCGGGCCTGGGCTGGCCCTGGCAGGAGCGCCGGGTGGAGGTGCCGCACTTGCGCCTGCGGCTCGAGTTGCCGCCGCCGCCCTTGCCGGAGGCCGAGCCGGAGTTGGCACCGGCTGGGGCGTTGCCGGTCGTCGAGCCAGCGCCGCCCGTGCCGGTGGCAGTGGTCACGGCCGCCACGGCTGCGCTGGCACCCGCTCCGGAGCCGCCCGTCACCGCTGCTGCGGCCGCGACGGCGCCGGTCGTGCCAGAACCAGAGCCAGCGCCCACCGTGGTGACCGAAGAGCCGCCTCCACCCGCACTTGCACCCGCACTTGCGCTCGCACCCGCACTGGCGACCTCACCCGCACCCGTGCCGGCCCTCGCGCCGGTCCCGTCCCTGCCGCTACCGACGCCGCCTGCGGCGCTGGCCCCCCTGCCCCAGATCATCGCCACTGCGGCGCCCACCGCTGTGCCCAGACAAACGGCCGAGGCATCTGCACCGGCCGCGTCCGAGGCCGGGCCCGATCCCGCCATGGCCCGCGAGCGAGCGATTGCGGAGGCTGCGCGCCTGCAGGCCGAGCGTCAAGCCGCCGCAACCGCCGAAGCGGCCCGCGTGGCGGCCGAAAACGAACAGGCCGCGCTTCAACGGGCCGCACGCCGTGAGGCGGCTGCACGAGCGGAAGCCGCACGCGCAGAAGCTGCACGCATGGAAGCAGCACGCATTGAAACAGCACGCATGGAGGCGGCCCGGCTCGATGCCATTGCGCAAGTGGATGCCGCCCGGCGCGAAGCGCAGCGCAGGGAGTCCGAGCGTGCAGAGTCCGAACGTGCGTTGGCCGAACGTGCGCAGGCCGAGCGCCAACGCCTGGCGCGCCTGGAAGCCGAGCGCCTGCTGGCCGAGCGCGAAGCAGCGCGACGGGTGGCTGCGCAACAAGAGGCTGCGCGAGAAGAAGCAGCGCGGCAAGAAGCAGCACGACAAGAGGCAGCACGACAAGCCGCCGCCCGCCAACAGGCCTTGCAGGCCGAACGGGAGCGTGAAGCCCGGCGCGAAGAAGTGCTGCGTGCCATCGGCCGCCAGCTCGACGAAGAAGCGGACCGGCGCGATGCGGCACGGCGGGCCGAAGACGAAGCCCGCCGCCAGGGCCAGAGCGAGGTGCGCCCGCCATCGTGGAGCCCGCCGCGCCGCGGCCGGCTGTGGGGACGCGCCGACGCCAATGCCGAGCTCGTGCTGCATGCCGAAGCCTGGGCTCGGCGTGTGCAGCTCAACGCTCCACCCGACCTCGTGCGCCGGCTCGCGCAGATTTCCCACAACCGCCCGCTGGTGACGGTGGCACTGCGCCGTGACGGCTCGGTCGAGTCGGTCACTTTCGTCGTCGCCAGCGGCGTGCCCGAAGTGGACCTGGCGATCCGCCGGCTGCTGCTTGATCTGGCACCCTACCCGGCGTTTTCGCCCGCGCTGGCGCTCGACTACGACGTGATCGAGATCCGACGCACCTGGTCGTTCGACTCAGCGGTGCAGTTGCAATGACCGCGATCAGTTGACCGTGTCCGACGCCGGCCCGGCCTGTCGGCGGCGCCACGCGGCAGGCGGCATGCCGTATTCACGCCGAAAGGCGCGGCTGAACGCGGTGTCCGTCTGGTAGCCCACCTCTTCGGCGATGCGCGCCAGCGGTGCATTGCTGCGCGCCAGCAGGTTCGAAGCGAGCAGCATGCGCCACTGCGCCAGGTACTGCATCGGCGCCTGACCGACGAGTTGCGCAAACCGTTCGGCCAGCACCGACCGCGAGGTGCCGGCAACACGTGCCAGTTCCTCCAGCGTCCAGGGCCGTGCCGGTTCGGCATGCAGCGCTCGCAGCGCCGCACCCACGATGCGGTCGCTGACACCCGCCAACCAGCCGGTACGGCCTTCGGCCTGTTCGTTCATGTGGATGCGCAGCACCTCGATGAACAGCACCTCGGCCAGCTTGGCGAGCACCCCTTGCCCGCCGGGGCGCGGCGAACGTGCCTCGGCCAGTGCATAGCGCAGCGACGCCTCGAGCCAGATGCCGGCGTTCGACCCGCGCACGCCAACCTTCACGACCGGCGGCAGCCCTGCCAGCAGCATGCGCGCCAGGCGTGTGTCGCAGGCCAGGTAGCCACACACCAGCTTGGTCGTCGCGCCGCCGCCGCCATAGGACAACAAGCGTGGCCGGCGCGCCAGCACCTCGTGCAAACGGGCGCCGGCCGCCGGCGGCAGCCCTGGCTGCGAGCCCATGCGGTGGGCGTCGCCTTGCGGAAACAGCACCGCGTCGCCGGCTGTCAGGCGCAGTGCGGGCAGGTCGCCGAGCTCGACCCAGCATTCACCTTCGGTGATCAGGTGGAAGATGACCACCCGCTCGGCCGTCGGCTCCAGGAAGGGCGCGGCCGCGTCGGCATGCGGTGACTGGTAACACCAGGGCGCCGAGAACCGGCCGTGCAGAAAGATCGCGCCCACCAGGCGCACCACGCGCAGGGTCTGCGACAGGGCGTCCATCAGTCTGCCGCTGCTTCCGCCAGCCCATCTGCCACCTCGACATGCAGCCCCACCGCCAGCGGCTGTTCCAGCGCGCAGGTGACCGGTGAGCAGCCCGGCGTAGCTTCCACCAGCGCACGCAGCGTGCCGGCGTCGACACCCGGCGCCCCGATGCGGACGTGCAGGTCCATCGCCAGCGGACCGGCAGGCACGGGTCGCCCGTCGGGTTCGGCGACACCGACCAGACCGCGCAGGTCGCTGCGGCTGGTGGCATGGGCTTCTAGCGTGTGCAGTTCGATGCCCCTGGCCGCCGCTTCCATGGCAATGCGCGTGACCGCGCACGACGCCAGCGCGGTGCGCAACAGCCAGCCTGGCGTGGCGGCACTGTCGCCGCCGCCGATGGCCGCGGGCATGTCGGTGGTGACCTCGGCACCCGCCGGGCTGAGCGCCACCGTGCGCAGTCCGCCCGACCAGCGCACCGTGGAAGGTGTGTCGTCGTGCAGCCCGGCGTGTGGCTTGCGGCGCAAGGCCGAGACCACACGCTCCATCGACGCGGCAATCTGTTCTGTGGCCATGGGTCACTCCGGCTGACGAAGAAGTTGATTCTGGTGCGCCAGAAGCTCAAAGAACAGCGCTGCGCAACGCGACGGACGCACGGGCAGCCGCGGCGGACGATCGGTCAGCTTCAGCTCGTTCGCGGCAGGCACGCGGACGTGCGGGCAGCTCCTGCCGACGCGCAGGCAGGACGGCCGCGTGTGTTGTCGCGACAGTGGGCTTCCTTACGCACCCAACGGAGACACGACCATGAACGCACCCGTCGACTTTGCCGCCCTCAAAACCCGTCAGCAGGCTGCCTGGGGCACCGGCGACTACGCCGTGATCGGCACCACGCTGCAGATCGTCGGCGAATCGCTGGCCGAAGCCTGCGACCTGAAGACCGACGAACGTGTGCTCGACGTGGCCGCCGGCAACGGCAATGCCACCTTGGCCGCAGCGCGCCGCGGCTGCACCGTCACCTCCACCGACTACGTGAGCAGCCTGCTCGAACGCGGCGCCGAACGGGCCCGCGCCGAGCGGCTTGAGGTCACCTTTCAGACAGCCGATGTCGAGGCGCTGCCTTTTGGCGACGCCAGCTTCGACGCCGCCATCTCGACCTTCGGCGTGATGTTCGCGCCCGACCACAACACCGCTGCCGCCGAGCTGGCCCGCGTGGTGCGCCCGGGCGGCCGCATCGGCCTGGCCAACTGGACGCCCGACAGCCTGATCGGCCGCATGTTCAAGGTGCTCGGCCGTTACGTGCCGCCGCCGGCCGGCGTGCAGCCGCCGTCGCTGTGGGGCACCGAGGCCCACCTGCGCACGCTGTTCGGCCCTGCAGCCGCGGCGGTGCACACCCGACCGCTGCATTTCAGTTTCCGCTACCGCTCGGCAGCCCACTTCATCGACGTCTTCCGCACCTGGTACGGGCCGGTGAACAAGGCCTTCGCGGCGCAGACCCCCGACAAGGCAGAGGCGCTGGCCGGTGAACTGGCCGAGTTGCTGAACAGCCTGAACCGCGCCGGCCCGGGCTCGCTGGTGGTGCCCAGCGAGTACCTCGAGGTCGTCGTCACGCGGGCCTGAGCGAGCGGATGGACGCCCGCCTGCAACGCCGGGTCCAGCGTTACGGCTGGAACCTGGCCGTCGACGCCTACACGCGCCACTGGCACGGCCCTCTCGCCGGTGTTCAGGGCGAGTTGCTGGCCATGGCCGCCGCGAGCCCTGGCGAGGCCGTGCTCGACGTCGCCTGTGGCACCGGCGTGGTGTCGCTTGCTGTGGCCAGTGCGGTCGGGCCCGCCGGCCGCGTGCTGGGTGTCGACCTGGCCGAAGCCATGGTGCAGGCCGCGCGGCAGCGGGCGCAGGACCTCGGCCTTGCCCAGGCCGGCTTCGAACGCATGGACGCCGCGCAGCTGGCGTTGCCCGATGCCCACTTCGACCTCGTGCTGTGCACGCTGGGCCTGATGTACCTGCCCGACCCCGAAGCGGCGCTGCGCGAACTGCACCGCGTGCTGCGCCCGGGGGGCCGCGCGGTGCTGGCCGTGTGGGGTGAACGTGTGCACTGCGGCTGGGCACCGCTGTTCGGCATCGTCGATGCCGAGGTGCGCAGCGAGGTCTGCCCGCTGTTTTTCGGGCTCGGTCAGGGCGAGGCACTGGCACGTTGTTGCGCCGCCGCTGGCCTGCAGGTCACCCTGCAGCAACGCCGCCGTGACTGGCTGGACTACGCAAGCGGCGCCGAGGCCTGCGCGGCAGCCTTCGCCGGCGGGCCCGTCGCGCTGGCCTGGTCACGCTTCGACGAGACGGTGCGCAACCGGGTGCAGTCGCGCTACCTGGAAGCGATCTTGCCCTGGCGCGACGGCCAGGGGTACCGCGTGCCGGCCGAGTACCTGATCGTCGCCGCGCGGCGTCCCGCGAACTGAGTCAGCCTTGCGACTTTTGGCCCGTGGGCGCGGGCGCGGCCTCGTCCGGCTGCTTCGGGGTATCGGAAGCGTGGTTCTGCTTGTGGGTCTTCTTGCCCAGTTGTGGCGTCTTGTCAGCCCCTGGCGCAATCTCTTCGCCCTGCTTCTTCTTCACCTGGCGAAGCTTTTTGTCATGGGCGATGTCTCGTGGGTCGGTCATGGCGTTCTTCCAGTTTGGGATGAGCTGCATCCTCACCCAAGCAGCGCGCCGCGAAAGTAGGACAAACGGCCGCTGAAACACGGACAAAGCCGGGCGCGGTGCAATTCCCCGGGGCCGGCGGCTTGCTGGTTTTCTTCGCCGCCCGGGCCCGTTCAGTGCACTTGCTCGACCGTCGGGAAGGCGTACTCCTTGCCGATCATCGCGCGAGCGGCGAGGTAAGCCGTTCGCAACTTCTCCGTCAGCTGGTCCATGTCGACCTGCCCTTTGGCGTCGCAAGGCACTGCAACGCCTCTGCCGGGACAAAAGAGTGACGCGAAGCGCAGTTCATGCGTTCGGTCGCAAGGTGCGCCAGTCTGACCATTGACTGCTGAGCTCATGGGTGTTCCCGATCAGCCGCCTGAATCTGCAAGGTGCGCAATCCAGCGGCCCGGCCGCGCACCTGTACGTCAGTTCAAGACGACACCAACGCATGTGGCGGAGTTTCGTCCCGGCATGTCCGGTCGCTCGGTCGAAAAGCGGCCGGCTGCGCTGGCTTCTCAGCTTCAGCAGGCGCGCAGCCCTGGCATTCGTGCGGCAACTCACGAGCGGCTTGTGCGCGCGGCAGCAGCCAGCCTCGATGTGCTGCTCTTCCAGGTCGATCATCTTGGCGTCGTCGGGCGACCTCTCGGGCGCGTCGTCCAGTGCCCGGGCCTGGTGCACCAGTTCGGCATCGCGCCGCGCCAGGGCATCGAGTTACTCCTGCTCGGCGGCCGTGGCCTTGCGGTTGAAATGCGCACAGGGGGCCAACTGTCGCAGGGCCTGCGAGTTCACGCTCAGCCGTGCCTCGACCCACTTCCAGCCCCTCTGTGGACTTTCATGTGGCAACTGCTGGCACGGCGGCGCCGCGCCGAATTGCCGAGAAGTGCTCCAGCAGGAGGTTCGCTTCGTACTTCAACCCTTAGATGACCCTGTTGCCGGCTCAATTCTGCCGATTGCCTGCCGAAACACTCATCAAGATCTCCGGACAAGAGGTGACGTTCTGCGCTGCCTTGGCGATCTTGAGTGATCGTGCCCACTGCCAGGTCATGCAACAACAACCTACTTCAATGCTGCCCACCAAATCACAACCACTCATTCCCGCGTCCTTGCCGACTCGTGGCGCACCCATGAAGCTCAACAGCAAGATCCTGCTGGCGTTCGCCGGCTTGCTGTTTTTCATGGCCGCCGCTTCACTGTTCGGCATCAACAGCTTGAACCAATCGCTGGCCGTCTACGCCAACGAGGTTCAGGCAGCCAACGACCACGAGCGCGCCGTCAGCGCCTTGCTCTCGCGCTTCAAGACCCAGACACAGGAGTGGAAAAACACTCTCTTGCGCGGAAAGGACGCCAAAGCTCGGGAAAAGTACTGGACCGCGTTCCAGAAGATTGAAGGAGAAATCGGCACGAACGCCCGCTCGCTGATCGAGTCCTTGCCCGAGGGTGAAAGCAAGTTGCTCGTGACAAGGTTCGCACAAGCGCACCTCGTCATGGGCAAAGCGTACGCCAAGGGCTTCGATGCCTTCAAAGAGGCCGAGTTCGATGCTTCAGTTGGCGACAAGGCGGTACAGGGTATAGACCGCGAACCGGCGAAGCTCCTCGATGAAGCCGCCGCCAAGATCGCAGCGAGTGCCACCAGCGCTTCTGCCGATGCCGCGACGGCAGGCAAGCGGGCCACCTGGATCAGTCTCGCGCTCATGCTTGCAGTAGCCGTAGGCGGCGTGGTGGGAGCCCTCTTTCTTGGCCGCAGCATCGTGCGACAGCTCGGGGCCGACCTTGGCGATTTGACAGCCCTGGTGCGCCGGGTGACTGCAGGCGATCTGGCCACGTCGGTGCCCTTGACAGCGGGCGACAAAACAAGCGTCATGGCGTTGCTGAGTCAAATGCAGGCCTCGTTGGCTCAGGTCGTCGCCAGTGTGCGCCAGAACTCAGAAAGTGTTGCCACGGCCAGCGCGCAGATCGCCCAGGGCAACCAAGACCTGTCAAGTCGCACCGAGCAGCAGGCCAGCGCGCTGCAGCAGACCGCCGCCACGATGGAAGAGCTTGGCACGACGGTTCGGAACAACGCCGACAGTGCCAAGCAGGCCAACCGGCTGGCCCAAGGCGCCTCGGCTGTTGCGGCGCAAGGTGGCGACGTGGTGGGCAAGGTCGTCACGACCATGCAGGGCATCAGCGACAGCAGTCGCAAGATCGGCGACATCATTGGCGTCATCGACAGCATCGCCTTCCAGACCAACATCCTGGCGTTGAACGCGGCTGTGGAAGCCGCCCGAGCCGGTGAGCAAGGGCGCGGCTTTGCCGTGGTGGCCTCCGAGGTGCGCAGCTTGGCGCAACGCAGCGCTGAGGCAGCCAAGGAGATCAAGGCTCTGATCGGGCGCAGTGTCGAACAAGTTGAGCAAGGTACGGCACTCGTCGATGAAGCCGGCAAGACCATGGGTGAGATCGTGGGTTCGATCCAACGTGTGAGCGACATCGTTGCCGAAATCACTTCGGCCAGCGTGGAACAAAGCTCAGGCATTCAGCAGGTCGGCGACGCCGTGGGTCAAATGGACCAGGTCACGCAACAGAACGCCGCCCTGGTGGAGGAGAGTGCGGCTGCCGCAGAAAGCCTGAAGGGCCAGGCTCTGCAACTGGTGCAAGCCGTGGCGATGTTCCGGCTATCCCATGAAGAGAATGTCAACGCAGCCTACGTGACGCCACTGGCAGCCAATGCACCCAGCGGTGAGCGCCGCGGCTCACAGCGCGCCAAGAACGTTGCCCGCCCGGTGTTCAAGTCCAGACTGGCCACAGCATCGGCTTCGCAGCCGAGCCAGGGCGCAAACTCGTCCGCCAAGACTGGCACCGACGACTGGGCGTCGTTCTGAGCGCGGCACGGCGTCCCGAAACCTGTTCTCGTCCATCTCGGTATCATGGACAACGAAACACGTGGGTGGCGGTAGCTGCCGCGACGCCGGGCCACGTCGTGACCAGTCACGGCCGACCGCGGGGCGATCCTCATCAACATCGGATCGCTGATGCCCAGCGCCGAGATGGGTTCGATGGAAGAAGCGCGGAGCTGAACTGCCCTGCCCTGACGCAGCAGCAGTCTGCAGCAGGCCCCTTCTTCACCCTTGCCAAAGGTCCAAGATGCCCAAATCAAAGACCCAGCCGACGTCGGTCAGCGTCGACGAGCACCTCGCCTCCAAGGCGAGCGCCGAACAGCTCGCCGATTGCCGACAACTGATGGCCTTGCTCAAGAAGGTCACGAAACAGTCCCCGAAGATGTGGGGCCCAAGCATCGTGGGTTACGGCAGCTACCGCTACACCTACGAGAGCGGACGAACCGGTGAGTCTTGCCTGACCGGCTTTGCCGTGCGTGGCAAGGAACTGGTCATCTACCTGCTTGCAGAAAGTCCCGGGCAACAGGCGCTTCTGGCCAGGCTCGGCAAGCACAAGATGGGCAAGGCCTGTCTGTACATCAAGCGCCTGGCCGACCTGGATGTGCAAGTGCTCGAAGCATTGGTTTCTGCCTCGGTGGCAGAGACCAGACGCCTTCATCCTGCAGCCAGCGAAGGCTGACCTGGCGTGCCCCGGCATCGGGCCGTGCGGGCGCGGCTGGCGGTACAAGATACATTCCGCACCCGGACCTGCAAACCACCCCGCCGGTTTTCATGAAATCAAGAACAGCATCCTGCAGTTGCGGCCAACTCACCGCCCTTACCCAGGGTGAGCCTCTTCGTGTGTCCATCTGTCACTGTCTTGCCTGCCAGAAGAGAACGGGAAGCGTCTTCGGGGCACAGGCCCGGTTTCCCCGCAGCCGGGTCTCGATCGAAGGTGAATCCAGGCAGTGGGTTCGCGTGGGCGATGAGGGCAGCGAGGTGGCCTTTCACTTCTGCCCCATCTGCGGATCAACCGTCTACTACGCTGTAGCAGGGTACGACGAAGAGAGCATCGCAGTCGCCGTGGGTGCCTTCGCCGAACCGGGGTTCCCCGAGCCCACGTTTTCGGTGTATGAAGAACGGATGCACAGCTGGGTCGGCTTGCCACCCGACATCGAGCACATGGCTTGAGGGTGCCCTCGCGGGCACGTTCCCTTCCCTGACTTGGTCGTTGACCGCCCGCAAGTCCGGGAGCCGATCCCGGTTCGGGTTCTCCTTGCCCGCTTCTCAGCCTGCAGGCAAGCGATCCACGCAGTCGCCCACCGATCGAACCGATTGCGAGACTTGGCAGCGCCTGTACCTGGAAAGCATGGATGGCTTCGGCCCGTGCAGAACGGTGGGTGGTGGCACCAAGCTGGGAGCTTTCGACGTCTGCAATGCGGTCCCCGAGCCTCCGCCTTCCCGTTGCGGGCCGCGCATCCCATGGTCAGCTGTGAACAGCGCTGGGCATCTGGGGGCAAATGCGCTGAAGTCTGTTTCAGGACGAGGTGCGCGAGGGGTTGGCGACGTCCGGTTGTCGGACCACCTCATAGGGCCACAGGCCATTGCGGCGACGGAATCGGGCCAGCAACCAGGCCGCGGCCACCAGCGCTACCAGGCTCGACAAAGAAGCGGCGATCAGCAAGGTGCGTTGTGAGGTGGGCGGCTCCACCGTCGGGCCTGGCTGTTCCCACGTCATCAGGTGGCCCACGCCCGGCTGGTCACGACCGCGCAATGCCACCGACTTCGCGTTGACAGAGTCATCGGCGGGGAAGATGTTCCCGATGCGGGCGCCTTGCACCGTACCCACGAGTGCGACGACACGTCGCTGGGCATTGGTCACCACCGCATTCTGAAAGTATCCCAGTTCGGCGAAAGCATCCAGCTCGGCCTGAACCTCGCCGTAGTCGCCTTGCGCCAGTACCGCCGTCAGTTGTGTGCTCATCGTGGCTTCAGCTTGGGCCCGCAAGCGCAGATGCTCACTCTGCAGCGACTGCATCTGTTGGTCCGCGATCAAGAACATCGCCACTGCAATCAGGCAGAACAGCATCAATGCGAAGAGTCCCGCACCCGCACCTGCACGGGTGCCCGATCCCGTCGGCGGTGGACGCGCCGCGACGTCTTGCGGCGGCTTCTCACTGAGCAGCAGGGACGCACTCGGGCTCGCCGCCCACTCGGCGCCCTGACCTGCCTGTGCTGCAGGGCCAGCGGGCGTGTTCGGCACTTCTGGTGCGAGAGCCACCGCGGCCACCGCTTCGCTTGCTGTCGGGCGCAGCATGCGCGCGATGAAGAGTTCTCGCACCAGCAGGGCGTCCTGGTCCTGGCGCCCTGTTTGTGGCATCCGATACCGGGCTTCGGCCACGGCCACACGCCGCTCGCCCACGCGCCAGGCGAATGCCACCCGCCTGGGATTCAACTGCCGGATCAGCGTCTCGGTTGCGGGCGTCTTGCTCAACTGCGCGATGGTCCCCATCGCAGTCACGAACTGGGTGATGGCACCGCCGACGTTGCTGTCGTTGCTGGACTCGCCGTATTCGTTGATCTGCCAGCTTTCGTGGCACAGGCGGGTGTCCAGATCAAAGATCACTGTACGCACCGTTACGGCCCCGAGTATCGACATCAGCTCGGCCAGCTGCGCGTCCTCCTGCAGCGGAGGCGGGTCGGTGGGCCGGAAGTCCACTTCCGGCGCTGCATCGGCGTACTGGTGTTTCATGCTTTGGCCCGCACAAGCGATGGGTTGGGCGCTACGGGGCAGTGCCCATTGCGCGCCGCGTGGTATCGGCGAAGCTGTCGAGTTCACGCATCGTTGCAGGGTCGACTTCGACAATGCCGGTGAAGCCCGAGGCCTGGGCAAAGGGCGCGCCTTCCTCGGCGTCGGCGAAGAACCCCTGCAATTGCGTCTTCAGCCTGCCCAGGCGCGCGCGCTCAATGCGCGGGTGCGCCATGAAGATGAAATTCGGTATCTTCGCAAAGACCTCGACCACCTTGAGCCGCGATAGCTCGTCGGGCGGCAGCACCCGGAACTCGCCGTTGCTCATGATCGCGGCCACCACGTCGCCCGCCAACAGCATGCGGCCGACGCCGAGATCGGTTCGTGCAGCACGCATTTCATAGTCGGTGCCCTGTTCCAAGCCCGCCTGCTTGAGCCACTGCCGGCCGTACATCGCCACCAGGGACTGCGGGTTGGCGAAGGCCACGGCACGTTCTCGCACTTCATGCGGCTTCTTCAGGCTGGATTCGCTGGTCGTTATGAGCAGGCCGTGAATCTGCGGTTGGTACGTCAGCAGGGGCGTCATGTTCCGGTCGACCTGCGCCACTCGGGCAAAGTGCGGCGCTGCGATCGCCAGGTCGTAGTCGCCGCGCATCGTGCTGTCGAAGAACTCCTTGAAGTTGCGCGGAACGACGATGGTCACGGTGTGCTCGTTACCGCGTTCCAGATAGCGTTTCATCCGCAGGTAGTTGGCGCTGAGCACCGGCGCTGCGATGTTCGGCAGGACCCCGATGACCAGCTTATTGCCGGCTGCAGCGGCTTCGGGCGACGGCGCTGCTGGCGCAGCCGGCGGCTCGGCCTGCGCCACCGGGGCGGGCCGACGCAGCGGCGCTTGGGCGACCGGAGTCGCAGCCTCTACCGGTGCCACCAGCCGCAGGTACTGACCGCCGCCGGCCTCGGCAACCACTTCGAATTGCATCCCGACGGTGATGCGATTCGGGTTTGCAAGGCCAGACAGACGGGCTCGGTACATCTCGCGCCAACTGGAGGCGCTGCCGGTAAAACGCGACGCGATGCCAGAGAACGTGTCGCCCGCCTGCACCTTCACCACTTCAGGCGGCGCCTGTGCTGCGGCCAGGCCTGCGCTGGTCAGCAGGGCACCCACGATGGCGCTGCGGCACAGCCGCTGGGCCCGGCAAAGGGGGTGAAGAGCGGGTTCGGGAACGGTGGAAAACATCGTCATCGCTAGGCTTTCAGTTGCACACACATTCGGCCACCAGCGCCACTACAGGTGCCGGCACTGGTCTTCCTTGGACGAAGCGCTGTTGCCGGAACCGACAGGGGCCGGATGGTTGTCCTCGCACGCCAACTCGCCGCCGATGCGGTTGCGCAGGAGCTTGGCGCCGCCGCTGTTGCCTTCCAGGTCGATGTCGCCGGAGACACGCAGATCGCTCAGGACAAGCGCACCGCTGTTGTCTTCCAGCTGCACCGAATCCACGCGGGTACCTCTGAGCGACAGCGTCTTGCCGTTTTTGACCTGCACCGAGCCGTGGATGCGGCCGCCGCGCACGTGCACACTGCTGGTGTAGTCGCCCGACAGGTTGCCCTTGATCGTGGCGTTGCTGGCATCCATCGACGCTCCGCTGCGCAGTTCCAGGTTACCGTTGACCTGTGTGCCCAGCAGCACGCAGCGCGCACCGGCAGGCACGACGACGTTGTCGTAGGTCTGCGCACTCAGCATCACGTTGCGGCAGGTCACGTTTTTGCCTTGGACGAAGGTGGCCTCTGGCAAGCCCCCCGTGAAGAGGCCATAGGCCTTCTTCCAGGCCACATCGGCCGTCAGGTTGCCCAGCAATTGCCCGTCGGTGTTGTCGTCGGCGAAATGGATGCCGGCGTACAGACGTGACATGCCCGCCTCCTCGAGAGCAGCCGTGAAAGTCGCGTAACGGATGGTGGTGGGAACGGACGGCACGCCCGGCTCGACGCGCCCGAAGTTTGGCGACACCACCGCAGCAAAACCAAAGGTGTCGCTGCCCGTCACGGCCTTCAGCACAGCGGCGCTGGCAGCTGAAAACGTGGAGTGACCCGACACGTACCCCGGGAACGCGGGGCTCAGGTTGCTGCCCGGGTTGTAGGGCGACCACTTCCCGGCGTCGATGACTTCGATCGGTCGCTGCGGCCCGCCCCAAGCAGTCAGGCGAACACCCTGCTTCGAGTAGCGAACGGCGGTGATCGGTCGCACGCCATCGAACTTTCGCTTCATGTGCCAGGCCACGATGCCGGCATCGAACGACGCGTTCTGCATCGCGAAGAACAGCTTCACGTCCGCGTCGATGCTGTTCCTGTCGCGTTGCGACACGTACTGAGCGAACAGCGACCAATGCCCCGGAGGAAACTCCGACTGCGGGCCGTCAGCCCAGTACTCGACCGCCAGTTTCTGATGCGCCGTCAGGTTGCGGCTGTAAAAGAGCATGCTGTCCACGTCGGCGGCGTACTGGCTGGGGCCCCGAAGATAGTTCGGGCCCGCCACGAACTCCGGCCTGTTGTCGAACTGAGCCCCGGAACTCAGCGCGAAGGGACGCACGTTTTCCCAGTGCGGCGCCACGAAGGACTGCGTGACCGGCACATCGTTGATCAGTGGCTGCCAGACGTAGGGATTGGACACGTTGAGCGGACAGGGCCCGGGCGTGGTCGGCAGGCAGAAGGGCATCGGCGCGTTCAGCGATGCGTAATTCGTGTAGTCGGCGTAGGCGCCCGAGCCCAGGTCGCCATATTGATTCGAGCCGTCGTGGCGGCGAGCGGCAATGACGGCTGCAGCCGCGACGTTGCCGATGCCCTGTGGCGTGCTCGGGTCGGTCGAATTGTCCAGGGGCTCATGGCCCAGTGAGCGCAGCAATGTTTCCAGGCGCGATGCACCAGCCGGAAACAGGTTGACGAGGCACCGGTACGCTGCGAAGCTGATGGCCTTGGCTTTGTTGACGTCGTTGTGTTCAGGCGCCGGACGACGCGGAACGGGTGCCGTGGTGGCAAGAGCGTGGGCGTCGTAGGGCACCCAGGCGTCATAGATGCAGGTATGGGCAATCGCCAGGGCGCGAGCCACCACCGGTGGCCCCATGCGACCCCGGCGAACTTCTTCAAGTGCAGCCTCGTTCCAGACCACAACCACCGTCGAGTCGGCGGGCAGCGCGCCTGCCGAAGACGCAAGCGCACCGAGTGTCATTGCGAGCGTCGCGGGCAAGCGAATGAACATGGCCTTCTCCCTCGACTTGTGGCACTTGTCGGAAGACACTCTACTCAGAGTGGTCCTCGCCAGACCGTTCGCTACCGTACAGACAGCAGCGACCGCCAAGGCGGCCGACGCGGCGTTGGCCTGACCTGCGTGTGCCCTGCCTGACTCGCGCTACATCACCGCGATCACCGGCGGATGCCGCTGCGCCGACCGCACAAGCGCGCAACGAAATCCCGAGCGCCGCCGCACCTCAGCCCCCATCGCGCAGCGCACCGCCGCGAGTCGACTTCGCACGCCCGAGCTGGTGCCCGAACGCCCGATTTCCACACGAGCGCTTGGTCTGCGCCGATGCCGAACTGGCCGGTCGAGATCTGCGCCTGGCGTCGCTGTGGCGGCCGCACCGGCGCGCGCTGAGTCGTGCCGCCGAGGCGTGGCACAAGAGCGACTACTTTGGCCGCCTCTAGCGGTGCCGTGCAGACAAGGCCTGCGTCGTTGGCCAGCCGAAGACGCAGATGCGCCGCTGTCGCGAGAGGGTGCCCGTCGGCGAGCGACCGGCGGCATGACAGGGGCGGCGGCTGCATCTGCACGCCGCGGTCATGGGTCAGGCGTTCAGGGAACGCGGTCGTTCACGTCGGGCAAGTGGCGGGCTGCCGCCGACATCGGTCCGGACCAGCAAGTGCCACATCGAACGTCACTATGTTCGGAAACGAACAGAGCGATGGAAGCCGGCACGGCATCGTCTGAACCTGTCGTGCATCACTGGGCCGGAAACATCAACTGCCTGCCGCCGGTGGGCAAGGCGCCATGCAACCTGTCGGAGTACAAAACAATGATCTTCTCTAACTTGCGGCTCCCGAAACTGCTTGCAGCGTTGGCTTGCACAGCGGTCGTACCACCTGCGGCAGCCGACCTGATCGTCGGTCTGACAGCTGACAACCGGTTGCTCAGCTTTTCGAGCGCGAGCCCGACCGCGCTGACGAATGACGTGGCGATCAGCGGTCTTCAATCCGGCGAAACGGTCTTGGCAATTGACCTGCGGCCCAGCAACGGCTTGCTCTACGGCCTGGGCAGCAGCAACCGTGTCTACGTCTTCGATGCTGCGACGGGCGCGGTGACGTCTTCGGTGGTCATGTCCGGCGCTGCGCTGAGCGGCTTTGCTTTTGGCATCGACTTCAATCCGGTAGCCGATTCGACCGGTCTGCCTTCCCTGCGTGTTGTCAGCGACGCCGACCAGAACCTGCGCATCGACGTTGTCACGGGTGCGGTCACGGTCGACTCCATGTTGGTCGCCGGCTCCCCACCCGGATCCGTCAACCCGACCATCGGCGGTTCGGCGTACAGCAACAACTTCTTCGGCGCCACGTCGACCACGCTGTACAACATTGACTACAACTTCGACCGCTTGGTGATCCAGTCGCCACCCAACGAGGGCAGGCTCATGCGCGTTGGCGAACTGTTGCCCATGGGGCCGCCACCGGGTGGCGCGGACCTCACGAACGACCTCCTCGGCTTCGACATCTCGGGGACGTCGGGAATCGCCTATGCATCGCTGACATCCCCCACAGGAACAGGCTCGTACCTGTACACAGTGAACCTGGCCACGGGTGCAGCCACCGCGGTCGGCAGCATCGGCGAGAACCAGACGCTGCGCGGTCTGTCGGTCCTCAACTTCGTGCCGGAGCCCGGTTCGGCGGCGTTGGCTGGTCTCGGCCTCCTGACCATGCTGGCGCATGGTCGGTGGCGGCGTAGCGCAACTCCTGCATGCGCTTGAAGCCCAGGGCCCTTTGCGTGGGCTTGCATCTCATCGAGATGCACCGAACGCAGCGCGGCTGAGTTGAAGGGTGCCGGTTCAGAACACCCGGTAGCGGAGGTGGGCCACCCGGCGGCCATCGTCTGTTCAGCTGCGGCCACAACAGCCTCGACCACGGCGCGCCAGAGGCACACGATGTCGACGGGCGTGGCGTGCAGTAGTGGGCTGCAACGCCAGCTCACGCGCCCGCAGCAGCTGCTCAGCTGTCCCTTGCCGGCACAAAAACCCGGTCGACGCTGCGCCCGGCCTGAGACCGGTAGTCGGCCATGGATTGCTCCAGCTGCGATTGCAGTTCATCGCGCAACTGCTGGCGCTGGGCCTGCAGATCTTCGAGCAGATCGGCCCGAAGCGACTGGCGGAACAGGGCCTCGTCGACCGCCATCAGCGCCATGTCCACGCCCAGCCACGTGACGACACCGGCCACCGTCGCGCAGGCCAGCGCCAGCGGCCCGCCCGGCGCGCAGACGCTGCCGGCCGCGCTGGCCGACAGCAGCACCGACGCGCCGCGCTGTGTCACCTTCGCGCCAGCGGCACTGGCAGCCGCCCTCATCGTCTGCCTGGCAGCGGCCCGGGCCAGCACCGCTTCGCCCGCCCGCACCACCAGCGGCGGCACCGCCCGCGCCAGCGGCAGCGTGATGGCCGCCGACATCACCACGCGCAGCTTGTCACGCTGCAGGCCGGGCAGCACGTTCGGCCGCAGGACTTCGAGCAGGCAGGGCTGCACGTCCAGATGCTTGGCCAGACCCTGGCCCGCCGACTGGGCTGCGAGGGCCATCCGGTCCAGCAACTGGCCGTCGGCTTCGGTGCCCAGGCGCAAGACCTGTTGTTCGAAGCCGCTCTCGGAAAACACCTGGGCCGTGAAGCGCTTGCGCATCTGCTGGTCCAGGTCGGGAATGACGAGCGCGCCCAGCCGGGTGTAGTTGCCGACGAAGCTGAAGTACCAGTCCAGGTAGGTCTCGATGCCGGTCTCGGCCGCCGCAAAAGCCCGGTCCAGCCCGCGGTCGACCGTGTGCATCGCCTCCCCAAGGGCCACGAGCGACGCAGTGTCGAGCTGGCCCTGCGCCTGCACGCGCAGATCGCGAGCCTGATCAGGCCCACGCGCGCACGGGTTCGTGACGCGGGCCAGTTGCGCCGCACCCTGGCCCAGCGCGGCGGCGTCCAGGCGCAGCCCCAGCGTGGCCAGCAGGCCGACCAGCAACAGCAGGGCCAGACTGGTCCACCCGAAGATGCGGCCGGGCCTCGGGCCGGCGGCAGCGGACGCAAGCCGGGGCGCCCAGGCGTCGAACAGCGCCTGCACACCAAGCAGGCAGCGCGTGAACAGGTAGGCCCCGAAGCCGGTGACAGCCAGCAGCACCAGCCACGCCAGCAGTTTGAGCTGCAGGTCGGCCACCCCCGGCAGGTACAACAAGGCTGCGTGCCGCGGCAGCTGACTGGCCAGCGCCGACACGCCGAGCAGGGCCGCCGCTGTCGGGCAGGCCGCATCGGCCTGCCCGGACTGCAAGGTCCACGCAACCAGTTCGCTCCACGACAACGTGCGCGTGTCGGCAAAACCGACGTGGTAATCGTGAACGACGAAGAGCAGCGTCAGCAGCAGCGTGTTGATCAGCAGCACCGGCCTGCTTCGGGCAACCGTGTCCACGAACTGCGGCGCGACTTCATGGCGCAACAGGTGCCGCATGGCCGGTGACAGCGCAGCCAGCAGCGCTGCGTCAACGGCCAGGATCACCCACTGCAGCGTTGCGAGCTGCGCCGCCGCCATCAGCAGCAGGCCCGCCCAGAGCATCGCCGTGAGCACGCCCAGCGTCTGCACGGCCGTGCCTCGCCAGAGCCAGCGCCGCAGCTTGGCGGAATCGGTGGTGGCGCCGGCCAGCAGCAGGCGGCGCACGAACATCACCTGCTCGCTGCGGTAGGCCCACAGCGGCCACGCGAGCACGGCGATCAGCGGTGCGAGCCAAAGGCAGTCAAGATGCAGCAGCCCGAGCGTCGCCAGCTTCAGCACACCCACCGCTGCCAGCCCGGCCAGCCCCAAGGCGGCGACACGACGGGCGGCGGGCGTCACCATGCCGCGTGGCCCGCCGTTGATCCGCAGACAAGCCTGTGCAGAGCCGATGCGGCCCGGACCTGGCTGTCAATCAGTCCTGCAAAATTGGCCATCGAGAAGATTGTGCATGCGCCGCAAAGGCCTCGAACGAAGGCGCTGAAGGCACACCAGGGCGGCAGAGCGCACCGGTCGGAACGCGGCTTGTGCGTTTGCGTTTGCGTTTGCGGCAAGATGCCGCGCAGTCAACTCGAAAAGGCGGGGCGGCATGAAGATTCTGGTCCTGGGCGCGGGCGCCATCGGCGGCTACTTCGGCGGCCGTCTCGTGCAGGCTGGCGGCGACATCCGCTTTCTGGTCCGCGAAGGCCGCCGCGCACAACTCGCCGAACGTGGGCTGGTGGTGCAAAGCCCGCATGGTGACTTCAGCGTGCCGGTGAATGCGCTGACGCGCGATCAACTGGGCGAACCCGCCGACCTGGTGCTGCTGGCCTGCAAAGCCTACGACCTGGAAGCCGCCATCCAGGCCATCGGCCCCGCCGTTGGTGCACACACGGTTGTGCTGCCGCTGCTGAACGGCATCGCCCACATCGAGCGCCTTGCCGCGGCCTTTGGCAGCAACCGCGTGGCCGGCGGCAGTTGCGGCATACCTGCGACCTTGACACCTGAAGGTGAGGTGGTGCAACTGGGCCCGCTGCATCGCATCGTCTTCGGGGCGCTGCCCGGCACGGCGACCCAGTCGCGCGAGCAACTGGAAGAGCTGCGCCGGCTGCTGCAGAAGACCCCGGTGGAAGTACAGCTGGTCGACAACATGATGTTGGCGCTGTGGGAGAAGTTCGTGGGACTGGCCACGATGGCCGCGATGACCTGCCTGATGCGCGGGGCGATCACCGACATCCTGGCAACCGAAGATGGCGCCGGGCTGATGGAAGAAACCTACATGGCATGCGAGAGCGTTGCACGTGCTGCCGGTTATGTGCCGCGCGACGGTGCCATGGCGGCTTTTCGCACAATGTTCGCGGACCGCCAGTCGGTGCTGACGGCTTCGATGCTGCGCGATCTGGAAGGCGGCGGTCGCACAGAGGGCGCACACGTCGTCGGCGACATGGTGGCGCGGGCGCGAGCGGCCGGCATCGACCCCGGGCCGCTGCGCGCCGCATGGTGTCACCTGCAAGCCGCGGAACACCGAAGGCTTCGCGAAGCTCGCTGAACGCTTCGGTCTGCGAACGAAGCAATTCGGCCGGCCAGTTCACCCCGGTTTTCAAGTTTCCAGCTTCGGTGCAACAAAGGGTGGCGCCTTCGCACTCCCCGACTCCAGACAGTTGTCGTCCAGTTTCGTCAGCGCCAGTGCAGTCCCCCGTTGGTCGCCCGCCCTGCGGCGCAGGGACCAGGCTGTACCCGCACCACGGTCCGGCCTGCAGAAGTTCGCCCCGCAAGCAAAGGTCATCTGCCAGGCCTCCTGTTGCAGCGCACCGACCGTGCAGCCCGCCCCGACCCGCTGCGCTCAGCGCGGTGGGCGCGTGATCGAAACGCCCGGCAGCGCGCCTTTCGGGCCGCGATGCACGATGGGGCAGTTCAGGACCACGCGGGTGGCTTCCAGAGCGGCGGCGCCTCGATCCACCGCCGCCAGCACGTCCTCTTCGGACCTCAGGACCTGCGGCGTGGCACCAGCCACCCAGGTCACCTTGACCATCTGCCACAACGGGCTGTAGGCGGTATCGCGGCTTGTCGAGCCCATCGGAAACGGCGCCGACGCAAACACGCTGGCCTGCTTGAAATTGGTCACGGCGTAGACCTTGTCCACAGACGAGCCGCCCGGCGCTGCCCGCCCCTCGGGCAAGGCCAGGCCAAGCCGGGGTGCGAAGTTCGCCCCCTTGGCCTGGGCAACGTCGGCATGCGAGACATCGGTGGTGTGTAGAACACCTCTTCGCCCTCGAACCAGCCGCTCAGCACTGGCAGCAAGGACTGGCCGGGGCCGGCAGGCGCGTGCACTGTTGTGCAGCCACCCGTCAACAGAACCGCCAGCAGGACCGGCAATGCGGCGAGCGCCTGGCGGGTGATGCCCCACGAAACGGGGCGTCGGGTGTCCGGTGTCATCAGCTTGTGCGGGCTCAGGTTCAACTTGTCTTCTCCTGGATGTGAGGGGTGGCGGGTCGATCGGGTTCTCGGTCAGCGACATCGCTTCGCTGCCATTGGGTGGGCGTGGCGCCCACACGCTGCAGAAAGACACGCCCGAAGGCACCTGGGCTGGCGTAGCCGATTTCTGCAGCCACTTGCTTGACCGCAAGCCCCTTTCGCAGCAGTTGGCGGGCCACGCCCATGCGCCAGCCGGCCAGATACTCACCCGGCGGAGCGCCGACCGTTCGCTTGAAATGAGCGGCAAAACGCGCCCTGGACATGCCGGCGACAGCCGCCATCGAGTCGAGGTTCCAGGTTTGCCCAGGGTCGGCATGAACGGCGCTCAGGGTCTTGGCCAGGCGCGGGTCGGACAAGCCCGCCATGACGCCGCCGTCTACCAGGTGGTGCGCCAGCGCATGGCGCAACAACTGGATCACGAGCACCTCGGTCAGCCGGTCCACCACGGCGTGGTGTCCGCAGCGGCCACCTTGTGCTTCGCTGAACAGCAGTTGCTGTGCGAGGTCCAGGCCGGGCAGTTGCGCCAGGGGCACGCACAGCAGCGGCGGCAGGCTGCGCAACAAGGGGTTTTCCTCACCTGAGCCGAAGTCGACGGAGGCGCACACAAGATCGGCGCCTGCGCCCTTGCCGCCATCGAGCCGGTGGGCGCCGCCTGGCGGGAACAACAGCACGCTCGGTTCACGGACGGTGCTTCGCTGACCCGAAGGCGTCGTCACGCGCAGCGGCCCGCGTCGCAGCAGGTGAAGATGGCCGACACCCGCGCCCGGGTCGAACTTGGCCATGCCGCACAGAGCCCCGCTGTGGAAGACGCGGGCTCGCAGTTCGAAGCGCTGAAGCAAAGCAGACAGGCGGTCGTTCATGAGACGAAAGGATTGAGCTCGGAGACGATCTGCTGCCAATCATCTCAGTTCTACCGCTACAGTGAACCCGTCGATCGACCCTTGAGAGAGCACATGAGCACACAGACCACCGCCCCCAATTCGGTGTCCACCCCTTCCGTCCTGATGCCGCGCCAGGCCGTACCGGCGCTCAGCGTGCCGACGCTGGGCCATGGCCCCTTTTTGCTCAGCGAAGACGCTGCGCGGAATTTCACGCTGGTGGTCTTCTACCGCGGCCTGCATTGCCCGATCTGCCTGAAGTACCTGCTGGAACTCGGCCGGCTGCAAGCTGAGTTCGACAAACGTGGCGTGAAGGTGATCGCGATCTCCAGCGACGTGCACGAACGAGCGCAGGCCATGGCCGACAAGCTGCGCGCTGCCGACTTGCGCGTGGGCTACGAGCTCAGCCTGGCCCAGGCGCGGGCGTGGGGCCTGTACATCAGCACTTCACGCGGCACCACCTCCATCGGCATCGAAGAGCCGGCACTGTTTTCCGAACCCGGGGTCTTCATCGTGCGGCCCGACGGCACGCTGTACTACGGCGCGGTGCAGACCATGCCCTTTGCGCGCCCGCACTTCGACGAACTGCTGGCGGCCCTGGACTTCGCGCTCGACAAGAACTACCCGGCCCGCGGCGAATACGCCGGGCCGGTGTGAACGCGCTGGGCAGCTGGATGAACGGCTGGCGCGGGTCGCGACGCCGCGTGTTGAGGGCGGTTTCCTGGGCCTGGACCGCCACCGTCGGGCTCACTGGCGCCAGCGCGGCGCCTGCGCCTTGGGCAGCACGAACCTTGGTGGTGGCCGAGCCCATGCGCCTTGTGCATGCCGGCGGGCCCACGGGCCTGCTGGGCATCGGTGTCGGCGGCAGCCTGTGGGCCCTGTCGGTGGCTGGGCAGGCACCACGGCGTCTGGCCAGCGAGCTGGACCCTGAATCGCGCATCGCCACCGGCCATGGCCGCATCGCGGCGCGCACGGCGCGGGGCGGCCTTTGGGTCTGGGAAGACGAGCGCGCCATCACGCTGGCATCGGCCGGACTCGCGCTGCATGCCGGGCTGCTGGTCTTGCCGCTGGCCGTGGTGGCCGTCGTCAATGAAGGTGCTGGAAATGCTGTGACCGCACGCCACCGTGTCGCGCGCTTCGAGCCTGAGCAGGGCGCGACCTGGCGCGAAGTGGCGCGTTCGCAAGAAGCCGTGCTGCCCGATGCGCGCCCGATACAGGTCGACCTGGACGGCCGCGGCGATGGCGGCCACATCGCCGTGCTGGCCGGCCCCGATGACCGCCGTTATGCCCATGCCGTGCTGGGCGATGGCATCGAGGCCACACGTGTGCTCTGGCTCGAGCGCCACGGGCTGCAAACACTGCGCTCACTCACGCTGCCGGCGCCCCACGTCTTCGAAGACATCGAGCCTCGTCCGGTGCAGGTGCACGCACAGATGCCGCAGGCGCGCGTCGCGGCGGGCCTGCTGACCGTGCGATCGGGGCCCGAAGGCGGGCAGCTGGCCCTGGTCACGGCCGACCTCACTCAACCGCAGGGCCTGCGCCTGGCGGCGCTGGGTGACACAGTGGGCGGCTTCCACCGCTGGCTGGCGCCAACCACGCAAGGCCGGCATCTGGTGGCCGTGCACACGCCACACATCGGCGGCGTGCTGCACGTCTACCGGCTCGAAGGTCAGCGGCTGAGCCGCCGCCGCCTGATGGCCGATGTCAGCACACACGCCATCGGCTCGCGCGAAACCGACCTTGCGGCCTGGGTGGAAGATCGGCTGGTGCTGCCCAGCCAGGATGGCCGCCTGCTGCGGGTGCTGGACCCGGCGGCCGACTGGGCCGAGCTGTTCACCGTGGCCCTGCCGGGCCGTGCCACGATGACGGCGGCCCTGGCAGACGGGTCTGGCGTGGCCGTGCTGCTGGCCGATGGCCGGGTTGTGCGGGTGGGCGCGTAAGCCGGGTCAGCGGCTTCAGGCAGCCAGCGGCAGCGCCAGGCACAGCCGCGTGCCGCCACGCGGCGCGGGCAAGGGCCGCAGGCTGCCACCGTGCAACACGGCCACGCGCTGCGCAATCGCCAGGCCCAGGCCGCCGATGCCGCCGCTGCTGCGCTTGATGGGCGGGTCGCGCAAGGACAGGCCTCGGTCCAGGCGCTGGTGCAGTTCTTCCGGCAAGCCCGGCCCCGCATCTTCGATCACGATCTGTGCCTGTTCACCTTCGCGGCGCAGGCTCACACGCACCGCCTGCTTGCCGGGCGCGTGGCGCACCGCGTTGTCGATCAGGTTGGTGAGTGCACGTTCGATCAATTGCAGATCGCCGTCGAGCTCCAGGCGACCCGGTGGCACGCCGTGCAGGGTGACGAGGGCGGGCGTGTCGCTGAGCTCGAACTTCTGCACCGCATCGGTGACCAGGTCGTCGAGGCTGAAACGTTCGCGGTGCAGCACCTGTTCGGTGGACTGCAGCGCAGCCAGCTCGAACAGTTGCTGCGACAGGCGGCTGACCTTGCGGCTTTGCGCCAACGCCGCCTGCAGCACGGCGCTGCGGCGGCCGGAGTCGGGCGCCACCTCGCTGGCCAGCACCTCCAGGTGGCCGTGCAGTGCCGTCAGCGGCGTGCGCAGGTCGTGTGCCACGCTGGCCATCATCTCGCGGTGGTCCGCCACCTGTCGCTGCTCGCGGCCGGCGTGCGATTCGATGCGTTGTTTCATGTCGGCAAAGGCATCGGCCAAAGCGCGCACCTCGTCACTGCCGCCGGGCTTGGGCGCGGCAGCTGCGTCTGCGTCGGTGTCGGTGCCAGTGCCTTCGCTTGCGTGTCGGGACGCGCCGGTGCGCTGGTAGCTGCGCAGCCCCTGCGCCAGCCGGTGCAGCGGCAGCGTCAGGCGCCTGAAGGTGAACCAGCCCAGCAGGTAGGTCACCCCGAGACCGATGGCCGCAGCCACGGCGGCACCCCCCCACAGCCGCCCGGCCCCGACCTGTGCCGCCACGGCGTCGCGCGCCGGGCTGTCGAGGACGATGTACAGGTAGCCGGGCGGCCGCAGGTCACCGGCCCGCACCGGAAACATCGCCGCGCTGAAGACACGCGGCGTGCCCGAGCCCATCGGGTCGGTGCCCAGCAGGGGCAGTTCGGCGCCGGCCAGGAAGGCGCGTATCACGTCCAGGTCGACCTGGACCTGCCGCACCATGCCCGGCTCGCCGATGTAGTGCTGCACACGGCCGTCGGCGTCCAACAGGTAGACCTGCACGGCAGGGTTCACCGTCATCAGCATCGACAGCAGCGCGCTGCGCGCCGAGCGCTCGGCCTCGTCGCGGTTGGGCGAGGTGATCTCGGGCCAATGGCCGACGATGTGCCGGGCCAGGCCATGCGACAGCCGCTGGTGCGACTCCTGCTCCTGTTGCTCGGCCACCTGCTGCCCGAGCAGCGCGACGAAGGCGCCGTAAGCCAGCAGCAACAAGGCCAGCGCCAGTGACAGCCGGGTGGTGAAAGAGCGCTGGGTCATCACGGCAAGGGTTCGGGGTCGAAGCGGTAGCCCACGCCCCAGACGGTGACCACGCGCCTGGGCTCGCGCGGGTTGTCTTCGATGCGGCTGCGCAGTCGGTTGATGTGCGAATTGACGGTGTGCTCGTAGCCGTCGAAGCCATCGCCCCACACCCGCTGCAGCAACTCGGTGCGGCTGAACGGGCGGCCCGGGTGCTTCAGCAGGAAGTGCAGCAGGTCGAATTCGCGCAGCGTCAGCGGCACGGGTGCGTCGGCGCACAGCAACTCACGCCTGACCGTGTCGAGCTTGAACGGGCCGAAGGCAAACTCCTGACGCGATGCCGTGGTCGAGCGCAGCTGCTCGACACGCCGCAGCAGCGCGCGTATGCGCGCCACCAGTTCGAGCATCGAAAACGGCTTGGCCACATAGTCGTCGGCGCCCAGTTCCAGCCCCAGCACCCGGTGCGCCTCGGCCGAGCGCGCGCTCAGCATGATGACCGGCGTGTCGGCATGCCGCGCGCGCAGGTGGCGGCAGACCTCCCAGCCGTCGGCGCCGGGCAGCATCAGGTCGAGCAGCACCAGGTCAAAGCGCTGCCGGTCGATGGCCGCCATTGCCTGCCGGCCATCGGCCTCGCGGTGCAGGCGGTAGCCCGCGCCTTCGAGATGCAGGCGCAGGGCCACGGCGATGGCGTCGTCGTCTTCAACCAGCAGCAGATGTTCGTTCATGGGCTGCCGTTGCCACCTGGATGTGGCAGCGGTGCCCGATTGGAACAGAGCCTCGGCAAGACGACTCAGGCCATTGCGTTGCCGCCCTGCGCGGTGTCGACACGGCGACGGCGCACCACGAAACCGACGGCCATCAGGCCCGCCGCCATCAACGCATAGCTGCCCGGTTCCGGCACCGCCGTGACGCTGAAGCCGATGCGATAGATGTCGCTGTCGGCCGTGAGGGCGCTGCTGAAGGTGGTGCCAGCCGCCGTGGTCAGCCCGTTGAAGGCCGCAAGCTCGGCAAAGTTGAAGGCCACCACCGAGTTCTGGTCACGCCGCAGAGAACTGGTGCCGACAAAGGCGGCCGCGGCGGGGTCAAAGATCTCGGAGCCTGCATCCCAGATTTCGCTGGCACCCACGGTGATGGACGGGATGAGCAGGTTGCCGTCCGTGTCCAGCAGCAGGTACTCCAGGGGGTCGTCGTTGCCGATGAAGAAATCATTGCTCGGCACCACCATCGACGCAAAGGTGAAGTAGCGGTTCAGGCTGGTGTCGACGCGGAAGGTGGCGCTGCGGGTCGCACCGGGGTCCAGCCGGCCGGCCACGACGCCGCGCGTGGCTGCGGGGTCCGCGGCAGCAAACGCCGCTTGCCACTGGGCGCCGGTTCCCAGTTCGGCGACCGAGATGATGGGAGCGGTGGCGACTTCGCCGATATTGAAGGCGTCGAAGCTGCCGTTGTTGAAGCCAAGGTGCAGCGCGGCGAACGAGACGCTGTTGGCTGGCTGCAGGTTGTGCACCGTGACAGTGACGTCAACGAGGGCCGCTTGAGAGGCGGCGCCTGCGACCATGAGCGCAGCAGCGCAGGCGGCGCTGCGGAGGCAGGCGTGAAGGGGTTGAGACATATCGATGCTCCTGGCGGATCGGGGGTGGAGGAATGCGGTTCGGCTGCCCGAGTCCGCTTCAGCCATGCTAGGAACAGGATGTCATCAAGGCCTCATCGAAAGTTCACGACGGCGGGAACAGTTCGTTTTTCGACACACCGGGCAGAAGACCAAACGCCAGAACCAGACTGCAAGAGGCCGCCCTCGGCGGCCCAGCCCGGCCGGTGGTCTGAGCGTCGTGGTGGCGCCTTCGGTCCAGGGCGGCGCGAATGCGGCCTTTCGTCTGCTCTTGCTCGGGGTCAGAGCTTCGGAAAGCGGATACGGCTGACCATCAAGGAGCCGGACAACGCAAACATCAACACCAGGGGGTGCAGGCTGAAGCCAGCGATGCTGAGCTTGCCGAACCAGAGTGATTCGCGCAAGGCGCCTTGCGTGGCGGCCACGAACATCACCAGCACCAGGACCAGCGAGGTTGGGATGGGCGTGCCTTCGAAGTACTTGACCTGGCCTTCGTCGCCGGACAGCGCTTCGGCGGTGACGTTGTAGCGAGCCAGGCGCGACACGCCGCAGGCCACGAAACAGGCCAGCACGATGCGGTCGAACAGGCCCTGCATGCCACAGCCGTAGGCGATCAGCGCGGGCGCCACTCCGAAGGAGATCACGTCGGCCAGAGAGTCCAGCTCTCTGCCCATGACCGATGCCTGTTGCCGCCAGCGGGCGATGCGCCCGTCCAGCACATCAAAGACCAGGGCGGCCAACACCAGCCCACAGGCCAGGTAGACGTGCATCACCTGATTGCTCTGCAGGTAGCTCATCATCGAGAACAGCGCGCCGGTGCCGCACACCGCGTTGGCCAAGGTGAACCAGTCGGCCAGGTGGAATTCCCGGATCATGGCAAACGGCTTGTGACGGGCCGGTGCGCCCCCGATGGCGCTCACTGCGCCTGCACGGCGGCAGGCGACGGACTCCTCCGGCGCGACGACCACATCTGTCCGCCGATCATCAGCAGCGTGAGCGCGAAGAAGACCAGCGCCACCGTGCTGTCCAGGAAACCCTGGTAGCTGCCTTCGTTCAGGATCAGCGCGGTGCGGTAGGTGTTCTCCAGCGTGCTGCCCAGCACCAGCCCCAGCACCACGGGTGCCACCGGAATGCTCAGGCGCTTCAGCACGTAGCCGATCAAGCCCATGACGGTCATCAGGTAGACATCGAACATCGAATTGCGGATGGCGTAGGACCCGAGCACGCACATGACGATGATGACCAAGGCCATCATGTGCGGTGGCACGCTCATCACCCGCACGAACCACCTGATGCCCCAAATCTGTACCACGAGGGTGACGATGTAGGCGATGACGATGGCGATGTAGATGGCGTAGATCGCTGGCAGGTGGGTCTGAAACAGCGCCGGGCCAGGCGCCAGGCCATGCAGCACCATGCCACCCAGGATGACCGCGGTGGCCGGATCGCCGGGTATGCCCAGGCTCAGCAGCGGGATCATCGTGCCGCCGGTGACAGCGTTGTTGGCGCTTTCGGGCGCCAGCACGCCCGACAGTTCACCCTTGCCGAAGGACTCGGGCTTGCGGTCAAAACGGCGGGCGTGGTCGTAGGCCAGAAAGGCCGCGATCGGCCCACCGGTACCGGGGATCGCGCCGATGGCGGTGCCAATGCCGCTGCAACGCAGCATCAGGCCGAAGCGCTGCTTCAGCTGTCGCCACGAGGGCAGACTGGCGCGCACGTCCGTCGCCATGCGCGGGGCCTGCACGCGGCCATGGTCGATGAAGGTCGAGATCACCTGCGGCACGGCAAACAGGCCGATCATCCCGACCAGCAGGTTCACGCCCTGTTGCAGCTCTACAGTGCCGAAGGTCAGCCGTGCGACACCGTCGATCGGGTCGAGCCCGACGATCACCAGCATCAGCCCCAGCACACCCGCGACCAGGCCGCGCACCATCGAGCGTTCGCCAAGGCCACAGATCGTCGACAGCCCGAACAGCACCAGCGCAAAGATCTCGGCGGGCCCGAACTTGATCGCCAGGCCGGCGACCTGCTCCAGCAGCAGCACCATCACCACCAGGCTGAACATGCCGCCGAAGACCGACGCGATGACCGCGCCGCCCAGCGCCACGCTGGCCTCGCCCTTCTGCGCCATCGGATAGCCATCAAACACGGTGGCTGCGGCCGAGGGCGTGCCCGGGATGCCGATCAGGATGGCCGACACCGAGCCGCCGGTCATGCCGCCGATGTAGACACCCATCAGCAGCGCGATGGCTGGCGTGGCCTCCATGCCGAAGGTGAAGGGCAAGAGCAGCGCCAGTGCCATTGAAAAGGTCAGCCCCGGGATGGCGCCGAAGATCACGCCGACCACGCTGCCGATGGCCACGGCCAGCAGCGCATGCCAACCCAGCGCCATCTGCAGCCCGTTGGACAGTGCGTCCATTCATCGGCCCCTGATCACAGCAACCACCACCACGACCCGCGCGGCAAAGGCACGCGCAGCAGCAGGGAAAAGACGATCCAGCACACCAGCGTGGTGCCAATGTTCATCAGCGCGATGAAGCGCCAGTTGCGCATGCGCAGGATGCCCGCCATGCCCAGCACCAGCACGATCGGCGTCGACACCAGAAAGCCGGTCTTTTCCATCAGGAATGCATACAGCAGCAGCAGACCGAAAGTGCCGAGCACGATGCGCAGTTCGTGTTTCAGCGGCGCCGCTGGGGCATCGCCGCCAGCGTTGGCTTTGGCGGGTGCCGCCTCGCGGCGGCGCGAGAAGCCCGACACCGTCATCACCAGCCCCAGCATCAACAAGGCGTAACCCAGCACGTTGGGAAAGGCGCGCGGGCCCGGCTCGCCGGGCACGTTCGAGGCGGGGATGTACAGGTAGGCCAGCACCAGCCAGCCCAGTGAGAGCAGGCTGAGCAGCGGCCCGAGCCAACGATCGGAGCGCATCGGTGCGCCTACTTCTTCAGGCCGAGCTCGGTCATCAGCCCGGCGATCTCCGCGTCATCGCTGGCAATCACCTTGCCGAACTCGGCGGCCGGAAGAAACTCGGGTTCGAAGCCGAGCTTGGCGCTCTGCGACTTGAACTCCGCGCTGGTCACCACGGCCTGCACCGCACCCTGCAGACGCGCCACGACATCCTTCGGCGTACCTGCCGGCACGGCGATGCCGCGCCACATCACCACATTGACATCGAAGCCCTGTTCCTTCGCCGTCGGCACGTTGGGCACCAGCGGCACGCGCGTGTGCGAGGTCACGGCAACGATGTGGATCTTGTCGGCCATCGCCGTGAACTGCGAAGGCCACTGCAGCGCGGCGTCGACACGCCCACCGAGCAGCTCCACAGGGGCACTGCCCGTGCCGTAAGGCACGTAGATCACCTCGATACCCATCTTCTTGAACAGCGCAGCCGAGGCCAGATGGGTGAAGGAGCCGCGGCCCGAGATGCCGACCTTCAACTTCTGCTTCTTGCCTGCGGCGGCCACGTCGGCCAGCGTCTTCCAACCCGAATCGCTGCGTACCGCCAGGGCAGGCACTTCCATGCCGACCTGCGCCACCGGATCGAAGCTGCGGTAGTCGAAGGGCATGTTGCCGCCATGGAACCCGGTGTTGATTGAGTTCGAGTTCCAGATGATGTTGTAGCCATTGGGCGGCGTGGCCTTGACGAAGGAGTAACCCGCCGCGCCGCCGCCGCCGGTGCGGCTGACCGGCGCCACCGGTACGCTCAACTGTTTGGACAAGCCATCGGCCAGGACCTGCGCGATGGTTGCGCTGGAGCCGCCGAAGAGCACCGTCATCTCCACGGCCTGCTTGGGAAAGTCCGAAGCGAGTGGCGCAGTGCACGGCGCGAGCGACAGTGCGCCCACGGCGGCAAGCTGCAAGCTGCGCGCGCGCAGCATGGGAAGGACTTGTTTGAACATGTTGTCTCCTGTGGGCCTGGTGAAAAGTCGGTCCACGGCGTCTGCGACCCGGGCCGTGCGACTGGGAATGACCTCTAAAGGCATTGAAGCCGCTACCCGACCGGCGACGCAAGCGCGATCGCGCCCGAACTTCGTGGCGTGCAAGAAGTTCGCGGGATTGTCCAAGTCGGCGCACGTCCGACGCATTCGCGGCCCGCCGCCCAACGGTCCGTCAGGCACGCGCCGAGGCCCGGTTCGGCCAGGCTCAGCCGGCTTCGCGCATGGAACGCCGGTAGGCGGTCGGGGCCACGCCAAAGCGCTGCTTGAAGCGCCGCGTGAAGTAGGCCTCGTCGACAAAGCCGACACCGTGGGCAACGCTGCTGACACGGTCGTCCGTGTGCGCCAGCAGCTCGCGCGCGCGCTCCATGCGGCGCCCGGTGAGCCAGTCGACGTAGGCCAGCCCGGTCTGTTTCTTCAACAGTTGCGACAGGTAGTTCGGCGACAGGAAGGCCGCCTCGGCGACCTCGGCCAGCGCAATGTCGCGGTGCAGGTTCTCATCGATGAACTTGAGCACGCGGCGCAGCGCATCGGTGTGCCCCTGCAAGTACACGCGCTGTTGTGCCAGCGCCTGAAGCTGCGGCGCGAACTTCTCGGTCGTGAAACCGATCAGCTCCAGCAATGCGCCGCGCACACGCTCCATCGTGCCCAGCGTGCGGTGGCGATGCGCGTTCTGCAGCCGTTGCAGCAAGGCCTCGATGTGCGCAAACTCGTCGGCGTCGAAAACAAAGTCGAACCAGCCCTGGTAGATGAAGGGCGTCAGCTCGGGGTACTGCGTGATCGACGCCTCCTCCATCTCGAGCGGCGACAGCGCGAAGTCGGGGCGCAGGAAGTTGCTGGCGAAGTTGATGAGCTGGTAGCGCGTGCCGGGCTCGACCATGGCCACGTGCACACGGTAGGGCAGCACGAAGATCAGCGAGCGCTGCGCCAGTTCGCAGCGCCGCCCGCCCAGCAGGTGCGGCGCTGCGCCGGCCTGGTTGGCGAAGATCTGAAAGTACTCGTGCCGGTGCGGCTTGATCAATGGTCCACGCACCGACTGGTCGCGGATCTCGAAGTCGAGGCGGTCCGATCGCTCCACCATGGTGTAGGTGTGGATTGCGCCCGCAGCGGGGCCGTCCGCTCGCATCGGTGGGTTTCCCTGCCCAGGAATCAAAGGGGTGTTCATAGGGTTCGCCCTGAATGCATGCAGCGATTGTCCGCTCTGCGCCGCGCCTGCGCCGGTTGCCACCGGCCCGGACTTGGACGATTCGCAGATTCTCTTGCATATGTCCAAGAACGCTCGCATCAGTGCTTGCGACAGCGGACGCGGACGCGTTCAATGCGGCCCATCGAGTTCACATCCCCGGCCCGCCAGTGCGGCGTCAACCTCGAACGAAACCCGCCCCCACCAACGTCAGGAGACACGATGAACACCACCACCGACGCCGCCTTCCTGGGCCAGCGCAGCTACAACATCCCCAGCACGATGAAGGCCTGGGTCCTGGGCGATCCGGGCCAACTCACCTATGTGGACAAGCCGGTGCCGCAGCCCGGCGCCGCCGAGGTGCTGGTGCGCATCGACGCCATCGCCGTGTGCGCCACCGACCTGGAAATCATCAAGCACGGCCCGCCGGCGCAGATCCAGGGCGGCCTGCCCTTCAACAAGAACTTCACCCCCGGCCATGAATACATGGGCACCATCGTCAAGCTCGGCCCCGCCGTCGACGAGTACAAGGTGGGCGACCGCGTGACGGTCGAGGTGCACGCCGGCTGCGGCCGCTGCGAGCGTTGCCGCGAAGGCATGTACACCGCCTGCCTGAACTACGGCAAGAACTACGGCGAGGTCAACAAAGGCCACCGCGCCAACGGCTTCACCACCGACGGCGGCTTCACGCAGTACGCCGTGAACAACATCAACACGCTGGCCCATGTGCCCGAGGACATGAGCGACGAAGAGGCCACATTGATCGTCACCGCCGGCACCGCGATGTACGGTCTGGACGTGATTGGCGGGCTGATCGCGGGTCAGTCGGTGGTGGTGATGGGCCCCGGCCCGATCGGCCTGATGGGCGTGGGCGTGGCCAAGGCGCTAGGCGCCAGCCAGGTGATCCTGACCGGCACACGCGACAACCGCCTGGAAATGGGTCGCAAACTCGGTGCCGACTTCACGGTCAATGTGACGAAAGAAGACGCGGTGGCCAAGGTGCGTGAATACACCAACGGCGGCGCGCACTACGTGCTGGAGTGCTCGGGTGCGCCAAACGCCGTCAACGACGCTGCCATGATGCTGCGCCGCGGCGGCCGCATCTGCCTGGCCGCCTTCCCGGGTGAGCCGGTGCCCATCGACGTGGCGGCACTGGTGCGCAACAACATCTATCTCTACGGCATCCGCGGCGAAGGCAAGAGCGCCACGCACCGCGCTGCCGCGCTGATGGCGCAGAAGCGCTTCGACGCCAAGCTGATCCACACCCACACCTTCCCGCTGGAAGAGGTGCCCGAGGCGCTGCGCCATGCCCGCGAGCGCATCGGCGACGCGATCAAGGTCGTGGTCAAGATGAGCCACGCGGCAGGCTGCTGATTCCACACACAGGCGACACCTGCCATGCTGACGTTTGACCACTACCTGACGCCGACAACGCTGGACGAGGCGTTCGATGTGCTCGACAGGAATCCCGGCGCGCGCATCCTCGCCGGCGCGACCGACTTGCTGCCCTGGGCACGAGAAGGCCGTGCCGGGGATGTGCACCTGAGCGCGGTGGTGGACATCAGCCGCATCACGCAACTCAGTGGCTGGGCCATGCAGGGGCAGGACCGCATCACCATGGGTGCGGCCACGCCAATCGCGGACTTTGAACACGACGCCCAGCTGCGCAAGCAGGTGCCAATCCTGGCCGAGTGCGCGGTGTGGTTCGCCGACGATCAGCTGCGCCAGCAGGCCACGGTGGGCGGCAACCTGGTGAACGCATCGCCTGCTGGCGATACGCAGCCAGCCCTGCTGGCGATGAACACCCATGTGACGCTCGCCCGCCGTGAGATGGGCAAGATCCTGGAGCGCACCTTGCCGCTGTCCGAGTTCATTCTTGGGCCCAGCAAGACCTTGCTGCAACCCGGCGAGATCATGACCCGCCTCGAAATGGACGCCTTGCCCACCTACGGCGTGACGTTCAAGAAGGTCGGCGACCGCAGATCGATGCTGATCTCGAACGTCTGCATGGCCACGATGGTCCGCGTCGACGCCGCAAAACGCAAAATCGAAGACGTGCGCGTCGCCATCGGCGCCGTAGGTCCGACGCCAGAGCGGCTGGGTGACATCGAAGACCTGTTGATCGGCGCCGAGCCCACCGCCGCCTTGTTGCGCCGCGTCGCCGGCGGCGTCGCCGACCGGGTGCGGTCGCGCACGCGCCGCACCTATCGCCGCGAAGTGCTGTGCAACTTTGTCGAGCGATCGCTGGTGGTCGCGCTGGGCCATGCCGGGCTCGTTGTCATTCGCCAACCCAAGGAGATCGGGCATGTCTGACACATCACACGCGGTGGGCGGCGCCATGGACGGCTGCCACCCGGTGGTCGAGATTTCAACCACCGTCAACGGCCGCAAGGTCAAGCGGTCGGTTCCGAACCATTACCGCGTCATCGACTTCGTTCGCGAAGAGCTCAAGTTGACGGGCAACAAGGAAGGCTGCGGCGCGGGCGAATGCGGCACCTGCTCGATGTTCGTGGATGGCAAGCTGATCAAGAGCTGCCTCGCGCCGGTGCAGAAGATCGACGGCCGCGTCGTCGAAACGATCGATGATCTCGACCGTGACGCCGGCATGACGCTGATGCAGCGCGCCTTCCACAAGTGCGGCGCCAGCCAGTGCGGGTATTGCATCCCGGGCATGGTGATGGCGGCCACATCGACCTTGCGCCGCAACCCCCAAGCCAGCCGCGACGAGATCAAGGAAGGCCTTGGCGGCAACATCTGCCGCTGCACCGGCTACCAGAAAATTCTGGACGCGGTCGAACTCGCGCGTGACGTGAACAACGGCAGTCAGCCTTCGAGTGCGCTCGAAGAGAACGCGCAAGCCACCAGCTTTATCGGCCAGAGCACGCGGCGGCTCGACGCGCCTGCCAAGGTCACCGGCGCCATCAAGTACGCCGCCGACATGTTCATGCCCAACATGCTGCACATGCAGGTGGTGCGCAGTCCGCACCCGCACGCGCGCATCCTGCGCATCGACAGCAGCGCCGCCAAGGCCCTGAGCGGCGTGGAGTGTGTGCTGACCTGTGACGACGTGCCCGGTGTCGACAACTTCGGCGTCTTCATCGAAGACCAGCCGACACTGGCCCGCGGCGTCGTCCGCTACGTCGGTGAAGCCGTCGTGGCGGTGGCTGCCGAGACGCTGGACATCGCACGCGCTGCGGTCAAGCTGATCCGTGTCGACTACGAAGTGTTGCCCGCGCTGTTCGACCGGCACCTGGCGATGCAGCCCGGCGCGGTGCAGTTGCACGACTTTGCCGCCAACAACATCTGCAAGCACACGCGCATCCGCAAGGGTGACGTGGATGCCGCCCTGGCCAGCGCCGACCTCATCGTCGAGCAGACCTACGACACGCAGGCGGTCGAGCACGCCTACCTGGAGCCGGAAGCGGGACTGGCCTACCTGGAGCCGGATGGCTGTGTCACCGTCCACTCGCCAAGCCAGAACATCACGCACCACCGCCACATGCTGGCCAAGATCCTCGGCCGGCCGATCAACAAGGTGCGCATGATCATGAGCACCGTGGGCGGCGGCTTCGGGGGCAAGGAAGACATGATCTACCAGGGCATGCTGGCCCTGGCGGCCATCAAGACCCGCCGGCCCGTGCGTTATGTCTTCACCCGCGAAGAGAGCATCAAGGTCAGCGCCAAGCGGCATCCGTTCAACATCCGCTACACGATGGGCTTGCAGCGTGACGGCCGCATCGTCGCCACCAAGATGGTGATGGTGTCTGACGGCGGTGCGTATGCGCTGTCGACGCCCGGCGTGATGAACAAGTCGGCGATCCTGGGCCCGGGGCCGTACGACATACCGAACGTGTGGGTGGACGCCATCGGCGTGTACACCAACAACACGCCCAGCGGCGCCTTCCGGGCCTTCGGCGCGTTCCAGTCGGAATTCGCGACCGAGTCTCACCTCGACCTGTGCGCGCAGCGCCTGGGCATGGACCCTGTGGCGCTGCGGCGGGTCAATCTGATGCGCGACGGTGCCACCACGCACACGCGCCAGCAACTGGATCGTGTGCTCGCGGTCGAATGCCTGGATGCAGCGGTCAAGGCCGCCGGCTGGGATGCGGGCGTGCCGCACCGCCAGGGCGAAGGTCATCCGCCGCGCCAGGACCTCAACGGGCCCGGCAATCGTCCGCCCTACCTGGCGGGCGGGCGCACGGCGTCGTGGACGCCCCAAGTCAAGCACCGAGGACGGGGCGTGGCCTGCGGCTGGTATGGCATCGCACGCACGGCGGCCATGGATCGCGCGGCGGTCTGGGTCGAACTGGACGATGGCGGCACGGTGAAGATCGCCACCGGGGTCACCGAGATCGGCGAGGGTGTGCTCACCGGCCTGTGCCAGATCGCGGCGCACGAGATGGGTGTGCGCCCCGAAGACATCGTGCTGGGCGACAACGACACGGCGCGTGTACCCGAGGCGGCGCACGCCGGCGCCACGCGCATGACCTACATGATCGGCAACGCGGTGGCGCTGGGTTGCCGCGAGGCCTTCGGCAAATTCCGCAGCGCGATGGGCGCCTACTGGGGCGTCAGCGCCGAGAGCGTGCACGCCTACGCCGGCGAGGTCTGGGTCGAAGGCTCGGCCGCCAAGCGCATGTCGATGGAACACGCCGTGCATGTGCTGAAGAAGGAGCGCGGCATCGTGATCGTCGGCAGCGGCTTGTTCACCTCGGCGCACACCCCGTTGCACCCCGAGACCGGCGCGGCCACACCCTGGCAGAGCTATGTGTTTGGCACCCATGTGGCCGAAGTGCAGGTGGATGACGACAACGGTGAAGTGCAGGTGCTCGGTGTCTGGGCCGCACACGACGTCGGCCGCGTCGTCAATCCGCAGCAGGTCGAAGGCCAGATCGAAGGCGCCGTTGTCATGGCCGTGGGCCATGCGCTGATGGAGGAGTACGTCCAGATCAACGGGCATACGACGACCGCCGCCTTCGCCAAGTACATCCTGCCCACGGCGCTGGACGTCCCGCACGTGACCTCGGTGCTGCTGACCGAACCCGACCCGAAGACGCCGCTGGGTGTCAAGGGCATCGGTGAACCGGCCATGACACCGACCGCGGCGGCCATCGTCAACGCCATCTACGACGCCGTCGGCATACGCATGACGCGGCTGCCGGCGACGCCCGAACGCGTGATGGAGGCGCTGGCCGCAAAGCGTGCCGCGGCGCAGGAGGCGGCAGCGGCAGCGGCAGCGAGCAGCCCTGCGCCTGCCGCGCCGTCCCCGGCCACTGCCGACGGCACGCAGCCGGCCTGAGAGGCTGAGCATCTCGACGATTCAGTGTCACCGCATTTCAGCCGGCCTCACACAAGACGACCCAAGACCGGTGTGTTCCACCCACCCCAGGTTCAGGAGACAAAGATGAACGACAGCACCGCTTTCAAGACCAGGTTACCGCTGTGGCTGGCCGCAGCCGGCGTGTCGCTGACCCTGGCTGCTGCCTCGGCCCTGGCCAGCGACTATCCGGCCAAGCCGATCGAGTTGATCGTGCAGTTCCCGGCCGGCTCGTCGGCCGATGTGGTGGCACGCGTGCTGGCCGACGGCATGAGCAAACACGTCGGGCAGAACGTCATCGTCGTCAACCGCCCAGGCGCTGGCGGTGCGCTGGCCTACAAACACGTGCAGGCGGCCAAGCCGGACGGCTACACGCTGGTCTTCAACTCGACCTCGATCTCCACCGTGCACCATTCAGGGCTGACGAAGTTCGACTACAAGGCCTTCGACCCGATCGCCCGCGTGACCATCGAAAACCCGGTGGTTGCCGTGCGCAAGGACTCGCCCTGGAACAACCTGTCGGACCTGATGGCCCACGCGCGGGCCAAGCCGGGCGAGATCCGTTTGGGCAACTCGGGCACGGGCAGCCACACTCATATCTCGGCCGAGGCCTTCATGGCCGGGCAGAAAGGCGAGGTGCTGCACGTGCCCTTTGCTGCAGCGCAGGTCGTCACCAGCCTGCTCGGCGGCCACATTGACGCGCTGGTGCAGCTGCCCGGCGCGCTGGCGCCGCACGTGCGCGCCGGCACGTTGAAGGTCATCGGCACGTTGTCGTCCACCCGCGAGCCGGCCTTCCCGACGGTGCCCACGGCAATCGAGCAGGGCATGAAGTTCCAGGCCGACTTCTGGCGTGGCGTGGCCGCGCCCAAGGGCACGCCACCGGAAGTGCTGGCCAAGCTCGAAGCGGCGCTGCAGAAGGCCGTTACCGGCCCCGAATTCAAGGCTGCGGGCGAGAAGAACGGCTTCCTGCCGGCTTACCAGCCGGGGCGCGAATTCGCGCAGACGATTGCCACCGACGACGCCGCGCTGGCGTTGCTGATGGCCAAGGCCGGCCTCAAGCTGCAATGAAATCACGCCGGCCGCGCGCCCCGGCGCCTGGCCGGCCAGGAACATCACCATGAACCAAGCCAACGAACTGCCTTTCGCCCTCTTTCCCGGCTCGCAGGGCCAGGCCGTGCGCGCACAAGCCATCGCGCGTGCCGGCTCGCTGGCCGGCGCGCTCGAGCAGGGACTGCTGCCGCGCCAGCTCGACCTCAGCCTGTCCGAGGCGCTGGTGCTGGGCCTGCTCAAACAAGGCGTCAGCAAATACCTGGCGATCTTCGGCCACGGCTCGACCGACCTCGGCGAGGTGCTGCGCAACTACACCGAAGCCGGCGTGACGCAGGTCTACAACTTCCGCAACGAGGTCGAGATGGCACACGCCGGCACGGCACTGGCCTGGGCCTGGAAAGAGCCGTGCGCGGTGGTCACCTCGATCGGGCCGGGCGCGCTGCAGGCCATGGCCGGCTCGCTGGCTGCGGCCTGCAACGGTGTCGGTCTCTATCACATCTATGGTGACGAGACGACCTGGGGTGAGGGCTACAACATGCAGCAGATCCCCAAGCCGCAGCAGCAGCTGTACGGGCAGATGACGGCGCTGATGGGGCAGTCCTACGTGCTGCACACGCCCGAGGCGCTGCGCGACGCGCTGCGCCGCGGCACGCAGTGTGTGCACCACCCGGTCAAGCCCGGGCCCTTTTTCCTGCTGCTGCCGATCAACACTCAGCCGCAGGTGATCCACGACCTGCACCTGGACGCGCTGCCCGAAGCGCTGCAGGCGCCGCGCACCGCGGTGGCCGACGGTGCGCTGCTGCAGCAGGCGGCACAGCTGCTTAGCGGGCACGCGCGCATCGTCATGAAGGTCGGCGGCGGTGGCCGCGCCTTTGCCGGGCCGCTGCGCGAACTGGCCGAGCGCTGTGGCGCCGCTGTCGTGCTGTCGCCCGGCTCCACCGGCGTGCTGCCCGACGCACACGCGCAGAACATGCATGTGGGTGGCAGCAAGGGCTCGATCAGCGGCAACCACGCGATGCAGCATGCGACGCTGCTGCTGGCCATCGGCACGCGGGCGGTGTGCCAGAGCGACTGCTCGGGCATCGGCTACCCGCTGGTCGAGCAGGTCATCAACATCAACGCCGACATCGCCGATCTGACGCACTACAACCGCACGCTGGCGCTGCAGGGCGATATCGGCGCGGTGGTCGAGCAACTGCTGGCCGCTCTCGGCACGGTGGCCGACCAGCGGGCGCCAGCGCGTGCTGCGTGGCTGGAAGGCTGCGCCGCCAGCAAGGCCGCGTGGAAGGGCTTCCTGCGTGAACGCCAGGCCGTGCCGCCGCTGTTCGACCAGGTCTGGCAGCGCCCGGTGCTGACCGAGCCGGCGGCGATCAAGCTCGTGTGCGACTTCGCCAACAAGGTCGGCGCCATCAAGTTCTTCGACGCCGGCGACGTGCAGGCCAACGGTTTCCAGACCGTCGAAGACGACGCGCCCGGCCAGACCTACACCGAGACGGGGGCCTCGTACATGGGCTTCGCCACCTGTGCAGTCACGGCCGCGGGCATGGCGAGTACCCAGCAGTACCCGATCGCCTTCACCGGCGACGGCTCTTTCATGATGAACCCTCAGGCGCTGATCAGCGCTGTGGAGCATGGCGCACGCGGCACCATCGTGGTTTTCGACAACCGTCGCATGGCGGCCATCTCGAGTCTGCAGCACGCGCAGTACGGCCATGACTTCCGCACCAACGACGGCGTCGCGGTGGACTACGTGCAGCTGGCCGGCAGCGTGCAGGGCGTGCTGGCCCTGTGGGGCGGCGAAGACGCCGCCAGCCTGCGCGACGCCCTGAAGCGCGCCCACGCGCACGACGGCCTGTCTCTGGTGCACGTGCCGGTGTATGCCGGCGAAAAGCCGGAAGGCGGGCTCGGTGCCTACGGCTCGTGGAACGTCGGCAACTGGTGCGACGACGTGCAGCAGCGCTACCTGAGCACCGTCATCTGAAACGCCGACGACCACTGACGCGAACTGACGCGAACCGAACCGAACCGAATGGACCTGACATGAAGCGCGACGATTTTGGCCTGTACAGCGGCTACGGCCTGTTCATCAACGGCCAGTGGCGCAGTGCCGCCGATGGTGAGGTGCGCGAGGTCATCGACCCGACCAATGAAGAGGTCATCGGCTGGATCCCCGTGGCCACGCTTGCCGACCTCGATGCAGCGGTGGACGCCGCCGAGGCCGCCTTCCGCGTCTGGCGCCACACGTCGCCGTGGGAGCGCGCGGCGCTGCTGCACCGCACCGCCACGCTGATCCGCGAGCGAAACGAGGCCATCGCCCGCCTGATGTCGACCGAGACCGGCAAGCCGCTGGCGCAGGCGCGCGGCGAACTGAACGACGCCGCCGACCAGTTCGACTGGTACGCAGGCGAGACGCAGCGCATCTACGGCCAGACTTTCCAGGCCCGCGTGCCCGAGGTGCGCATGCAGGTGCGGCTGGAACCGGTGGGCGTGGTGGCGGCCTTCTCAGCCTGGAACTTCCCAGCGTTGCTGCCCTCGCGCAAGATTGCCGCCGCGCTGGGCGCCGGCTGCAGCGTGGTCGTCAAGCCCGCCAGCGAGGCCGCCGGCAGTTGCATGGCGGTGGTGCAGGCGCTGCACGACGCCGGCTTGCCACCCGGCACCGTGAACCTGGTCACCGGCGATTCGGGCTTCATCTCCGAGGTGCTGGCCCGCTCGCCCAAGGTGGCCAAGATCACCTTGACCGGCTCCACCTCGGTGGGCCGCAAGATGCTGCACCTGGCCGCCGAAGGCATCAAGCGGGTGTCGATGGAGCTCGGCGGCCACGCGCCAGTGCTGGTGTTCGAAGACGCCGACATCGAGGCCGCGGCCGAGCAATGTGCGCGTTTCAAATACCGCAACTGCGGCCAGGTGTGTGCGTCGCCGTCACGCTTTTTCGTGCAAGAGGGCGCGTACACAAGATTCGTTGAACGTTTCGCCGAAGTGGCGCGGTCGCTGAAGGTGGGCCCTGGGCTGGCGGCCGACACCGATGTCGGGCCCCTGGCCAACCGCCGCGGCCTGGTGCATGCGCAGTCGCTGATCGCCGACGCGTTGGACTGTGGCGCGCGCCTGGTGGCCGGCGGCGGCCGCCCCGAGGGGCTGGGCACCAAGGGCTACTACCTGGCGCCCACGGCGCTGGCCGACGTGCCGCAGGCGGCGCGCATCATGCAGGACGAGCCCTTTGCACCGGTGGCGCCGATCGCGCCCTTCGCCAACTTCGACGAGGCCATCGCGCTGGCCAACGCCACGCCGTATGGGCTGGCTTCGTACCTGTTCACACGCTCGCTGAAGACGGCCACGCTGGCCAGCGAGGCCATCGAGGCCGGCATGGTGGGCGTCAACGAACTGGCCATCGCCAGCGCCGAGATGCCCTTCGGCGGCGTCAAGGACAGTGGCATGGGCCGCGAAGGTGGCTCGCTCGGCGTGCGCGACTATCTCGAGGCGAAGTACATCAAGACGCGGCTGTAGGTTCACCGGCACGCGTTGCCGTTCATCATGGGCCATGTGCCGAGCAGCCGCTCGGTTGTCCCCACATCGACCAGCCGGAGTTTCCATGGCAGACGTTCCCGACCACGGCATTGCCCGCGGCTTGACCAACTACGGCGACCGCGCTTTTGCGCTGTATCTGCGGCGCAGCTTCATCAAGTCGATGGGCTACTCGACCGCGCTGCTCGAGCGCCCGGTGGTCGGCATCGCCTCCAGCGGATCCGGCTTCAACAACTGTCACCGCGCCATGCCCGAGCTGGTCGAGGCCGTCAAGCGCGGCGTGCTCGCCGCCGGCGGGCTGCCGATCGAGTTTCCGACCATCTCGCTCGGCGAGGTCTTCCTCAACCCGACCAGCCTGATGTTCCGCAACCTGATGAGCATGGACGTCGAGGAAATGGTGCGCGCGCAGCCAATGGACTCGGTGGTGCTGATCGGCGGCTGCGACAAGACCGTGCCGGCGCAGCTGATGGGTGCCGCCGCCGCCGACGTGCCGGCGATCCAGCTCGTCACCGGGCCGATGATGACCGGCCGCCACGAGGGCGAGCGTCTGGGCGCCTGCACCGACTGCCGGCGCTTCTGGGGCAGCTTTCGCGCCGGCAAGATCGAACGCAAGACCATCGATGTCGTCGAGGGCCGGCTGGCCACCACCGCCGGCACCTGCGCCGTGATGGGCACGGCCAGCACGATGGCCTGCATCGCCGAGGCGCTGGGCATGTCGCTGCCGGGCACAGCCGCGATCCCGGCGGTGCATGCCGACCGGTTGCGCGCGGCCGAAGCCAGCGGTGCGCAGGCGGTGGCGCTGATCCACAAGCCGATCCGGCCCAGCCAGGTCATCACGCCGAAGTCGGTGCACAACGCGCTGCGCGTGCTGCTGGCGCTGGGCGGCAGCACCAACGCGATCATTCATCTGACCGCGGTGGCGGGTCGGCTGGGCATTCCGGTGTCGCTGCACAAGCTCAACGAGCTGAGCGATTCGACGCCGGTGCTGGTCGACCTGAAGCCGACCGGCGACAACTACATGGAAGACTTCTACGCCGCCGGTGGCATGAGCGCCTTGCTGCGCGAGCTGAAGCCGCTGCTGCACCTGGACACGGTGTCGGTCACCGGCGAGACCCTGGGCGAGCGCCTGGCTGCCGAGGAAGGGGCCTGGGCCGACCACCGCGTGGTGCGCAAGGCGGCCGATCCGATCGAGCCGGTGGGCGGCCTGGTGGCGCTGTTCGGTTCACTGGCCCCGGGCGGCGCCATCCTCAAGCGCTCGGCGGCTGACAAGACCTTGTTCGAAAAAGAAGCCCGCGCGGTCGTGTTCAGCTCGCTGCAGGACTTGTCGGAACGTGTCGACGACCCGGCTCTCGACATCCACGCCGACGACATCATGGTGCTGCAGAACGCCGGCCCGATCAGCGGCAGCGGCATGCCTGAAGCCGGTTACCTGCCGATCCCGAAGAAGCTGGCGGTGGCGGGCGTGAAGGACATGGTGCGCATCTCTGATGCGCGCATGAGCGGCACCGCGTTTGGCACCATCGTGCTGCACGTCACGCCCGAAGCTTCGGCCGGTGGGCCATTGGCGCTGGTGCAAACGGGGGACCGCATCCGCTTGTCGGTGAAGGAGCGTCGTGTCGACCTGCTGGTCGACGAGGCTGAACTGGCACGCCGGCGCGCTGCATTGCCGGCGCGGCCCGCGCTGGCCGAGCGCGGCTACGCCCGGCTGTACCAAGACCATGTGATGCAGGCCGATGCGGGCTGTGACTTCGATTTTCTGCGGGGGACCGCAAAGGAGGGCGACCATGAAAGTGCGTGACATCCTGAAATCCAAAAGCCGCGGCCCCGCCACGGTGGTTCTCGAAACGCCGCTGTCGGAATGTGTGATCAGCATGGCCGACGAAGACCTGGGCTCGCTGGTTGTGATGGACGGCCCCAAGGTGGCCGGCCTGCTGACCTTTCGCGAGGTGATCCAGGTTCTGGCGCGGCGCCAGAAGGAACTGCGCAGCGGGCCGACGCCACCGGTGGCCGACCTCAAGGTGAGCGAAGTGATGAACCCGACGCCGTTGTGCACCACGCCGGACGTCGAATTGCATGAGCTTCGCGCGCTGATGATCCGCCAGCACCAGCGCTACCTGCCGGTGCTGGACAACGGCGTGCTGATCGGCGTGCTGTCGTTCCATGACGTCGCGCGCACCGTCTTCGAGGAGCAGGAGTTCGAGAACCGCATGCTGAAGTCCTACATCGGCGACTGGCCCGGCGGTGATGCCGCACACGCTTGAACTGCGCCTGAGCCGCGCCTGACGATGGCCTGGGCTGCATCGCCCAAGCCATGATTTGATTGCAACGAAGTTCACCAGGACCAGACCCATGCAGATTGGCGTTCCGAAAGAATCGGCAGCCGGCGAACGGCGTGTCGCGACCGTGCCCGACGTGGTGGAAAAGCTCATCAAGCTGGGCTTTTCGGTGGCGGTGGAAAGCGGTGCCGGTGACGCCGCCCACTTTGCCGACGACACCTACCGCGCCGCCGGCGCCCAGGTGCTGCCCACCGCCGCCGACGTCTTTGCCCAGGCCGACATCATCTTCAAGGCCCGCGTGCCCAGCTTTGATGAAGCCGCCCAGCTGCGCGAAGGCAGCACGCTGATCGGCTTCATCTGGCCGGCGCAGAACCCGGCGCTGATGGAGCAGCTGGCGGCACGCAAGGTCACGGTGCTGGCCATCGACGCGCTGCCGCGCCAACTGAGCCGGGCACAGAAGATGGACGCGCTCACGTCGATGGCCGGCATCAGCGGCTACCGCGCGGTCGTCGAGGCGGCCAATGCCTTTGGCCGCTTCTTCAATGGCCAGATCACGGCCGCCGGCAAGGTGCCGCCGGCCAAGGTGTTCATTGCCGGTGCGGGTGTGGCCGGCCTGGCGGCCATTGGCACGGCGGCCAACCTGGGCGCCATCGTGCGTGCCAACGACACCCGTGCCGAAGTGGCCGACCAGGTGGTGTCGCTGGGCGGTGAATTCGTCAAGGTCGACTATGAAGAAGAAGGCTCGGGTGGCGGCGGCTATGCCAAGGTGATGAGCGAAGGCTTCATGGCCGCGCAGCGCGCGATGTACGCGCAGCAGGCGCGCGAGGTCGACATCATCATCACCACCGCGCTGATCCCGGGCAAGCCCGCGCCCAAGCTGATCACCGCCGAGATGGTGCAGAGCATGAAGCCCGGCAGCGTGATCGTCGACATGGCGGCCGAGCAGGGCGGCAACTGCGAACTGACCGTGCCGGGCCAGGCCGTGGTGCGCCATGGCGTGACCATCGTCGGCTACACCGACCTGGTCAGCCGCATGGCCAGGCAGTCGTCCACGCTGTACGCCAACAACCTGCTGCGCTTGACCGAGGAGCTGTGCAAAAACAAGGATGGACTCAAGGACGGTGTCATCCACGTCAACATGGAAGACGACGCCATCCGCGGGCTCACGGTCATCAAGGACGGCGCCATCACCTGGCCCGCACCGCCGATCAAGATGCCGGCCGCGCCGGCCAAGCCAGCAGCCGTGGCCGCCGCAGCGCCGGCAGCCAAGAAGGCGCACGGCCATGGTGGCGGCGGTGGCGATCCGATGTCGGCGCGCTCGCTGGCCACTGTGTTCGGCGTCGGCGCGGTGCTCTTCGCTCTGGTGGGCATGTATGCGCCGGCCAGCTTTCTGTCGCACTTCACGGTCTTCGTGCTGGCCTGCTTCATTGGCTACATGGTGGTGTGGAACGTCACGCCTTCGCTGCACACGCCGCTGATGAGCGTGACCAACGCCATCTCTTCGATCATCGCCATCGGCGCGCTGGTGCAGGTGGCACCACCGCTCGTGTCAAGTGGTGCGGGGGGCGTGATCGACCGGCCCAACACGCTGATCCTGGGCCTGTCGGTCTTTGCGTTGGCACTCACGGCCGTCAACATGTTCGGCGGCTTCGCGGTCACGCGGCGCATGCTGGCGATGTTCCGCAAGTGAAACGAAGAACAACAACAGGAATCCGCACATGACTTCCAGCCTGGCCACCATGGCCTACATCGGCGCCACCATCCTCTTCATCCTCAGCCTGGGTGGGCTGGCCAACCCCGAGACCGCCCGCCGCGGCAACCTGTTCGGCATGATCGGCATGGCCATCGCGGTGCTGGCCACGGTGCTGGGCCCGCGCGTCACGGCGGCCGGCATTCCGTGGATCATCGGCGCGCTCGTGGTGGGCGGGGCCATCGGCCTTTACGCCGCCAAGAAGGTGCAGATGACGCAGATGCCCGAGCTGGTGGCATTGATGCACAGCCTGGTCGGCCTGGCCGCCTGCCTGGTGGGTTTTGCCAGCTATGTGGACACCTCAACCGTCTTCCCCACGCCGGCCGAAAAGTCGATTCACGAGGTGGAGATCTACATCGGCATCCTGATCGGTGCCGTGACTTTTTCGGGCTCGCTGATTGCCTTTGGCAAGCTGTCGGGCAAGATCGGCGGCAAGCCCTTGTTGCTGCCCGGGCGGCACCTGCTGAATCTGGCCGGTCTGCTGGTGGTGATCTGGTTCGGCCGCGAGTTCCTGCAGGCGCACGACATCCAGACCGGCATGCTGCCGCTGGTGGTGATGACCGTCATCGCCCTGCTCTTCGGCATCCACATGGTGATGGCCATCGGCGGTGCCGACATGCCGGTGGTGGTGTCGATGCTCAACAGCTATTCGGGCTGGGCCGCGGCGGCCACCGGCTTCATGCTCAGCAACGACCTGTTGATCGTGGTCGGCGCACTGGTGGGCTCGTCGGGCGCCATCCTCAGCTACATCATGTGCCGTGCGATGAACCGAAATTTCATCAGCGTCATCGCCGGCGGCTTCGGCGGCGGCGCACCGGCGCCCAAAGCCGCCGGTGGTGCTGCGGCCGAACCGCAAGGCGAGGTGGTGCCGGTCAACGCGACCGAGACTGCCGAGCTGCTGCGTGAGTCCAAGAGCGTGATCATCGTGCCGGGATACGGCATGGCGGTGGCGCAGGCGCAGCACACGGTGTTCGAGATCACCAAGCTGCTGCGCGCACGCGGCGTGTTGGTGCGCTTCGGCATTCACCCGGTGGCCGGGCGCATGCCGGGCCACATGAACGTGCTGCTGGCCGAGGCCAAGGTGCCCTACGACATCGTGCTGGAGATGGACGAGATCAACGACGATTTCCCGGCCACCGACGTGACCCTGGTCATCGGCGCCAACGACATCGTGAACCCGGCCGCGCAGGACGACCCCACCAGTCCGATTGCCGGCATGCCGGTGCTCGAAGTGTGGAAGGCCAAGACCAGCATCGTCATGAAGCGCAGCATGGCCAGCGGCTACGCCGGCGTGGACAACCCGCTGTTCTACAAAGACAACAACCGCATGCTCTTTGGCGATGCCAAGAAGATGCTGGACGAGGTGCTGGCGTCGCTGCGCGACTGAGGCCGACGACCTGCCCCCCCACAACATCACGGAGGTTCGATGCACTACATCATCTACGTCAGCCAAGCCAAGAAGCCGATGGACACCGCCGCACTCGAGGCGCTGCTGTCGCTCAGCCGACAGTGGAATACCGCGCAGGGCCTCACCGGCATGTTGATCTACCGCTATTCGACCGACGCCGAAAACGGCTACTTCATTCAGATGCTCGAAGGTGGCGAACGCGAAGTGCGCGCGCTTTACGAAAAGATCAGACGCGACAAGCGTCACCACACGGTTCTGACGCTCGGCGAAGGCGAGATCGACGCGCGCATGTTCAGCGAGTGGGCCATGGGATTCAAGAATGTCGACGACACGCTGTTTGCCGGGCTGCCGGGCCATGCCCGCATCGGTGAAGCTTCATTCGATCCGGCGGCGTTCCAGCACTCGAATGTCGAGGCCCTGAAGCTGTTGAAGTTTTTTCATGACGCGACTTGAACTGCCCGCTCAGGCTGAGCATTGAGCAAACGGCGCCTCGATTCGCACAGCTCTCGAAATCCCCAACCTCAACTGGAGAAAAAACCGATGTCCTTTGCACCCATCAACGTGGCCTGTCTGGGTATGGGCTGGTGGTCCGATGTTCTGGCCGATGCCATGAAGCGCTCGGACAAGTTCGTCATTCGCTCCTGCTACACCCGGTCGGAAGACAAACGCGCGGCCTTTGCCGCGAAGTACGGTTGTGCCGAGGCGAGCAGCTACGAGGCCATCCTGGCCGACCCGTCGATTGACGCCATCATCAACACCACACCCAACAACGTGCACCTGGAAACCACGCGACAGGCCGCTGAGGCCGGCAAGCATGTGTTTCTCGACAAGCCGATTGCCAACACCCTGGCCGAAGGACGCGCCATCACCGAGGCCTGTCGCCAGGCCGGTGTGGTGCTGGCGCTGGGCTACCAGCGCCGACGGGAGAGCCAGTTCCGCTGGATCAAGCAGCAGATCGACGCCGGGGTGTTTGGCAAACTGGTCAACGCCGAGGCCAACATCAGCCGTGACCGCCTGGGCAAGATCGACCTGACCTCGTGGCGCTATCAGGCAGCCGGCATGCCGGGCGGCGTGATGCTGCAGATTGGCGTGCACTATGTCGACGTGCTCGAGTACCTGATGGGCCCGATCACCGCAGTCAGTGGACAGTCCGCGCAACTGGTGCTGCCGGGTGACAACCCCGATGTCGCCACGCTGTTGCTGCAGCATGAAAACGGGGCGCTATCAACCGTCAATGCGAGTTATGCATCGGCCACCGAAAACTATGTGATGAACATCTACGGCAAGGAAGCCAGCGCCTATTACGACCTGCATGGCGGCCTGCGCTTCATCAAACGCGGCACCGAAAAAGCCGAAGCCGTGCCCTTCACCAAGAACGACACCTTCGTCGACGAACTCGACGAGTTCGCGGCGGCAGTGCGTGGGCAGGGGACTCCAGAAACAGGGGGCGAATATGCCACCCGTTCACTCGGTGTGATTCGCGCCGGGATCATTTCTGCCCGTGAAGGCCGGCGCGTGCAACTGGCAGAGGTGCTGGCCGACCCCACCGCTTAGTTTCTCACTCCGTCACTCCGCTCACTCGGCGCCATGGGCATAGCGATCGGCAGGCTGGATCAAGGCGTCAACAGGTCATGAGCCCCCTTGCGCTGGCTGACGCGCTTTGCCAATCAGCGGCGTTCAGCACGAACTTGCGGGCGAACCGACCCCAGGGCTGGCCCTGGCGAAGCGCCTGCGTCAAGCCCGATGGGTCGGTGACCCAGGTTCCACCGAGCGTGGTGACGCCGGCCTCGAACAATGCGTCCGGAAGACACCCCGCACCCGGGCCGATCAACGCGATCCGACCGGCACTCCGGCAGTTCGACAGCACCCGGTCCAGCGTGTGGTTCAGGAGCGCGGTGCTGGTGCACAACACCTTGTCGCAGTCTTGCAAAGCCCGTGGGTCCAGCGTCACTGTGAAGCCGGGATGATCACCGGCCAGATCGGCCCGAAGCTCGAGCACCGTCAGGCGCGCGCCCAGGGCGGTGACCTGCCTGACCAAGGGCGGAAAGAGCCCCACCATGCCGACGTGCTCGCCGGGCTGGGGGTCAAGGCCACCGATCGAGTCCGGCGCCTCGGCTGGGACGAATCCCATCCGGTCCAGCAGGTGTCTGGAGACGGCGTTCACCGCGGCAAAGCCCAGCGTACGGCGCGCGCCAGGGACCTCCAGCCAAGCGGCAGCGATGGGCATCGGATCAGCACCCACCAGCCCGGGTGCTGACCGTCCGCCCGCGAGGGACTCCAGGCTGTCGTCGAGCAGCACGTAGCTCAGCCCCAGCGAACCGTCCTCCAACTCCAGTGCGCAGAACTCACCGTCCTTGCCGCCGTTCCAGGGGGCGGGCGGCACGTGCAGGGCCTTCACCCGTGGCACAGGGGCCGACCCCACGCGGCGCGCCAGGTCAGACAGCAGTGCAGCCGCGATGGACGTCATGGTCGCCTTACGCCAAGAGACACGTTGGACACGATCGTGCCGCGCCGGCACCGTTCAGCCGCCACGGCCGACCATCTTCAGCATCGTGGCCACGGTGATCGAACCGAACGTTGCGATCGCAGTCTGGTCGATCTCGGCGAGCACCTGGCCGAGCGCACGATCCACCGGCGTGCGCGCCGCCCCGGCGAGGGCGCGGTCGGCGCCCGGCTCTTCGAACATCCGGATCACATCCAGCAACGTCAGCCGACGCGCGTTGGCAGAAAACCGGTAACCGCCGCCCACGCCGCGCGTCGACTCGACGATGCCGGCCCGTGCCAGTTCCGACAGCACCTTGGCCAGGTGGTGCGCCGATTCGCCATAGCGCTCGGCGACTTCGGCAGCAGGTATCAGGTCGCCAGGCCGGGCCGCGAACTCAAGCACGCTGTACAGCGCCAGCCGTGTGTTCTTCTGCAGCTTCATGGTGCGCCTCCGAGGACCATTTCGAGCGGGATCAGGTGCCCGGCTGTCATGCCCTGGCTGCGGAAGAACGACAGGATCAACGGGTTGTCCCGCGCCAGCATCGTGCGCAGCACCCGCATGCCGGCCTTCTCGAAGCGTTCGCGCATCGCGGCCAGCAAAGCCGTGCCGATGCCTTCGAGCCGTGCGCGCGGGTCGACATCGATCGCGAACACCCAGCCGCAGGGCGGCGAGCCGAACTCCCAGTCGCGCACCTCGCCGATCACGAAGCCCAGCACGCGACCTCCACTCTCGGCGACCAGGAAATGCCGCAGCCCCTGGCCGGCGACGCCGTAGCGACGGTAGATGCGCTGCCAGTAGTCGGCCTTGTGCAGCCCAGTGACCGTGGCGTCGAGCGCGATCACCTCCGGCAGGTCGGCATGGCGCACCGGGCGAACCTGCACGCACACACGCTCGGCAGCCAAGGCCGCCGCGGGCGCCACGCCACGGCGGCGGCGCTGTCCGGGGGCCCTAGGTATATGTCCCAATCCATGTCCTCCAGGCCGGGGCTGGAAACCCGAACCAGATCAAGTTTATAGCCGTATTCCGGTACCAGAATGGTCCAACGAATTCATTCTAACGATGACCGTGCGTGCCTGTGGCCCGACACGGCCCAGGCCTCCGGCGCCGCGACCGATCCGCGGCTCGATCCCGCTTTCCAGGAGACAAACATGAGCCCGATGGACAAGACCCACCGCCTGGCCCGCGCAGCGCTGCTGGCGCTGACGACGATTTGGTTCGCCGCCCCCGCACTCGCGCAGGAGCCGATCCGCATTGGCAGCTTCCTGTCGGTCACCGGGCCGGCGTCCTTTCTCGGCGACCCCGAGCTGAAGACGCTGGAACTCTACGTCGAGCGCATCAATGCCACCGGCGGCGTGCTCGGGCGCAAGCTGCAGCTGACGGCCTACGACGACGCCGGCGACGCCGAGAAGGCGCGCACCTTCGCCAAGCGGCTGCTCGAGCACGACAAGGTCGACGTCATCGTCGGCGGCTCGACCACCGGCACCACGATGGCGGCGGTGCCGCTGGTCGAACAGGCCGGCGTGCCCTTCATCTCGCTGGCCGGCGCAGTGGTGATCGTCGAGCCGGTGAAGAAGTGGGTCTTCAAGACTCCGCACACCGACCGCATGGCCTGCGACAAGATCTTTGTCGACATGAAGGCGCGCGGCACGACGAAGGCGGCGTTGATCTCCGGCAGCGGCGGCTTCGACAAGTCAATGCGCGCCGAATGCCTGAAGGTGGCCCCCAACCACGGCGTGACGATCGTCGCCGACGAGACCTACGGTGCCACCGACACCGACATGACGGCGCAACTGACGAAGATCCGCGGCAGCGGCGCGCAGGCAGTGCTGAACGCGGGCTTCGGCCAGGGCCCGGCGATCGTGACGCGCAACTACCGGCAGGTCGGCCTGACGCTGCCGCTGTACCAGTCGCACGGCGTCGCGTCCAAGGAGTACATCAAGCTCTCGGGCGACGCGGCCAACGGCGTGCGCCTGCCCGCCGCAGCGTTGCTGGTGGCCGACCTGTTGGCCGCCGGCGACCCCCAGAAGCCGGTCGTCACCGCCTACCGCGACGCCTACGAGGCCCGCTACAAGAGCGACGTTTCCACCTTCGGCGGCCACGCCTACGACGGCTTGATGCTCGTGGTGGGCGCGATCAAGGCCGCCGGCAGCACCGACCGCGCCAAGGTGCGCGACGCGCTGGAGGCCACGCGCGGCTACGTCGGCACCGGCGGCGTCGTCAACATGTCGGCCACCGATCACATGGGGCTGGACCTCAGCGCCTTTCGCATGCTCGAGGTGACCAACGGCACCTGGTCGCTGGCGAAGTGAAGCCCCCGAGCCCGCGCCAGGACCTGCCATGGGCGACCAATGGATGCAGTTCGTCGCCGCCGGGTTGACGTCCGGCGCGATCTACGCGCTCGTCGCCCTGGGCTTCTCCATCGTCTACAACGCCAGCCACGCGATCAATTTCGCGCAAGGTGAGTTCGTGATGATCGGCGGCATGGCCGCGGTGTCGCTGGTCGCCACCGGGCTGCCACTGGCCGCCGCGGTGCCGCTGGCGGTGGCGGTGTCTGGCGTCGTCGGCCTGGTGGTCGAGAAGCTGGCCATCGAACCGGCGCAGAAGACGGGCCGCGCCGACGTCGTGACGCTGATCATCATCACCATCGGCGTGGCGCTGTTCCTGCGCGGGCTGGCGCAGGTGCTGTGGGACAAACGCGTGCACCCGCTGCCGGCGTTTTCCGGCGCCGACCCGATTGCGCTGTTCGGCGCCACCGTCATGCCGCAGAGCCTGTGGGTGCTGGCGGGCACGGCGCTGGCGGTGCTGGCCCTGGGCTGGTTCTTCAGCCGCACGCTGTACGGCAAGGCGATGCGGGCCACCGCCTTCAACCCGCTGGCGGCCAAGTTGATGGGCATCGACACGCGCGGCGTGATGCGCGTCAGCTTCGCTTTGGCGGCCATGCTCGGTGCACTCGGCGGCGTGTTGACGGCACCGATCACCTTCACCTCCTACGACGTCGGCGTGATGCTCGGCCTGAAGGGCTTCGCCGCAGCCATGCTCGGCGGCCTGGGCAGCTTCGGTGGCGCCGTCGCCGGCGGCCTGATGCTGGGCCTGCTCGAAAGCCTGGGCGCCGGTTTCGTGTCGTCGGCCTACAAGGACGCGATCGCCTTCGTCGTCATTCTCGGCGTGCTGTTCTTCATGCCGGGAGGGCTGGCCGGTGCCCACCGCAGCGACCGTGTCTGAGCGCGCCGGCCCCGCGCCCGACCCTGCGCCTGCCGCCGCCGGCTGGGTGCACCGGCTGGCCTCGGCGCGTTTGGGCGGCCTGGGCGTGCTGGCGCTGGTGCTCGTGGCGCTGCCCATGGTCTTTCCGAACAACTACTTCTTCGAAGTCGCGATCCTGGTGGCGCTCAACGCCATCGTCTGCGTCGGCTTGAACCTGCTCATCGGCTACGCCGGCCAGATCAGCCTCGGCCACGCCGGCTTCTATGCGCTGGGTGCCTACGGCAGCGCGGTGCTCGCCGCGCGCTACGGCTGGCCGGTCTGGGTCTCGATGCCGGCGGCGGTGGCCGCGGTCGGCGTGCTGGCCTGGCTCGTCGGCCGGCCGACGCTGCGCCTGAAGGGCCACTACCTGGCGATGGCCACGCTCGGCCTGGGCGTCATCGTCTCGATCGTGCTCGCCAACGAGGACGGTCTGACCGGCGGCCCCGACGGCATGGCGGTGCCGGCGCTCGAACTGTTCGGCCACGCTGTGCGCGGCGAGCAGGTCTGGTACGCCATCGTCGGCCTCGCGCTGTGGCTGACGGTGTGGTTCGCGCTCAACCTCATCGACTCGCCGATCGGCCGCGCGCTGCGTGCGCTGCACGGCTCGGAGGTCGCCGCCGAGACGGTGGGCATCGATTCCGCGCACTGGAAGCTGCGCGTGTTCGTGCAATCGGCGCTGATCGCCGCCACCGCCGGTGCGCTGACCGCGCACTACGCCGGCTTCATCACGCCGGAGAAGGCCTCGTTCCTGCACTCGGTGGAACTGGTCATCATGGTCGTCTTCGGCGGCATGGCCTCGATCTGGGGCGCGGTCGTCGGCGCCGCGGTGCTGACGCTGCTGCCGCAGTTCCTGACCGTGCTGAAAGACTACGAGATGATGGCCTTCGGCGCCATCTTGATCGTGACCATGGTGTTCTTCCCGCGCGGCATCGTGCCGACGCTGCAGCGGCTCTTGACCGGCAAGACCAGACCGGATGCGGCGCGGGCCGAGCGCCGGGCCGCTCCCAAGCCGGCCGTTCGCAGGCGCGAACCGTCCACCGGACGGTCCACGTCCGGGCTCACCCCCCCGGGGGATCGGCCGACGTACCCGTCGGACGAGGGGCTCCAATGACTCTGCTGGCGGTCGAGCACCTGAGCAAGGGCTTCGGCGGCCTGCGCGCCATCGCCGACCTGTCGTTCGAGGTGCCAGCGCGCACCGTGTTCTCGATCATCGGCCCCAACGGCGCCGGCAAGACGACGCTGCTCAACCTGATGACGGGCATCTACGTGCCCGACGCCGGCCGCATCCGCCTGGCGGGGCAGGACCTCACCGGCCGGCCGACCCACCGCTGGGCCGCCGCCGGCCTGGGCCGCACCTTCCAGAACCTGCAGGTGTTCTTCAACATGAGCGCGCTCGAAAACGTGATGACCGGGCGCCACCCGCACGAGAACACCGCGCTGGTGCCAGCCATCTTCCGGCTGCCGGCGCTGCGCCGCGCCGAAGCCACCAGCCGCGCGCACGCCAGGGCGCTGATGCAGCGCGTCGGCCTCGGCGACTGGGTCGACGCGCCGGCCGACGCCCTGTCCTATGGCGCACTCAAGCGGCTGGAGATCGCACGCGCGCTGGCGGCCAAGCCCCAACTGCTGCTGCTCGACGAGCCGGCCGCCGGCCTCAACCAGACCGAAGCGCACGAGATCGACACCCTGATCCGCGAGCTCGCCAGCGGCGGCATGACGGTGGTGCTGGTGGAGCACAACATGCGGCTGGTGATGGAGGTCTCCGACCGCGTGCTCGTGCTCGAACGCGGCGCCCGCCTGGCCGAGGGCACACCGGCGGAGGTGGCGCGCGACCCGCGTGTCATCGAAGCTTACCTGGGCGTCGAGACAGACCCGGCGGCGCCGGCCGAGGCGGCCCATGCTTGAAGTCGCCGGACTGTCCAGCCACTACGGCCGCATTCCGGCGCTGGCCGACATCGGGCTGCGCGTCGAGAGCGGTGAATTGGTGGCCATCGTCGGCGCCAACGGTGCCGGCAAGACGACGCTGCTGCGCTCGCTTTCGGGCGTGCAGCCCGCCACCGCCACGCTGCTGCAGTTTGACGGAGCCGACATCCGCTCCGAGCGGCCGCGCCAGCGTGTGCAGCGCGGCATCGTGCAGGTGCCCGAGGGACGGCAGGTGTTCGGCCCGCTGAGCGTCGAGGACAACCTGCTCCTGGGCACCTTCGCGCGCGGCACGCCGGCCACGCTCGACACCGTGTGGGCGATGTTTCCCGTGTTGCGCGACAAGCGCAGCCAGGCCGCCGGCAACCTGTCCGGCGGCCAGCAGCAGATGCTGGCCATCGGCCGCGCGTTGATGAGCGCACCCAGGCTGCTGCTGCTCGACGAGCCGAGCATGGGCCTGGCGCCGCTGCTGGTGGCCGAGATCTTCGGCCACATCGCGGCGCTGAAGTCGCACGGCACGACGATCCTGCTCGTCGACCAGAACGCACGCGCGGCGCTGGCCATCGCCGACCGCGGCTACGTGATGGAGACCGGCCGCATCGTCGGCCAGGGCCGCGCCGCCGACCTGCTGCGCGACCCCCAGGTGCAGCAGGCCTATCTCGGCCATTGACCCCCACACAAGGACGATTCATGAAACCCACCCTGCAAGCCGGACTCCAGGCGCTGGCCCAGTTCGACGTCGACCGCGAACGCACGATTGACTTCATGGGCGAGGCGGCGCGTGTCTATGCCACGCCGATGCTGGTGCGCGACATCGAGATGACCTGCCGCAACCTGCTGCTGGCGCATCTGGACAGCGGCGAGGACTCGGTCGGCACGCGGGTCGAGATCGACCACATCGGCGCCACGCTGCTGGGCATGGCGGTCGAGCTGACGGTGCGCGTGGCCGAGGTCAACGGCCGCGCCGTGGTGTTCGTCGTCGAGGGCCGCGACGCCGTCGAGCCGATCGTGCGCGGGCGCCATTCGCGCTTCGTCGTCGACATCGCCAAGACGGCGCAGCGGCTGGCGGCCAAGGCCGAGAAGGCCAAGGCCGCCAGCGGCGGCGGCTGAACGGGTTTCAGAATGACTGCTGCCGCCCACACGCACCGCGTGCCGACTTATTGCTACCAGTGCGTGGCCGGCCCCGACCTGCTGACGGTGAAGGTCGAAGACGGCGTGGCCACCGAGGTCGAGCCGAACTTCTGCGCCGCGCAAGTGCACCCGGGTGGCGGCAAGGTCTGCGTCAAGGCCTTCGGGCTGATCCAGAAGACCTACAACCCGAACCGCGTGCTGGCACCGATGAAGCGCAGCAACCCGAAAAAGGGGCGGAGCGAGGATCCGGGTTTTGTCGAGATCACATGGGACGAGGCCTACACGCTGATCGCGAACAAGCTCAACGCGGTGCGCGCCACGGGCCTGACCGACGCCTCCGGCTACCCGCGGCTGGCGGCCAGCTTTGGCGGCGGCGGCACGCCGCAGTTCTACATGGGCACCTTCCCGGCTTTCCTGTCGGCCTGGGGACCGGTGGACATGGGCTTCGGCTCCGGCCAGGGCGTCAAGTGCGACCACTCCGAGCACCTCTACGGCGAGCTCTGGCACCGCGCCTTCATCGTCGCGGCCGACACGCCGAGCACGTGTTACCTGATCTCTTGCGGCTCCAACATCGAGGCCTCGGGCGGTGTGGCCGGGGTCTGGCGCCATGCCAACGCCCGTGTGCGCGGGCTCAAGCGGGTGCAGGTCGAGCCGCACTTGTCGGTCACCGGCGCCTGCTCGGCCGAATGGGTGCCGATCAAGCCCAAGACCGACCCGGCCTTCCTGTACGCGCTGCTGCACGTGATGCTGCACGAGATGCCGCGCGAACGGCTGGACCTGCCCTTCTTGCGCCAGCGCACCGCCAGCCCCTACCTGGTGGGCGAAGGCGGCTACTTCCTGCGCGACCGCGGCAGCCGCAAGCCGCTGGTCTGGGACCGGACCGGCCAATGTGCCGTGCCACACGACACACCCGGCATCGACGAGGCACTGCAGGGCAGGCATGAAGTCGACGCGATCGAGATCGGTGCCGACGGCGAGGTCCTGGCCGAAGGCTGGCTGGTCGGCAGCACCGCCTTCGACCGCCTGATGGAGCACCTGAAGCCGTTTTCGCCCGAGTGGGCGCAGGGCATCTGCGACGTGCCGGCCGCGACGATGCGCCGCATCGCGCACGAGTACGTGGAAAACGCCTGCGTCGGCCAGACCGTGGAGATCGACGGCCAGACCCTGCCCTTGCGCCCGGTGGCCGTGACGCTGGGCAAGACCGTCAACAACGGCTGGGGCGGCTACGAATGCTGCTGGGCGCGCACGCTGCTGGCCTGCGTGGTGGGGGCCCTCGAGGTGCCTGGCGGCACGCTGGGCACCACGGTGCGCCTGGTGCGGCCGATGTCCGAGCGCCACGACAGCGCGCAGCCCGGACCGGACGGGTTCATGAACTACCCGATGAACCCGACCGACAAGGCCGGCTGGTCGCCGCGGCCCAACATCCGCAACGCCTACCGCACGATGGTGCCGCTGGTCGGCAACGGCGCCTGGAGCCAGGCGCTGGGGCCGACGCACTTCTCGTGGATGTTCCTCGACGGCACGCCGCATGGCCTGCCGCCCGTGACCTTCCCCGACGTCTGGTTCGTCTACCGCACCAACCCCGCGATCTCGTTCTGGGACACGGCCGCCCTGGGCGACAAGATCGCGCGTTTCCCCTTCGTCGTCGCGATGGCCTACACACGCGACGAGACCAACCACTTCGCCGACATCCTGTTGCCCGACGCCACCGACCTCGAGAGCCTGCAGTTGATCCGCATCGGCGGCACCAAGTACGTCGAGCAGTTCTGGGACCGCCAGGGTTTTGCGCTGCGCCAGCCGGCGGTGGAGATGCGCGGCCAGGCGCGCGACTTCACCGACATCGCCACCGAACTGGCCCGACGCTGCGGCATTCTCGAGAAGTACAACGCGGCCATCAACAAGGGGGCCGGCGGCGTGCCGCTGAAGGGCGTTTACGGCGACTTCTCGCTCGAAACCTCGCTGCCCCACACGCGCGATCGGATCTGGGACGCGGTCTGCCGCGCCGCCAGCGCCGAGCTCAGCGACGGCCGCGAATCGCACGGCCTGGACTGGTGGAAGCAGCACGGCCTGGCGACCAAACCGTTCCCACGGCTGCAGTGGTACCTGTACCCGACGATGGTGGCGCGCGGCCTGCGCTTCGAAATGCCCTATCAGGAGCGGCTGCAGCGCATCGGCGCCGAGCTCGGTCGCCGTCTGCACGAAAACGACATGCACTGGTGGGACCGCCAGCTCGACGAGTACCAGGCATTGCCCGGCTGGAAGGACTTCCCGGGGCTGTGGGAAGGCATCGTCACCGCCACCGGCGCAAAAGCCGGCGACTACCCGTTCTGGCTGCTGACGGCTCGCAGCATGCAGTACGCCTGGGGCGGCAACGTCGGCGTGCAGCTGATCCGCGAGGTGGCCGACAACATCGCCGGCCACCGTGGCGTGATCATCAATGCGCAGTCGGCCGCGCGGCTCGGCGTCGAGGATGGCGACGCGATCGAACTCTCGACGCCCAAGCGCAGCGTGCGCGCGCGCGCCGTGCTGCGCCAGGGCATCCGGCCCGACACGTTGCTGCTGATCGGCCAGTTCGACCACTGGGCCACGCCGCTGGCCAAGGATTTTGGCGTGCCGAGCCTGAACGCGCTGGCCACGATGTCGATGGACCTGACCGACGCCACGGGCTCCAGTGCCGACATCGTGCGCGTCGCCGTGCGCAGGGCTGCGCCATGACGCGCTGGGGCATGGTCGCGGACCTGCGGCGCTGTGTCGGCTGCCAGACCTGCACCGCCGCCTGCAAACATGCCAACGCCACGCCACCGGGTGTGCAGTGGCGGCGCGTGCTCGACATGGAGTTCGGCGAGTACCCCGACGTGCAGCGCGCCTTTGTGCCCGTGGGCTGCCAGCATTGCGACGAACCGCCCTGTCTGGACGTGTGCCCGACCACGGCGACGAAAAAGCGCCCCGACGGCATCGTCACGATCGACTACGACCTCTGCATCGGCTGCGCCTACTGCGCCGTGGCCTGCCCCTACCAGGCGCGCTACAAGACCGAACGCGCCAGCTTCGCCTATGGAAAGGCGAGCGACCACGAGACGGCCCGCTTCGACCCCGACCGGCTGGCGGTGGCCACCAAGTGCACCTTCTGCGTCGAACGCATCGACGCCGGCCTCGAGAAGGGCCTGACCCCAGGCCGCGACCCCGAAGCGACACCCGCCTGCGCCAACGCCTGCATCGCCGACGCACTGGCCTTCGGCGACCTCGACGATCCCGACAGCAAGGTCTCGAAGCTGCTGGCGGAGAACCGGCACTTCCGCATGCACGAGGAGCTGGGCTCGGGCCCCGGCTTTTTCTACCTGTGGGACAAGGTGGCACCTTGAGCTACGGCCCGAACCCCTGGCAACAGCGGCACTGGGACTGGCGTGCCGCCGCCAACTTCATGTGCGGTGGCCTGGGCAGCGGGCTGATCGTGGCCACCGCGCTGGCCGGTGGGCCGGCCTGGCTGCACGGCGCGGGTGCGCTGCTGGTGGCTGCCGGACTGGCTGCGGTCTGGTTCGAGATCGGCCGGCCCTGGCGCGCGCTCAACGTCTTGCTCAATCCGCGCCGTTCGTGGATGTCGCGCGAGGCTCTGCTGGCGCCGCCCCTGCTGGTTGCCGCGGTGGCCGCGGCCACCGGCATGCCCGGCGCGGCAGCGGCCGCCGCGCTGCTGGCGCTGGCCTTCGCCGGGTGCCAGGGCTGCATCCTGCGCGCAGCGCGTGGCATCCCGGCCTGGCGCGAGCCGCTCGTCGTGCCGCTGATCGTTGCCACCGGCCTGGCCGAAGGCGCGGGCCTCTGGCTGCTCGCAACGGGCCCGCGCGGGCTGGGCCCGCTGTCGCTGTGGGGCCTGTTTGCCGGGGCCCTGCTGGCGCGGCTGCTGTTGTGGACCCTCTGGCGAGCCCGCATCACCGCCGCGGCGCGCGCGCTGGCCACGATCGACCGCGCCGGCCATGCATTCAAGGCCGCGACGCTGCTGCCTTTGGCGATGGCGGTGATTGCCACACTGGCGCCGCTGCCGCCCGAGGCGGCAGGGTTGCTGCAGGCGCTGGCCGGTGCCATCGCCGCCGCCGGCGGCCTGTGGTTCAAGTTCACGCTGGTCACGCGTGCCGCCTTCAACCAGGGCTTTGCGCTCCCGCACCTGCCGGTGCGCGGCGTGCGCCGCCGGGAAACCTGAGATGGGTGCCTGCCTCGATTCCCCGCACCCCGGCCTGCACCCCGACGTCGAGACGATGTCGCGCGACGCGCTGGCCGCGTTGCAGCTGGATCGGCTGCGCGCCACGCTGCTCGACGCCTGGACCCACGTTCCCTGGCAGCGCGCGCGGCTGGAGGCCGCCGGGCTGACACCGGGCGCGCTGCGCTCGCTCGACGACCTGCAGCGCCTGCCCTTCACGCTGAAGACCGACCTGCGCGACCACTACCCCTTCGGTCTGTTCGCCCGCCCGGTGGAGTCCCTGGCGCGTGTGCATGCATCTTCGGGCACAACCGGCCGGCCGACGGTGGTGGGCTACACCGCCGGCGACCTCGGCCGCTGGGCCGATCTGGTCGCACGATCGATGTACTGCGCTGGCGTGCGCCCGGGCGACCTGGTGCACAACGCCTACGGCTACGGGCTGTTCACCGGCGGCCTGGGCGCGCACGATGGCGCCACGCGCCTGGGCTGCCCGGTGGTGCCGATTTCCGGCGGCGGTACCGAGCGCCAGGTGGCGCTGATCATGGACTTCGGCGCGCGCGTGCTGTGCGCGACACCATCGTATGCGCTCGCGATCGCCGAGGTCGCCGAACAGCAGGGCGTGGACCTGCGGCGCAGCCGGCTGGCCATCGGCCTGTTCGGCGCCGAACCCTGGAGCGCGGCGATGCGCCAGGAGATCGAACAGCGCCTCGGGCTGACGGCGGTCGACATCTACGGGCTGTCCGAGATCATGGGCCCGGGCGTGGCCTGCGAATGTGGCTGCCGCCAGGGCCTGCACGGTTGGGAAGACCACTTCCTGTTCGAGACCGTCGACCCCGACACGGGGGCACCGGTGGCCGAGGGTGAGGCGGGCGAACTCGTGATCACCACGCTGGCCAAGGAGGCGCTGCCGATGCTGCGCTACCGCACGCGCGACATCACGCGGCTGGCGCACGGGCGCTGCGACTGCGGCCGCACGCACGTGCGCATCCTGCGCATCGCCGGGCGCAGCGACGACATGCTGATCATCCGCGGCGTCAACGTGTACCCATCGCAGATCGAGGCGGTGCTGGTCGGCCGGCCGGGGCTGGCACCGCACTACCAGCTCGTGGTCACGCGGCATGGCCGCCTCGACCACCTGCGCGTCGAGGTCGAGGCCCTGCCTGGCGTGCCCGTCGAGGGCTTCGCGGCGCTGGCGGCCGACGCCATGCACCACATCAAGTCGCTGATCGGCGTCACGGCAGAGATCGCCGTGCAGGCGCCGGGCTGCGTACCGCGTTCGCAGGGCAAGGCCCTGCGGGTGCGCGATCTCCGCCCGAAGGAGGGCCGAACATGAGCCAGGCCGTGACCACCACCGCACGCGGGCCGAGCGCCGGGCCGCTCCCAAGCGGGCCCGCGATCCCCTCGGGGGATCGGCCGACGTACTCGTCGGACGAGGGGCAGCCATGAGCTACCGCCTGCTGCAGATCATGATCAACGGCCAGCGCAGGCGGATTGCCGCACGCGACAGCGCGACCCTGCTGGAGCTGCTGCGCGACGGCCTGCAACTCACCGGCACCAAGCAGGGCTGCGACGGCGGCGAGTGTGGCGCCTGCACCGTGCTGGTGGACGGCGAGCCGCGGCTGGCCTGCCTGACGTTGGCCGCCAGCGTCGAGACGCGATCGATCGAGACCATCGAGTCGCTCAGCGCGCTGGGGCGCCTTGGCGCACTGCAGCGCGCCTTCCACGAGAAGCTGGGCACGCAATGCGGCTTCTGCACCCCGGGCATGGTCATGGCGGCCGAGGCGCTGCTGCGGCGCGAGCCGCACCCCAGCGAAGCGCAGATCCGCGAGGCGCTGTCGGGCAACCTGTGCCGCTGCACAGGCTACGTGAAGATCGTCGAGTCGGTGCAGGTGGCGGCGGAGCTTGCGCCTTGAAGGCCGATGCCACGGCCGCCGCGCGCGAGGCCGCGCCGCCCACCCACTCGATCGGCCTGCCGCAGCCGCTGGTCGACGGCATCGAGAAGGTCACGGGGCGCGCGCGTTACACCGCGGACCTGCCTTGCCCCGGCGCACTCGTCGGCCGCATCGGCCGCAGCCCGGTGGCGCACGGCGTCATCCGCCGCATCGACGCCACGCGCGCGCTCGCCCTGCCCGGTGTGCGCGCGGTCGTCACCGGCCAGGACTTCGCCGCGCCCTACGGCGTGATCCCGATCGCGCAGAACGAGTGGCCGCTGGCGCGCGACCGCGTACGCTACCGCGGCGAGCCGCTGTTCGCGGTCGCCGCCGACCACGTCGACGCCGCCGATGCCGCGCTGGCGGCCGTGGTGGTGGAGATCGACCCGCTGCCCGCCCACTTCGACGTCGACTCGGCCCGCACGCCCGGCGCCACGCTGCTGCACGAGGACAAACCCGGCAACCTGGAGCGTCGGGTCGAGCAGGACTTCGGCGACGTCGAGGCCGGCTTCGCCGCCGCCGACCTGGTGCTCGAGCGCGAATTCGACTGCGCCGAGGTCGCGCATGGACAGCTCGAGCTCAACGCCACCGTCGCGCAATGGGATGCCGAGCGCGCCCAGCTGACCGTGCACTCGGTGACCCAGGTGCCCTACTACCTGCACCTCACGCTGGCGCAGACCCTGGGCCTGGACAGCGCGGCCATCCGCGTCGTCAAGCCGTTCGTCGGCGGCGGCTTCGGGCATCGCGTGGAGCCGCTCAACTTCGAGATGGTCGCCGCGGCGCTGGCGCGTGCCGCCGGCGGCACCGTGAAACTGGAGCTGACGCGCGAGGAAACCTTCCTGACGCACCGCGGCCGGCCCGCGACGCACACGCGACTGAAGATCGGCATGACGAAGCAGGGCCGCATCAGCGCGGTTGACGCCGAGGTCGTGCAGCGCGGCGGCGCATTCGCCGGCTATGGCCTGGTGACCATCCTCTACGCCGGCGCGCTGCTGCACGCGCTGTACAGCGTGGGCGCGGTGCGCTACCGCGGCGAGCGTGTCTACACCAACCTGCCGCCCTGCGGCGCGATGCGCGGGCATGGTGCGGTCAACGTGCGCTTCGCCTTCGAGTCGCTTCTCGACGAACTCGCCGAGGGCCTGGGGCTCGACCCGTTCGTGGTGCGGCGGGCCAACCTGATCGCGCCGCCGTACCGCACGCTCAACGACCTGCAGGTCAACTCCTGCGGCCTGCCGCAATGCCTGGACGCGGTCGAACGCGCCAGCGGCTGGCAGGCGCGACGCGGACGGCTGCCTCCCGGCCGCGGCCTGGGCATGGCCTGTTCACACTACGTCAGCGGCTCGGCCAAGCCGGTGCACTGGAGCGGCGAGCCGCACGCGGTGGTCAACCTGAAGCTGGACTTCGACGGCGGCATCACGATCCTGACCGGCGCCGCCGACATCGGCCAGGGCTCGTCCACGTTGCTGACCCAGATCGTTGCCGAGGTGCTGCTGCTGCCGATGGGCCGCATTCGCGTCGTGGCCACCGACAGCGCGCTCACGCCCAAGGACAACGGTTCGTATTCGTCGCGTGTCTCGTTCATGGTGGGCAACGCAGCGCTGCGCGCCGCCGAGGCGCTCAAGGCCGTGCTGCTGGAAGCGGCGGCACGCCGGCTGGGCGCGGCGGTGACCGAGGTCGAGTGGCTGGGCGAACGCTGCAGCGTCGCTGGCACCGAGCGGCACCTGGACTTTGCGCAGGTGGTGCAGGCAGCCCTGGCCGACCAGGGCACGCTCACGGTCAAAGGCACCTGGTCGACGCCGCCCGAGACCCAGGGCGGCCGCTTCCGCGGCGCCGCCGTGGGCTCGACGGCAGGCTTCTCCTACGCCGCGCAGGTGGTGGAGGTCGAGGTCGATCCCGAAACAGGCGCCGTGCGTGTGCTGCAGATGTGGGTCGCCCACGACTGCGGCCGCGCGCTGAACCCGCTGGCGGTCCAGGGCCAGGTGCAGGGCGCGGTGTGGATGGGCCTCGGCCAGGCGCTGTCGGAGGAAACCCAGTACCACGAGGGCCTGCCGCTGCGACCGAACTTCCTGGACTACCGGGTGCCGACCTTCGCGGATTCACCGCCGATCGACGTGACCCTGGTCGAGAGCATCGACCCGCTCGGCCCCTTCGGTGCCAAGGAGGCCAGCGAGGGCGGGCTGCACAGCGTGCCGCCGGCGGTGGCCGCCGCGATCCACGACGCCACCGGCCTGAGGTTGCGCACGCTGCCGATCACGCCCGACCGCCTGCTCGAAGCCCTTCATCAGCAGCGCCGTGACGAGCGGCTGGCCGCCGCACGCGCGGCAAGGAGCTGATGCCATGCAACCGATCCTGGACATCCAGCTCGCACGGCCTGCCACCTTGACCGACGCCGCCCTGCTGCTGGCCAGCGAGGGCGGCCGGCTGGTGGCCGGCGGCACCGATCTGCTGGCCAACATGCGGCGCGGCATCACGAGCCCGACGATCCTGATCGACCTCACCGCGGCCGCGGGTTTTGCCGCTGTCGAGCCACACCACGGCCAGTGGCGGCTGGGCGCCGGCGTCACGCTGGCCACGCTCTCGCGTCACGCGGAACTGGCGCGCACGCTGCCGGCGCTGGCGCAGGCCGCGGCGGCCGTCGCCGGGCCGGCGCTGCGCAGCGCCGCCACGCTCGGCGGCAACCTCTGCCAGGACACGCGCTGCGTGTACTACAACCAGAGCGCCTGGTGGCGCGCCGCGCTCGGCGGCTGCCTCAAGCTCGGCGGCGACACCTGCCACGTCGCTCCGCAGGGCCGGCGCTGCCACGCCGCCTACGAGGGCGACCTGGCCGCGGCGCTGCTGGCCTACGAAGCCGAGGTCGAGATCGTCGGCATCGAAGGCACGTACCGCCGTCCGCTGGCCGAGCTCTACCGCGACGACGGCGCCGCGCACCTGACGCTGCGACCGGGCGAGTTGGTCGCCGCGGTGCACCTGCGCGCCGGGCTTCCGGGCCGGGCGAGCGGCTTTCGCAAGGTGAGCGCGCGCGGCGCGATGGACTTCCCGCTGGCCAGCGTGGCCGTGGTGCTGCGCCTGGACGGCGGCGTGCTGGCCGAGCTGTCGGTCGGCATCAGCGGCACGCACTCGCAGCCGCTGCACCTGGAGGGCTGCCACACGCTGCTGGGACGGCCGGTCGACGCGGCCCTGCTCGAGGCCCTGGGCAAGCTGGTCAGCCAGCAGGTGCGTCCGATGCGCAGCACGGTGACGGCCGCCAACCACCGCCGCCGGGTCGCAGCAGCCAGCGCGCGCCGCTTGCTGCAACAGCTCGCTGCGGCGTGAAAGGGAGCAAGGCCATGGTCAAGCCCGCCATTCACGCCGCTACCGGACAAGCTGCCGGCGCCGTGCCTGCGGCAGCTGGCGGTGCCAGCTGGTTCTGCCCTGCCTGCGCTGAGCAGTTGCTGGGCTTTGCCTTTCCTTTCGGCCGCTGCCCAGCCTGCAACGGTGCGCTGGACCGACAGGCCGGCGCCAGTGCCGAACTGGATGCCCTGCGCTGCGCCTTCGAGATCGAACTCGGTGGCCGCGCCTTCTACCAGCGGGCGGCAATCGAGACCGTCGACCCGGCACTGCGTGCGATGTTCCGCCGCTTCGCGGTGATGGAAGGCGAGCACATGGAGGCGCTTTCGCGGCGCTACGGCATCACCCTGCCCGACCCGTCGCCGACCTTCCGCCTCGCCACCGCCGCGATGCACGTGGGCCTGGAGGCAGCGCCGCAGGATGCCGAGTCGCTGTTCCGCCTCGCGATAACGCTCGAGCAGCGTGCCGCCGCCCATTTCGCGGCGCAGGCCGGCCGGCTGCCAACCGGTTCACTGGCCCGGCGGCTGTACGAGGAACTGGCCGACGAAGAACGCGAGCACGTGCGTTCGCTGGTGCTGGAGCACAGCCGCTGGCGCGATGGTGCGGCGGGGCGCGTCGGCGGGGCCGGCGGCGACGCGGGCCCGCTGATCAACGGCGCGGCACTGCTGCTCGCGGGGCACCCCTACGGTGACATCGCGCTCGAGTGCGGCGGCGAGCGCCTGAGCTACGGCGCGCTGCGCGACCGCGTCGCGCGTGCAGCGGCCGTCTGGCGCGAGCGGGGGCTGCGGCCGGGTGACCGCGTCGCAGTCAAGCTACCCGACGGTTTCGACTGGGTGGTGGCCTGGCTCGGCGCGTTGTGGGCCGGCGGCGTCGCGGTCGGCGTCAACCCGCGCGTCCCGGCCGCCGAGTGGCAGTTCATCCTGGAGGAGGCGGGCTTCGATGTCATCGTCGCCGAAACCGCCGCCGACACACCCGCGCCCTGGAGCGACAAGGTGATCACGCTGGACGAGGGCCGTCGCGCGGTTGCAGCTGCGCAGCCGGCGGAGGCGTTGGCGCTGCCGGCAGAGGCGCCGGCCTTCTGGGTGCACTCCTCAGGCACGTCGGGCAGGCCCAAGGCAGTTGTGCATGCGCACCGCTGCCTGCAGGCCATCGGCCGGGTCTCGGCCGAGCGCCTGCACATCGGCCGCGGCGACCGGCTGTTCGCCAGCTCGCGCCTGTTCTTCGCCTATCCGTTGACCAACCTGCTGCTGGCGGGGCTGCGGGTCGGCGCCACGCTGCTGCTCGAGGCCCAGTGGCCGACGGCGCGCTCGGTGGCAGCGGTGGTCGCCGAACGGCGGCCGACCGTGCTCTTCAGCGTGCCGTCGCTGTACCGCGACCTGCTGCACGAGCGCCTGGCGACCGGGCTGGCGGCCAGCGGGCTGCGGCGCTGCGTCTCCGCCGGCGAGGCCCTTCCGGCCAGCCTGCGCCGCGCCTGGCGCGAGGCCACGGGGCTGCCGATGGTCGATGGCTATGGCGCCTCCGAGGTGCTGGCGCTTGTGTTGTCCGCGGTCGACGGCGACGACGGCCTGCAGGCTTCGCCCGGCACCGAGTTGCAGCCGCTGGACCCTGAGGCCGCCGCCACCGGCGGCCCGACGCGGCTGCTGATCCGCTGTGCCACCCAGGCTCTGGGCTACCTGGACCGGCCAGCGGCGCAGGCCGACAGTTTCCGCGGTGGTGCCTTCTGCCCGGCCGACCTGTTCGTGCGCAGCGCCGGCGGTGGCTGGCGTTTTGCCGGGCGCGAGGACTCGCTGGTGAAGATCCGCGGGCGCTGGGTCAACCTGGTCGAGCTGGAGGAACTCATCGCCAGCGGCCTGCCGGGCGTGCGCGAGGCGGCCGCGGTCTGCGTGCCCGACGCCGACGGCATCGAGGCGGTGGCGCTGTACTACGCCGGCAGCGACGCAGCTGCGGTGCGCATGGCGCTGGCTGCACGCGTGATCACACTGCCGCCCCACCAGCGTCCCGCCTGGCTGCTGCCGATCGAGGCGCTGCCACGCACCCCCACCGGCAAGCTGCTGCGGCGGCGGCTGCAGGAACTGCACCGCCACGGCCAATGACGACCATGCACGGCACCGTCGCCTCCGAACGCTGCGGCCATGTGCTGGTGGCCACGCTCGCGCGCGCGCCGGTCAATGCGCTGGACGACACGCTGCTCGTGTCGCTGGGCCGCGTTCTGGATGCCGCCATCGCCGACGAGACGATCACCGTGCTGCACCTGCGCAGCCAGCAGCAGGCCTTTTGTGCCGGCGCCGATCTGGCCTTTCTTCGGGGGTGCCTGACCACGCCCGAGGGCATGGAGACGATGGTGGCGCTGGTGCAGCGCATGCAGGCGCTGTTTGCGCGCCTGCAGGCCGCCCCGCTGGTGACGCTGGCCGAGATCGGCGGCGCAGCGCTGGGCGGGGGCTTCGAGCTCGCGCTGGCCTGCGATCTGCGCATGGCCGCCTCCGAGGCCCTGCTGGGGCTGCCCGAAGCCGGCCTGGGCCTGCTGCCCGGCGCTGGCGGCACGCAGCGGCTGACGCGGCTTGTGGGCGCTGGCCTGGCGCGGCGGCTGATCCTCGGCGCCGAGACCATCGGCGGCGCCGAAGCAGCGGCGCTGGGCCTCGTGCAGTGGGCGCTGCCGCGCGACGAACTGCCGGCCGCCGCCGCGGCGCTGGCCGCACGCTTGGCCGGGCTGCCGCGACATGCGCTGGCCGAGAACAAACACTGCATCGAACTCGCGGCGGCGCAGGGCGAGGCCGGTTACGCAGCCGAGCTCGAAGGCACCCGCCGCCTGTACCAGGACCCGGAGACCCGGCGCCGGGTCTCGGCCTTTCTCGACAAATCTCCCCGCTGAAGCAGGAGCGCACCATGACATTGAAGGACAAGATCGCTGTCGTCACCGGTGCCGCCTCCGGCATCGGCTCGGCCATTGCCGGCAAGCTGGCCGAGGCCGGTGCCGTCGTCATCGTGGCCGACGTCCAGGTCGACAAGGGCCAGGCCCGTGCCGCTGCGCTGTGCGCCGCCGGCCACCGAGCGCACTTCATCGAGGTCGACCTCACCGATCCGGACTCGATCGGCACCTTCGCGCAGACCGTGCACACCCGCTTCGCTGCCGTCGACGTGCTGGTCAATGGCGCCGGCTGGGGCCGCACCGCCCCCTTCTGGGAAGGTACGCCGGAGTTCTGGACCCGGCTGATTGCCCTCAACCTCGTCGGCCCGATGCACCTGAGCAAAGCCCTGCTGCCGCCGATGATGGAGCGCGGCGGCGGCCACATCGTCAACATCGCCAGCGATGCCGGGCGTGTCGGCAGCCTCGGCGAGACGGTGTACTCCGGCGCCAAGGGTGGCCTGATCGCGTTCACCAAGGCCTTGGCGCGCGAGACCGCCCGCTACGGCATCCACGTCAACTGTGTGTGCCCCGGGCCGACCGATACACCGCTGATGGCGGCGGTGCCCGACAAGGTCAAGGAGGCGCTGACCAAGGCGATTCCGATGCGCCGGCTGGGCCGGCCCGAGGAGGTGGCCGACGCGGTGCTGTTCTTCGCCGGCGACGGCGCGAGCTACGTCACCGGGCAGGTGCTCAGCGTCAGCGGCGGGCTGACGATGGCGGGATGAGCACCATGGACTACACGCTGCCGCTGTTCCTGGCCCACGCCATCGCGCTGGAGCACGAGGCCGCCGAGCGCTACCTGGAACTCGCCGACATGATGGAGGCGCACCGCAACGACGAGGTGGCTTCGCTGTTCCGCGACATGGTGCGCTACTCGCGGCTGCACCACGACTCCATCGTCGAGCGGGCGCGCGGTGTCGAGCTGCCGGTGCTGCACTCGTGGCAGTACCGCTGGCGGCAGCCACCCGAGACCGGCGGCGACGAGGCCTTCGACCCCGCGCTGACGGCCTGGGATGCGCTGCGCTATGCGCGCGAAAACGAATTCCGCGCCCAGGCCTTCTACACGCTGGCCGCCGCCGGGGCCGGCACCGGCACCGGCGACCCCGAGGTGCAGCGCCTGGCCAGCGAGTTCGCGGCCGAAGAGGCCGAACATGTGCAGGCGCTGGACCGCTGGCTGGCACGGGTGCCGCGCCCTTCGGTGCCCTGGCGCATCGACCCCTACCACGAGGCATGAGTCCGTGAGGGGCCGGACATGATCGCCGCGCGGGTCTGGGACGAAGCCGACGGCCGGCACATCGACGTGCGAGGCCTGCCGCCGCCGCTGCCGCTGACCAGCATCCTGCGGCTGGTCCACGAAGCCTGTGCGGACACCGTGTTCATCGTGCACCACGACCGCGACCCGCTGCTGCTCTACCCCGAGCTGGCCGAACTCGGCTGGTGGGCCGACCGCATCGCCGGCGAGCCCGGCGAGGTGCGGCTGCGGCTCGCGGCGGTGCCGTGAAGGCGCCCGCTCGTCAACCGGCCGGCACCTTTCTGGGCGGCGCGGCGGGCCGGCTGCTGCCGACCTCGATCCCGTTCCGGTACTTCGGCGCCGCGGTGGTCTTTCACATGCTGGCCTGGGCCGCGCTGCTGGGTGGCGCACCTCAATGGCCCGGCTGGCGAGGCGGCCCCGGCTGGCCGCTGGCGGCACTGCACCTGGCGACACTGGGCACGCTGCTGTGCAGCGCCATCGGCGCCAGCCTGCAGCTGCTGCCGGTGGCCACGCAGCGGCCGGTGCGCTGGCCGGGGCTGGCCGCCGGCGTGTGGTGGCTGTACGTGCCCGGCGTGGCGCTGCTGACGCTGGGCATGGGGCTGGCGCGACCAGGCTGGATGGCAGCCGGCGGTGCTGCCGTGCTGGCCGGGCTCGTGGTGTTCGGGCTGCTGCTGGCACTCAACCTGGCGGGCGCGCGAGGCATGCCCGGCGTGGTCCTGCACGGCTGGGGGGCGCTGGCAGCACTGGTCGTGGTGCTGATGACCGCCGGCGCGCTGCTCCTGGCGTGGCTGGGCCAGCCCCTGATGGACACCGCCACGGCGCGCGCGCTGCACCTGGTCAGCGGCGGCTACGGCCTCATCGGGCTGCTTGCGCTGGGCCTGTCGTACATCCTGCTGCCGATGTTTGCGCTTGCCCCCATGCCACCCGAGCGCGACCAGCTCATTGCCGCCAGCTGCGCTTTGGCCGCGCTGGTGCTGGCGGCGGCAGCGGCCTGGGCGAGCGGACTGGCGCAAGGCGCACTGCGTGGCATGGCCGCCGGGCTGGGCGCGGTGGCGCTCGCGCTGCACCTGCGGTTGATGCAGCAGGTCCTGCGCCATGGCCTGCGTTGCGACCTCGGCCGGGCCCTGCTGCTGATGAAGCTGGGCTGGGCCGCGGCCGCGGCCAGCCTCGTGCTGGCGCTTGCCCTGGCCGCCGGCGCGCCAGCACCGCGGCTGGGGGTGCTGTTCGGCGTACTCTTGATCGCGGGCTGGCTGTTGAGCTTCCTGTTCGGCGTGTTGCAGCGCATCCTGCCCTTCCTGGCCGCCATGCATGCGGCCCGCGGACAGCGCCGGCCGCCCACCCCTTCGGCCCTGACGGTGCACCGTGCACTGCACGTGCATGCCCTTGCCCACGGGCTGGCTCTGGCGCTGCTGATCGGCGCGGCCCTGAGTGAAAACGCGCTGGCCACCGCCGCCGCCGGTGCCGTGGGCCTGGCCGGCGCGCTGGCCTTCGCGTGGTTCTACGTCACGCTGCTGTGGCGCATGGCGAGCGCCCGTGAAGCCCCGCCCGCGGTCGCACCGCGACCAAGGGAGTAGGCGCAGTGCAGGCACCGCGAACAATGCCGCCTCTGCGGGCCGCGCTGTGGTTGATCGTGCGCAAACGCGGTGCCGGCTCGCTGCCGTACGCTCGCCGCGCAATGCCGGATGTGTCGGGCCCGCGCGCCCAAGGAAACCACCGATGAGCTACCTGAGCCAGGTGTCGCGGGCGCTCGACGACGAGCACCGCAGCAACCTCGAACTCCTGGGCCGGGCCGAGCGCGTCTTCGCGCGGGCCGGCGATCCCGAGACGGCGCCGCTGGCGGGCCGGCTGGTGCGCCATCTGGAGCATGAGATCGGCCGCCACTTCGGCTTCGAGGAGGACCGGCTCTTCCCGCGCATGGCTGACGCCGGCGACGGCGATCTGGCCGGCATGCTGCGCGAGGAGCACGACACCATCCGGGCCGTGGCCGGCGAGCTGCTGCCGCTGGCGCGCGCCGCCGCCGCAGGCACGCTGGCACCGGGCGACACCGGCACGCTGCGGCGCCTGGTGCTGGAGATCGTCGAGCGCCAGGTCGCGCACATCCAGAAGGAAACCATGGCCCTGCTGCCGCTGCTGGACACATTGCTCGACGACGATGCCGACCGTGAACTCGCTTTCGCCTACGCCAGCGACTGACCCGCGGAGCGTCACGATGACCCTGAACGACGACCTCGTGCGCGACGCCCTGCGCAGCGTGATGGACCCCGAGGCGGGCATGAACATCGTCGACCTCGGGCTCGTCTATGGCATCCAGGCCGGGCCCGACGGTGTGCAGGTGCAGATCACGATGACCAGCGCCGCCTGCCCGATGGCCGACATGATCATCGATGACGTGCAGGCCGCGCTGGCCGGTGGGGTGCCGGCCGGCACGCCGGTGGCGGTGGAGCTGGTCTGGGATCCGCCCTGGACGCCGGAGCGCATGAGCGGCTTCGCGCGCGAGCACTTCGGCTGGGCCCCGCGGTGAGGCTGGCCCGGGCAGCATTGCGGCGGCCCGCCTGGGAACGCCTGCCGCTGCTGGCGCTGGGCTTCATCGCGCTGTTCGCCGGCGTGGGCGCTGGGCTGGCGCGCCTGGATTGGCCGTTGCCGCAGGGCGTTGCCGGCGCCGCCGCGATCCACGGGCCACTCATGGTGTGCGGCTTCTTCGGCGTCGTGATCTCGCTCGAGCGTGCGGTGGCCCTCGGCCGCGCCTGGGCCTACGCGGCGCCGTTGCTGGCCGGCACGGGCACCGCACTGGCGCTGCATGGCCTGCCGCAGGCAGCACCCTGGGCCAGCCTTGCCGCCAGCGGTGTGCTGTTGGCGGCTTCGCTGCAACTGCTGTACCGACAGCGCGAACCGTTCATGCTGGTCATCGCGCTGGCCGCTGGCTGCTGGACCATGGGCTGCGCGCTGTGGGCCGCCGGCTGGCCTGTGCACGACCTGGTCGGCTGGTGGCTGGCCTTCCTGGTGCTGACGATCGCCGGCGAGCGGCTGGAGCTGTCGCGCTTCATGCCGCCCTCGCGCGCCGGCCAGCGGCTGTTCACCCTGATCGTGCTGGCCGCGCTGGCAGGCCTGGCGGCCTGGTCGCTGCCCTGGGGCCAGCGGCTCTTCGGCGCCGCGCTGCTGGCGCTGGCCGCCTGGTTGCTGCGCCACGACATCGCGCGCCGCACGGTGCTGCAGCAGGGGCTCACGCGCTTCATCGCGGTGTGCCTGCTGTCGGGCTACTTCTGGCTTGCGCTGGGCGGTGCGGTGATCGTGTCCTGGGGCCTGGCGCCGGGCAGCGCGGCTTACGACGCCGCACTGCATGCGCTGCTGCTGGGCTTCGTGTTCGCGATGGTGTTCGGCCACGCACCCATCATCTTCCCAGCCGTGCTGCGCGTGGCCGTGCCCTACCACCCGGCGTTCTACGTGCCGCTGCTGCTGCTGCACACCTCGCTGGCGCTGCGCCTGGCCGGCGACGCCAGCGGCGACTTCGAGTGGCTGCGCTGGGGTGCGCTGCTGTCAGCCGCCGCGCTGCTGGCTTTCGTCGCCAACACCGCCGCGGCGGTGTTGCGCGGCCGGCGCGCGCGCTGATCGCGGGCCAGCCTCAGCCGTGCAGCGCCTCGTACTTGGCCTGCAGTTCGTCGGGCGATTCGGCAAAGTCCGGGTTCGGCACGATGCAGTCGGCGGGGCAGACCAGCCTGCACTGCGGCTCGTCCTCGGCACCCATACATTCGGTGCAGCGCAGCGCATCGATCACGTAGACCGGGTCACCGACCGAGATGGCCTCGTTGGGGCACACCGGCTTGCAGGCATCGCAGGCGGTGCAGTTGTCGTTGATCAGCAGGGCCATGGTGGCTCTCCTAAGTTCACACCTTCTCAGGCCGCGGCGGCGGTCTCGAGTCCGGCAAGCTTTGCGTGGCGGAAAGCGCCCCACAGCGCGGCGCCGACGGCACCCGCGTAAATGGAGTCGGGGTGCGCACGCGCCTGGACACGCACCTTTTCGTTGACCATCTCCTCCTGGATCGCCGCCAGCAGGCCGCTGTCCAGCGCCAGGCCACCGGTGATCAGCGCGACGCCCTCCTTCACGCCCGTCACCTTCAGCAGCTTGACGATGCGCGAGGCCATCGACAGGTGGATGCCCTTCAGGATATCGGGCGTGGCGATGCCGCGGCTGACCATGTTGATGACGTCGGTCTCGGCCAGCACGGCGCAGATGGAGCTGACCTTCTCCGGATCCTGCGAGGTCTTCGACAGCGGCCCGATCTCCTCCACCGCGACGCCCAGGTAGCGCGCGATGTTCTCGAGGAACTGCCCCGAGCCCGACGCACACTGGCTGGTCATCTTGTAGCTCAGCACCTTGCCGCGAGCGTCGACCGAGATCGCACGTCCGTTGAGGGCGCCGATGTCGACCACGGCCCGCGCCTCGGGGTCGAGGAACACGCCGCCGCGCGCGTGTGTGGTCATCGAGTAGAAGTGGCCGGTGGCAAACCGGACGTTTTCACCCTCGCCGGTGGTGGCGGTGTAGGCAATGTCGTCGGCGCCCAGGCCGGCTTCGGCAAGCACGTCGTCGTAGCCCTGGCGCGCCAGCGTCATCGGGTCGCGGCTGCGGATGCGCTCGCAGCGCCGGGCCAACCAGACCGGGGGGCCGCTGCCGCCCGCATCGCCATGGCGGAAGAGCACGGACTTGACGGCGCCGGAGCCGATGTCGATGCCGATGGTGTGGATCATGGTGTCAGCTCCTGGCCTCGATCGACTTGCCTTCTTCGACCACGGCACGCCACGCGAAAGTGGCGCCGCCCAGCGCACCGGTGTAGATCGAATCGGGGTCGATGTTGAGCGTCAGCTCGCCGTAGTTCTCGCCGATCAGCTCTTTCAGCGACTTCACCGCGGCCTCGTTCTTGGCCACGCCGCCGGTGAAGGTGAACTGGTCGCGCACGCCGCCCGAGCGCGCCAGGATCGACATCGCACGCAGGATGATCGCGCGGTGCAGGCCGGCCATGATGTCCTCGCGCTTGTCGCCCAGGCTCAGGCGGTCGCGCAGCTCGGCACCGGCAAACACGGTGCAGGTCGAGTTGATGCGGATCGCCTTGGTCGACTTCATGGCCAGCGGCCCCAGCTCGTGCAGGCCCATGTTCATCTCGTCGGCGATGTAGCCCAGGTAGCGCCCGCAGCCGGCGGCGCAGCGGTCGTTCATCTGGAAACTCTCGACGATGCCGGCCGGGTCGATCTGGATCGCCTTGGTGTCCTGACCGCCGATGTCGAGCACCGTCGCCGTGCCCGGGTACATGACATGCGCGCCCAGTCCGTGGCAGAGGATCTCGCTGCGGATGTGCTCCTTGGAAAACGGCAGCCGCGCGCGGCCGTAGCCGGTGCCCACGACATAGGTCTCTTCGAGCTCGGTGTCGAGGATGCCCTTGATGGGCGCCTCGACCTGCATGCGCCGCGCCGTGGTCTCGGGCAGCGCGACGAAGGTGCGTTCCAGCGCCGCCAGCAGGTGGCGGCGGATCGAGTCGGCATAGACCCGGTTCTCGACCTCGATGATCGAGCGGTCGAACAGGTTCAGCAGGTACTCGTAGCGCGTGCCCGCCTCCTTGGCCACGGTCTCGCTGGTGGCCAGGTACTGGCTGCCGGCAATGTCGCGGAAGAAGTCCGACTTGCGCCGCGCGCCCGCCGCAAACAGCGACGGCGCCTCGGCCGTCAGGCGCCGGAACACCTCGGTCAAGGCAGCGGGCACCGCGGCGGCGCCCTCGCCGAATCGGGCCGTGGCCAGGCTGCGCTGGCAGGTCTGTTCGAGGTCGGCCAGCTGCTCCATGTACTGCTCGGCACGGAAGTCGCGCTCAAGCTGAGCGATGAAGCCGTCGAGCGCACCGTTCAAGGCATCCGTGCTGCCCAGCTTCTGCCGGAACAGGTGGAAGCGGCTGTTGACCAGCGCCTCCTGCTTGGCGATGGCCGCGGCGGTGTCGTAGTTGGAACGCGAGTTGGTGATGCCGCGCCCGAGGATGTTCTGGTGCTCGTCGATGACGACCGCCTTGGTCGTGGTCGAGCCCAGGTCGATGCCGATGAAGCAGCGCATCGCGGCCCCTTCAGTGCGCACCGAGCGCGGCGCCGCGCTTGGCCTTGACCATCTGGAAGTAGCTTTCCAGTCGGTTCTTGACGTTGGCGGCCGAAAAGTAGCGCGGGTCGACGAGGTCGGTCTCGATGAAAGCGGCTGGTTTGCCGGTGCGCTTTTCCACCTCGCGCAAGATCAGCAACTGCCCGGCAGAGAAGCTGTTGCAGCTCTTGATCGAGTTGATCAGCAGGCCGTCGGCCTGGTACTCGTCGATGTACTTGCAGATCATGTCGATGCGCGAGGGCAGGTTCAGGTTGGTGTAACAGCCCAGGCAGTACTCGGCCAGCGACTCCAGCGGCCGCTCGGGGTCGTGGCGGAAGCCGAAGTCGTAGAGCCCGCCGACCTTGGCGTAAGTGGAGCTGACCACCACCACGCCTTCGTCGTAGAACATCTTCCAGAAGTCGCGAAAGCTCGTCCAGTTGGGCGGCCCTTCGACGATCAGGCGGTACTTCTCTTCGCCCATCTCGCCCTCGGGCGTGATCGGGCCCTTGCCTTGTCGGATACGCTCTTCGATCTCGCCGCGCAGCACCTGGTAGAACTGGGTTGCCTCGGGCGTGCCGCGAAAGGCGGTGAAGATGGGGCCGATGTAGTAGACGGCGCCGAAGTAGCCGTCGATCGGGCTCGGCCGGTGTTTGGCCGACTGCAGCACGGCGACCAGGTTCTCTTCGGCCTTGGCCGACTCGCGCATGTACTGGCGCAGCCGGTCGATGTCGAACTTGACGCCCGAGATGCGCTCGAGCGTGGGGATCACCGTCTCCTTGAGCTGCTTGACGACATAGTCGCGCATGTTCGGCGCGATGTGTCCCTCGGCCTGGTAGGGCACGTGCAGCATCACCGTCTCGCAGCCGTACTTGTGGCGGATCAGCTCGAACCACTTCATGAAGGTGAAGCAGCCGGTGTAGGACAGCAGCAGCACGTCGGGCCGCGGCAGCACCTCGCCGGTGGGGCCGATCTCGCCGCCCATCATCATGCCGAGGTCGGCCTTGACGTAGGTGCAGACGTCCTCGCTCTGGCCATCGCGCTCGGCATCCATGATCATCTTGCCGCTCTTCTTGCGCATGCCGTTCTGCAGCGCATTCGTCTCGGGCAGGCTGCGCGCGAAGTCGAAGCACATCAGCAGCTCGTTGAGGTTGCCTGGCACGAAGGTGGCCGAGACCTTGCGGTTGTTGGCGCGCGCGCTGGCCAGCTCGGTGTAGTTCCTGGCCAGCATTTCCTTCTGCAGCCACATCGCGTCTTCCTTCTGGACCTCGGGCGGGCGCTTGGCGGAGCCTGTCGGCGCGGGCATGGCAATCGGGGTGTTCATCGTGGGGTCCTTGTCGGGCTCAGGCCGCGTTCCAGAGTTTTATCGAGTCGGCAAAGGTGCCGGCCTGCTCGCGGATCGGCGCCATCTGGCCGGTGTTCTCGGCGTACTTGAAGGCGGTGTGCGGGATGCCGTGCTTGGACAGCACGTCCTGCAGCATCGGCCGCTCGAGCAGCGCCGGGTCGCAGAACGAGGGCGCGGCGAAGACCACGCCTTCGGCGCCGCGGGTCTTGACTTGACCCATCAGGAACACACCCTTCTCCTCGCGCGTCACGTCGTACTTGGCCGCAGTGGACGCCGAGCGGTGCAGGAAGGCCTTGGACAGCTCGAGCAGCGGGTCGCCGTCGGCCGGCACGTCGTCGAGCAGCCAACGCGTGACGAGGATGAAGTCGTCGTCGACGATGTAGCAACCCGACATCTCGATCGACTTGATCAGCGCCAGCGGCGGCTGCTCGCAGAAGCTGCCGTTGATGACGACGCGCGCGTTGTCACGCCTGGGTCGCGCAAACTGCTCGGCCGCGTCGAGATAGGCCTGCACCAGCACCGTGTGCTCCTCCACCGGCAGCACCATGCCGGCGCGCAGCACCAGGTAGACCTCGGAGGTGGGCGCCTGCCAGGGCTTGGCGGCGCGGTAGGCATAGAGCTCGCGGATGACGCGCCGGTTTTCGTTGTACACGGCAATGGAGGCGTTCAATTCGGCATCGCTGACCGGGCTGCCGCGCAGGCGGCCCAGGTCGTCGCGGATCTGCTGCATCTCCTCGATGTAGAAGCGCCCGCCGATCTCGTCTTCGTAGTTCTGCGGCACGTCGACGTAACGCACGTACTTGTCCTTGAACAGGATCTGCCACATGCCCGAGAGGTTGCGGATGACGTCGCAGATCGACGGGAACAGCATGCCGTCCAGGCAGTCCAGGCGGCCGGTGAGACCGAGCTCGATGGTCGAGCGCGGGATGCGGCAGATGTAGCTCTGGTAATAGGCGTCGCCCTGGATCACCTCGAGCTGATCGCCGCCGCCCAGGATGCCCACCGGCAGCATGCCGGCGGCATGGATCAACTCGCGCGGCACGTAGACCGGCATGTAGCCGATGGCCTTGCGGCCGGGCTGCGCCGCCTTCCAGTCCTTGACGGCCTTGAAGTGCAGGTCGTCGAACAGGGCTTCGCAGCGCGCGACGATGGCCAGGACTTCGGGGCCGCTGGTTGAGGGTGAGTCCATGTCAGCAGTGCTCCCAGATCGGTGCGCGCTTGGCCATGAAGGCGGCCAGGCCCTCGTTGGCGTCACGGGTGGCCATCAGGCGGCCGAGGTAGAGGGCTTCGACCTCGGCCAGGCGCTGGCGCAGCTCGCGCACGCGCGGCGCACGCGAAGCGGTCACCGCGCAGGCCAGTGCCGCGGCGCTGCGCGGCGCGAGGTGTTCGTCGAAGTAGGCCAGCGCGGCAGCTTGCGGGTCGTCGGCCAGGGTGCTGACCAGGCCGCTCGCCAGCGCCTGCGGCGCGGCGATGCTGCGCCCGGACCACAGCAGGTCTTCGGCCGCCAGCGCGCTCATGCGCCAGGGCAGCAGGCAGGTGGCGGCCGGCGCGAAGACCCCGAGCTTGATCTCGGGCTGGCCGAACTGCGCCGTGGGTGCGGCGAAGATCGGCCCGCCGGCGAGTGCGATTTCCAGCCCGCCGCCCAGGCACTGGCCTTGCACGGCCACCAGGATCGGCAGCGGAAACTCGACCATCGCCAGGATCAGCGTGTGCAGCGACGCCAGCATCGCGGCGCAGCGTTCGGCCAGGTGCTCCTCGACGCTGGCGCCGAAGCTGAAGTGCGGCCCCTCGGCGTCGAGCAGCACGCCGCGCAACGCGGGCGTCTCCCGGTGCGCGTCCAGTGCGGTCTGCAACGCGCCGATCATCGCCGCGTTGCAGATGTTGGCCTTGGGCCGCGCCAGCCGCAGGCGCAGCAGCGCGCCGTCGCGGTCGAGCCAGACCTTGACGGGCGAGGACTGGTCTTCAGCCATGGCGCTTGGCCCCGGGCTGGATCTCGTCGTGCAGCGGCCCGACCCAGCTCTGCCCGGCGGCCAGCTTCTGGCGCAGCAGCACGAAGTCGATCTCGCGGTCGTCCTTGGTGCCTTCGTTGAAGGCGGTGAAGCCCGAGCGCGCCTCGGTCATCATGTTCAGGGCCAGCCAGGCGCGCGAGTTCTCCTTGTTGCGGTTCCAGGCCTCGAGCTTGGGCTTGCGCAGTTCTTCCAGCGTCTTGGTGGTGCAGTCCGGGAAGGTCAGCAGGATCTTGGCGCACAGCTCCTCGACCTTGGCGTCGAGCATGGCCAGGTCGACCGTGCCGAGTTTCATCAGCGCCTTGCCCTCGGCGAGCGCGTCGCCGGTCTTGGCCTCGCCGTAGGCATTGCGGCCGAACTCGTCGAGCATGCGCTGCGTCTCGACGGTGGGGTTGGCGACGAAGCGGCCATCGACCTTCAGCGCCGGCACGATGTCGGTCAGCACGCCCATCTGGTAGGCCTTGTGCGCGCTGAAGGGCTCGCACAGCACGCAGGCGGCCATCGCGCGCTCGGCGCCGACGATGACCGGCAGGAAGTCGGTCGCGCCGCCGATCGGCGCCGAGCCGTGTTTGGGGCCTGCCTGGCCGAAACGTGCCAGGTCCTGCGCGACCGAGAAGTCACAGGCCATGCCAATCTCCTGCCCGCCGCCGATGCGCATGCCATTGACACGGCAGATCACCGGCTTGTCACAGGCCAGGATCGCGCTCACCATGTCGTTGAACAGCCGCATGTACTGGCGGTACTCCTGCGGCTGGCCGGCGTAGTACTCGGCGTACTCCTTGGTGTTGCCGCCGGTGCAGAAGGCCTTGTCGCCGACGCCGGTGAAGACAACGCAGTTGACGTCGCGGGCATTGCTCGCGGCGCGCATCGCGAGGATCACGCCCTTGACCATGTCGGTCGTGTACGAGTTGTACTGACCCGGGTTGTCGAGCCAGATCCACGCGTTGTACAGGCCCGGCACCTGGCTGCCGTCGGGGCGGCGCGCGGGATGTTTCTCGTAGCGCACGCCGGGTTTGGTGGTGTCGTCGACGAGGTCGTGGTTCTTCAGCTCAGGGGCGTTCATCGTGTCTCCTAGGGGCGGATGGGTCTGTCAGGGCACCAGCACGGCGCGACGCGTGATCTCTTGCCGGTGCACGGCATCGAAGACGCGGTTGATGTCGGCCAGCGGATGGGTCTCGACGAAGGGCGCAAGTCGAACCCGGCCGTCCAGCACGAGGTCCAGCGCCGCCGGGTAGGCTTCGGGCGGGCAGCCCCAGTTGCCGAGCGCGCGGGCGTCGAAGGCCATCAGGTTGGACAGCCGGATCTCCACCTTGTCCATCGTGAAGCCCACGATCGACAGCGTGGCGCCGTGCACCAGCAGGTTGAAGGCCGTGCCCTGCCCGGCCGCAGTGCCGGAGCATTCGAAGACCTTCCACTCGGTGGCACGCAGGCCATGCTCCTGCGCGAAACCGGCGACCGCCTTCTTCAGCGCCCTGGCATCGAGCTCGCGCGCATTCAGCGCCAGCGCCGCGCCACCGTCGGCGTTGATCGCGAAAAGCCTGCGCGCATCGACATCGATCGCCACCACCGTGGCGCCGAAGGCCCGCGCCACCTGCACGCAGTAACCACCGACCCCGCCGATGCCGACCACGACCGCGAGGTCACCCGGCCCGACGTCGGCGCGCCGCACCGCCTGGTAGGGCGTGGTCAGCGCGTCGGCGACGATCGACACCTGCGGCAGCGTCAGGCCGGCGGCCGCGAGCCGCTCTTCGTCGACCGGGCACAGGCCGCGCGCCGGCACGACGATGTGGCTGCCGAAACCGCCCTGGATGTCGTTGCCCGGCATCTTCTGCGCGCGGCAGATCGTCGACAGGCCACGCCGACACAGGTCGCACGCGCCGCAGGGCAGCACCGCCGGCACGATGACGGCACGGCCCATCCAGGCGGCAGCACCCTCGCCCGCGGCGACGACACGGCCGCTGACCTCGTGGCCCAGCGCCAGCGGCAGCGGCTGGTTGGTGCGCACACCGTCATAGTAGTAGCCGAGGTCGGTATGGCAGACGCCGCAGCCGGCAACCGCCACCACGACCTCGCCCACCTCGGGCGCGGCCTCGAACCCGGCGCGCTCCAGGGGCGCACCCGGAGCGGTCATCAACCAGCGGTGGGCGGCGATCGGCATCGGTGGTCTCCATTTGGGGTTTACCCGGTCTTTTGCGGTATTGCGGTACTGCAATGCGGGTTTAAAGAGATTTTTCCGGCGCTGGCACTCCGATTCCTTGAACTAGATCAGCGACTTCGCACGTCGTGCCCGCTTCACTGGGGGCACCGAACAGCGCAGGAGTAACCCGTGGCTACGCGTTCCGATCCCACGCCCTCTCCGGCCGCGCCGGCGCGCAGCTTTTCGCTGGCCCTGGCCGGCAGCGGCGGCGCCGGCGTGATGACGGCGGGCACGCTGCTGCTCGACGCCGCAGCGCGCGCCGGCCTGTACGGCCTGATGGTGCGCACCAGCGGTCCGCAGATCCGTGGTGGCGAGGCCGCCGCACTGCTGCGCCTGGGCCCCGAGCCGCTGGCCACGCTCGATGACAACTTCCACCTGCTGCTGGCCATCGACTGGCAGAACCTGAACCGCTTCGCCGACGAGATCCCGCTGGTGGCCACCAGCCTGATGGTGGGCGACAGTGACGAAGGCGAGGTGCCCGCGCAGATGCGCGCCAGCGGCGCACGCCTGGTCACGCTGCCGCTGAAAAAAACCGCCAAGGCCGCCGGGGGCTGGGTCAACATGGTCGCGCTTGGCCTGGCCGGTGCGCTGGCGGGCTTGCCGGCGGCCGCGCTGGAGTCCGCGCTGCGCGCGAGCTGGAAGCGCAGCGTGCCTGCCCTGGAGGCCAACCTGGCGGCACTGCGCGAAGGCATGGCGCGCGCGGCGGCGCTCGACGGCCCGCTGCCCCTGCCACTGCAGCCGCCCGGCCGCGCGCCGGACTCTGCACCAGCAGGGCGCTGGCTGCTGTCGGGCAACGAGGCCGCGGGCTGTGGCGCCATCCGCGGCGGCGTGCGCTTCGTCGCCGCCTATCCCATCACGCCGGCCACTGAGCTGCTGGAGTGGATGGCGCCGGCGCTGGCCCGGGTGGGCGGCACGCTGCTGCAGGCCGAGGACGAACTGGCCTCGGTGAACATGATCATCGGCGCCAGCTACGGCGGCGTGCCTTCGCTGACCGCCACCGCCGGCCCCGGGCTGGCATTGATGGCCGAGGGCATCGGCCTGGCGATCGCGGCCGAGGTGCCGATCGTGGTCGTCGACGTGATGCGTGGCGGCCCGTCGACCGGCATCCCGGCCAAGAGCGAGCAGAGCGATCTTTCGTTCGCGGTCGACGGACTGCCCGGTGACGCGCCGCGCCTGGTGCTGGCACCGAGCTCGATCGCCGACTGCCTGGGCACCACCGAGTGGGCGGTGCAGCTGGCCGAGGCGCTGCAGGCGCCGGCGCTGGTGCTGTCGGACCAGTTCATGGGTCAGTCGCGCGCGGTGATCGACCGGCCGGCGAAGGGCCGGCCCGGTTCCCGGCGGCTGCTCGCCGAAGCGACGGCCGAGGCACCCTACCTCCGTTACCTGGACACGCCCTCGGGCGTCTCGCCGATGGCCGTGCCGGGCACGCCGGGCACGGTGTACACCGCCGACGGCCTGGAGCACACCGAGCGTGGCATCCCCAGCAGCCAGGCGGCCGACCACCGGCGCCAGCTGGAAAAACGCGAACGCAAGCTGCTGCAGCACGACTATGGCCCACGCTGGGCCGATGTGGAGGGCAGCGGTGAGCTGGCGGTGATCACCTTCGGCTCGACCACCGGCGCCGTGCGCGAGGCCATCGCACGCGCGGCCGCGCAGGGCGTGCCGTTGCGGCTGCTGGTGCTGCGCCTGCTTGCGCCGCTGCGTACCGAAGCGCTGGCGCAGGCACTGGCCGGCGTGCGCCATGTACTGGTGGTGGAGCAGAACCACGGCGGCCAGTTGCTGCGCTACCTGCGCAGCCGCGCCGAGCTGCCGGGCCGTGCCAGCGGGCTGCACCGTCCGGGCCCGCTGCCGTTGCGCCCCGGTGAGCTGGCCGCAGCCTTCATCGACTGGGCCGCAGCCCAGGTCCGCCAGGAGGAACCGGCATGAACGACATGAGCCAGCCGCCGGCCTGCACGCCCGGCGACTTCAAGTCCGACTGCAAGCCCATCTGGTGCCCCGGCTGCGGCGACTACACCGTGCTGGGCTCGCTGACCAAGGCGCTGGCAGCGCTGGGCCGGCCGCCGCACGAGGTGGTGGTGGTCTCGGGCATCGGCTGCAGCTCGCGCATCCCCGCCTACACCAGCTGCTACGGCTTCCACGGCGTGCACGGGCGCGCGCTGGCGGCCGGCACGGGACTCAAGGTGGCACGGCCGGACCTGACGGTGATCGTCGCCGGTGGCGACGGCGACGGCTACTCGATCGGCGGCAACCACTTCCTGCACGCCTGCCGGCGCAACGTGGACCTGACCTACCTGGTGATGGACAACCATGTGTACGGCATGACCAAGGGTCAGGCCTCGCCCACCACCGAACCCGACTGGGACAACAAGCTGGCCCCTGGCGGCACTGGCGTGCGTGCCTTCCACCCGCTGGTGATCGCACTTGCCGCGGGCGCCAACTTCGTCGCCCGCGCCTTCTCCGGCGACCCGAACGGCACTGCGGCCATCATCGCGCAGGCGGTGCGGCACCCGGGGTTTTCTTTCGTCGAGATCCTCAGCCCGTGCGTGACGTTCCGGCCCGAGCAGCGGCAATGGCGCGAGCATGTGCACCCGGCCTCGGTGCCCGAGACCGACGACGCAGCCCGCGCGGCGCGCCGCATCATGACCGACGACGGCTTCAACATCGGCGTGCTCTATGCCGGAGGCCGCGCACCCTACCAACCCAAGCCGCCCGGCAACGCCGACCCGGCCGAGCTCGAAGCGGGGTTCGAGCTGTGAGCGTGGCCCGCACCACCGCCCCGAGCTCGATCGAGGCCCTGATGCTGCAGGCACTGGCCATCGAACGCGAGGCCGTCGCACGCTACGGTGAGCTGGCCGACATGATGGAGACCCACAACAACGGCGAGGTCGCCCAGCTGTTCCGCCAGATGGCGCAGTACGAGCAGCACCACGTGGAGCACATCCTGGCCGACATGGGCTGGGCCGAGGACGTGATCGTGCCGCGCCAGGGCGACCTGTGGAGCACGCCGGAGTCGCCCGAGGCTGTGCCGATCGAGGAGATGCACTACCTGATGCACCCCTGGCATGCCCTGAACCTGGCGCTCGCCGCCGAGCGGCGCGCGCTGGCCTTCTTCGAGGGCCTGGCGCGCGACGCCAGCAGCGATGCAATCCGCCGCGTTGCCGAAGAGATGCGCGACGAGGAGGCGCAGCACGTGGCCCTGGTGCAGGCCTGGCTGGCCAGGGTGCCGGCGCCCGGCCCCGACTGGTCGGTCGACCCCGATCCACCGCGCCACGTCGACTGAAGGGGAACATCATGCAGATCGTGACGCCGCAAGGCTGGAGCCCTCCGATCGGGTATGCCAACGGCGTTGTGGCCGACGCCGGCCGCATCGTCTTCATCGCCGGCCAGGTGGGCTGGAACGCACGGCAGGTCTTCGAGTCGGATGCACTGCTGCCGCAGTTCGAGCAGGCGCTGCAGAACGTGCTCGCCGTGCTGGCCGCGGCGGGTGGCCGGCCCGAGCACATCGGCCGCCTCACAGCCTACTGCTGCGACAAGCCGGCCTACCTGGCCGCGCGGCGCGAGATCGGCGCCGTCTGGCGCCGCCTGATGGGCCGGCACTACCCGGCGATGAGCCTGGTCTTCGTGTCCGAGCTGCTGGACCACCCCGGCAAGGTCGAGCTCGAGGCCACCGCCGTGCTGCCACGCTGAAGGATCGACCGATGGACTTCGAAGACCTGCGCATCGAGCGCCGCGGCGCCGCCGAGTGGATCGTGATCCACCGGCCCGAGCGTTTGAACGCCTTCCGCGGCCGCACCTGCGACGAGCTGATCCACGCCCTGCAACGCGCGGCCTGGGATCGCGAGGTGGCGGCCATCGTGCTGGCCGGGTCCGGCGACAAGGCCTTCTGCACCGGCGGCGACCAGTCGGCGCACGCCGGTCAGTACGACGGCCGCGGCACCATCGGCCTGCCGATGGAGGAACTGCACGCGGCGATCCGCGACGCACCCAAACCGGTCATCGCGCGTGTGCAGGGCTACGCCATCGGCGGCGGCAACGTGCTGGCCACGCTGTGCGACCTGACGATCGCGTCGGAGCGCGCGGTCTTTGGCCAGGTGGGCCCGAAGGTCGGCTCGGTCGACCCGGGTTACGGCACCGCGCTGCTGGCACGGGTGGTCGGCGAGAAGAAGGCGCGCGAGATGTGGTATCTGTGCCGCCGCTACAGCGCCGTCGAGGCGCTGGCGATGGGCCTGGTCAATGCCGTCGTGCCGCACGAACAACTCGACGCCGAGGTCCAGCGCTGGTGTGACGAGATCGCCGAACGCAGCCCGACCGCGCTGGCGATTGCCAAGCGCTCCTTCAACATGGACACCGCACACCAGGCCGGCATCGCCGGCTTGGGCCTGTACGCGCTGAAGCTCTACTACGACACCGAGGAGTCGCGCGAGGGCGTGCGCGCGTTCCAGGAAAAGCGCGCACCCGACTTCCGCCGCCACACGCGATAGGACCGACATGCTGCAGATCGTCATCCAGGGCCGCGGCGGGCAAGGTGCCCAAACCGCCGGCAATCTTCTCGCCGCAGCCTTCTTCGCTGACGGCCGCCAGGTGCAGTGTTTTGCGACCTACGGTGGCGCGCGACGCGGCACGCCGGTCAGCTCGTTCCTGCGCGTCGACGACCGGCCGATCCGGCTGCGTTGCGACATCGAGTGCGCCGATGCGATCCTGTGCTTCGACGCCAGCCTGCTGGACGGCCCGCTGATGGCCAGGGCGGGTGCGGCCACCGTGATCGTCGTCAACTCGGCACGCACGCCGGCGGACTTTGCGCGCAGCCTGCCCGGGCGGCGCGTTGTCCCGGTCAACGCGCTGGCGATCTCGCAGCGGCGCGGGCTGGGCCGCATCGTCAACTCGGCGCTGCTGGGCAGCCTGGCACGGGCAGTCGGCGCGCCTTCACTCGAGGTGCTGGGGGCCACGCTGACCGAACGATCGCCCAAGCTGCATGCCCAGAACCTGGCCGCCTGCGAGGACGGCTGGAACCAGGCCGGGGCCTGGTTGCGCCCGGAGGCCGCGTGATGAGCGCGCGGCCTGGCACCGTGCAGCCGATCTGGACCACCGGCAGCACCGAAGTCTTCAAGACCGGAACCTGGCGCGCGGCGTTGCCGCGCCACATCGAGGCCCCGTCGCCCTGCCACGCCGCCTGCCCGGTGGGCGGCGAGATCGCCGAGTGGATCGGCCTGGCCCGCGCTGGCGACTGGCGCGCCGCCTGGGACGTGCTGACGCGCCACAACCCATTCCCAGCCATCGCCGGCCGGGTCTGCCACCACCCCTGCGAGAGCGTCTGCAACCGCGGCCCGGTGGATGGGGCGGTGTCGATCTGCCAGCTCGAACGTTTTGCCGGCGACCGTGCGCTGGCCGAGAGCTGGGCCTTCGCGCCACCGGCGCTCGAACGCACCGGGCATGTCGCCATCGTCGGCGGCGGGCCGGCCGGGCTGTCGGCGGCCTTCCAACTGCGCCGGCGCGGTTGGCGCGTCTCGCTGTACGAATCGCGCTCCACGCTGGGCGGGTTGATGCGACACGGCATCCCGGCCTACCGGCTTGCACGTGAGGTGCTGGACGCGGAGATCGCGCGCATCGTGGCACTTGGCATCGAGCTGCACCTCGAGCACCCGCTGCACCAGCCGGCCGCACTCGACGCGCTGCGCGCCAGCCACGATGCGGTGTTCGTCGCCACCGGTGCGGCCCTGCCACGGCACCTGCCCGACCTGCCGGCCGACCCGCGGGTGCTGGAGGGTGCGGCATTCCTCGCCGCCGCCAACGCCGGCACGCCGCCGGCACTGGGGCCGCGTGTGGTGGTGATCGGTGGCGGCAGCGCTGCGCTCGACGCGGCCCGCAGCGCTCGCCGCGCGGGCCACGCCGTGACGCTCGTGGCGCTGGAAGCTCGCGCGCAGATGCCGGCGCAGCGCGACGAGGTCGAAGAGGCGCTGGAAGAAGGCACCATGCTGGTCGACGGGGCGATGCTGGCGCAACTGGATCCGCTGCCGGGTGGCCTGCGGCTGACGCTGCGACGTGTGTGCTTCGAAGCCGCCACCCAGCACCGTCTCGCGCGTGTCGAAGCCATCGCAGGTACCGACTTCGTGCTCGCGGCCGACGCACTGATCGTTTCGATCGGCCAGGACCCCGACCTCGCACCGTTTGCCGGGCGACTGCCGGCCGCGGGCCGTCGGCTCGCCATCGCCGCCGACGGCGCCACCGCCCTGCCCGGCGTCTGGGCCGGGGGCGATCTCGCCAGCGATTTGCGCTACGTCACCGAAGCCGTGGGCATGGGGCGGCGGGCCGCGCTGGCCATTCACCGCACCCTGCTGGGTGAGGTGGCGGCAGTCTGCGCCACACACGAGCCGGTGCCGTTGCAGGCCATCGCCACCTGGGCCCACGCGTCGGCACCCCGCGTTGCCGCGGCACGGCGCTCGCCGCAAGAACGGCTCGCCAGCGGTGGTGAGGTGCAACTGGGCCTGGTGCCGGCGCAGGCGCTGGCCGAGGCGCAACGCTGCTATTCGTGTGGGCGTTGCATCCAGTGCGACCTCTGCGTGACCTGGTGCCCCGATCTCGCGGTGCGCCACGAAGGCGCGGGCTACACCGTGGACGCCGACTACTGCAAGGGCTGCGGCCTGTGCGTGCGCGAATGCCCGACCGGATCGATGCTGATGGAGGAGGAGACGCGATGAGGCCCGAGCCCACCGTGCTGCTGAGCGGCAACCACGCCGTGGCCTGGGGCGCACGGCTGGCGCGCCCAAAGGTCGCCCCCGTCTACCCCATCACGCCGCAGACCCCGGTGCTGGAGCTGCTGACCGAGTTCCAGGCCGCCGGAGCGTTCGACGCCGAGATCATCACCGTCGAGTCGGAGCACTCGGTGATGTCGGCCTGCATCCCGGCCTCGCTGACCGGCGTGCGCGTCTTCACCGCCACCGCGTCGCAGGGCCTGCTGCTGATGCACGAGCTGCTGCACTACGCGGCCGGTGCTCGCGCACCGATCGTGATGGCCAATGTCAACCGGACCGTGGCTTCGCCCTGGGCCTTCTGGCCCGACCAGACCGACAGCCTCTCGCAGCGCGACACCGGCTGGATCCAGTACTACGTCGAAAGTGCGCAGGAGGCGCTGGACACCGTGCTGCAGGCCTACCGCGTGGCCGAGCAGGTGCAGCTGCCAGCGATGGTCAACCTGGACGCTTTCTACGTGTCGCATGCGCTGGAGCCGGTCGCGGTGCCCGCGCAGGCCCTGGTCGACGCCTACCTGCCGCCCTACGACCCGCCGCACCGGCTGGACCCGGCCCGGCCCGAGTCCTGGGGCAACGTGGTCGACCAGGACATGTGGTACCGCCACCGGCAGGCGCTGGACGAGGCCATGGCCCGGGTGCCCACCGCCGCCGCCGAGGCCGACCTTGACTGGGCCCGCCACACCGGTCGCAGCTGGGGCGTCGTCGAGCGCTACCGCTGCGACGACGCCAGCAGCGTGCTGGTCACGCTGGGCAGCATGAGCGGCACCGCGCGCGAGGCCGTCGATCGCCTGCGCGCAGGCGGTCTGCCGGTGGGGCTGATCAAGCTCCGGCTGTTCCGCCCACTGCCGGTGGCGGCGCTGCGCGCGGCACTGGCCGGCGTGCGCGACGCGATCGTGCTTGACCGCAACCACTCACCCGGCACCGGCGGTGTACTGGGCCAGGAACTTCGGGCTGCGCTGTACGGCATGCCCGACGCACCACGGGTGCACGGGCTGCTGGCTGGCGTGGGCGGTGTCAACGTGGCGCCGGAGCGCATCGAGGCCTTCGTGCGCACAGCAGTGGCCGCGCCGCAGGCCGCTGCATCGGAATGGGCGAGGTGACGAGCATGTTGACGACCTTGACGAACCCGCCAACCGCCGAGCCGGCGATGTTGTGCTCCGGCCATGCCGCGTGCCCGGGCTGCATCGACGCACTGGCGGCGCGCCATGTGCTGTCGGTGCTGGGGCCGGACACGGTGGCGGTGATCCCGCCCTCGTGCATGGCCATCATCGCCGGGCCGCAGCCCTTCAGTTCGCTGAGGATCCCGGTCTACCAGCCCACGCTGGAGGCCAGCGCTGCCGCCGCCTCAGGCCTGCGCCGCGCGCTCAACGCCACGGGCCGGCAGGCAACCCAGGTGGTCGTGCTGGCGGGCGACGGCGGCACCTACGACATCGGCTTCCAGTGCCTGTCCTCTGCCGCCGAGCGCAACGAGGACTTCATCTACGTTTGCCTCGACAACGAGGGCTACATGAACACCGGCGCGCAGAAGTCCTCGTCCACGCCCCATCTGGCGCGCACCGGCTCCACGCCCGCCGGCAAGGCCACGCGCAAGAAGAACCTGGTGGAGATCATGGCCGTGCACGGCATTCCCTACGTCGCCACCGCCAGCGTCAGCCACCTGGCGGATCTGCGCCGCAAGGTGGCCAAGGCGAAGGCGATGCACGGCCTGCGCCTGCTGAATCTGCTGATCCCCTGCCTGGACGGCTGGGGACTGGCCGACGATGCCGGCCTGTCCACGGCGCGCCTGGCGGTGGACTCGGGCGCCTTCCCGTTGTACGAGGTCGAGAACGGGGTGCACTACACGATCCAGTCAGGCAAGACACTGCCGATCGCCGACTACCTGGCGGTGCAGCGCCGCTACCACCACCTGCAGCCAGCGCAGGTCGACGAGCTGCAGGCCGAAATCGACGAAGGGTGGGCGCGGCTGCAGCGGCGGGCGACTTGAAACGCCCGCACGGTCGGCGATGGCCGCCAGGCAGGCCCTTGCCGCAGTTTGACGAGCGTCAAGCCGCGGTTGCCAGCAGTGGTGGAGCATGCGCTGCCTGAGCCCACCGGACCGGCGTCCGCTCCATGTTAGACACACGCAACTTCGACATCCCACGCTTTCTGGCCCAGCTGCCGCTGTTCAGCTCGCTGGACCCCGAGCATCTCGACCGACTGGCGGGCGGCTGCCAGATGCGGCGCTTCGCGCGCGGCGACATGGTGCTGCGCGTGGGCGACCCCTGCGATGCCTTCCACGTGGTCGTGGTGGGCCAGGTCAAGCTCTTCATGTTGTCCCCAGCGGGCCAGGAGAAGGTGATCGAGTTGATTCCGCAGGGCGGGAGTTTTGCCGAGGCGCTGATGTTCCTCGGCAAGCCTTGTGTCGTGAATGCGCAGGCGCTGGCCGACTCGCTGCTGCTGTCGGTGCAGCGTGCGGCGGTCATTGAAGAGATCGGTCGCGACGATCGTTTCGCGCTGCGCATGCTGGCCGGTCTGTCGCGTCGACTGCATGGCCTGGTGCGCGACGTGCAGGCCTACGCGTTGCAAAGCGGCGTGCAGCGGGTCATCGGCTACCTGTTGCGCGATCAGGAGCCGGACGAAGGCTGCGCCGGACTCGTCACCGTGTCGCTGCCGGTGAGCAAGGTGACCGTCGCCTCGCGCCTGTCGCTGACGCCCGAGTACTTCTCGCGCGTTCTGCGTGAGCTCGAGCTGGCGGCGTTGATCGAGGTCGACGGGCGGGACATCCGCATTCCCGACGTGCGGCGGCTGGCCACCTACCAGGCCTGAGGCTCGTGCGCGCGTTCGCCAAGCCCTGAAGCGCGCCCGCCCGGTGTTTAGGTGCCTTGTCGGGCCTCGACCCCGGCTCCCCACGTGCGTGCGAGCAGCAGCGCAAGCAGCAGGACAAGCGCGGCGGCACCCGCTGAATGCACCAGTGCCGCAACGATGGGCCAGTCGAGCACGACGTTGGACAAGCCGCTGGCCACCTGCATCAGCGTCAGCAGGCCCAGGCCGAGGCCAAAGCGTGCCAGCGTCGGGTTGCCCTCGCGCCGCAGGCGCCAGGCCAGCCACAGCAGCGCCGCTGCCGCCACCACCGCGGCGATGCGGTGGACCATGTGGATGCCCACCAGCGACTCGAAGGACAGCAACGCTCCACCGCCCGTCTGCCCCAGATGGCGCAGCAAGACGAAGGCCTGCGCAAACTCCATCTGCGGCCACCACTGGCCGTTGCAGGTCGGGAATCCGGTGCAGGCCAGGACGGCGTAGTTGGTGCTGACCCAGCCGCCCAGCGCAATCTGCAGTCCGAGCACGGCGCCGACCGCCAGCGCTGCCCGCCGCAGCCGCGCGGTCAACACGAGCGGCCGGCGCAGGAAGGCTTCGTGCTGGAACGCCAGCATCACCAGCAGCACCAGGCCCCCCAGCAGGTGCAGCGTGACGATCGCCGGGTAGAGCTTCAGCGTGACGGTGTACTTGCCGAACAGCCCCTGCACGATCACCCAGACAAGCGTCAGCGTCGGCCACCACGGCGAAAACGGCAGCATCCCCCGCACCTTGAGGCGCTCGCGCCAGGCAAACACCGTCATCACAAGGATCAGCATCCCCACCGTCATGGCGGCGTAGCGGTGGATCATCTCGATCCACGCCTTGGTGAAGGTCACCGGCCCGCCGGGCATCGCGGTCTGCGCCTGGTCGATGTGCGCGCTCGCGCCGACCGGGCTCGCCTGGCCGTAGCAGCCGGGCCAGTCCGGGCAGCCGAGGCCCGAGTCGGTCAGGCGCGTGAAGGACCCGAAGACGATCAGATCGAAGGTGAGGAACAGCGTGAGCGTGGTCAGTGCCGCCAGCCGTGTTGCCGAAGGGGTGCTGCGCCTGCGCAGCCAGACCCAGGCCAGCGGCACGAGTGCGAGCATGAGCGCCAACAGCACCAGGCGGGCGATGGGTGCAAAGTCGACCAGGGGTACGGTCTGATCCATTGTTGTCCTTCGTGACGTGACCGCCCGGGCAATCGATGGCGGCCACCGGCGCACAAACGGTTGCACCGGTCGCGGAATTCTGCCGGTCTACCCCGGGTGCCGGCGCCGCAGCGGAGCGCCGTTCTTGTGTCAGGTCAAGGACATGACGGGACCGGCCCACTACGGTTGCGCGAGCGGTTGCGTCTGTGCGCGGACCCCGGCTGCAGGGTCGATGCTGGAAGTTTGTCCGAGACCCACCGCCGCTCAACGGAGACGCCCATGCAGATCAAGCGCATCCTGGTGCCAGTCGACGGCAGCGAACTGTCGGCTCGAGCGATGCATGCCAGTGTGAACCTCGCCGGCCAGCTGGGCGCCGTGATCGTGGGTTACGTCGCTCCGGTGAGCTCGTCGTGCGAGTGGTCTCGAATCGGTCGGCGCAGCGCCGAGGCCGCAGAGGACGACTTCGACGAGGTCAGTGTTGGCTCTGCCCGGCTCGTGCTGGCACAGTTCGAAGCCGTGGCCTGCGCTGCAGGCGTCACCTTCGAAAGCGTGCTCGACGAGGTGCGGCGCATCGACAAGGCGATCCTCGTCACGGCCACCCGGCACCGCTGCGATTTGATCGTGATGGTGGCGCTCGGCCGAGGCGCGTTCGGCGAGTTCCTGTTCGGCTCGCAGACCAAGGCCATTCTCGCTGACAGCCGGCTGCCGCTGCTGGTGCTGCACTGAGCCTTGGACAGGCGCGCCAACGCGCCACACCTGGGCTGGCGATCGCCAAGGATCGGACGGCCGATTTCTTGAACGGCATCAAGGTGCAGCCTGGCGGAGGCGGCTACGCTGGACCCAGTTCCATTGGATCCCGCAGTACAAGGACAAGTCATGGCCATCGCCACCGAGTTGATCGACGTCCGCACCATCGCGCCCGCACAGCGCCACCCGCTGATCTTCGGCACCTTCGACGGGCTGGCGCCGGGAGAGAGCTTCGAGCTGCTCAACGACCACGACCCGGTCCCCTTGTACATGCAGTTCGAGAAGACACGGGGCGGGCAGTTCGCATGGCAGTACCTGCAAAGTGGCCCCGCGCGCTGGCATGTGCGCTTGTCCCGCATTGCCGCCGGCACTGCCGGCGGAACCACGCTGGGCTGCGGTGGTGGCGGCGGCGGTTGCGGCTGTGGCGGGGGCTGAAGCGGGCGTGAGCCGTGCGGCGCCGCAGCTCGTCTGCCCGGCGGGCTCGCTGCGTGCCCTGCAGCTGGCCGTGGACGCGGGCGCCGACGCCGTCTACCTCGGTCTGAAGGACGCCACCAACGCGCGCAACTTCGCGGGCCTGAACTTCGACGACCGGCAGGTGCGTGACGGCGTGCGCTACGCTCATGCCCGCGGCCGCCGGGTCCTGATGGCGCTCAACACCTTTGCCGACGCGCTCGACAGCACCCCCTGGGAGCGCGCGGTGGACCGCGCCGCGGCGCTCGGCGCCGACGCGCTGATCGTCGCCGACATGGCGGTCATGGCCTACGCGAGGGCGCGGCACCCGCAACTTCCGCTGCACCTGTCGGTCCAGGCATCGGCCACCAGCGCCGAAGCCATCGAGTTCTACCGCGAGCGCTACGGCATCCGGCGCGCAGTGCTGCCGCGTGTGCTGACGCTGTCGCAGGTGCAACACCTCGCCCGCCACACCGAGGCCGAGATCGAGGTCTTCGGTTTTGGCAGCCTGTGCGTGATGGTCGAGGGGCGTTGCGCCCTGTCGTCCTACGTCACCGGCAGTTCGCCCAACAACGCCGGTGTCTGCTCGCCGGCGTCGGCGGTGCGCTGGGAGCAGACCCCCGCCGGCGTCGAGGCACGCCTGGGTGGCATGCTGATCGACCGTTATGCAGCCAACGAGCCTCGGGGCTACCCAACGCTGTGCAAGGGCCGGTTTGTCGTCGATGGCGAGCTCGACTACGCGCTCGAGGAGCCGACCAGCCTGAACACGCTGGCCCTGCTGCCGCAGTTGATCGAAGCCGGCGTTGCCGCCATCAAGATCGAAGGCCGGCAGCGCAGCGCCAGCTACGTGGCCGAGGTCACCGGGGTCTGGCGCACCGCGATCGACCACGCCGCATCGGACGCACGCTGGGCGGTGCAGCCGGCCTGGAACACGAAGCTGGCGCGCTGGGCCGAGGGCCAGCAGCACACGCTCGGCGCCTACGACCGGCCGTGGCGTTGATGGTGCACGCTTCACACACCCAGGGGATCCGCATGCCCGCCCACCGCCGCTTCGGTCTGACCGTTGGCCCCCTGCTGTACTGGTGGCCGCGCCCGCAGACCATGGCCTTCTACGCCGCCGTGGCCGAGGGCCGGGCCGACACCGTCGTGTTGGGGGAACTGGTGTGCTCCCGCCGCAACGAGTTCAAGTTCGACGACTGGATGGCACTGGCGCGCGACTTGCGTGCCTGCGGCAAGCAAGTGGTGCTGGCGACGCAGGCGCTGGTGATGGGCGAAGCCGAGCAGCGCAGCGTGCGCCGGCTGGCCGAGCAGGACGAGTTCCTGATCGAGGCCGGTGACGCCACCGCGCTGGCGGCACTGGCGCGGCGCGCCCGCGCGCCGGCGGAGGCGCGCCCGTTTGTCATCGGCCCGCACATCAACGTGTACAGCCGCGCTGCGCTGGCCGAGCTGGCGCCGCTGGGGGCGACGCGTTGGGTGCCACCGCTGGAGCTGGCGCTCGACGCGGTGGCGCGCGTCAACCCGGCAGCGGCTCGGGTCACGGGGCCGGCAGGGCCGCTCGAGACTGAGGTGTTCGCCTTTGGCCGCATGCCGCTCGCGTTTTCGGCACGGTGTTTCACGGCGCGCCACCATCGTCTGAAGAAGGACGAATGCGGTTTTCGCTGCCGCGATGACGACGACGGCCTGCCGCTGGCCACCAGCGAGGGCGAGCCGTTCCTGGTGCTGAACGGCACGCAGACGCAGTCGGCCGCTGTGCAGTGCCTGCTGGGTGCAGGGGAACTGCTCCAGGTCGCCGGCGTGCAGCGGCTGCGCTTGTCGCCGTGCAGCCGCGGCTTCGCGCGCGTGACGGAACTCTTCGACGACGTGCTCAATGCAGACGCGCCACTTGCGCCTGCGCTTGCCGAGCTGCAGACGCTGGGCCTGCCGGGTGCGCTGGTCGATGGCTACGCGCGGCGCAGGCCGGGGCAACAGGCCGTGGTCCTGTCGATGGAAATCACATGAACCGGCCTCACCCCGCGGCGCAACCGACGCCACCCACCGGCACGTTGCCGCTGCCGCCTCTGGTGGCCGGCGCAGCACGCCACCTGCAGGGCCTGCTGCGCCGGCTGCCCACCGAACCGCCTTCGTTCGTGCTGGCCCGACTGCTCGACCGACTGCTGCTGCCGCGTCTGGACGAAACCCAGCGCCAGCTGCTCGGCGGGCATTGCGTCGAGATCGAGCTGATCGAGCCCGGCCTGCGCGTGCGGCTCCAACTCGGCGCGCGCGGCTTCGAGGTGGCAAACGCACACCAGCCCGCCGCGCTGGTGGTGCGCGCCCAGGCACTCGCGCTGTGGCGCCTGGTGCGGGGCCAGGACGACGCCGACCGCCTGTTCTTCGACCGCGCCCTGGTCATGGAGGGCGACACCGAGCTCGGCCTGGTGCTGAAGAACACGCTCGACGCGATCGGCCCGCTCTGGCCGCTGAGGGCGTCCTAGGCAGCGCGGACAGACGCGGTGCCGCTGGGCACGAAGGCGTCGGAGAAGCAGAATTGCTCCTCGAGCCCGTGGGCCAGGAAGTCCGGCACGGCGGCCTCGACCATGCGCACCGAACCGCAGGCGTAGACCTCGTGGCCACGAAGGTCGGGGTGGTCTTCGAGCATCGCCTGGTGCACGAGGCCGCGCCGGCCGGTCCATGCGGTGTCGCCGTCGGCCTGCGACAGCACCGGCACAAACTCGAAGTTGGTGTGTTCACGCTGCCAGCGCTGCAGCAGGTCCAGCAGGTACAGGTCAGCCTGCGTTTGCACGCCCCAGTACAGCCGCATCGGCCGCCGCACGCCGCGGCGGAAGTTGTCTTCGAGGATGCTCTTGATCGGCGCAAAGCCGGTGGCGCCGGCCACGAACAGGATCGGGCGCTCGCTGTCGTTCATGGCGAAGCGGCCCAGCGGGCCTTCGAACTCGACCGTGTCGCCCGGCTTCATGCCTTCGAAAACATGCCCCGTGAACCGCCCACCGGGGATCCGCCTCACGTGCAGTTCGATCACGTCGCCTGCTGTGGAGGGCGTGGCCCCGGGGTCGGCCGGGGCGTTGGCGAACGAAAAGGCGCGCCTGGCACCGTCATCGAGCAGGATGTTGATGTACTGGCCGGCGACGAAGCCCAGGTGCTGGCCTTCGGGCAAGGCGATGTGCAGGCGCATCAGGTCGGGCGCCAGACGCTCCATGCTCCGCACCTCTGCACGCCAGCGGACCGGCGCAGCGGCGGACTCGCCGCGGGCAAGCTCGGCCACACCTTCGATCTCGAGCTCGACGTCTTCCAGCGCCACCGCGCAGCACATCAACGCCTGGCCACGTGCACGCATCGCCTCGGTCAGCACGGCGGCCTGGTAGGGGCCGGGATCGACCCGCCCCTGGTGCACCGTGCACAGGCACAGACCACACCCGCCGGCGCGGCAGTCGTACGGCAGGGCCACACCTGCGCGCAGCCCGGCTTCCAGCAGTGTCTCGCCCGCGCGAGCGACCACACGCACGGCGCCGGGGTGCATCGTCAGCTGATTGGCGTGGCCCGCGCGGCGCGGCGGCAGCCAGGGCAGTGCCAGCAGCAGCAGCGTGCTGCCCGCCACCAGGCCCCACACCGCACCCAGCGGCCATGCGTAGAAGAGCGGAAAGATCGGAAGCAGGAACCAGTCCAGCGCCAGCACCTGCGGCGCGGTGCCGAGATCGGCCGGGCCCTGGCTGGAAACTGGCGACAGCAATGCCAGCACCAGCAGCGTGGCCATCAGCGCCAGCGCAATCGGCCGCGGCGGCTGCGTGCCGGCCTTGGGTACACGCTGCACGTGCACCCACATCAGCAGCAACGTCACCAGCGGCACGCCGATGTGAATGAACACCAGCAGCGAGAACAGGCGGTCGCTGACGTTGGCGTCGACGATGAAGTTGCGGCTGAGCGAGCCGCCGAAGCCCGGCAGCCAGTCCAGCCACGCGAAGCTGGCCTGGGTGACGAACTGCGCCAGGCGGTCCCAGGGCAACATGTAGCCGTTGACACCGGCCAGGTAGACCAGCCACAGCAGCAACACACCGGTGACCCACGAGAACCAGCGGAAGCCGCGCAGGCGGTCGAAGGCGAAGTGCCGCAACAGGTGGACCACGAGCGTCAACACCATGGCGTCCGAGGCATGTCGGTGCAGGGTGCGCACCAGGCCGCCGAGCCCGAAGGCGCCATGCGTGATGGCTTCCACCGAGCGCCAGGCGCCGGTGACGCTGGTGTCGAAGAAGGCATACAGCACCAAGCCTGTCGCGCTTACCACCCAGAACAGGAAGAAGGTGATGGCGCCCAGGTGGTACAGCGGGTTCAGGCGGTCGCCGAAGGCGCGGTTGAAGAGCGCCTCGGCGCGCATGAAGGCGGCGCGCAGCACGCGCTGGACGAAGCCGATCATCTGCTGTGCGTCACAACGCTGCGGGTGGCGTTGCCCGCATCGCGCGCACCACCACCACCACGAACAGCAAGCCACCGGCGATGGCCAGCAGCCCGCCCAGCCCCATCAGACCCATGCCGGCGACCTCGCCTGTGCTGCGCAGCACCTGCTCGGCGCCGGCCACCTTGCGCTGCACGCCGTAACCCCCAGACCACACCAGGCCGATGATGTGCAGCATCTGCCCGAAACCGTAGAGCCAGGGCTGCGCGACCGCCAGCCGGCCGGCTGGCGCACGCCAGCCGAGCTGGGGCAGAAGGTGCAGCACCAGGCCCATCAGCGCAAGCGTCACACCGACGATGCAGCCGTGGTAATGCGCCGGAATCTTGACGTTGCTGCCCTGGATGGTCAGGCCGATCAGTCCACCAGCCACAAACAGCAGCATCGAAGCCAGCAGCGCGGCACGCAGCGGGCGCTGCGTGGGCACCAGCCTGGCGGACCCGGCGTCGCGCCGCGCCAGCGCCAGCAGCACCGCCAGCGCCAGCGGCGCAATTGCCAGCCCGCCACCCAGGCGCATGCCCCAGGTGTGCATGTCGCGATGCTCGACCGTGCTGACATCGTGCATCAGGTAGGCCAGCGGGGTGACGAACACACCCGCCAGCGCCACCGCGAACAGCAGCACCACGACGCGCGGGCTCAGCGGCACACGCCCACCGCAGGCCTGCGCCAGTGTCAGCCAGGCCACCAGCATCAACAGCGTCCAGGTGAACTGGAGCGCGTGGCCGCCGCCCCAGAAGAGGATCTCGTAGTAGGCCTTGGCCGGCAGTGCCGTGGGCACCACCGCGAGCGCCCAAGCGAAGGCCAGCAGCGCCACCGCGCCTGCCACCGCGCCAGCGTTGAGCCCGAAGCGAAGCGCACCCGTTCCATCGAGCATCGGACCGATGGGCGAAGGCCGCACCAGCGCCTGCAGCACGAGCATCAGCGCGCCGACGCCGAACACGCCGACGGCAACGCGGAAGCCGCCACTGTCGAGCATGGGGATGTAGTTGGCCATCACCGGCTTGCCCGGGTCGAAGAAGGCTGCCAGCACCATGCCCAGGGCGCCCAGCGCGGCCAGCGCGAGTGCGGCCCATGCGAAGCCGCTGGCGGTGCGGCTGCGCGCGGCACGCTGATTCAGGCTCCACAGCAGGCCGGCGATGGCGACAAACCACACCAGCACCGACAGGTCGACGTGCACCACCAGCGCCACGCGGAAGAAGTCGCCCGACGGCAGCCAGGCGTTGATGCCCGGCGTGCGCGCCAACACCAGCAGCACAGAAAACAGTCCCGAACCGACCAGCGCCAGCAGCGCCAGCCTGAGCCAGGCGCGCGCCAGCGTTCGCTGGTTTGCCGACACCGCCGGCAGCGTGTATGTGGCCGGGCTCGATGCGGTTCGAGGCGCAGCGGCGGCGTGTGCCGGGGCGAGGGTCGAGGAAAGTGTGTTCATGTGGGCGTGTCCGGGGTTTCATTGCAGCGTGATGCCGCCCTTGCCGGGATTGAAGTCGATGACCAGCACCTGGCCGGGCACCAGGTGCACGGTGGCCTGGCGGTGCCAGGCGGCATCGCGCCGGCGCACGTCGTCCGAAAGGCGCACGGCGATGTGCTGCTCGCCGGCCGGCACCACGAGCCGTGCGTACATCGCCGACGTACCGTCCTTGGACAGGCCCGACGGCTGCACCGTGCGCTCCAGCACCTTCACACCCCCGAGCTCGACCTGCACCATCACGGCCGAGCGCTCGCGCGGGCAGACGGTGGGTTCGCGCATGTTGGGCGGCAGCCGCGCCAGCTCCTGCGGGCTCAGCGGCCGGCAGTCACCGACCGGTTTGCCAGCGTGGCTGAAGCTGAGCTTGATCAGCGCCTGCCCGGGCTGCAGGTGGCGGTAGGGCGGCCATTGCGAAAAAACGCCGATGGCCAGCGCGAACAGCCCATACAGCAGCACTTGGCCCAGCCAGGCACGCGGGCCCGACGCTGTCGCAATGCGGGCTGGGGCAACGGTCCGGTCAGGCATGGTGCAAGCCCGCGGCCTTGCCCGGCGCCGGCGCGGCGTCGACGCTGCCCAGCGCCTGCACACGCGTGCGCAGGCGCTGCAGCGCCGCGGCGAGCAGCACTTCGTCGCCTGGCCCGGCGTGCACCAATTCCAGGCGCGCGACCGGCACGTGGGCGCGCAGGTGCGGCTCGCGCAAGCCCTGCAGCCGCTCGGCCGTCCAGCGCTCGCCGAGGCGGAACTCGCAGCCCCCTTGCCTGCAGGCCGCCACCAGCACGCCGGCCGCTCCATCGCGCAGCGCGTACTCGACGAACGACGGCGGCAGCTGGCCGGCGCACAGCAGGCCGAAGTGGCTGGTGTCGGCAGCGACCACCTGCCCCGTCGGAGCGCCGTGGTCGCAACCGAACACCACCAGCGGGTGCGTGGTGCCCGCGGAACGCTGCGCCGTCAGGGCCTGGCGCAGGCGAGCCCGCAGGGTACCCACCGGCCGCTGCGGCATGTCGATGCCGGTGACGAGCGCGGCCGCTGTGCGGAAGGGCGTCGACGACGGGCAGGCACCGGCGCATATGCCGCAGCCGGCGCAGAGATCGGCATCCACCACCGCCAACAGGCGGCCGATGCGCTGGTTGGGGTGCGGCGCCATCGTCACTGCGGCATAGGGGCAATCGTCGAAGCAGCGCCGGCAGCCGTTGCAGTTGGCCGGGTCGACCCGCGCGACCTCCGGTGCCGGTGAGTCGTGCCGCGCCGGCAGCCAGGGCAGCACCAGCAGCAGCAGCAGCGCCGCGCCCACCAGCACCCAGGTGAACGCGGCCGAGGTGGCGTAGCTCAGCGGGTGCACAAACTGCAGCAGCCAGTCCAGTCGCAACTCGGCCGGCACCTGCGCCAGTGCCGCCGGTGCGTGGCTCGTCACTGGCTGAACCAGCGCCAGCAGCACCAGCGTGGCGACCGTGCCCAGCAGCAGCGGGCGCGGTGGCAGCACCGCAGCGCGCGTGATGCGCTGAACGTGGAACCACAGCCCGAACAGCAGCAGCAGTGGCACGCCGATGTGCACGAAGACAAAGAGCGAGAACAAACGATCACTCACCGCGTCGACGGTGAGGAAGTTGCGCGCCATCGGCGTCGCCAGCAACGGCAGTGCGTCGATCCACTCGGCGCTGGCCATGGCCGAGAACTGCCCCAACTGATCCCAGTTGAGCCAGAAGCCGCCGATCGCGGCGACAAACACGAACACGATCAAGGGCACGCCCGTCAACCAGCTGAAGCGCCGGAAGCCCCGTTCGTGGCCGTGCAGCCATTCACGCAGCAGATGAAGCCCCATCACCACCACCAGCAGGTCGGCGCTGTAGCGATGCAGCCCGCGCAGCAGCCGGCCCAAGCCCAGCGGCACGGCGTCCAGCGCCTGGACGGAGCGGTAGGCCCCCTGCACCGAGGTGTCGAACAGCGCGTAGAGCACGACGCCGCTGCCGGCGAGCAGCCAGAACGCGAGCAAGCCAATCGCGCCCAGGTGGCGCAGCGGGTTCAGGCAGGAACCAAAGGCCGCGTCGAACAGCCGTTCGGCGCCGCGCCAGGCCTTCAGGCCGAACGGCCGGAGCTCAGCGGGGCGCCACATGAGGCCTTGCGCGCGCGGCGCCGTTCGCGCCACTCGAGCAGCAGGTAGGTGGCGGCGCTGCCGAAGAACAAGGCGCCGCCGATCAGCTCCAGGATCAGCTTGTAGTCGTAGCGGTACTCCCCGGTGTCGGGATCGTAGACGGTGCACAGGATGCGCACGCGCTCGACCACCGCCGCCAGCGTCGAGGCAGCCGGCAGCGGCGTGTCCAGCAGCAGCTCGCGCAGCGGACGGCCCAGCTGGTCGGCACGCAGGCGGTCGCCGTAGACCTGGGCGTGGATGCGGCCACGGGCATCGACCACGGTGACGCCGAGCACATGGTCGAAGCCAGCTGGCGTGGCGAGGTAGCTGAAGCCAAAGGCTTGTGTCAAGGTGCCCACCGCTTCCCGGGGCGGGCTGAGGAACTCCCAGTTCGCGCGGTTGATGCGCTGCTGCGCCGCGAAGGCGCGCATCGCCTGCGGGTCGTCGAAGGGTTGGTTGAAGCCGATGCTGACAACATTGAACTGGTGCGCACCGAGCATCTTCTCCAGGCCGTTCACGGCCTCGAGCAGCGCGCGTGTCTGCGTCGGGCAGACCTGGAAGCAGCCGGTGTAGATGAAGCTCACCAGCAAAGGCTTGCCGCGGTAGCCGGCCAGCCGCACCGGGCGACCCTGGCGGTCGAGCAGCATCAGGTCGGGCACCTCGGCGCCGATCGCGGCCTGGCCGAGTCGCAGCGCCTCACGCTCGTCCAGGCGCGGCTGGGCGGTGGCAATGCCCGCCCCAAGTCCGCACAGCAGGGTCAGCGCGGCAAGCGCAGAACCGACGGCGCGCGCACCGCGGCCACGCGCGGCCGCGCCGGGGGTGCGGGCAAGAACTGGCCTGTCAGCGCATCGCCGCATCGACCACCACCCCCGCAAGCAGCACGCTCAACTGCACCATCGAAGCGAAGAACGCCGCCATGGCCGCCTTGCGATTCGGCTGGCGCACCAAGGCATGGGTCTTGCGCAGGAAATGCACGCCGCCGCCCAACGCGGCGGCAAGCACCAGCGGGCCGGCACCGAACGGCACCAGCAACAGCGACACCGCCACCAACGCGATGGCATGCGCGTGCACGATGCGCGCCGCACGCGCGGCGCCCACGACCACCGGCAGCATCGGTATGCCGGCGGCGCGGTACTCGTCCTCGTTGGCGATCGCCAGGCTCCAGAAGTGCGGCGGTGTCCACAGCAGCAACACCAGTGCCAGCAGCCAGGCCAGCGGGCCCAACTGGGGGTCGGCCGCAGCGGCGCCCGCCAGCGCCGCGAAGCTGCCGGCTGCTCCGCCAACGACGATGTTCCACGGCGTACGGCGTTTCAGGCCCAGTGTGTAGACCAGCGCATAAGTCAGCGCCCCGGCCAGCACGAAGGCCGCGGCCAAGGCGTTGACCCAGTATGCTGCGGCTGCCACCGCCAGGACCAGCAGCGCTGCGATCGCCAGCAGCCAGCCCACCGTGCGCGGCAGCGCGCCGCTGGCAAATGCCCGACGGCGCGTGCGAGCCATCAGGCGGTCGCTGTCGGCCTCGACGAACTGGTTGAACGCACCGGCTGCGCCCGATGCCACCAGCACCGCCAGCGCCAGAACCAGCACCTGCAACGGGCCGGCCTGCCCGCCCGGCACGATGGCCATGCCGGCGAGTGCGGTGATCATGATCAACACCGCGATGCGCAGCTTGAAAACACCCAGCACGGTACGCCAGTCGACCGCCTGCGGTTCCGCTGAGGCGACGGGGACGGTGCCAGCAGCTGCCAGGTCGGCAACCGGCGGTCCCGGGGCCCGGCGCAGGGGGCTTCGGCTCATGGCTCGTCTCCTCGCATCGTGCGGATCGTGGAGCCGGCACTGCCGTGGCAGGGCCGGCGCTTTAAGTGCCTCAGCTCAGGCCCCAGAGGGTTGACAGGTACTTCCAGTTGATGAAGTAGTACAGCACGAAGGCCAGCAGGAAGACCATCGCCAGCACGAAGGTACCGGGCGCCGCGAAGCCCATCGAGCCGTAACTCTGCGCGACGACGGAGGGCGCGGTGCGCGGAATCGGCGTGAACCGCGGGCTGGTGGCGCCACTGTCGAGCTTGCGGCCCCACAGCAGCGAGCCGACCGTGATGTAGATGTAGATCGCGCCGCCTGCGATGGCGACGATGCCGCCGATGCCGACCAGGCCCATCATCAGGTAGGCCGCGCCGGGCCACTCGTAGGCCAGCGCCGCGCCTTGGAACGCCATGTCCCAGTGCCGCCGCGAGACGCCCAGCGTGCCTGCGCCCATCATGACCAGGCAAAAGAAGTACATCGAGAAGCCGAACAGATAGGGCTGCCACTTCGCAAGCGTCGGCGCGATCATCTCGCGCCTGAACAGCACCGGGATCAGGTAGTAGGTCAGCGCCATGAAGGTCAGCGTGGTGCCCACCACCACCGTGGCGTGAAAATGCCCGGGCACATAGATCGTGTTGTGGATGATCATGTTCAGCTGCTCGGTGCCCATCATCACGCCCGAGATCCCGCCCAGGAAGCCAAAGCCGATCAGTGAAATGAACACACCCGAAAAGGTCGGGTTGCCCCAGGGTGCCTTGCGCAACCATTCGAAGAGGCCCTTGGTGTAGCCCTTCTGCCGCTGCGCGACTTCCATCGCGCCGGGGATCGTGAGGCCGTGCAGCATGGAGGCCAAGACCGCAAAGTACATGAAGTAGCTGGTGTTGACGACCTTCCAGGCGGTCGACAGGCCGGGGTCGGCCAGCAGGTGGTGCGCGCTGGCCAGTTGCAGGAACAGGATGTACAGCAGGAATGCGGTGCGGCTGACCCGTTCGCTCATCGGCTTGGCGCCGAAGGCGATGGCCGCCACCAGGTACCACACCGAAATGTGCGCGGCGACGTTGATCTGCTGCGAGCTGTGGCCGAAGGCCCACCAGATCGTGCGGTAGACGAGCGGGTCAATCTCCTTGACCACGCCCAGCGACATCAGCCAGGTCGGGATCAGGATGATGGCGCCGGAGGCGATGGTGAACACCGCGATGATGGCCGCCGTGATGGCGCCGAAGGTGACCAGTGGCACCGAACCCTGGTAGGTCTTTTCGCGCTTGGCGACGACCAGCGTGCCGAAGAAAACGAAGACCGCGACCAGCGCACCGACCGCGAACAGGATCAGCCCGAGGTAGAAGCTGGGCTCGGCCATCATCGGCACGTAGCTCGTCATCATCACGCTCGAAGCACCGCGGAAGACCGCGACGTTGTTGACGACGGAGCCGATCAGCATCAACGCAAACGCCAGCCAGGCGATCTTCGGTGTCGCGATGCGACAGCGCAGCAGCGTCGACGAACAGAAGTACAGCACGGCAATCTCGAAGAAGATGATCCAGAAGATCAGCATGTCGATGCCGTGCGCGGTCAGCACCAGGTAGAAGGTGTCGGCTTCGAGCCAGTGCACCGCCGGCCAGCGTGTCAGCACGACGCCAATGGCGAGCACGCCGCCGACCAGCAGCCACACCACCGCCACGAAGGCGTTGGCGATCATCAGCTTCTCGGCCTGGGACTCGAACTGCAGCCCCGAGCGGGGGCAGGTACGGTAAGTGGTGGCAACGCTCATGGCTCCCCCGTCATTTGATGTAGATGCGGCCGACCATCCTGTGATGGCCGATGCCGCAATACTCGTTGCACACCACTGAGTAGGTGCCTGTCTGGTTGGGCGTGACAGTGATCACGTGCTCGAAGCCCGGCACCATCTGGATGTTGATGTTGGCGGGCTGCAGCGAGAAGCCGTGGTTGTAGTCCATGGCCGTCAGGTGCAGCTTGTAGGTCTTGCCCTTCTCGAGTTCGAGGATCGGGTAGTAGCTCCACAGCCGCGCGAGCATGTAGACGTCGCTGCCCGGCGGCGGCGCCACCACCGGTGTCTTCTCGTCGGTCTCTGTGCGCACCGTGTACTTGTCGACCATGGCCTGGGTCTTGGCCATGAACTGGTCGGGTGTGGTGCGGTAGGTCTCGGTCGAGAGGTTCTGGCTGCCCCAGATGTGCCAGCCGACCATCATCGCGAACATGATCAGGCACCAGAGAAGCGCGATCACGATCCAGGTGCCCTCGACGCGGTCGATCGGGTGCTTGTACCAGAGGCGTTCTGCCGGAGGGAGGATGGCGCTCATGCGGTGCTCCTTGGGCTACTTGGCTACAGGCAGGGTCAGGATGTCGAACACGCCCCAGACCGTGTACAGCATCGTGGGCACGAAGACCCCCAGGAACAGAAGCAGGAAGGGGTTGTCCATCAGTTGCTGCATCCACGGGATCGGTTCGTTCTCGTCGTCGGTGTGCTGTGGATCGCTCATGGCATCTCCTTGGTGTGCGATTCATTCTCAAGGTCGCTCACGGCGCCCAAAAATGAACCAAGTCAAGGAAACCGGCGTTGGCGCCGATGCCACGCTCTGCAGCCCAGGCTCGACCGCGGCACCGGACGCGGCGCAAGATCGCATTCACCCCCACTTAACCCTTGCAGAGATGCCCGCCGACACCGCGCCGCTGCCCCCGACCCGCCTGCGTGCCGCACGCGCCCTGGCGCTGGCCACTGTGCTCCTGATGCTGCTGGTCGTCGTTGCCAGTGCCTGGCTGCGGCTGGCGCAGCCGCGGCCTGCCTGTGGTGACTGGCCTGGCTGCCGCAGCACCACGCAACCTGTGCTCGCCAGTGCCGCGCCAGCCCTGCTGGGGCAACCGGGTGTGCTGAAGGTGGTGCGTGCAACGCACCGCGTCGCAGCGTCGACGGTGCTGCTGCTCGTCATCGCGCTCGTGGCGCTGGCGCTGGTGCGGCCACCACGCGTGCCGTCACTGGCGCGGCGCACGCTGGCCATGCTGGCGCTGGCCCTGGCGCTCGCCGCGCTGGGCGTGGTCTCTGCCGGTGCGCGCTCGGCCGGCGTGTTGCTGGGCAACCTGCTCGGCGGCCTCGCGCTGCTGGCCACCGGCTGGGCCACGCTGCGTGGCCTGCACACCGGCCCGCTGCCGGGCGCCACGCTGGCGCGCTGGGCTGCGGCCGGGGCGCTGTGCTGGCTGGCTCAAGCGGTGCTGGGGGCGCTGGCAGGCGCCCGCCTCGTCGAGGCTGCTCCGGTCCTGCACCTCGGGCTGGCGTTGCTGGCCGGTCCCTGGGCGCTGGCGGTCGGCTTTGTCGCCGCACGCAAGGGCTGCGCCGCCGAGGGACGGTCGCTGGTGGTGTTGGCATCGCTGCAGATGCTGCTGGGTGCGGCCGCCGCGACGGCCGCCGCGACGCCAGCGCTGGTGCTGCTGCACAACGCGCTGGCCGCGATCGGCGTGGCGCTGCTGGTCGGTCTGGCCAGCGCGCGGACGCGCGTTTCTTGAACCTGGTCAAGGAAACCTGAAGTCCTTGGCCGATCCGCTTGCGGACGCTACCGGTAGTGGGTAAGTTCCAGCCCCTACCCCATATCTAGTGTCCACAACGGAGATCCTGATGCCTGGAATCCTGCCCCTGCCCGGCCATGTCATCAAGCGCAACGGCCGTGTCGTGGCCTTTGACGGCGCCAAGATCGCCGACGCCATCACACGTGCCGGGCGCGCGAGCGGCGAGTTCGGCAACGACGAGGCCGACCACCTCACCCATGCCGGCGTGCTGCCTCGGCTGCAGGCCACCGGCGCGTTGACGCCACACATCGAGCAAATCCAGGACGCCGTCGAGTCCACGCTGTTTGATGCCGGCCACCGGCGCACCTTGCGCGCCTACACGGTCTACCGCGAGCAGCACCGCGCGCTGCGCGACACCCGCAAGACGCTTGTTGACGTGCAGGCGGCGATGGACGAGTACCTCGAACAGCGCGACTGGCGCATCAACGCCAACGCCAATCAGGGTTGGAGTCTGGGCGGGCTGATCCTCAACGTCTCGGGCAAGGTGGTGGCCAACTACTGGCTCGACAATGTCTACCCGCCCGAGGTCGGGCGCGCGCACCGTGATGCCGACATCCACATCCACGACCTCGACATGCTCAGCGGCTACTGCGCCGGCTGGTCGCTGCGCACGCTGCTGCACGAGGGGCTCAATGGCGTTCCGGGCAAGGTCGAGGCCGGCCCACCACTGCACCTGTCCAGCGTCGTCGGGCAGGTCGTCAATTTCCTTGGCACGTTGCAGAACGAGTGGGCCGGCGCGCAGGCCTTCAGCTCCTTCGACACCTACCTCGCGCCCTACGTGCGCAAGGACGCATTGAGCTACGAGCAGGTGCGCCAGTGCATCCAGGAGCTGATCTACAACCTCAACGTGCCCTCTCGCTGGGGCACGCAGACACCCTTCACCAACCTCACCTTCGACTGGACCTGCCCCGAGGATCTGCGTGAACAGGTGCCCGTGATCGGCGGGCAGGAGATGCCGTTCAGCTACGGTGAGCTGCAGCCCGAGATGGACCTCATCAACCGCGCCTACATCGAAGTGATGTGCGCTGGCGACGCCAAGGGCCGGGTCTTCACGTTCCCGATCCCCACCTACAACATCACCAAGGATTTCGACTGGGACACACCGAACGCCAGCGCGCTGTTCGGGATGACAGCGCGCTACGGCCTGCCGTACTTCCAGAACTTCATCAATTCCGACCTCGAACCGCACATGGTGCGCAGCATGTGCTGCAGGCTGCAGCTCGACCTGCGTGAGCTGCTCAAGCGCGGCAACGGCCTGTTCGGCTCGGCCGAGCAGACGGGCTCGGTCGGCGTCGTCACCGTGAACTGCGCGCGGCTGGGGCACCGCCACGCCGGCGACGAGGTTGGGCTGCTGGCGCACCTGGACGAGCTGCTCGAACTGGGCAAGTCAAGCCTGGAGACCAAGCGCAAGGTGGTGCAGCGACTGATCGACCAGGGCCTGTTCCCCTACACCAAGCGCTACCTCGGTACGCTGCGCAACCACTTCTCCACGCTGGGCGTGAACGGCCTCAACGAGGCGATTCGGAACTTCACGAACGACGAGCACGACATCACCACACCGTGGGGACATGCGTTCGCCGAGCGACTGCTCGACCACGTGCGCGAGCGCATGGTCCGTTTTCAGGAAGAGACTGGCCATCTGTACAACCTGGAGGCCACGCCGGCCGAGGGAACGACCTACCGCTTTGCGAAGGAGGACCGGCGCCGCTTCCCCGGCATCCTGCAGGCCGGCACGGCCGACCAGCCGTACTACACCAACAGCTCGCAGCTGCCGGTGGGTTTCACCGATGACCCGTTCGAGGCGCTCGAGCGCCAGGAGCCGCTGCAGCGTCGCTACACCGGCGGCACCGTGCTGCACCTGTACATGAGCGAACCGCTGTCCAGCGCCGACGCCTGCCGCACGCTGGTGCGGCGTGCGCTGACGAACTACCGACTGCCCTACGTCACGGTGACGCCCACCTTCTCGATCTGCCCCAGCCACGGCTACCTGGGCGGGCGCCACGACTTCTGCCCCCGCTGCGACGAAGAGCGGCTGGCCGCCAAGCGGCGCCGGCTGGTCACGGCGTGAACCCAACACCCCCATCCCTGAAGGAGACCCTGCGATGCAAGACCTGACCCTGGCCAACACGACCCCGGTCGACACCGCCGAGCCCGTGCGGCTCACCGACGAAGAACGCCAGCCGTGCGAGGTGTGGACCCGCGTGATGGGCTACCACCGCCCGGTGGCGTCGTTCAACACGGGAAAAAAAGGTGAGTTCGCCGAACGCCGCCACTTCGAGGAGGCCGGCGCCCGCGTCGGTGCCAACCAAACGTGAGCGTCCCCGCGGCTGCAGCGTCGCTGCGCATCGGCGGCCTGCAGCCGTTCACGACCATCGACTACCCCGGCGCGCTGGCGGCCGTGGTGTTTGTGCAAGGCTGCCCCTGGCGCTGCCTGTACTGCCACAACCCGCACCTGCAAGGGCGCGACACCGTGCCGGCCGGCCCGAGTTGGGCCACCTTGCGCCGTTGGTTGGTGCGCCGGCAGGGCCGCCTCGACGCGCTGGTGTTCAGCGGCGGCGAGCCGACGCTGGATCCGGCGCTGCCAGCAGCGATGCGGGAGGTGCGAGCGCTGGGTTTCCGGGTCGGGCTGCACACGGCCGGCCTGTCACCACGCCGACTTCGCGCGGTGTTGCCGCTGGCCGACTGGGTCGGTCTGGACGTCAAGGCCCCCCTGGCCGACGCTGCGCTGCACGACCGCATCACTGGCGTGCGCGGCGCGGCGCCCGCCGTGCGCACGAGCCTGGAGGCATTGCTGGACAGCGGGGTCGCATACGAATGCCGCACCACCGTGCACACCAGCCTGCTCGAAGCAGACGCGCTGTCACGCCTGGTCGACGAGTTGGCCAGCGCCGGCGCAAGACATGTCGTGTTGCAGCCCTGCCGGCCGCTGGCCGCGGGCAGCGGCATGACGCCGACCCAACCCGACCCGCGGCAGTTCGCAGACCTGCAGGTGCGCTTTCCCCCGCTCGCCATGCGCACCGCGGCCTGAGCAGCGGATGCGCATGTGCTGACGGGGATCAAACCGGCCGTGGCATGCGTGACGCAGACTCTGTCCGTCGGCTTCCGCCGCCTCCACCGCCCGCTCCCCATGCTCGATACCCGCAACTTCGACATCGTGCGCTTCATCTCGGTGCTGCCGTTGTTCAGCGACCTGGACGAGGCTGAGGTCCTGCGTCTGGCGGGCGGCTGCCAACTGCGCCGCTTTGAGCGCGACGACATGGTCTTTCGCATGGGCGAGCCCTGTGATTCGTTTCACGTCGTCGTCGTCGGCCAGGTCAAGCTGTTCGTGCTCTCGCCCGCCGGCCAGGAGAAGGTGATCGAGCTCGTCGCCCCGGGCGGCAGCTTTGCCGAGGCGCTGATGTTTCTCGGCAAACCCTGCATGGTGAACGCGCAGGCGCTGGCCGACTCACTGCTGCTGACCGTGCAGCGCCAGGCCGTGCTCGACGAACTGCAGCGCGATGCGCGTTTTGCGCTGCGCATGCTGGCCGGCCTGTCGCGCCGGCTGCACGGCCTGGTGCACGACGTGCAGGCCTATGCGCTGCAAAGCGGCGTGCAGCGGGTCATTGGCTACCTGTTGCGCGATCAGGGCGACAACGGAGGCAGCGAAGTCGTGACCGTGTCGCTGCCCGCCAGCAAGGCCACGGTGGCTTCGCGTCTGTCACTGACGCCCGAGTACTTCTCACGTGTGCTGCGCGAACTTGAGCAGGCCGGGTTGATCGAGATCGACAAGCGCGACATCCGCATTCTCGACGTCGGCCGACTCGCGAAGTACCAGGGCTGAAGGGCCCGGCTCAGGCCGGGGCCGGCAGCCAAGCCACGGCGTCGACCGGCTCGAAGCGGGGCAGGTCCAGTACCTGCACCTGCTGGCCGCAAGGCAAGCACCACTGCAAACCCGATTCGGCGTGCCGCAGCAAGGCCGCCTGGGGTCGGGCGCCGGGCAGCGTACGTTCGGCGATGCGCCTGCGCACGTCCAGGTGCACAAGCACCACCCTCTCGTCCTGCAGGCCGGCGAGCCAGGGCACACGCGCGTCGGCAAAATCCAGTTCGGGCATGGCTGGCCCCAGCGGCGTGCGCCGCACGCCGAGGTACCCGGGTGCGGCGAGGCCCTCGCCCATCCGGTAGTCGTGCACCAGCCCATCGAAGATGGGCTCGGCGTCGGAGTTGAGCGGGATCTCCCAGAGCTCGCCAAGCGCGGGCCACGCAACGACGAAGCTGCGCCGCTGAGGCAGGTGCCACAGCGCCCTGCAACCGACCAAGCGCCCTCCCGTCCGGCCGCCAGACGCCCCATTCGCGGTCGCCGACCCGGCCCCAGACACCACCCGCCACGACCACGGGCGCTGCGGACGCATCGACCACACCGAGCGCACCCTCCCGTGCCCGCAAAGCGCGCCCTTCGCGCCCGGCCCAGGCACCGCCCGGCCCCCAAGCCAGCGGCATCGCAAGGGGCGCTTCGGCCACCCCAGGCTCGCGCCACGCTGCAGCCGGGCCCACCGCAGCCAACCGCCCGAGGGCGGCACGCCGCTTCATGTGGAACCGGCCGGCGCCATCAAGCCCTGACCGTGACGCCTACTGCTTCAACACCCATTCGATCGCCACTTTCAGCTCGGCGTCCGAGATCTTGCTCTCCGGGTTGGGCGGCATCGGCACCGGCCCCCAGTTGCCCTTGCCGCCCTTGCGGCTCTTCTCAGTGAGCAAGGCGACTGCGCCCGGCTGGCTCTTGTACTTGACGGCGATGTCCTTGAACGACGGACCGACCAGTTTTTTGTCCTTGGCATGGCAGGCCATGCATCCGGCCTTGGTCATGGCAGCCTGGGGATCGGCCCGGGCCGGGGCCGTGAGCCCGAGTCCGAGCCCGAACGCGGCGGTCGCGGCGATGATGGTCAACTTGTGCATGCAGTTTCTCCTTCGCGGGTCAGTAGACGTCGTGCTGGGTATTCCAGACGTTGAACTTGCCTGTCGGCGTGATCAGCTTCAGGTCCTTGATCACGGCCTTGAGCTTCAGCGTCTTGTCGTCGACGACGACAATTGCACTTTGTTTGTTCTTCGCGCTCCAGAACGCGAACCAGACTTCGTCGCCGGCCTTGTTGAACTCAGGCTGCACGACACGCTTGGCGCCGTCGTCCTTCAAGTCGGCCCACTCCGCGATCGGCAGCACGGTGTAGCCCTTGTCGAGGTGACGGATGTCGAACACCACGACCGACTGCGAGATCGCCGGATCCGGGTTCAGCGGCGTGTCGACGTACAGGTGCTGAGATCGGGGGTGCGCCTTGATGAACAGCGAGCCGCCGCCCTGCCCCTGGAGCGTCTGCACGACCTTGAAGCCGTCCTTGCGCTTGGGGTCGGTGATGATCAGCGAGATGGTCTCATCGCCCAGGTGGCTGGTCGCCCACACCGGCCCGAACTTCGGGTGCTTGAAGTTGGCACCACGGCCCGGGTGTGGAGTCTTGCCCACATCGATCAGCGCCTGCAGCTTGCCCGCCTTGGCATCGATGGCGGCGATCTTGTTGCTGTTGTTGGCCGCCACCATGAAGTAGCGCTTGCTGGCATCCCATCCGCCGTCGTGCAGGTAGCGCCCCGAGGCCGAGGTGCGCGAGATGTGCACGGCGTAGCCGGTGCTGACGATGTTGATGATCTTCTTCGTGTCGCCGTCGATCAGCGCCACCTCGCCGGTGTCGCGCAACGTGGTGCTCAAGATGTTGGCGATGTTGTGGCTGTTCATCTTGCGCTTCGGCCGCTGTGCGGGCGGCACGATGACCTTCCACGTCGCCTTCATGTCGGCCATGCCGAACTCCGGCGGCACCGGCGCGTCGTGCTGGATGCAGCGCGCCATGAGATCGACCTCGTTCTCGGTCATCTCGCCGCTGGTCTGCCAGTTGGGCATGCCCGCCGGCGAGCCGCACGCGATGAAGACCTTGAGGTAGTCGGTGCCCTTGTCCTGCGTCAGGTCAGGCGTCAGTGCCCTGCCGGTGGCCTCCTTGCGCAGCACACCGTGACAACCGGCGCAGCGCTCGAAGTGGATTTCGCGCGCGACGTCGAACTCGACCTGCGTCATTGGCGGCGCCTTCGGATTCTTCGACTGGTACATCGCCCCTCCGCCCAGCGGAGAGGCGCCGGCCCGGTAGTTCAGAGCGGGCTCGGTAAAGGGCTTCTGTCCTGTGACAGGGCCGCCCAGGGCGCTGCCACCAGCAGTGCAGCAACGGGAATCAGCCGGGTCAACTTCCTCAGGGCCTTCATGGCACCTCCTCGATGGTTGTGACGTGGGGTGAGCAATGGGGATCGAACACGGCTTCGCGTGGTGACTGTGATGTTGCGGCGCCTCGGGGGCGATTTCCTTGAACTGCTTCAATCGCAGCACGAGGCCGAGCGACACCCCAGCCGCCTTGATCCAGCGCAAGGGGGCCGTGTCGCGCCGGCAGTGAGCGTCGGAGGTGCACCAGTTCAAGGCAACGCGCCGTTGGCGAGGCCATGCTGGAGGCCATGCTGGAGGCCATGAGCAAGCTCCCCCCACTGCTTCGGCGGGCGTCGCAGCCGCCTGCATCGTGCTGCTGCTGCCGCTGATGGTGGTCACGGCACGGGAGCTGCCGGCTCGCAGCGCTGACAACGTGATCGAGGCGATTCGCGGCGAGGCCGGTATCTCGCTGGATCGCGGTCGAGGACATCGAGCGCATCGAGGTCGTGGTGGTGGATGCTGTCGCTGCATCCGCTGCGCGACGGCTGGCTGGGCGCCAAGCGGCTGCTGATCGTGGCCTACATCGTGATCGGCTCGCTGGCCCTCAAGCGCGCACCGACGCGCCCGACAAAAGCGCTGGCGTTCGCGGCGGCGCTTGCCTGCGTGGCCGGCGTTGCCGCGATCGCACTGACACATGGCACGATCGACCTGCGGCGCGTCTTCAGCGGCCCGGACTGAATCGACGCGCGAACGACTTGTCATCACCGCGATCAGCTAGGGATTCCGCAACCTGCCGTTGCTTCGGGTCGACGGCGGCGGCGAGCACACCCGCAAGGCTGCGGTGTCAGGTGGATCTGCCGTCGGCGCGCGGTGACCCCAACCACCGTCCGTGGCGGGAGGCCCAAGCAGCAGCGACCACCATCCACGCCACGGCGGCGCACGCCAACCACGGCGTCGGCGACGAAGGCGCAAGCGCAGCGACCAGTCGCAGAGTCACCGCGAGTTGCAGCACTCCATACAAGGTACGGGCCACGCGGTCGATGACCACAGGCCGGCCGCTGTGGGTGCTGCTGACACGGGTGGCCATGACCAGCACGGTGCCCCCGAGGTAACCCATGGTCAGCGCATGCACGGCAGCCAGTTCGAGTGCGGCGGCCGTGCTTCCTTCCCAGCCGGGCAGGCGGGCGGCAGCCGCGAGCCAGAGCGCGACGTCCCACCACAGAAAGGCTCCGTACAGCATGGCGACCAGCGGCTGACGCAGTGCCGGCGCCCGGGTCCAGCGAAGCGACAACCAAAGACACAACGCTGCCACGACACCCAGGTGCATCGCCTCGAACCCGCGCCATCCAGGCAACGCTGCGCGCCACGGCTCGAGCAGGGCGCTTGCGCTCTGTACCACGGGGACGGAAACGACGAGCCACAGCGGCCAGTCGGGCCAGCGGGCGTCCAGCGCAGGCCAAGCACCCTTGCCAAGGAAAGGCAGCAGTCGGTGCGAGACGACGAGGAACACCATGACCACGCCGCCCCACAGCGCCAGCCGCAGCAGGGGATTCAGCAGATCCGTGCGTCCGGTGGCCAGGGCCAGCGACGACAGGATCAGGCAGGCCACCAGGATGAGGCTGGCTGACACGACCAGCTGCGGATGCCGACGGTCGGCCTGCACGCTGCCCGCCACCAGCTCGGCGATGCGCCAACTCAAGCCCGCCCACCCGGTGGCGACGAGGGCCAGCCCTGCCGCGCAAAGTGCCGACCCGAGATGAAAACCCGCCACCGCCAGGACCCACCCCAGCATGAACAGGCCGACCGGCAGCCGAAGGCCTCGGGCGTCGACGGGTGGTCGACGCAGCCATTTGGGGCCGGCAGTCAACATGAAGCCGGCAATGAACAGCGGCATCGCGCCCAGGCTGAACCACAGGCCGTGCGCCGTCGCGGCCGGCAACTGCCACGCCCAGGGCTCACCGAGCCATGCGGCCAGCAGGTGGGCTGCCCACCAAGCTGCGGCACCGGCCCAGTTCAAGCCGGCCCAGAAAAAGCACAGCCGATGGGGAGAGTCCAAGAGGCGCGCCATCCGCCATCGCGCAGCTGCGCGTTGAGCCTTTGGCGGCGAGGCAGATCTCATGGTGGAGGCGTCAGGTTCGACAAGGCTGCCAAGCGGTTTCGAGATGCCGCGATCTGCGGCACGCTAGATGCCTTGCAGCCGATACCCAACAGTCTCGCTGGTCCGGGCCGCATTGGCCAGGGCTTCAGGCCCAGGCCAGCGCCGTCGATGCGGCGCCGGCCATGGCCGGCGTGGGCTGGCCGCCGGGCGCCTGCGACGTGGAAGCTTCGGGCGCCATGCCCGGTGTCAGCAGCCGCTGCATCAGCGCCCGCACGGGCACGATGCGCGAACCGAAGGGCAAGGCGCCGCGTCCGCTGAAGAACAGGCCCTTGGCCACGTCGCCTCGCAGCGCCGCGGCCAGTTGGGTGTCGATGCAAAACTGCCCCCAACCGGGCGTGCCGTCGCGCAGCCCGCACTGCGCCAGGCAGTCGAAGGCCAGCGTGCAGCGTGGCTTGCGGTGGGCGCTGGCCATCAGCCGCGCCTCGACTTTCAGGTAGTTGTTCAACCACGGTGTGCGCACCGCCCGCGCCGGCAGGCCGGCGACGCTGGTGAAGGTGACGAGGTCTTCGTCGCGCGCCTCGGCCAGCACGCGCTTGAAGGCCGGGTGTGCGTCGCACTCTTCGGTGGCCACAAAAGGTGTGCCCAGCTGCACCGCGTCGGCGCCCAGCGCCTGCACGCGTTGGACGTCCTCGAAACAGCGGATGCCACCGGCCGCGATCAAGGGCACACGGCCCTCGAGCCCGGCCGAACGCAATGCCGCCAGCGCCTGCGGGATCACGGTCTCGAAATCGAATCGCGGGTCAGCCAGATCGGCCAGCTGAGCTGCGCCCAGGTGACCGCCGGCCCACATCGGGTGCTCCAGAACGATAGCGCCGGGCACCCGTTGCTTGCGTTCCCACTTCTTCAGCACCAGCGCCACGCCTCGTGCGTCGGACAGGATCGGGATCAGCGCCACCTCTGGGTACTCGCGCGCCAGATCGGGCAAATCGAGCGGCAGGCCGGCGCCGACCACGACGGCGTCGATGCCGGCCTCCAGCGCCGTTCGCACCGAAGGCGCGTAGGACTCGACGGCGCGCATTGCGTTCACCGCCAGCAGGCCCTTGCCCCCGGCGAGCAGGCGTGCCGCAGCGATCTCGCGCCGGAGCGCCACCAGATTGGCCGCGTTGATGCGCGCCTTGGCTTCGGGGCCGACCCGCGCATCGCGCGTTGCAGCCATCAGGTCCGGGTGGTGGCGACGAAGGTCCACCGAGGACAGGGTGCCCACCGCACCCAGCGCGGCTACGCTGCCGGCCAACCGGTGTGCCGAGACGCCCACGCCCATACCGCCCTGCACGATGGGCAACAAGGTGCGGCCGGCCACCCTGAGCGAGCGCAAACCCTCAGGCAAAGCGACGCCCTGACCGGGCGGGGGTCCTGTTTCGTCGTGGTTCATTTGGTTCGGTTCTGACAGAACCTGACCGACCTCATCCATGTGACAGGCTCATGCTGCCCGGACTGCCCACCCTTGACCTTGATCTGGGTTGTCTTTGGCCTCGCCACCGATGAGGCATCCGTCCCGGGAGCCCCGTGAACATCAGCACGGTCGCAACGCTGGGCGCGGCAGAAGCACGATGGTCCGCAGCACGCACATAGTTCTACCGAACTACTCCGAGGCGTTTAGGTTCAGAACTTGACTTGGGTCAAAGCGACTCGATCTCACCATCGCCCAGACTGGCCCCAAGTTTCCAGCCGAGATCGCCCATGTCCCTCGATTCCACCCAACAGGCTGCCGAGCTGATCGACCACATCGAGACGGGGTTTCACGAAGACCACCGCTGCGCATTGCCCGAACTGCTGGCCATTGCCGCGGCAGGAGAGGCGCGCGGCATCGCCGGAGGCCGGGACGACGAACCGCCAGTGATCGGCAACGAGCACGGACGAGTTCCGAACGCGGGTTCGCTCGCTGGCTCCGACCCGCATTCCGAACCCGGCTCTCCTGCAACTGATCAATGGTGTTGCCGACCGGGCGACTGAACTGGCGGGACACATCCACGGAGAGGATGAGGAACTGGTTCCCTTGCTTTCAGTGCCGGCGGCCGCTATGGCAACCGCAGCATTCAACCCACAACGCCCAACACGTATCACCCCATGACATCGATCACATCGCATCCCGCTCTGAACCCATCAGAACCGGACACAAGTTCGGACTCGCGGTCAGCCATGGACACAGAACGCGGCGAGGTGCTCAACGCACTCAACGAGTTGCTTGAGGCCGAGCGAGCCGGGGCCCGTGTTGCAATGGAGACGGGTCGGTCCATCGATGCCCGCGACCTGGCAGCTCTGGTGGACGACATCCACAAGGATGAAGTTCGCTGGTGCAGCATGCTCATGCGCACGATCAAGTCCTTGGGTGCGACGCCTTCCAGCGAGACCGGAGCCTTTTACGGCAAAGCGATGGCCATAGCCGATCTTGACGATCGGCTGAGGTTCCTGAATCGAGGCCAGGCCTGGGTGGTCCGCAAGCTTCAAGTCTTGATTCCGCGCATCGCCGACCCTTCAGCGCGCGAGGAACTGAACGGAATGCTGCAGGCCCATCACCACAACATCGGCCGCGTGGAGGCGCGGTATGCAACTGGCGTGCCGATTCAGGAGGTGACGGCTGCACAACCTCAGGAGCTTCCTACGCCATCCGACCCATAGGAGCTGAGCGATCACATCGTCACACGCTTCCACGAGGTTCATCATCAGCAGGTGCAGGCTGTCGCCCTCACCACGGCGACCGTGGGTGAGCTCTTTAAGCTGGCTGTCGTTCAGCCGGTCCTTGGACAACAGTCGGAGCCAATCGAGCCCATGCTGCACGCGACGGTGCGGTTCCTCGCCGTCCGGCGTCGTCTCCAGCACAGAGGGTGTCATGGTCGGGAGGTCGTCTTCGATGCACTTGATCAGCCTGGGCAGGTCCGGATTGAAGAGAGCTTCGTCGACAAGTCGCGCGCGCATCCGCACCGCGCGTACCGCTCGCAGTTTCTGCGAACACTGCCGCTGAGCATGCGGAGGCCGCAATGGACCATTTGCACCTTTCGCCCGACGCGATCTACCCGTTCGATGCGCGCGGCGTGGCCAAACGCTTCCGCCATGCCGCGATCTTCGGCGCCCTCGACGCCTTGCAGCCCGGCGAGACGATGCGCTTTGCCAACGACCACGACCCACTGCCGCTGCTCGACCAACTTGTCGCGCGCGTCGGCCAGCTGGTCGAGGTCAGCTGCCGCCGCCGCACATCGGGCGCTATCGTGATCGACTTCCTCAAGACGACCTGAGCGGCCCCTGCATGCCTGACACCGCCGTCGCAGCGCGCGCGCCGCCGCCGTCAACGCTCCAGCTCCTGCGGCGATTGGCCTGGCGCGCGCTGGCGCTGTCCTGCATTGGCCTGGGCCTGCTGGGTGCGGTGTTGCCGGGGCTGCCAACGGTGCCGTTCCTGCTGGTGGCCGCCTGGGCCGCTGGCCGCGGTTGGCCGCGGTTGGAGAGCTGGCTATCGAACCACCCGCGCCACGGCGCGGCGATCCGCGCCTGGCGTACCCACGGCTCCGTGCCGCGGCGCGCAAAGTGGTTGTCGTCGATAACGATGCTGCTCAGCAGCGCGCTGGTCGCGGTCACTGCACTGCCGCTGACCGTGAAGCTTGGCCTGCCAGCCTTCATGGCCTGCGTGGCCGTCTGGATCTGGCGCCGGCCCGAGTGCTGAGCGGCCAAGACCGATGGACCTGATCGAACATTTCGTCGTGCGGCGTCACCAGCACCCAAGCAGATTTTCTGGGACGATCGGGGATCAATGGGGCTGCGGCCGCAAGTGGACGGTAGCCGAACTCAAGGGCCCGTCCGCGTCAACAATTCGGTTGGATGGCGTCTACTGGGGCAGCGCCGCCGACACGGTGGAGTTTGTCAAAGCTCCTGTGCCAACTGACGAAGGGCTGCAGACTGTGCGCCGCTTGGAGCTTCGAAGCAAGGTGCTGCGCCCCAAGCCCCGTCATGGGCAAGCGACCTCCGGAGGTCCGACGAAGTGGCCCGCAAGGCGGTCTTTGACATGCTCGACCGTTGACCGCTGGCGAGCGTTCACAATCCGGGGTGGGCCAAAGACAACAAACTGCCACCTGCACACCTGCGAGTGGAAATCTTCGCCCCCATCGCTTGAACTTGAAATGAACACAGACCGCACGGCGCCAGCACAGCTTGGCGGCTGCCCTCGAGACGCTTGCACATCCACCGGAGGTCGCCACGGCCTCTGACACGACGGCGCCGCTGCTGGCGGCGGTGAATCTGGCCGGCGAACGCGGCGGCAGACTGCTTTTTCGCAGGTTGAGCTTCGCGCTGCAGCCCGGTCAGGTGGTGTGGCTGCGCGGCCGCAATGGCCGCGGCAAGACCAGCCTGCTGCGCTTGTTGGCGGGGCTGTCCACGCCGGTCGAAGGTGCGGTTCACTGCGACGCCGTGGCGCTGCCGAACGCGGGGCCGGCCTGGCGCGAACGGCTGGTGTTCATTGCGCACGCCAACGCGCTGAAGGACGATCTTTCGGTGCTGCAGTGCCTACGTTTCCTGGCTCAGTTGCAGGGCCGTTCTGCCACGGTGGGCCAGCTCAGCACGGCCCTGGAACGCCTGGGTGTGGCGCCCCTGGCGACGCGGCCGGTGCGCACGCTCAGCCAGGGCCAGCGCCGGCGCGTGGCGTTGGCCCGGCTGGCGTTGCCGCAGCCACCATCGGTGTGGCTGCTCGACGAACCGTTTGACGCGCTCGACGACGACGGCATCGGCCGCCTGAACGGCCTGTTGTCAGAACACGCGGCGGCGGGCGGCAGCACGCTGTTGACCAGCCACCAGGCGCTGGTGTTGCAAAACCCGGTGCCCGTGGTGCTGGACCTGGATCAGCAGGCGCTTCAAGGCTAGGCGACGGAAGCCAAACCCCGATGCACGCTCTCTTCCTGGCTGTCTTGCTGCGCGAGTTGCACCTGGTGCAGCGCCGCCCAGTGGACGCCTTGCTGCCGGTGGCGTTTTTCATCGTTTGTGCCAGCCTGTTCCCGCTGGGCGTGGGCCCCGAGCCGCAAACCCTGCGCGCCATGGCGCCCGGCATCGCCTGGGTCGGCGCCCTGCTGGCCACCATGATGTCGGTGCAGCACCTTTACGCGGCCGACCTGGCCGACGGTTCGCTCGATCAACTGCTGCTGGCCCCGCAGTCGGCCCTGGTGGTGGCCTTGGCCAAAGGTGCGGCGCACTGGCTGACGCACGGTCTGCCGTTGATCGTCACCGCACCGCTGGTGGGCCTGATGTTCGGGCTGTCGTGGGCGGCCTTGGGCGCGTTGATGATCAGCCTGACCTTGGGCACGCCTATCCTCAGTCTGCTGGGGGGCTTGGGCGCGGCGTTGACATTGGGGCTGCGGGGTGGTGGCATGCTGTTGATCCTGATCGTCTTGCCGCTGACCGTGCCCGCGCTGATCTTTGGGGCCGGCGCGGTGGCTGCCGTGGAAGCGGGTGTGGGCCCGTCGGGGCACTTCTCGCTGCTGGGCGCGCTGCTGATTGGCACCCTGCTCGGCGCGCCGTGGGCCACCGCAGCCGCACTGCGGATTTCTACCGATTGAGCTCCAACTGCCGATGACCCAACGCCTGCGCTTCTTCAACTTTGCCGCCCCGTCGCGTTTTGACGCGGCTGCGGGTGTGCTGGTGCCCTGGTTCTGGGCCGCCGCACTGGTGCTGGCGGTGGCTGGCCTTTACGTCGGCTTTCTGGTGGCGCCCACCGACGCCACGCAGGGCGACGCCTACCGCATCATCTTCATCCACGTGCCAACGGCCTGGATGTCGATGTGGCTGTATCTGGTGATGGCCTTCTGGGCGGCCATCGGCTGGGCCTTTCGGGCCCGCATGGCGTCGATGATGGCGCGTGCCATCGCCCCCACCGGCGCCATGTTCACGGTGCTGGCGCTGTGGACAGGGGCCCTGTGGGGCAAGCCGACCTGGGGCACCTGGTGGGTGTGGGACGCGCGGCTCACGTCCGAATTGATCCTGTTGTTCTTGTACCTGGGCTATCTGGCGCTGGTGGCTGCCATCGACGACCAGCGTCGGGCCGACCAGGCCAGCGCCTTGCTCGCGGTGGTGGGCGTGGTCAACATCCCCATCATCTACTTCTCGGTGATCTGGTGGAACACGCTGCACCAAGGTGCCACCATCAGTGCGACGGCCGCGCCCAAGATGGCCAGCACCATGCTCACGGCCATGCTGTTGATGACATTGGCTTGCTGGGCTTACGCATTTGCGGTGACCTTCACGCGGGCGCGGGCCATCATTGCCGAACGCGAGCGGCACACCGCCTGGCTGGCCGACCGCGCAGGAGACGCAAGGTGATCTGGAACAGTTTCAGCGAGTTCGTCCACATGGGCGGCTACGGTTTGTATGTGTGGGGTTCCTACGGTGTGACCCTGTTGTTGATGACCCTGGAACCTTGGGCCGCCGCACGGCGCCGGCGCCAAGCCCTTGAAGCGGTGCGCGCCGCCGCGGAGCCCTTGCCATGAAACCCCGTCAAAAACGCCTGGCCCTGGCCGGCGGTGTCCTGCTTGCGGTGGCCGCGATTGCGGCGCTGGTGATGAACGCTTTTCAAAGCAACATGGTGTTCTTCTTTTCGCCGACGCAGGTGCTGGCCAACGAGGCGCCAGCCAACCGCACCTTTCGCATCGGCGGCATGGTGGAGACCGGCAGCGTCAAGCGCGAAGGCCTGGTGGTGAACTTTGTCGTCACCGACACGGCCAAGACGGTGCCGGTGCGCTACCAGGGCATCCTTCCCGACCTGTTTCAAGAGGGCAAAGGCGTGGTGGCCCAGGGGCAGTTGGCCGACGGCGTGTTCGTGGCCCGCGAAGTGCTGGCCAAACACGACGAAAACTACATGCCGCCCGAAGCCGCCGACGCCGTCAAGCGGGCGCAGATGGGGCAGTCGCGCCTGGGTGACACCGTCGCGACCCCCCACCCGCCCACCGGAGCCAAGCCATGATTCCCGAACTGGGCCACTTTGCGCTGTGGCTGGCCGTCGGCGTGACCTTGGCTTTGGGCACCGTGCCCTTGGTGGGCGCGCAGCGTGGCCGGGGCGACTGGATGGCGCTGGCCCGGCCCATGTCGCAGGTCTTGCTGGCGCTGATCACCTTCAGCTTTGCCTGCCTGGTGATCAGCTTCGTCAACAACGACTTTTCGGTGCTCAACGTGGCCGAGCATTCCAACAGCGCGCTGCCGATGATGTACCGCGTGGCGGCCTCGTGGGGCAGCCATGAAGGCTCGCTGGTGCTGTGGCTGTTGATGCAGGCCGCCTGGACCAGTGCGGTGGCGGTGTTCAGCCGCAACCTGCCGCAGCCGATGTTGGCGCGCATCCTGGCCGTGATGGGCTGGCTGACGCTGACCTTCCTGCTGTTTGTGCTGCTCACCTCCAACCCGTTTGAGCGCCTGTTCCCGACGCCGCTGGACGGCCGCGACCTCAACCCGCAGCTGCAAGACCCGGGCATGATCTTTCACCCGCCCATGCTCTACATGGGTTATGTCGGCATGTCGGTGGCCTTTGCCTTTGCGGTGGCGGCGCTGATCGGTGGCAATCTTGACGCGCAGTGGGCGCGCTGGAGCCGGCCGTGGGTCACGGTGGCCTGGGCCTTCCTGACCTTCGGCATTGCCCTGGGCAGCTGGTGGGCCTATTACGAACTGGGCTGGGGCGGCTGGTGGTTCTGGGACGCAGTGGAAAACGCGTCCTTCATGCCCTGGCTGGTGGCCACCGCGCTGATCCACTCGTTGGCAGTGACCGAAAAGCGCGGCAGCTTCAAGGCCTGGACGGTGCTGCTGGCGCTGTCGGCCTACTCCTTGTCGCTGCTGGGGACGTTTCTGGTGCGCTCGGGCGTCATCACCTCGGTGCACTCGTTTGCCAGCGACCCGGCGCGCGGCCTCTTCATCCTGATCATGCTGGCCATCACCGTGGGTGTGGCGCTGACGCTGTTTGCCTGGCGCGCGCCCAGCGTGGGCCTGGGCGCGCGGTTTTCGAGCCTGTCGCGCGAAACCCTGCTGCTGGCCAACAACGTGCTGTTGGTGGTGGCCACCGCCGCGGTCATGCTGGGCACGCTGTACCCGCTGATCCTGGACGCCTTGAACCTGGGCAAGATCTCGGTCGGCGCGCCCTACTTCGACGCGGTGTTCGTGCCGATCATGGCGGTGCTGGTGTTTTTCATGGGCGTGGGCCCGCTGGCGCGCTGGAAGAACGACGAACTGCCCGCACTGGCCAAACGCCTGCGCTGGGCGGCGGGGGTCACGGTGGTCAGCGCTGCGCTGACGGCCTGGCTGGGTGGCAAGATCACGTTGATGTCGGTGGTGGGTTTGCTGATGGCGTTCTGGGTGCTGACCTCGGTGGCCACCGAAATGTGGGAGCGTGTGCGCCCGGCCGGCGGTGTTCGCGCCAGCGTGTTGAACCGGCTGGGTCAGGTGCCGCGCGCGGTGGCCGGCATGTGGCTGGCCCACCTGGGCGTGGCGGTGTTCATCTTCGGCGTCACCATGGTCGGCACCCACGACATCGAGCGTGACGTGGCCATGAGCCCGGGCGACAGCACCACCGTCAACGGCTACACCTTCACCTACATGGGCGCGCAGCCGGTCCAGGGCCCCAACTACCAGGCCGTGCGCGGCCACCTGGCCGTCACCAAGGGCGGCCAAGCTTTGACCGACATGTACCCCGAAAAGCGCGTCTACCGCGTGCAGCGCAACCCGATGACCGAAGCTGCCATCCACACCCGCATCCATGGCGACCTGTATGTGCAGATGGGCGAGGTCATCCAGGGCCAGACCTGGCTGGTGCGCATCTGGGTCAAGCCTTTTGTCTCGTGGATCTGGGCCGGCTGCCTGTTGATGGGCCTGGGCGGTGTGCTGGCGGTGACCGACCAGCGCTACCGCAGCCGCAGTGCGGCTGCCAACCGCGTGCCGGCTTCCTCAGGTGAACTGGCGCCCGGCCAAGGCACATGAAGATGCTGAAGTTCCTGCTGCCGCTGGCCCTGTTTGCGGCCATCGTGGCCTTCCTGGCGGTGGGCTTGGGCCTGAACCCGCGCGAGGTGCCGTCGCCGCTGATCGGCAAACCGGCGCCCGCCTTTGCGCTGCCACGCCTGGACGACCCCAACCAGAAGGTCAGCCGCGAAGACCTGCTGGGTCAGGTCTGGATGCTCAACGTCTGGGCCTCCTGGTGCGCGCCTTGCCGTGAAGAGCACCCGCTGGTGATCGACATCGCGCGGCGCCAGTTGGTGCCGGTCTACGGGCTGAACTACAAAGACGCCGGCCCGGCAGCCCGCAGCTGGTTGGCCAGCCTGGGCAACCCCTACCGAGCCAATTTGGTGGACGCCGATGGGCGCGTGGGCATCGACTTTGGCGTTTATGGCGTACCCGAGACCTTCATCATCGACCGCCAAGGTGTCATCCGCCTCAAACACGTGGGCGCGCTGACACCGGATGTGGTGCGCAAGCGCATCGAACCCTTGCTGAAAGAGCTGAATGCAGGCGCCTGACACCCTGCTGCGCATGGGCGCAGGACTTGTCCAAGGGGTGGGTTCGCGATCGGCCCGCAACGCATTCGCAGCGCTGTGCATGGGCTTCGTGATGGGGCTGGCGCTGCCCGTGCCTGCTGCCGCGCGCGAAGCCGCACCGGCTTCGGCCGACCCGGCGCTGGAAGCCCGCGTGATGCGGGTGTCCAGCGAACTGCGTTGTCTGGTGTGCCAGAACGAAACCATCGCCGGGTCGAACGCCGAGCTGGCGGTCGACCTGCGCAACCAGGTGCGCGAGATGTTGCGCCAAGGCCAGACCGAGCAGCAGGTGTTCGACTACATGACGGCGCGCTATGGCGACTTCGTGCTGTACCGCCCGCCGGTCAAGAGCACCACGCTGCTACTGTGGTACGGCCCGCCGTTGATGCTGGGCGCCGGGCTGCTGGCCTTGTGGCTGCTGCTGCGCCGCCGCAGCCGCCTGGGCGATGACCGGTTTGAGCCAGAAGAAGCGCCTGGAGAAAAATGAGCGACTCCGTGAACCCGCCGCCTGAGCAGACGCCGCCGTCGCCGCCATCGCAATCACCGCCACTGCTGCCACCGCAAGTGCTGCAACAAGCCACCTCCACCGCTCGCCCAAGCCGGGTGCTGTACCTGTGCTTGGGCGTCCTGGTGGTGGGCCTGGCCGGCGCGGGTTACCTTTACACAGGTGCTCCACAGGTGGTAGGCAAGACCTCGGATCAGGTCGTGGCCGAGCTGAGAGCCTCAGCCCCGGGTGCGTCAGCAGAAACGGGCCAGGCCCACACCCGTGAACAGGTCGAGGCCATGGTCGTCCAGCTGGCCGAGCGCATGCAAGGCCGCCCCGACGACGCCGAAGGCTGGCTGATGCTGGGCCGTGCGCAGATGATGCTGGGCCGCATGCCCGAAGCGCTGCTGGCCTACGAACGGCTGGTCAAGTTGCGGCCCGACGACGCCAACACGCTGGTCGACTACGCCGACGCACTGGCGGTCAATAACGGCCGCACGCTGGAAGGCGAGCCGTTGCGCTTGATCGAGCGCGCCTTGAAGCTGGAGCCAGACAACCTGAAGGCGCTGATGCTGGCGGGTACGGCGGCCTTCGACCGCGAAGATCACGCCGTGGCGGTGCGTTATTGGGACCGCGTGGTGAGCATCGGCCCGGCAGATCAGGAGTTCGTTCAGATGGCGCGCGACGGCGCAAACGCGGCGCGCGAGCGCGGCAAGTTGCCACCTGCTGCAGCCACTGCGCCAGTTGTACCGGTTGCGCCTGTTGCCCAGGTTGCAGCCCCAGGCGCCCCAGTGGCCGCCGCCTTGGCCGCGTCAGCCGTTTCCGGCACTGTCCGGCTGAGCCCCAAGCTGCAGGCTTTGGCCGCGCCCGAGGACATGGTGTTCATCTTCGCCCGCCCGGCCGAAGGCTCGCGCATGCCACTGGCCATCGTGCGCAAGCAGGTCAAGGACCTGCCGGTGGCGTTCACGTTGGACGACAGCACGTCGATGTCGCCCGCTGCGCGCCTGTCCGGCGCCCAACACGTGATCGTCGGCGCCCGCATCAGCAAGTCGGGCCAGGCCATGCCGCAGCCCGGTGACCTTCAAAGCCTTTCCGAGCCCGTGAAAGTGGGCACCACGGGCCTGGTGCTGGAGATCTCGGCCCAGCTGCCTTGATCGGCCGCTGGCTGTTCGCGTTGTGCCCTGGCCTGCTCAGGCCGTGAACACCTTGCCCGGGTTCATGATGTTTTTCGGGTCGAGCGTGCGCTTGATGCTGCGCATCATGTCCACCGCGCCCGGCCCGGACTCATCGACCAGGTAGCCCATCTTGTGCAGCCCGAGGCTGCCGGCCGATGGCTTGCACGCGAGGCTCCCGAGGTTGTGACCCCGGAGGCTCTCGTCTTTCCTTGAACTGGTTCAAGTGGACGTGGAGTTCCTGGGCTTGAGAGGTGCCGTCAAAACTGAAGCAGTTCAAGGACGCGCGACGCCAGCTGGGCGATGCTGCACAGCTTGGAAGACTCCTTGGATGGTGCCCGATGATGGAAACCCTCACCCCCGATCAGTCGCAGGTCTGGTGCGGCCGCTCGCTGCTGCGGCGTCGTGGCCCGCCGCTGGTGTTGAATTTGGTCCTGGCAAGCCTGGCTTTCGCTGCCCCTGCGTCGGCACAAGGCACCGCTGCGGCGCCGGGGCTGCAGACGGTGGTCATCACCGCCACGCGCCACGCCATGCTAGAAACCGCTGCGCCGGCCGCGCTGACCGTGGTCACGCGGCGACAGATCGAGGCCCGCGGCGCCGACAACCTGCTCGACGCGCTGCGCGGCGAAACCGGCGTCAGCCTGCAGAGCAGGGCCATCGGCGGGCGCAAGGTGCTGAGCCTGCGCGGCATGGACAGCAAACACACCCTGTTCCTCGTCGATGGCCGGCGTGTGGGCGCCAGCGACGGCGTCATCGGCCATTCGGACTTCCAGTACGACTGGATCGCGGTCGAGGACATCGAGCGCGTCGAGGTCGTGCGCGGTCCGATGTCGGTGCTGTACGGGTCCGAGGCAATGGGCGGCGTCGTCAACGTCATCACCCGTGAGCCGGGCGACGCCTGGCGCGGCAGCGCCAGTGCCGAAGGCAGTCAGGCCGAGGGCGGGCGCGGTGGCGCTGGCCAACGGCTGGCGCTGCGCGTGGACGGCCCGCTGGCGCTGGGCAGTGGCCTCTTCCTGCGCGCGGGCGCAGCGGCCACGCGGCTGAACGCACTGGCTTCGCCGGTCGACCCGCGGATCTCCGAACTGGAAGGACGCGACAAGGACGACGCCTGGCTGGGTCTGGTCTGGCGCGGCGATGGCCAGCGCGTGGACTTCGAGCACCGCGCCGGCCAAGAGCAGCGCGACGCGGGTGCGCGCGAGCGCAGCAGCCGGCGGCGCTACCACGACACCATCAACCTCATCGAGCGATCGCTGAGTTCGCTGGGCTGGGAAACCCAGTGGGCCGGCGCGGGCGGGCTGCCGTCAGGCAGCGGCCAGCTGCGAGCCTACCGCTCGCGAATCGAGGTCGAAAACCAGCGCAGTGCAGGCGTGGCGATCAACCCGCCGCAGCAGATCGATGACCGCGTGCTGGAGGGTCAGACGCGCCTGCAACTCGGCGCCCATGCCTTGACCGCGGGCTTCGAGGCGCGTGACGAGTCCTTTGCCGACCCAGGCCTTCCCGGGGGCGAGTCGGTGTCGCGCAGCCGTGCGCTGTTCCTGCAGGACGAGCTGCAACTGACGCCCCGCTTCGGCCTGACGCTGGGGCTGCGCCACGACCGCTATCGCTTGTTCGGCCACGAGTGGAGTCCGCGCCTGTACGGCGTCTGGCAGGCCGACGCGGCGTGGACCTTCAAGGGCGGCTACAGCCACGGTTTCAAGGCGCCGAACCTGAAGCAGATCGTGCCCGGTGGCCGCGCCGAAGGCCCCAACACCTTCCTCGGCAACCCGGCGCTGCAACCCGAGCGCAGCCGCGGCATGGAGCTGGGTTTGGGCTATGCCGCTGGGCCGACGCAGGCGCAGTTGATGCTGTTCGAGCAGCGTGTCGACGACCTGATCGAGGTGCAGCTGGTGGCTGCCGGTGCCGTGCCTGGCGTCGGCACCTACACCTACATCAACCTGGCGCAGGCGCGCCTGCGCGGCACCGAGGTCTCTGTGGCGCAGGCCCTGGGCAGCGGCTTCGCGCTGCAGCTCAGTTATGCCTACCTGGACGCGCGCACGGCGGCCGGTCTGCGCCTGGACAAACGGCCGCGCCACAGCGCCACGGCGCGTCTGGACTGGCAAGGCGGACCGTGGCGTGCGGGCGGCCACGTCGAAACCGGCACCGACCAGCGGCTGCCTGCGTTGACCACCGGCGCGCCGTCGCAGACCGTCGGTGCCGTCACATTGATCGGGGCTCACGTCGCGCGCAAGCTGACCGAGGGCCTGGAACTGTCGCTCGGCGTGCACAACCTGAACCAGGTGCAACTGGCCGAGGTTTCACCGCTGTTCACCCACGTCGAGCCGCCGCGCAGCTGGCGGCTGACATTGCGCGGGCGCTGGTGAGCGCATGACAGCCGCAGTGCGGGTGATCGCGCTTCGAAGCGAAACGTGCGAAGACCGAGTGCCGCTGGGTAGCGCCCGTTCCTGCCCCGGATTCGCACCGTTCTTGAACTGCTTCAAGGACGCCGCCGCAGTGCCAGCCGAACATGGCGATGCTCGCAGCCGAACCCCATCCGCGATCGCGCGAGCCCGCTTGGCAGCCCAGGTCGCGAATCCGCGGTGCGAATAACGATGGAGTGCAGGACATGAGAACACCACGATGGTCCCACCTGGCAGCGTTGCTGTTGTCGGGGCTGGTAGTCGGGGCCGCTGCGCAGACCGCAGCGCCTGCGGCTGCACCGGCAATGACGCCGGAAGAGTTCGAGATCGGCAAGAAGATCTACTTCGAACGCTGTGCCGGATGCCACGGCGTGCTGCGCAAGGGTGCGACGGGCAAGAACCTCGAGCCGCACTGGAGCAAGAAGGCCGCCGACGGCAGCGTCCAGGAAGGCGGCATGCTCAAACTCGGCACGGCCCGTCTGGACAAGATCATCGCCCTCGGTACCGAGGGCGGGATGGTCAACTACGACGACATCCTGACCAAGCAGGAAATCGACATCATGGCGCGCTACATCCAGCAGACGCCACCGGTGCCGCCCGAGTTCAGCCTGGCTGACATGCAGGCGAGCTGGAAGTTGATCGTGCCGGTCGCCGAGCGGCCGAAAAAGCAGATGAACAAGGTCAACCTGAAGAACGTCTTCGCGGTGACCTTGCGCGACACCGGCAAGCTGGCGCTGATCGATGGCGACACCAAGGAGATCTGGCAGATCCTGAACACCGGCTACGCGGTGCACATCTCGCGCATGTCGCTGTCGGGCCGCTATGTCTATACGGTGGGCCGCGACGGCTTGGTGACACTGATCGACCTCTGGTTCGAAAAGCCGACGACGGTGGCGTCGATCCGCATGGGCTCCGACGCCCGTTCGGTCGACACCTCCAAGTTCAAGGGCTTCGAGGACAAGTACCTGATCGGCGGTGGCTACTGGCCGCCGCAGTACTCGATCATGGAAGGCGACACGCTCAAGCCCCTGAAGGTCATCTCGACCCGCGGCATGACGGTGGACGGCGAGTACCACCCCGAGCCGCGCGTGGCCTCGATCGTGGCCTCGCACATCAAGCCCGAGTGGGTCGTCAACGTCAAGGAGACCGGCCAGATCCTGCTGGTGGACTACAGCGACATCAAGAACCTGAGGACCACCACCATCGAGTCGGCCAAGTTCCTGCACGACGGCGGCTGGGATGCCAGCAAGCGCTACTTCATGGTCGCAGCCAACGCTTCGCACAAGATCGCTGCGGTCGACACCAAGACGGGCAAGCTGGCCGCCTTGATCGACACCAAGAAGATCCCGCACCCAGGGCGCGGCGCCAACTTCTTGCATCCGAAATACGGGCCGGTCTGGGCAACGGGTCACCTCGGTGATGCGGTCGTCTCGCTGATCTCGACGCCTTCGGACAAGAAGGAGCACGCCAAGTTCAAGCAGTACAACTGGAAGGTCGTCGAAGAGCTGAAGATGCCCGGCGCCGGCAACCTGTTTGTCAAGACCCATCCCAAGTCGAACCACCTCTGGGCCGACATGCCGATGAACCCCGAGCGCGAAAACGCCGAGGTCAACTACGTGTACGACATCCGGGACCTGTCCAAGCCTCCGGTGCGAATCGACGTGGCCAAGGACTCCGGTTTGCCGGTGACTAAGGCGCTGCGCCGCGCCGTGCACCAGGAGTACAACGAAAAGGGCGACGAAGTCTGGATCTCGCTGTGGGGTGGCAAGACCGACCAGTCGGCGATCGTGATCTACGACGACAAGACACTGAAGCTGAAGAAGGTGATCACCAGCCCCGACATGATCACGCCGACCGGCAAGTTCAACGTCTGGAACACGCAGCACGACATCTACTGAGCTGCGGCCCGGACCGGCCGTGAAGATGCGCCGCCCGCGGGGCGGCGCCATGGTGGCAACACCCGGACCGTGCGCAACGTGAGCACCCGCCCATGAACTCTCCTCTCCCTCCCCCCTCTCCTGGCGGCGAAGGACTCTGGCGCCGCTTGCGACGGCCGTCGGTCAAGTACTCGTTGCTGACGCTGCTCGGTGTCGGCTTTGTCGCTGGCATCGTCTTCTGGGGCGGTTTCAACACCGTCGTCGAAGCGACCAACAAAGAGCAGTTCTGCATCGGCTGCCACGAGATGAAGGACAACGTGTATGCGGAGTACACGAAGACCATCCACTACAAGAACCGCACCGGTGTGCGCGCAGTGTGTGCCGATTGCCATGTGCCGCATGAGTGGGGCCCGAAGATGGTGCGCAAGATCCAGGCTTCGCGCGAGCTCTACGGCAAGGTCATGGGCACGATCGACACGCGCGAGAAGTTCGAGGCCAAGCGGCTGGAGCTGGCCGAGCGCGAGTGGGCGCGTATGACGGCCAATGATTCGCTCGAGTGCCGCAACTGCCACGCGATGGACAGCATGGACACTGAAAAGCAGAAACCACGCGCGAAGAAGTCGCACGAACTCGCGGTGAAGAACAACGAAACATGCATCGTGTGCCACAAGGGCATTGCCCACCACAAGCCGCAGGGCATGAAGGAAGACGAAGAATGAAGACGACAAAGCTCAAACCCATGCTCGGGCTGGCCGGCGGCCTGGCCCTGGCCTTGTGTTCTTTGGCGCAGGCCGCGCCGCCGGACTGGAGCAAGGTGCCCGCGCGCACGGTCACGGTGTTCTACCCTGGCGTGTCACCGCTGGAGTGGATCACCAAGGGCTCCGAACATGGCGGCGCGCGCGCGCTCAGGAAGGGCGAGACCTGCGCCAGCTGTCATGACCAGGAAGCCGCCGACATGGGCAAGAAGATGGCCAGTGGCCAGAAGATCGAGCCCTCGCCGCCCAAGGGCAAAGCGGGCTCGATTCCAGTCAACGTGCAGGCGGCCAACGACGGCACCCACCTGTACCTGCGCTTCAGCTGGAAGCAGCCGCCGGGCGGCGCGGAGAAGATGGATGCCGCCACCCAGGTCAAGTTCGGCGTGATGCTCGAGGACAACAAGATCCCGGGTGCCAACCTCTCGGGCTGCTGGGAGTCCTGCCACGCCGATGCGCGCACCATGCCCGGCAGCAAGGATGACAAGAAGACCAAGTACGTCAAGGACGGATCGCTCGCCTCGGGCAAGTACTACGACCTGATGCAGTGGACCAGCAAGGGGGCCAAGTTCGACGGCCACGTGGCCGACAGGCGCGTCATGGAAGGCGGCAAGGCGCTGGTCGACGCCAAGGGCGAGAACAAGGGCGGTGACTGGTCGGTGATGTTCACGCGCAAGCTTGCGGGCGGCGCTGACGGCGACATCACGCTGGCATCGGGCAAGACCTACAACATCGGCTTCGCCATTCACGACGACTGGTCCGCCGGTCGCTTCCACCAGGTGTCGCTCGGCTACACGCTCGGCATCGATGTCAAGGCGGACATCACGGCCGCCAAGCAGTAGCCGCCAGGCGCAGCCGTGCAGCGTCGACCCGCCCTGGTCCGCATCGCAGGCGCTTGCGGTGCCTGGGCACTGGCCCGGTCGCCCGACGCCGGGGCGCAGACGATGGTCGAGGTCGGCATCCAGGACTACAAGTTCACGCCGGCACAGCTGCGCATCAAGACCGGCACCACGGTCCGGTGGACCAACCTCGAAAAGCGCACCAGTCACTCGGTGCTGTTCCCGGGGCCGGACGGTTTCGAGGGTGAGCGCCTGTTCCCCGGCGATGCGTGGCAGCACCGCTTTGACAAGGCCGGCGTCTTTGTCTACTCCTGCGGCCCACATCCGGAGATGAAAGGGCAGATCGAGGTCACGTCGTGAGTTGGCGCGGGCTCGCTGTGCTGCTTCTGCTGGCGGGCTGGGGCTGGGCCGCGGCGGCATGGGCGCAGTCAAACCCAGCCCCGGCCGACTGGACCGACGCCGACATCCGCATGTCGCGTACGCACGCCCCGGATGTGCCCGCCTTGCCGCAGGCGCCGCCAAGGCGAGCTGGCCCAGCGCAGCGGCTGGTCGTCGTCACGGCCGATCCGCCGCAGGTCACGTTGATCGATGTTGCACGATTGCAGAACGCGCAGAGCATCGCGTTGCCGCGCGCGCCGCACGGTGCGCCGCGCTTCTCGGCTGATGGGCGCCACGGCTATTTTGCAACGCGCGACGGCTGGATCACGCGCGTCGATCTTTGGAACCTGCGCGTGCTGGGTGAGGTGCGCGTGGGCCGGCAGCTCGCCAACTTTGCGATCAGCAGCGACGGCAAGTGGCTGCTGGCGGGCAACGAGGCACCGCACACGTTGGTCCTGCTTGACGCCGAACTGGCCCTCGTCAAGCGCTTCGCCGCAGCGACGCCGGACGGCAAGCACTCGTCGCGCGTGGGCGTGGTCACCGACGCCGCGCCGCGCACCAGCTTCGTCGTCGCGCTGCGTGACGTGGCCGAGATCTGGGAGATCTCCTACGACCCCCGGGCCGAGGACATCTATGCCGGCCTGGTGCACGACTTCCGCATGAGCGAGGGGCTGCCGGTGCGCGGCTTCCACAACGCGCGCCGCAGCTTCCTGGCCCAACCGCTGGGCAACCTGTTCTTCGATGCCGAGCACACGCATCTCGTGGGCAGCGCCGAGGGCAGCCCGGCGACGGCGCAGGTCGTCAACCTGGACGTGCGCCGGCGCATCGCTTCGGTCGAACTCAGCGGGCGCCCGCTGCTGGCCGCGGGTCACGCCTTTGCCTGGAACGGCATGCCAGCGCTGGCCGTGCCCGATGCGCAGCACGGCGCGATCGACGTCATCGACATGCGCTCGTGGAAGCTGGCCCGCACGGTCACCCTGCCCAGCGCGGCTTCCTGGGTCGGCGGCCGCAGCGATGCGCCGCTGCTTTGGACCGACGGCGCAGGCGGCACGGTCTTGACCGCGATCGCCAAGGCCTCTCTGGCGCTGAGCGCGACGCTGCGCCTGCCCGGTCCGGCGCTGGCGCCGCTGGTGTTCGGGCACGACGGCCGGCGGTTGCTGGCCTGCATCGGTGGCGCGCCCGGGCTGCTGGTGGCCTATGACGCGCAGACCTTGCAGGAGATCGAGCGCCTGGCCATGCCGCACGCGATCACAGGCTGCACAAGCGTGCCGCCGCACGTCGAACGGTAAACGGTCCATAGGCTGGCGTAGCCGTCACCGATGCCAACAGCCCGGTAGGTCGAGATGCCGGAGACCAGCAGGGACATCAGCCCCGACAGGGTGAGGCCGAAGAGTGCGGGGGCAAACTTCTTGGGAAGCACGGGTGTTCTCCAGGCAAGGTCTTCTCTACGCGGGCACCATCACGCGGTTCAGGCTCTCGGCGAAGTGCCGGCCGAACATCTTGGCGGTTTTGATGTCGCCCGGCACGAAAGAGTCCGCCGGCGCCGAGTGCCCGGCCTGGGCCATCAGGCCCGACCAGGATCCGAGCCGATTGGCGGCCTCGTCGTACGGGACCCCTCTGTGCTGCTCGGGCAGGATGGGATTGCCGACCCACAGCATCCCGTGCTGCATGGAGAAGACGAACATCGACAGCAGCGTCGACTGCTCGTCGCCGGCTGGAAGCGACGACACCGTGAACCCCGCGGCGAGCTTGCCCTTGAGCTGCTGGGTGCGCCACAGACGACCGGTGGAGTCCATGAAGGACTTGAACTGGCCCGAGACTCCGCCCAGGTAGGTCGGCGAGCCCAGGATGAAGCCGTCGTACCCGATGAGTTCGTCTGGTGTGCGGGCGATGTCTTCGGCCTTGACCAGATGGGCCTCGATGTCCCCGACAGCCCGGGTGCCGACGAGCACCTGGCGAGCGATGTGCTCGGTGTGCCCGTGGGCGCTGTGATAGATGATGGCAAGCTTGCTCATGACATGAACTCCAACGGGGTGGCTGACTTCTTGGCGTTGTGCGTGGTCATCGCGGAATCCGTTCGATGAAGGGGGGCGAGTTCGCTCTTCACTTGATGACCCAGGTGAGAACGGCGGCCGCCAGGTACAGGCCCGTGCCGAACGCCGCGTGGTTGGCCAGGTTGCGCAGGCAGTTCGTCAGTGGCGCCGGCGTCTTCGAGGCCAGGAAGCCCGAACCCATGGCCGGCTGCATCACGAACCAGGGCGCTGCCACGGTGACGACCCCGACCACCAGGGCCGGCAGGTACGTCGGCTGTTCGAGCCAGGCCATGCCCTGAACGGCAACCAGGAGGCCCGCGAAGGCGATGCCAATGAGGTAGTGGGTCAGCCAGCCCAGGCCAAGCTCGAACTCGACAGGCGGCGCTTTCGAGATGGCGACGTGCGCAAACTGGCCACGCGAAAGGTGGCCGACCCAGCGGCCGACGAGGGCGAAGCTGGTGGTGGGGACTCCCAGGCGTAACAAGAGCGCCAGCCAGGTGTCCAACACTGCGGTGGCACCGATGCCAACGAGCGCGACGTGCCCGGTGTCGCAAGAAGAAAGCATTGAAGACTCCTTGATTTCTGAGCGTGTGAAAGTCATCATAGAAGTTGAAGTCAACTTTAAGTCAAGCGGTTCCTCATGGACATTTCGGAAGTTGCCAAGAAGTCAGGCGTGGCGGCTTCGGCGCTGCGGTACTACGAGCGCAAGGGCCTCATCCACTCGTTGGAGTCCGAGGGCGCTCGGCGCAAGTTCTCGCCGGCGGTGCTGGACCAACTTGCGCTCATAGCGCTGGGGCAGGCTGCCGGGTTCTCGCTGGACGAGATTCGGGTGATGCTCACACCCGGTGGCGAGCCCAACATCGACCGTGCCATGCTGGCTTCAAAGGCCGACGAACTCGAGCGAACGGTCAAGCGGCTGAAAGCAATGATCCAGGGCTTGCGGCACGCGGTGGCATGTCGCGCGGCCAGCCATGCAGCCTGCCCTTCGTTCCAGCGGCTGCTGAAGGCGGCCGCCGCTGGCGCCCTGCAAACGCGCCAGCGGCCACTCGCTCCACGCAGGGGCACGTGATGTCCTGGTGATTCTTCGCTGCCAGGGCTTTGAACCTGGTCGGCCTGACACAGAGGGTCTGATCCTTCGCAAGCGCCCTGCCGCCACCGCTACCGGGATTTGGGCAGCACCGCCAGCTCCTGCCGAGTGCCACGCCGGCCGGGGAGGCGGCCGATCCACCGCACGGCATCGTCGACATACGTGAACACGGCCGGCACGACCAGCAGGCTCAGCAGGGTCGACGTGATCAGGCCGCCAATCACCGCAATCGCCATCGGCGAGCGGAAGCTCGGGTCCGAGCCCCAGCCCAGCGCCATCGGCAGCATGCCGGCGCCCATGGCGACTGTCGTCATCACGATCGGGCGGCTGCGCTTGTGGCAGGCGTCCACCAGCGCGTCGAAGCGGCCCATCGGCGCCACGCCGGGCCGGCCGCCGGTGCCCGGCACGCCGCGCCGCGCCACGATCGCGTACTCGACGAGCAGGATCGAGTTCTTCGTCACCACGCCCATCAGCATCAGCAGGCCGATCATCGCGGGCATCGACATCGCGCTGTGCGTGACCAGCAGCGCCACGAAAGCACCGCCGATCGACAGCGGCAGCGCCGCCAGAATGGTCACCGGCTGCATGAAGTCCTTGAACAGCAGCACCAGCACGCCGTAGATGCAAAGCACGCCGATCGCCATGGCGATGCCGAAACTGGCGAACAGCGCGTGCATCTCGTGCGTGTCGCCAAGCTGGGCCAGCTTGACCTGCGAAGGCAGCTGCTGGAAGGCCGGCAGCCGCAACGCCTCCTGGTACAGCCCGCCGAGGTCGCGCGTGCCCAGCTCGACCTCCAGCGTGATGTTGCGCGCGCGGTCCAGGCGGGCGATCTGCGCCGGGCCACTGGCCACGCGCAGGCTGGCCACGTTGGCCAGCAGCACCGGGCCGTCCTTGCCCGCCACGGTCAGGCGCCCCAGCGCGGCCAGGTCGGCACGCACCGTGTCGGGCAGCTTGACGCGCACGGGCACCTGGCGCTCGTCGAGATTCAGCCTGGCCAGCGCCGTGTCGTGGTCGCCCGCGGTGGCCACGCGCACCGTTTCGCCGATGTTCTGCGCCGTGACACCCAGGTCGGCGGCGCGCGCGAAGTCGGGTTGCACCACGATCTCGGGGCGCACCAGACTCGCGCTGGAAGCAACCGTGCCAATGCCCCGCAGCGTGCGCAGGTCGCGCTCGGCGGCCCGCGCCGCGGCCGACAGCGCGGCCGCGTCGGTGCTGTGCAGCACGATCTGCATCTTCACGCCGCTGTCTTGCGCACCGACGCGGAACCGCGCGCCGGGCAGCTGCAACAGCGCCTGCCGCAGCTGCGCTTCGATGGCCGGGATCGAGGCCGCGCGTTCATGGCGGTGCGCCAGCGTCAGCGTCAGCACGGCGCGCTGCACCTCGGCGGCGGCGCCGGGGTTGAACACATTGCCGGAGGTGCCGCCACCCACGGAGCTGAACACCGAGCGCACGTGTTCCACCTGCAGGGCCGCCTGCCGGGCCTGCTCGGCCATGGCCTGCGTCTCGGCCAGCGTGCTGCCAGGCGGCAGTTCGACGGTGATCTGTGTCTGCGCCCGGTCCGGTGCCGGGTGGAAGCCAGTGGGCAACAAGGCGATCAGACCCAGCGACGCGGCGAAGAAGATCGCCGCGCCGACGGCCGTGGCGCGCCGGTGCGCGAGGCACCAGCGCATCGTGCGCAGGTAGTGCTGCATGAGCCAGCCGTCGCGGGCCAGGCCCGGCCCTGCCGGCTTCAGGAAGTGGGCGGCCATCAGCGGCGTGAGCAGCCGCGCGACGAGCAGCGAGGCCAGGATCGCCAGCACGGCGGTCCAACCGAACTGCTTGAAGAACTTGCCGGCCACCCCGCCCATGAACGCGGTGGGCAGGAAGACGGCGACAAGCGCGAAGGTGGTGGCCATCACCGCCGGGCCGATCTCGTCGGCCGCTTCGATGGCTGCCCGGTAGGGCGACTTGCCCATGTGCAGGTGGCGCGAGATGTTCTCGATCTCGACGATCGCGTCGTCCACCAGGATGCCCACCACGAGCGCCAGCGACAGCAGCGTCACCACGTTGAGCGTGAAGCCGAAAACCATCATGCCCAGGAACGCCGGGATCACCGACAGCGGCAGCGCCGCGGCGGCGATCAGCGTCGCGCGCCAGTCGCGCAGGAACCACCAGACGACGAGCACGGCGAGGATGGCGCCCTCGTACAGCAGGTGCATCGAGCCCTCGAAGTTCTCCTGCACCGGCGCCGAGTTGTCGATCGCCTCGCTGAGCTGCACCCTCGGGTGCGACGCCGCCAGCTCACGGGCCGCAGCACGCGCTGCCCGGGCCACGTCCACCTCGCTCGCGCTGCGGGCTCGGAACACCTCGATGCCGACGACGGGCTTGCCATCCTGCAGCGCCAGGCTGCGCGGCTCGGCCACCGTGTCGGTCAGTCGCGCCACCTGATCCAGGCGGATCCGGCGGCCGTCGGCCAGCGGGATGTCCAGGGCCCCGAGCTGCGCCACCGACTGCACCGTGGCGATCGTGCGCACGCTTTGCTGTGCGCCACCCACATCCCCGCGGCCCCCTGCGGCCTCCTGTTGCACCATCTTCAGGCGCTGCGAGACCTCGAGTGCCGTGAGGTTCAGCGCCGCCATGCGCGCGGTATCGAGCTCGACACGCACCTCGCGGTTCACCCCGCCGACGCGCTTGACCGCGCCGATGCCCGGCACGGTCAGCAGGCGCTTGGTGAGCTTGTCGTCGACGAACCAGGACAGTTCCTGCGCGTCTAGCTGATCCGACGACACGACGAAGGTCTGCACCGCCCTGCCCGCGGTGTTCGCCTTCGACACGCTGGGTTCGCGCAAGTCGCCAGGCAGGTCAGGGCGCACGCGCTGCACCGCGTCGCGCACTTCCGTCACCGCGTCGCTCGCGTCCTTCTCCAGGACGAACTCGACCGTGATGCCGACAACGCCATCGATGATGCTGCTGGTGATGTGCTTGACACCCTGCACGCCGGCAATCGCGTCCTCGAGCTTGCGCGCGACTTCGGTCTCCAACTGCGCCGGTGCCGCGCCGTCGAGCGTGGCGCTGACGGTGACGATGGGCAGTTCGACGTCCGGGAAGTCCTGCACCGCCGTGGCGCGGAAGCTCAGCACGCCGGCAAACGTGAGCAGCACGAACAGCATGACCACGATGACGGGGTTCTTGATCGCAATGGCTGAGATGTTCATCCTTGAATCCTTCGACAGGGGTGGGCGCGGGCGCGCGGGCCAGCCTCAGCGCACCGCGGCAAGGCTCTCGCGCGCCGGGGTGGCCAGCTTCACGGTGTCGCCGTCGTTCAGGAACGCGGCACCGCTGGCGACGACCTCGGCCTGCGCCGTGATGCCCTCGAGCACCTCGACACGGTTGACGTGGCGTCGCGCGACGCGCACCCTGACCTGCTCCACGCGGCCATCGGCCTGGACCCGGAACACGACCGGGAACCCGTCGCGCATCGCGAGCGCCGCTTCGGGCACCGTCAGCGCCATCGATTCTCCGAACTCGAACTCACCGGTGGCGAACATGCCTGCCTTGAAGCCGTTCGAGGGCGGCAGGTCGACATAGACAAGTGCCGAGCGCGTGCGCGGATCGACCGTCGGCGCCACCAGGCGCACCCTCCCGGCGATGGCCGCGCCCGAGGCATCGGCCACCTGCACCGCCATGCCCGGGCGCAGCCGCGCCGCTTCTTCGGGCGTGACCTCGGCGCGCCACTCCAGGCGCGCGCCGCGGATCAGGCGGAACAACTCCTGGCCGGCGGGCGTCACCGCACCCGGGGTCGCCAACCGTGCCGAGATCACACCGTCGTCGGGGGCGCTCACCTCGGTCTGCGCCAGGCGCAGCGCCTGCAAACGCACCGCGGCACGCTGCGCCTGCACACGCGCCTTGGCCATCTGCTCGGCGGTGAGGTACTGGTTGATCTGCTGCTCGCTGAGCGCACCGCTGTGCGCGAGCGAGCGTGCGCGCTCGGCGTTGGCCGCGGCGTCGGCGGCGCTGGCTTCGGCCTCGGCCAGCGAGGCGTTCAATTGCGCGAGCGTCGCCTGCACCGTGTCGGGCACGAAGCGGGCGAGCACCTGGCCGCGCCGCACGACATCGCCGACGTTGACGAGCACCGACGCCAGCCGCAGCCCGCTGGCTTCCGATCCGATGCTCGCTTCCTGCCAGGCGGCGACGCTGCCATTGGCACGGATGCGAGCTGGCAGCACCGTCGTCTGCGGGCGCACCGTGCTGACCGTCAGTGCGGGTTGTGCGGCGGGCAACTGCGCGGGCGAGGGCGCCGCGCCGGCTCTCAATGCGATGGCGGCAGCTGCCGCCGCCAGTGCGGCAGCCACGCTCAGCAGTTTCAGGTGTCGGGACGAAATCATGGTGCTCTCCTGGAAAGGTGGGTTCAAGGTTGTTTCGTTGCCGTGCGCTCGGGCCCGGCGCCGTGCCAGCCGCCGCCCAGCGCGCGGTACAGGGCCGTCCAGGCCAGCGCGCGTTCGCGCTGCAGCTCGATCAGGGCGGTCTGCGCCTGCACGTCGCTGCGGCGGGCGTCTTCCAGCTCGAACAGGCTCGCCAGGCCGCCGCGGTGGCGCGCCTGCGCGGCCACGAACGACGCACGAAATCCGTCGGCAGCGGCCTGCGCGTCCTGCGCGCGGCTCGCGGTGCCGTGCAACGCGACCAAGGCCTGCTCGACATCACGCACCGCCGTGCGCAGCGCGGCGTGGTAGTTCGACACGGCGGCGTCGTGGCGGGCCCGTGCCGCCTGGACGTTGGCGCGCCGGGCGCCGGCGTCGAACACCGGCAGCGTGAGCTGCAGCGGCCCCAGGCTCCACACCGTGCCGTCGCTGCTGCCCGGGCCTGCACTCACCCGCGCCGCGCCGATGCTGCCGGCCAGCGTGATGCGCGGATGGCGTTGCGCGTCCGCCTCATCGACGTCGGCGCTCGCCGCCATCACTTCGCGCGCCGCGCCCGTGAGGTCGGGACGCTGCGCGAGGGCCTCAGCCGGCACCTGGCTGAGCGCAAAGGCCGCGGCCTGCGGAACCCGTCCGCTCGAGGCGCCCAGCGCGCTGCGCAGCTCGGGCTCGGGGACCGCGGTCAGCGCTACCAGGGCCTTGGCCTGCGTGTCGCAGACCGCTCCCTGCTGAAGCAGGCTCACCCGGCCCTGCGCAGCGCTGGCACGCGCCAGCGCTGCGTGGGCCGGTGCCTGCAGGCCGCGGTCGGCTGTCAGCGTCGTGAGCCGTGCCGTCTCGGCGCGCGACGCGGCGTCGATCTCGATCTGGCCATGGACCGCATGGCAGGCGCGCAGCGACGTGTACACGCTGGCCACCTCGGCGGCCACGCTCACGCGCGCGTCGTGCCACAGCGCTTGTGCGCCCTCCACCCGCGCCTGCGCGGCGGTCGCCGCGGCGCGGTGGGCGCCGAAGATGTCGACCTCCCAGGCCAGCTGCAGAGCCGCCGACACGCTGTTGAGCAGCGGTTGATGCAGCTCCTGCCGGCCGCGGCTGGCACCGACGCTGGCCGCCACCGCGGGCAAGTGCGCGGCGCCCTTGCCGATGCGGCTGGCGCGGGCCTGCTCGATGCGCGCCGCTGCGCTGGCCAGCGTGGGGCTCGCCTCCTGCGCAGCGATGATCAGCTGCACCAGCAGCGGATCGTCGAAGTGCTGCCACCAGTTCGAGAGTTCGGCCACGCTGCCGCCGTGCGGCAGCGGGGCCTGCCACTGCACCGGCAAGGCCGCCTGCGCGTGGGGCGTGCGTGTCGTGAGCGACGGCGCCGCGCAGCCGCTCATGGCGGCGGCGAGTGCCAACACGATTGCGGCACGGGCAGTCAGGCGCGGCCGGGTGCGGGGCTCGCGGCAGCAGTCAACGGCGCTCATGGGCAACTCCGGGGTTGGGGTTTGACTTGGGGTCGGCATTCAAGGTGTCGAAGAAGCGCACCAGGTCGGCCACTTCCGCGTCGGTCAACGTGATCGGCCCGCGTTCGGCATGGGTGCCGGCGGCTGCGCCTGCATGGCGGTGCGTGAGCTCGGAGTGGCCCACGGCGGCATGAGGTGCCGCGACGTAGTGGCGCACCACCTGCTCCAGCGTGGCGAACTGGCCGGCATGCATGTAGGGCGGCCGGCCGGCCACGCCTCGCAGGCCGGGGGTCTTGAAGGCGCCCTCCAGTGCCGGGTCGTCGCTGAGCATGAAACGCAGCTCCTGGCACTGCTCGGGTCGGGCGTCGCTGAACGGGCCCAGGCAGTTGAACTCGTCGCCGAGCACCTTCGCCGTGGCGGCGGCGCGGCCGCGGTCGGGCCGCGCCACGTCGCGCGGCGGCACACCGGTGTTGTGGAACTGCTGGTCGCTCATCAGCGGCCCGTTGTGGCAGCTCACGCACTGCGCCTTGCCGATGAACAGGCGCAACCCGCGGGCTTCGTCGCGCCGCAGCAGGCCGCCCGCCGCGGCATCGCCGCGCAGCACGGCTTCGACATAGGCGTCCAGCCGCGTGGGTGCGTGCTGCAGCGTCTTTTCGTAGGCCGCGATGGCCTTGCCGACGTTGGCGAACACACGCGACAGGTCCTGGCGCCGGCGCGCCTCGATCGCGGCCCATGCCACCTGCTCGGCAGCGCTGCCCTGGGGGCTGGCGTCGGCGGGCAGGCCGCCGAGCTGCGGCATCGCCCCGAAGAGCGCCTCGTAGCGCTGGCGGTGGTGCCCTTGCACCACGTGGGCGACGCGTGTGCGGTTGGTGCCGTGCTCCACGGCATCCTCGAGCGGGCCCAGCGCCTGCGACCACAGGCTGTCCTTGCGGCCGTCCCAGAACAGCCAGGGGCCATAACCCGCGCCCACGATGGGCATGGCGCGGCGCGTACCGGTGCCCACGCCCTGGCTCACCGGCAGGCCGTCCTGGAACTGCTGCGCGGGGTCGTGGCAGCTGGCGCACGAGACCGCGCCGTTGCGGCTGAGGCGTGCATCGTTGAAGAGGCGCCGGCCGAGTTCGACGGCGGCGGGCAGCCGCTCCACTGTGTTGGACGGATCCACCGGCACCGGCGGCAAGCGCTGCAGGCTCAGCGAAGCCAGCACGGCCTTCTCTTCCGCGCTCCAGCGCAGCGCACCCGCCGCCGGCTCGGGCGCACCGCCATGGGCCAGCGTCACGGTCAGCGCCGCGCAGCAGGCCGCGGCAGCGCTGCCGAGCATCCAGACCATCGAGCTCCATCTGCGCATCGTCATCTCCTCATGTGGCCGGTCTGGCGCTTCAGCGGCCCGCGCCGGCTTCGGCGATCACGGTGTTGAAGGTGACGCGATCGGCACCTGCGGGGCCGTCGATGGCGAGCTTGATCTCCCACCAGCCGGTCATGCTGAACTTCATGCCTTCGATGAGGTAGCCGCCGTCGGGCAGCTCGCGCGTCACCTGCGGCCGCGTGGGCAGGCCGTGGCCGTGCTGCGGCATGCCGCCATCGACCTTGATGCGGGCGTTCGGCACCGGCACGCCGGCCGGCGACACCAGCTTGACTTGCCACGTGTGCAACTGGTTGATCGCCGCCTGCCGGGCGGGCGGCTGCAGCGTGACGACGTACTTGTGGTCGGCGCTCGGCCGCGTCAGTGCCAGGTCGAGACCCTGCGGCGGCGACATGCAGCCCGCGGTGGCGGCGACAGCAGCGAGCGCGAAGGTGTGGGTGATGAAGCGGCTCATGGCGTGATCCTGTGACGTTGATGGGGGTCGATGAAGGCCTGGTCCACTGCCCCATGCGGTGAAGCAGTCGGCGCACTGTCCGTGTCGCTCGGCCTTGGCGACAGCGCGTTGCGATCAGCGGTGCACCGGCGTCCGGCAGTGGTCAATCTGATCGACCGGATGGTCGGCTGAGGGTTGCGACAGGTCCCGGCCCGACGACGTGACCGCACCACGCCTGGCCGCATGTCGTGCGTGCGCAGTAAAGCGCCTGCGGCGGGCCGTTGGGGTGGTGCCAGCACCCGCTCGAGGAAGGACCGCGACGGTTCGTCGCAAGCCGCTTTCGGTGTCAGCCGTGCGCATCGAGAGTGAGCGTCATCGACGGCATCCCGTCGTCGAGTCCACCCGCAACCCGCCGCGTGTCATGAGCCGCGGGACAGCCCGACCGAAACGGAGCCGAACCATGAAGAACCTGCTGCGCATGCTTGTGAACCTGTTTGTCCGTCCGCACGCACGCAGCATCGAGGAGCAATACCTCGCGCAGGCCGTGGATGCACACGACCTTCAGGTCCGGCTGCTGGTGCTCGAACGTGCACGCCCCTGACAGGCCTTGTGCAGTTGACACACGCAAGACCGATCGGATTCGACGACGACCACACCTCTGTTGATGCTGGCCATGATGCTGGCCCCCGCACTCTTCGTCCTTGCACGCGCGACCGCCACCGGGCAACCCGGGGACACGCGCGCAGCCGCTGCCATCGGGCTGGGCATCTTGTTCGCCTTCACCGCGAGCGGCCATTGGATCCAGAAGGACGCCATGGTGCAGATGCTGCCGCCTTGGGTTCCCGCGCGAGGCCTACTGGTCCATCTGACCGGCCTGCTGGAGATCACCATTGCCCTGGGCTTTTTCGTGCCGGCCTGGCGAAAGCCGGGACGCGTCCAGTCTGACCCAGGCTCGCCCGAAGGGGCACAACCACCCCTTCGAGCCGCCGCCAACTACATCGGTCGGAACAGGTGTGCGAAGGCGCGGCTGACCTTCAGAGGCCTTTGCAGCCCGCGCACGCACAGGCTGTAGTGCCCGAGTTCATCACGTGTCGCGCTCAGGATGGCGTGGGAATTGACCAGGACGCCGCGATGCACCTGGATGAAGTCGGTCGAGTCGATGCGCGCCATGAGCTCCCGCAGGCTCAAGCGCACCAGCGCTTCGCAGGTGGGCGTCACGACATTCACGTACTTCTCGATCGCCTCGAAGCAAACGACGTCGGCAACGGGGATCATGTGCACGGTGTTGCCAACACCGGCTCGGATGACCTTGATGCGCTCCGCCTCGACGTCGGGGGACGAGCCAGGAAGGTGCCGCAGTAAGGCTTGCCAGGGTGCGGCGTCCATCGCGTGGAAGCCAGCGCGGTCCACACCACCAGCCTGCCTTTCGGGCGGCACTTGCCCCAACAGGCGCGCCAGCTTCCTGGCGAGTACGGGTTCGGCGCCGGCAACGCCAGCAGCCATCGTTGATGCAACATGCATGATCTGTGCTCCGGTTGGGCGGTCAATCAAGCTTCACATTGGCTTCGCGCACCACGGTCCCCCAGCGCTGGACTTCCGCGCGCAGGAAGGCCCCGAATTCATCACGCGAAGAGTCCTTCAGGTCGATGGCCAGCGCATTGAGGCGGTCGCGCACGGCCGGGTGTGCCAAGGCCGCGGCCACCTCCTGGCGCAAGCGCTCCAGGATCGGCACTGGCGTCGTCGCCGGAGCGACCAGGCCCCACCACTGGTCGACCTGCACACCCTCGATGCGCGCCTCGCGTGCGGTGGGCACCCCTGGCAACGCGGCGAGGCGGGAGTGGCCAGCGATCATGAGTGCCGAGATCTTTCCCGCCGACAGGAGCGGGTTGCCACTCGCCAGGGTGGAGAAGTGGCCGTCGACCGTTCCAGCGGCCACATCGATGAGTGCGGGGGCCGAGCCCTTGTACGGGATCGCGAGGACCTTCATGCGGTTCCTGGAGCCCAGCAGCTCCGCCGCCAGGTGGCTGACCGATCCGGCGCCGCTGTGGGCCAGCGCGATCGGCTCGCCCTTGGCCTGGGCCTTCTCCACGAAATCCCCGATGTCGCCGTTCTTGTGGTTCCGGCTGGACACGAACAGGATCAGCGGCGAGGTTCCCACCATGGTGATCGGCGAGAAGTCCCTCAGCAGGTCATAGGGCAGCTTGCTGAACAACGCCGGTGCGATCGCATGGGGCAGCTCGACGATCGCGATGGTGTGGCCGTCGGGCGCCGCCTTGGCTGCGGCATCGGTGCCGATCTGGCCCGAGGCGCCGGCCTTGTTGTCCACGATCACGGGCTGGCCCATCGTCTCGCTCAGGCGTTGCGCCACCGCCCTCGCAATGGCGTCGGTGCTGCCACCGGCCGCCCAGGGCACGATCAATCGAATGGGCTTGTCGGGATAGGCCGCGTGCGCCACCGTGCCAAACGCCAGGCTCAGGGCCAGGGCCAGGGTGACCGACTTGACAACGTTCATGTCGACTCCTTCGGATGCGTTTGAAGAGAAAGCTCGGAAGGTTCAGGCCGGGTCGCGGTCGCCGCGCGCGGTGAACAGCAGCATCACATGCGCCCCTGGCCCGATGGAACCTTGTTGCAGCAGCTGCCCGAGGGCGGCGACGGTGGCTCCGGTGCACAGCTCGCCCCACAGCCCCTCGCGGGCCAGCGCGGTCACGCCGGCACGCGCCTGCATGTCGTGCACGACGACGGCGCCACCGCCGCTGTCCTGCACCGCCTTGAGCTGCTGATAGGTCACCGTGCTGCCCGCAATCGAGAACTGCGCGGTCGACCCGGGGAAATCGCCCTGGAACGCTTCGCCCGCGAGCACTCGCGAGAGTCTCGCGAAGGGTTCAACGGCCCACAGCTTCGGCCGACGTTCGATCAGGCCTGCCTGCAACAGTTGCTCGAAACCCGCGTGCAGGCCCCACAGCAGGTCGCCGCGCGCCGTGGGCACCAGGATGTGCTCGGCCAGCGGCCCCTGCGCGGCGCATTCGATCGCGATGGCCTTGTAGCCCTCGACCCCGAACACCGGGCTGCCCACGGCGGGCAGGCTGAAGTTGGTCAGCGCGAAGGCGCCGTCTTCCTCGACCCGTCGCCGCACGTGCTGCCAGCGCTCATGCCCCCGTGCGAAGCCCATGCGGCGTGCCCCGAGCAGCGACAGCGCGCGCACGAAGGGCGCGGGCAGGTCGTCGTAGGTCGCCACCTCGCACGCCAGTCCCGCGGCAGCGCAATAGGTGGCCGCAGAGACCGCGGCATTGCCGCTGGAAGCGAGGACCACGGTGTCCGCTCCCCGGTCCAACGCTCGGGACACGGCCTGCGCCGACATGCGGTCCTTGTGGGAACCGGTGGGGTTCATGCCCTCGTTCTTCGCGCTGAGCCGCCGCACGCCCAGCTCACGGGCCAGGTGCGGCAAGTCGATCAGCGGTGTGCTGCCTTCGCCCAGGCTCATGCTCTGCCGGTACGGCAGCCAGGCACCCCAGGGATTGGCACCGCCTGCAGGCGCAAAGTTGGACGGCAGGCTGGAGTACAGGGCGGTCAGGCTGGCCGGCGCTCCGGATGCCGCGCACCGAGGGCAGCCGCCTGGCAGGTCGACAAGGGGGTACGTCCTTTCGCACCTGATGCACTGCAAGGCGGACAGCGTCGGGTTCATTTCGATGCGCGCGACGGTGACGGCGGGATCTGGCATGGCTGTATGGTAGGCAGGCACCCCGCTCAACAGCACGGTTTTCCTGCTCAATCGAATAAGCTCAACTTATGGCTCGCAGAACGCAGGCAGAGGCCACGATCACGGCAAGACCCGCGTCGGATTCCGATGCGGCGGCGCCCAGCGCGCGCCAGATCGAGGTCTTTCGCATGGTCATGCGCGTGGGCACGACGGCCGGTGCGGCCGCGGCCCTGCATGTCAGCCAGCCGGCCGTCACGCAGTTGATCGCCCAGTTGGAGGCCCGCGCCGGGCTGCGCCTGTTCGAGCGCCAGAAGGGCCGGCTGTCGCCGACGCCGGAAGCACTGGCGCTGATGGAAGAAGTCGAGCGTGTCTACGACGGGCTCGAGGCGGTGCGGCGCAAGATCGCAGCGTTGCGAGCCCATGAGGACGCGGTGCTGCGCGTGGGCTCGCTGCATGCGATGGCCTCCAGTGTCATGCCCTGGGCCGTCGCGCAGTTCCAGCGCAGCTATCCGCGCACCCGTTGCGTGCTCACGGTGGACAGTTCCAGCGGGTTGCGCGAGGCCTTGTTCCGCGGCGCGGTCGACTTCGCGTTCCTGGGCGACGAGACCGACATCAGTGGCTTGAGCTCGTCGTTGTTCTACGAGGTGCAGGCGGCCTGTGTGATGCAGGCCACCCACCCCCTGGCCCAACGCGCGAAGGTCTCGCCCGGCGACCTGCGCGACGTGCCCTTGGTGGCCTTGTCGGAAACCGATCTGGCCCAGCGGCGCGTGGTGGCGGCACTGCAAGCCGTCGGCATCACCCCGTACAGCATCGTCGAAACCCCCTACAGCGCCACCCAATGCGCCTTGGTGCTGGCGGGAGCGGGACTGGCCATCACCAACCCGCTGGTGGCGCGCGAGTTCGTCCCGCTCGGATTGCGCAGCGTTCCCTTTGACGCGCCGGTGGTGTTCCGGGCACTGTTGGCGTTCAAACCGCAGCGCGCGCAGTCGCGGGCGGCGCAGGAGTTCATCGCCATATGCCGCGCCGTGTTGGCGCGGCACTCGCCGGCGCAGGCCCGCAGATGAGTTCCGCCCCGAGCTACATCGGGCGGAAGAGGTGCCCGAACGCGCGGCTGACCTTCAGGGGCCGCTGCAGGCCACGCACGGCCAGGCTGCAGTGCCCGTTCTCGTCGCGCGTCGCGCTCAGGATGGCGTTCGTGTTCACCATGACGCTGCGGTGCACCTGCATGAAGTCGGCCGAGTCGATGCGCGCCATCAGCTCGCGCAGGCTCATCCGCACCAGCGCCTCGCCCGCGGCCGTCACGACGTTGACGTACTTCTCGGTGGCCTCGAAGCAGACCACGTCGGCCACCGGGATCATGCGCACGGTGTTGCCCACGCCTGCGCGGATGACCTTGATGCGCTCGCCCGGTTCAGCCTGCGGCGCCGCGATCGACTGCATGCGCTGCATCAGCGCGGCCCTGTCGCCCGCACCGGGCGAAGTGGTTCGTTGAACCAGCCGCGCCTTCAGTCGCTCGACGGTCTGCAGCAGCCGCTCGGCCGTGGCGGGCTTGAGCAGGTAGTCGACCGCTGCGCGCTCGAACGCCGACACCGCGAAGCTGTCGTAGGCCGTGATGAACACGAAGAGGGGATCGGCGCGATCGTCGGGCCAGTCGTCGGCCACGGCTTCGGCCACCTCTAGACCGGTGCGGCCTGGCATCTTGATGTCCAGGAACATCACGTCGGGAGCATGGGTCAGCCCCAGCTCCGTCGCCTGCAGGCCGTCATCCGCGACGCCGAGAATGCGAAGCTCGGGCCACAGCTGTTCCAGCAGGCGGGTCAGGGTGCGCGCCAGAACGGGTTCGTCCTCGGCAAGGACGGCGGTGGGGGCGGTGGCCGGTGTCATGGTGGTCCCTCTCGACGGGTCGATGACAGAGTTGACTGGCGAATGAGGCGGGCGCCGGTCAGGTGGGAAAGAACACCCGGGCGCTGACGCCCGTGGGATGGCGCCGCTCCAGGCTGAGTCGGGCGGCCGGGCCGTAGACCGCCTGCAGCCGGTCACGCACATGTTGCAGGCCATAGCTCGTATCTGCAGAGCGCGCAGCCTGTTCGTCTTCTTCGTCCGCGGGCAGCCCGAGGCCGCTGTCGTTGATGCGGATCTCGATGCCGGCGGTGATCTCGGTGACAGCGCGTGCCACCACCTCGATGCTGCCTGAGCCGACCTTGGGCTCCAGCCCGTGCTTGATCGCGTTCTCCACCAGCGGCTGCAGCAGCATGGGCGGGACCTGCGTGGCCTCCAGGTCGGCTGGCAGGTCCAGCCGGAAGGACAGACGCGGCCCCATGCGCAGCGCCATGATGTCCAGGTAGGCACGCAACTGGGCAAACTCGCGGCTCAGGGCGACCGACTCGGTCTGCGATGCGGCCAGCGCACTGCGCAGGTACACGATCAGCTGGTCGATCATCGATTCGGCCCGATCGACGTCCTCGCGCACCAATGAGCGCAGGTTGGCCAGGGTGTTGAACAGCATGTGCGGCTCGAGCTGCGCCCGCAGCAGGCGCAGTTGGGAGTCGACCGCCAGGCGCTGTGCCTCCGAGCGCGCGGCCGCTTCCTGTGCCAGCTGCTCGCGTGTCGCGAAGTAGTGGAGCCCCACGCCACCCACCAGCAGGGTGAAGAGGATAGGTACCAGGCTGACACTCATGTACCCGATCATGCGCAGCGGCTCGCCCAGCAGCAGGAAGGCGAACTGGTGCCCCACGATGAAGCCAGTCGGTATGGCAACGACCCCGGTGAGGAACCAGCGTGCCATCGGTTGGAACCGCGAAAAGGTGCGCACGCGCCGCAGCAACAGCACGCACGCCACCATCGTCATGCCCACGCTCTCGTGGAACACCATCAGCCGGGGCCAGGTATCGAGCCCTGGGGACAGCAAGTACAACAGCGTCGCAGCGAGGGCCCAGAAAACAGCGGCGACGGCGATGCCCCGCAGCACGCCTTTCAGCGTATCGGGCCACAACTCGGCGGTGGATGTCGAAGAGACATACATGGTGGGCAATGGTGCTACGAGAGTGTGAACCAGCCGGCTCGACTCTAGAACCGGCGTGGCGCAGCGCCAAGGCACTAGAAGCTTGAGCCCAGCGCCATGACGATGCCAACGCCGAGCCCGTAAGGAATGTGCGAGACCGCGCTTGCCCGCAGGGCGTTCGACCCGCGCGGCCCGCGCCGCCCGAACCAGCCCCAGCCGAAGGCCGGCAACAGCAGCAGCCAGGGCAGCAGTGAAGTGGCCGCACCGAAGATCACACCGCCCCAGAGGTGATGGGTGGGGACGTTGAAGCTTATGACGTGGGAGAAGGCCGCGTACAGCAGCGCCACCCCGCCGCCGCCGACGAGAAAATGAAACGCCCAGCCCGTCCGCACCTCTCCCGGCCGTGCCGGGGAGCGGGCGATGTCGGCATGAGCCCATTGCCCGTGCAGCAGGCCCAGCGCCCAGCGGCCGACCAGGCCGACGCTGACGCCGCTCGTCAGGCCCACCCGGGCGGCGAGCGTCTCGGTGATGTCCATCAGGACGGCGCCGACGATGCCGCCGACATAGGCCAAGACAAAGCTGTTCACGGGCAGGTTCCTTTGGGTGCAAGCGGGGAGGGATCAACCCGCGATGTCAGGGTGCCGGCGGCTGCCATTCGGAGGCCGCCAGCGTCGCGCGGGATGAACCGGTTCAGGCTTGGGCGCAACTGGCTCCGGCGCCGCATTGGCACTGCTTTCCGCACTGGCATTGCGTACCGCATTGGCATTGCGGGCTGCAGGCGCCGGCGGTCTGCCCGGCGGCTTGCTGGCAGCCACAGTTGCAGCCGGTACCGGGACACGTGGCGCAGTTGCAGGGGACTTGCTGATTCGCGTTCATTGCGGGTTCCTTTGGGTCGCATCGACGACGGGATGTCTTCGATGGCTGCACTTTCGGCGCTGCAGCGGCGCACCGACAGGGCCATGAGACGAGCAGTCGGCGCGCGTGCGGGAACTGTCGCGCCGATCGACCGAGCGGTCACGCCTTCGCCACGCGCCGGGCCGTCTGAGCGCGCACGCTGCGCCTCAAACCTGCCAGCAAAGCGGTACTGGAAGCGCCAGGCCTTCTGCCCTGTCGGGCTGACCTCAACGAAAAGCCCCCCGCCGTCGATCAGCTTGTAGAGCCGCGTTCCCCTCCATATTGGCAGGATTTCGTGGTCGGCCGTAAGACGAGCTGAAAAGCAAAAGCCCCTGATTTCTTCAACAAAATCAGGGGCTTACGGGGCGTCATGAGACGCCGTGGAGCGAGATCACATGTGGTCGATCATCACATGGAAATCGCACCTAAGTCCGCGTCGCATAACGCTCCGGCCCCGCTGGCACCCTCCATCTCCCGTCAAAGGACCCTCCATCGGGAATCCTCCAACTTTCATAGGTGGGGCCAGATGCACGTTTGTCACTTGGCCGAACACTGAGCAGGATCGCAGCCAATGTAGCAGCAAGGACCCTGCGGGGAAACCTCTCGCAGGCAGCAGTCCCGACGATCATCGCCCAGCTGGCAAGCGAAGCACAAGCGCCGGTCGCTTGAGAGGTCGGCTGCTTTTTTATACAGTCCTGAAGCTACCAGCTTCAGATTGGACAAAGCGATGAGCAAACCTCAGGACCGCACTGTCTCTCGACGGGACGATGGCACTTGGCAGAACAAGAGGCAGGACGCGGAACGCGCCTCGTCGGTCCACACCACCCAAGCGGAGGCCCAGGAGGCGGCCCGGCGCATGCTGGGCAACCAGGGCGGTGGCGAACTGACGACGATGGGCGTCAAGGGCAAGATCGTCAGCAAGGACACGATCAAGCCCGGCAACGACCCCAATCCGCCGCGCGACACCGAGCACTGATCCGTCGTCGTCGATGGCGCTTGGCGGTTCGGGCGGAAGCCCACGCCGCCCTGCGCTAAACGACGGCCTTTGGATTGCTGAGCCGCACGACCAGGATCCAGACGCCGCGGTGTCGTTTCGTTTGTTGCGCTTTTCGCTTGTTTCGATTAAGATCTCCGCACTGATCTTGATCCGGAACACGCCATGACCCGCGCCCAAGCCCTGGAAACCGCACTGCCTGTCGAGCGCGAAGTTGCCGCGGCCGTGGAGAGCCAGCGTGCCCTGGCCGCCTTCCTGAGCACGCAGTTCGAGACCCAGCGCATCCAGATCTTCGACGCGAAGAACGAGGCCCACCAGGTCGAACTGCCCACGTCCGCCCTCCGCTTGCTGGTCGACGTCCTGTCGGAGTTGGCCGAGGGCAATGCGGTCAAGGTCGTGCCGATCCATGCTGAGCTGACGACACAGGAGGCCGCTGACATGTTGAACGTGTCCCGCCCTCATCTCGTCAAGCTGTTGGAGAGCGGTGCTTTGGCATTCCACAAGACCGGCAAGCATCGGCGCATCCGCTTCGCAGACCTGATGGCCTTCAAGACCGAGCAGGATCGTGCGAGTGCGCAGGCGATGGAGGCGCTCGCGAAGCAGGCACAGGAACTTCAACTGGGCTACGAGTGAGGAGTTCGCCGTTCACCGCGGTCTACGACGCCTGCGTGCTGTATCCGGCGCCGCTGCGCGATTTCCTCATGTGGCTTGCCTTGTCCGGGCGCTTTCGTGCGCGCTGGAGCGCCCAGATCCACGATGAGTGGAAGCGGAATCTGGTCAAGAACCGGCCGGACCTCACGGCCGAGCAAATCGATCGCACTTCTGACCTCATGGATCGGGCGATCCCTGACGGTCTGGTGACCGGACACGAAGTCTTGATTGAAGGTCTGACCCTTCCCGACCCTGGGGACCGGCATGTTCTCGCTGCAGCCATCCGCTGCCACGCCAGCGTGATCGTGACCTTCAACGAGCGCGACTTCCCGGCCGACGTACTGGGTGCGTTCGGGCTGGAGGCCCAACACCCGGATCTGTTCGTAGAGAACCTCTTCGATCTCGACCCGGCCGCGGTGGTCGCCGCTGCACAGCGGCAGCGACAGCAGTTGAAGAACCCGCCGATCGACGTCGATCGCTACCTGGACATCCTGCTTCGGCAGGGCCTCACCCAGACGGTGAAGGGCCTCGCCGGGTTTCGGGGCGTGCTGTGATCAGCGGCTGAAGCGCCTTCACGCACGCAGATCACAGAGCCTCGCACCCCCTCAGGAGTCGTTGGCCGGGCTGTTCAGCCCCCAACGCTGCGACCAAGTCAACGTCCGCCTCGCCCACGGCTCGCAGGGCCTCGAGCAGCGCAGCGCCGCGCGAGGCCTGCAAGGCATGGATCACCAGATCGCCCGACTTGCTACGCGAGATGCTGACATGGTCAGCGTCCAGTCGGAACTCTGCAGGAATGCGCACGGCCTGGCCGTCGTCGCTGTTGAAGACTGTGGTCGTGAGCCTCTCCATGCTGCTCTCCATTCAAGTACGTCGACGTGCGCATCTTCGTTCAGGGATCGCCGGCGTGCAACGGCATCGGGCATGTTGCGCCTCTACCGCACTCGCCGCCGGTGCCACGCGTCGCACACCGGTGGCCAATGCTTGTCGTCCCATGAGGCGACCCGTCGGATCATCGAACACTGAGCCGTTCGCCTGAAGTTTCGTGGCGCCACCTACGGTGCCCGCCCACATCGATCGCGAAACCCGCAGGCACGGCAAGTCCGCTGGCTTGCGGGCCAACGAGGCTCGACCAGCCCACGCAGCAACGCATCACGTCGGCGCATCAGGTCCTCGACTTCCTCCCGGGCCATGAGGTTGACAGGCAGAGGAATCAGCGAGGTGCCGCGATGCCCCCGAGGAATCAGCACGTAGGCCTCATCGGCGACTGTGGCGTGCAGTTCGTCTTCCATCGCCATTCGCTGCGCCGACAGTTGGATGACATCCGAACGCGTCACCACTGGGCTCGCACGGGTCTTCAACTCCACGAGTACCAGGATACCCGATGGCTTCCGATAGACCCTGTCGACGCGTGCGATGACCGGCCAGCGACCCAAGGATCTGAACTGCCTCTCGACGAAAACCAGCGCTGCATCCCGTAGGCGCGCCGGTCTCTGCCGACGCTCCGCGGCCGCAGCGCGCCTGCCAGCGATGACCCATCCGACGAAGCCGATCGCGACGGCAAGAATCATCATCGCCAGTACGACTTCGATCATGTCCATCGTCCAGCCTCTCGTGACCACCACCTCCACAGCCAAGCGGCCTGCCCGAGCAGCCATCGCATGCATCCGAGCAGTGCTGGAGACGCTTCAAGCACCGCGCAGATGCGGGGACCGGCGCGGTAGTAGTGGTACACGATCGACCGTCCCCAGCCTCGGCGTCGCAGCACGGCATCCCGGAAGTAGCGGAGTTTCTGTGTCTGCCATCCCTCGCCGAAGGCCAAGGTCGCGACGCAGCAACGCCCTTTCAGCCCATGTGACGGTACATGGCCAACACCCATGGCCAGCCTTGCCTGACGTTCGAATCGCGCATGGCACACCAACCCGCGCTCCCGGGCCGCTTGCAGCGGTCTGGAACGGGGCCGGCCATGCCGCTGCTCGAGGACGACCCACCGCTCGCAGAAGCCCATCTCGGCCAGCCGGGAGGCGCTGAGCGCCCGTTCGGTCGGGTTCCCACCCACGATCGACCTGCGTCCAGCCCGGCGTCGACGCTTGTCGACCTTCATTCCGGAATGGCAGGCTGGAACAGCCCGTTCGTCACTGCAGCGGCCTGCTGCACGTCAGGCTGCTTCGGGACCTCGATCGTGTCGGGCGTCTTCAGGCTAGCCATCGCAAACACGCCGTGCTGCGCCAGCAGACCGTCGTAGGCCAGCAGTCGCAGACGGTTGACCCGCTTGCGCCCCTGCCGAAACTGGCTCAGTTCATCGAAAAGGCGCGGGTTCTCCTCGCGCGAGAGCTCGAACACCAGCCGGATCGGTCGAAAGGCTCCGCGTTCCTGCGCACTCATGCACCACCCCCTGGTGCACGATCCGAAGGCGCCGGCGTCGCGAGCGACGTCAGCGCGTAGTTCTGCCCGGCCAGCTGGAAGCCCCTCACGTTCGCGTACAGGGGCTCCTTCACCTCGTGGATCCGGTGCTTGGGGAAGGCTGCCTTGACGGCCTTCTTGAAGAGGAACGCGCCGCCGCCGACGAGGATGATGTTCTGCAGGCTCTCGGGCGTCTCGATCCACTGGCGCATCGTCGACACGGCCTGCTGTGCAACGCTCTCGGCGATGGGCAGGTGCCGCTTCATGTCGTACGGTTTTTGGAAGATGACCGGTGCCTTGCCGGTCCGCAGGGCGAGGTCGATGGCGTCGTAGTCGCGGTAGGGTGTCCCGATGTCCTTCGAGATCTCGGCCGCCATCAGCCGCAGCACATCGGACATTCCCCGGTTGATCGAGTGCGACTGCTTCTGGACCAGCCGCATGCCGCGGCAGACCAGCCAGTCGAAGGTCCTCGATCCCGGGTCGATGACCAGGCTCTGCTCCGTGCCGATCGAGGCCATCTTTTCGTGCTCGGCCGCGTAGTGGACGAGCGCACCCTGCGGCTGCGCCACCGCCAATGCCTTGCGGACCGTGATGGTCCGTCCCGCCGCAATCTCGTGGCTGCCCGTCATCGCCTTCTCGAGTGCCGCCTTCTTCAGTGCCAGCAGCGCGACGGGCAGCCCGACGACGAGCAGGTCGATGTGCGGCACCTTCATCATCGACAGCGCCCCGCGCAGCAGCGCCATGTACTCCGGCGACTCGGTGTACTCGTCGTGCAGCTGCTTCGCGCGGAACGTGTCCGCGGCCAGGTGAATGTCCGGACCCACCTCATAGAACAAGGAGCCGACAGGGATGCAGACCGTCTTGCGCTTCTCCGCTGCAGGCATGGCCGACGTGTCGGCGCTCGACGGATAAGCGACCGAGGGGAAGCTGGCACATCGGATGTCGGCTCCCGAGATGCCGGTGACGAATTTCGTGTTGCCCGATCCGACATCCACGGCTCTGACGATGAATTCCATGCAGTTGCTCCTTGGCGCAGTTGACTGCCTTGAAAGGCTGATCAGCGTCACCGCACCAGACCGCGTTCTCCACGCTCAATGGCCTCGAATCGGCGCGTCTTTCGACTTCAGTGCCAATGCAGGATCAGCGGGACTGCATTGCAGCGACAGAAGGCGCCCCGCGGCTCGCCATGAGGCCGTTCGCAGGGCGCACTTCTGTCACCACGGTCTCACCTCGCGCGGGCCTTTCAACCCCTGTCCAGTTCGGCGAGCGCGGACAGGCTGCAGACGCGCCAGCCAGACCGGCAGCCGCGCGAGGTACCTGAGGCGGCAGCCTTGCCTGTCAACCCCGCGCCGTTGCTGGCGATCCGGGCCATTGCGACGCTAGATGGGCCCTGCCGCCGAATCTCGTGCCGTCAACTGCCTGCCCCAAGGGCCGCCCGATCAGGGGTCTTGCGGCAGGCGCTGCGCACGCGGCCTTGACCGCAGATGCCGTCGCGGTTTCCACTGTGGGCTCCCGAGGGCTCCTGGCCCGCTCCGTCCTCTCGAAGAAGACGAGCATCGCAGGCGTCGCAGTCGTTACCTGCCTCGTGCCTTCAACCGAAGTTCCCGTCCCGAACGGGTGGCGCGACCGGCCTCGACCTCCAGAAGGATCGACGCCGCGAGCGTGCCGAGTCATCCACCACCGCAGTGACCTGCCCGGTCCTTGCCAGCCGCATCCCCGCGATGACGGCTGGGCGCTCCAGAAGCGCACCGGCGCAGCAGAACCCCGTGGCGGCACTTGATGCCGCGCACCGTTCCCGCCAGCCCTTGAGCACGCGCGCATGACGCGCATCGCGCGGCGTGATGGCCTCCATGAGGCTCCCCGCACGACCCTCGCTCATCAACTCGACACCGCCCTGGACTCTCGGTCAGGGGTGGACCCATGCGAGCGGCCGGCGCTGCACACCAGGCCTGATCCACCGAATGACCCAGGGCTCGACCCTGGCGTCGATGTCGCACCCAGCCCCGAGCGGGGTGGACATCACCCTTGTCGTCGCGTCGCAGAAATGCGCAGACGGCCTGGATCAACGTGTTCCATTTTTAAGTCTGACCGAGCTGACCAGGCCCCTCCCCGAAGACCACGGGGAGCCCGGACAGCAAAGCCATGGGTGGGTGTGGCGCTGCAGAGATCGACCGCCGCACCGACGTTGCACACGATCTCCATCGCCGTGGGCTTGCCAGGAATCGGCCCCGGGGATGTCCAGATGGATTCCTCCAACTCCGGTCCCCCGGACCGTTCATCCAACGGCGTGCTGTTCGGGCAGTCCGCCACCTTGCAGAAAGCCCACCATGTCCCGTATCCGCCGTGAAGAACCCTCGCGCCGCCGCCGGCAGGCACCGCTCTCCCTCAACGACCGCCGCAACGACCCGCGCATTGGCTCCACCCTGCCCCCCTCATCCACCCGCCCTTCCAGGAACTCCTCGATGACCTCGGCCAGCCCCGGCCGCGTGCATGGCCAGGACTCGCCGCGCCGCCAGAACTGGGCCGGCAAGTCGCCCCAGCAGGTGCTGGACATGTACCCGCCGGGCAGGACGCCCGCGAACCGGGTGGTGGACGTGCTGATCGAGCTGTTCAACCCGCTGCACACCGCGCTGGAGAAGACCGTGTCGCACAAGACGCGCTACGAGCGCGCGCACTTCCTGCGGCGCTTCTTCCGCGAGCTGCACACGGACGCCGGCTTCAAGCTGGCGCCCGATCCCCGCAACCTGGGCCAGCGACATGTCCAGGCGATGGTGAAGGTCTGGCAGCGCCGCAGGCTTTCGCCGGGGACGATCCAGACCTACCTGAGCTTTCTGCGTGGCCTGGCGATGTGGCTCAACAAGCCGGGCTTCATCCGCAGGCCCGAGCACTACGGCCTGACGCCTGACGAGTACGAGCGCCACGAGAACGCCCGGCGCGACAAGAGCTGGAGCGGCAACGGCATCGACGTGGAGGCCTTGCTGGCCCAGGTCTCTGCCTACGATGCCCGCATCGGCGCGTCGATGCGCCTGATGGTGAAGGTCGGCCTGCGGCGCAAGGAGTCGGTGATGTGCCGCCCCTACGCCCACGTGCATCCGTTCGAGGAGACAGGCCTGCCCGACGAACAACGGGAGGCGGATCGGTATCTGTGGACAAAGGGCAAGGGAGGCCGTGCGCGCTGGCTGCCGCTGGCCACCGAGGAGCAGCAGTCGGCCATCGCGCATGCCCGCAGCGTGGTCAGCGGCCATGACGCACACATGGGGGCGCCGGATCGGGACCTGAAGTCCAACCTCCGTCGCCTGGACTATGCGCTGCGCAAGTTCGGCCTCACGAAGCGCGAGAGCGGCACCACCGGGCACGGGGCGCGGCACGACCACCTTCAAGGCCAGTACCAGGACACGACGGGCACGCCCGCGCCGGTGCGTGGTGGTGGGCCTGTCGATCAGGACCTCGACCGCCAGGCGCGGCTGCGTGTGGCCCGTATCGCGGGCCATGCCCGCCTGCGCTCGGCCGGCGCCTATTTAGGTTCGTCCGCGGTTATGCGCAGCAAGGGCCGCAAGCCGAGCGATCCACCTATGACGTAGGCCGTCGCGACCGCGCATAACGCTTCCAAGATCGTCCTCCCCGGTGGCCGCTGTGGCCGCCGTCAACGAGGAGACGATCATGGATTCGCTCAACTCCAATGGGCCCGGCGCGCTGGCGCTGGAGCCGCTCTGCCAAGGCGCTGCGCAGGAACTGCTGATGCGCAGCTACACCATCCGCACCGTCAATCGCTACAAGCGGGTGTGGAAGCAGCTGGCCGACTTCGTCCGCGCCCAGGGCCTGCCTGCCGAGTACACGCGTGAACTGGCCCTGCGTTTCGAGCAGGCGTACGGCGTTCGCGACGGGGAGGTGCTCAAGCTCGGCCAACAGTGGCGGCGGCACCTGGTCTTCGGCATCAAGGTGCTCGACGACTTCGCGCGCACCGGCACCATCAGCCGCTTCGTAGTCGAGACCACCGGGCTTCGAGTACCGGCGGGCATGCACAAGCCCCTGCGGGAGTACGAGCAATACGCCAGGGAGCGGCGGCATCTTCGGCCCACCAGCCTGGCCGAGCGGATGCACAACATCGCGGTCTTCCTGGACTTCCTGCGCACTCGCGGCCTGG
>JAURZM010000075.1 GCA_030653385.1 Rubrivivax sp. | reverse complement strand
AGCGTGTCGTCGGTATGGGCGCGCTGGATCGAGTGCTCGTGCAGGAATGCCACCGCCGGTTCGACCAGTTGCCAGTGCTTGGTGAACAGAAGCGGAAACCCGCTTGGGCGAGGCTCGCGAACCGCGACGGCAGCCGCTTGTTCGGCAGCGTCGCGTGCTCGCCCGGGCACCTCATCGGCGGTTGGCAGCGATGCCTTGCGGATGATCTGCACCATGGGGCGAGGCCTTGCGCATCAAGAACTTGACGGCGTCCACGAAGGACAGGTCCAGGAGGTACATCGCCAGGTCGATGGCGCCACCCCCGCCGCGCTTCGTGCGTGTGTCGTACCACTTCGGGCCCGTGGTCACGATCTCGAATTCGCCGCGGCCGGTACTCAGGTGCCAGCGCGCGCTGCGATCATCCTTGACCGGCCGATACGTCGGGTCAGGCTTGAGGTAGGTGGCCAGCAGCGCGAGCGTGTCGCAGGCCGGCATCTGGCGAAGCCGTGTCAACGTCGAGGCACTGAATGAATTGCGAAGTCGGCGCGCGACCATATCTCCGCGACCTCCTGTGGCATTGTTCGAAAACGCGGGACGCGGCGGGGCTACTCGCCTCTGAGAGAGGCTTGGGCTACCCGGGCGTGAGATCACTGTAGGCCGGGTGGCCGCTGAGTCCAAGGGCGTTGACACTGGCGAATGCAACCTAACACCCCTACCTGACCATGCCTTCGCGTGCGGCGGTGGCCGGGCCGGGTGGCTTTTCGTACTACGACCACGTGTGCCTGCCCGAGAGCGAGAAGGACCTGATCTGGGCCCACGAAGGCCGCAGTTACCGTTCGCAGGTGGTGGTTCGCCTCAACGGCCGGCGCAAGACCGAAGCCTTCCTGTTCGTGCTGGCCGAGCATGGAGCCTGGGTACCGGTGGTGCTGGCCGATGGCACGGTGTCTGACGGCAAGGTCGACACCTACGCGCGCTGCGTCGAAGCCCTGTGCGGGCCTGCGGACACGTTCTTCACGTCGGTGTTCTCGGCCCAAGGGAAGCGCCAGCTCAGCACCTACCGCAATGCCGAGATCAAGACCTTGCTGGCCGACCTGCTGGGCCAGGAAGAGATACGCGTCATCGGCCAGAAGGCGGGCGAGACGGCCCGGCTGTTGAAGGCCGGGCTGCTCGCGATCCGGCATGAGTCGTCCGGCCTGGAGGCAGAACACAGCCGCCTCGCGGCCGACCGGCTTCGGCTGGACGGTGCGGCAGGGCGGGTCGAGCCTGCCGTGGCAGCGCTTCGGGCGGCGCAGTCGGCGTTGGAGGCTGGCCAGTCCCGGCACATCACCTTGGGGGCAGAGCGCGACCAGTCGAAGGCCACCGAGGCCCGCCGTGCGCAGTTGCACGCGGAGCGCCAGTTGCTGCTGGCCCGTGGCACCGAAGCCACCCAGGGGCTGCAGGGCCGCGAGCAAGTCGACCGTGCGCGGCTCCAAGGCCTGGAGCAGCACATCGCGCAGCGCCGCGCGCAGGCGCACTCGCGGTGGCAGGCCTTGCTGCAGTCGCGGCGCCAATGTCTCGCCACGCTCGCGCTGTCGGGTGCGGTGGGGCGTGCCGTCACCCGGCAGCCGCTGGCTGAACGCCTGCAGGCCCTGCGCAGCGCGCGCACGACAGCTTGCCGCCAGCAGGTGCAGCGCATGGCGCAGTGCCAGGCGGCCGAGAAGCTCGTCGAGCAGAAGCTGCAGGGAATTGATCGCGAAGCCGGCAAGGCTGCGCTGCGCGCCGAAGAACTGGCGCATCGATTCGGCCTGACGCGCGAAGTGCCCTGCGCCGGGACCGATCTGCAAGGGCAGTGCAAGTTGCTTGGCGACGCGCGTGAGGCGCAGTCGCTGATCCCCAGCGCGAGCGGCCAGATTGCGGCGCTGGCCCGGGACAAGGCGCAGGTCGAGGCCGAACTGGTGGCGATCCGTCAACAGCGGGACGCATTGCAGGACGCTCCGCAGGCGCTGAGGTTTTCCGAACGGCGCGAAGAGGTCGCACGCGAAAGCGCCACCCGGCTCGCGCTGCTTGCCGCCAAGGCGGCCGAGATGGCACAGGCCGAATCGACGCTGGCCAGCGTGGACCGGGAGCTGGCCGCGCTGGACCTGACCGCGGCCGGCGCCGACAGCCCGGAGACACCCGATGAGCGCGGCGAGCGCCAGCGCATCGCCGCGGCCGGGCTGGAACTGTCCGAGGAGCGCAAGCGGCACGCCCAGCGGCTGCAGGAAGGGCTCGGCCGGATCGACGCGCTGCTGGCTGCGCTGCCGGCACCCTTTGATGAACGCCGCCTGTCGGCCGCAGCGCAGGCCGTGGCGGACGCGCGCCAGGCCGTGGCAGCCGCGGAACGGGCTCACCTGGCCGCGGCGCGCGACGCCCAGGCACTGGACGCGCTGACGCAGCAGATCCAATCGCTGGCACAGCGGCGCGTGCAGGTCGTTGCGCGCGTGGCGCATGTCGAAGCCGAACTCGGCGGCTGGAACCTGTTTGCGCGCTGCATGAGCAACGACGGCCTGATCGCGCTGGCCATCGACGACGCTGGCCCCACGCTGTCGGGTCTGGCCAATGACCTGCTGCTGGCCTGCTACGGGCCGCGCTTCACGGTGTCCATCCACACGCTGGTGGAGACGGGCAAGGGCGAGCGCCAGCTTCGACGACCTGAACGCGCAGGCGTTGCGCTGGTACATCGAGGTGGCAGATGCCAAGCCCAAGCGGAGCCTGGGCATGTTTGGACGTAGAGGTAGGCGGCCTGCACGCGCCGAGGCGCGGCGGCGCCAGCGCAACTGTTCGTTGTCTTCATGGCGATCCTCCCGGTGGGTCTCCCGGGACGCTGCCATGAGCGAACGACATCGGCTTCGCGGACGCGCGGCGAGACAACGGCATCGCCACCACGCTGCGGGTGAGCCAGGTTCCGGCCGTCTACCTCGCCCAACCCTTCACCGGAAAGACCACCCCGATCGGCGTCGGCGTGCTTTCCGAGGCGCAGTTGGTGCAGCGCATCTCGATGGTCGCGGATTCAGGTCCAACTGGTTGGTCCGCATCCACGCCCGGAGGATGAACCCCAGCGGAATGGAGTCGAATGACACATCAACGCTGCCGCACCCGCACGGCCGGGGCCGGAAGCTGCACTGCGCCAGCACGCTCTCGACCTACGGCTGCGGCTGAACAGCCAACACAGGTTGGCCTGAATCCGCCCTGACATACCTCCCGGCAGTCGGAAGCTGCTGCACGGCGATCCTGTCCGACGGGCGGAATCGGAACGTCGTCTCGATGCGAGGCTGTGCGATTCGATCCATGCGAAACGTCCGGGGCTCGTCCTTGTCGACGTCTCTGGCCAGGATGTACCAGACGGGCGGTTCCATCAACAGACCGTGGGGCTCGGCGCGACGCCAGCTCTGCCTTCCACGAGCGTCGGTATACCTGAAGCCAAGACAAACGCCGCCGGTAAACGCCTCCTCGAACAGGGACAAGAGTCCACTGTCGATGGGCCCCATCGTCGCGACGAGTTGGTGGCTCGTCGGCGCGCCCAGATAGACACGTCCGAGCAAGGATCGAAGTGAAGTCGCGCGGTCGTCAGGGATGCTGGCCAGAAGCTTGTGGAGCGCAGACGTTGCTGCTCCGCTCCATGGAAGCACGCTGGCCTCGCGCGAGAGCCTGGCTGCAAGCCACAACGCCAGGACTTCTCCAAGCGACAAGTGCACAGCGACCAAGCCCCTGGATCGCTCTAGCCTGACGCCCCCTCCAGGCCCCGCCTGTCCGGAGATCGGCTCCCCTTGCGCCCTGAGCGTCGCCAGGTCGCGCTGAATCGTGCGGCAGCTGACCTCAAGCTCTGCAGCCAACTGCTCGATGCTGACTTCACCCCCCGCTCGGAGGCGGTCCAGGAGTCTGAGGATTCGGGAAGGACGTGGCATGAAATTGCCGTCACGGGCTGTCAGGGTTCCAGCAACAGTAGGCCCGAGCCCGGATTGCGGCTCGGATTAACAGGAGAACTTCAGATGAATGTACAGCCCCACAGCGCCGAGGCGGAGGTGATCTCCGCCGTGGAGGCCATGACCAATGCGTTTCACCGCGGAGCACTTGACGAGATTCTCGGGACCTACCGTGCGGGCGCAGTGGTCGCGTTCGAGCCGGGAACGGCATCGCAGGGTGATCAGGCGCTGGCCGAAGGCTTTCGCGGGTTCATCGAGCTTTCCCCTCGCTTCACCTACTCAGGCCACGACGTCCTCGTCGCGGGCGACTTGGCGCTGCACATCGCCCCGTGGTCGATGACCGCAACAGCACCCGACGGATCGAAGATTGAACAACACGGTTTGTCGGTCGCCGTGCTGTTGAAGTCGCAGCCCGGCGGGTGGAAGCTGGTGATCGACAACCCCTACGGCGGTCGCCTGCTTAGCGACGAAGCGAACTGACGCTGACGCCTCGTGCTTCGGCAGCAGCGCTGGGGGTTCGTTGCCGTACCTCGTGGCGCTGCGCCGGTCCCGTGCTTACTTCGCTCGCAGTCAGTCCAATCCCAGAGGACTCGGGTCAATCCCGCAAGAGGAGACTCTCGTGGGGCGAATCCGCCCCAATGAGCGGCCGAGCCGCGCTCAGCCCGGCCCAACTTCCGTCTTCCAGCGTGCGCCGAGCAGACTGCGGCCCGCGGCAGCCGCAATCTGTTCGGCCATTGCGTCACTGCCGACGGCGCGCGCCAGCGTGACGGCGCCGACCAGCGAGGCCAGCGCCGCACAGGCGGCATCCAGGTCGCGCGGCATGTCGGGCGATTTCGGGCCCGCCAGGATCGTTGCCGCCACGTCCCGCAATCCGACCTCGAAGGCGGCGCGCGCTTGTTCATCCGACCGTGCCACCTCGGGCGACAGGCTTTGCAGGCTGCAGCTCTCCGACAGGTCGCAGGTGCGCTTCGCGCCCAGGTAGAAGTGCACGAACTTCGGCCACCAGGCCTGGCCATGCTCGCGCTGGAAGTGCAGCACGCCCGCCTTGAGGTCGGCCATGCCGTGGTTGACGGCATCGCGGAACGCCGCGCCCTTCGAATCGAAGTGCACGTAGAAGGCACCCGACGTCACACCGGCTTCCTTGGCCAGCCCGTCGACACCGATGCCGCCGTAACCGTTGCGCCGGAAACCCCGCCCAGCCGCTTCCACGATGCGCTGGCGAGTCATCGCCTTCTGTTCCGTTCTGGACATGCTGCCTCCGATGTGTCTTCTCACGATTGTAGTTGACGAGATAACGTTCGTTATGTATTCGCGCATCACGGTCGTTATCTCAATGACTGTGCGCATCGCACCCCGTCGCTGCGCAGACCTTCACTCTTGGAGATCGATATGCCCCTGACCCTCACCCTGACCGAAGGCGTGCTGCCCGCCGGCAGCGAGAAGACCGCCATTGCCCGCATCACCGACGCGTTCCTGAAGCACCACGGCATGGCAGGCAACAAGGTGATGACGGACAACGTCACCGCGCACTTCCAGGTGCTGCCCAAGAACAGCACCTTCTCCGGCGGCAAGGAAGTCGCCGGTGCCTGGGTCGAATGGAAGACGCCGTCGTTTGCGCTGGCCAACCGCGAGGTGCAACAAGGCTTCTTCGCCGACGCCACCGAGATCATTCACGAGCTGTCCGGCGGCAAGCAGCCGCGCGACCACATCTACGTGAACGTAGTCCATGCCGTCGACGGCGGCTGGAATTTCAACGGCAAGGCAATGACCAACGCGGAGATCGGCGCGGCGGTCGCCGAGGGCTGAAGTCCGCCTCCTCGTCCACCCACGGCCGTCGGTTCTTCGCCGGACTGGCGGCCCCTCAACAAACTGCAATGCCCCGGACAACCCAGAAGGAGCGATCCGTGAATCAATGTCAGATCAGCAACCAGGAGCTCTTCCCGACCGCGCTGCTTCACACGATGCTGCGCGTCGGCGACTTGGAACGTTCGCTCGCGTTCTATGTCGACACCCTCGGCATGACCTTGTTCAGGCGTGAGGAGTACCACGACGGACGATTCACGCTGGCGTTCGTCGGCTACGGCGACGAGGCCTCATCGTCGGTGCTGGAGTTGACCCATAACTGGGACACGACCAAGTATGAACACGGAAGCGCGTTCGGCCATATCGCGTTGAAGGTATCCAATGCCCAAGCCGTGTGCCAAAGGCTCCAGGCTGACGGCGTTCCCATCTTGCGGCCCGCGGGTGCGATGAAACACGGTAGTGCACAGCGTCAAGCGCCTGAGGTCATCGCGTTCGTCGCTGACCCAGACGGTCACCGAATCGAGCTGATCGAAGTCAATCAGCCGCGCCACGCCCGCGTCGAGCAGTGAGTCTGCGGGAATCCCCCATCAAGAAACTACGGACAAGGAGGGTGGCCATGCCGCTCGTCAGCATCACGCATTCAATCGATCGACCGGGTGTCGAGCAGGATCTTTCGGAAAGTGTTCACGAGGCGTTGGTTGAAGCCTTTGGAATTCCGTCAGATGACTACTTCCATGTGGTCACGTCACACGGACAGACGGTAGGTCTTTTCGGCCCCAGGTCCTTCTTGAACGTCGAACACACTGCCGCGATGGTCTTCGTTCAGATTGCCTGCGCTCCGGGCCGATCCGTCGAGCAGAAAAGGAGTCTGTACGATCAAATGGCATCGCGCCTCGCATCCACGGGGCACGTGCGGCGCCAGGATGTGATCATCAACCTGGTCGAGACGGCACGCGAAAACTGGTCGTTTGGCGATGGAGTGGCTCAGTTCGCTCCGTAGGGTGACCCGCACGGAGACCGGAAGTCGAGCTCCGCGATGGCCACGCGACCCATCCGCTCGATGACGGTAGTGCCTCGCACATCAATCTTGTGCCCCGAGTACGGACGTTCGATGTCCGGCTTCATCGAGATTGTGGCCTTCAACCTCGAGGCGGGCCAAAATTGCTCGGTGGCCGACGCGATGAACTTCGGCTGGCTGCGCGCGCCACAGTACGCTGGCCTGCGGCTCGAGGACTACCCTGCGGTGCAGGCCTGGGTCAAGCGCATCGCCGCCCGGCCGGCGGTGATGCGGGGCTGCAGGCGATCGCCTGAGTGTTGTGCGCCTCGAAGCCGCGGTCTGGCGCAGTGGCCCGGAAAGCAACGCTGGGCAACCGGTGCGCAGGCCGTCAGCCCAAGCCAAGGCCGGCACGCTGCGCCAGCCACTCGGTCGGCGTCTGCCCCAGCCGCTGGGTGAAGGCCCGTGTCAGCGCGTTGGGGCTGCCGTAACCCACTTCGTCGGCGATGCTTTTGACCTGGCGCCCCTGCGCCAGCTGTCGAAGAACGAAATAGCTGCGACTGCCGAACGAATATTCTGCGACCAGATCGGCAGGCTGCTGCAGTTAAGGCTTGTGCGACACCTGCCCTCACGCGCAGGTGCTCGCGTGCCCTCGCTGCCTGCGGGCAGGTGTTGCATAAGCCTTAACTGCAAGCGCCAGACAGATCGACGAGGCGTATGACCGCTTCCCCGTAGGCAGCCGCCATCCCTCAACACAAAACGACCCTGTCGTGTCACAAGGTTGCACTTGCCAAAGTGCCGGCCACCACTCCGCGCCAACCGGCGCCTGACGCGTCTTCACTCGCGTTCCGGGGAGTTGGACTCGCTGTCGAGCAACCATTGCTATGCCGCGTAACGCAACGAAAAGCAAGCTGCGTTGGCAGCCCAGGCCACCTCGCCGAGAGAGGTTCTCGGCATGATCCGGCTTTCGGCATAGTGGATCAACGAATGCCTGACCCGGGCGGTGGCGCTGTACTTGGCGCAGCATTCGGGCCGCCGCTACACGACGCTGTTCTGCGATGAAGCGGACGGCGCGCTGGACCCGGATCGCAAGCGCATGTTCATGGCGATGAAACGCGAAGTGCTGCGCCTCGGAGGCTACGAACGCGAGTTCTTCGTCTCGCAGACGCCGGAGCTGACCGCGATGGCCGACGCGGTGATCGAACTGGATGCGCTGCACACGAGGGCATCCGCTTTGCCGGCCGGCGTGGAAGCGTGAGCTGTCCGAAGTGAACGGGGCCGGGCTGCCCGATGGACAGCCCGGCCCGCCCGCTGAGGCGCGGACGCCTCAGCGGAAGACCCGCGGCTCGATGGTCTCGCCGCGCATGAATGCCAGGTAGGCGCTGGCCTTGCCGATGTCGCCGAACCGGGCCAGTTCATCCCGTTGGTGCTCGACGCCCCACGGGTGGCTGCCATCGCCGGTCGGCACCAGGCGCAGGTCCGGCACCTGGTAGCTGGGGTGCGTGTACAGCGCCGCGCCGGACTGCCAGTCGATGATGCACAGCAGGCAGGCGGTCAGGATCGCCCCGCCGCCGGCTTCGCCCGGCTCGATCAACAAGGGCACCTTGAGCCATCCGGTGGAGCGGCCGATGCGGCCGACGACATCGAACTCGTCGAACCAGGATTGGCCATTGCGGGTGTCGCCATAGACCAGGCGCGCTTGGCGGCGTGTCTTGCGGCAGGCCTCCAGGACCTTGATGACCTCAGGGTGGGTTCCAGGGTCGAAGTAGGTGTCATGGGTCAGCGCGGACTGGCCCCAGGCGCGCGTGGCAGCCTGGTACTTGCGGTAGCCGGCCAGCGTGTCGGCGTCTTCGTCCGTGAAGGCCAGGTCGGGCTGCCGGAGTCTCCGCGCGATCTGGTCGGCATGGCCGCGCGCGTTGTCGAAACCGAGGCAACTGAAGCCACCGCCGTCGGCGATGACGTAGAGCCGTTGCTCGCGATTGAGGGTCACCGATTCCATGGGGTGGCCTCCGGAAGTGGTGCATATGGTTGCTCCAAATAAAGCAGGGCGCCGGCCTTGCGGCGCGACGCCCTGCGGGGCTGGGGGGCCACCTGTCGGTGGCGTGGTGCTTCAGCCTGGCGGCCTCACGAGATCGGGTCTTCGCCTTCGTAGATCGGCAGGCCGTCGATGCCGGCGGCGTCGCTGTCGAACTTCAGCCACACGATGCCGGCTTGTTCGGCCACGTCGAAGATCGTGGCCAGGTCGGGCTCGGTGGGCACGCTGTAGCGCGGCGCGCCAACGTAGACGAAGCCGCCGTACTCGTTGGGGTAGGCGTTGACCGACAGGTCATCGGCGGCCAGCTTCTGGCGCGTGCTCGCGGTCAGATGCGTGATCGACAGCGCGGCCATCGGTTCGACGTGCTGCAGCAGGTTCTTGGCTGTGGAGTTATCCAAGGTGAACTCCTCCTCGTTGGGGCGGGGGACTCGGGGCGTGGCGGCTGGGCGCTGGACGGTTGAAGTCCATGCCACAGTCGCGGCAGCGGTACCAGCGCAGGCGTCCCAGCGTGCCCAGCGGCACGCCGTGCCCAGGGCACAGGGGACAGCGCGGTGCATGGGTGGCGGACATGGCGTTCAGACCAGCCCGCGTTCGGCGAACTATGTTGTGCTCCCCATACATGGCCGAACGTGGACTTCTTTGATATGTGGAGTTGCCAAGGACCCTCCCTGGGTGCCGAGTGTTTCCATGACCGTTGGACTCCACATATTTGTTTCACATCCGCCGCAGCCAACCGACCAGATCGCGGCCGTCTGGCTGGAAGCGCCCACCCCGCGGCGGCGCCAGTGCATCGGGGAACACCTGGGCGAGCGCCTGCCGCTTGAGGTCGATGTCGGCGCGCGCGTAGCGCATCGTCGTGTTCAGGCCGGCGTGCCCCAGCCACTGGCTGATGGTGGCGAAGTCCACGCCCGACTTCAGCAGCGCGATCGCCGTGCTGTGGCGCAGCGAGTGCGGGTGGATGCTCTTGTTGCGCATGCCGGGCGCCTGTTTGGCAGCCGCTTCGACGTAACGCCTCAGCAGGTAGCGCACGCCGAAGCGCGTGAGCGGCCGACCACGGGCGTTGGTGAACAGCAGCGCGTCAGCGGGGTCACCGTCGGCCGGCGACAGCTCCTGGATGTGGGCCTCCAGCAGCTTGGCCGTCACGGGCCAGATCGGGCAAAGCCTGACCTTGTTGCCCTTGCCATGCAGCCGAACCTGCGGCGGCACTTCCAGTCGCACGTCACGGCGGCGCAGGTCCAGAGCTTCCTGCACCCTGGCGCCGGTGTTGAACATCAGCGCGAACAAGGCGTAGTCGCGTCGCCCCAGCAATGTGCTGCGGTCGATGCTCTGCAGCACCGCCTCGATCTCGTCGCGCTCCAGGTACGAGATCGGCGCCTCGCGCGCGCCGCGCTTGTACGGCAGCGCGATCACCCGCTGCAGCGTGCCCAGCACCTCCGGTCGTCGCCCGGCCAGGAAGCGGGCGAAGACGTGGATGGCGCCGAGCCTGGCATTGCGTGTGGCGATGCCGTTGCCCCGCTCAGTCTCCAGGTGGTTCAGGAAGGCGATCACCCGCTCGGCCGTGAGGTCGCGGATCTGCAGTCGTTCCACCGGGCGCTTGGCGTCGGCAGCGGTGAACTGCAGCCACAACACCAGCGCGTCGCGGTAGCTGCGTAAGGTGTTCGGGCTCAGGCCCCGCTGGCCGGGCAGGAACTCCTCGAAGAAGCGGACCAGCTCCAGCCCCAGATCGGTCGGCGCGGCGGGCCTCATGACGCACCCCCATCGATCACGCCGGCACACGAGCGGGCGAACCGGGCCGAGGCCTGCGAGACCACCGCCGGCATCCAGCGCAGGTAGTAGGCCGTCGAGATGATCGAGACGTGTCCCATGTACAGCGCCAGCTTCGGCAGGCTGGACTGCACGTCTGCATCGGTCTCGTACCAGCGCAGCAGCGCCGCCACGGCGAAGCTGTGGCGGAAGTCCTGCAGCCTCGGCACACGCCCGGAGTCGCCATGGATGCCTGCATCGCGTAGCAGTTGCTTGAAGCTGTTGTAGAAGCCCGCGCACGAGTAGGCTCGGGTGCCCGCAGTGCACAGCAGAGGCGCCGCCGGCCGCTCGTCGAGCCCTGCCTCATGCCGTGCCACAAGGTAGGCCTGCAACTCGGCCCGTGCGCTGGGCGACAGCGGCACCCAGCGCGACTTGTGGAACTTGGACTCCCGGATCCGCAGGACGCCGCTGTGCGCCTCGACATCGGCCAGCGTCAAGCGCACCAGCTCGCCGCGTCGCAGCCCGGCGGTGTACAGCAGCACCACGGCCAGGCGCATGACCTGGGCGCGCAGCGGCGACCGGCTGCCCGGCGGCAGGTCGGTCACGTAGGCCAGCAGCCGCGCCACCTCATTCGGTCCGACGATGGTCGGCAGCGCGTGGGGCGTCTGGCGCGCCAGGGTGTCGCGATCGGGCAGGAAGCACTCCGGCTCGGCGCGCCGCCGGTAGCGGCACAGCTTGTAGACGGCATGCTCGCGCTTGACTCGAGTACTCGCGCTAAGGAAGCGCTGATCAACGCGTTTCGTGGCAGTCGATTCGCTGACGCCGGGCGTTGATGACGACTCGAGATCGCAGAGGTGGCGCCTCTGAGGTCGTTGCGCGGCGTTTTGAGGCCGCTTCGCTGCCCTGGCTCATGTTGCGG
>JAURZM010000066.1 GCA_030653385.1 Rubrivivax sp. | reverse complement strand
CGACCCAGACGAGCCGGTGGCGCTCGGTCGGTCGAGTGCCCGCAACACTCTGTGACCGGCCATTGGCCCCGCGATTCACTTGAGGCGGCGTCCGGTAATCGAGGTCGCGTCGTGCATCGATGAGTCGCTCGTCGGCGCGCTAGGCAAGCTCCCAGCGGTGCTTCATGCCTGTCACCCGCGAGGAAGTTCGACTTCGACCCGTAACCCGCCCATCGGTGCGATATCGAGCCGTACGCTGCCGCCGTACAGGCCCACCAGTTCATTCACGATGGCCAGCCCCAGACCACTGCCGGGCACCGACTCATCCAGTCGTGCGCCGCGTGCCATGACCGTGTCGCGCCGATCGGGCTCGATGCCCGGCCCGTCGTCGTCGATCACGATCCGCAGCCTGGCGCCGCGCGCCGACTCGATGGGCGCCGCGCTGACATGAATCTCATGCCGGGCCCACTTGCAGGCGTTGTCCAGTAGGTTGCCCAGAATCTCCTGCAGGTCCTGAACCTCGCCCGCGAAGGCCAGTTCCGCGGCCATGGGCGCGCATTGCAGGCCGAGGCGCCGGTCGGCATGCACACGTTCCATCACCCGCAGCAACCCGCTGACGACAGGCTGCAGCATGACTCGAGCACCCGGCAAGCCCTGGGCGGCGGCGGCCCGTGCCCGCGCCAGGTGCCAGTCCACATGGCGGCGAGCGACCCCGACTTGTTCCTCGACCAGCGTGGCCAGATTGGCACTTGCCTGCGGCCGCTGCAGTGCACCGGCGGCGGCCTGGGACATGGCGGCCAGCGGTGTCTTGATGGCATGGGCGAGATTGCCCGCCTGGGTGCGCGCCCGTGCGACGACCTCGGCATTGCGGTCGAGCACCGCGTTGAAGTCATCGATCAGGGGCTGAACCTCCTGCGGAAAGCTGCCGTCCAGCCTCTGCGCCGCGCCGGCACGCACCAGCGTCAACCGGCGCTGCAGCGCGCGCAGCGGCGCCAGACCTATGGCCACCTGCGCCAGCGCCGCGGCACACAGCAGTCCAAGCAGTGCGGCCAGCGAGGTCGCCAGAACCCCATTGAACCGGGCAACCGCGCTCACTGTCTCTCGCAGGTCGCCCGCGACGATTAGGCGCCACGGCGTAGCCCGCAGTTCGTCGCGCGTGATGGTGCGCTCCACCAGCAGCAGGCGCGCGCCGTCGGGTCCGTTGACCTCATGCACATGCACCACGCCGTCGGCCAGCACGTCGCCGGGCAGGATCAGAGTGGCGTCCCAAAGTGAGCGTGATCGCAATGCGCCCCGTTGCTGCTCGTTGATCGCTCCGTCCACCTGCCAGTACAGCCCGGAGTAGGGAAGCGACCAGCGCGGATCGGACAGGGCTTGCGGGTCAATCTGCGGCTGCCCACTTGCATCGAACTCCAGGCGCGCCGTGATCTGGTCGAGCTGAGCGTTCAGCCCTTGGCTGAACTGTCGCATCACATGATCTCGGAACAGGCTGGCCATGAGCAGGCCAGCCAGCACCAGCGCAACCGCGACCGCGATCAAGGTGGCCGCCAGCAGCCGAAAGCGCAGCGAGCGCGTCCAGTGGGGGCCGGCCACGGGCATCAAGGGGGGGCCGCCAGCCGATAGCCCAGACCGCGGACGGTTTCGATGGTCTCGGGCGGCAGCTTGCGACGCAGCCGGCCGACGAAGACCTCGATGGTGTTGGAGTCGCGGTCGAAGTCCTGCGCGTACAGGTGTTCCGTCAGTTCGGTCCGAGACACCACGGTCCCAGGGCGGTGCATCAGGTAGGACAGCAGCCGGTACTCGTGACTGGTCAGGTTCACGAGCTGCCCGTTCAGCGTGACACGACCGCTGCGCGTGTCCAGTGCCAGCGCGCCGCATTGCAGCAGCGGGGACGCCAGCCCTTGGGCGCGGCGGATGAGCGCACGCACCCGGGCCAGCAGTTCCTCCATGTGGAAGGGCTTGGCCAGGTAGTCGTCGGCACCGGCATCGATGCCGGCCACCTTCTCATGCCAGCTGTCGCGCGCGGTGAGGATCAGCACCGGCAACGTCAGGCCGGCCCCGCGCCAGCGCATGAGCACGCTGATGCCATCGAGCACTGGCAGGCCGAGGTCCAGGATCACGGCGTCGAATGACTCGGTAGAGCCCAGGTGGTGCCCGTCGCGGCCGTTGTCGGCCTCGTCGACCGCATAGCCGGCCTCTTGCAACCCGGCTCGCAACTGGGCGCGCAACGTCGGGTCGTCTTCGACGAGCAGCACTCTCATAGGGGCGTGGCCAACCGGTGGCAGATGATCACTTCGAGGCCCCGTTCGTGGACTTGCTTTTGCTGTCGCCGCTTCGGACCTTCTCGCGTTTGACCTTCAATACCTGTCCGGTGCTCGCATCAAGTTCCAGCTTCAGCAATCGCCCGTTGGCCTGCAGCAGCTTGACCTCGTAGAGCCAGCGACCGTCATCGCGCTCGAGTTCGAGTTCGAGCACCTGGCCCGGGTGGGTGCGCTGCAGCTTCTGCAGCAGGGTCGGCAGTGGCAGCACCTCGCCTGCCTGGACAGCAGCGCGCGCTTGCTCATGGTCGGCCTTGTCGCTGGCCCGGGCTCCTGACACGGCCAGGGTGCTGAGCAGCATCGCCGTCAGCACGGCGGCCACCACAGTGCGCGAGCCCGCCTCGGCATTGGTTCTGCCGCTGGCGTTGACGGAAGGACGGGTTGCGTTCACGAATCCATTGTCGACGCAGGAGTCTGAACGGCGGATGAACGAGCCCTTCAGCATCGGTTCAAGGTCCGGCACGAAGAATGAGTTCCAACAGTTCACCCAGTCCTTGGAACAACGATGAAGCTCGAATCAACACTCTCAGCGCGCAGCCTTCTAACCAGCCGCCTGGCCTGCGCTGCAGCGGCCACAAGTCTGCCGCTGATGCTTGGCGTGGCGCAAGCCGCCGACACCACGCCGGCCCAGCAGCTCGCGTACTGGAGCGCTCAGGCCGGCGTGGCCGGCAGCGCCGTCCGCGGACAGGCCTTCTTCAATTCCCGACACGGCGGCCAATGGTCCTGTGCGTCGTGCCACGGCATGCCTCCCACCGCTGATGGCAAACACGCCAGCACGGGCAAGACCATCGCCCCGCTGGCGCCCGCCTTCAATTCCCAGGCATTGACGGACACCGCCAAGGTCGACAAGTGGTTCCGCCGCAATTGCAAAGACGTGCTCTCGCGCGAGTGCAGCCCAGGCGAGAAGGCCGACGTACTGGCCTACCTCAACGGCCTCAAGTAGGCCTTAACCCCTTCCAGGAGACGATCGTGATGAACAGCCCTCTGCGACCCTTGGCCTTGCTTCTGTTCGGAGGGTGCATGGCTCCGCTGGGCACCGCCCTTGCCGACAGCGCCCGCACGATGCCGCGCGTCGTGCCGCCGGCGTACACGCAGGAGTGCGCCTCCTGCCATACCGCCTACCCGCCGGGCATGCTGCCCGCGGCGTCGTGGCAGCGCATCATGACCGGGCTGGACCGGCACTACGGTACCGATGCGTCCATCGATCCGGCCACGGTGCAACAGATCGGCCAGTGGTTGGAAGCGTACGCCGGCACGTACAAGCGCGTAGCCGAGGAGCCACCGCAGGACCGCATCACCCGCTCGGCGTGGTTTGAGCGCAAACACCGCAAGGTCGAGCCGACGGTGTGGAAGCTGCCCAGCGTCAAGAGCGCGGCCAACTGCTCGGCCTGCCACCCGGGCGCTGACCAGGGCGACTACGACGACGACAAGCTGCGCATGCCCGCCGGCCTTTCGGCGCGCCAGCGCTGGATCTGGCGCGACTGAACAGACCCTCTATGGACGAAACGATGCAAGCCTCGCCTTCCCTCAATACCCACGCGATCAGCAGCGGCGCAGCGCCAGCACCACGCCGCCTGGTCACCGACGCACCGATACGGATGTTCCACTGGCTGTTCGCCCTGAGTTTCGTCGGCGCTTACCTCACGGCCGAGAGCGAGCACTGGCGAGCGCTGCACGTGACGCTGGGCTACAGCTTCGCCGGGCTGTTCGGCTTTCGTGTGCTCTATGGCCTGATCGGTCCGCGTCAGGCGCGTCTGGGCCTGCTGTGGCGCAAGCTCGGCGCCGCTCCGGCCTGGCTGCGCACGGTGGTCAGCACGCGCTCTGCGGGCAGCATCAACTGGCGTCAAGGCCAATACCTCGTGATGGCGCTGGCCGTCCTGCTGATGATGGCGCTGGTGGTCCCGCTCACACTCAGCGGCTACGCCAACTACAACGACTGGGGAGACTTCCTGGGTGGCGACTGGATCGAGGAGGTCCATGAGTTCTTCGCCAACACGCTGCTTCTCGTCGTCGCCGCTCACCTGGGCATGATCGTGCTGCTGAGCCTGTTGCGGCGGCAGAACCAGGCCTTGTCCATGCTCACCGGCCGGCTGCCCGGTGCTGGCCCGAGCCCGGTGCAGCACAACCGGGCCTGGTTGGCGGCACTGCTGCTGCTGGCCGCGCTGGCGTTTGGCGCCTGGCAGTGGCAAGGCTCGCCGCGCGGGCTGTTTCCAGGTCTGGCCGGCGGCAACACGGTGAGCGTCGACGCGACCGGCAAGATGCATGACCGCGATCATGAGGATGAGGACGACTGATGTGCGCGCGGGAGCGCCAACCTGCGCCGGGCCCGGCGCGTCGCCGCCGATCTGCGGACTGCGCGCCGAAAACGTGTGAGGGCCAGGTGAACGGCTGCTGAACGAGTGGTTCAGCGTCGATACATCACGGCACGCGCAGACTGAATGCACAGTCGACATCGACTGGGTTCACACACAGAGGACTTCATCATGAAGCTGACCCTTCTTCTTGCACTGATCGGCGCGTTGGCATTGGGTACCAGCACCTCGTCGTTGGCCGACGATCGCGAACAGGACAGGCGTGCGGGCACGGGTGCCGGGTTCGACCGCGGCATGCAGGCCGTACCCACCATCGCCGGCCCCGGCCAACCTGGCCACGGGTGGCGATACTTCTGCGACCCCGCAGCGGGCCGCGCTGTCGTCATCAGTCCGCAAGGCGAGTACTACTTCAATCGCGGCGAAGGTCTCAGTCTGGTCGCGGTGACGCAGCCGCATGTGAACGCCAGATGAACGCGCTGTTCACGCCCGGTTCGATGCTGCCCCCGCACAGTACCGGCACGGTCGAATCGTCGACCGACTCGCCTTCACTCCTGGAGTCAGACCATGCTCAAAATGACGCTGCTTGCCACCTCCGCCATCGGTGCAACCCTCTTTGCCGTCGCAGCCGTGCTGCCGGTACTCGCAACGTCCCGCGGCGGCGATGCCTCTTCCCCGCCTGTTTCCACTTCACGGACGCTCTCCCGTGCGCCAGCGCAAGACACGGTTCGAGCGAACGACGAGGGGCTATCCGGGGCGACTGAGCGTCGCCCGGACATGCGCCGCGATGATCGCCTCGATGCCGAGCGCAAGAAGGATCACGACAGGTCTGACGACTGAGAAGTCCGTCGTCGAGGGGCGACCCGACGTTCTGCGGCTTGATGAAGTGGCCACGGCTTCGCCGGGCTGCTTGCGCTGCCACGGTGGGACGGTAGGCCTGAGCCGCTCCCACCGAGCTGCCCAGCGGATGCATCTCGGTTGATGCCAGTCAAGCCTGCGCTGGCGATTCAGCGACAGACTCGGAATGCCTGAATTCTGTTCACTGTGCTTCCACCCGACCTCACCACCGCTCAACTCCTGGCCTGGATCCTGGCAGTCTTGCTGTTGCAGGCAGCAGTGGGTGTCGGAGTGGCAATCCGGCGGCGGTCCCGGTCGATGACCGATGCCGGACTCGCGGCGATGCCGTCGGCGAAGCCGGCCAGCACCTCGGCATGGCCGGGCACCCGCGAGTTCCGGGTGACGTCACGCCACCATGAAGACGCCGCCGGATCGCAATGCTCGTTTGATCTGCAGCCGGTCGACGGGCAGGCCCTGCCGGAGTTCCGCCCAGGCCAGTTCCTCACCTTCGACCTTGATGTCACGCCGGGCAGCCCGGAGGGTCCGGTGGCCACGCGCGCAATCACGCGCTGCTACTCCTTGTCGGATCGACCCGAGCCCACGCACTACCGGGTGACGATCAAGCGTGTGCCGGCGCCTGCCGAGCATCCCGGGTTCGCCCCTGGCCTGTCGTCCAACCACTTCCATGATCATGTGCAGGTCGGTGACATCCTGCACGTGAAGGCCCCGGCCGGGCACTTCGTCCTCGACCCCGATCCCAACGTACCCGCGGTGCTGATCGCCGGCGGCATCGGCATCACGCCGATGATGAGCATGCTGCGCTGGTGCGGGGCCCGGCAGCCACAGCGCGTGGTTCACCTGTACTACGGGCTGCGCAACAGCGGCGAGCATGCCTTCAAGCAGCAGCTCGAAGAGATGGCCGCCTCGCACCCGGCGCTGCGCCTGAACATCGTCTACAGCCGTCCGGGCGAGTCCGACCTGCAGGGCCGGGACTATCAGCACCACGGGCATGTGGACGTCGAACTGCTGCGACGAACGCTGCCGCACGGGCGCCGCCAGTTCTATGTCTGCGGTCCGCCCGCGATGATGCAGACCCTCGTGCCGGCACTGGCCGAGTGGGGCGTGCCGGTCGCCGACATCCACTACGAGGCTTTCGGCCCCGCGTCCGTCAAGCTGCCGGGCGCGGCCGTTGCCGCTGCGCCCACCGCCACCGCTGTCGAAGTCAGATTCGAGCGCTCCGGCCGCACCTTGATCTGGGACGGACAAGACGCATCCTTGCTGGACTTTGCCGAGCGCCACGGCGTTCAGGTCGAGTCCGGCTGCCGCTCGGGCAGTTGCGGCAGTTGCGAGACACGCTTGCTGCAGGGCAGGTTGCAGTACGACCAGGCGCCCGACCACGACGTGGCGCCGGGCCATGGCCTGCTCTGCGTGGGCCGGCCGTCGTCAGCCCTGGTGCTGGAGGCCTGACGCTCATGCAAGCCCGCATCTTCCGCAAGGAAGTCCTGCCGTTCGTCTTGTACATGGTCGCGCTGGTGGCTTCCACGCTGCTGATCGATGCGGCGCTGCACCTGTTGAACATTGTCTGGATCGGCCGCTGGCTGGGCATTCCTGGGGTGCTGCTGATCCTCGGGTCGCTCAGCTACTCGATGCGCAAGCGCAAGCTCATCCACTCGGGCCAACCCGCCACGCTGCTGCGCTGGCATGAGTGGCTCGCCTGGCTGGGCTCGCTGCTGGTGCTGGTGCATTCCGGCGTTCACTTCAACGCCATCCTCGCCTGGCTGGCCGTGGGCGCGATGCTCATCAACGTGGCCAGCGGCTTGACCGGCAAGTTCCTCATCGATCGCTCGCGCCGTCGTCTCGAAGAGGCGCGGCAGCGCATGCGCGATCAGGGCCTGAGGGCCGATGAACTGGCCGAGCGGACCTACTGGGACAGCATGACCTTCGACGCCGTCAAGCAATGGCGCGTGATCCACCTCCCGATCACGCTGGCATTCGGGGTGTTGGGCCTGGCGCACATCATCGCCACCTTCTTGTTCTGGGGCTGGAAGTGAAAGGCCGCTGGCTGCTCTGGATCATCGCGGTCAATCTGGTGGCGTTGGTGGCGCTGGCCTTCGTCTACCCACACTTGATGATCAGCCCGGGCCCGGTCGTCGCCGCGCACGCCGAGATCGGGTCCGACTGCTTCGCCTGCCACAAGCCCTGGCGCGGCGCGGCGGCCCCGCTGTGCGTGGAGTGCCATGCCCCTGCCGATATCGGCCTGCGCACGACGAAGGGCGCCGTCATTGCCCGCGTCTCGACACAGCCGCGACTGAAGACGTCGTTCCACCAGGAGTTGATCGAGCAGGACTGCATGGCTTGCCACACCGATCACCGAAGCCCGCGGCTCGTGCAGCAACGCCGCAAGGCCTTCTCGCATGAACTACTGCGCCCGGGTGTGCGGCAGCAGTGCGAGAGCTGCCACCAGGCCCCCACCGACAAGCTGCATCGGACGATCACGGGCGACTGCCAAGCCTGCCACCGACAAGACGCCTGGAAGCCGGCGACCTTCGACCACAACAAGCACTTCGTGCTCGACCGCGACCACGACGCCGAGTGCGTGACCTGCCACAAGGGCAAGGATTACAGCACCTACACCTGCTACGGATGCCACGATCACACGCCGGCCAACATCCGGGCGAAGCACGAAGAGGAAGGCATACGGGACTTCGAGAACTGCGTCGAGTGCCACCGTGATCCCGGCGTTGAACCGGACAAGGGCGCGAGGTCTGGCGAAAAGGGCAGGCGCAAGAAGGACTGATCAGATCGGGCGTCGGACCGCAGTTGTCCGCGGGCGGCCGATAGCGGCGCCATCATGTGCTCGCGTCCCCCACCATGAACCTCGGCTGAACAAGACGTTCAGCATGCATGCAGGCGCCCCAGCGCAGGATGGCGTCACGGTCGAATCCCGACCGGGAGCATCTGAAGGAAATGCCATCATGCGTGCCACCACCCTCATCGCCACCCTCGCGCTCACTGGCGGCCTGTTCGCCGCGGGCGCCGCGCTCGTCCCCGCGTTCGCCCAAAACGCGCCTGCTGCCGCAGCCTCCCAGTCCGCCGGGATGAGCACGCAGGCAGTGCAGACCAAGCTCGCGGCCTCGGGCTACCGCGACTTCGAGAAGTTCGAACGCAAGCGGGACCGGTACGAGGTCAAGGCCACCGACCCGAAGGGTCAGCGCGTGGAGCTCTACGTCGATCCGTTCACGGGCGACATCGTCAAGAGCGAGGTCAAGCGCAGGAAGTAAGTCTGCAGCAGGAGGGCTCCGGCGTGCCGGTGGCTCTTGTCGCGCCCGAGCTCCGGAGCCTTCGCCATGATCCCCGTTCTGTCCGCCTTCATCGCTCTCGTCGTACTCGCCTGGGGCTTTGGCGTTGCCGCACTCGACCGGGCTGGCTGCAATGCTCGCAGCCGGCTCGGTGGCTTCCGTGATCGCGCTGACCCGGCACATCGGCCGTGACCGTCGCGTGCAGGGAGTCGTGAGCGCTGTGTCGTCGCCTGCATCCGACGTCACCGAGGTGGTGTGCCAGCTCGGCAGCGCATGGCGCGGCCACCGGGCAGGCCAGTTCGCCTTCGTGTCCTGCATCGGTATGGGCCGCTTCGAGGGCGCGCACCCCTTCACGATCGCCAGCGCCGATCGTGGCGATCGCACGCTCACCTTCCAGATCAAGGCGCTGGGCGACCACACCCGCCAGTTGACCAGCCGGCTTACCGCGGGCCAGGCGGTGACGGTCGAAGGACCTTACGGCCGCTTCGTGCTCGATCGTCGGGACCGCAAAGCGCGGCAGATCTGGATTGCCGGCGGCATCGGCGTGACACCCTTCCTGGCCTGGTTGGATGAACTGCGCGCCGACCCTGCGACGGCGCCGCAGGTGGAACTGCACTACAGCACGCGCACCGCAGCGACCGACCCTTTCGTCAACCGACTGCAATGCCTGTGCGCCGAACTGCCGAGCGTGACACTGCTCATCCACGACAGCGCTGCGGGCGCCAGCCTGACCCCGGAGAGCCTGGCCGGGCACCGCGGGACGTGGCTGCGCGCGAGGTATGGTTCTGCGGGCCGCGCGGCTTCGGCGATCAGCTACGAACCGGCCTGCGCGAGGCCTGGGGCTGGCGAATGCGCTTTCGGCGCGAGTGCTTCGAACTGCGCTGAAATGACAGTGTCGGCGCCTGGACTCCGGGTTGGTCAACGGACACGCCTTGAGGCGCATGCGGCGCCTGCCCTGCCACATGTTTGAGTGGCGCGGGGGCGGCACCGCGCTCGAGGACGTGCAACCGCTCTGCAACGTGAGCCGAGCGCGTCGAGTTGGCACGCGATGCGACCAGGCGACGAGTGGCGTCGTCGCCGCCCTCGTGGCAACGGTCCTGCCGGCCGTCTGCAATCCGGCGTGGTGCGGTCGCCCACC
>JAURZM010000062.1 GCA_030653385.1 Rubrivivax sp. | reverse complement strand
TGGCTCGACGGCAGGTCGTGACATCCGCTCGCCATCCTCGAACACCATACCGAAGGCCGCAGTCTCATGACTGAGCTCGCTCGGAATGTAGGTGTCCTCTGGCATAGCGTCGTTCTTGGCGAACCATGAAAGGCCGCGCTGCTTGTGGCACAAGACACACGCAGCTACCGCCGATCGCTTCACCAGCTTGATTGCCGACGCCGTCAGGCTCGCGCGGAAATCCTGTCCCAGCTGCTTCGCTGTCGCCAAGCCGGTCTTGCGGCCCTGGATCCAAGGGTCCACGAGGTAGTTGGGCAGGAGCAGTTGGCTGGCGTACGCGTTTGCCTCCGCTTCCGCTGACTTCGCCTTGACGTTCTGAGGACTGATGTCCTCTTGAGCGCACTGGAAGCCGCCCGTGTGCCGGTCCCGCATCCAGTGGGCCAGCTCATGCCCGACTGAGAAGCGCTGACGCTCCGGACGACTGCCCGAGTTCACCGTGATGGCGGCTCTCGTGCCGATCGCGACCAATCGGGCTTCGCAGCCACACAGCGGCGCGTAGCGGACCGGCGCTCCTTGGTCCTCGGCTATCGCGTCAAGGTTGATGTGCTCGGGCTTCGTGACACCGTAGCGCCAAAGAAGACGCTCGGGTTCCCCGAGCCGTTCGACATCAATCGCGCTCATCTGGCTTTAGGGCGCCAAGTCCGACAAGGTCGTCGTACAGGCTCTCCCAGTCGCTCTGGGATTGCTGCTTACCATCTCTGAAAGCTACTCGAAGGTCCGGCTCTCGAGCAAAGACTTCTCGAATGGCTTCCTTGATGCGTTCAAGAGGAGGGCGCTTCGCCGCTGGCCGTTGAGTGGACGCTGGCGCCCTGTTCTTCACAAGCTGCTCGCGGAGCACGCTAGCCGCCGATTCGCGCATGCAAGAACGAATCTTCTCAGCTAGCTCGTTGAAATCGAGGCCTTCCTCTTGAGCCTGTTCGCGAAGGTCAGCCTCACTAGCCTGAAGAACGTCCTCTAGGGCGAGCCGCCGGAGTGCGGCCAATTCGTTGACATGCTTGAGCTTCGTCATGGCTTGCCTCCATCGGCGAACAACCGTTCCAGGCCGCGCCGGTACGCACGATGCGCACTTTCGTACTCAGTCTGCGTCATGTCGAACATCTCGCGAGTTTCAGTGGCGCTGAGATCAGCCAGCTTGCCTTCAATCAGCTGGGTGACCGCCGGCTTGCTCGAGAAGTGCGCCTTGATTCTGGCGACGTTCGTCTCGGCTTCGTCCTCGCTCTGATCGCGCTCTTCGAGCTGGATGAGCGTACTTTCCACGGATGGAACGTGCCTGTCCAACTCGCCAAGGACATCGTCGGCTGACTGGCCTTCCAGGGCCATCGCCTCAATCGCGGCGTGGTTGCGCTGGTACCAGGAGTCGCGCGAGTCGCTCGCGAGGCCCTCCATTGACTTGATCAAGTAGGCCTCGAAGGGCACGTCCAGCGGCCAGGGACGCCCGTGTTCGCGGTCAACGGCCGCCTGCATGCAGCGCTTCACGGCCTCGTTAAGCAGTTCCCAGGGATTCTGGAATTCGGACCCGCTCATGAGCACGCGCGCGGCCCTGTACACCTTGTGGCGCGGTGAAAGCCCAAGCTGCTCGATCGCCGCCTGAACGTCAGACGGCGTCGCGTACTTTCTGTCGGTGTTCTCGTCGTCCAGCACTTTGAAGTCCTCTTCATGCGCCGCCCCTTGCTCCGCAGATGTATGCGGGGCTGCCGACGAAACCGGACAGGGTCGCGTTGTCCGTTTTTGGCGGGCACACCTCATACAACGGTAGGGCACCCACTTTCCCCCAGGCTGGGACTGACTGGTACGAGCCCAACCGAGTAGAAACCCTCGACAATACTGTATATTTATCCAGCAAACATGACCGACCTAACTGCGCCTGCCTTGAACGATGCTGAGCTCGCGGCAGCGATTGGCACGTCGGTCGCGCGACCTGGCAAGTCGGAGCTGCTGATTGTTACTCGCCAGGGTACCTCCGCAGTGTGGGCTCGTCCGGCGGACGCTTCGGCCCAATGGCACCGGGTAGGCTGCGGCGACTTCGGTCAGCAGTGCGCCGACGAGGCGACTGCCAGGCGCGGGTTGCGGGTCTTGCTGGCATCGGTCTCAACCGCACCAAGGAACACTGAGCCGGAAACGGCGTCGATCTCGGCCAAAGCGCTCAACAAGTCAGCGCTGCAAGCATGGCTGGATGCGTCGCTCGCTGCTTGCGGACTCCCCGAAGGCCGCAAGGGTCGCGGCCGAGCAGGAGGCATCACTACACCGGTCAAAGAGGAGGTCCTGTATCGCGCTGCTTGGCGTTGCCAGATGGACGGATGTGCCGAAGACCTGCGCACGCATCTCGGCGCGACGGCATCGGGCAACTTCAGCTACCTGGCGCACATCGTCGCCGCGTCGCCTGATGGGCCTCGTGGCGACCCCGTTCAGTCGGGGAAGCTGGCCAACGACCCCGACAACATCTTGCTGCTCTGCGACAAGTGTCACCGCACGATCGATCGCGTCGAGGCCCACAAGTACTCGGTCGACTACCTCAACTCAATGCGCGAACGTAGTGTGGCGGCCGTTCGGCGGTTGCTGGACACGCTAGCCTACCCGCGTGCACGGGCCATCAGTCTGATCGCCAGCATCACGGGGCAGGTCCATCCGCCGTTGACCCATGCAGAAATGGATGAGGCCCTTTGGTCGCAGGGCATTCGGGCTGACGAGAAGTCACCCCAGGCGCTGGTGTCCATTCCGCGTCAGCTGCCCGACCCTCACGATGCTGCGTATTGGTCTGTGGTTATGCGACGGCTGCGGCAGTCGACCATCGAATTGCGTGGCGTGTTGGAGGGCACGAGCAGCGACGAACAGGCGCCAGAACGCCTGGTGTTGTTCCCGCTCTCCAGTACGTCGGTCCTCGTGCTGGCCGGCCGTGTCATTGGCGACAAAGCCAACGTGACGGTCTTCCAGCCGTTCAGAAACGCACCGAAGAATCGGTGGCTCTGGCCGACAGGTGCGAGCGCAAACGAATTCCGGTCAACGGTACTGGGCGCCGGCCAGCAAGGCGGAGAGGCATGCCTGCGGGTCAGCCTGACCTTCGACATCACAGACGATCGCGTCCCGACGGCCGGCGTGCCCACGGTACACATACAGGCGGCACGCCAAGGCCACGATGCCATTGCGCGCGAGGAAGACCTGGTCGCCTTCGGCCTGTGCGTGGACGAAGCCTTGAAGGTCTTGCAAGACCAGTGGAAAGTTGAAACGGTGCATCTGTTTGTCGGTGCCCCAGCAAGCGCCTGCCTGAAGTTGGGGCAAAAGCTGCAAGCGCTACATCACGCGACCATCGTCGTCTACGAGACGGTCCAGAGCTCAAAGGGTTTCGAAGAAACCATTCGCATCACTCGTCGGGAGGCGCGTCACGAGCCCACCGGCGAGTGCATTGATCTCAATCCGTGACACCAAGAGGGAACTCATGAGTAAGGAAAACAAGCTCTCCAAGCGTGTCATCGCAGCCCTGGCGGCTCGTCGTGATGAGGCTCAGTGGGAGAAGCTCATCGTAGGGCTGCTGCACAAGCTGGAACTGCCGCGGGAAAAACGGCTCAAGGCGATCGAGAAGTACGAGAAGCTGGGGCACCACATTGCCAGAAAGCTCGGCGTTGGCGAGGCCGATGTGCACATGCTCGCCCAAGGCTCAATGGCGACGCAGACGACGGTGGCGGGCTACGGGCCGCAGAAGTTCGACCTTGATGTCGTCGTCAAGCTCAGCTCGCCGCGCTTCACCAACCTGCGGGAGTCGGAGCGGTTCTTCGCCGACTTCGGCGAAGCGTTGGAGGGGGCGGACCCCGATGCAGGTGAGCCGTGCCCGAAGAATCGCTGCTGGCGCCTGCAGTATCCGGGCTTCGCGTTCTATCTCGACGTCACGCCCGCTATCCCGATGAGTCTCGGCATCACGGGTACTGACCTCCGAGTGCGCGACAAGGTTCAGGTCTGGTCGCCGTCGAACCCGCAAGACTTGATCGCCTGGTTCTGCGCCATCGCCGAAAAGCGCTTCGACTTCCAGAAGATGGTTCTCTTGAAGGCCGCGATGGACCGCGCGCAGATCGACCCGGTGCCGGACACGCCGGTGGCTATCCACGACATCTTGCGCCGCATCGTGCAGCTCCTCAAAGTGCACCGCGACAGCTACTTCCGCGGCATGCCTCAGGAGATTCGGGACGCCATGCCGATCTCGGTCATTCTGGTCACGCTGGCGGCAAAGGCGTACGACTATCTCGTGACCCACGAGAAGCGCTCGTTCAGCTCGGCTATCGAGGTCGCGCTGGAGGTGGCCGACCGTCTGCCGGAGTTCATCGAGCGCGGCAAGGGCTACGCGGAAGTGCCCAATCCGAAGTTGCCGTTCGAGAATTTTGCAGACAAGTGGCGACACGACGGTGGTCTGCGCGAGCGGCAGTTCAAGACATGGCACGCAAGGCTGGTGGCCGACCTCGATGCACTGTTCAGCGACGAAGTCAGCCGCGCCGACGAAACCAACATCCGCAACATCTTTGGGCAGGCGGGTGTCGATGCCTGGAAGGCGTCGCAACCCAGGCCCGGGGGCGTGTTTGGCGGCTTGCTGGTCAACCCGTCCGCGGGTAACCCCACGCGCCCGCCCTCCACCGGCTCGCGCAACACGGCCGGCTGACAGACCGAGCATATGGACCGCGACGTCCCGTTCTCCAGCGCTGCGCAGGCAGTAGATGCCTGGCTCCGCTCGGAGCCGGGTCTCGTTCTGCGCGCAGCCCGCGAACTGGACTGGTGGCAACTCCGTGCCGTGCATGAGTTGCTGCCGGCTGGGCACGCGAAGCTGGTGCTGCCAACGGGATTTCCTGGTGAACCGCCGGAGGTGTACGTCAGCGAAGACCGTTGCCTGGTTGTGCCCCACGTCGAGTCGAACGGCCGGGTGTGCACTGGTGTCGCCTCGCAGCCAGACGACTACGCCGATCCGATTGGCGCGGTCCGTCGTGCGCTGCAGGCGCTCGCCGAATTGCTCGACAAGAGCATCGACCCGGCCTGGCGCGAGCAGGAGTTCGCGCGAGAAGCGCGCTCCTACTGGGATGCGCACTGCCTGCAGCGTCGAGGGGCTGCTGACGCACGGCCCGTCCCCGTCTTGATGGATGCTGACCTGAGCGGCCTGGCAGAAGTGGCTGACGGCGCCCTGGGCATCTTCACCTTGGGCAAGGAGGGCGCCCGCAATGCGGCAACCCTTGTCGCAACCGCGGGCACGCAGGACCCGCAGTCGCTGGCCGCGCGCCACGGGCGAGCCGCGGGAACCCACGTCGCTGGCCACGCGCTCTTCGTCCGGCTGCCCAACACGTTTGCATGGACACCGCAGGCTTGGCCGAAGTCGCTCCTGCAGCTTGGGCAACTTGTGTCACAGGTGACGGCAGGAGAGGTCCAACTGCCGGCCTGGCTGGCCAAGCACAAGGGCCGCAAGCCGTGTCCCTACTCAGTCATCTTCGTGCACGGTGAGATCGCCTACGGCTATCTGTTGACGCCTGCAGTCGTGCCAGGCCTGGCGCCCGCCGGCATCTTCCCCATAGGCGTGAGGCGACTAGATGCCGACTGGGCACTTGTTCGTGGCCAGAGCCTGAACATACTGCATCGGCGTCGCAAGGCCCGAGTGCTCTTGCTAGGAGCAGGTTCGCTCGGGGCACCGGTCGCCGAGCACCTGGTGCGCTCGGGCGTCGGCAACCTCACTGCCGTCGACCACGAGACGATGGAGTCGGAGAACACGGGTAGGCATACGCTGGGGTACACCAGCGTCGGCAGATACAAGGTGCAGGAGCTTCGCACTCGACTGCTGCAGGAGGTGCCCGGCGTCAGCGTGAAGGCTGCGCCGATGCGCGCAGCAAAGTACGTCCAGACCCATGTGCAGCCCGGAGCCTTCGATTTGGTGGTCGACTGCACCGCCGAGTCGGCGGTCCGAACCCTGCTGTCCGTGCATCGCTATGGCCGTCTTACGGGAACACCGGTAGTGATGGCCTGGGTCGAGCCTTTCTGTGCCGCAGCGCATGTGGTCGCACTCGGCGCTGCCGATCAATGGCCAACGTCGGATCCCGCCGACCAGGCAGTCAATGTGGCGGGATGGCCGGATGACCCTCGAATTCAACTGCCGATGTGCGGCGCGGGCTTTCACCAGTATGGAAGCGCCGACATAGGGCAAGCTGCAGGATTCGTGGCCCAACGAATCCTGGACATCATTGACGGTGCGGCAGCTCTGCCGAAGGTGTGGTCGCGTATCAGGTCACGCGAGTTCTTCGACAGCCTTCCAGTTCGCAGTGAGCCGCGTACAGTGGTGGCAGCCTTGGGCTCTGCGAGCGGTGCGATGGAGATTGAACGCAACTTCCGCGATGTCATCGAGCCCGATGGCGACTGAGCTCACCTACCGTCTGTCGGGCGCGAGCTGGTCGTTGGTTCTTGAGGCAAGCGTCGTCAGCTTCCTGATGGGGCAGGCCCAGCGCGGGTTCACGTCGCGCGAACGAATCGGCCAGCTCTACTCACGGAATTTGTCTGGACCTCGTGTTCTGGTTGACGCGGCTACGCAGCTTGATCCGCGCCAATCCGCCTATGCCAGGGTCACATTCGACGCGCAGCAGATGGCTGCTGAGCGAATGACGCAGTTCGAGCGCGGCCTGCACTTTGTTGGGCTTTGGCACACACATCCGGAGCCCGATCCCGTCCCCTCGGAGCTGGACCGCCGTCTCGCCGAGGACCATGCAGGTGCAGCTTCGGACATGCTTGCCGGCATCGTGTTCATGATCGTCGGCAATCTTAGGTCCTCCCGGAGCCTGCGCGTGTGGGTGCAGGAGTCGACGTCCCCGAGTGCCGGGCTTGGAAGGCGGCTTCTTCCGATGGAGCAGGTGCCGGTCGAGGCAGCTCAGCGAGGCTAGCGACTAGAGATGCTGCGAGTCAGGCGAAAGAGCTCAGCCTGATACAAGGCGTCCTCAAGCGCATCGTGCGTCCCATTGCGCTTCGGGTTCAGCCTCTTGGCCATCTTGCTGGAGCCCGTCTGGTCCCAAGTGCAGCCGGTCGCGCCCATGTACAGCGCTTTGATGTCGAGCGCCGTGAATCCGAAGGGGTTGCCACCCACGAAGCGGTGAAAGTAGTAGTTGACGAAGCTCCAATCGAACGGGGCGTTCAACCCGACAAAGACTGCCTTCGTCCCGTCCCGCGTGGCTTGAGCTATCCACTCGCCAAACGCAGTCATGGCTTCAGCCGGGGGCTGGCCAGTGCGCTCGAGTTCGTCGAGTAAGAGGCCACTGACGCTTATCGCTTCCGGCACCGCGTTTCGGTTCAACGGCTTGAGCGATGCCACAAATGTCGTCGAGTCGTCATCGACCAGGCAAGCGCCGATGGTCAACAGGCTGTACTCGCCGGGGATGGGGCCGGAGGATTCGATGTCGACCGAGATGTACTTCTCGCGCATGCACTTCAGCATACCAACAAGCCTGACGGGCGTGAGCATGGAGCAAGATCGCAGGTCGACCAGAGGCTCGAAGGTCAAGGCGCCTCAGTCCTACACGCGTTGGCACGGGCTACGAACGTCGCTGACGGCGATCCACCAGAAAGCGGGCATCAGAACCGTGGCCGCGAAGGACGGCAACCGCTGCGGGTCCGTCACTCAAGTCAAACCGGCGACGGGCTGCAATGGGCCGATGCCGGGTGCTACCAAGCGCTGAGAGTCTGTCCGGTAAGCAGCGTAGTGCGGTCGCTGGATTGGCGCACCATCGATTCGACTAGCGAGCTCGATCTTGCTTGGCGGTAGGTGCAGCACGTACCCCTTTGGAGCGTTCGTCCTCGTGTTGCTGAGCGTATCGGGCAGCAAGCCGTGCCGCCTCCTGTCCTCCTGGCGCTACCTCACTCAAGTATCGAACGGCTTCCATCGCGAGCCGAACATCCTCAGGGTCCTTAGACTTGGCCAGGGCAACCGCGATCTGCTCCCAAGCTTTGATCGCATCGGCCCGAACAGCCAGCGCGCGCGCACTTGTCCTCTGCGCTGGCCTCTGCCGGATCAGCTGGCCACGGCCAGCCGCCCGCTCCTCCCATAGCTTGCGGTAGTTCCGATTTGCCGCCCGTACGGGCTGCCTGCTGGCCACCGCATTTACACCGCGGTCCTGCAGGTTCCGGGCGAACACTGCCCGCCAGCGATCCAGGTCGGCCTTGCGGGGCGACAGGCGCACGCCGTCGTACCGATCGGCACGCACCGAAAGGTGGACGTGCGGCGCCCCCTGGTCCTCGTGCATCACGAACACGTACTTGTGCCCCTCGAACAGCTCACGCGCCGCCTCTGCAGTTGCTGCGCGCACCGCCTCGGGCGGCGTGCCGACCGGCATCGAGAAGACGATATTGAATGCCTCGCGCCTCGGGCTGTCGTCGTCGATGTACGCGCCGGCGACTCGCCACTCGTCCGTCAGCTGGACCAAGCCGTCGCGCCCCTGGATCTTCTCGCCGCGCTCGTCCTCGATCTCCAGCGTCTTGCCCCTGCCGCCGACCTCTTCCTTCCCTTGGCGGCCGATGTACCGGAAATGGGCAGCGATGGCCTTCATGCCGCGGCCGCCGCCAGTGATCTTGACCATCACCTGCGTGGCGCCAGGCGAGACCGTGCTGCGCACCCGGCTACGCACTTCGTTGGCAGACATCACCGCGGTCAACGCGGCCACGGTGGTCAGCAGCGGCAGCTTGCCGCCGCCCCCGCCGCCCTTGCCCTTGGGTATGGGATAGAACAGCCTGGCACCCCACTCGGACAGCATGCCGTCGGTGTCAAGCGTGTTGCGCGTTGGGCCCTGCGGCACGGCAGGGCCGGCGCCGGTCATTGATCGGTCGTTGCTCAAGACTTTTCCTTGTGAGGTGTTACCAGCGCCCGGATCGATGCCACGACGCGTGCCGCCTGCTCGACGTGCTCGCGCACCGCCTGCGCGAAGACCTGCAGGTTCTTGGTGTCCGTGTTCCGGAAGCCGCCCTGCATCGCGTTCAGCGACTTGGCGATCTGGTTGATGTTCTTGCCGATGGGCAGCAGCTCGTGGTTCGAGCGCATGAGCGCGGCCACGCCGTCTTTGAGCGGCGTGGCGTCGACCGACTCGGCCGCCGGCGTTGGCCCTTGGCCGATGAAGTGACGTAGCACCAGGCGCAGCGCCGCAGGGCGCGTGCGGAATTGCCCTTGCGCCTGGACCTGCTGCAGAAGGCTGGCCAGCTCGGCGTCGAGCACCAGGCGGCCCGGTGCCGCCGCCGATGCGTCATGCCCCGACTGCTGCTGATGCCCGGTGTCTGCCGATGCCCCCTCCTGTGCCAGCTCCCGCTGGAGGAGTTCGCGAGTCCATTCAGAGGGGGTGCGACCACCAGCCGCCGCCGCGGCCCGGACACGAGCCGACAGCTCGGGGCCGACATCGACGTCAAGCCTTGCACGTCGCGAGGGCGGCTTTCGCGCGCTCATCGGACAGACCATGTCCGACAAACCGGCCGGCGCAGCCTATCCTGCTCTCCACTCTTTCGCATCTGTGTTTGGTGTCGCATCCCCTCGTGCATCACGACCCCTGGATGAACCAGACGAGCTTGACCATCGCCATCACGACCCAGGTCGCGATGGCGAGCTTCGCCAGGCGAAGCGTCATCCAGCGGTAGGCCTCGAATTCGAACAGCGCGCGATAAGCGCGCCTGGCCCCGATCCAGAGGCAGAACACCCCCAGCACGGCCCCTACCAGCCCGCCAGAGGCAGGGAAGGTCTTGATCCAGTACAGCCCAAGGGCCGGCGCCAGGATGGCGTCCAGCGGTGCTAGGCACCGCAGCGCTGGGGTGCTTGCCCACAGCGCTCGCTCGAAAGTCGGATTCATTGGTTGGTACTCACTCAGACACCACAAGGACAGCGCCAGATCGCCAGCTCATACGCACGTCGTACGTGCTTTGAGCCGCGGCGTACCCGAACCGCCTCCAAAAGCTTGCTTCCAGAGCACCAAACGTACGCTCTGTTGCACAAGAAGGCCGGTTCGACTGGCTTGCATTTACTTTATATGCACTGTTCTTGCATTGCAATCACCTATAGTGTCTCGGTACGCACTTCTCTTGCACCGTTTGTATGTTCAAACGGCAGAAGGTACGCAACATGCACCCTAAGCACCCGCACCCTGCCCTCAGCCGTCCCTCATGGACGGCCGTCCAATGACTCCGGACGCCTTCTCGGCCAGCCTCGAACGAAGCGCAGCCCAGCACCCGCCTTCTAAGGCTCGCCGCATCGCGGCGCTGTTGCCTCAGATCGAGGCGGCCATGGCTCAGGGGAGCCCGCGCGCCCACATCGTCACGGCGCTCCTGGACGTGGGCATCGAGGTCACGCCGCACCAGCTCTCAAACGTCATTGCCCGTCTGCGCAGGCAACGGGAAGACGCGCCAGGCTTGCCAGAGGCAAAGCCGGCGCTCGGCGCGGGTATCCCGGAAAGCGGGGCAACCGTCTTTCCGGTGCCCAGGATCGCCAGCGTTCCCACGCTCGCGCCCGCGCTTTCAGCGGCGCCGGCCGCCAGTCCGGCATCGAAATTCGGTGCGCACGACCCTCGCCTGCTGGACGAGGTCATGCGCAGCACGCCCGACATGAAAGCACTCGCCAAGTTGGCGCCGAAACACCCCAACCAAGGAAAGTCATGAAAGTCTGCGTCCTGAACTTCAGCGGCAACGTCGGCAAGAGCACGATCGCCGCCCACCTGTTGCAGCCTCGCCTGAACGCCCAGGTCTTCAGCGTCGAGAGCCTGAACGTCGATGCCTCCAGCGATGGCGTCGAGGTTGCCAGGCTGCGAGGCAAGCACTACAACGATCTGCTTCAGCGGCTGATGAAGCTGGACGATGCGATCGTGGACGTGGGTTCGTCCAACGTCGAAGACTTCCTCAAAATGATGCAGCACTACGCCGACAGCCAGGAAGAGTTCGACCTCTTCGTGGTGCCGGTGGTCAAGGACGGCAAGCAGCAGGCCGACACGGTGAACACCATCCGAGCGCTTAGGGCCATCGGGGTTCCAGCCGCGAAGATCCTGGTGCTCATCAACAAGGTCGAGACCGACGACGACCTGCGCACCGACTTCGCCGGCGTCTTCGGCTTCTGCGCCAGCGGCGAGGCGACGATCCCCGAAGGTGGCGTGATCTTCGCCAACGAGCTGTTCGCCATGCTCAAGACGCAGCAGCTGTCGATCGGCGCGCTGAACGACGACGCGACCGACTATCGGCAGCGGTTGCGGGTGGCAGCGAACGAGGACGAGCAGGACGCCGCGATCCAGATGATCGCCATGAAGCGCCTGGCCAAGACCTGCAACAAGAACCTTGATACCGCGTTCGCTGCGCTCTTCCCAGAGACGCTCCAGGCATCGCTCGCACTGTCCGTCGCAGCTTGAACCTGCGACCGAAGGCGGCCTGATGGGCAATGCGATGGACGCCCGATCGGCGCGCGAGGCGCTGATCGTCGAAGCGCTTCGCGGCGTCGACACGGTGCTCGCTGCGGCCGATGCCGTCGGGGAGCGCCTGTCGGCCAGCTCGCAACGGCTGGAGTCGGCCGCGTCAGGCTTGACCGCGGCCGGCACTGTGTACTCGGCCGACGTCGCTCAGCTCACCGAAGCGACGAAGAAGGCCCTGGCTGAGTACATCGAGCGCCGCGCCTCGGCAGCGACAAGCCAGGCGCTGGCGGAACATCGCAAGGCGATGCAGGACGCGGCCACCCTCGCGTTTGCAGACCAGCTGGCGCCGGCAGTCAGAGACATTGCCCGCCAGGTCGAAATCCACGGCCGCCTCGTTCGCACCAGGCTAGCGCCCGTGCTCGCTGCACTCACTTTCGGCGTCGCGCTCGGCATCGGGAGCGCGGTGCTTTGGATGCGATGAATAACACCACGAGCCCTGCACGCCACGACCGCGCGCTCTGGCATGAGTGCCCCGGGCTACGGAGTGCATCCCGCTTGGGCGGGTTGCAGCCCTACCGGGCCGGCTCCTACCGGGGCACGCGGCAGTCCCCCGGACTCCCGCGCAAGCTCTATATGCCATCGGGAACCGGTGGTGGCGTGCGACGGCTCTTTGCTTGTCATGTAGGGATCTCGCCATGAGTACCGGTGCGAAGGTGGGAGCGAGGTTGTTGGGCGCGTGCGAATGCATCAATGCGCCGATCCATAAGCCAGTGAGCACGGCCCCGAGGCTGGAGTTGAGCAGCGGCTCGCTGGAAGCGCTGAAGTGGCTCGCGTTGCTGCTGATGACGCTCGATCACGTCAACAAGCACCTGCTGCACGCATCGGTACCCGAGTTGTTCGCGGCGGGGCGTCTGGCCTTGCCGCTGTTCGGTTTCGTGCTGGGCTACAACCTGGCGCGGCCGGGCGCGCTGGCCAGCGGTAGCTACTCGCGCACGGTGCGCCGGTTGGCGATCTTCGGGACCATCGCCACCATTCCATTCATCGCGCTCGGTGGACTGGGTTGGGGCTGGTGGCCCTTCAACATCATGGCGACGCTTCTGGTCGCCACACTTTGCGCCTGGCTGATCGAGGTCGGTGGACCCGCGCGGCTGGTCGCGGCTGCCGCGGTCTTCATCGTCGGCGGGGCGCTGGTCGAATTCTGGTGGCCAGGGCTCGCGGTCGGCCTGATGGCCTGGGCCTACTGTCGCCGGCCCAGCTGGTTGAGGCTGGCCCTGTGGATCGGCGCCCTCGCCTCGTTGTACGTCATCAATCGCAATCTGTGGGCGCTCGCCGCGTTGCCGCTCATCTTTGCGGCAGGACAGGTCAGGCTGAATCTGCCACGCGGCCGGCTCGGCTTCTACGTCTACTACCCGGCGCACCTGGCAGCGCTCTGGGGGTTGGAGCGGCTGCTGTAGTCAGTCCGTTCCCTCGCGCCGGGCGGCTCTCCAATCCCACGGCGCGATGGGGTGAGGATCGGCCCACAACCCAACGCCCGCAGACTTCGCATGCGCCTGCAGCGCTATCAAGGCGGAGTCGTTCGAGTAGCGCCGGAACACCCACGCGAAACCTCGTCGGACCTGTTCGGCGTTCACATCGAGGCCATCGACGGCAACCTGCGCAATGGGCCGGCCATACCGGTCGAGCGACTTCCAAGTCAGCTCCACCTGCTTCTTGCCCACCAGTTCGCGCAAGGACTGCTCTGATCGACGGCCGAAGGCCTGTGCCTTCTCTGGGGCATCGATCTGGGCGAGCCGAATGCGGATCGAGTGACCGTCGACATTCGCATACAGCGTGTCGCCGTCCGCCACGCCTGTCACCATCGCTGGCCCTCGGTAGCTGCTCGGCGCCTGCGGTTCTCCGGCGCCTGGCGCGTCGCCTCGGGCGCTGGCTTGGCCGACGCAAACCAGCAGCACCAAGGACAGGCCGGCGCGGAGCGCACTCCGACGACTCAAGGTGGCGCCCGTCAACGGGTGCGCCCGGGCTGCCGGGAGACTTTGAGACTTGTGCCGCGGCGGCCACCTGGTGCAGAAATGCGAAGCATGAAGCGCCCTGTTGTTGTCATTCTGGTTGGCCATCTACCGTCGGCGACTTCGCCGCGCTGTTGGCTGACCGAAGCGAAGCCCTTCCTTCGGAAATTATCCGGCGCGGCTGACCCATCCACCACGGGCCCATGTCGTGCAGCGCATCGCCACGACACGGGCTGACGTAAAGCCCGGCCACGTCAACCAGCTCGTCGATCAACGCCGGGTCGGCAACCTCGATCGCGCCCGCACCGGGCGCGCTGGCCAGGTCGCACAAGCTCGTCGCCAGCGGCTGGCCATCCTCGGCGCCCGGTCCATGCGCCCACTCGATCCACCGCCTTGAGACCTTCATGGCAGTTCCGTGGAAAGCAAGAGCGCCGCGAGGCGCCTGGCCACTTCGAGATACCGAGGCCGACGGCCGAACAGTTCGGCGTCGCTGCGGGCGAGCGCTCGCTTCATCAGAAGCAGTCGAAAGGCGTGGTCACTCATCGCGGGTCCTCCTTCACTGAACACGAATCAAGGCCGCGGCGTCAGCGACCGAGACGCGCATGTCGCCGACGCGAACCGTGTAGCCGCGCGACATGCGGACATCGCGCGGCGCTGGGCGCCCGGTTTTCTGCAGCCACGCACCGACCAGCCAGGCCATGCCGGCGGGGCTGCTGGTGTAGTGCGGGCAGGCCTCGTGCGCAGGCTTGCCGTCGAGCTGGACGGCGAAGCCCTCCAGCGCTTCGGGAGTGAGGTCTTGGGATGCCATCGGGGATTGCTCCTGGTGCGTCGTGGTCTGGTGGTCGATCAGTGCTGCACCGGCTGGCCGGCTTTCATGATCCGGTCGGCAGCGCCGAAGATCCGTTTGGCGCTCTTCTCGGGCAGCGTTCCGCCCTGCAGCCAGCTCTGGATGTAGAAGCGGCTCTCGGCCTGGCCGGGCAGGTCCAGCAGCGCACACAGCAGGTAGGCCACGCCCTCGGCTTCGGCCTCTTCGATCTGGCGCGTCAGGGCCTCGTCGTCGTGCATGTCGGCAACGGCGGTGTGACCGAGCACCACGTGCGCCATCTCATGAAACCGGGTCTTGTGCTTCAGCGGGTTCATCGGGTTGAGGCCGATGGAGCGCGCCCGGGCATAGCCCAGGTGATTGCCCTGCAGGTGCTCGAAGGGTTCTTCGACGATGTCGAGCGCCGCCATGGCGGTGATCGCATCCCAGGCGGGCGTGATGGTCTCGGCGGTGAACGCGTCGCCTTCGGTCTGGTTCAGTGAAAACCAGTTCGGGCGCAGCATGAACATGCTGAACGTGCCGCCCTCCCCTGCCTCGGCAGAATCGGCCGGTGCGTCCTTGTCTGCACGGCGCTTCACGCTGATGGGCATGAACAGGCTGATGGCCTTCTCGCCCTTCTTCACGAAGCGGCCTTTCTCGCGCCAGGCGTTGAAGCTGGCGATCGGCGCCAGCGGCAGGCCCTTGTCCAGCAGTTGCAGCGCGGCCAGCAGCTGGTTGCCGATGCTGTAGTTGTGGAACGCCCGGTAAGCCTGATTCATCACGCCGGGTTGGGTCAACGCGATGTGCAGGATCGTCCGCATGTCGCCCAGCTCGTGGGCTTGAACCTCCCGCGCGTTCTCCCCATCCTTCCGCCCTGCCTGTTGGCCAGCCTCGGGGCCGAGGAACTGCGGATCGGTGGTGCGGGTTTGTGAAGGACGGCTGGGGTGGTTGGACTGTGCGTTCATGCTGGTGGCCTCGTGTGGTGGTTGGGAATCTGCCCGTCGGTTTCGCCTCGACGCATGAACAGCGGAAGCCAGGCAGGACACAAGGGCACGGCCACAAGCCGCAGCTCGAAGCGAAGCGCAGAGACCGGGTGAGGACCGTGGGCGCCAGCCTTCACCCTTGGGGCCCGGCTGGAAGCCGCTATGCGTCGGAAAGAGGCGGAACGACAGGCAGATCAGCCACCCCGAGCCACCGAACGCGCAGGCCGTCTTGCCACCCCGTCAACGACACGCGCGAAGCTTCCCAGCTGAGCGATCTATCGCCGCACCGCGGCGCACTTCCACAAGCGCAGCGCAGGCCCGAAGCCGAGCGCAACGCGCTGGGCTTTCCGGTCGGGGTTAAGGCCAGCGCCGAAGGGGTGTCTCGCGCCTGTGCACCCCGAGCGCAGCGAAAGGGCGACCAGGCGCGAGTCGTCCCTGCTTGAGCGACCCTCGCCGACATTGGCGCGCAGCGCCCACGATGCCGGCCGCCGGGGCGAATTTGGGTAAAGACGCCAGCGCCCTCGGGGCAGCGCCCCGAAGAGAGCGCCCCGCCTGGTTGGGTCAGGCCTGGGCCCTGTAGCCCTCCCATCGAACGATGGCGGCCTGGGCCGACTCGATGGCCGAGGTCGCATGCGCCAGGTCGTCTGCAAACCGTGCGTGCACCAGCGGCAGCAGACCAGTGACGATGACGATGTGACGCTCAAGCCGCGTCCGCACATCCATCGCCACGAACTCCTGACGCGTCGCACCGGAGAGGTCGCGGCGGTTCCAGTTCAGGGAGTCCACCGCCGCGCGAAATTCACCGATCTTCATGGTCGTCCTTCAGTTGTGTTCGATACGCCCGGTCGTCATCCGCTGGGGTGCGGACAACGGTCGGGATTGATTCGTCAGGCCGTGGCCGGCCCCCGCGCGCGCAGCGGCGACGGAAGCCAGCGCGTGCCCTGCAGCAGCGCTTCGGCAGCGGCGACCGCTTCGCCCTTCTTGAGCTTGGCCAGCGGCGCCGCCTTCTCGACGGAAACCGCCTCGGTGACGGCTTCGACGATCCGCGCCTTCGGCACCTGGGCCAAATAGCTGCCAGCGGTCGGCGACCACCAGTCGGCCATGTCCAGACCCACCGCAGCGGCCAGGGCATCGCCGGTGGTGTCGGCCTCGCGCCCGCTCATGGCGCTGACCGACAGGGCCGAGCAAAGCGCCAGCAATTCGAGCAGCGTGTCCAGCGGCTGGCCGATCAGCCAGGGCAGCAGCCGATCCGCATCGCCCGGCAGGCGTTCGCGCCAGTTGTCCAGCCGGCTCGCAAGCTCGCCCCATGCGCGCGAAGCCTCGATGTCGTCGGCCACACCCTTGAGTGCGCTGTCGCAGTCGTTGGCCCGCAGGTTCAGCGCCGACACTGTGCGGTGCATGCCGCCCGCGTAGCCGGTCACCAGCTGCTGCACCAGCGTGTGCGCCAGTGCGGCCAGGGCAACGTGGGTGTTGTCGGACATCAGCACCTGCAGCGCCTTCGTCTTGTGGGAGGTCAGCTTGCGGACAAGGCTTTCAGGGTTCGCGCTGCCTTGCGGCTCGGTGCCCTCCCCTGCGTCGCCGTTCACTCCGGGTGCGCCAGCCGCTGCCGCAGCGGCCTTCGCCGCCTGCTTGTGGTCTTCCGGCTTCACCATGCCGCGATGCACGATCACCTCGCCGTTGCGGTCGAGAGCCACCACGACACCGGCGAAGGCCAGGATGTCGGCGGTCCACTCGCTCAGGTCGTGGCGCAGCTTTTCCAGCTTGGCGTCGATGGCCTCGACTTCGGCTTCCAGCGCGCTCGCCTTCGCCGAGTCGAAGCCCGGATCATCGTCACTGTCTTCGGCGTCGTAGAGGTCTTCAAGCCCCTTGTTGGCTTCCTCCTTGGCGGTCAGCAGCGCATCGCGCGCGGCCTGTTGCTCTGGCGTCGGCGCGCGCTGCTTCATCGTCGCCACCCCGAAGCCCTGCCGCTCCGAGTGATCGAACGAGGTCCGCGCCTCGGTCCAGGCCCAGCCTTCGCCCTTGAATGCCTGCGCCCGCTCGGTCAGCCGCTCGACGGCCAGCCGCTGCAGCAGTTCGGCGTCGGTGATGTAGCCGCTGCCAGCATCCTCGAACAGGTCGCGCACCACGACACCGCCCGCTGCCTCGTAGGCCGGGATGCCGACGAACTTGGCCAGGGGATCGGTGGCCGCATCGATTTCGCGCCCGAGCAGCAGGTGACGCAGACCGCTGGGGTTGCGGTTGTAGGACGGCGTCGAGTTCCAAACCCGTTCCTGCGCGGCGTGGTCGTCGGTGATCGCCAGCGCCATCAGCTGGTCAAGGTTGATCTTGTCCTGCCGGAACAACTCGAACAGCACCGGCGACACCTTCGCCAGCTTCAAGCGGCGTTGCACCGTCAGCGGCGTGATGCCGAAGCACACCGCCACGTCTTCCACGCCCGCCCCTGCAGCGATCATCTCGGCGAAGGCCGTGACGGTATCGGCCACGCTCATCGCAGCCCGGCCACTGTTCTCCGCCATGCTCGCGGCGATGGCGGCATCGCGCGTGATCAGCCGGCAAAGAATGTCCTTGTCGAGCGGGATGTCGCCGGCCTTGGCCAGCAGGCCCAGCGCACGCAGGCGACGGCCACCCGCTGCGACGCCATAGTCACCGGTGGACTTGCCGCGCTTGGTTTCGTCGGGATGCACGATGAGGTTCTGCAGCAGGCCCTGGGCCTTGATGAGCGCCGCCAGTTCGCCGACATCCTCACCGCCGGACTTGCGCACGTTGAAGGCGGACGGCACGAGGCGCGACAGCGGGATCAGCACCAGGTCGCCCGCCGCGAAGGCTTCGTCTTCGACGCCCGCTGCCTGCTCGGTGGTTCTGCCCTTGGGGGTCTTGGTCGTGCCCTTCCCAAGAAATGCGCCCTGCCCTTTTCCCTTGCCTTTGGCATCTGCTCTTTGGTGAGTCCCGGGGGCGAGGAACCGCGCGTCTTTGGAAACTGCAGTGGTGGTGTCGGTGCTGTGGATGGTCGTTGCGCTCATGGCTGTGTCCTTTGCGGTGGTTGAAAAATCTGCTCTTCGGAGCCGTCCCGACGCATGAACAGCGACGGCCAGGCAGGACACAAGGGCGCGCCCGCAAGCCGCAGCTCGGAGCGCAGCGCAGAGACCGGGTGAGGACGTGGGCACAGCCTTCACCCTTGGGGCATGAATGGCTGGCGCTATGCGTCGATCAAGGGACGGACCGACAAGAGCAGATTGACCAGCGTGGTCTGCGGGCCATCGGGCGCAACGACCGGCTTTCCCGCCGCGCAGCGGCGCACTTCAGGTCTGGGTTGACCTGGTGCGTGGAGGCCCACCACCCGTGTCGCAGGCGAGAAGAAGGGGCGACACCGCGGCCGCCCCGATGAGAACGTGTCAGAGCAAACCACGTTCCGCGAAACTGACCACGACATTCGCGGTGACCACCAGGTGATCAAGCACACGGACGTCGACCAGCTGCAGCGCGGTCTTCAGCGTCTGCGTCAGGTACTCGTCCGCACGGCTCGGCTCCGCTGCGCCCGACGGATGGTTGTGCGCCAGGATGACGGCCGCCGCGTTCAGCGCCAGGCTCGCCTTGACGACTTCGCGGGGATAGACCGAGGTCTGCGTCACTGTGCCCCGGAACATCTGCTGCAGCTCGATGACGCGGTGCTGCGCGTCCAGGAAGACGACGCAGAAAACTTCGTGCTCCAGCATGCCGATCGCCAGGCGCAGGTAGTCCTTCACGTCCTGCGGCGACGACAGCGTCACGCCGGGCTTCACGCGCTCTGCCAGCACGCCCCAGGCCTGCGACAGAACTTCGTCGGCACTGGCCACACGGTACTGGCCATCGACGTCACGGACCAGCAGCGCGTTCGTGTGCCGGGCTTCCGTGGAAGAGACAGCGAAGGAGAAAGAGGACTGCGACATGAGGAACTCCGGTCTTGATCGGGCGGGATTGCCCGAGACCGAATCCCTCACGTCGAAGCGCAGCAGTCAGGGTTCGAAGACGACCGAAGGGCGCAAGGGAGCGCCCCGCGCTCACGCAGACCTTGACGGCGAGAACGACGTGATACGGTGGGTCGACACAGCAACCCACACCCCCACCACACCACCGCACCGGGTCTTGCGACAAGCGAAGCGCCGATCTGACCAGCGTTCGGCTAGGGTGGCCTGGAAGGTGACGGCGTGCCGGCAGTCCCGCAGGGACCAAGCGCGACGGCGCGCGCCTGGAATGGGCATCCCGGTTTTCGCGCCCGCGAAAAAGCCCCTCGGCGAAGTTCGAAAAGCTAAATGCTGCCGCACCGCATAGAAGCCACGGACAGTGGTGCGCGGCACCATTGATTCGCATATGCCGCCCGGACTTGTCGCCTGAGTCTGGCGGTCCTCCCTGGAACGTTCAGCGCCAGACGCGTGCGATCATTCAACCTGAGCCCGAGCCGTTGTACTCGCTCGTGACTGTCGAAGATTCCCACCTTGACCCGCCACCCGCAGGGCCTGGCGGCCTCAACAAGAAGCCGAGAGAAACAGGGATAGCGATGAAACTCACCAAAGTCCGAGTCCAGAACTATCGGTCCGTCGAGGATAGCGAAGAGTTTGAAATTGGCGAGCTCACTTGCCTTGTCGGCAAGAACGAGGCCGGCAAGACGGCACTTCTCAGCGCCATGCGAGGCCTTCGACCATCGCAGCCATTCGAGTTCGATGAAACCATCGACTACCCACGACGATTCTCGACCCGCTTCGATGACCGACATCCCGATGGGACTGCCGAAGTCATTCGGACGTGGTGGCGGCTTGAGGACTCGGACAAGGCCGCGGTAGAGAAGCGCTTTGGCGCAGGAGTCTTAAAGGGCGACACCTTCCAATCTCACTTCGGATTTAGGTATGAGGCCGACAACCGCATCTGGATCATTGACGTTGACAATGCCAAAGTTCTGGACAACTTGCTTAGCAAGCATGCGCTAGACGCACCGGAGCGCAACGTCTTGCATGGTGTCAGTGATGGCCCTGCAGCCGACAAGGCTCTCTCGGGTCTGACCGAGCGGACGCCAAAGCAGGAAGCTCTCTTGCAAGACATCAAGAAGTGCAGAGACTCCAGTTTCACAAAGGGCGTGCTCGACGTTCTTTCGGCAAGACAGCCCAAGTTCTTCTTTACGTCTCACTTCGAACGTATGTCGGGCATGGTCTCGATCCAGAAGCTGCAGCAGGACAAGTCCAGCAATACTGTCTCCGTTGGCGACAAGATCTTTCTCGCCTTCTTGGAGTACGCCGGAACGACTCTGGAAGAACTACTGGACGCTGACCGGCGCGAGGCACTAAAGGCCACCTGCGAAGCGGCTAGCAACGAGATCACTGAAGAAATCTTCCAGTTCTGGAGTCAGAACAACGCTCTGGAAGTCGTTATCGAAATCGACAATGCAAAGCCGAAGGACCCAGCCCCATTCAATACCGGCATGGTGGCCGATATCCGAATCAAGAACACCAACCACAAGGCGACGCTACCCCTGTCTGAGCGCAGTGCGGGATTCGTTTGGTTCTTCTCGTTCTTGGCTCAGTTCAAGCAACTCAAGAAGACATCTGGCAACGGCAACGCCATCATCTTGCTGGACGAGCCGGGGCTAACTTTGCACGGCAAGGCGCAGGGCGACTTGCTACGCTACATCGTCGAGCGGCTGCTACCGGACCACCAGGTCATCTTTACCACTCATTCGCCCTTTATGGTGCCCATGGACCGCCTCGCGGACGTTCGCATCGTTGAAGACGTGATCATCGAACACAAAGGCAAACGTCCCGAGGTCAAAGGTACCAAGGTTCGCTCTGATGTACTTGAGGTCAATGACGACACGCTCTTCCCACTGCAAGGTGCGCTGGGCTACGAAGTCACCCAGTCGCTCTTCATTGGCGCGAATACATGGTTAGTCGAAGGCCCATCAGATATCCTCTATTTGCAGGTTCTCTCGCAAGCGTTGGCCAAACGCCACCGTGAAGGCATCAATCTCAAGTGGACCCTCTGCCCGTCCGGCGGAATCGACAAGATCGCGCCCTTCGTGCGCCTGTTCGGTGGAAATCGAATCAATGTGGCAGTGCTCTCTGACATCGCCAACGGCGACAAGTCGAAGATCGACAATCTCAAGAAGGCGAACATACTAAAAGCCGGCCACTTCTACACCTGTGCTGACTTCACCACACAAGCGGAGGCAGACGTTGAAGACCTTTTTGAGGCAGAGCTGTTTGTCGAAATGCTCAATGGGGCCTACAAGCCGCCGTCTACGCATACCGTAACCGCAGCAAGTCTTGTGGGCGCCAGTACAACGCCCCGCATCGTCAAGAAGGCCGAAGCCCTTTTCAGATTGATGCCTGCCCAAGTCTCCGAGTTTGATCACTTCGGCGCTGCACGTTGGGTCTTGGAGAACCCGTCGGTACTCGACGCTGATACGCCTGCCGTAAATGTCACCCTCGACAGATTCGAGCAGTTGTTTAAGGCGTTCAATCAGTTGCTCACTTGACGCCGTTTCCGAGTTTGGGAACAGCGCCGAAGGCGGCCGGGGGGTGGGGCACGCGCCCTCGGGGCAGCGCCCCGAAGAGAGCGGCACGCAGTGGCCCCCGGCGGGGGTTCACCGGGGGCCACCTGCCCGCCTCAAACCTGCATCGTGATGAGCGCCACCCGCACGCCGGTGCCCTCGTCATTGAAAGTGTCTACCGGCAGGTCCTGCCACTCGCCACCGCGAGCCGCGACCATCGGTCGAAGGCTGGCACTCTGCCGTAATAGTCCGACGAACCCCGTTCTTGCGTCGCGCAGATCCGGTGGCCAGCATCTGACCTGAAGAGTGCAGATCCTTGATGGTGTGCACCAACAGGAGATGGTGCACACGATGAAGACAGTGACAGGGATCCCTGGGACG
>JAURZM010000061.1 GCA_030653385.1 Rubrivivax sp. | reverse complement strand
CCAACCGACGCGCCAGCGCGGCCACCGGCACCTGGTTGCCCAGGCTGTCCAGGAAACCACGCCGTGCGAGGATCTGCTGCAGCGCATGTCCAATGGCTGCGACTTCGGAGTCATGGAAGCGCGGCGCCTGAGCGCCGTCCTCCCTGGTCACGAAGCCGCAGCGCACCGGGCCCTTGTCCCAGACCACCTCGCACATGTTGGCCAGCGCCTTGGAGATCGACGCACCGGAGCGCGCGACCATCGAAAGCAATCGCATGTTCGACGAGATCCATTGCTGGCCCTCGTCACGCTGGCCCGCCGGCACGAAGAACTCGACCGGCCGCTCGATCACGACCGCTTGGCCGCCCGCGATGCCGGACACCCGCACGAAGTTGACGGTCAGGTAGACCGACTTCTTGCCTTCCACGGTCCAGAACTCGACCTTGGAAGTCAGGCCTTCGAGTTCTCCCGCCGGACGGCTGGCGAACTGCCTGCACAGCGGATCGTCCTCGGGCGCGGCATCGACTGCCGCCGCTGAGTCGACCGACAGCACCGCACCCGTGACCGCGTTCGGCCGGTAGGTTGCCAGGCCCTTGAGCCCGGCCTTCCAGGCCTGCAGGTACAGGCCCCTGAATGCCTCGAACGGATAGTCGGCGGGCACGTTCACGGTCTTGGAGATCGACGAGTCGATGAACGGCTGCACCGCCACCAGCATCTGCAGGTGCTGTTCGGCCGTCATGTCCAGCGCGGACACGAATGCGGCGGGCAGGCACTGCGCGTCGCCGCCGCGCTCCCGGAACAGCCGGTAGGCGTGATCCTCGACCGCGTATTCCTGGGTCGAACCGTCGGCCATGCGCTTCCTGCGGGTGTAGCTCCAGGCGAACGCCGGCTCGATGCCGTTCGACGCGTTGTCCGCGAAGGCCAGTGCGATCGTGCCCGTCGGCGCGATCGACAGCAGATGGCTGTTGCGGATGCCGCGGTCGGCCACCGCGCTGCGGATGTCGTCAGGCAGGCGCCTGGCGAACCCGCTCTGCAGGTAGCGCTCCGCATCGAGCGCCGGAAACGCCCCCTTGTCGTCGGCCAGGTCGACCGAGGCGCGGTACGCCTCGTCGCGCATCACCTGCGCCACCCGCGCACCGAAGGCCAACCCCTGTTCGGAGTCGTAGCGGATGCCGAGCATCACCAGCGCGCTGCCCAGGCCCAGGAAGCCCAGGCCGATGCGGCGCTTGGCCATGGCTTCGCGGCGCTGCTCAGGCAGCGGCCACCAGGTCACGTCGAGCACGTTATCCAGCATGCGCACCGCGATGCGGACCACGTCCTTGAATCCCGTCCAGTCGAAGCCGGCATCGGAATCGAAGGCCCGCTCGACGAACCTCGTGAGGTCGATGGAGCCGAGGCAGCAGCAACCGTAGTCGGGCAGCGATTGCTCGCTGCACGGGTTCGTCGCCTCGATCACCTCGACGTACCAGAGGTTGTTCTCCTGGTTCATCCGGTCCAGGAACACCACGCCCGGGTCGGCATGGTCGTAGGTCGCGAGCACGATCTCGTTCATCAGCGCGCGGGCGCGGACGGTGCGGTAGACCCACAGTCCGTCGGACGGGCGCTGGTGGGCGCCTTGCTCGATCAGGGCCGCACCCGGTTGTGCCGGGTGCACCAGCTCGAATTCGGCGTCGTTCTCGACGGCCTGCATGAATGCATCCGTGACGCCGACCGAGATGTTGAAGTTCGCCAGGCCGTTGTCGTCCTTGGCGTGGATGAACTCGTCGAGGTCGGGGTGGTCGCAGCGCAGGATGCCCATCTGGGCACCGCGGCGCGCGCCGGCCGACTCGACGGTCTCGCCGGAGCGGTCGAAGACACGCATGTAGCTCACAGGCCCGGAGGCGTTCGAGTGCGTGCCCTTGACCATCGCACCCCGTGGGCGGATGCGGCTGAAGTCGTAGCCGACGCCGCCACCGCGACGCATGGTCTCTGCCGCCTGCGCCAGCGCCTTGTAGATGCTGGGCTTGCCGGCCACGTCTTCGGAGACGCTGTCGCCGACCGGCTGCACGAAGCAGTTGATCAGCGTGGCCCGGATGTCGGTGCCACCGGCCGAGTTGATGCGGCCGGCGGGGATGAAGCCGCGGGCCAGGGCCGCAAGGAACCGGGCCTGCCAAGTTTCCTGCTCTGCCGGCTGTTCGACCGCGGCGAGCGCGATGCTGACGCGGTGGTGGATGTCTTCGGCCGAGGACTCGGTGCCCTTGGCGTACTTCTCGAGCAGGACATCGGTCGAGATGGCTTGCGGCGCGAGCGCCGCATCGATCTTGGGAAGGTCATTGAGTTTCATGACGAACTCCTGAGGAACGGGTCGGATGGATACCCACGCGGCAAGGCCTGTCCGGGGAGGCATCGCACGCGGCGATGCAGCAGGACGGGCTCGGATGCGCTGTGTGGGCGGCGAGGGCGCCAGGTGCGGATGCCGGCGCGACGCAGAGGTCGCGACGGTGATCCGCCTGGTGCATGGAAGACGGGCGGATCGCCCGATGCGGTCACTTGCGCGCGAGCTTTCTCGAATGGCGCTCGTGGACCGGAAGACTTCGTGTTGCCGACCCTTGAAGGGACGGCAGCGGGGATGCTTGGGCTGACTTCGCGCCGATGGCGCCAGGTGGGTCAGCTACCTGTGGGGAAACCGTTCTTTCCGGAGCGGGCCTGGGGGTCCGCTCTGGAAAGAACCACCCGGGGGCAGTTCCTTCGTGAGGTCGATCAGGTCATGAGACCAGGTCGACCGAGGCTTCATCGGCTGACGTTCCGAGTGCGACGCGGAAGGTCCGTCCGACCAGGGCCGCGTAGTCGTTGAGCGGCAGGTCTTGCAGCAGGCAGCGCAGCATGCTGGCGGGATCCGGGCAGCGCAGGGTGCGCACCAGCCGATCCAGCCGGTGCATGTCCTCGTCGCAGGCCGTGTCGTCGAAGTGGTCGTACTCGCCGGTGTAGGCCGAGACCTGCTTGACGACGGCGCCGCCTCGACAACCAGCAGGGCAAAGGATCACTTCGTCGTGGAACAGCGCGTCGTCGCTGATCGTCACGACATCGCTGCCGTGCCGGATCTCGAAGCGGTCGCACAGCCGGACCAACTCGCAGATGAAGATGCCGTCGAAACGCTCCTCGGCACCAGCCCCGACGGCGACGACTTCGATGTCCTCGACATCGAGATCACGCAGCTCGCGTGTCACCCAGTGCTCGAAGCCGAGCAGGTAGGTGTGCACCAGGGTCAGCCCGGCCGCCCGCGCGTACATCAGCGTCGCGTGCGATTCGTCCTTCTGGTACGGGCTGAATGCCGCCAGCCGGATCGTTCCGTTCTCGACGTCCTCGCGCGTCGGATGGCTGTCCGGGCTCAGCAGGTAGCGCTCCTGCTCGTCTGCCGTGGTCGGGTAGTCGATCACCACGGAACAGGCCTGGCGCGGCACTACCGGGACGTCGTCGAGAACGTCCAGCAGGTTCTGCCGCCGGGCGACCGCGTAGTAGCGTTCGACGAACTCGGCCGGCGGCAGCTTCTGCTTCCGGTCCTCGAGGACCGTGCGCCACAGCTGCCTGACTGCGCCGTCGATGCGCTTGCCCTGTTCCTCGGCGTCAATCAGTTCGGTGCGATCCGGCATGCGGGCCATGAAGAGCGCGGAATCCAGGTGGATCACGTCGACCTTCTGATGCTCCCAGTGGAGATGCCGATCCGGACTGCCGATCAGCAGCCCCTGGAGGTACATCGCGCTTGCCGTTGCCGGTTCGCCGCCTTCGGTGCCCCAGAGATGCACCTGTCCGATGTCGGTGGCCGTGAATGGCATCGCTGCCAGGCTGTGTTGCCGGGCCTGCGACACCCCGTTGTAGACCACGGGAAGCGGAAACCCGCGCGTGATGCGGTCGATCAGCTGATCGAGTTGCGGCAGGTCCGCGCCTTCGAGCTCCACCGTGGTGAGGCCCGGGTCGGCATCGGGCGCTGGCTCGACATCGAGTTCGGCCTGGTCCAGGGCATCGTCGCACTGGAAGGCCAGGCTCTGCCCGCGCGAGGTCACCGTGACCCGACTGGCGGCGTACAGGCACTTCGAGAAGCCGAGCCCGAAGGCGTGCTCCGTCCGAATCGTGTCTTCGTCCCAGCCGCTCTCGTTGAAGGTCAGCAGCCGCTGGAAGTCCTCGATGCCGCAACCGTCGTCGATGACGGTCAGGCGCCTGGCCGTCGCGTCATGGTCGATGGTCACCTGCGTCGCGCCGGCGCGGCGTGCGTTCTGCAGCAGCTCCGAGACCAGCGTGAGCTTGTTCGTGAAGGCGAAGCGCCCGTTGCGCAGGGCGCCGCGCTCGTTGACTCTGACTTGCACTTTCATGAATCTCTCCTTGTGCAAGCGGGTGGGCACCCCGAGGGGTGACCCCGCTCAGGGTGATGAAGGGCGTCCGGCTGCGCATGCATGGTTGTGACTTGCGGTGTGGATGCCGGACGCGGTGACGATCAGCAGGCCGATGCCATGGCCGCCGTCCGATCCGACCCGGAGCGCTGCCCCGGGACGGGCGGCACGTTGGCGGGATCCTTGATCCGCCAGACCGGCGCGACGACGTGGCCGGACGGCACGCGCCTGCCGGTGTCCTCGAACAGGCCGGTGGCGCGCATCGGTGCGACGAGGACCTCGTTCTCGCTCCAGGTCTTGACGCAGAACTCGTCCTCGGCCACCGACGCACCGTAGGGGACGAGGTTCGTCGAGAACGTGGCCATGGGCTCGGACGGATCCTCGTCGTCGACGAGCTGGATGGCGATCGCGCCACCCGATGGGTAGCGCCCGACCAGGATGGCGGCGTTGCCGTAGATGGTCGAGATGTGACCGATGCAATGCTGGGGTGCGCTCATGGGCGAGTCTCCTGAAAAGGGCTGTCCGACCTGCCGCTGCCGCGTGTGCTCGAATGCACTTCTGCGGTCGATGCCGAACCGGACAACCCGGGTTGCAGATGTGGCGCTCACTGCAGCGCCGTGGTGAAGAGCTGGCCGCGTGCCAGGGCATCGCCCAGGGCGTGCTGGACCAGTTCGGGTGCGGTAGCGCAGACTGGCGCCGCCGCTTGTTCGCCGCAGTCAACGCGGGCGATTTGGTAGCCGACGTGGTCCAGGTGGATCAGGAACGTCGGATGGCCGGCACCGGCGACGACGAACTCGCGCCCGGGGTTGCCGGTGATGATTTCGCTCTCCTTCACGAACCAGTCGAGGTCGTTCAGCGAGCGGACGGGCAGCAGGTCCCGGAGGGGCGCGCTGCGGAGAGCTGTCTGTCGATTCATGGTGATCTCCTCAATCGTCGATGACGAAGCAACGCAGGGAACGGGAGGGCCATTCGGTGTGCCGGTGTCGATCTCCCTGCGATTCACGAAAGGACACCAAGCGGATGAGCGGCTCACCGCGTCGAAATCCCGGCTGCGGTGTTCCCGGACCGTCGGGTTCGAGGTGGCACCGCAGGTGCAGGGGTGGCTCAGTGGGTGCCGGCTGTTCGATGGCAGGGCCCTCGGAGGGCTCTCCGTCGTCCAACGGCTGATCCAGCGCGCCGGCCAGCCCCCACAGAAGGGCGATGGCGACAAGCGCCCAGCCCGGACTGATGGGGGCCGGGTTCATGACGGCACCTGGCTCGGCAGGCCGGCATCACAAGCAGCGAACAGGTCGTCCTGTTGCGTCGCCTGGCGGGCCTTGATCTGCTCGTTGACCCACTGCGGATTCCTGGCGAGTTGCTTGGCGACCCAGTCGGGCTGCGCCTTGATCAGCGACTGGACCCAGTCGGGATAGCGCGCGATGGTGGCGTCGATCCACTTGCGCGAGTTGGTTCGCAGCCAGGCCCTGATCTCGTCGACCTGGATCAGGCCGAAGTAGGGCGTGGGCGACATCGGGCTGGTGCCGACGACGCGGAGGCAGTTCGCGAAAGAGAACGGCCGACCGTCGAGGCTCGGGTCCGTGAGGGCCCAGGCCAGGGTGTCGAGCTTCTCCTCCAGCGGCGTCTCCGGGTCGGGGAGCCTGCGCAATTCGAGGAGCAGGCGCCAGTGCAGGTGCACGACGTCTTCCTCGGTCCAATCGGGCGCAGCGTCTGCGTCCCCCGGGTCGTCCAGGTAGGCGCTGATCGCGTTCTGCGCCTGCGGCGGCATGTCCTGCAGCCGTACCGGGTCGGACGTGCCTGTGTGTGCCTGGGGATTCGCGAAGAACGCCTGCAACAGCGGATCGCGCGGGGGATGGTGAATCGGATGGGGATGGGTGACGCTCGTTGCGAGCATGGCAGCCTCCGGTGCGGAAGCGGCGGCAATGCGCGGCCCATGCGGGGCGCAATGCCCCGCGGGGTGATGTGAAGTGCCGGTCGTGAACCGGCCGCCTGGACTGGCTTGATGGCGGCATGAGCCGCTGGATCGGTGTGCCAGCTACCGATCAGGGAAACCTTTCGGCGCGAACCAGCACGTGGTCACGCCTCGAAAGGTCGATCGGCAGGGAGGATGTGCCCCGAGGGGCGGCGCAGGGGGGGCTGCGCGTATGGAAGGGCTTGCCGGGTTTGAGTGCGAGGCCAGCTATCGCACGGACGAAACAGTAATTCCGCCTTTGCGGGCTGTCAACAGGAAATGGCAGCGCAACGCCTGGACGCGCGCTGTCCCCCGGTTTCCGGTCCTGAAACGACGGGATTTCTGCTGGCGCGGGTTGGTGCTGGTGTGGAAGATCGAAACCATGTCACCACCCACACCCGCAGGGAGACCCGGCATGAGCAAGATCCAACTGGCGGTGATGGACACGGGTGAGGCGAACCGCCGCATCCTGAACAAGGACGAGTACCGGGCGGACTTCAGGCGTGTCGAGGCAGCGTCGCTGAAGCGCAAGACGCGGCTCGCCAGTGCCGAGGGCAAGCGCACCTTCGCCCGTTGCTTCTACAGCTTCCAGGCGAGTCTGTACTTTGTGTCGGCGCTGGGCCGGACCAAGGTGCCGCACGAGTACGTCGAGCAGATCGAGCAGGCTGTCCGCAACAAGATGGACGAGGGCACCAAGGAACTCAACCAGGCCATCGATGGCGCCGAACTGCTCTTCAAGAACCACAGCATCGAGACAGTGGCGACCTATGACACGGTGCCGCTTGAAGTCGAAGTGGGCATCACGTCAGCCCTCGGACGTCGCTACTTTGAATTGATCCACAAGCTGGACCAGCTGATGCCGCTGCTGCAGACCCTCGAAATCGAGGAGGTGATCACCGAGAAGCAGGTCGAGCAACAGCGCTCGAGGTTCAAGCGGATCGTCCTCGCGATGTCCTCGATGATGCGCAACTTCGCCATGGGTTGCCGGCGGCGGATGAACGGAGTGGATGCCAGGAAGGACGAGCCCGACGCAAGAAGGACCAGAACAACCGTTGACAGCGGTGCCACTGTCGGCACGGGCGATAGTGACGGCGAACCTGCCGAGAGTACCGCCCTTGGCGCGTCTGAAGGCGAGAGCGCGCCCGCGATGCAGGTGGCGGGCGAAACGGTGGAGATTGCCTCGGTGTCCTGACCTGTCTCTGCGCAGATCTCAGTCAAACCTCCGCCCGGGCGCCTTACAGCGTGAACCCTGCAGTGCGGTCCAGGCGCGTCCCTCCCGGTATTCAGCTGGCGTAGCGGTGCCGACGACGGGTGAACCACCGCGCGGCGTCTCAATCGCCAATTCGGCAGGAACAGCCCGCTCGAGATCGAGGCTCGCGCGGGTAGCCGCAGGCGCGACCGCTGGCGCACGGTGCTGGATGTTTGTACAGTATCACTCTCGACGCCCACGCCACGGTCCACGATTGCCATGAACGCCCCGAACCCGCTGCTGCCCGAAGTGCTGCTTGGCGCGCAGCCCACCGATCAACCGAACCTCGACCTCGTCAGCGAGGGCGTGCAGCGCTACGTCTGGCAAAGCGCGTACGGGGCGATGCTGATCGAGGTACGCGAGGGGATGGCCTTTGTCAACGGCGCTCGGGTGGCATCGATGGCTGAGCTGCGCGCCTCTGAGGCGTGAGCCTCGCCCTACGATCGCCACGAGGTGTTGTGTGAGCGGATCAAGGGCCAGGGCGCTGCTTCGCAAGCACAGCGTGGCGGTTGGTACGATGCTGCGGCGCCCGAGGAGCGCTCGCACACACATGAACGCCGTAGAAATCGAACAAGCCATCTCCGACTTGGCTCTTCAGCCCTTTGATGCCGCTGAGTTCCCCTTCGTCTTCCTAGCTGCTTTCGGCAACAAGGACACCACCCTCAGACGCTTGCGGGCCGGCAACAACAACGCCTCCGACCTGCCTGGCGGCGTGCTCCAGCGCAATAACATCCACATCGCCGTCTGCCAGCCCGGCACCACTGGCGCCGGGCTGCATGCGCTGCGCAGCAGCCCGGCCACCGCAAAGGGCAAGGCCAAGTTCATCCTCGCCACGGACGGCCAGACGTTCGAGGCCGAAGACCTGACCGCGGGCGAGACCGTCGCCTGCGACTACCCGGACTTCCCCAACCACTTCGGCTTCTTCCTGCCGCTGGCCGGCATCTCCACCATCAAGGAGATCAAGGACAACCCCATCGACGTGCGCGCCACCGGCCGCCTGAACAAGTTGTACGTCGAACTTCTGCGCGAGAACCCGGACTGGGCCACGGCCGAACGTCGCGGAGACATGAATCACTTCATGGCCCGCCTGATCTTTTGCTTCTTCGCCGAGGACACCGACATCTTCAACGGCGAAGCCCTGTTCACGCGCACCCTGGAGCAGATGAGCGACCGCGACGCCGGGAACACGCACGAGGTGCTGTCCGAGATCTTCCGTGCGATGAACGTGAGGATCGCCGACCGCGCAGCTGCGAATCTGCGTCCGTGGGCCGACCAGTTCCCCTACGTGAACGGTGGGCTGTTCTCAGGCAGCGCGACCGCGCCGCGCTTCAATCGCATGGCCCGCACCTACCTGCTGCACGCGGGCACGCTGAACTGGAAGCAGATCAACCCGGACATCTTCGGCAGCATGATCCAGGCCGTGGCCGACGATGAGGAGCGCGGCGAGCTAGGCCTGCACTACACGAGCGTGCCCAACATCCTGAGGGTACTGAACCCGCTGTTCCTCGACGACTTGCGTGCGCAACTAGAGGTGGCAGGCGACAACAAGATCAAGCTGCTGAACCTGCGCAAGCGCATGGCGCGCATCCGCGTCTTCGATCCCGCCTGCGGCAGCGGCAATTTCCTGGTCATTGCCTACAAGCAAATGCGGGAAATCGAGGCAGAGATCAACCGACGGCGCGGCGAGTCGCATCTGGGCAGCGAAATCCCACTCACCAACTTCCGCGGCATCGAGCTGCGCGACTTTCCTGCCGAGATCGCGCGTCTGGCGCTCATCATTGCGGAGTTCCAGTGCGATGTGTTGTATCGCGGGCAGAAGGATGCGCTGGCGGAGTTCTTGCCGCTGGATTCTGAGAACTGGATCGTTTGCGGTAATGCCCTGCGGCTGGACTGGTTGCGCATCTGTCCGCCGACTGGAACGACGGTGAGGGTGACCGCTCATGACTTGTTCCAGACGCCGCTAGATCAGGCCGAAATCGACTTCGAGAATGAGGGCGGTGAGACCTACATCTGTGGCAACCCTCCCTACCTCGGGGCAAAGAAAAAGTCGAGAGCTCAGTCGGACGACATGTCCGCTGTTGGATTGGGCGATCTTCAGCTTCTAGACTATGTGGCTGGGTTCATCGTTAAGGGACTAGAGGTGATACAGCAGTCCCAATGCGGTATGGCTCTGGTCTCCACGAGTTCGATCAGCCAAGGCGAGCAGGTTGCGCTGTTGTGGCCAATAGTGCTGGCGAAAGCAACTGTCAGCTTTGCCTATCGCCCCTTCAAGTGGTCTAACTCCGCCGCAAAGAACGCTGGCGTTTGGTGCACCATTATTGGATTTGATTCTCAGGGTGGAAAACCGAAGAAACTGTACTTCGAGGATAAGGTGCAGGTTTGCGATAACATTTCCCCATATTTGATTGCTGGGCCGAATATCTACTGTTCGCCGGTAGACGCGCCAATAAGTGAGTTGCCGCCAATGAAGATGGGCAGCAATGCAGTCGACGGAAAGCGTCTTGTCTTGGAAAGCAGCTATGAGGTCCAGCAAGTAGTAACCGAGGCGCCAAGCGCGCAACAGTTTCTTCGGCGCTATGGAGGTACGCAGGAACTTCTCTCTGGCGTTCATCGCTGGTGTGTTTGGATTGAGGATAGCGAGGCTCCGATCGCAGCTCAGATAGCCCCCTTACAGCGAATTACGGAGAGCTGCAAAGCGTACCGTGAGGGTGCAGGACGGGATGCCAGGAAGGCTGCGCGACGCCCCCATGCGTTCTGCTACTCAACGTTCGAGCCGACAGACTTTATCCATGTCGGGAATACCATTGGGAATGCACTGCTCTTCGTTCCTGCGGATCTCAGAAAGGGCGGATATGTGTCCAATCACAACGCGTTCACCATATACGGCGCACATCTTCATGCTTTCTCTGTGGTGGTTTCAACGCTGCATCGCGTCTGGGCTGACACTATTGCTGGTCGACTTGGCAACGGAACAAGATATGGAAATACGGTCGTCTACAACACGTTCCCTCTCCCACGTCTGACAGAGAACAATAAGGCCGACCTTGTCCGGTGCGCCGAGAACATCCTCCTTGCCCGCGAAGCGCACTTCCCCGCGACCATCGCCGACCTCTACGACCCAGACACGATGCCGGAAAACCTTCGTCAGGCTCACGAGCACAACGACGAAGTGCTGGAACGCATCTACATCGGCCGCCGCTTCAAGAACGACACCGAGCGGCTAGAAAAGCTGTTCGACCTCTACACCAAGATGGTGGCGAAGCCGGGCACAGCCAAGCAGGCCAAGGCGCCGCCAGCCAAGAAGGCCGCTCGAAGGGAAGCAGCGTGAGCGACCAGCCTGTCAGCCTGACGCAACCGCCGCAGGGCTACGCAGAGTGGCTGGCGGAACTGAAGCGCCGCATCCACGCCGCGCAACAGCGCGCCACGCTGGCCGTCAACCGCGAACTTGTGCTGCTGTACTGGCAGATCGGCGGCGACATCCTGGAGCGGCAGGCCCAGCAAGGCTGGGGCGCGAAGGTCATCGACCGTCTGGCGAAGGACCTGAGAGCGGCCTTTCCCGACATGAAGGGCTTTTCACCACGCAACCTGAAGTACATGCGGGCGTTTGCCGATGCCTGGCCGGACGGTGAGTTTGTGCAAGCAGTGCTTGCACAATTGCCCTGGTACCACCAGTTGGCGCTGCTGGACAAGCTGTCTGGCGCGGCGGCGCGCCGATGGTACGCAGCCAAGGCGATCGAGCACAACTGGTCGCGCAACGTGCTGGTGATGCAGATCGAAACCCGGCTGCTGGAGCGGACTGGCCAGGCCGTCACCAATTTTCCAGCGACGCTGCCTGCGCCGCAGTCCGACCTAGCGCGTGAATCCATCAAGGACCCGTACCGCTTCGATTTCCTTGGCCTGACTGATGAGGCGCAGGAGCGGGAGATCGAAAACGCCCTGGTGCGCCACGTCACCGAGTTCCTGCTGGAGTTGGGTGCCGGCTTCGCCTTCGTCGGCCGGCAGGTGCTGCTGGACGTCGGCGGCGACGAGTTCTTCATCGACCTGCTGTTCTATCACCTCAAGCTACGGTGCTATGTGGTGATCGAACTCAAGGGCGGTAAGTTCAAGCCCGAACACCTGGGGCAGTTGAGCTTTTATCTGACTGCGGTGGATCGCCAGGTAAAGAGCGAGCACGACAACCCCACCATCGGCCTGCTGCTGTGCAAGAGCAAGAACAAGGTGGTTGCCGAATATGCCTTGGGCGACAAATCGCAGCCGATGGGCGTGGCCGAGTACAAGCTGCTGGAGTCGTTGCCGCCGGAACTGCGAACCAGCCTGCCGAGCATCGAGCAGATCGAGCGTGAACTGGGCGGGGCCGATGGCTCCGATGACTCGGCCGAGGACGACGAAGAATCATGACGAACCCGATCAACCCGATCAACATCCTCACCGTTCCGTCGGTGTCCATTACCACGGCACGCACCGGCGCTTCTGCCAAAGCCAACGAACTCGGCATGCGCACGATGCAGGAGCGTGCCTACGCCAAGCGCGGCGAGCAGTACCTGCTCATCAAGTCGCCGCCGGCGTCGGGCAAGAGCCGGGCGTTGATGTTCATTGCGCTGGACAAGCTGCACAACCAGGGTGTGCTGCAGGCCATCGTCGTGGTACCGGAGCGATCTATCGGCGGCAGCTTCGCCGATGAAGCGCTGACCCATCACGGCTTCTACTGGGACTGGACGGTCGCGCCGCAGTGGAACCTGTGCAACGCGCCGGGCATTGACGAGCCGCGTGTCGCCAAATCCAAGGTCGAGGCGGTCAAGAAGTTCTTGGCGGGCGACGACAAGGTGCTGATCTGTACCCATGCCACCTTTCGTTTCGCGGTCGAGGAACTGGGCATCCAGGCGTTCGATAACCGCCTGATCGCCATCGACGAGTTCCACCATGTTTCCGCCAACCCTGACAACAAGCTGGGCGGCCAGCTGGGCGCCTTCATAGCCCGCGACAAGGTGCACGTGGTCGCGATGACGGGTTCCTACTTCCGCGGCGACAGCGAGGCGGTGCTGGGGCCAGCCGACGAAGGCAAGTTCGAAACTGTCACCTACACCTACTACGAACAGCTCAATGGCTACCGGTGGTTGAAGTCGCTGGACATTGGCTACTTCTTCTACACCGGCCGCTACGTCGATGCCGTGGCCAAGGTTCTGGACCCGGCGCTGAAGACCATCATTCACATCCCCAGCGTCAACTCGCGCGAAAGCCTGAAGGACAAGGAGCGCGAGGTCAACGAGATCATGCAGGCGCTGGGCGAGTGGAGGGGCATCGACGAGACGACCGGCTTCCACCTCATCTGCGCCAAAGACGGCCGCACCCTTAAGGTGGCTGACCTTGTGGACGACAGCGACGCTGCCAAGCGCGCCCGCGTACTGGGCGCCCTGAAGGACCCTGCGCACAAGCACGACCGCGACCACGTGGACATCATCATCGCGCTGGGCATGGCGAAGGAAGGCTTCGACTGGATCTGGTGCGAGCACGCCTTGACCATCGGCTACCGCAGCAGCCTGACCGAGGTGGTGCAGATCATCGGCCGTGCCACGCGCGATGCCGACGGCAAGGAACGTGCACGCTTCACCAACTTGATCGCCGAGCCGGCGGCCGAGCAGTCCGCGGTGGCCGAGGCGGTGAACGACATGCTCAAGGCGATTTCCGCCAGTCTGCTGATGGAGCAGGTGCTGGCCCCGCGTTACGAGTTCACCCCGCGCAACGCCGGCGCACAGGAGGGCTTCGACTACGGCCCGAGCGGCTACGTGGATGGCGGCAAGAACCTGGGCGTGAACAAGGAGACCGGCGAGGTCCACATCGAGATTAATGGCCTGGCGAAGCCCAAGAGCAAGGAAGGCAAGCGCATCTGCAAGGAAGACCTAAACGAGGTCATTGCTGCCTTCATCCAGGACAAGCCGGCGCTCGAGCGCGGCACGCTGGACAAGGAAAACACGATTCCCGAAGAGCTGACCATCGAACGCCTGGGCAAGATCGTGCGCGAGCGCTACCCGGAGTTGAGCGATGCCGACCAGGAAGCGGTGCGCCAACACGCCATTGCAGTCATCAACATCACCCAGCAGGCAAAGCTGGCGCTTGACACGCCCGACCAGGTACAGCCGCCGATCGCTACCCCGGATGGCGACGACGGTGGCACACCAGCGAAGGGCAACACCGATCTAATCGAAGGGGTGCGGAAGTTTATCAATGTGCGCGACCTGGACATCGACCTGATCGACCGCATTAATCCGTTCGAGGCCGCCTATGCGGTGCTGGCCAAGACGATGGACGAGAAGTCCTTGCGCCAGATTCAGGCCAGCATCGCCGGCAAGAACATCAAGATCACCGAGGACGACGCGCGAGAGCTGGCAAAGCGTGCCTTGCAGTTCAAGATCGAGCGCGGTCGCGTGCCGGACATCAACTCGGCTGATGCCTGGGAAAAGAGGATGGCCGAGGGGGTGGCCGCGTTTGCGCGCTATCGCGCTCAGGCCAAGGCAGCCCAGGCGCAAGGGGGCGCCGGCAATGGCTGACCTGGACGACGACGAACTGCTGGAGGCCTTGGGCGTCGAGGTCGCACCCATCAAGGCTGGCGGTCGCACGCCCCGTGAGGAACGCATCATCGCGGGCTTCGAGGACATCCTCCGATTTCACGAAACTCACAAGCGCGCGCCGCAGCACAGCGAAACCAGCGACATTTTCGAGCGCGTCTACGCCGTACGCTTAGATCAGCTTCGAAAGCTGCCGGAGGCGCGCGCGTTGCTGGCCGAACTGGACAAGCCCGGCCTGCTGTCCGAAGTACCAGCGACGCCGGCCGATGCGGATGAACTTGACGAAGATGCATTGCTTGCCGAGTTGGGTGCCAGCAGTGATCCATCCGACCATGCCGACATCACCGTTCTTCGACATGTGCGCCCTCTCGCGGAGCGACAGGCCGCAGAAGAGATCGCCGACCGCACGCCGTGCGAGAACTTCGACAAGTTCCAGCCGTTATTCGAGCGCGCGGAGCGCGAACTGAAAGACGGCATACGTAAGGCGATTCCTTTCAAAGGCGAAGCTAGTGTCGAGCAGGGGAACTTCTTCATCGTCGGCGGGCAGTTCGCCTACGTCGCGGAGAAGGGCGAAGAGTTCGAGACAAGCAGCAGACAACCCGATGCGCGGCTGCGGCTCATCTACGGCAATGGGACTGAGAGCAATCTGCTGATGAGGTCGCTGCAACGGGCGCTGACGCAGGATGGAAACGGGCGGCGGCTCAGTGACCCGGATGCAGGTCCGCTGTTCGGCCCACTGTTCGGCGACGCCGCCGAACCGGACGACATCGCGTCCGGCACGATCTACGTCTTGCGCAGCCTATCCAAGCACCCATTCGTTTCCGAGCACCGCACGCTGATTCACAAGATCGGCGTCACGGGCGGCAAAGTCGAAACCCGCATCGCCGATGCCGAGAACCAAGCAACGTATCTGCTGGCCCCGGTCGAGATCGTTGCCACGTACAGGCTGCACAACATCAATCGAACCAAGATGGAGAACATCTTCCATCGGCTGTTCAGCGGCGTGCAGCTCGACCTGACCATTGAGGATCGTTTCGGCAAGCCGGTGAAGCCTAGAGAATGGTTTGTTGTGCCGCTCCATGTGATCGACCAGGCGGTCGAACGCATTCGGGACGGGACGATTACGGAGCTTGTCTATGACGCGCAGACTGCGCGGCTAGTTGAATAGCCGCCGCCCAAGTCGAAGTCGCAAGGAGCAACATTGAGGATCACCAAACTTTGCATCCGCAACTTCCGGTCGATTTGTTCGCTCGACCTCCTGCTTGGCGATACGACTGTGCTGATCGGACAGAACAATGCTGGCAAGAGCGCGATCCTTGACGCAGTGCGAATCGCGCTTACTCGGCGCTGGGGGCAGCGGGGCACCGGCTTCACGGAGCATGACATCTACCGCGCAGACGAAGGTGGAGACCCACGGACCCTGCCTCCAGTTGAAATCACGCTGACGCTTGAGGAACAGCAGTCGGGTGAGTGGCATGCCGACATGGTTGCAGCGCTCGAAGACATCATGGCTGTGCAGGCAGATGGCCGGAACGTCGTGAACCTCCGGGTTACCTGCGGCTGGAACGTCGACAAGGAGGTGTTCGATCCTCTCTGGGAGTTCCTGGATGAAGCCGGTCAGCCCTTGACTGGCAAGTCCCAGCGAGCCACAAACCTGACTGGGTTTTTCGCGTACCTGCCACTCTTCTGGTTGGGCGCTTTGCGCGACGCAGCTGACGAGTTCACTCCCAGAACAGGCCACTGGGGCAGGATGCTGAAGGGCGTACGCATTCCGAAGGAACTCGAAGCTGACGCGCTTCGATTGCTTGGTGAGCTTGACGCCCGTATCGCAGCCGCGGACCCTAAGCTGGCTCAAATTGCCGAGCAGATCGGCAGGGCTACTAACATCGCGGTCGGCGAAGGACCAGGCGCCGCGCGGTTGAATACGCTACCGATGTCCATTGACGACATGCTCCAGCGAACAGGGGTCGTGCTGCGAAACGAAGCGCTCCGTCCATGGTTGCCTATCGGCCATCATGGTCAGGGCCTGCAGAGCCTTTCGGTGATCTTTCTGTTTCAGGCTGCATTTCTGCAGCAGCTCGCGGAGGAGGACAGACCGGGTACGGAACCCGTGTTTGCCATCGAGGAGCCTGAGACCCATCTGCATCCGCAGGCGGCGAGAACGCTGTGGGACCATGTTCAGGCCATGCAGGGGCAGCGTCTGATTACGACTCACTCGCCCTACTTTGTTCAACATGTTCCGCTACGAGACCTGCGCCTTGTCCGCCTTCGCGGTGGTTGCACCGAAGTCGCCTCGCTGCCGCAGTTTGTAGCTTCGCCGCTTCTCTGGACCCCGGCTATTGACGGACTCGTACGCAGCGCGGCCGGCAGGGTCTTCATAAGGAATCCGAAAGAGAACACCGTGGCCGCCCGTAGCTGGTTTGACGAAGAGATGGCGGACAGACTGGCCCATTGTTATCGCCACGATGCGGATGCGGCAGCGAAGGCTGCCGCAGTGGTTGGCCTGCGCCATGCCAGCCGAGTCTTGCCCTCGGTGGAAGACGAGGAGGAGCTTGGTTTCCATGGACGTCGCGTGCGCGGCGAAATCTTCTTCGCACGCCGTTGGATACTGGTTGAGGGGGTCACCGAGCACCTGCTGGTGCACGCTCTCGGTAGAGCGCTCGGTTGGAATCTCGATGCCCACGGCGTCAGCGTGATCGACTTCCAGCAGAGCGGCAGTGCCGGCATCTATCCAGCACTGGCCGAAGCGTTCGGAATTCCCTGGCACATGATTGTGGACGGGGACGGCGAGAGCGCTAAGTTCAAGCAGCAGATTCTGAGCCGCGGCTTCGTCGAAGGCGACCTTGCGGGACGCTTCTCCACGCTTCCGGCTCCGAAGGACCTGGAGGACAGTTTGCTCGCAGACGGCCACGAGGAGATGCTGCGGGAGATCCTCGCCGGGATCAGCGGACGTTCCGTGCTGACATGTCCTCTGGATGAGTTCCGGGCACGCCTGAAGAACAGGAAAACCGGCTACATGGGTGTGCTGGCTCCGCGCGTTGCCAGTGACCCGGCTCTTGCGATGCGGATGCCGGCGCCATTCGTAGATCTAATCAAAACTCTGCGAGGCGCTGCGCCATGACACCGCAACTCACAGCGGCAATCGACAGGTTGAGTACCACGCAGCGGCAGGCGGTCGACTGGGGCGAGGGGCCGGCGCTTGTGCTGGCAGGTCCGGGCGTTGGCAAGACCACGGTCCTGACCGCGCGAATCGCGCGCATACTCGACGGCGCTCGAAATCGGAACTTCCGCATCCTCGCGCTCACCTTCACAACCAAAGCCGGCGATGAAATGCGGTCGCGCGTGGAGGAACTGGTTCCGGGTTTGACGGAGCGTACGGTGATCGGGACCTTTCATGCCTTCTGCGCCCAAGTTCTGCGTCAACACGGCTCCCACCTGAAGATCAAGCCCGACTTCGGCGTCTACGACCAGGACGTCGATCGCGAGGAGCTACTGCGCGACGCACTCCGGCAAGCCTCAGCACGCGGTGAGCAGGTGTCGCCCAGTGATGTGCGGTGGCTTAAAGTGATAGACCAACTTCGCAGCAACATCGTCGGCCCACCGAAGACAGCTGCGCGATTTCGCGATCCAGCTGAGGGTGAGCACGTCGCCCGCGTCTACACCCTCTATGAGGCTGCGCTGCAGGAGCGCAACGTCATGGACTTCAACGGTCTGATCCTGAACGCCTGCCGACTTGCCCACCAGATGCCGTCGGTTGCCGCGCGCATCAGGCAGTCATATCCCTACTGGCTGATTGACGAGTTTCAGGACACGACGCCTGCACAGTACCGCCTCGTGAAGTTCATGGCGGGGGACCAGTTCAAAAACGTCTTTGCCGTCGCCGATGACGACCAGATCATCTATCAATGGGCTGGCGCGAGCTACCAGCAGATCGTGCGCTTCCGTCAGGACTTTGAGCCGGCGCTGTTTCAACTCGTCGAGAACCGACGTTGCCCGCCGGCGGTTGTTCAGGCTGCGAACAATCTGATTGTTCACAATAGTGACCGCACACCTGGAAAGGCTTCCCTGGTAGCAATGAAGGCCATGGAAGGCGCGGCGATTAGCTACCGGACTTTCGTTAGCGACCAGGACGAGGCCCAGGGCATAGCCCGCGAAATCGCCGCATCTGACGCGAAGAACTGGGGTGAGACGGCGGTTTTGGCACGGACGCGCGCGCAACTGATGCCAGTTCTCAGCGCCCTGCAGGCAGCAGGCGTGAAGGCTGCGATTGCGACGCGGCGCGACCGGTTCATGTCTCCGCAGTTCGGATGGCTGCAGGCCTGTCTCGATCAGTCGATACGTCCGACCGACAAGCGCATCTTCACCGCTATGGTGGACGCAGCAAACCGGATCGTCGGCGTTGCCGATGAGCAGGCGCTGAACGCCTCGCTACTGATAGCAGAAGCCGAGGCCGCGGGCCAAAGCTGTATGGAGCATTGGGTTGCCGCTGCGCAGGCCACGAGCGATGCGGTCTTCACGCGGCTCGCGGCTATGGCACAGCGGTTGATCGAGTCACGGGCGTCGTGGAAATCGGTTGTTATCGAAGCGCTTGCCTGGCTGCCAACCACGACCGGAGCTGCCGAAGGTGTCGTGACCGACGCCAGTGACGACAAGGCCGCCTGGGAGACTGCTACGCGAGCCATTCGAAGCGAGATGGGCGCTGATATAGAACTGCCCGAATTGCTGCAGGGCATTGCACTCAGACCAAAGGAGCCGCCGGCGGATCCTGGAGCGGTCAGTCTGTACACAATCCATGCGTCAAAGGGTCTGGAGTTTGACCATGTTTGGGTGACGGGCCTTGCGGAGAGCGTCCTGCCATCGTGGCAGAGCCTGAAGCCGGACGCACGGCCAGCGGAACTAGAAGAGGAGCGCCGCAATTGCTTTGTTGCGATCACGCGCACACGCAAGACCGTCATCCTGACTTGGGCGAGTGCCTATCAGGGTCGCACGAAACCTGTCTCACGATTCGTTGCCGAAATGGGAGTTGTGGTTGCGTAGCGGGGCATGGCAGTCGGAAGATCGGCGTCCCCAAGTCACAACGGGAACCAGAATGCGCCGAGAAGCGTTGGGCTTCAATCGTCGGACGCGCATGAGCGACTGCCGAGCGGAGGGACCGCTGTGGCCTGGGCGCCCAGGGGTGGGATCCAAGGGGAAAACTGCACCGTGGATCGAGTCGAACTCCGGCGGACCGGGACGAACACCATCTGCCGTTAAGTTGTTGATTTGTAAGAAACTCGTATTCGTGGCTGTTCGCAGCTTTCCGCCGATACCAGCCTGTCACCCGGGGGGGCGCGGGTTCGAGTCCCGTGCCGAAACACGCCTGGCCTGGGGCGTTCCGATACCTCGGGTCCAAGACGTTGCGGCCGTTCTCAGGGCCGGCGCTGGGCGAACCGGTGGTGAATCTCAACCTGCCTCGGTGGCGACAGGGCTGAAGTAGCGGTAGGGCGCAAAGAGCCTGGTGAACTCGCCGCGGCGACGCTCGAGTTCCAACAGTTGCTGCGCGCCAGGCGTCATGACCTTGTCGCCGAAGACAAGGCTCTTCAGATCGAGCAGGACGTCGGCGAACAGGTCGCTGCGGGAAAGGTCCGGCTCCCGGAACTGCTGCACGACCTGGTAGTCGTCCGCCAGTGCCAAGACAAACGTAATAGTCCGACGAACCCCGTTCTTGCGTCGCGCAGATCCGGTGGCCAGCATCTGACCTGAAGAGTGCAGATCCTTGATGGTGTGCACCAACAGGAGATGGTGCACACGATGAAGACAGTGACAGGGATCCCTGGGACG
>JAURZM010000056.1 GCA_030653385.1 Rubrivivax sp. | reverse complement strand
CCATGAGTACATGGCCCAACCGGAGGGCCTCCGGCGGCCCCTGCGGGGGGGCTGGAAGAGAGGAAGTCCGAACCCAAGACAGTCAGGCCAACCCGGTCTGACTCAAGCCAACAGGCCTCCTCGAAACCCGGTGCGGTTCACAGCAGCACGCCGCCGGCGTACCAGCGCGCTGGCAGCGGCAGGTGCGCCCGCGGGGTGCAGTCTGCGTCCAGCGGGTGAGGAAATGTCTGAGCAGGGCGGGCGTCGATCACCCTGTCCTTGCGCAGGAAGGTGATTTCCAGCAACGGTGGAATGGCCAGCCCCCAGCGGTCGAAGACATCCATGTCGTTGTTTGGATGGACATGCACACACGTGTGCGTCTGCAGAATCTTCTCGAAGGTGCTGGATGCCAGTGCAAAGAAGGGCTCATTCCACAGCTGGTTCAACAGGTGAAACTCGCCCACGATCACGCGGAAACGCTTCATCAGGGCATCCGAGGTGGCCAGCAGCGCGGCGTACTCGTGGCCTTCGATGTCGATCTGAAGCAGCAAGTCGGATTCGCGACTCACCCCTGTGTACCCGACCCACCGGTCGATGGTCATGAAGGTCTCGTTCGTGACCGCTCCAATGAATCGCTTGTCGAAGTGAAAACTGGGATGGCTCTGCGCCGGCCCATCGACGGACCCGTCGGCCATGAAGACCTTCATGCCCCTGTTGGCACACTCAAGTTCGAAGTCTGACAGGTCTGCCACGCCTGGCGAAAAACAGGCCTCGATCGCGGCCAGGTCGTCCGGGACCAGGTAACCCCCGTCACCCGCAGGTCCAAGTCGGATGAGCGGGGTGGCTGTGGACATGGGCCGCAGGTGTTCGATAAGCCGTTCGACCCTTTCACGCGCTGTTTTGGTGGTCGGAAAGGCCTGTCCCAACGACAGCGCCTCGAAGGTCAGGGCACGAACGACTTTTTTCATTGGCACCGCCTATCTGCACTTTCCGTTTCGGCAGCAGGCCGCCCAGGGGCAAACGCCGGGCGATCGACAAGCCCAAGGAACCTGAACAGCGCGCCCGTTGTACGCGCGGTGTCGACCACGTGCTGCGCCTGTCGATTTCCCATGACCCCGGCCGCAAGCATCGCAGCCGCTTGCTCGGGCTGGCCATACGTTACTGCCGCACCTTGTTTGCCCAGGCCGGCTTGAAGCACCGAAAGATAGGACCCTTCACGAACGATGCATGGCTTGCCAAGCTGCATGGCGCGGCCAAAGATGCCGGAAGACTGGTCGTAGTCGGGTCGGTAACAGGCCCACACGACGTCTGTCATGGCATAGATGGGCACGATTTCATCGTCGCGAAGTTCTCGGTCAATGAACAACCCACCGGCAGACCGGAACTGTTCGACTTTGGCCTTGTCGAGGTCCCAGTTGGGGCCGACGCAGACAAAGAGAAACTGACGGCGCATCTCCTCTTGCTCGAACAGGGCCATGAAGTACTCGACCCCCTTCACAAGTCGCTGGTGCCCCACCGAGGTGACAACCTGGCGCCCGGCCGCCTTCATCCGAATTGTTTCGTGAAGCGTGGCCAGCGAATTCACCGCGGGAACGTTAAGCCAGGCCAGGTCCCAGTACTGCAGGTCGTACATCCAGTCGACCGTGTACCGGGCCAGGCGCGGCTCGGCCCAATGTGGCATGAAGGTCACGACCTTGACGCAGGGCAGGAACCGCAAGGTCCGCAGCATCGTTCGCTTCATGGCCTGGGCAAGGCCCGTGCGTTGGAAGATGGTTTCGCTGCGGATGGACAAGCCAAGGGTTGTGCGGCCTAGCAGTGACCGCAGCAACGACAGAACAAAAAATGCCGGCAGGTAGTCGTCACAGGTGGAACAGACCAGGGCGCGAGCCGCCAGCAACCTGGGCCAGTGCCTTCCAGGCCGGCCCCACACGATACGGCCGCCCAGAACCCGCCGCAGCACCCGGAAGTAGTCTCTTCGATGGCCGTCGCGGTAGGCGTCGAATATCAGCAGGTCAAGGCGATCTTGCCGCTCGGTTCTCAAAGTGCGAATCCCCGGCGGTCTTGGTGAGTCGGCCACGTTTCAGCTTCGCGAGGCCCGATAGAACCACCCTGTGGAAACCGACGCGTCCGATTGGAGCTTGTGTTCATGTCTGCTGCGTGACACATATCCACTCAGTGGAATCCATCCGGCCGGACTTGGCCATCCCACGATGCCAGCACGATACGGGCCAAGGTAGCAGGGGCAAGCTGGCCCGCAAAAGTGCGACAACTCTTACTGGCGGCTGCTCAGCCTGCACTGTCTTGGGGCAACGGCTTTGCGAAGGTGCAGGCCAAAATGGGGGGGCTTGAGTTGCCGCACGGTAATGACGACCACTAACCAAGCCAGACTCACACACGCGATCGCATCAGGCAGTTCAACTCCAGCAGCCCACCCGTTTCAATGCGATTGACCACGGCCAGGTTGTACAGGTCATAGCCCGCCGACTCGTAGGCTTGCAGCGACTCGATGTAGTGCGGCATGCCTTGGTACAGCGGCTGCACGGACAGTTCCGACTGAATGCCACAGATGTCATCCAGGCAACCCTGCGCACCACGAAACACCTCCATGTCATAACCCTGGGTGTCCATCTTCAACAAGACACGCGAAACACCAAGCTCCGCCTTGACCTGCGGCAGCAGGCCGTCCAGGGTGCGGACTTGAACCACTTCTTCGCGCATGCCGGGTTCGTCCTGGGTGGAGGCGAGCAGCGAACTCATGACGGTCAATCTGGGCACATGGATCGTCATTTCTGAGTCGACGCGCCCAAGCGCCATGTTGTACCCCTTCCACCGCACGTCGCCGGCAAAGTTGGCTGAAAGCGCTTGGAAGACCGACCCGACCGGCTCGAAAGAGACGATGTGGCCCTGGTAACCGATGCCTCGAAGTTCCGTGGCGAACTGGCCGATGTTCGCGCCAACATCCAGTACACAGTCGACCGACATGTCGTGCAACAAGAGGCGAAGGTAGTTCAGTTCACTCATGCGATCCAGATGCGCATAGGGCAACTTCAGCCCCTGCGAAATGCTCCAGACGGCCATCGACTTCATCAGGTTCTTCGGCACGGCAATCTCCTCTTGGCACAGTTCTTCTATGTTCTGTTGATTCTTGCAAGCGTCCGCCTCATGGCCGCAGGATCTCGCGGGCCTGGGGCCTCTCAGCCTCACGACTTCTGAGCCCGCACCGGCAAGTCCAGCCAGGCAGGCGCACGGCCCACGATGGCCCAGGCTGCAACTTGCGCACGCTGCCACTGACGCCGCAGCAGCCGGGTGCCAAGCGAAGCAAGCAGGCCGAGATAAACAACGGGTAGCCGGGCAGGATAGAACCTGCGCGCCAGCCGCACGCGCCCCCGCAACATGAAGTAGTCCGACCGCAGCCCTCGCACACTGGGCTCCATGGGCGACCCAATGCTGGCGCCACCGCGGTGGTAGACGATGCTGTCGCGGGTGATGGCCAGGTCGAACTGCCAGCGCGCGCGCTCGACCCAGTCGACTTCTTCGTAGTACAGAAAGTAATCCTCAGGCATCGGGCCCACGCGCCGCAGGAATTCCCGCGTGACCAACATCGACGCGCCCGGCACATAGTCCACCCGGCCGGCGACAGCAGGCAAGGTTTGGGCCGGGACGCCGCAGGCTATGCTGTGAACGGTGAAGAACCAGCGGTTCAAGGTGCCGCCGAAGTTCTGCACCAGTTGCGGCCGGTCGTAGTACCGAATCTGGCTGCCACAGACACCCACGCGACCCTGCGCTTGGCAAAGGTCCAACATGGCGCGCAGTGCGCCCGGGTCCACCACGCTGTCGTTGTTGAGCACCCACACGTAGGCGCAGTCCGGCTGGGCCATGGCCAAGCGGATGCCCGTGTTGCACCCACCGGCAAAACCCAGGTTTTCGCCGTTTTCGATGAGCACCACGCTTGCGGGGCTCTGCAACGGCCGGTCCAGTTCTGCCAGTGCCACCTTCGCCATGGCCACCGGCTTGGCGCACGGCAACTGGCTCAGGAAGGGTGTCGGGGCGGCGGCCTGATGCCCGTGTGCCCAGGCCTGCAGGTGCTGGGGCGAACCGTCGCTGGAGCCGTTGTCGGCCACAACGGCCGTCCAGGCCACCCCTTGCAGGTGCCACAGCGATTCCAGGCACTCGATGGTGTCGCGCCAGCCATTCCAGTTCAGGATGACGATATACACCCTTGAAAGACTGCCTTCGCTGCTTGGCAGGCCAGTCACGGGGCCGCGCCCATCAGGTGCTGCGTTGCCGGCCAATGCGCCGCATCTGCCGCAAAGCCACCCAATTGGTCAAGGTGTAGGGCCCCTGCCAACGCAGCGTCAGCCCTTCGGCCTGCCTGTAGATGTCCTGCACGTCGCGAGGCACAGCGCCCATGCCCTGGGTCTCGATCAAAGGCCCCAACAAGCGGAATTCGTAGTTGCGGCGGCCATAACGCACGGCACGTTTCCAGTACACCTTCCAGTCGCTCAGCCGCGTGGGCTTGAAAGACTCGAAGCGGAAACCGGCGTCGGGGCAGACCACGATGCGCTTGTCATCGGTGCCGTTGGTGGTGGGCGCCAGGTCCCATTTGACGAAGGCGCCGATCATGCCGTCGTCGCCCTCCAGTTTCAGCGGTACACGCACCCCCTGCACTTGCAGACGGTCCACGAAGCTGCCCCGCAAGGCATACAGATTCGCCACCAGTGCATGCTCCTGAACCATGGCCTCGCGGTCTCGTGCGGCATTGCGGCCAGTCAGCGGCACGGCGGCTGCGGCATTGGCATGTGGCACGCGGTCCAGGCCCAGGCTCATGGCCTTGAAGGCGCCCGCCTCTGCGGTGGCGTCACCGTCCATGAAGAAGTAGATGTCGCGGCCTGGGCAACTGGCCTTGATGGTTTCGTGAATGAACACGTTCCAGGCGTTGCATTTGTCGCCCATCTGGATGGACACGAGGTGCACCTCGGGCCGTTTGCGGCCGTAGTTGCTGACGATGGCCTCGGTGCGGTCGGTGCAGCCATTGGCCATCACATAGACCTCGAAGCGCCGGTCGGGGTCGGCGGCAAAGATGCTGTCCAGGCAGGCTTCGATGTGGCGTTCTTCGTTGTGGGCCAGCACCATCACCGGCCAGGCGCCGATGAGCTGGTCGACCAGGCCCTTGCCGGGCGGCGTGGCTTGTGTCGGTGTGGGGTTCATCGGGTCCTTCCGCTTCAGTTCAGCAATGGGTGTTCGGGCCGGGCTTCAAGCCGGCAGGGGTCCGCGCGAAGCCCACAGATTGCGCACCATGCGCAGGCCGAAGCGCCAGCGTTGGCGGTCCCAGGGCGTGAACCTGGGCAATTGGTACAGGTCGGTCTGGCTGGAAGCCGCACCCGGTGCCGTGGTGACCGCCGCGTCGAAGCCGACCTCTTTTGCCAGGGTTACGCAGCGTGTGTCGAAGTCCTGACCCGGCTTGCCATTGGGGTAGGCAAACAAGCCCACGCGTTCATCCAACAGTTGTTCCAGGAAGGTCTTGCTCTGCTGCATTTCCTGCCGGGCTTCGTCGAGCGGCAAGGTGGTCAGGATGGGGTGAGTCACGGTGTGTGCACCAACCTGAAGGCCGCCCTGGCGCAAGGCCAGCACCTGCGCCGAACTCATCATCAGGTCATTGGGCAGTGTCACGCCCAGGCGCCTGGCAATCCGGTTCACGGTGTCCAGTCGGTCCGCCGCCGGCAGGTACTTGACCGCGCCGATGACACCTTCCAACGCGGCACGCCTGAGCGTGGGGGTGGTCAGCAGAAGGGTTTGCAGGCCCGGCGCGGGCAGCAGGTCGTCGAGCATGATCTGGTCTTGCCGCGTGCGACGGAAAGACTCCACGACGATGTCATTCCACATGCATCCACCGTTCAGGAACCCCGTGGTCACAAACACCGTGGCCGGCATGCCAAGGCTGCGCAGGATGGGCATGGCCACTTCGCAGTTGTCGGCATACCCGTCGTCGAAGGTGATCGCCAGCGCCCTTTCGGGCAGGCTGCCACTATGCAGGTGCTGCACAGCCACGTCCAGCGGCAGCACGGTGAACAGCGAACGCAGCCACTCGCACATCTGCCTGAAGCGGGCCGCATCGATGGCTTCCGGGTACAGCGGATCAGGGCCGGGCAACACCCGGTGCAGCACCAGCACCGACAGGCGCCCGCTGCGACCCTGGGGCGAGGCCAGGCTGAGCAAAGGGCGCACCACGTTCACGTGGCCCGCACCGGTTGCGGCTGCGTCTGTGTCTGTGGCGCCAAGCCCAGCAAAGACCACCAGCGGGCCTTGGGCGCCACCTCGGTCTGCCAGCTCTTTTTCATGACCCACACCCGTGCAATAGCCACCATCATCATCACGTAGTAAGGCAGGTCGAAGTAGGCCAGGCTCAGAAAAGCACCACCTACGAAAAAGCCCACCAGCGACACCTGGGCCATCGCCCCCAGGTCGGCACACCACCGCGCCTCGGGTATCTTGGCGGCGTGCACCCGCAGCCATGCCGAGTTTCGCCAGGTGATGAACCAGATGGCCATGAACAGGATCAGGCCTGGGAAACCGTGGTGGCCCAGGATCTGGAAGTAGATGCTGTGCGCTGCGCGGGCCCCTGCCGCCGGGTTGTGCGAATACTTGTTGAAGAGGTCTTGGTCCACCAGGTTGAAGCCCACGCCCAGTGGGTGGTCGAAAGCCACGTACCAGGAAGCCGACCAGGCCGCCAGCCGCCCCTGCGCCGAGCCGTCTTCTTGGTAGGTTTCGATGGTGTTCATGCGGTCCGTCCACTTGTCGGGCATGAAGGTGACCAACGAAATGGCAGCCACGACGATCAGCACCCCGCTGGCGATGCGGTTCTTGCCGCGCCACCACAGCACCAGGGCCATGGCCGAGATGGCCAGAAATGCACCACGCGAATGGGTGCCGATGGCCGCTGCTGCACACAGCAGCATGGACAAAGTCATGCCCCAGCGCAGCCACCGATGCTGCATCTGCAACTGCAGAAAGCGCAGGATCGGAATGATGATGATCAGCGCCAGGCCCAGCTCGTTGTTGCCCTCGATGAAGCTGCCCGGTGGTCCCCAGACCCGTTCGCTGCCCCCGGAAATGATGGTGAACAGGCCACCTTTGGCGCCCAGCAGCATCAGGGACCCTGCCGACACCCATGCCAGGATGATCACGTGCATTTTGCTGTGAAGCACCATCAAGCCCACCAGCACCATGAGGTCGATCTTCATGACCTTGTTCCACTGCTCGTAGTCACCCTCGACGTCGCGCCCAAGCAACCAGGACACAGTCATCACCAGCATGAACAGGAAAAGCGCGGTCACCGCGCCGCTCTTGAAAGGCGACTCGCGCTGGTCCTTGGTAAAGGCCAGTCCGGCAAATGTGCAGACTGCTGCGATGGCTGCTACCGGCGCGGTGTAGGCAATGCCATAGGTATAGCGGTGCGGATTCATGATGCTGACCCACACCCACAGCATCACACCGATCCACGGCTTGCGCAGCGAAGCAAATGCCGCCATCGCCACGATGGACAAAAGAACGATGTCGCGCATGGCCCTGCCTCAGACCCCGGCAGCCGGCGGCTGCCCCGTGACGCGGCTCACCACGTAGCGGAACTTGCCCGACTTCTCGGCCGCAATGCGCTCGACGAACTGCAGGTCCACCTGCACGGCATCACCCAGTCGGCGCTTGAAGGCCAAAACGATGTCGGCACTTTGTGCACGCACAAACCGCTCGTCCACCACCAGTTGCACCACCGTGTGCAGCAACGTTTCCTGCACGATCTTGAAGGACTGCACACCGGGCAGGTCGCGCAGGATGTAGATGAGCGCCAGGCCATGCATCACGGTGCCGTCGGCAGCCAGCACGAAGTCGGTGGTGCGGCCCTGCAGTTCCTGGATGAGCGGCAGGCCGCGGCCGCAGGCGCAGGTGGCCTTGCTGAGCACGGCCACGTCACCGGTGCGGTAACGGATGAAGGGAAAGTCGCGCGTGGCCAGGTGCGTGGTGACGATTTCACCGGGCTGGCCTTCGGGCACCGGCTGGCCATCTTGGCCAATGGTTTCCACGATGATGTCTTCGGCCGTGACATGCATGCCGCCGGAAGGGCATTCATGGGCAATGAAGCCGGCATCGCGGCCACCGTAGCCGTTGGCCACGCCACAGCCGAACACGCTGCCGATGGTGGCGCGCTGGTCGTCGTAGAGCCTCTCGCTGGTGACAAAGGCCACCTGGATGCCCAGGTCGTTCATCGCGATGCCGCGCTTCTGCGAGTGGCGCGCGATGTGCGTCAGCGCCGAGGGGTAGCCAAACAACATGCGCGGGCGCTGCTGCCGAATGGCAGCAATGAAACCGTCCACCTTGGTGTCGGACATCTCGAAGGCCGGCAGCAGCTGTGTGCGCAGCAGCTTGTCGCGGAACCGGCGCACACGGTCTTGTGCACCCAGTTCGATGGGCGAGCCCCAGACGACCATTTCGGGGTCGCCAATGTCCACGCCCCACCAGCGTGTGGCACGCCACTTGGCAGCCACGTCGTGGGTGACACGGTCTTTGCCGATGTAGAAGATCAGCGGCTCACCCGACGAACCGCCCGTGTTGTAGCGCTGCAGCGGGCCATGGCCTTCGGCCTTGATGCGGTCGGCATGGGCGCGGATTTCGGGTTTCCCCAGCAAGGGAAGTTTTGCCAGGTCGGCCAGCGACTGCACGCCTTCTGGCTGGAAGCCGCTGCGGGCAAACAGCTCGCGGTAGTAGGGCACGCGGTTGCCGGCGTCCACCAGGAAACGGCGCAGGCGGGCCACACGGTCGGCTTCGATGGCTTCACGCGGCCACCACTGGCTGACCTCAAGCCGCTGCCGCACAGCCACCGAGTCGTGGCCCTTCAGCCGTTCGTGCAGCGGAAAGATGGCGTGCGAACAGACGGCGGTGTACATGCTGCTCATGCCGCGGCCTGGGCCACAGCGGCGCGGCGGTAGGCGTCGAGCCACTGCAACTTGACACGCGGCCAGGCGTACTTTTCGGCTTCGGCACGGCCAGCGGCCACCAGGCGGGTGGCCAAGGCGCGGTCTTGCAGCACGCGGCAGACTTCCTGGCCCATGGCTTGTGCGTTGCCCACGGGCACCAACAACCCCGACACGTCGTGCGTGAGCATGTCGGGAATGCCGCCCGCGTCGGTGCTGACCACCGGCAGGCCGCTGGCAAAGGCTTCCAGCAGCGATATGGGCATGTTGTCCACGGTACTTGGGTTGACGACGCAGTCTGCCAGCGCATACAGCTGCGGCATCGCAGCATTTTCGACGCGACCGGTGAAGCTGACTGCGGCCTGCAGTTCCAGTTCCGTGACAAGTGCCTTCAATCGTGGCAGTTCCGGCCCGCTGCCCGCCACGGTCAGGGTGGCGTGCGGAAACACCTGCCGAATGGGCAGCATGGCGCGGATGGCGGTGGCGATGTCGTAGATGGGCTCCAGGTTGCGTGCAACCACGATGCGCGGCGCCAGGCCGAAGTCGCGGGGCGGCACGGGCTCGAAGCGGGTCAGGTCGATGATGTTGGGCACCACTTCGGCTTGAAGGCCGTGTTTGACAAAAACCCTCTGCAGAAAGGGCGAAGGTGTCACCCGCAGCGTGGCGCGCTGCAGGCTGCGCAGCACGTGCCCTGGCGCGGAACTGAAAAACGTGTCGGCATGCCCACCCCGGTAGTTGACGATGACAGCCCTGCCACGCAGTCGCGCCACCAGCAAGGCCGGCGCGGCAAACAAGTGCCAGGCCCAACCGGAATTGGCGAAAACGTGGATCACCTGCACACGCCCGGCTGCAGCCCACAAGCTCAACAGGTAGGGTACCAGCCTGAACAGGGCCCGCAGCCCTGGCAAGCGGCAAGCCCAGGCCGGCCGGTACGGTGCGTTGTTGCGCACCAGTTCCACGGACACCCCTTCACGGTCCAGCAGGCGGACCAGCTGTTCGCACTGGTTGGCCATGCCGCCGGACGGCGGAGGCAGCGGACCGACGATGCAGATGCGGGGCGCGGCCCCGTCTACCAGCACAGGCCCTCGACCTGGGCCGCAATGCCGGTCTGGCTGCCCAGATTGACCAGGTCAATCACCGTCTGGTCGGCACGGCAGCCGCGCACCAGCGCCTGCGTGACATCGCTGCCCGACAGGCCCACCACCAGCACGTCCGCGCCCGCGATGACCTGGCCGATGTCAGCCTGCAGCAACTGACCGATGTGCGGCAAGTGGCTTTCGATGTAGCGGCGGTTGGCACCCAGCAGCGTGGACATGTGCACTTCGGGGTCGTAGACGGACAGCTGCATGCCCTTGCCGATGAGCTGCTCGGCCAACGTGACCAGCGGGCTTTCGCGCAGGTCGTCGGTGCCGCTCTTGAAGGACAGGCCGATGAAGCCGATGCGCCGCTTGCCCGTGGCCAGCACCTTGTTCAGGGCCACGGCCAGGTGCTCTTCGTTGGATTTCAGGATGGCGCTGAGCATGGGCACTTCGACATCGTGGCTCTTGGCCAGGTAGCTGGTGGCACGCAGGTCCTTGGGCAGGCAGGATCCTCCGAAAGCAAAACCCGGCTTCAGGTAGGCCTTGGAGATGTTGAGCTGCGTATCCTGGCACACCAGGTCCATGACCTCGAAGGCGTCAACGCCCAGCGCGTCGCACAGGCGAGCGGTTTCATTGGCGAAGGTGATCTTCAACGCGTGGAAGTTGTTGCAGCAGTACTTCATCATTTCTGCCGACCGCACCGAGGTGCGGATCAATTTGCACGGCAGGTGGCCGAACAGGGCCCGCAATTGATCGACCGGGTGTTCGTGGTTGGCGCCGACGATGGTGAAAGGCGGCTTGTCGTAGTCGCGGATGGAAGAACCTTCGCGCAGGAACTCGGGCTGGAAGCACAGGTGGAAATCTTGCCCGTCACGCTTGCCGGACTCTTCTTCGATGATCGGCCGCAGCACGTCTTCCACCGTGCCGGGCACGATGGTGGAGCGGAAGACGATGACATGCGGCTGGGTCTTCACGGCCAGCGCGCGGCCCATTTCGCGTGCCAACCGCAGGATGGCGCCCTGGTCCTGGCTGCCGTTGGCAGCCGAGGGTGTGCCCACGCAGACCAGCGAGATGTCGCTGTCGCGCACGGCAGCGCCGGCATCGGTGGTGACGGTGACCCGGCCGCTCGCGGCCACCCGCTGCATCAGTTCGACCATGCCCTCTTCCACCACCGGCGTCTTGCCCGCGGCGATGAGGTCTAGCTTGTTGCGGTCGATGTCGACACCGATCACATCGTGACCGTCACGCGACAGGCAGGCCAGCGACACGGCGCCCACGTAACCCAAACCAAAAATGCTGATCTTCATGCGAATTGACTCTGTTGCTTGGCGGTGCGGGCGACACAGCGGGTGATGATGGCGTCCAGCCGCTTCATCGAGCCGGCCCAAGAGTGGTGGCTGAGCATGCGCGCACGGCCGGTGTCTGCCAGGCGTTGGCGCTCTGCCGGATCGGAAATGATGCACAAGATGGCGTCGGCCGTTTCCTGGGGCGTGTCGGCCACCAGCAGGTCTTCGCCGGCGATGGCGTCGACACCGCCGGCGGCGATGGTGCTGGTGACCACGGGCACGCCCATGGCCATGGCTTCGAGGATCTTGTTCTGCGTGCCGCGTGCGATGGCCAGGGGCGCCACCATCAGCGCCGAGCCGCGGATGAAGGGCCGCACATCGGGCACCGAGCCGGTGACGGTGACACCCGGCAGCTTGCCCAGGTCGCGCATTTCGGGTGTGGGGTCGGCACCGACGATCAGCAGTTTCAGGGCCGGGCGGCGGGCTTTCAGCAAGGGCCAGGTCTGGGCGCAGAAGCGCGACATGCATTCCTGGTTGGGGTAGTAGTCCATGCGGCCGATGAAGCTGATGGTGTCGGCATCGTAGGGCGCATCAGCCGGGCTGAAGAACTGGGCATCCACGCCGTTCGGGAACCAGTCGGTGGTGGCACCGGTGCCGTAGCCGTCCAGCGTTTGCCATTCGGCACGGGTGGTGGCGGTGCACAGGTCGAAACGGCGAGCCAGGCGCTTTTCGGCGGCCAGCATCTTCTGCCCTTCGTACCAGTAGCCCAGCGACAGCGGGAAAGGTTTGCGCTGGGCGTATTCAAGCCACTTCTGCGAATCCATGTCGCCAAAGTCCAGGATCTTGGGCACGTCGGTCACATGTTCCACGTACTGCGCCACCGACGAGCAGTGCACGAAGATCAGGTCCCAACTCTGGGTTGCCAGCAGGTGCCGCACCTGGCGGGCCAGGTCGGCACTGTAGAAGTAGCCCATCGACGAAGGTGTGGGCACCGGCAGGCGCACGATCATGCGCGCCCATTGCAGCGGTTCACTGACCAGGCCAATGGCCTTGGCGACAACGTGCGGTGCAATGCCCTCGCCTTCTTCGGCTTCGGCCGCCGAACGCGCCAACGAGCACACGGTGACCTGGTGACCCGACGCGGTGAGGTGCCGGATCATGTTGAAGGGCCGGATCTTGCCGCCACGTTTGGGCGGGAAGGGGAAGCGGTGGCAGACGTAGAGGATCTTCATGCGAGGTGGCGCTTCAGGTCCGACGCCACGGCGGCCGGTTCCAGGCGGTCCAGGTAGACGCGGCTCCAGATTTCCAGGTTCATCAGTGCGGTCAATGCGTCGGTGCCGTCGATGCGGTTGGCTTCGTGGTCGGCCATCAGGCGGGCCACCGCTTCGGGGCGGAACAGGCCACGCTGTGCCAGCACCTCAGGCGCCAGCAGTTGGCGCAGCAGCGGCGCAAGTTCGCGCTTCAGCCAGGCGCCCATGGGCGTGCCGAAGCCGCGCTTGGCTCGGTGCAGGATGTCTTTTGGCAGCAAGTCCGACAAGGCGGTCTTCATGACCGACTTGAGCTGGCCGTTGCGCACCTTGATGGGCGAAGGCATGGCCGCCGCCAGGTCAACGAGGTCCTGGTCGAGCAGGGGCACGCGGCACTCCAGCGAAACCGCCATGCTCATCTTGTCGGTCAGCATCAGCAGGTCGTCGGGCAGCTGGGTCTCTGCGTCCACCGCAAACATGCGGTTGAGTTCGTCTTCCTGGCCCGCGGCGCTGAAGGCGCGGTCGAGTGCGTCTTCTTGCGCCGGGTCAGGCTGCAACAGCAACTGCGCCACGTCGTCGCGCGCCATCACCTGCAGGTAGCTGCGGTAGCGCAGGTCGGCGCTCATGTCGGCCGAGGCAATGAAACCCTTGGCCAGCCGCAGCATGTTCAGCGCGCCGGAGTGGCGGTCCGAAGGCAGGCGCTGCGCGGCAGCCACTGCCAGCCGGCGCGCGAAGGCCGGCAGGCGATGGAACTTGGCCGCGTAGTGGCCCCCCAGGTAACGCCGGTAGCCGCCGAAAAGTTCGTCGCCGCCGACGCCGGACAAGATGACCTTCACGTCCTGGCGCGCAAACTCCGACACCAGGTAGGTGGTGATGAAGGCGGTGTCGGACACGGGTTCGTCCATGTGCCACAGCAGCTTGGGCAACAAGCCCACGACGTCGGGGCGCACGACGATTTCGCGGTGCTGGGTGCCGAAGAGCGTGGCCACCTGACGTGCATAAGGCAGTTCGTTGTAGAGCTGCTCGGCAGCGCCACCTTCGAAACCGATGGAGTAGGTGCGCACCGGGTGCGGCGTGTGGCGCGCCATGAAGCCGACCACCGCACTGGAATCCACACCACCGGACAGGAAAGCGCCGATGGGCACGTCGCTGACCATCTGCATGCGCACCGAGGTTTCCATCTGCTGGCGCACACGGTCGATCCACTGGGCTTCGTTCAGCTGGTGGTTCATGCGTGCAGACAGGCGCCACCAGCGCCATTCACGAACCTGCCCGTTTTCAACCGACAGCAGCGTGGCCGGGGGCAGCTTGCGGATGCCCTTGAAGATGCAGCCAGGGGCGGCCACGTAACCCAGGTGCAGATAGCCAGCCACCGCGCTGCGGTCAAGTTCGGCGCTGACGCCGGGCAATTCGAGCAGCGCCTTGGCTTCGGTGGCAAAGGCCAGGCGGGTGCCGTCCTGCAGCACGTACAACGGTTTGACGCCCAGCCGGTCACGGCCGATGAGCAGGCGGCGGCGGCGCGCATCCCACAGCGCAAAATCGAACATGCCGTTCAGGCGATGGACAAAAGCATCGCCTTCGGCGTCGTAAAGGTGCAGCAGCACTTCGCTGTCAGAGCCGGTTTTGAAGTGGTAGCCCTTGGCCTGCAGTTCGGTGCGCAGTTCGCGGTAGTTGTAGATCTCGCCATTGCAGACCAGCCACAGCGTGTTGTCTGCATTGGACAGCGGCTGGTGTCCACCAGCCAGGTCGATGATGGACAGCCGCCGCATCGCGATGCCGGCATTGCCGTCGACATGCAGCCCCTCGTCGTCGGGCCCGCGGTGCGAGGTGACCCGCCCCATGCGCGACAGCAGTTCGGGTTCGACCGGCCGACCGTCGAGCTGAACCAGACCGTGAATGCCACACATGACGCAGCCCTAACCCAAGGCCACGGCCACACGGCCGCGGGTGGCAAGTGCCCGTCGATAGACCTCGCGGTAGCGGGCCACGCTGGCAGTCCAGGTGCGTTCGAACTCGACGAAGCGCCGTGCCTGCGCGCGGATCTGCGGCCACTGGCTGCGCTGGGCCAGCAGGTCTTCAAGGGCTTGCGCCAGTGCACCCGCGTCACCCGCCTTGAAGAGAAAACCGGTGACGCCGTGGCGCACCAGCTCACGGTGTCCACCGACATCGGACGCAACGAACATGCGGCCTTGCGCCATGGCTTCGAGTGGCTTCAACGGGGTCACGAGTTCGGTCAGGCGGATGGGCAGACGGGGGTAGGCCAGCACATCGATGAGGTCGTAGTAGCGCTGCACGTCCTTGTGCGGCACACGGCCGACAAAGACCACGCGGTCGGCAATGCCCAGCGCAGCCGCCTGGTGTTTGAGTTCTTCTTCGCGCGGGCCACCGCCCAGCAGCAGCAGCCGTAGCGACGGGTGGCGCGGCAACATCTGGTGCGCGGCCTGCAGCAGCAGGTGAAGGCCTTCGTAGCCGTAAAAGGAACCTGCAAAGCCCAGCACGGTGGCGCCGTCCAGGCCGAGTTGCTGGCGCAGGGCCAAGTCGGGGCTGGCATTGAAGTTGAAGGCCGCCACGTCAACAGCATTCGGGATCACCGTGACACGTTCGGGCGCGATGCCGCGCGACACGATGTCGCCACGCAGGCCTTCGCAGATGGTGGTGATCTGATCGGCCCTGCGCAGCGCAAAGCTCTCGAGTGCACGCGACACGCGGTAGCGCAGGCTGCCCTCGCGCGTGGTGCCGTGGTCAACCGCCGCGTCTTCCCACGAAGCGCGCATTTCGTACACCACCGGGATGCGGCGCCGCTTGCCCACCCACAAGCTGGGTAGCGCGTTGAGCACCGGCGAGTGGGCGTGGATGATGTCGGGCTCTTCGGCCGCGACGACTGCCTGCAGCCGCTCGGCGGTTCGCCTCATCTGCTGCACCAGGCCGAGCGTGCCGTCGTTGGGTGTGCGGTGGAAGGTCAGGCCGTCCACCTCTTCCGACAAAGCCTGCGTGGCACCTTGTTTGGGTGAAGTGAGGTGCACCGTCTGCCAACCCAGGCGCCGCTGCTCGTGCAGGATGTTCAGCGTGCGGAAGGTGTAGCCGCTGTGCAGCGGAGCCGAGTGATCCAGCACATGAAGGACACGCAAGCCCATCCCCCCGGCTCAGGCTGCCACGGCGAGCGACTCGCTGAGGGCATCGGGTGTGTACGCAGCCGGCTTGTCCACCACCTGGCGCAGGAAGGCTTCGAACATCAGCAAGGTCCACAAGGGCGCGCTGTAGTCGCGTGCACCGGACTGGTGAGCTTCGATCAGGTGTTCCAGGTAGGGCCGGTTGAACCAGCCCGTTTCAGCCAGGCGCGGGCCCAGCACAGCGTCGCGCACCCGCTGCTTCAGCGGACCGCGGAACCAGCGCGCCAGCGGCACGGAAAAGCCCATCTTCGGCCGGTACAGGATGTCGTCCGACAGGTGCGGTTCCATCGACTTCTTGAGCAGGAACTTGCCTTCCTGGCCCCGCACCTTCAATGAAGACGGCAGCGTGGCCAGCCACTCGACCAGCGGATGGTCCATCAGCGGCTCACGAACCTCGAGCGAGTGCGCCATGCTGGCGCGGTCGACCTTGGTGTTGATGTCACCCACGAGATAGGTCTTGATGTCCAGGTACTGGATCAGGGCCAGCGGGTCGTCGGTGCCTGCGCGGGCGGCGTGGCGGTCGAACACGTTCTGGGCGTCATAACCTGCCAGCTGCCTGCGGAAGCTGTCGCTGAACAGCGCTTCGCGCATGGGGCCGCGCAGGATGGACACCGAATGGAAGTAGGCCTCGACCGAAGATCGTGCCATGCCTTCGAAGGTGGTCTTGGCACGAAACACCCGGGGCGCCCAGTCGGCCTTGGGGTAGATGCGGCCCAGCATGCCAAACAAGGGCCGGCGCAGACCGCCAGGCAGCGACGCGCGCATGCGCTCTTCCATCAGGTGCAGGCGGTAGCGGCGGTAGCCGCCGAACACCTCGTCGCCGCCGTCACCCGACAAGGCCACGGTGACGTGTTTGCGCGCCAGTTGGCACACGCGGTAGGTGGGAATCGCGGAGCTGTCGGCGTAGGGCTCGTCGTACAGGCGGGCGAGTGTGTCGATGAGGTCGAAGTCGTCGCTCTTGACGGTTTCGACGCGGTGGTTGGTCTTGTAACGATCGGCCACCGTCTGCGCGAAGGCCGCTTCGTTGAACGCGGGGTCGTCAAAGGCAATCGAGCAGGTGTTGACCGGCTCTGCCGACTGGCCCGCCATCATGGCCACAACCGCGCTGGAGTCGACGCCGCCCGACAGGAATGCACCCAGGGGCACCTCGGCAATCATGCGCAGCCGGACCGACTCGCGCAGCCGCGTGACGAGTTCTTCCTGGGCATCTTCTGCGCTGACCTTGCTGCCCAGGCTGAAGTTGACATCCCAGTACTCACGCGTCTGCGGCAGCGCGGTGCCTTGGCCGCGACGCACCAACAGTGAATGCGCAGGCTGCAGCTTCAGCGCCTGGCGGAAGATGGTGCGCGGTTCGGCCACGTAGCCCAGCGCGAAGTACTCTTCGACTGCGTGTGGATCGATGTCACGCTTCAGGCCGCCATGGGCCAGCACCGACTTGAGCTCTGAACCGAAGACCAGGTTGCCGTCGTCGAGCAGTGCGTAGTAGAAGGGCTTTACACCCAGGCGGTCGCGCGCCATGAACAGGCACTGCTGGTTGCGGTCCCACAGCGCAAAGGCAAACATGCCGCGGAAGCGGCGCACGCAGTCTTCGCCCCAGGACTCCCAGGCGTGCACGATGCACTCGGTGTCGCTCTTGGTGTGGAAGACATGCCCCAGCGCCTGCAGTTCGGGGATCAGGTCCTGGTAGTTGTAGATCTCGCCGTTGAAGACAACGACCACGGAACCGTCTTCGTTGCACAGCGGCTGCTGGCCGGTGGCAATGTCGATGATGGACAGCCGGCGGTGGCCAAAGCCCAGGCCGGGCTCGATGTGCAAACTGCCTTCATCCGGCCCACGGTGGTGCTGGGAATCGTTCATCCGCTTGAGCACGGCCGAATCGATGGCCCGGTCGCCCCGCGTATCAAAGATCCCGGTGATTCCACACATGATTCACTTGCTCCCGCTCGCCGGCGTCTGCAGCACTTGCTCGTACACACGCTCGTAGGCATCCACCATGGCCTGCATGCTGAAGCGCCGTTCGACCGCTTCACGGCCCGCCTTGCCCATGCCCATGGCCGCTTGTGGATTTGCGGCCAGCGACAGCAGGCCACGCGCCAGCGCCTGAGGGTCCCCAGACGACACCACGTGACCGGTGACACCTTCCTGGACCAGTTCGGCATTGGCCCCGACACGTGTCGCCAACACGGGCAGTGCACTTGCCATGGCCTCAAGAATGGTATTCGAGATGCCCTCGACCAAGGACGGCAAGGCGAAACAATTCAAGCCGCGCATGACATCCGGCACATCGGTTCTCTCACCCGGAAACCACGCCAGCTCGGACATGCCGGCCCGGGCAAGGATCAGCTCACATTCCTGTCGCAAGGGGCCGTCTCCCACCATCACCAGGCGCAGGCGGTCGCGCAGACCGGGCTGCTGCTGAAGGGCCAGAACGAAGGCCTCTGCCAGCAGAGGCTGGGCCTTCACGGTCATCATCCGACCGACTGTTCCGACCAGCCACAAGCGGCTGTCCGTGAACGGCGAGTCCGCGATCGGCATGCGCGTGGACGCAGGCTGGAAGCGTGCCATGTCCACACCGTTGTAGATGGTGTGCAGTGCCTGTGGGGGCACGTGCACCTGGTCGCGCACGTAGCGGGTGATCTCGCCACCAAGGGCAATGGTTTGCTGGACGAAGCGCCGGTAGGTGCGCCGGATCAGGATATTGCTTCGGTTGGTGCCGTCAACGTCATCCGCGTCGCGGCCATGTTCTCCGTGCACCCGGCCCGGCACCCGCGCGGCCCAGGCCGGTGCCTGCATCTCCAGCGCCGCCAGATTGCGCGTATGAACGATGGCCGGCCGAAGCTCGCGCAGCAGGCGCCAGACGCGGGGAAACAAGCGAAAGCCCTGCCCTGGCCCCTTGTGCAGGGCCAGGAACCGCACGTCCTTGCGCACGACACGGGCGGCAAAACTCTCGTCGACTTCGGTCAAGGCCACCACCGCGTGCCGCCACTTGTGGGCGGGCAGGTGGTTGATGAGATTGACGACGCCGTTTTCAAGGCCGCCGACACTGAAACGGTAGACGACGTGGACGATCAGTGGACGCGCATCCACCGGCTTCGGTACCGCCGTGATCAGAGACGCCAAAGCCGGTAGCCAGCCGCCTGCAGCGCCTCTGCGTCGAAAGCCGCCTTGACGTCGATGAAAGCACCGCCCTTCACCAGCTTGCGGCCCAGATCGTCGACCGACAGTGATGCAAATTCCCGGTGTGCCACGGCGGCAACGATGGCATCGGCGCGCGGCAGATCTTCCCAGGGCACCAGGGCCACGCCGTACTCGTGTTGCGCTTCTTCCGTCGTGGCCTGCGGGTCGGTGACGTGGACTTCGACGCCGTAGCTCTTCAGTTCGTTGATGATGTCGATGACCTTGCTGTTGCGCAGGTCGCCGCAGTTTTCCTTGAACGTCAGGCCAAGCACATTCACACGAGCGCCCTTGATGTAGCTGCCCGAGGCGATCATGTGCTTGATGGTCTGCTCGGCAATGAACTTGCCCATGCTGTCGTTGATGCGGCGGCCGGCCAGGATGACCTGCGGGTGGTAACCCAGCATGTCGGCCTTGTGCGTCAGGTAATAAGGGTCCACGCCAATGCAGTGCCCGCCGACCAGACCCGGCTTGAACTTCAGGAAGTTCCACTTGGTGCCAGCAGCCTCGAGCACTTCCGAGGTGTCGATGCCGATCTTGTCGAAGATGATTGCGAGCTCATTCATCAAGGCGATGTTCAGGTCGCGCTGGGTGTTTTCGATGACCTTGGCGGCCTCGGCGGCCTTGATGGAACTGGCACGGTGCACACCGGGCACGATGATCTTTTCGTAGAGCTTGGCAACCTTGTCGAGCGTCTGCGGCGTGTCGCCTGAGACGATCTTCAGGATCTTGGTGAGTGTGTGTTCCTTGTCACCGGGATTGATGCGCTCGGGGCTGTAGCCGACAAAGAAGTCCTGTTTCCACTTCAGCCCCGACTCGCGTTCAAGCACGGGAATGCAAACCTCTTCGGTGGCGCCGGGGTAGACGGTGGATTCGTAGATCACCGTCACGCCCTTCTTCATGTGCTTGCCCACGCTGCCCGACGAACCGATGAGCGGCCGGAAGTCGGGGATGTGTGCTTCGTCCACCGGCGTTGGCACGGCAACGATGATCATGTCTGCTTCGCCCAGCATGCTGGGGTCGCTGGTGTAGACGGCATGTTTGGCCAGCGCCATCTGCTCGTCGCTGAGTTCGCGCGAGGGGTCGGTGCCCTTCTGGCAGGCGTCGACCTTGTTTTGCGCAATGTCGAAGCCGATGGTCCGCACGTGTTTGCCAAACTCCACGACCAGCGGCAAGCCGACGTAGCCGAGTCCGATGACGGCAAGGGTATTCATGTTCGAGATTTCCGACTCTTCAGAAAAATGCCCACGATTGTGGTCGCAGGGGGTGCCTAGGGCAGCGTTTGATACGTGACGAGTTGGCGCTCAAGTGCCTTGATGTGAGCCTTGAGGAATGCATCCAGTCGGGCGCCTGTCTCGCGTTGATCCTCACCCTCGGTGTAGACCGTCAGCAATGCGCCGCTGTCGGCTCTGCCTCCCAGCTTGGCCCACAGGCCGTACAAGGTGGCACGCGGACCACTTGCTGTCAGGTGGCCGTCAACCCAATAGATCTGCCGCACATCGATGCGCTGGCGACGGGAGCTCGCCGATGCCACGGAGCCACCCAACAATTCGGCACTTCGCCATTGCACGTTGCTGGCATCGCCGGGTTGGGGAATCAGCCTCGAACGCGTTTCTTGCCAGTCGTTCGTTTGCTCCCGCAGCAGGCTGTTGTCCGACGTGACCAGCTTGCTGCCGTAGCGCTGCTCCCTGTAGTAGGCCACGTGCACGTATACGACGTTGTCACCCTGGGCGTAGCCCTTCAGCGCAGTGGCGCTGGGGTTCTGGAGTTGCGGCCGGAAGGCCGGCTGCTTGTCCGCTTCAGTGGTGTCGGCAAGCGCGGGCAGCGTGAGCGGACCTGCGCTGGCCGGCACGGTTTGCACAAGACCCGAGCGCCAGGCGACGGCGTGAGGCGCCACCAGGACCAGCATGCCCAGGATGCAGGCGACCCATGGGCCCGGAAAGCGACCTGCGCTGGTCGATGCCTGCTTCGGTTGGAGCGTCTTGACTTCGGCTTCAGGTTCACTCCAACGTGCGCCAATGAAAAACATGATGCCGATGACGATGCCGAAAAAGACCCAGCCGTACACGAGGTGGTCCACACCCACCGCGATCTTGTTGCCTGACAGGTGGCCCAGCATGACGATCATGTACGCCCGCAGCCAGTTCGCCACCAGGGGCACGATGATGGAGATGCCGCAGAAGATGAGCCTGCGACGGGTCGTGGTGTAGTTGAGGTAGCCGAAGAGCGAACCCACCATCAAAGAAGCGATGAGGTAGCGCACACCGCTGCAGGCTTCCACGACCGACCAGCTTCCGGAGGGAATGACAAACTGCAGGCCTTCTCGGTAAACGGGTATGCCGCTGAAAGCAATGGCCGCGACGGTGAAATCGGCTGTCCAGTCCATCAGCACCGGCAAGAGAAACTCGCCGAAGGGCACCATGAAAAACAGGAAAGCCAGCGGAAAGGTGATGCGCCGTGCGACGGTCAAGCCCAGCACCAGGGGCACCGACAACACCAGCAGCGCCGTGACCGCAAACTGAGTCAACGCGTTGACGCTGGCCAGGTCACCCAGCAGCCACGCCAGGGCGCCCAGCAACATGGGCAGCAATACCCAAGGCTGGGGCTCAGGTGTCAGGCTGAGCAATTCTTCGCGCTTGCGCCAGACAAGCCACAAGGTGATGGGCAACACCAGGTAGCAGTGGGCGAAGGTGCCTGAGCGTTCCCAGATGCCCACCATGGCCACCCAGGTGTCCCAGTAGAACAGCGCGATGGCAAGGACGAGCATCGCCAACGCCAGCAGCGACGAGCGCCACGCCTTGTCGATGCCGGGCTTTGTCGGGTTGAGCACCGCACTCATCAGATAGCCCTCTCGTCCGCGCATGCGCACAAAGCACGGGCACCGGCTGTCGTTTGTTGCTTCTGCTGTTTCATTCAGGCCCTAACCCAGGTTGCGCACCACGTGCGGCCCCAGCCAATTCGCAAAGCCCACCGGCAGCTTGCGCCACGTCTTGATCATCAGCTGGTACTTGGGGTTGGCCGGGTTGTTCTGCGGCACGGCGTCGCGTTTGTACAGCTGGTATTCGTAGTGCAGCGTCTGCGGCTCGAAGCCCCAGTTTTTCTTGAAGGCAAACGGCCCCGTGCCCTGTTTGCTGCGGCCGTAGTCGAAGACCTTCAGGCCGCGTGCGCAGGAACGGCGCATCAGTTCCCAGTACTTGAAGTCGTTGGCGGCCAGGTCACGGGCGGCTTCGTCGTCACCGGCGTAGTAGGGCAGCACCTCGTCGCGGAAGTAGAAGCTCAGCACGCTGGACAGCAACTGGCCTTCGGGGCCAGTGACGGTGAGCACTTCACAGTCCTTGCCGAACTCTTGCTGCAGGGCCTGGAAGTAGCTTCTGGACAAGGCCGGTGTGCCGTGGCGGTGCACATTGCTGGCGTACAGGCTGAAAAAGCGGTCGACGTTGCTGTCGACTTCACTCTTCAGGCCATTCTTGATGCCTTTGCGCACCATGGCGCGCTGCTTGCGTGGAATGGCCAGCATATTGGCCTCTTCGTCGGCCAGGATTTCCTTGCGGAAGGTGACGTACAGGTCCTGCGCCGGCCAGTCGGGGTGCTGGCGTGTCAGGTTGCGCAGCTCCAGGTGCTGCACACCCAGTTTCTGCGCCAGGGCCTGCGCTGCCTGCACCAGGGCGGACGCGCTGGCTTCGTCGTTGGATGCCACGCCACCATAGGCCGCAAAGGGCAGGCTCGTCAGTGCGTTGCCAAACAGCAGGCTGTTGACGTGCGCCAGCGGCAACACGCCGGTGATGCGCCCGTCGGTGCGGGCCAGCAGGTAGTGGGTGTCGTGGCGGAAGACCTTGCGCATGATGCGCTGCCAGCCGGCGCGGTGAAAAAACGTGGCCTGCGGGCAGGCCATGACAAACGTGTCCCACGAGTTGCACTCGCGGGCGTCTTCGTTCTTGAGACGCTCGACAACCGGCACGCTGCTGCCCTTCTAGGCTTTGGCCGCGTCGCGGGCCAGAAAGATCTGGTCCATGCGGCCCCAGCGGAAGTCGGCCAGCAGCGACTGCAGCTTGGCTTCCATGCGCGGGATGTTCACGTAGTGCCGGAAGCGGGTCTTGGCGTCGATGCCCGCCACACGCGGTTGTTCGCTGTCGATTTCCCAGGGGTGGAAATAGAAGATGGCCGATTCGCGGTCGACGGTGTTGATGCGGCGGATCATCCAGCGCGAAATGCCGTAGGGCAGCAGCCGGAAGTAGCCGCCGCCGCTGCTGGGCAGGTTGCGGCTCATCATGCGCAGCGTGGTCACCGGCACTTCCAGCAGGCCGCTGGCCACGCGGTAGGCAAAACGCGGCGAATCGGGCATGCCGTAGTGGTCGTGTGCGATGGGGTAGATGCTGCTGCTGTAGGTGTAGCCGGCACGCGCCAGTTGGTCGAAGGCCCAGAGGTTGCCCGTGCCGATGGAAAAACTGGGGGCCCGGTAGCCCAGCACTTCGCGGCCGGCGATGTCTTCCAGCAGCTTCTTGGCGCGGCCCACGTCCTGCGCAAAGGCTTCCTGCGACAAGTCGCTGGCACGTTCGTGGCCATAGCCGTGGCTGGCCAGCTCGTGGCCACCTTCGACGATGCGCTTGACGAGTTGCGGGTAACGTTCGGCCACCCAGCCCAGCGTGAAAAAGGTGGCCTTGGTGTCGCGCTGGGCCAGCATGGCCAAAATGCGTTCGACGTTGCGCTCGACCCGGCATTCGCGGGCGTCCCATTCGTCGCGGCGGATGTAGGGCGCAAAGGCAGAGACCTGGAAGTAGTCTTCCACGTCGATGGTCAGGGCATTGGTGAGTGCGGGGGCCAACATGAGCCTTGAAGGATCACCCGGTTGCGGCTTGCAACCAAAGGAACAAATCGGCGGCAATGCGTTCTGCGGCGCGACCGTCCCAATACTCGGGCACCCGGCCCTGCTTGCCGCGGCCGGCCAGGATTTCTGCCACGCCGGTGCGGATGGCCTGCACGTCGCGGCCCACCATGGTGTTGGTGCCCTGCTCCACCGTGATCGGGCGCTCGGTGTTCTCGCGCATGGTCAGGCAGGGCACGCCCAGCGCGGTGGTTTCTTCCTGCAGGCCGCCGGAATCGGTGAGCACCAGCGTGGCGCCGGCCATCAGGCCCAGCATCTCCAGGTAACCCTGGGGCGGCAGCAGCACCATGCTCTGCGGGTCCAGCAGGTGCTGCAGGCCAAAACGGTCGATGTTGTTGCGGGTGCGCGGGTGCAGCGCAAACACCAGCGGCAACTGTGCGGCCACTTCGCGCAGCACACCCAGCAGCACGGTCAGCGTCTGTGCGTCGTCGACATTCGACGGCCGGTGCAGCGTGACCACGCCGTAGCCCTTGGCATGCTGCAGCACAGCCGGGTCGAAGCCATGGGCCTGCAGCGTGGCCGCGGCGGGGCGCGCGGCATCGCGGTTGGACAGCAGCGAGTCGATCATCACGTTGCCGGTGAAACACACGCGCTCTTCGGCCACCCCTTCGCGCAGCAGATTGGCCAACGCGCTGCGCTCGGTGGTGTACAGCCGGTCGGCCACCTGGTCGGTGAGCACGCGGTTGATCTCTTCGGGCATCTTGCGGTCGTAGCTGCGCAGGCCGGCTTCGACGTGCACCACGGGCACGCCTTTTTTCACCGCCACCAGCGTGCAGGCCAGCGTGGAGTTGACGTCGCCCACCACCAGCACACACGAGGGCTTGTGTTCGTCCAGCGCCGGTTCGAAGCGTTTCATGACCTCGGCGGTCTGCACGGCGTGTGAACCCGAGCCCACTTCCAGGTTGATGTCGGGGCGTGGCAGGCGCAGGTCGGCAAAGAGCTGGTCGCTCATGCTGGCGTCGTAGTGCTGGCCGGTGTGCACCAGCAGCGCCGGCAGCGGCGGCTGGTGGCTGGCCAGCGCACGCAGGATGGGCGCCATCTTCATGAAGTTGGGGCGCGCACCCACGATGCACATCACGGGGCCCAGGGTCTGGGTGTCCTGCTGGATGCTCACTTGGTTTCGTCACCCGGTTTTTTGACCGCGGCCACCAGCTTCTGCAGCATGTTCAGGGTCTGCACATTGATGCGCTCCAGCCGCAGCAGGCCGCGTTCCAGGCGCTGCAGCTGGTCGCCGCGCTGGTCGGCGGTGAGCGCGGCAATCTGCTGGCTCATGCCGTCGGCTTCTTCGCCGGACAGCTTGAGCTGGCTCAGGTCCAGGTCGAGCTCGGCGCCAGCCAGGCCACCGGGCATGGAAGGTTCGCCGCCCGACAGCTGGTGTGCCGGCGCGGGACGTGAAGCGACGGCGTTTTCCTGCTGGAATTCGCGCACCACCTCGGCCACGTCATCGGCCGTCAAGGCCGTGCGCCCGGCCAGGAACCCGGCCAGCAGCAGGCGGTCGCACACCGCATTGATGCGCCGCGGAATGCCGGCGCTGGCCTTGAAGATGCCTTCGAAGGCCGCAGGCTCGAAGCTGGGCTTGCCTTTCGAGCCGGCGCACTTCAGGCGGTGTTCGATGTAGCCGCGGGTTTCGTCGGCGTCCAGCGGGCCGATGTGGCAGGTGGCGGCCACACGCTGGCGGAACTGCTCCATCTCGGGCCGCTGCAAGATTTCGCGGAACTCGGGCTGGCCGACCAGGAAGCTTTGCAGCAGCGCCTGGTTGCCAAACTGGAAGTTGCTGAGCATGCGCAGCTCTTCCACCGCACGCGGTGTCAGGTTCTGCGCTTCGTCCACGATCAGCAGGCAACGTTTGCCCTTGCTGGTCTGGCTGATGAGAAAGGCTTCCAGCGTGATGAGCAGTTCGCTCTTGGGCACGTCCTTGACACGGAAGCCGAAGGCCGCGCCCACCATGCGCAGCGTGTCTTCGGCGCCCAGCTGCGTGGTGACCAGGTGGCCGGTGATGACGTTGCTGCCGTTCAGGCCTTCGATCAGGCTGCGCAGCACCATCGTCTTGCCGGCACCGATTTCACCGGTGATGACGATGAAGCCTTCGTTGCGCGACACACCGTATTCCAGGTAGGCCTTGGCCCGCCGGTGCTGCTTGCTGGCGAAGTAGAAGCTGGGGTCGGGGTTCAGCTGGAACGGCTTGGCCGTCAAGCCGTAGAAGGCTTCGTACATGGTGTCAGAACCGGTGGCTCAGCGAAGCTGAGATGGCGGCTTCGCGGTAAGGCGAGGTGGCGCTGTTGAACACGGTGTAGCGCAGCGATGCGGAAGCCGAGGTGCGGCGGCCAAGTTGCTGGCCCCAGCTGAGGGACAGTGACTTCAGGTCGGTGCCACTCTGGGTGGGTGTCGCTTTGGTCATCAGCCTTGAGCCGGACATGGACACGCTGCTGTCCGGGGTCAGGCGATAGGACGCATTGCCCTGGTAGCCATGCTGGCGCACCGTTTCCCGCGCAGCGCCGGTGGCGGCCTGGTCGAGGATGCGATTGGTGTTGGCGTAGGCCTGCAGCGTCATCGCCACCCGTCGGCCGGCATAGGCCGCGCTGACTTCATGCCGGTCCTGCAGCGTCACGGCCGTGTTCAGGAAACCGCCCGCCACCGTGGCTGCGGGGTCCAGCCCCTGCGCACGCAGGAAGGCCAGCACCAGGGATTCACGCAAGACGGGGTCGGGTTCGATCGAAGCAAACTGGCGGTCAAAGACCTGGAACAGCGTCACCGGCGCGCCAACACCGCTGGCGTCATTGCCGCCCGATGAGTCACGGCTGCTGGCGAAAGTGAAAGAAGTGGACGCCAGGCGGTGTTCGACAAACACGCGGTGCGAACGGCCGAAGTAGCGTTCATCGCTGTCCAGCTGTGCCCGCGTGCGCGGCGAAGGACGCCAGGTGATGCCACCGCCGTAATTGTTGTAGGTGGTGCGCGAGATGCTGGCCACGTCGTTGGATTCCTGGCCGCCACGCACGGTCAGCGTGAGGTCGGCATCGACGTTGTAGAACAGCGATGCCGAGTAGCGGTCGCTCTGGCTCTCGCTGCCGGCGCGGTAGTCCACCTGCTGCGTGGAAGCTGTCAGGGCCCAGCCCAGGGCGGTGCCACGCAGTGCAGACGACAGCGTGGCACTGGCGCCCACTTGCGTGGAATCGGCGGTGATGGAACGGCGGCCATTGGTTGCGCTGCCCGTGAGCCGGACGTCGTAGCTGACGTCGGAGAACAGCACGCCCCGCACGTACGGCGACACCGTCAGCGTGCCCACTTCGATGCGGTTGCCGTTGTCCAGCGCACTGCCATCGACCGACTGCTGGCCAAAGGGGTTGGCGGCCTGCTGCGAGATGGACGATGTCACGTCGACATAGAGCCACCGTTCGATGAGCTCGGCCGACAGGTTGGCCGACAACTGGTTCTGCACGCCGTCGCCGTCGTGGTCACGCGAGTGCCTGGACAGGGCCAATGAATAGCTGAGAGACCCCACGACGCGGCCCGATCGGCTGCTGAGCGTGAAACCGGGCCGCACTTCAGCCACCAGGTCGCCGTTGTCGCGGCCACCGGTGCTGCTGTTCACCACGTAGCTGAGCGAGCCGTCCACGCTGGCGTTGAAGCGGATGCCCTGCGCTTGCGCAGACGTGGCAACCGAGGCCCCGGCCACCAGCGCACAACAGGCCGCCGCCACTGCACGGGCTGGCAGTCGCTGGGTCAGGGTTGCGCAGCTGAGACGGGAAACCGACATGGGCTCGAAGTTCAAGCCGGTCGATGCTCGGGCGCTGCGGCTTCGGGCGCCGCAGCGTCCGGCGGCACCGCCGCGCCTTCGGCATCCGAAGCGGCTGGGCGGCTGCCATAACCGTAACCGTAGCCATAGCCATAACCGTAGCCATAACCGTAGCCGTAACCTTCACCGTAACCGCCACCGGAGCCGCTGCGCGCCTTGTTCAGCAGCATCAGCTTCACGGGGCAGGCTTCGATGGTCTGCAGCGCCTGCTTGACGGTACCTTGCAGCGTGCGGTCGGCGTGAACGACGATGACCACCTGACCCATGTGGGTGGCCAGCACACGCGATTCGGTCGTCAACAGCAGCGGCGGCGAGTCGAAGATGATGATGCGGTCGGGGTAGCGCGTGGCCATGTCGTCCAGCAGCTGCGACATGGCGTCGCTGGCCAGCAGTTCGGTGGCCCGCGGGTGCGGCGAACCGCTGGGCAACAAGGTCAGCTTGTCGACGTTGGTGCGCAGCAGCACGCTGGCCATGTCGGCCTTGCCTTCCAGCAGTTCCAGCAGGCCAGGACCGGGTGGCAGGCCCAGCATGCGAAAGATGGACGGGCGCGCCACGTCGGCGTCGACCAGCATCACGGTGTGGTCGAGTTCGGCCGCGATGCTCATGGCCAGGTTGATCGAGGTGAAGCTCTTGCCTTCGCCCGGCAAAGCGCTGGTCACCATGATCAGGTTGCCGTGTTTGACGGTGGCAGCACCCCGGCCCATGGCGTTGGCAATCAGCGGGCGTTTGATGACGCGGTATTGGTCGGCCATGTGGCTGCGCGGCGCATTGGGCGTGACGATGCCCACCGACGCAATGGCGCTCAGGTTCAGGTCGACCTGGCGCGACTTGTGCAGCGGCTCGGCTTCCGGCCCGGCCTGCAGCGAACGCTGGAAGCCGGGCGAAACATCGGCAGCTGGCGCGCCAGCAGGCACGGCGCCCGTGGCGGGGCCGAAGGGCGAAGACGGCTGGGACAGCTGCGGGTCGGGCTCGGGAATCTCGATGCCCGCTTGACGCAATTGTTCGAGGCGCAGCGCCGCTTGTTCGATGAGGCTACTCATGGTTTCAGCCCCCAAACCTGGACATCAAGGACATGGTGATCAGACCGGCCACAAACAGGCCCACCAGGCCGCCCGAGGCCAGCACGAAGCGAAACAGGCTCATGCGGTCACGGCGACGGTCGTCGTCGGAAGTCAACATCGTCACAACGCCCAGCAAGGGCAGGCCGGTCTGTTGACGCAGGTCTTCTGCGCTGGCAAAGGTGGGGCGCATCTGGCTGGCCGCGAAAGCGAAAAACAGGCCCACCGCCAGCGACACCAGCAGCACGGCCGGCAGCAGCAGCAAGCGGTTGGGTGACACCGGCTTGGGCGCCACACGTGGCGGGTCGATGAGCCGGAACTCGGCCACCCCGGAAGCCACGTCCAGGTCGCCGGACATGATGGCCGACTGACGCCGGGCCACCAGGTCTTCGTAGCCCTTTTTCGTGATGGCGTAGTCGCGGTTGAGCTGTGCCGCTTCGGCCTCGACCTGCGGCGCGGTTTTCAGCAATTCGCGCGCCTGCGCCAATCGGGCGGTGAATTCGCCCACACGCGCCTTCAGCGCGGCAATCTGCACTTCGGAACCGGCCAGCACACGGCTGAGCTCCTGCACGGCCAAACTGGAATTCATCGAAGACGGCCCCGGGCCGTTGGCCGCTGCGGTCGCCATCGCGGCCTTGCGCAGTTCCTGCGTTTCCTTCTTTTTCTGGTCTTCCAGGTCTTTGATCAAGCGCCGCGTGCTGGTCACGTCCGGGTGTCGTTCAGTGAATCGCTGCAGCAAGGCGTCCAGGTTCTTCTTGTGGCCCTCGATTCGGGAGTCCAGCTCGGGTGTGGACACCGAAATGTTCGACTCTTGCAGCAGGCTTTGTGTTGCCGTGTTGCCGCTTTGACCACGTTCCAGCGCCAACTGCTGCTTGGCGGCGTCGCGGGCGTGTTCAGCCTCGCGCAGCTGCAGGCGGGCAGCGGCCAATTGAGAGCCCAACTCACCAAGGCGCGCCGACAGGTCCTTGCCGTCGTCGGGCTGGCTTTCGATGTTGCGAAGCCGGAACTCCTTCATGCGCGCCTCGGCCTCTTCGAGCTTGGTCTCGAAGGTCTTGATCTGCTCGTTCAGGAAGGTCTTGGCCGAGTCGGTGTCCTTGCGGCTGGCACCCAGACCGGACTCGACGAAGATCGACACCATCGACTGGATGACACGTTTGGCGCGCTCGGGTTCGGAGTCGCGGTAGGCCATCGAGTACAGGTTGGTGCCCCCGGCGACGCGGATCTCGATGCCTTTGGTCAGTTTTTCGACCAACGCCTCCTGGTCGCCCTTGGACTGGCTCTTCAGGTCGAGGTCGGCCATGCGGATGAGCTTTTCCAGGTTGGGCCGGCTGATCAGCGTGCGGCTGAGCATGGACACCTGCTGCTCCACATTGGGTTGCACCGCCAGACCGGCCATCAGCGGCTTCAGGATCGAGTCGGTGTCCACGAAGATGCGGGCCGATGCTTCGTACTGGTCGGGAATCTTCCACACCGCCACCACGCCGACAGCGGCCGCGACCCAGGCAACGACAAGCCCCGGCCAGCGGAACTTCCACATGCCGCGCACGATGATCAACAGCTGCTGGACGATTTCTTGCATGCGGGTTCAGACAGACCGTGGCGGTTCAGGAAGTCGATGAAAGTGACCAGGCCCTTGGCATGGAAGCGGGCCGCAGGACCCGGCACCTCGGGCAAGGCCGATTCAGAACAGGCTTTGCGGAATGATCAGGATGTCACCCGGGCGCATCTCGACATTGGCGCTGGTATCGCCACGTTTGATGAGGTCTTTCAGTCGGACCGCGTACTGCTTGTTGCCGTCGGACGTGCGCTGGATGATGGCCCGGTTGCCGTCGGCAAAGTCGGTAAGGCCGCCGACCGCAATCATCACGTCGAGCAGGGTCATCTTCTGCTTGTAGGGCAGAAACAGCGGCCGCGCCGCTTCACCCACGACGCGGATCTGTTCGCTGAAGGGGCCGACGAAACCGGTGACGATGACCGTGACGATGGGATCACGCACATAGGTGCCCAGCTTCTTTTCGATGTCGCGCGCCAGCTCGGTGGAGGTTTTGCCCTGCGCCACCAGCTCGTCCACCAGCGGCGCCGAAACCTTGCCGTCGGGCCGAACCGGCACCGACAGCGACAGTTCGGGGTTGCGCCAGACGATGATGTTCAGGTTGTCGCCGGCGCCGATGACGTAGCTGTAGTCAGCGGTCTGGGCGGTGGCGGGGGCGGGGGGCAGGTTGGTGGTGGAGCAGGCGGCCAGCAGGCCGACGCCCAGGGCGAGCAGGGCCCGCCGCGCAAGGCCTTGGAAAAAAGGGGGGTTCTGGGACAAGTGATGCTCCTGTCGTTCTTGATCGGTGCCAGTGTCTTCCAGGCTTTGTTCAGCTCGAAGCCGACACGGATGCGGACAGACACCTGCGGGGCCAGACGATGTGACCCGGGATGATCGCACACGGGTGAATCGCGGCGGCACCTGTCGAGGTGGGCGCAGCCGGGGATAGGCACATTTTTCACGCAAGCTGCCGAGGATCACTTGCACCTGCAAAGGCCAGGGGCGCCGCGACCGTGCCCGCTATAAGGCTTGCATCAGCTTCTTCACTTCTTCGTGGGACGCAAAGGCAGCGCCAAGCTGTCCCAGTTTATTCAGCTCTTCGCGGGCCAACTGCTTCTCGCCGGCCTGCAGCGCAATTCGGGCCAGTCCAAGGCGCAAGCCAGGTTTCTCGGGCGCCAATTCCAAGGCCCGCTTCTGCATGTCCAGGGCCGCCCCTACCTGCTTGTCGGCAGCCAGGGCCATCGCCAGCGTGTCCATCAGCTCTGGCTGGTCGGGCGCCAGGTCAAGTGCACGTTGAGCGTAATCGATGGCATTCTTGCCGCCAGTTTGCACCAGCACCCACGACAAGTTGTTCAAGGCCATCACATTGTTGGGATAGGCCGCAACGACGCGGCGCAAACGGGCTTCTGCGGAGCGCAGATCGCCCCTAGAGATGTCCGAAACCGACAACAGATATTCAAAAGCAGCGTCGGCAGGGTGTTGCTTGATCCAGCTGGCGCCGAATTTCTCGGCTTCTGCGGTGCGGCCCATCTTCAGCAGGTGACTGAAGAGCTTGCCTGCCAATTCGGAACTGTTGGTCCTGGCCGTGCCTTCGCGCAGGGCGTTCAGAGCAGCTTCGTTGTCGTTTCGCCTCGCGTGATAGAGCGCCTCCAGCGAGTAGCCCTGAGGCTGATGGGGCGACGACTTTTTGATCCTGCTCACGTACTCCAGGGCGTTTCTCGACTGGCTGGCGTTGGAGAGCGCGTCAATCAGCGCGACTTGCGCCTCGAGCAGCCCGGGCGCGACTTCGAGCGCCTTGTTGATGGCCGTGAGAGACTTTTCGCGCTCTCCCGAGGCCTTGTAGATCTCTGCCAGACGCAGGTAGGGCTGAGGCGAGTCCGGCAGCGCGGACGCGAGCCGACGGTAGGTGTTGGCCGCCTGCTCGACATTGCCCGCCTGCAGCTGCGCCTGCCCCAGCGCCTCAAGGAGGCTGAGATTGCCCGGCAACGCTGCGATGGCGTCCTGAGCTGCGGCCAGGGCTTCCTTGTACTGGCGCTTGCGCAAGGTGAACTCGATGAGCTTCAGGCGCTGCTCAGCTTGCAAGGGCGAGGCAGCAATCGCATCCACCAGGAGCTTCTTCACCTCTGGCACGGCAGCGCCATTGCGGGCTTTCATCTCGGCCAATGCGATCAGGGCCACCGAGTTTCTGGGGTTGGCGTCGACGGCCGCCTGTACCCGGGCCATGGCCTGATTTGGCTTGTTTTCGAGCAGATCGATGTAGGTCAAGCTGGCGACAGCCGAATACAGGCCGGGGTCGAGCTTCAACGCTTGTTCGAGTGACTGGCGGGCAGCTGGCAGGTCACGGCGCGCGAGGTGGACACGGCTGCGCAGTTCGAGGTGAGACGCTTTATTCGGCTGCTTCTTTGCCATGCCGTCGAGTGCAGCCAGGGCGGCGTCAAATTCGCGCCGCTTCATACGGGCGGCAAAGAGCGCCTCGTCCGCATAGGTTTCTTTGTTGGACTTGGAAAGCGACTCCAGTTCCGCCAGGGCCAGAGCCGCGTCTCCCGCGGCCAGGCGAGACATCACTGCAGCCGTCTGCAAGCGGGGGTTGGACGGATCCAGTTTGGCCGCCTGCAAGTAGCGCTTCTCAGCCGCTTCCGCGTTGCCCAGCAGCAGCTCTGCATTGCCCGCAAGTGCAAGAGCTCCAACCCGCGGTCGCTGCGCCGCGAGCAAGGGTTTAAGGGTCTCGAGCGCCTTTTTGTGCTGGCCCATCCTGACTTCCACCTCCGCGAGGTTCAGTCGGGCTGGCTCAAGGGCTGGGTTGATCTGCAAGGCCTTGACCAGATATGTCGTGGCCAAAACGGTCGATCCCAGCTGGGATTCCACGATGCCGGCCAGAACGAGTGCATCTTCTTGGTCTGGGAAAGCCTGCAGCAGACGCTGCACCAACTCGCGCGAACGCGCCAGTTGACCATCGACGTACGCCAGTTGCGCATCGACCAGTAAAACATACGGGTGTTTGGGAGCTGCATCGCGCATGCGATCAGCTTGCGTTTTTGCGCCTGGAAGGTCTTGCGCTCGCAAGCGCATACCAATGACAGCGGCATGGCCAGGCAAGTAGGTGTTGTCCAGGCCAATGGCCCGACGGAAGGCTGCCTCTGCGCCTACCGGGTCCTTCTTCACGGCGTTCAGCAGTTCCCCACGCAACAGCCAGGCATCGGGATACTTCTCGTTTCTGGCCAATGTCTGGTCGACAAGGGCGGTCGCTTCATCGAACTTGCCTTCCCCGGCCAGCAAGCGTGCCTTGAGCATGCTGGCGGGGCCGTTCGTCGGATCGGCCAACAAGGCGGCTTCCACTGCCGCCACGGCCTTGGCCCGATCACCTAGCTCACCCCAGGCGAGTGCCAGCTGGGACTTGAATTCGGCCCGGGCAGCCTTGTCTTCAAGTTGCACATTGCCGTAGTTGACGACGAGCTTCCTGTATCCACCAGACAGCACCAGCGCCTTGGCCAGCGTGGGTAGCACGTCGGAAGCCGGCGCCTTGTCATCAAGCGCCTTCGACAACTCGACGATCGCTCCTGACAGGTCACCTGTGTCAACAAGCGCCTTGCCCAACAAGATGCGCGCTTCTGTGGACGCCAAGTCCAGCTGGAGCGCGGCCTTGTACTGGATGATGGCAGCGGCAGGGTCGTTGTCGGCGCTGAACGCCTTGCCCGACGCAATCAGGGATTCGGGTGTTCTGGCCCCGCAGGCAGCGAGCAGCACAAGCGCCGCCCACCCAGCCAGGCGGGCGCTGAAAAAAGGGGGCCATGAGGCAAGCTGATGCATGGTTCTCCGCGAGGCGATGCCTCTTGGGCACAAATCCACCTGGGGCGCTCTGCAGACAACCCCTTCCAGTTCCATCTTAGTATGCCGCGCAGCAGTGTCAGCACTTCAGGCTGGGTGGGTCGCCCCGGCTGCCCCCGTGCAAGAGTGCGCAAGCTCTCCAACGTAGCAACAGCGCCGATTGGTACTGTCGGCAGGGTTTACAGCCGGTCGGGACAGTGACACCTCGGAACGACTAAGTCATTGATATTTAAGGCTTGAGTCCATGTGGCACAGCGATTGCTCATGAAGGGCAGCGGGTCGGTCCCGGTGAGTACTTCAGCCAGTCAAAGCGCTCCCAACAGTCCGAGAACCCATTCTTCAGCTTTTTTCTTGGGGGTAGTTTCAATGCGCAAGATCATGACCAAGGTGGCGATGGCCGCCGTCGCAGTGGTGGGTGTGAGTACCTCCGCTCAAGCCTACGTGTTCATGCGGCTGGCCGATCTGGCCGCCGACGTGACGACCATCCAGTTCTCTGCCAGCTGCAACACCAGCCTGGCCCAGAACAACATCGCTGGCGGCAACTGCTCCACCGTGGACGGGTTCACCGGTTATGCCCTGAACGGCAACGGCATCTCCTTCAACGGTACTGTCGGTGGCTTCTCGGTGTTCACGACTTCCGGCTTCGGCGACATTCCCGGCACGCCTACCTCGGCCTCGTTGGACACCTCGTCCACCCGCATCCGGAATGTGTCGGGCGTGGCTGGCATCGACAATTTCTACATCGACTTCCGTGGCTTCGACTTCCTGTTCCCGGCCGGCGAAGACAAGACACTGTTTGGCTCCGCTTCGCACAGCTCGACAGCTCCTGGCGCCGGTGAGACGGTGAACACCTTCTTCTACGCCGACCCGTTGAACGGCGGCGGCGTCACGGTTGCCGATAGCTGCTCGATGGTGGTGACCACCAACGCCAGCTGCAATTCAGGTGCACCGATCGTCTGGAGCGACGTGGGTCTGGGTGCCTTCTCGCTGCGCAGCCAACAGTACGTGGCACTCAACAATGGTTCGACCGTGAACACCACCACCAGCGTCATCGCTGGCGCGATTCCGGAACCGATGACCCTGTCGCTGGTGGGGGCTGCACTGCTGGCCGCCGGCTTCGCTTCGCGTCGCCGCGCCAACAAGGCCTGAGTCACTGACTCCAGCCCGTCAGACTTTCCCGACCGCAAGGTCGGGTAAACCTCGAGCAAGTTGCCATTCAGGCATTTCGCTCGAGGTTTTTTCATGTGCAGCGGCACAGAACAGCAAGGGCGCACCGTCTTGCTTGGGCAGTGGCCGCACCGATGGCGAGAGCCGCCGCCCCATCCGCGACTTCCTACCGCCAGCGGGCAGTCCCCCCGATCGCGGGGATTGCTGCGCGGTTCTGCAGCCTCTTACAGTCCGCGCTCGGGCGTAACGGCCCTTCAACCCTGCGCAGTGCTGGTCGGTGGCTGCTGAAAGAAGGGGCACAAGCAGACTGCGGCGCGATGTTTCGCGCCGGATGTCGGTCTGAGACGGCGGTCACCATGATTCGAATCTTCAATCACTACGTGCACCGCGCAGCGCTGCGGGGCATCATTTTCGATCTGGGCCTGGTCTTGCTGGCCGCCATGGCCGCCGTGAGCCTGAATCTGGGCAGCATCAACGACGCCGTGCCGCTGGCCGGCAAGCATGTGGTGTCGTTTGCGGCTTGCCTGCTGCTGATCAACAGCGCGTCGGGTCTGTACGAAACCACAGCTTCCGGCACGCTCGGCAGGTCACTCGCCCGGGGCGTGGTCGTGTTGCTCGTTGCGCTGCCTTTGACCTACGCCATCTTTGGTCTGTTGCCGGCCAGTTTTGTCGACCGAACCAGTATTCAGCTGTCGATGATGGCCGGCGTTTCCGCCTTGATCCTGCGCCGTGCCTACCTGGCGCATGTCTCGGGGGCGCCTGTCAAGCAGACTCGCATCATGATATTTGGCGCAGGACCAGCCGCTCAGGTGGTCGGTGCCACCTTGCGCAGGATGGACCCCAATGCCGACATCGTGGGCTACCTGGCAGGACCCAACGAGCGCGAAACCGCCGTTCCGGCCAACGAGATCCTCGAACCAACCGGCACCTTGCCCGAGATGGCGCAGCGCCTGGGCGTCGAAGAAATCGTGGTGGCACTGACCGAAAGACGTGCTGGCAGCATGCCACTGCGCCAGTTGCTGGACTGCAAGGTCTCCGGTACCAAGGTGTACGACCTGAACACCCACTTCGAAAAGACCTTGGGCCAGATCCGCATTGATTTTCTCAGCGCCAGTTGGCTCATCTTCGGCGACGGCTTCAACCAGGGCGCCTGGCGCACAGCCGTGAAAAGGGTGTTCGACATCGTCTGCGCGACGGTGTTGTGCGTGCTGACTGCACCGATCATGGCAGTGGCCGCCGTGCTCATCAAGCTGGAGAGCGCCGGTCCGGTGCTGTATCGACAGGAGCGGGTGGGACAGAACGGGCGCACCTTCAGCATTGCCAAGTTCCGCAGCATGCGCACCGATGCCGAAAAAGATGGCAAGCCCCGCTGGGCCAGTGCAAACGACGACCGCGTGACGCGCATCGGCCTCATCATCAGGCGCCTGCGGATCGACGAACTGCCGCAACTCTTCAATGTGCTTCGCGGCGACATGAGTCTTGTAGGACCTCGGCCGGAACGGCCGTTCTTCGTGGACCAATTGACGCAGGAGATTCCCTTCTACGCCTTGCGTCACAGCGTCAAGCCGGGCGTCACCGGGTGGGCGCAGGTTCGTTACCCGTACGGCGCCACGGTCGAGGACTCGCAGGAAAAGCTTCAGTACGATCTGTACTACGTCAAGAACCACACACTCTTCCTCGACCTGGTGGTGTTGATGGAAACGGTGGGCGTCGTGCTGACCGGCAAGGGCGCACGCTGAGCTCGGTTGCTGTCGCCTGCGCCTGGCCGACGACATTCGTCCAGGCAACGGTTAGATTCCCTCGATGGCCACAAGCACTGAAGAGGTAGCGGCCTATGGCTACGGATTGGCGTACGTTGCCTACGCCGCGTTTGCCGCCTACCTGACGATCGTCGAGCGGCCGCTGCAAGGCGACAGGCGTGCTGGCTGGCCCCTGTTGGCTGCGCTGTGGTCATCGGCCATCTGGGCCGGGGCCTTGCTGCTGAGTCAGTTCTGGAACGACATGGCCCCGGAGTGGGTGGCTCAGTTTGCCGACCTGGCACGCTACACCTTCTGGTTCATCTTCCTGTTCGCCTTGTTGCCCCGACCAGGCAATGCTGAAGACGCCCAACCTTCAACGGTGTTGCGCCTGGCCGCTTTCGGGTTCGCCGGACTCGCCGCTATCTTGACGGGCATAGAAGCGCTGACAGGCGCCGATGTCTCGCGCTTGAAGATCGCGGCCTCGCTTGTCTTGCCCGTCAGTGGACTGCTCATCGTCGAACAGTTCTTTCGCAACCTGAGCGAAGACTCGCGGTGGAACGCCAAGCCCGTGTGCCTGGGCTTGCTGTGCGTGTTTGTCTTCGATGTCTACCTGTTCGCCGAGGGTCTGCTGTTCGGCGAGTTTGACGCAGACGCTCTTCAGGTGCGTGGCGCCGTGCATGCGCTTGCCGTGCCATTGCTGATCGTGGCTTCTCGCCGCGGGCCAGATTGGATCGGCAAGATTCACGTGTCCCGGACCGCAGCGTTCTACTCCGCCACGTTGGTGCTGGCAGGCCTTTACCTGCTCTTCGTCTCTGGCGTCGGCTACTACGTGCGCTTCTTCGGCGGCTCGTGGGGCCGCGCACTGCAGCTCAGCCTGCTGGTCGCGGCCTTCGCCTTCCTGGGCATGCTGATCTTTTCAGGCGCCCTGCGTTCCTGGTTGCGGGTGTTCGTTGGCAAGCACTTCTACAGTTATCGCTACGACTACCGCGAAGAATGGCTGCGCTTCACGGCCATGCTGTCGGCCAAGCGCACGCCGCAGGAGATGGGCGAGATGATCGTGCGCGGGCTGGCCAAGATGGTCGAGTGCCCGGCGGGAAGTTTGTGGACACGCACGGGCCCCGACACCCCGTTTGCACAGACGGCCGACTGGAACATGCCACGGGTCACGCAGACCGAAGCCGCGGATTCGTCGCTGTGCACGTTCCTGCGCACCAACGGCTGGGTCATCGACCTGGACGAATTCCGTTCGTCGCCCCGCCGCTACGGTTCACTGGCCCTGCCAACCTGGCTTCTGGGTGCCAAAAACGGTTGGCTGGTGGTGCCGCTGCTGGTGGGCGAAGACCTGCTGGGCTTCGTGCTGCTGACACGTCCGATCACGGCCATCAAGCTGAACTGGGAAGTGCTGGACTTGTTGAAGACCGCGGGCCGCCAGGCCGCTGGCTACCTGGCCCAGATGCAGGCCACTGAAGCCCTGCTGGACGCGCGCAAGTTCGACGCCTTCAACCGCATGTCAGCCTTTGTCGTGCACGACCTCAAGAACATCGTCGCCCAGCTGTCCCTGATGCTGAAGAATGCGGAACGGCTGCACGACAACCGCGAGTTCCAGCAAGACATGTTGTTGACCGTGGAAAGTTCGCTTGAGAAGATGCGGCGGCTGATGCTTCAGCTGCGCGAAGGTGCCACACCACCGGGCGGCAGCCGGGGCGTTGAGCTTTCCCCGATCCTGCAACGCCTTGCGAAGATGGTGCAGAACCAGGGGCGTGAATTGCAACTGGAAGAAGCCGACCGTTTGTCCACCCGTGGACACGAAGAACGGCTCGAGCGGGTGCTGGGCCACCTGGTCCAGAACGCGCTGGATGCCACACCACCCGAAGGACGTGTATGGATACAGGTGCGGCGATTCAGCGGGCAAGTGAAGGTCGAAGTGGGTGACAGCGGGGTCGGCATGAGCGAAGAGTTTGTGCGCACCCGCCTTTTCAGGCCCTTCAACACCACCAAAAGAAACGGCATGGGCATCGGCACCTACGAAAGCTTCCAGTACATCCGCGAACTCGGCGGCACGATCGACGTGCGCACCCGTCCGGGCGAAGGCACGACGATCACCGTTTTGCTGCCGGTGTTCGAGGCGCAGCATGGTTCCGACTTGATTCGCCCGGGTGCAGCATGACGGCAATGGACACCCCCTTGCTGATCGTTGAAGACGACCTGGCGCTGCAAAAACAGATCAAGTGGACACTCGACCGTTTCGAGTCGGTCACGGCGAGTGACCGCGAAAGCGCGCTGGTTCAGGTGCGCCGCTACCAGCCAGCGGTGGTCACCATGGACCTGGGTCTGCCACCCGACCCTGACTCGGTGTCCGAAGGCTTCAAGCTGCTCGAGCAGATCCTGGACATCGAGCCCGCCACCAAGGTCATCGTGCTGACGGGCCAGAACGACCAGTCCAACGCGCTGCGCGCGGTGGCCCTGGGCGCGTATGACTTCCTGGCCAAGCCCTTCGAACCCGACGTGCTGAACCTGACCGTCGACCGGGCCTGCCGGCTGGCCGAATTGCAGGCCGAGAACCGACGCCTTCAGGCCTTGCATCAGCCCGATGCGCTGGCCGGCCTGATCACACGCGACACCGAGATGTTGCGCATCAGCCGCACCATCGAACGTGTGGCCTCCAGCGACGCCACCGTGCTCTTGCTGGGCGAAAGCGGCACCGGCAAGGAAGTGCTGGCCCAAGGTGTGCACACCGCCAGCAAACGTGCCGGGCGCTTCGTGGCCATCAATTGCGCGGCCATTCCAGAAAACCTGCTCGAGAGCGAACTTTTCGGCTACGAAAAAGGCGCCTTCACTGGCGCCGGCAAGACCACGCCCGGCAAGATCGAGACGGCCCACAACGGCACCTTGATGTTGGACGAAATCGGCGACCTTCCCCACTCGCTGCAAGCCAAGCTGCTGCGGTTTCTGCAGCAGCGCACCATCGAGCGCCTGGGCGGGCGCAGCGAGATTCCGGTCGACGTGCGGGTGGTTTGCGCCACCCACCAGGACCTGAAGAACCTGATTGCCGAGGGCCGTTTCCGCGAAGACCTGTACTACCGCCTGGCCGAGATCGTCATCAACATCCCGCCTCTGCGCTCGCGCAACGGCGACGCCGTGCTGCTGTCGCACGCCTTCCTGCGGCGCTTCGCCCAGGACCAGCGACGAGGCAACCTGAACTTCACCGAAGATGCCTTGCAGGCCATCGAACAACACCCCTGGCCGGGCAATGTGCGCGAATTGCTCAATGCCATCAAACGGGCTTCGATCATGGCCGAAGGCGACCGCCTGAGCTGCGACGACCTCGGCCTGCCAGCGCCCGTGGGCGCGGAGAGCAATCGCGCTTCCGAGTTGGACCTGCGTGGGGTGCGCGAAGCGGCCGAACGGCAAGCCATCGTGGCCGCACTGGCACGCACCAACGGCAACATCGTGAAAGCCTCTGAACTGCTGGGCGTGAGCAGACCCACCCTTTACGACCTGATGAAGAAGTTGGCCATCAAGTAGCCAACCGCATCACTTTGCCATTGGCCCCAGGGCTTCTTGGGGTTCGCCATCCAGCGGCGCTTCACTAGACTTGCCGTTCCGCCCCTTTTGCCAGCCCGAGACAAACGCCATGGTCAAGAACCCGTCCAGCCCTTTGCGACTGTCTGTCACGGCTGCCCTCATCGCGGCACTCCTGGCCGGCTGCGGTGGCAAGTCGGAGGCAGAGCTCGAGGCCTCCGGCAAACAGTTGCTGGAAACCAAGGACTACGCTGGGGCGATCATCCAGTTCAAGAGCGGCTTGCAGCAGGCACCCGACTCGAGGTCGCTGCGCCTGCAACTGGGCAAGGCCCTGCTGGAGAACGGCGACCCGGTGTCGGCACTGGTCGAACTGCAAAAGGCGCAGGAGCTGCAGGCCTCGGACAACGAAGTCGTTCCCGCGATTGCGCAGGCCATGGTTCTGGTGGGCGACGAAACGAAACTGCTGGCCCAGTACGGCAACACCCGCCTGAGCGACAAGGCGGCCTCGGCCGACCTGCAGGCTTCGCTGGCCACGGCGCACATGGTGCGCGGCGACATCGACCGTGCTCGTGCTTCCATCACCCAGGCTCTGCTGGACCAGCCGGGGCACTTGCCTGCCACCGTGCTGCAGGCCCGGATCAAAGCTTCCGAAGGTGACTTCGATGGCGCGCTGGCGCTGCTCGACGCGGGCCTTGCCAAGAACAGCGGCGACGCACGTGCAGGTTTGCTGCGTGGCGAGATCATCTGGCAGTCCAAGAAAGACCTGCCCACCGCCCTGGACGCCTTCAAGAAAGTGCTGGCCGCGAACCCGAAATCGGTGAGCGCGCACACGTCCAGCATCTCGATCCTGAACAGCATGGGCAAGAAGGACGAAGCCAAGTTGCAACTGGCTGAACTCAAGAAGGTCGCGCCCAACCACCCCGAGACGCTCTTCTTCGAAGCCCAGACCCTGTTCGCCGATGGTGAGTACAAGGCCTCTCGCGATGTCATCGACCGGCTGCTGAAGATCCTGCCCGAACATGCACGGCTGCTGGAACTGGCCGGTGCTGCCGAATACCGGCAGAAGCAGTTTCCCCAGGCCGAGGTCTTTCTGCTGAAGGCCTTGAAAAACGCGCCTGGACTGATGCTGTCGCGCCAGCTGCTGGCGCAGACCTATCTGCGCACCAATCAGCCGGGCAAGGCGGTGGATGTCTTGCTGCCGGTGGTCGAAGGCAAGTCCCCCGATGGCACCAGCCTGGCGCTGGCCGGCGAAGCCTGGATGCAGATGGGCGAAGTCAAGAAGGCTGAAGCGGCCTTTGCGCTGGCGTCCAAGGTCGCCCCGGATGACCCGCGGGTTCGCACCTCGGCAGCACTTGCGCAGATGGCCCGTGGCAACGGTGGCGCGGCGATCGGGCAACTCGAGGCCATTGCCGCCGACGACAAGGGGCCACGCGCCGACATCGCGCTGATCAGCGCCCGGCTCAAGCAGAACGACATTGCCGGTGCACTGAAGGCCATCGACGGTCTGGAAAAGAAGACACCCGACCGGCCCATCGCACACAACCTGCGCGGCCGGGTGTTGCTGCTCAAGCGCGACCTGGACGGAGCTGCCAAGTCCTTCGAGATGGCCTTGAGCAAAGACCCGCACTACTTTCCCGCCGTGGCCAGCCTGGCGGCCATGGACTTCAGTGCCGGCAGGGTGGACGCCGCGCGCAAGCGTTTCGAAGACCTGACCAAGGCCAAGCCCAAGTCGCATGAAGCCTGGATGGCGCTCAGCGAACTGGCCGTGCGCACCGGCGCGCCACCCGAGCAGGTGGTCAAGCACATGCGCGACGCGATCCAGGCCAACGCGGGTGAACCGGCACCGCACCTGGCGCTGATCAACCACTACATCGGTGCTGGCGACGGCAAGTCCGCACTGACTGCGGCGCGCGAAGCCACGGGTGCCCTGCCCAGCAACCTGACCGTCATGGAAGCACTGGGCCGTTCGCAGCTGGCCGCCGACAACGCCGAACAGGCCGTCACCACTTTCAGGCAACTGGCCGCGCAACAAAACACCAACCCGATGCACCAGGTGCGGCTGGCCGAGGCCCTGCTGGCCAACAAGGACGCTGCCGGCGCGCGCCGGGCGCTGAACCAGGCCCTGCAGATGAAGCCTGACCTCATCGTGGCCAAGCGCGCCCTGGTGTCGATTGCGCTGATGGAAAACCGGCCGCAGGACGGCATGTCGATGGCGCGCGAGATGCAGAAGCAGGCCCCGAAGGACGCCAACGGCTTTGCGCTCGAAGGCGATATCGAAATCGCGCGCAAGAACCCCGAGGCGGCCGTGGCGGCTTACCGCACGGCGATGTCCTTGAACAAGTCGACAGAGGTCTTCGTGCGCCTGCACACGGCACTGCGCCTGGCGGGCAAAAGCGCCGAGGCCGAGCGCCTGGGCGCCGACTGGCAGAAAGACCGGCCGAAGGACGCCGCCTTCCGCTACTACCTGGGCGACGTGGCGCTGAGCCAGAACCAGATGGCCGCGGCCGAAGGTCATTACCGCGCGGTGCTCGAGATGCAGCCACGCAATGCGCTGGCCATGAACAACGTGGCCTGGCTGATGGTCCAGCAGGGCAAGCCAGGGGCCGTCGCCGTGGCTGAAAAGGCCAATGAACTGATGCCCGGCAAGCCGCCGCTGATGGACACCCTGGCGACGGCGCTGGCGGCCGACAACAAGTTGCCCAAGGCCATCGAGATGCAGAAGGCCGCCATCGCCCGCAGCCCGGCCGACCCGTCGCTGAAGCTGAACCTGGCCAAGCTGCTGATCAAGTCGGGCGACAAGGCTTACGCCCGGGCCGAACTTGAAGACCTGGCCAAGCTGGGCGACAAATTCAGGTCCCAGGCCGAAGTGGCCGCGCTGCTGAAGACGCTGTGAGCGGCAGCTAGCCGATGCAAGCCTTGCCGGGGCGGCGCCAGGCCCTGCGGTGGGGGCTGGTGCGGGGTTTCGGGCTGCTGGCCACGTTGGCCCTGCCCGGGGTGCCGGCCCGCGCCGATCTGGCTGCCGTGATCGCTGCGGCCAAACCTTCGGTGCTGCCCGTGGGCACTTTCAATGCCACGTCGAGCCCACGCTTCACCTTCCGCGGCTCGGGCTTCGTGGTCGGCGACGGCAACCTGGTGGCGACCAATTTCCACGTGCTGCCCGAAGGGGCCGAGGCCGACAGCGGCCCCACGATGATGGTGATGGTCAGCCGCAGCGGCGACCTGGGCCAGTTCCGCCGCGCCAAGGTCGTGGCCACCGACCGTGCACGTGACCTGGCCCTGCTACGTTTCGAAGGGACACCGCTGGCCGCGCTGGCGTTGGAAGAACCCGCCACCGCGCCCGAAGGCCTGTCGGTGGCACTGATGGGTTTCCCGATCGGCGGCGTGCTGGGTTTTGCAGCCGTCACGCACCGCGGCATCATCGCATCGGTAACCACCGCGGCGCTGCCGGCCACCACGGCAGCCCAGCTCGACCCACGCGCGCTGATGCGGCTGCGCGAAGGCAACTTCGAGATCTACCAGCTCGACGCCACCGCCTACCCGGGCAACAGCGGCGGGCCGGTGCTGAACGCCGCCAATGGCCGCGTGGTGGCCATCGTCAACATGGTGCTCATCAAGGCCGGGCGCGAAAGTGCGCTGAGCAACCCCACCGGCATCAGCTACGCGATACCGGTGCGCCACCTGCACGATCTGCTGAAGACCGTGCGCTGAAAGCGCATCACACGCGGTAGTAGCCGCGGTACCAGTCCACAAAGCGGCCGATGCCGGTGCGGATGTCGGTGGCCGGCGCAAAACCGGTCCAGGCCGTGAGTGCTTCGACGTCGGCATAGGTGGCCGGCACGTCGCCGTCCTGCAGCGGCAGCAGGTTCTTCTGCGCCTTCTGGCCCAGCGCGTCTTCGATGCAGCCGATGAAATCCAGCAGCGGCACCGGATCGTGGTTGCCGATGTTGAAGACGCGGAAGGGGGCATTGCTGGTGCCGGGGTCGGGCGCGTCGGCCTGGTAGGCAGTGTCTGGTGTGGCCACGCGGTCCAGCACACGGATCACGCCTTCGACGATGTCGTCGACAAACGTGAAGTCGCGCTGCATGTTGCCGTGGTTGAAGACGTCGATCGGCCGCCCTTCGAGGATGGCCTTGGTGAACAGGAACAGCGCCATGTCGGGCCGACCCCAGGGCCCGTACACGGTGAAGAAGCGCAAGCCCGTGGTGGGCAGGCCGAACAGGTGGCTGTAGGTGTGGGCCATCAGCTCGTTGGCCTTTTTGGTGGCCGCGTACATGCTGACCGGGTGGTCGACGCTGTCGTGTTCGGAAAACGGCATGCGGGTGTTGCCGCCGTAGACGCTGGAGCTGGAGGCGTAAACCAGGTGCTTCACCTGGCTGTGGCGGCAGCCTTCCAGGATGTTCATGAAGCCGACGATGTTGCTGTCGACGTAAGCGTGCGGGTTCTTCAGCGAATAGCGCACACCGGCTTGCGCGGCCAGGTGGATGACACGGTCGAAACGTTCCTGCGCAAACAGGGCTTCGATGCCGGGTCGGTCGGCCACGTCCATGTGCACGAAACGGAAGGCCGGGTGCGGCGTCAGCCGCGCCAGCCGGTCGCGCTTAAGCTGCACGTCGTAGTAGTCGTTCAGGTTGTCCAGGCCCACCACCTCGTCGCCACGCGCCAGCAGGCGCAGCGTGGTGGTCATGCCGATGAAGCCGGCAGCGCCGGTGAGCAGAATTTTCATGTAGGGGTCGCTTGGAACTGCCGGGCAGGGCCGGCACGCCTGGGGGGACAGGGCGGCTGCGGTGCGGCACGGGAAACCGTGATCGAAGCATTCTGGCACGGGGGTGGCTGGCGACTCGGTCCGTGGACAACGGGCCGATGGCGAGGTTTTCACGCTTGCCACCCTGTCAGGGCCACACGCCACGTCTGCCGCGTCGCAGCCGGGCTGGATTCGATGGTGCTGGGAGAGCCGCAGATCCTGGGCCAGATGAGGTCCGCCGGACCGACAGTTGTGCTTTACGTCATCTTCATTTGACACAGCAGGGCGATCACAACCCCTTCAGTCCCTCCAGGCTGCCGGCACGCAGATGCTCACGCAGCGGCCCCAGGTCCACCGGCCGCTGCAGCAGCTTGGTGAAAGCCTTGGCGGTGCCCGGCGGGCCCACGTACAGGCCACCGGCCAGCTGGCCGTGGCGCACCACCAGGCGCCACCAGGCCGCGTCGCCTTCGCGGGCGTGGAAGTCTTCGTCACCTTCGCGCGGCACGATGTCACCCTGGCTGCGCAGGTCGATGCCTTCGCACTTCAGCTGCAACACGATGCGCGGCGTCGCGTAGGGCAGGTCTTCGCCCAGGATCGCCGCCGCCGCCGTGGCCGCGTGGGCCGCACCGATGGGCCACAGGCCACGCGGTGTGCCTTTCAGGTCGGCCACGTCGCCGACGGCAAAGACGTGCGGGTCGGACGTGCACATGCGTTTGTCCACCCGCACGCCGTTGTCGCCCAGCGCCAGCCCGGCGCTGGCGGCCAGGAAGCTGTTGGCCTGGATGCCCAGCGCCGCCACGAAGATGTCACCACGCACCCGCGGCCCGTGTGCCAGCTGGGCGGCCTGCAGCAGCGGCTCGCCTTCGTGGTGCAGCACCGACACGCCGGTGGCCACCTGGATGCCGATGCTCTCGAGGTAGGCCTTGAGCATCGCCCCGCCCTCGGCGTCGAGCTGCGCGTTCATCAGGCGGTCGGCCCGCTGCAGCAGCGTGACCTTCAGGCCCAGGTGGTGCAGCGCATCGGCGGCTTCGACCCCGAGCACACCACCACCCACCACCACCGCACGTTTGGCCTTGCTGCGCATCACATAGTGCCGGATCGCCTGCGCATCTTCTGCCGAACGAAGCACAAAGGCGTTGGCGTGTTTCATGAAAGCTTCGTCAGGGTGCGTGGAACGGGCCCCGGTGGCCAGCACCAGGCGGTCGTAGGGCAGCACCTTGCCACCGGCCAGGTGCAAGTGCTGCGCTTCACGGTCGATGCGCGTGGCCACCACGCCGCGGTGCACCTGAACACGCTGTTTGTCGGGCCAGTCGGGTGGCACCAGCAACAGGCCTTCGAGCCCGGCGCTGTCGTAGACCAGGCGGCCGATGCCCATGCGGTTGTAAAAAGCAAAGGGTTCGTTGCCGACGATGTCGATCTGCAGGCTCTGGCTTTGCCGCCGCAACGCGTCGGCCACGCCCATGCCGGCCACGCCGTTGCCGACGATCACCACCCGCTGCAGGCCGGCGGCCCGTGCCTTGTCCACCTGCGGCGCCTGTGCAATGGGAATGACCTTGGGCGCCGGTGCGCTGTGCGGGTCGCGGTCGATCAGCACCGGCCCCTTCACATTGCACATGCAGGCCAGCCGTGCGCGGCCTTCCAGGCCCATGCGGCGCAGCGTGGCCAGTTCGTCTTCGCCCGGCGGCGACAGGTGTTCGGCGCCTTCGCACACCGCCACCGCGTCGGCACCACACACGCCGGCGCGGCAGCCGAAGTTGATCTTCAGCCCCGCACCTTCGATGGCTTCGAGCAAGGTGGCGTCGGGCGCCACCTGGAAGGTGATGCCCGACTGGCGGTCAGTCACTTCGGTGCTGCCCACGGCGTTGTCGCCGCCGGCCAGGCGGTCTTTCAGCGACAGACCGGCACCAAACTGCGTCTTGCCTTCCTGCACCGTGGCGGCACGTTTCACAGCCGCTTCCTTGCGCTGCGTGGCCCTGTAGCGGCGTTCGGCGTGCAAGCCACTGGCAGCCAGCACGGCTGCCAGCGCCACGCCGGTGTACTGCGCCACGGTCTGCAGCCATGGCAGCGCCGTGCCCGCTGCACCGGTCAGCAGCGTGGTGGCGGTGCGCACCACCAGCGGGCCGGCAAACCAGTAAAAACTCGCCAGCGCCAGCGCACCGAAGGCCAAGGCCACCCGGTAGGGGCTGGTGGGCGCGTAGGCCACCGCCAGGCCGTAGGCACCGGCTGACGCGCAGCAGGCACCCAGCAGCACCAACAGGTACAGCGCCGTGCCGTAGCCCGGTTCAGGCCCTTGCAGGAAGTAGCCCAGCACCAGCCCCGGCAGCAGCCCCATGAACAGACGCCGCTGCGCCGCGTGGCGCGGGTCTTCGTCGTAGATGTCGCTGAACACCGCAGCACGCGGGTTGAAGTCGTAGCAGCTCTTCTGGCAGCCCACACAGGGTTGGCAGTATCCGTTGCGCACCACGATCAGCGGCGCCTGGCCGTAGGTGCGCTGCACCGGTGCCAGCGGGCAGAAGGTGCCACACCAGCCGCTGCGGCCCTTGAAGACACTCCCACCTGCAAAGGCCAGCGCCAGCACAACCACGATGCCCAGGCCCACCACCACCCCGCTGTGGTTGAGCAGCGGCACACGCATCGACACCGCGGCCAGGAAAAGCAACACGCTGATGCCGAAGGCCGCGTTTTTCAGGCCCGCCGGCAGGTCCAGTGCACGTGTGAAACCGCCCAGCCGCGGCAACTGGTTCAAAGTGGCCATCGGACACACCTGGCGCCACAGACCCGGGGCGATGACCAGCAGTGCAGGCACCACCGGAATGGCCAGCCCCCAGAACACCAGCAGGCCGGTGACGGGCCGCCAGATCAACAGCGCCACCAAGCCCAAGGTCAGGCCCAGCACCACGGTGCGTGCCATCCACCACACGGCCATCGGCGCACGCGGCTGACGTTGGGTGTAGTTGCGAAAGAACTGGGTCGCCGCCTTCTGCTCACCGGCACGGGGCTCCGCGACTGCGGCAGCGGCCGGGCGGCCGGCGGGCACGACAGGGATCGACCGCGGGGGCGCTGGGCTGGCCATCAGTCGGCCGCTTGCAGGCGCCGCAGACGGGCCGCCACATGGGCGCCCAGGTCGCGCAACAGCTGCATCGCGATGCGGGGCTGCCAGGCGGCCAGCTGCTGCAAGGCTTCGGGCGTGATGCGCAGCAGCTCGGCCGGGCCGCCCGGCGCCACGGTGGCCGTCACGGCACTGGGCGCGCCGTCGAGAAAGCTCAGCAGACCGAAGACCTCACCTTCGCCGCGCACCGCGCGCGGGGTGCCGGGGCCCTGAAGTTCCACCTGGCCGCTGGCAATGAAGTGCAGCGCACGGTCGCTTTCGCCTGCCTGCACCAGCACCGCGCCGGCCGCAAAGCGGCGCCGCGCCGCAAAACGGATCAGCTGCTCCCAGTCTTCGCCACTCAGGTCGGCCAGGATGGCCTGGGCCGGCTCCGCCGCTGGCGCGGCCGTGGCGGGTTCCGGCTTGGCCTGGTAGCTGAAGAAGTCGCTCATCGGGCTCTCCTGCGCGGTGCTGGGACTCGGTTCTTGCATCGACCGCCCGTTGCCAGGCAGCGCTGCTGATGCGATGGATGCGCTGGCGCCTTCAGCGAGGCGGTGGTTTGTCTGCCGGGTCGGGAAGACCCCGCAGCGCGGTCTGACCCAGGCGCGCGACTGCCGCAAGCTCTTCGACCAGACGCAGCAGGTCACGGCCTTGCAGCGCCTGGACTGGCACGCCCAGGCCGCGGGCCAGGGCTTCTTCCAAGCCGGCACCTGGCTTCGCGGGCGCCACGCTCGGCGGTGTGACGGACGCTGGCGCTGCAACTGCACCCGCCCGGGCGGTACTCGCGGGCCGCAACACCGGCGGCGCGACGCGGATGCGGGTCATGTCCAGCCCCGAGTCGTCCGATGGCGGCGCGGCGCGCAGGATTTCCGTCAGGCCGACTTTTTCGTAGCCGCCACCCATCGCCAGCATCGCGGCCGGGTCACCTCCGCGCTGGGGCGCGGTGTCCATGACGCCGGCGCTGCGGCCCGCTGGTGCGGATGCAGGCAAGGCTGCGGATGCGCTCGCTTGCACCACCACAGGCCGATCGGCCATGGGCGGGCCCGACACCAGGATGTCGAAAGGCCCCAGCTCGATGCGGTCCCCATCGCGCAGCAGGTGTTCACCGGCCAAGCGCGAGGCCGCGCCGTTGACGAAGGTGCCGTTGGTGGACAGGTCGCGCAGCGCCGGGCCCGCCGCGGTGCCCACGATCTCGCAGTGGCGCGCCGAGATGGCCAGCGTGCGGTCGGCAATCGCCCAGCCATTGCCCAGGTCGCGGCCGACGGTGAAGCGCGACAAGGGCTCGGGCAGCTTCACCTCGATGGCCAGCTTGTCGGCCAGCTCAGCCCCCTTGACAACTTTCAGGGTCCACATCGTTGACGGTCCTCCACCGTGTGTTCGCCTGCTGATCGGCGCTGCGCGATGATGCCTGTGCGCGCCGCGCTCCGGTCACCGCCGCGCGGTCAGCCGCGCGGCGGCACCGTCGATCGCGGCCTTCAGTTCGGCATAGCTGTGGTTGACCGGGAACTGCGGAAACTGCGCCACGATACCTGGCGGCGGGTGGATGAAAAAGCCCGCATCCGCCGCGCCCAGCATGCCGGTGTCGTTGAAGGAATCCCCGGCGGCTATGACCGTGTAGTTCAGGCTTTGCAGCGCCTTGACGGCGTGGAATTTGGGGTTGGTCTGGCGCAGCTCGTAGTTCGCGACGAAGCCTTCGGCGTCCACCACCAGGCGGTGGCAGAACAAGGTGGGCCGGCCCAGCTGGGCCATCAAGGGGTCGGCAAATTCGTAGAAAGTGTCCGACAGGATGACCACCTGGTAGCGGCTGCGCAAATCGTCCAGGAAGTCGCGCGCCCCGTCCATCGGCGCCATGCCACCGATGACGGCCTGGATGTCTGCCAGTTTCAGGCCGTGCTGGCGCAGCAGGCCCAGGCGAAAGCGCATCAGCTTGTCGTAGTCGGGCTCGTCGCGTGTGGTGCGGCTGAACTCGGCAATGCCGGTGCGCTGGGAGAAGGCGATCCAGATCTCGGGCACCAACACACCTTCGAGATCGAGGCAGACGATTTGCATGGGGGCAGCTTTCCTTGGCTTTGGCAAATCGTAGCCGGCTTGGCGGCCTTTCAGCGCGGCCGCCCGACCCGGCGCTCAGAGCTTTGCGGCGCCTGCGGCAGGCGCCTGCAGACGAGTCCGCGTGCGTGTCCAGGCCTTGCGCAGCAGGTGGGGCACGATCTGGTACCAGGGCATGCGAAGCCCGTGTGAACGCACGTACAGCAGCCAGCGCGCCAGGCCGCTGGCGGCCGAGTTGCAACTGGGGTGCGGGGGGCGCAAGGCAATGGCCAGCAGCGCGGGCATCAGGACCGTGGACGGCCAGCCACGGGCCAGCTCGTCCACCCGCGGTGCCAGCTCGGCGGGCGGCGCGGTGCCGAAGAGCCTGCGCACCTGCACCAGCACATGGAAAAGCGCGGTGCCGATGTGCAGTTCCTGGGCGCGATCGAACAGTTGAGGCCAGAAACCGGGCTGCACGCCAAAGTGCTGCAGCAGGTCGTTCAGGTCGAGCAGGTCACGCAGGCCGGCCGAAAAGTCGCCTTCCTGCATCAGGTGCACGGCGCTGTGCAGCACCATGTCGACAGGGGCCAGCGTGGCCAGCTGCGCGCCGGGTTGTGAACCGGGCAAGGGCCGCGCCGCTTGCAGCAGAAGGCTGCCGTCCACCGCAAAGCGCGAGGTGGGCGGCGTGATGGTGTGGTGAACATCGAGCCAGGTGTGACGCCAGACGTGTTTCAGCGGCGGCAGCTCGTGCATCCATTGGCGGTAGTACCGCTCGTCGTAGGGGTCCAGCGCTTCGTGCACCCAACCGGCGGCCATCAGCAACAGTTCGGCCGCCCCGATGCCGGCCTTGTCGACCAGGATGTCGACGTCGGTGAACAGGCGGCCACGTGCGGGCGGCAGGTCCAGCGCCACGTAGGCGGCGCCCTTCAGCAGCACCACGGGGCTGGGCAGGTCGCGCAGCGCCGCGCGCAGGCGGTCGGTTTCCCAGCGCACCTGCTGGCGCTGGCGCTCGGCGGCCAGCGTTGCGCTTTGCAGGTGCAGGCGGGGCTGGCTGGGTACGCCGTCCAGCCAGCCCTTGTCCTTGAAGTGCCGCGCCAAACGTGCGTCCAGGCGACAGCGCCTGGCCTGTGACAGCAGCAGTTCCCACTGGCGCGGCGTCAGCCGCGGCGGCTCGGTCAGGGTCCACAGGCCCGACAGCAGGTCGCCTGTGGCGGCGCTCTTCGTGGCGCTCTTCGGGGCGCCCGTCATGCGCGGCCGCTGGCCAGTGCGTCGAAGACCGCGATGGCGTCGTCGAGCTGGCTGTAGACAAAGTCGTGGCAGCTGCAGGCCTGCACCAACTGGCACATCGTGTCGAAGCCCTGCCGGCCCAGCACGCCGTAGTTGAAGCTGTTGCGGGCCAGGTCGAGCACCGTGTCGGCCCGCTCGCGGGGTGTCAACTGCGCGTCGGCCCCGGCCTGCCAGCGCGGAAACACCACCCACGCCGGCGCTGCCGTTTCCTGCACCCGTGCCACGTGATCGGGCGGCGCCAGCATGTGCGTGACCGTGCCCTTGCTGGTGTTGTGCGAAGGTATGTTGAAGGTGGCGCCGGGCACGAAGCGGCGCATGACGTCGATCGACTCGTTTTTCAGGCTGATGGGCCGCGCCAGGGCCAACAGGCCGGTGCCGTCGAAGGGCACCAGCGCCACTTCGTCGGACATCAGCCGCCAACCGCGGTGCACCAGCGCAGCACACAAGGTGCTCTTGCCCGAGCCCGGGGGCGCTGGCAGGATGAGCGCCCGGCCACCCCGTTCGACCACCGCCGCATGGATCAGCAGGCAGTGGTTGACGTGGGTGGAAATGCACCAGTTCATCGCCCACTCGAAGAGCGGAAAAGCGTGCGCCAGCGGCAGCGGCTCGAAGGTGTTGTTGCCGTCGAAACGAAAGCGCACCTGGGGCCGCACATGGCCGCGCAGGCCGGCGGGCTTCAGCACTTCGAGGTCGAAATCGCAGAAGGCATCTTCGGCGACGAGCGGATAGTTGCCGTACAGCAGCTGCAGGCCGTCGCTGATGTGCTGGACGTTGGAGTGGACACGGACAGAGAACGGGCCGGTCCTGAAAGCCAGCCCCGGGCCGGCGAGACACGAAGCGAGCTCCCGGCCGGAGAGCTGGGCGATCATCCGCCGGACTCTAGCTCCTGAAGCCAGCCGGTCGCCAGGAACTGCTGCACGAGGCCGGAAGCCTTGTCCTGCAGCTCGGGATTGGGCTCGACCGACAGGTCGGATGCCAGGGCCGCCACCAATTGATCGAGTGTGTGCGGCGCGGTCTCGAAACACGCCAGGGTGGCCGCTTCAAGCGCGTCGGCGGTGGCCGTTTCGCCCGACACGGCTTCCAACACCACACAGCTGTCGCCCAAGACACGCCAGTGCAGTTCAACCAGGGGATTCAGCTGCCAGGCCGGCTGGGCAGCGGCCGGGCGCGGTGCCTCAGGCACGCGGGCTCAGAGGTCGGAGAGGTAGTCCCTGAATAGCATCAAGGCCTTGGCACTCAGGCCCGACTGCGTCATGCCGCCCATCAGCGGGTTTTTGTTGTTGTACAGGTCCACCACGTTTGAAGGCGTGTAGGTGAAGGGGCTGCGCTTGTTGGCATTGAACAGGGCCGTGAGCCAGACCGCTTCGTCGGACGTGGAGTAGCTGTTGATGATGTCAACGCATGTGCGATCTTTGGCCGTACCAGCGCCGGGATTACCCAGCTCGAAAACGACCCAGAACTTCATCTTGTCGACATCCGCCGCGCCAGGATTTGCGCAGCTGTGGTAGGTCACGCTACGGCCCTTGCCGTTGGTCCAGCCAGTACCCCAGTTGCCGGCGCTGGTGTAGTGCGAACAACGAAAGCCCGCCACCGGCGGCGTCGTGCCCGTTACCGACCCGATCATCGAGCCCACCGAAGACGCGGTGGCGTGATACTTCTTGGTGCTCTTGACGCAGTGCGGCCGGCTGGTGGCGTGTGCGGAAAAAGGCAGGCCGACACCGGCAATGGCCCCAGTGGCGCCCACCGCACGCAAAAGGCGACGGCGCTGCAGGATGGAGTTGGCAGCATCCGTCGCAGCTTCGGCCGCGGGCTGCCCCTGGGCTGGGTTCGATGGAGACTGGTCATTCATGTGCGGCACCTTGGCAAGGACTGGCTGGCGGAATTCACAAGATCGCCGGTTGGCAAGCAATCCGCATGCCCTCTAAAGGCATTCAGAAAATTGTGATTCAATTCAACAACTTGGACAAACTTCGGGCCTGATGCGCAGAAGCCTTTGGGTGCCTGGGGTTGGAACTGTAAAGTTCTCCCACACCCGAAGCAGCCGCAGCCTGGCGCCAGAACCGACCGGCTGCCCTGCCAAGGCACAGCAAACCGAATGCCGAGAATACCGCCGATGGCGCCGCCGGGGGGCGCACCGGCTCTGGTTTCCCCTCATTCCGGGGAGTCAAGAAGTGGCGTGCAGTCGCAGCACGCACTGCCCCACTGGCCACAGCCCCCACGCCGAACTCAGGGCGCCGTGCCCCACAGCTCCTTCAGCCGGCTGTCCCGCCCGCAGGACGTGCGGTAGTACTTGTAGCGCACCGGGTTCTTCAGGTAGTAGTCTTGGTGGTAGGCCTCGGCCAGGTAAAAGGGGCCGGCCGGCTCGATCGTGGTGACGATGGGCTGCGGGAAGGGCTTGCTCTTGTCCAGTGCCAACTTGGACGCCTGCGCCGCCGCCGCCTGCTGCGGGCCGTGCGTGAAGATGGCCGTGCGGTAAGGGCTGCCGGCGTCGCAGAACTGGCGGTCCTTGGTGGTGGGGTCGATGGTGCGCCAGTATTTTTCCAGCAGCTGTTCGTAGCTGACCTTGGCCGGGTCAAAGACAATTTCCACCGCCTCGGCGTGGCCGGTGCCGTTGCCCGACACCTGCTGGTAGGTGGGGTTGGCCACCGTGCCGCCGATGTAGCCGCTGGTGGTGGACACCACACCCGGCACCTTGTCGAAATCGGACTCGACACACCAGAAACAGCCGCCGGCGAAGGTGGCCTTGGCCAGGCCGGCCGGCAACGGCGCTGCCGCTGCGGGTGCCGGCTTCTGCGAAAACGAGCCGCCGGCCCAGCTGGCCAGCGCCACGACGGCGGCCACCGCCGCCCAGGAACTGAGCCCCTTCATGCCGCCTCCGGCACAAAACGCAGCGCCACGCCGTTGTTGCAGTAGCGCTTGCCGGTGGGCCGGGGGCCGTCGTTGAAAACGTGGCCCTGGTGGCCACCGCAGCGGGCGCAGTGGTATTCCGTGCGCGGCAGGATGAGTTTGTAGTCGGTCTTGGTGCCGACGGCCTGCGGCAGCGGGTCGTAGAAACTCGGCCAGCCGGTGCCACTTTCGTACTTGGTGGTGTGCGCAAACAGCGGCAGGTCACAGCCAGCACAGTGGTAGCTGCCGGCGCGTTTTTCGGCGTTCAGCGGGCTGGTGTGCGGCGGCTCGGTGCCTTCTTTGCGCAGCACGCGGTAAGCGGCGTCGCTGAGCCGCTTTTTCCACTCGGCGTCGCTCAGCTCCACGCGATCGGAGCGGGTGGGGGTGGATGCCGCATGGGTGGCGGTTGCCGTGGCGGCCGCTGCGCCGCCCAGGCCCAGCCCGGACAGGAGGTTGAGGAAACTGCGGCGGGACATCGTGTTCTCCTGGTTCATGCAGGTCTGTCGCGCCAGCGGCGCCGATCTTTCACTGGCGCCGGAAGTTGTCTCACTGAGCTTGCGCCAGCGGAACCCGGATCTTGCGCGTTTGCCCATCCCGCCACACCGACAGGGTCACCGTCTCGCCGGGCTGGCGGCTTTCCAGCTGATTGAGCATCTCGTCCAGGTCGGCCACGGCTTCGTCGTTGACGGCGGTGATGACGTCGCCCATCACCACCTCGCCGCGGTTGCCGCGCCTGAAGGGCTGCAGGCCGGCCCGGGCTGCAGGCGTGCCATTGCCCACCTGCACGATGGCCACGCCCTTGGGCAGCTTCAGCGCCCGCTGCAGATTGGCCGGCCCGGCCGTGATGCCCAGCGCCGGGCGCACGAAGCGGCCGTCGCGGATGAGCCGCGGCACGATGCGATTCACTTCGTCCACCGGAATCGCAAAGCCGATGCCGGCACTGGCGCCACTGGGGCTGGCGATCTGCGTGTTGACGCCGATCAGCCGGCCGGCTGAATCGAGCAGCGGGCCGCCCGAGTTACCCGGGTTGATGGCCGCGTCGGTCTGGATGACACCGCGGATGGTGCGCTGGTTGAAGGACTCGATCTCGCGGTTCAGCGCGCTGACGATGCCGGTGGTCAGCGTCTGGTCCAGGCCGAAGGGGTTGCCGATGGCGTACACCCGCTGGCCCACCAGCAGGTCTTTGCTGCTGCCCACGGCGATCGGAGGCAACTTGTCCTTCGGAGCGTCGATCTTCAACACTGCCAGGTCGCGGTCGGGGAAGGCGCCCACCAGCTGTGCGTCGAAGCTGGTCTGGTCGGCCAGCGTCACGCGCGCGCCGTTGGCGCCCTGGATGACGTGGAAGTTGGTCACGATGTGGCCGTTGCCGTCCCACACGAAACCGGTGCCGGTGCCACGCGGCACCTGCTGCACGTTGGCCGAAAACATGTCGCGCTGCACACCCAGGCTGGTGATGTGCACGACCGAGGGGCTGGATCTCTTGAACAGGTCCACATGCACCAGCTCGTCGGCCGTCAGCGGGCCGCGTGGGGTGACGGCCCGCGGCATCGCATCGGCCTTGCCTTGCACCAGCGTGGGCGTCAGCCAGGCGGCGCCCGCCGCCACGGTGGCCACGACGGCAAGGAACCAGGCGGTGGTGATGGAAGGCAACTTCATGAAACGGACCTCGGCAAGGGCTTGGGGACGAAGCCATGCTAGGTGGGTTTCATTGCTGCTATGTCAAGGCCCGGCACCCGCGGGCCCTGGCGACCCTGGCCAGATCAGGCGACGGTGTAGGCCGCCGCCGCGGTGGCAATCAAGGTGCCCTCTTCGTTGACCAGCCGCATCTGCGTGCTGCCGATGCGCCCACCCAGCCGCATCACCTCGGCCGTCACCGTGAACTGCCGGCCCAGGCCCTGGCGCAGGTAGTCCACCCGCAGGTCGAGGGTGCCGACCTTGGTGAAACGGGCCATCACCTGCTGCACCTTGTCGTGCGGGTGGCGCGCCGCGATGCCCACGATGACCGCCAGTCCACCCATGTGGTCCAGCGTGGCCGAGATCACACCGCCGTGCAGCCGGCCGTGGGCGTAGTGGCCCACCAGTTCCGGCCGCATGTCGAAGGTGGCGCGCACGTCGCCCGGCTGCACCGACACGATCTTCAGGCCCAGCGTCTGGTTGAAGCTGATCTTGCGCTCGAAAAGGTCGACCAGCGCTTCGTCCACCAGCGCCTGTTCGGCTGCGGTGCGGGGCTGCAGATCGCTTGCGGTCATGCGGCCTGGCCCGCGTGCAGGCCCAGGCGTTGACGCGCTTCGGCGGGCGATGCAATGTCGCGGCCGGCGCGTCGCGCGCAGGCTGCCAGGGCTTCGATCAGCACGCCGTTGCCGGTGGCCCTTTCGCCACCCGGCAGGTAGAAGGTGTCTTCCAGGCCGGTGCGCAAGTTGCCACCCAGGTCGGCGGTTTTCTGGTGCACGGGCCAGATCTCGGCGCGGCCGATCAGCGTGGTCTGCCACACCGCACCCTCGGGCGCATAACGCGGCAACAGCGCCAGCAGGTCGGCGTCACACGGCATGCCGCTGGCCACGCCCATGACCAGGTTCACCTCGGGCACACCGCTGAAGAGGCCGGCCTTCAGGTACATGGCCACGCTGCGCAGGATGCCGACATCAAAACACTCGAACTCGGGGTGGGTGCCGCAGGCAGCCATCACGTCCAGGAACTGCTGCACCTTGGCCACCGGGTTGTCGAAGACCATCGGCGGCCAGGCCCACTGCCCGTTGTCCTTGATCTTCAGGTAGTTCAGCGTGCCGGCGTTGCAGGCCGCGATTTCGGGCTTCACACGTTCCAGGCAAGCCTTGGGGCCGCTGATGTCCTTGCCGATGACCCCGGTGGTCAGGTTGATGATCACGCCCGGGCAGGCAGCGCGGATGGCGTCGCAGACGGCCTGGGCCACGTCGGGGTCCCAGCTGGGCATGTGGCCGAAACCGGGCTCCTGGCTGCGCAGGTGCACGTGCATGATGCTGGCGCCAGCATTGAAGGCGTCGCGCGCTTCGGCCGCCATCTGTTCGGGTGTGACGGGCACCGGGTGCTGCTGCGGGTTGGTCAGCACGCCAGTCAAGGCGCAGGTCAGGATGGCCTTGTCGGCGGGGCTGCTCATTCGGCAATCTCCAGTTCCACCAGCACGGCGCCAGCGGCGACGGGGTCCTTGGGTTTGACGTTGACGGACTTCACGCTGCCGGCGGCGGCGGCGTTGACCCACATCTCCATCTTCATCGCTTCCACACACACCAGCGGCTGGCCGGCGACCACGGTGTCGCCCACCAACACACTGACCTGCGCCACCACGCCGGCCACCGGCGCACGCGCACGGCGCGGGTCGGCTGCGCTGTCGGTCTTGGGATAGGCAGAAGGTTCTTCGAAGCTGAACACGGCGCCGTCCAGGCACAGGTGCAGCCGGGTGCCGTCTTGCAAGGCGGTGATGCGGCACTGCACGCCGTCGATGCCGATTTGCGCGTGTTGGCCGTTCCAGGCCAGCACCTGCACCGCGGCATCGGGCGCGCGCTGCGTGCGGTTTTCGCCCTGGCATTGCAGCGTCAGGTCGAAAGCCGACACGCTGGCAGGCCGCTGGCCGCCCTGCCCCGCCAACAAGGCGGCGGCGATGCGCCAGGCGGCGTCGGGCGGTGTGGGCCGTTGCAACAGCGGCTCACCCTGGGTGGCCCATTCGTCCAGGCGTGTTGTGGTCATCTGTGCCGCCGTGAACTGCGGGTGCTTCACCAGGTCGCGCAGGAAGCGGCCGTTGCTCTGCAGGCCCAGCAGCGGCACGTCTTCCAGCGCACGGGTCAGCCGGCGGATGGCGTCTTCGCGGTCGCTGCCGTGTGCGACGAACTTGGCCACCATCGCGTCGTAGTAAGGCGTGACCTCGCCGCCTTCGGCGATGCCGTGGTCGATGCGCACATCGGTGCTGTCAGGCTGCCAGCCGGCCACGCGGCCGGTCTGCGGTCTCCAGCCGTCATACGGGTCTTCGGCATACAGACGCGCTTCGATGGCGTGGCCGGTGAAGGTGATCTGGTCCTGGGTCAGTGGCAGCGGCTCACCACGGGCCACACGAAGTTGCCACTCCACCAGGTCAAGGCCCGTGATGCATTCGGTCACCGGGTGCTCGACCTGCAGGCGGGTGTTCATTTCCAGGAAGTGGTGCTTGAGGTGGGCATCGACGATGAACTCCACCGTGCCGGCGCCCTGGTAGCCCACAGCCAGTGCGGCAGCCACGGCATCACGCCCCAACGCGGCACGCATCGCTGCGTCGACCACGGGCGACGGCGCTTCTTCGATGACCTTCTGGCGCCGGCGCTGCGCCGTGCAGTCACGTTCGCCCAGGTGCACGGCGTGGCCGTGGGCGTCGGCAAACACCTGCACTTCGATGTGGCGACCCTCGTCGATCAGGCGCTCCAGCATCAGCGTGCCATCACCGAAGGCGCTGCTGGCTTCGCGGCGTGCGCTGGCGATGGCTTCGGGCAATTCGTCGAAGCTGCGCACCAGGCGCATGCCACGTCCGCCACCGCCGGCCACGGCTTTCACCAACAAGGGCAGGCCCAGCTGCCGGGCTTCTGCCGTCAGGCGTTCGTCGCCCTGCTCATCACCCAGGTAGCCGGGCGCACAGGGCACCCCGGCTTCGACCATGCGGCGTTTGGCCAGCGCCTTGTTGCCCATGGCGCGGATGGCCGCAGGCGGTGGCCCGATGAACACCAGGCCCGCGTCGACGCAGGCTTGTGCAAAGTCGGCGCGTTCTGACAGGAAGCCGTAACCCGGGTGCACCGCGTCGGCGCCTGTCTGGCGCGCGGCCTGCAGCAGCACGGCGATGTTCAGGTAGGAATCGGCCGCAGGCGCAGGCCCGATGCAAACCGCTTCGTCGGCCTGCTGCACGTGCAGTGCACCGGCATCGGCATCGCTGTAGACGGCCACCGTGCGGTAGCCCAGGCGGTGCGCGGTGCGGATCACGCGGCAAGCGATCTCGCCGCGGTTGGCGATCAGGATCTTGCTGAAGCTCATGGCGCCCACTTTGGCTTGCGCTTCTGGATGAAGGCCATCGTGCCTTCGGTGCCCTCGGGCCCCAGCACGGCGGCAGAAAACACCTGGGCCGCTTCCTGCACCAGGGACGACGGGGATTGAAAACGTGCCTTCGCCATCAAGGCCTTCGTGGCCGCGATGGCACCGGGCGCACATTGCAGGATGTCGTGCAGCACCGCGGCCAGTGCCGCGTCGAGCGCATCGGCTGCAAACACGCCGTGCACCAGGCGCAGCGCCAGCGCTTCTTGTGCGTTCAGCCGCCCGCCGGTGACGGCCAGGCGCCTGGCCTCGGCGTAACCCAATCGCTCCACCAGAAAGGGGCCGATCTGCGCCGGCACCAGGCCCAGGCTGGTTTCGGGCAGGCGAAAGACTGCTGTGTCGGACGCCAAGGTCACGTCGGCCACACAGGCCAGGCCGAAGCCGCCACCCATGCAGGTGCCTTCGACAAGTGCCACGGTGGCGATGCCGGCGTCGGCAAATGCCACGCACAGTTCGCCGAAGGCGGCGTTGGTCTCGACCAGCACCTCGGGGTTGCCGGCCAGGTTCATGCGCGCAGCGGCCATGTCGCCCAGGTCGGCACCGGCGCAGAAGTGGCCACCGGCACCGCGCAGCACGATGACCCGCACCTCACCACGCATCTGCGCCTGCCCCAGCACCGTGCGCAACTCACGCACCATGGCCAGCGACATGGCGTTGCGCACCTCGGGGCGGTTCAGCGTGACATGCAGCACGGCGCCGTCGGGCCCGTCGCGGCGCAGGGCCAGCGTCTTGAATTCGGCCAGCTCGACGCTCATTGCGGCAGCTTCGACGGCAGCGTGCCTTCGAGCTTGCAGATGATGCCGAGCATGATCTCGTCGGCCCCGCCGCCGATGCTGATGAGGCGGCTGTCGCGGTAGGCCTGGCTGATCGGGTTGTCGGCCGTGAAGCCCATGCCACCCCAGTACTGCAGGCAAGCATCGGTGACTTCACGCGACAACCGGCCGCACTTCAGCTTGGCCATGCTGGCCAGCTTGGTGACGTCCTTGCCGCTGACGTACATCTCCACCGCGCGGTAGGTCAGCGCACGCAGCGCTTCGACCTCGGTACGCAGTTCGGCCAGGCGGTAGTGCACCACCTGGTTGTCCAGGATGCTCTTGCCGAAGGCCTTGCGCTGGCGGGTGTAGTCGATGGTCTGGTCGATCAAGCGGTCCAGGCTGCGCAGCGATCCGGCCGCGCCCCACAGCCGCTCTTCCTGGAACTGCAGCATCTGGAAGGTGAAGCCCAGGCCTTCCTGGCCGATCAGATTTCGCTTGGGCACCCGCACGTTGTCGAAAAACAGCTGGGCGGTGTCGGAACTGTGCATGCCGATCTTGTGGATCTTCTGCTTGCTGATGCCGGGTGTGTCCATCGGCACCACGATCAGGCTCTTGTTCTTGTGCGCCGGACCGTCACTGGTGTTGGCCAGCAGACAGCACCAGTCGGCTTGCAGGCCGTTCGTGATCCACATCTTGGTGCCGTTGATCACGTAGTCGCCGCCATCCGACTTGGCCGTGGTCTTGATCGAGGCCACGTCACTGCCGCCGCCCGGTTCACTGACCCCCAGGCAGGCCACCACGTCGCCGGCAATCGTGGGCACCAGGAATTCCTTGCGCAACTCATCGCTGCCAAAACGCGCCAGCGCCGGTGTGGCCATGTCGGTGTGCACACCGATGGCCATGGGCACACCGCCGCAGTTGCACTGGCCCAGCGCCTCGGCCATCACCATGCTGTAGCTGAAGTCCAGGCCCGCGCCGCCGTATTCCTCGGGGTACTTCAGGCCCAGCAGGCCCAGGTTGCCCAGCTTCTTGAAAACCTCGTGCGCGGGGAACTGACCCTTGGCTTCCCATTCGGGCACGAAGGGGTTGAGTTCCTTGTCGCAGAACTTGACGACGGTGTCTTCCAGCGCGCGGTGTTCGGGGGTGAACTTCATGCTTGTCTCTTTCAGAGGGGTTCAGAAGCGGGCGACACCGAAGGTGTTGGGCCGCAGTTGTCGTTGTTCGGCTTCGCTGGCCAGTGCCAGACACAGGCCCAGCACGCGGCGTGTGTCGCGCGGGTCGATGACACCGTCGTCCCACAGGCGTGCGGTGCCGAAGAGCACGTGGCTTTCGGCGTCGAGCCGGTTGCGCAGCGCGTCGCTCATCGCGGCCAGCGCTTCGTCGTTGGCGGGCAAACCCAATCTTTCGAGCTTGGCGCGGTTCAGGATGTCCATCACCTTGGCCGCCTGCGCGCCGCCCATCACCGCGGTGCGGGCACTGGGCCAGCTGAAGATGAAACGCGGGTCGAAACCGCGCCCGCACATGCCGTAGTTGCCCGCGCCGAAGCTGCCGCCCAGCACGATGGTGAACTTGGGCACACGCGCATTGGCCACCGCCTGGATCATCTTGCTGCCGTGTTTGATGGCGCCGGCCTGCTCGGCTGCCTTGCCCACCATGTAGCCGGTGGTGTTCTGCAGGAAGACCAGCGGCGTGCCGCTCTGGTCGCACAACTGGATGAACTGCGCGGCCTTCGTGCTGCCGGCCGGCTGGATGGGGCCGTTGTTGCCGATGATGCCCACCGCGTGGCCGTGCAGGCGTGCGTGGCCGCACACCGTGTCGGCTGCGAAAGCGGCCTTGAATTCCAGGAAGTCCGAAGCGTCGACCAGGCGCGCAATGACCTCTCGCACGTCGTAGGGTTCGCGTTCATCGGCGGGCACGATGCCCATCAGCTCGTCGGCCGGGAACAGCGGCTCGGGGGCGTCGACCGCAGTGGGCACCTTGTCCCACGGCAGCTTGTCCATCAGCTCACGTGTCAAGGCGATGGCGTGGGCGTCGTTGTCGCTCAGGTACTCGCCCAGGCCCGTGACTTCGGCATGCATCTGCGCGCCGCCCAGCTCTTCGTCGCTGGCCTCTTCACCGATGGCCGCCTTCACCAGCGGCGGCCCGGCCAGGTAGATGCTGCTGCGGCCCTTGACCAGCACCACGTAGTCGCTCAGGCCCGGCAGGTAGGCACCACCGGCCGTGGACGAACCGTGCACCACCGCGATCTGCGGAATGCCGGCGGCCGACAGCCGCGCCTGGTTGGCGAATGTGCGGCCGCCGTCGACGAAGATCTCGGCCTGGTACATCAGGTTGGCACCGCCGCTTTCCACCAGCGCGATCAGCGGCAGCTTGTTCTGCGCCGCCAGTTCCTGCGCACGCAGCGCCTTCTTCAACCCCATCGGTGCGATCGTGCCGCCCTTGACCGCGCTGTCGCTGGCACTGATGAGCACGTGTTTGCCCGCCACCACGCCGATGCCGACGATGCTGCCGCCACCCATCACGCTCTTTTTGCCGTCGTCGTCGTGCATGCCCAGCCCGGCCAGCGGGCTGAGTTCCAGGAAGGGCGAGCCGCGGTCCAGCAGGCGCGCCACGCGCTCGCGGGGCAGCAGTTGGCCACGCTTGTCGAACTTGTCGCGTTTGCTTTCGCTCTCGGCCACGACCTTCGCTTGCAGGGCCTGCACTTCGGCCAGGCGCTCGGCCATGCGGGTGGCGTTCGCCACGAAACCGGGCGCGCGGGGGTCGATCGCGGACTGCAGCGTCGACATCACTTCAGCACCTCAGGTGTCACCGCACGGTGGAAACCGTCGAAGGGCACCGACTTCGATTCAGTGCCCAGCGGAAAGATGTCGCTGCCCAGTGAAGCCGCACCATCGATCTGCAGCGTGACCCCGGTGATGAAACTCGCCGCTGGCGACAGCAGGAAGACGATGGCGCCGCTGACCTCGGCTTCGACACCCATGCGCCGCAGCGGCACGTGTTGTTTGAGCTTCGGAATGATCGACTTCATTGCGCCGCCATAGGTGTCCATGCCCGAACTGGCGATCCAGCCCGGTGCCACCGCGTTCACGCGCACACCGGCATGTGCCCACTCGAAGGCCGCCGTCATCGTCAGGTTGCTCATGCCCGAGCGAGCTGCGCCGCTGTGGCCCATGCCGGGCATGCCGTTGCGGAAGTCGGCCGTCATGTTGACCACCGCGCCGCCATGCTGCTGCATGCACTGGTTGAAAAGCTCGCGCATCATCAAAAAGCCGCCGGTCAGGTTGTTGGCCACCACGGCGTCGAAGCCCTTCTTGCTGATGGCCAGCAGCGGCGCCGGAAACTGCCCGCCGGCGTTGTTGACGAGGCCTGTCACCGCGCCGTGTGCGGCGATGACCCCCGCCACACCCGCCTTCACGGCTTCTTCGTCGCGGATGTCGAAGGCCACCGTGTGGCAGACCCCGCCATCGGCCGTGATCTCGGCCTGCACAGCGTCCAGCTTGGCCTGCGTGCGCCCGCTGATCACCACGGTGGCGCCCAGGCTGGCCAGTTCGTGCGCCACGCAACGGCCGATGCCGCTGCCGCCGCCGGTGACCCAAAACACCTGGCCGGCAAACAAGCTGGGGCGGAAGACGCTGGCGTAGCGGGTGGGTGGGTTCATCGGGCAGTGCAGGACCTTCGCGGCGTGCCGCGGGACCTGCATTAGGCTGCAGGGTAACGTTAACGTCAACCCGATGCCACATGGGTGAATTCCCGCATGTTTGCGGCAGCGGTCGCCGCTACGATGCCTGGCAACCCACAGCCTCCTGCTTCGAAGGAACCCCCTCCCATGGACATGCAAGCCTGCACCGAGACCCTGCGCACCAAGATGGGCGCCGCCAGCGGCCTGAACGCCACCCTGAAGTTCGACTGCGGCGCCGACGGCGTGGTGGTGCTGGACGGCAAGAGCGTGCCCAACGCCGTGCACAACGACGACGTCGAAACCGACTGCACCGTGGCCATCACGCTGGAGAACCTGGCTGCGCTGCTGACCGGCGAACTGGAGCCGGCCACCGGCTTCATGATGGGCAAGTTCAAGGTCAGCGGCGACATGAGCGTGGCCATGAAGCTTCAGCGCGTGGTCTGACCGTGCTGCAAGCCGTCGCCCGCAAAAAAGCCGCGGCCTCGGCGCAAGAAGTCGTCGACGCGCACCGCGACGAAGACACCGGCGAGCTCTTTGGCATCACCGAGCTCTGCACCGAGTTCGGCATCACGCTGCGCAGCATCCGCTTCTACGAAGACAAGGGCCTGCTGGCGCCGCGACGCATCAACGGCACCCGGGTCTACACGCGGCGCGACCGCGCGCGGCTGGCGCTGATCCTGCGCAGCAAGGCCATCGGCGCCAGCCTGGCCGAGATCAAGCACTACCTGGACCTGTACGGTGCCCACGGCGAAGGCCGGGTGCAGCAGATGCGCTTCGTGCTGGAGCGCACCGACGCCGCCATCACCGAGCTGGAAACCAAACGCGCGCACATCGAGGCCACGCTGGCCGAACTGCGTGTCATCAACGCCACGGTCAGGAAGCACCTGGCGGATGTCGCCCACCCCCGAGGCGCAGAAGGCGCCTCCCCCTCAAGGGGGCGCCCTCAGCGGCCCGGCAAAGCCGGTTCGGCGGCGGCCGCTGAATGAACCACTTGCGTCGGAGAACGCCATGAGTCACGCCTACATCTACGACCACGTGCGCACGCCGCGCGGCAAGGGCAAGAAGGACGGCAGCCTGCACCAGGCCAGCCCCGTGTGGCTGCTGCGCACGCTGCTGCAGGCGCTGCAGCAACGGCTGCAGCTGGACACCGCGCTGGTGGACGACGTGGTGCTGGGCTGTGTCACCCCCGTGGGCGAACAGGGGGCCGACATCGCACGCACCGCGGTGCTGGACGCCGAGTGGTCGCAGACCGTGGCCGGCGTCACGCAAAGCCGCTTCTGCGCGTCGGGCCTGGAAAGCGTGAACCTGGCCGCCGCGAAGGTGGCCAGCGGCTTCGAAGACCTGGTGGTCGGGGGTGGTGTCGAAAGCATGAGCCGCTGGGCCATGGGCAGCGACGGCGGCGCCTGGTTCATGGACCCGCGCATCAACCAGAAACTGGGCTTCGTGCCGCAGGGTGTGGGCGCGGACCTGATCGCCACGCTCGAAGGCTGGGGTCGCGCCGACGTGGATGCGTTTGCCTTGCAATCGCACCGGCGCGCCGCCGCCGCCCGCGCGGCCGGCCACTTCGGCAAGAGCGTGGTGCCGGTGCTCGACATCGCAGGCCTCTTGATGCTGGACCGCGACGAGACCATCCGCGACAACGCGTCGCCTGAAGCCATGGCCAAGCTGGACGCCAGCTTCGCGGCGATGGGCGCGATGGGTTTCGACGCCACGGCCTTGCGCAAGTACACCACCGTGGAACGCATCGAGCACATGCACCACGCCGGCAACAGCAGCGGCATCGTCGACGGTGCGGCGCTGATGCTGGTGGGCAGCGCAGAAGGTGGCGCGAAGGCCGGCATGAAGCCACGGGCCCGCATCCGCGCCGCGGCCGTCATCGGCAGCGAGCCGACCATCATGTTGACCGGGCCGACACCCGCCTGCCGCAAGGCACTGGCCAAGGCCGGCATGGCGGCGTCGGACATCGACCTGTGGGAAATCAACGAAGCCTTTGCCGTGGTGCCGATGAAAACCGCGCGTGATCTGGGCGTGGACCTGGACCGAGTCAACGTCAACGGCGGCGCCATCGCGATGGGCCACCCGCTGGGCGCCACGGGTTGCATCATCCTGGGCACGCTGCTGGATGAGTTGGAACGCCGAGACCTCAGCACCGGCTGCGCCACGCTGTGTGTCGGCGGCGGCATGGGCATTGCCACGGTGATTGAACGGGTGTGAACATGAACAACGCAGTGAACCTGACCCTGGGCGACGACGGCATCCTGGTGGCCCTGATGGACCTGCCGGGCCGGCCGATGAACGTCGTCAACGACGCGCTGATGGAAGGCGTCGCCGCTGCCGTGGCGAAGCTGGCCGACCCGGCCGTCAAGGGCCTGATCCTGAGCAGCGCGAAGGCCGACTTCTGCGCCGGCGGTGACCTGGACCGCATGTCGAAATGGACCATGCCCGAAGAACCCTTCGAGGCCAGCATGGCCATGAAGCGTGTGCTGCGCCAGATGGAACAACAGGGCAAGCCGGTGGTGGCGGCCGTCAACGGCCACGCGCTGGGTGGTGGGCTGGAACTGGCCCTGGCCTGCCATGCACGGTTTGCCATCGACGACACGCGCCTGAAACTCGGCCAGCCCGAGGTGAAACTGGGCCTGCTGCCCGGCGGCGGTGGCACCGTGCGGCTGTCGCGCCTGGTGGGCATCCAGGCGGCGCTGCAGATCTGTGGCGAAGGCGCCGACATGAATCCGGCGAAGGCGCACACCCTGGGCCTGCTGGCCGGCCTGGCCAAGGACCGCGACGAGTTGATGGCGCAGGCCCGTGCCTGGATCGTGGCCAACCCGAAGGCCAAACAGCCCTGGGACCTGCCGAAGTTCAAGTTCCCCGGTGGCGACAGCAAGAGCCCGGCGATGGCGCAGCTGTGGGCCATTGCACCGTCCATCGCGTCGGTCAAGAGCCAGGGCAACTACCCGGCGGTGCAGCACATCATGAGCAGCATCTTTGAAGGCGGCCTGCTCGACTTCGATGCCGCCAGCATGGTGGAAAGCCGCTACTTCGCGGCCTGCGTGATGTCGCAGGCGTCGAAGAACATCATCCACACGCTGTGGTACCAGCTCAATGCCATCAAGAAGGGCGCTTCGCGGCCTGCTGGCCCTGGGCCGTCGAAGGTGAAGAAGCTGGGCATCCTGGGCGCCGGCATGATGGGTGCGGGCATCGCCTACGTGTCGGCCAAGGCCGGCATCGACGTCGTGCTGCTGGACACCACGCAAGAAGCGGCCGACCGCGGCAAGGCCTATTCGCAGGGCTTGCTCGACAAGGCCGTGAAACGCGGCCGCAGCACCGCCGACAAGCGCGACGCGCTGCTGGCGAAGATCACACCCACCACCGATTACGCACTGCTCGCCGGCTGCGACCTGCTCATCGAAGCGGTGTTCGAAGACCGCGCCACCAAGGCCGACGTGACCCGGCGTGCCGAAGCCGTGCTCGGTGTCGACGCCGTTTTTGCATCCAACACCAGCACGCTGCCCATCAGCGGCCTGGCGCAGGCCAGCCAACGGCCCGCGCAGTTCATCGGCCTGCACTTCTTCAGCCCGGTGGACAAGATGCCGCTGGTGGAAATCATCGTCGGCGACAGAACCGACGAAACGACGCTGGCCCGGGGCTTCGACTATGTGCTGCAGATCGGCAAGACACCCATCGTCGTCAACGACAGCCGCGGCTTCTACACCAGCCGCGTCTTCGGCACCTACGTGATGGAAGGCATCACGATGCTGAAGGAAGGTGTGCACCCCCGCAGCATCGAAGCCGCCGGCTTGCAGGCCGGCATGCCGATGCCGCCGCTGGCGCTGCAAGACGAGGTGTCGCTGTCGCTGGGCTTGCACGTGGCCGACCAGACGAAGAAGGACCTGGCCACGGAAGGCAAGGCCTACACCGAACACCCCGGCATGGCCGTGGTGCGGCAGCTGTGCGAGATCGGCCGTGTCGGCAAGAAAGTGGGCAAGGGCTTCTACGACTGGGGCGACGACGGCAAGGTGCTGTGGCCTGAACTGACCCGGCACTTCCCGGTGGCCCCCACGCAGCCGCCGCAGCAGGAACTGATCGACCGCCTGATGTTTGCGCAGGCCAACGAAGCCGCGCGCTGTTACGAGGAGAAGGTGCTGCGCTCGGTGGCCGACGCCAACGTCGGCAGCATCTTCGGCTGGGGCTTTGCGCCCTTCCACGGTGGTGCGCTGCAGTTCGTCAACGCGATGGGTGCAGCGGCTTTCGTGAAACGCTCGCGCGAACTGGCGGCGAAGTTCGGGCCGCGCTTCGAGCCAGCGGCTGTCGTCGTGCAGCTGGCAGCCAGCGGTGGCCATTTCGCCGACTGAACTGGCGGCCTGTGTGTGCTGACCGGCGCCGGCATGAGCGCCGAGAGTGGCATCAACACCTTTCGCGATGCGCTCGGCGGCCACTGGGCCCGCTTCGACCCCATGGAACTGGCCAGCCCCGAAGGCTTTCGCGGCAACACCGACTCCATCCAGTTGCACGGCGACATCCTCGAAGACCGATGGTTGAACCCCTGCCCGCGTCACACCCGCGGCGGCCATGTCTGCGCCCCGGGCTGGGCCACCGCCGGTAGCCCGCCCAGCTGCGACGAGTGCGGCAACACGGTGAGGCCCGGCGTGGTGTGATTCGGCGAAAGACTGCCCCGGCGTGCGCGGAACACGGCAGAACAGGCGGCCGAGGTGCTGCCGCCGCTGCTGGCCTGAACTGCGTCGCGACAGAGGTCGCGGCCGCCCCATCGTCCTGTCATACAGCCACGCTGCAATCGCCGCATGGCGCAGCAGCTTCCCCCGGGCTTTCGCGCCCTGATCGCGGCGCAGTTTTTTTCGGCCCTGGCCGACAACGCGCTGCTCATCGTCTGCATCGCGCTGCTCATCGAACGTGGCTTGCCTGCCTGGTGGGCGCCGATGTTGAAGTTCTGCTTCACCATCGCTTACGTGGTGCTGGCGCCCTTCGTGGGTGACCTGGCCGATGCCGTGCCCAAGGGCCGCCTGATGATGGCCATGAACGCCGTCAAGGTGCTGGGTGTGCTGGGTCTGCTGATGGGGTTGAACCCCTTGCTGGCGCTGGCTGTCGTGGGCGTGGGCGCAGCGGCCTACGCGCCTGCCAAGTACGGCCTGGTGACCGAACTCGTGCCCGCACCGGCGCTGGTGGCAGCCAATGGCTGGATCGAAGTGACCACCGTCTGCGCAGCGGTCTTCGGCGCCGTGGTGGGCGGTGTGCTGATCAGCCCCGGCCTGATGCAGTGGCTGTCGGCACCTGCCGATTGGACACCCAGCACGCTGGGCCTGTGGCTGCTGCTGGCCTTGTACGCAGCGGCCGCGCTGCTGAACCTGGGCATTCCCGACAGCGGCGCCCGCTACGCGCGACAGAGCCGGCACCCTGTTGCCATGGCCAGCGGCTTCTGGCGCGCACAGCGGCGCCTGTGGGCCGACGAACTGGGTGCGCTGTCGATGGCGGTGACGACGCTGTTCTGGGGCGCGGCGGCGGTGCTGCAGTTTGCGGTGCTGCGCTGGGCCACCGACGTGCTGGGCCTGCCGCTGAACCAGGGCGCCTATCTGCAGGCCGCCGTGGCCGTGGGCATCGTGGCCGGCGCCATGGCCGCGGGACGCTGGGTGCCACTGTCCCGCGCCGAACGTGTGTTGCCACTGGGGGTGCTGATGGGCGTGGCCGTGCCGCTGGCGACCCAGGCGGGCCAGTGGTGGATGGCGCTGCCGGCCCTGCTGCTGGTGGGTGCCCTGGGCGGCGCGCTGGTCGTGCCGCTGAACGCGCTGCTGCAGTACCGGGGCCACGTGCTGCTGAGCGCCGGGCGGTCGATTGCGGTGCAGAACTTCAACGAAAACGCCAGCGTGCTGGTGATGCTGGCCGTGTATGCGGCGTTGCTGGCAGCGGATCTGCCCGTGAGCACCCTGATGAGCGGCCTGGGCGTGCTGGTGGGCCTGTGCATGGCCGCACTGTGGTGGCGCCGGGTGCGCACGCAGGCGCGGGCGCGGGCGGCGGCCTAGTTTCCTAGAAAAAGGGAAAAGCCGGACGCAGTGCCGCGCGTGTACTCAAGCCCTGTGGGGTCAGCGACGCGAGGTAGACCGATTCGATCTGCTGCGAGATGCGGCCCCAGTCGAGCTGGCTGGCCGTCTCGCGAGCCTGCGCACCCATCGCGCGCACCCAGCCCACTTGCCCGGTCAGCCGTTGTGCGGCGGCGCAGAAGCCGGCCTGGTCTTCAAAAGGCACCAGCAAGCCGTTGTCGCCGTGGCGCAGCAACTGGTGCGCCGCGGCGCAGTCGAAGGCCACCACGGCCAGGCCGCTGGCCATGGCCTCGGTCACCACATTGCCGAAGGTTTCGGTGGTGCTGGGAAACAGAAAGAGGTCGGCCGACGCATAGTGCGTCGCCAGGTCTTCACCGCGCCGCAATCCCGCAAACACGGCGCCGGGGCAACGCTGTTGCAGGCTGGCCCTTTCGGGCCCGTCACCCACCAGCACCAGCCGCACCGAAGGGTCGATGGCCCGCATGCCCTCGAACGCCGCCAGGAGCGTACCCAGGTTCTTCTCGGCCGCCAGGCGCCCGACACACATCACCACCAGGTCGGACGGGCCCGCGCCCCATTGTTTGCGCAGCGCCGCACTGCGCCTGGAAGGGTGGAAAAGCCGCGTGTCGACACCACGCGACACCACACGCAGGCCCTTGAAACCCCTGCTGTGCAAATCGGCGCGCAGGCTCTCGGTGGGCACCATCGTGCTGGACGTGCGGTTGTGGAACTTGCGCAGGTAAGCCATGATGGGCCTGCCCAGCCAGGCCACCCCGTAGTGGCGGCTGTAGGCGTGGAAGTTGGTGCGAAAGTCGCTGACCGTGGGCAGCTTCAACTGCCGCGCCGTCTGCAGCGCCGACCAGCCCAGCGGCCCTTCGGTGACGATGTGCACGACGTCGGGCCGCTGTGTGCTCCACAGCCGCAACAAGGCCCGCTTGGAAGGCACACCCATCTTCAGCTGCGGGTAGTGCGGAATCGGCAAACCCCGCATCAGGACTTCGGCATAACGGTCTTGCTGCGCGGCCTGGTCGGCCAGGTCCTGGCGCAGGCGCACGAGCTGCATCTCATGGCCCCGTGCATGCAGGCCTTCAACGGCACGGGCAATGGTGGCGGCCACGCCGTTGATTTCAGGTGGGTAGGTTTCGGTGACCACCGCCACCCGCAAGGAGCGGCGCGCGGGCACGAAGTTGTCGACTTCGATGTCCAGTGCTTCGCGCGCCACGGTGTTTGTCATACGCCGATGGTGCCTGCGCCGCGCAACAGTTCGATGACAGCGCCCCGCCAGCACCCGATCACCGATTCGACACCAATCCGTCACGCCATGTTCACCGCGCACCGTCACCATGCTGTCACCTTGCGGCCGGTGCCGCGACCGGGGAGCGTGTTGGTGAACGGTTTTGTGCAAACCCTGAAAACACAGCGCTGGGACGACCACCGCTACTACCACCAGAGTTACGTCAACCAGGCGTTGCACTTCGTCAGTGCGCTGAGTTTCCTGGTGGCCTACGTCGTGGTCTTCTTCGACCCCGCCACCGCTGCGCTCATCGCCTGGGGCATCTCGATGACCACGCGCCAGGCCGGCCACTTCTTCTTCGAGCCCAAGGGTTACGACCACGTCAACCAGGCCAGTTTCGAACACAAGGAAGCCATCAAGGTGGGCTACAACCTGAACCGCAAGGTGGTGCTGCTGGCGGTGTGGGTGGCTTTCCCGCTGCTGCTGTGGCTGGCGCCTTCGTTGATGGGCCTGATCGAACCGGCGACCACCTGGCAGGGCTGGTTGCACGACGTGGGCATGGCCTGGCTGGCGCTGGGTGTGGTGGGCCTGCTGTTCCGCACCGTGCACCTGTTTTTCCTGCAGGGTCTGACAGCCGGCCTGGCCTGGGCGACGAAGATCCTGACCGACCCCTTCCACGATGTGATGCTGTACTGGCGCGCGCCGCTGCACCTGCTGCGGGGCGAACTGCTCGATCCGATGGACCACGTGCGCGGCAGCCATTGAGCTGAACACACGCGCCGAGCAGGCACACCGTTTCCGCAACGGCGCTTGCGAGCGTGCCGGGGCGCGCCTGTCTGAACGCAGCGGCCGCAGGCCGCGGAGTGAGTTGCGCGACGTGGCCGCGGGCGCGAGTACCGCAAGGCAGTCGGAGCGAAGCGCAGACCACCCCAGTGAAGCGCCCCGGCCCGCTTGCCAGCGCCTTTGCCGCCACAGACCGACACTCAACTCCAGCGATGACGCAGCATCTCGCGCAGCACCCCGCGCCGAATCGCCTTGTTGGAACTCTGCGCGTCGTGCCACCACCAGCCGTCGGCCTGCATGGCCTGCGCCGCGGCCACGAAGCGCTGGCAGACCGCTTCGAAGTCGGTTTCGCTGAAGTTGTGGCTGAAGATCAAACGGCCGGTGCCCACCCAGCTGAGCAGCAGGCCCTGCTGGCGAAGGTAAAACTGCAGCATCCAGTTGTAGCGCGAAGGCTGGGTGTAGAACACCGTCCAGATGCTGGTGAGGTTGGCCACGCGCACCGGCAGGCCGGCCGCTTCGAGCCGCTGGTTCACGAGCGCCGCACGACGGTTCCAGCGGCCGTCGATGTCCTCGTAGCTGGCACGCACCGGCTCGCTGTGCAGGCGCTCAAGGAAGACCTGCATCGCGCCCATCACGTAAGGGTGCGAATTGAAGGTGCCCCGCGCAAAACACAGGTCGGCCGGGCGCTCTTCACGGTAGCGCTTCATCAGCTCGGCCTTGCCGCACACCACACCCACAGGCAGGCCGCCACCCAGGGTCTTGCCGTAGGTCACCATGTCGGCCTTGACGCCGAAGTATTCCTGCGCGCCGCCGGCCGCCAGGCGAAAACCCAGGAACACCTCGTCGAAGATCAGCACGATGCCCCGTTCGCTGCACACCTGTCGCAACTGTTGCAGCCAGGCCGTGTAGGCGGCCTTGTCGAAGTTTGCGCTGCGCCCGCTGTCGACCAGCGTGCTGTCGCCGGGTGCAGACTTGTTGGGGTGCAGCGCCTGCAGCGGGTTGACCAGCACACAGGCGATGTCCTTGCGCTTCTTCAGGACCCGCAAGGTGTCGGCGTCCATCTCTTTCAGCGTGTAGGTGCGGCCCGGTGGCAAGGGGTTGCCGGGCCCGGGCTGCACGTCTTCCCACCAGCCGTGGTAGGCGCCGGAGAACCGCACCAGGTACTTCTTGCGGGTGTGATAGCGCGCCAGGCGAACGGCCTGCATCACGGCTTCGGTGCCGCTCATGTGGAAGCTCACTTCGTCCAGGCCCGAGATGGCCCGCAACTGCTCGACGTTCCAGGCCACCGCCGGGTGGTAGCTGCCCAGGATGGGGCCCAGCTCGGCCACCCGCGCGCTGCCTTCGGCGATGCAGGCCTTGTAGAAGTCGTGACCAAAGACGTTGACACCGTAGCTGCCGGTCAGGTCGATGAAGGTCTGGCCGTCCAGGTCGGTCACCGTCACGCCGTCGGTGCGCTGCACGAAAGAGCCCAGCGCGAGGTGCTGGCGCAGGTAAGGGCTGTATTGGAAGGGCACACGGTAGGCGCCGGTGAACTGCAGGTCGGACAGGCCTTCGCGCGCCTGCTTCGTCAGCGCCACCGACTGCGGGTGGCGGTTGCTCAGTTCGTGTGCGAGCCGCATGAAGCCGGCACGGCGCTGCAACTGCACGTCGGCCGGCGCACCGTCGCTGCCGAAGAACTGCGCTTCATCGTAGGCATACCCCGGCACCAGCGCGGCCACCCGCTTGGCCATGCGCGAATGGCCGGTCAGCGAAGGGTGTTTGGCCAGCGACAACTCCAGGCGCTGGCGCGCCAGCGGGTAGGCAGCCAGTACGCCCGCCACGGCAACTGCCGTCAAGACCAGGGGATCGCTCATGTGTGTGGAGTGCCAGTGTGATTCGGTACCCCGTTTGTATTTCCATCCTTTGACAGGCCTATGAAACTTGCCCGATTGCGTGACCGTCTTTTGCTTCAGGAAGACCTGAATTTCCTGCTCACCAACCGTGTGCCACGCCATGCGCTGACACGTTTCATGGGCTGGTTCTCGAAGATACGGCACCCGCTGGTTTTTCGCGCTTCGCTGGCGGTGTGGCGGGCCTTCACCGACCTGGACCTGTCGGACGCCAGGAAAACCCGCTTCGACAGCCTGCACGACTGCTTCACACGTGAACTGAAACCTGGCGCTCGCACGGTGGACATGGCGCCTGACGTGCTGGCCAGCCCCAGTGACGCCATCGTCGGTGCGACAGGCCGCGTCGACCAAGGCCTGGTGCTGCAGGCCAAGGGCTTTCCTTACCGCATGGCCGATCTCTTCGGACGCACCGACACAGCCGCGACCTTCGAAGGTGGCAGCTACGTCACGCTGCGCCTCACGTCTGCCATGTACCACCGATTCCACGCGCCACACGACGGCACGATCGAGCATGTGCGCTACATCAGCGGCGACACCTGGAACGTAAACCCGGTGGCGCTGAAGCGGGTGCAGCGGCTGTTCTGCCGCAATGAACGTGCCGTCATCCAGATGCGCCTGTGCGACGGCACGCCGATGGCGCTGGTGCCGGTGGCGGCCATCCTGGTGGCCAGCATCCGGCTGCACTTTCTGGACGTGCTGCTGCACCTGCGCTGGCCGGGCCCGAACGAGATGCCTTGCCAGGCGGCCGTTCACAAGGGCCAGGAACTGGGTTGGTTCGAACACGGCTCGACCATCATCGCCTTCGTGCCGCCGGGCTTCGAGCTTGCGCCGGGTCTGGCGCAAGGGCAGACGATCCGGCAAGGTCAGGCGCTGCTGCGGCGTCTGCCGTCAAGCCCGGACTGAGGCCGCCATTTCACGGCCGCGTCACGTTGTGCCCCAACCATGCTCGGCATGAAAAAGGTCGACTTGGTGTGGTTCAACGCAGGTGGCGGTCACCGTGCGGCGGCGCAGGCGCTGGAGCAGGAGATCCTGGCCCAGGGCCGGCCCTGGCAGGTGCGCAAGGTCAACCTGACCGAGGTGCTGGACCCTTCCGCGCTGTTCAAGCGTTTCACCGGCATCGAGCCCGAAGACCTGTACAACAAACGCCTGGCCAGCGGCTTCACGCTGGGCCTGGCGCAGGAACTGAAGCTGCTGCAGGCGCTCATCCGCATGGGCCACCTGAGCCTGGTGCAGCGCCTGCAACAGCACTGGCAGGCCACACAGCCCGACCTGGTGGTGTCGCTGATCCCCAACTTCAACCGCTGTCTGCACGACAGCCTGCAGCTGGCAAGGCCCGGTGTGCCCTTCGTCACGGTCATGACCGACATGGCCGACCACCCGCCCAGCTTCTGGATCGAACCCGGTCTGCAGCAACACCTGGTCTGTGGCACCGCGCACGCGGTGCAACAGGCACTGGCCGCCGGTTGCCCGCCGCAGCGGGTGCACCGCAGCACCGGCATGATCCTGCGGCCCGAATTCCATGTCGCGCCGCGCCTGGTCGGCGCCGACCGCTTGGCGGCACGGCAGGCCGCGGGCCTGGACGGCCACACGCCCACCGGTCTGGTGCTGTTTGGTGGCACCGGCTCACGGGCCATGAAGCGCATTGCGACCCGCCTGCCCCGCACACCGTTGATCCTGATGTGCGGCCGCAACCAGGCACTGGCCGAGGAACTGTGCTCGTTGCCGGCCACCGCACCGCGTGTGGTGGTGGGCTACACACCCGACGTGATGCGCTGGATGCAGCTGGCCGACTTTTTCATCGGCAAGCCGGGCCCCGGTTCATTGAGCGAAGCCGTGCACATGGGCCTGCCGGTGATCGTGACCCGCAACGCCTGGACGATGCCGCAGGAACGCTGGAACACGCAGTGGGTGCAGGACCATCAACTGGGTGTCGTGCAGCGCAGTTTTGCCAACGTGCAGCAGGCGGTGGACCAGGTCACGCAGCACCTGAACGAATACCGCGGCCGGGTGCAGGCGGTGCAGAACCGTGCGGTGTTCGAGGTGCCACGCATCCTGCAGCGCATCCTGGAAGGCAGACCCGGGCTGGACAACACCTGCGTCAGCCAGCCCGTTGCGTCATGGGTCTGACGCGACCTTGTCACGGCGCCGTCGTGCCGCTTGTGCACGATGCCGTCTGCCATGCGACGCGACGACCTTCCCGCCCCGTCTGACGAAGAACCGGCGCTGCCGGCCGGCAGCGCCGACGACAGCCTGCGTGTGCGCACGGTGTGGATCTCCGACCTGCACCTGGGCACCCCGGGCTGTCAGGCGGCCGCGCTGCTGGACTTCCTGCGCACGGTGGACTGCGAGACGCTGTTCCTGGTGGGCGACATCATCGACGGCTGGCAGCTGCGTCGCAGCTGGTACTGGCCACAGGCCCACAACGACGTGGTGCAGAAGCTGCTGCGCAAGGCGCGCAAGGGCACCAAGGTCATCTTCGTGCCCGGCAACCACGACGAGTTTGCGCGCAAGTACCTGGGCCACAACTTCGGCGGTGTGGACGTCGTGGACGAACACATCCACACGCTGGCGGACGGGCGCACCTTGTGGGTCACACACGGCGACTACTTCGACGGTGTCATCCAGTGTGCCAAGTGGCTGGCCTATGTGGGCGACTGGGCCTACGAACTGACATTGCGCGTCAACCGCCACTTCAATTCGCTGCGCGCCAGGGTCGGCCTGCCCTACTGGAGCCTGAGCAAGTACCTGAAGCTGAAGGTCAAACGTGCGGTCAGTTACGTGGGCGACTTCGAATCGGCCGTGGCGCGCGAAGCCCGCTCACGCGGTGTTCACGGTGTCGTCTGCGGCCACATCCACCACGCCGAGATGCGCATGATCGACGGCATGCTGTACTGCAACGACGGTGACTGGGTGGAAAGCCTGACCGCGCTGGTGGAACATGCCGACGGCCGGCTGGAGATCGTGGACTGGGGCCAGCGCGTGGCTTCAGGTCAGCGCGGGCAGCACCGTGCCCCGGCATTCGCCGAACCCGATGCGCCGGGCGCCTTCGGCCATGCAGTGGCCACGCAGGATGACGGTGTCGCCGTCTTCGATGAAGCTGCGCAGCTCGCCGCTGCTCAGCGTCAGCGCCTGGCGGCCGCCGTGGCCCAGCTCGAGCATCGAGCCGCCTTGCCCGGGCTCGGGGCCTGACAGCGTGCCGGTGCCCAGCAGGTCGCCGGTGCGCAGGTTGCAGCCGTTCACCGTGTGGTGCGCCACCAGCTGCGCCAACGTCCAGTAAGCGGCGCTGGCGTAGTTGCTGCCGGCCAGGCGGTCACCGGGGTGTTGGGCCTTTTGCATCTTCTGCGTCTGCAGCCAGACTTCCAGTTCGATGCTGATGGCACCGGCTTCGCGGTTGTGCGCGCTGTCCAGGTAGGGCAGCGGCTGCGGCTGGCCTTCGGCGCGCACGAAGGGCTGGCGGAAAGGCGCCAATGCGTCCAGCGTCACCACCCACGGTGACACCGTGCTGCCGAAGTTCTTGCTCAGGAAAGGCCCCAGCGGCTGGTATTCCCAGGGCTGGATGTCGCGTGCGCTCCAGTCGTTGAACAGCACCAGGCCGAAGATGTGGTCCTCGGCCTTGTCCATGCCGATGCGGCTGCCCAGTTCATTGCCGTGGGCCATCAAGGCACCGAGCTCCAGTTCGTAGTCCAGCCGACTGCTGGCACGCAGCACGGGTTCGGCGGCGTCGATCAGCTTGACCTGGCCCATGGGTCGGCGCAGCAACTGCCCGCTGACACCGATGGATGAACTGCGGCCGTGGTAGCCGATGGGCACCCAGGTGTAGTTCGGCAGCAGCGGGTTGTCGGGCCTGAACATCTTGCCCACCGTGGTGGCGTGGTGGATGCTCGTGTAGAAGTCGGTGTAGTCGCCGATCTCGCAAGGCATGGCCATCTGCACGTCGGCTTGCGGCACCAGGCAACTTTCCAGGAAGGGGCCCTGTTCGCTGTCGGCCGTGAGTGCAGCGCTCAGGGCCGCGCGCACGGCGCGCCAGGCCGGGCGGCCCAGGCGCATGAACGCGGCCAGGTCGCCGGCCGCCAGCGGGTCCAGCAAAGGCGCCACTTCATTGCTCCAGGGGCACAGCTCGGCGGCCAGGCGCAGGTCGAGCACCTGGTCACCGATGGCCACGCCGACGCGCAGCGTGTCCTGCTGGCCTTCGCCCTTGCGCCGGAAACGGCCGAAAGGCAGGTTCTGCACCGGGAAGTCGGTGTCCGGTGTGTTGGCCGATGTGACCCAGCTGCGCAGTGCGGGGTCGTGGGTGGCATCCAGCAAGCTCATGGCGTGAAGGTGTCCTGCAGGTCGGCCCAACACCGGGCGTAGTTGCGGTCGAGTTGACCGCCGTTCATGGCCCAGGCCGTGGGCACGAAACGGTAGCGGCTTTCGAACATGAAGGCCAAGGTGTGGTCCAGCTTGTGGGGCGCCAGCGGCGCGCTGCTGGCCTTGGCAAAGGCTTCGGCATCGGGGCCGTGCGGCACCATGGCGTTGTGCAGGCTGGCGCCACCGGGTTTGAACCCTTCGGGCTTGGCGTCGTACTGGCCATGCACCAGGCCCATGAATTCGCTCATCAGGTTGCGGTGGTACCAGGGCGGGCGGAAGGTGTCTTCGGCCACCATCCAGCGCGGCGGAAAGATCACGAAGTCGCAGTTGGCGGTGCCGGGTGTGTCGCTGGGGCTCGTCAGCACCGTGAAGATGCTCGGGTCGGGGTGGTCGAAGCTGATGCTGCCGATGGTCATGAAGTTCGCCGTGTCGTACTTCAGCGGCGCCAGGTTGCCATGCCAGGCCACCACGTTGAAGGGCGTGGCCTGCTGCTCGGCGCGCCACAGGCGGCCGCCGAACTTCTTCACCATCTCGCAGGGGCCGGGCTCGGCCTGGTAAGCCGCCACGGGCGCGAGAAAGTCGCGCGGATTGGCAAGGCCGTTGCTGCCGATGGGCCCCAACTCGGGCAGGCGGAAAGGGGCGCCGTAGTTTTCGGCGATGTAGCCGCGGAAAGGCGCATCGGGGCCGTCGCTGCAGTCGATCTTGAAGGCCAGGCCACGCGGCAGCAAGGCCACTTCGCCGGGTTTCACGTCCAGCAAGCCGAGCTCGGTGGTGATGCGCAGCGCACCTTGCTGCGGCACCAGCAGCATTTCGCCGTCGGCGTTCACCAGCGCACGCCGGCTCATGCCGCGGTTGGCGGTGTAGACCAGCGTGGCCATGCCCGTTTGTGCGTCGGCGTCGCCATTGGCCACCACGGTGTGCAGGCCGTCGATGAAGTCGGTGGGTGCGGTGGGCAGCGGGAACGGCGCCCAGCGCAGCGGGTCGGGTGGCACGGCCACGCCACCAGCGGCGCCGGTGGTCCAGCCGGGGTGCGGCAGCGGCTCATACGCGCCTGTCACCACACTGGGCTGGCGGCGGTAAAGCCAGCTGCGGCGGTTGTCGGCGCGGGGGGCGGTGAAGGCCGTGCCGCTGATGAGCTCGGCATACAAACCTTTGGCCGCGCGCTGCGGGCTGTTGCGGCCCACCGGCAGCACCCCGGGCACGGCCTCGGTGGCGAAGTGGTTGCCAAAGCCGCTTTGGTATTGAAGGTTGCTCATGCCTTTGACGAGTCTTCGGGTGCCAGGCCCTGTCGCGCCGCGGCCAGCGCCTGGGCCAGCACGTCGAGGTCGCCGATGTGGTTGGCCAGCAGCAGCACAAGGCGTGCGTTGAGCAGGCGGCTTTGTTCGTCGCTCAGGCCGCGGTGGGTGTCGATCAGCTGTTCGTAGAAGTCGTCGCCGGGCGAAAACGCATGCAAGGGCGTTTGACCGGGTCGGCCGAAGTTGGCTTGGGTGTTCAGGGTGCCGATCGCGCGCTCCTTCACGGCTTCAGGTGTGACCGATTGCCCGGGCCAGTGCGGCTTGAAGTGCAGCAGCGTCGAGCTGGCGCCAGCGGGCGGCCACGTGTTGGTCGGGGCGCAGAAGATACGCCGTGCCGGGGCGGCCGTCGAGCCGTTCCTGCACACGCTGGCGGTTGTCCACCAGCACGGTGGCACCGGCGGGGGCGTCGCCGTCTTCGGTGGTGATCAGCAGCGTGTGCACGGGCACGGGCTGCTGCGACAGGCTGGCGATCAGCTGGCGGCTGGCCGGCGGCAGCGCCGCCACCGTGGGCACGAAGAGCACCAGCACGAAGTGGCCGCCGGTGTGCGCCAGCAACCAGCTGCTGTGGCCCTGGTGCTGCACCGGGGCGTCGGCCAAGGGCGCGCCGGGGTGCATGGCGCCTTCGAAGGTGTCGGTGTCCGGTGTGTTCAGCGGCGACGTGCTCAGGTACGCCGGCACCGACAGCCGCCCGCTGTTGACCAGCGCACGTGCGAAGTGGTGCTCCTGCGCCAGCGTCAGCACGGCGTTGCGGAAGTCCTTGCTCACCGCGCTCTTGGGCGTGATGAAGTCGGTGCTGCGTGTGCTGTTCATCAGGTTTTCGTCGGCTGCGGCCACACGCTCGCTGTTGTAGCTGTCCAGCAGCGACTCGGGCGCCAGACCGGCGATCACCAGCTTCAGTTTCCAGGCCAGGTTGTCGGTGTCCTGAATGCCCGAATTGGCACCACGCGCACCGAAAGGGCTGACCTGGTGCGCGGCGTCACCGGTGAACAACACATGGCCGTGGCGGAAGGCCTGCATGCGGCGGCATTGGAAGGTGTAGACGCTGACCCACTCGAGTTCGAATGCCCGGTCGGGGCCCAGCATCTGCCGGATGCGCGGAGTCACGCGCTCGGGCTGCTTTTCCAGTTCAGGGTCAGCGTCCCAGCCCAGCTGGAAGTCGATGCGCCACACATCGTCGGCCTCGCGGTGAAGCAGCACACTCTGATCGGGGTGGAAGGGTGGGTCGAACCAGAACCAGCGCTCGGCCGCGCCTTCGGCAAACATCGGCGACTTCATCAACACGTCGGCGATCAGGAAACGGTCCTTGAAAACCTGGCCTTCCATGTCCAGACCCAGCTGGCGGCGAATGGGGCTGCGGGCGCCGTCGGCCACCACCAGCCAGTCGGCGTGCAGCGTGTAGCTGCCGTCGTCGGTTTCCACCGTGACCAAGGCGCCATCGTCTTGCGGCGTGACGGACGTGACCTTGTTTTTCCAGCGCAGCTCGATGTTCGGCAAGGCCGCTGCACGCTCGACGAGGTACTCCTCCAGGTAGTACTGCTGCAGGTTCACCATGCCCGGGCGGCAGTGGTCGGCCTGGGGCAGCAGGTTGAAGTTGAAGACTTCGGCTTCGCGGTGGAAGGTGCGGCCCACGTTCCAGGTCACACCCTTGTCCACCACCGGCTGGCCGCAGCCCAGGCGGTCCAGAATTTCCAGCGTGCGTTTGGCGTAACACAGCCCACGCGAGCCGACGCTGACGGTGTTGTCGTCGTCCAGCAGCAGCACGCGCAGGCCGTGCTGCGCCAGGTCGATGGCGGCGGCCAGACCCACCGGGCCGGCGCCCACCACCACGACCGCGTGGCGCGTCACATGTTCGGGCGCGTTCAGTTCTGAAGGCTTGCGGTAGGCAAAACGCGGGTAGGTGTAGGTGCTGAGCATCGAGCGACCCCTCAGCTCATCAGGGCGCGAACTCTTTTTCGTGCATCCACGCCGCGTGTTTGGGCGCGCGTTTGGTCTGCGCCCACTCGTCGAGCATGGCCCACTTCACGTCGTCGAGCTTCTTCGTCATCTCGGTTGTGGCGGTGTCGGCGGCCAGTTCCAGGCGGTGGCCGTTGGGGTCGAAGAAGTAGATGCTCTTGAAGATCGTGTGGTCGGTGGGACCGATGACCTCGATGCCCGCCGCCTGCAGGCGTGCTTGCGTGGCCAGCAACTCGTCGACGCTGCCCACCTTGAAAGCGATGTGCTGAACCCAGTCGGGTGTGTTGCCGTCACGGCCCATGGCCGGGCTGTTCGGCAGCTCGAAAAAGGCCAGCACGTTGCCGCCGCCGGCGTCCAGGAACACGTGCATGTAGGGGTCGGGCGCGTGGGTGCTGGGCACCTGGTCTTCGGCGATGGCCAGCACGAAACCCATGCCCAGGTGCTGGCCGTACCACTGCACGGTGGCCTTGGCGTCGTGGCAGCGGTAGGCCACGTGATGGATGCGCTGAATCGACATGGGGGTCTCCTTCAGCTTTCCAGCGTGCGCCACATCTCGACGTCACGCTCGGCGGTCCAGATGCGCGGGTCGCGGTGGCCGGTCATCTCGTCATAACAGCGTGTCACATCGAAGGGCATGCAGTGCTGGAAGATGACCCAGTGGCCGTACGTCGGCGACAGCCGGGCCATCGTCTCTTTGTAGACGGCGTTCAGGTCCTTGCCGGCCTTGACACCGGCCTCGACGCTGTCGCGCACGTCGGCAATGAAGTTGCGCGTGCCCTGCAGGCCGGCGGCCACCGCTTCGGGGGTGGTCAGCGCCGCGCCGCGGCCGGGCACCAGCTGTGCGGGCTGGAGTGCGGCGATGTTGTCCAGCGTCTGCGGCCAGTCCTTGAAATAGGCGTCGCCGGCGTAAGGCGTGGCGTCGAATTCCACCAGGTCACCGCTGAACAGAATCTTCTGTTGCGGCAGCCAGGCCACCGTGTCGCCCTTGGTGTGGCCGCGGCCCAGCTGCAGCAACTGCACTTCCAGGCTGCCCAGCCACAGCGTCATCTTGCCGGTGAAGGTGAGGGTGGGCCAGGTCAGGCCGGCGGGCACACTTTCGACGTTGCGGAACAGGCGCGGGAAGCGGCCGATCTCGCTGGCCTTGTCCTGTTCACCGCGTTCGACAATGAGGTCGCGGGTGTCCTGGCTGGCAATGATGTGTTCGGCGCCATAGGCGCTGGCCCCCAGCACCCGCACCGCGTGGTAGTGCGTCAGCAGCACGTACTTGATCGGCTTGTCGGTGACCTCGCGGATGCGGCGGATGACGTCTTGCGCCATCACCGGCGTGGCCTGCGTGTCCAGCACCAGCACCGCGTCGTCGCCGACGATGATGCCGGTGTTGGGGTCACCTTCGGCCGTGTAGGCGTAGGCGTTGTCGCTGAGCTTGCTGAAGGTGACCTGCTTCTCTTCCAGGTCGGCCTGCGAGGCAAAGGTTTTGGTGCCGGCCGGGGCCGCTTGAGGGGTGTTCATCTGCGTTGTCTCCGCTTCGATTGTTTGATACTGTCAAATCCATTCGTTTTAGTGTAAACCCCTGACCCGGCCTGCCCTACCCATCCACCCATGAGCCAACGTGGCATTCAAAGCATCGAAGTGGGCGGCCGCCTGCTGCTGGCCCTGGCCCGCGCCGGCCGGCCGCTGGCGCTGAAGGACCTGGCGCCCGCCGCCGACATGAGCGCCGCCAAGGCACACCCCTACCTGGTGAGCTTCGGCAAGCTGGGCCTGATCGAACAGGACGCCGCCAGCGGCCACTACGGCCTGGGGCCCTTGGCCATGCAGCTGGGGCTGATCAGCCTGCAGCAGTTCGACCCCGTGCGGCTGGCCACCGCGCGCCTGCCCGAGCTGGCCGTGGCCACCGGCCAGACCGTGGCCATTGCAGTGTGGGGCAGCCACGGGCCGACCATCGTGCGCACCGAAGAAGCCCCTTCGCCCGTGCATGTGACGATGCGCCACGGCGCGGTGATGAGCCTGCGTGGCACCGCCAGCGGCCGGCTGTTCGCGGCCCATCTGCCGCGTGTGGTGGTGGTCGCCGCAGCCGGCCGCGGTGTTTTCGACAAGGCCATGGACCAGGAGCTGGCGGCTATCCGCAAAGCCGGTTTCAGCCACGTGGTGGACGCGGCCGTGCCGGGTGTCAGCGGCCTGGCAGCCCCGGTTTTCGACGGCAGCGGCACGCTGGTGCTCACGCTGACGGCCATTGGTGCCACGGCCAACTTCGACACCCAAGCCGGTGGCGTGCCGGCGCGTGCGCTGAAGCGCTGCGCAGCCGAGCTGACGGCCCAGCTGGGGGCAGGTGCTGTCGCTGCGGCTGCTGTGGATTCAGCCGCCGGCTGATGCCGACCAGCTGTCGCGCAACTCGCGTTTCAGCACCTTGCCGATGGCGCTGCGGGGCAGCTCGGCCACCAGGCGCAGCGCGTGCAGGCGCTGCGTCTTGCCCACCTGCGTGTTCATCCATTCGCGCAGGCCATCGGCATCCACAGTGGCGCCTGCGCGCAGCACACAAAAGGCCACCGGCGTTTCGCCCCACTCGGCGCTGGGCACTCCGACCACGGCCACGTCGGCCACGTCGGGGTGAGCACGCAGGATGGCTTCGAGGTCGCTGGGGTAGATGTTGAAGCCGCCGCTGATGATCATGTCCTTGCGGCGGTCGTGCAGTGTCAGGAAGCCGTCGGCATCGAAACGGCCCACGTCACCGGTGCGGATGTAGCGCCGGCCCTCGGCGTCGAACCACTCGGCGGCGCGGGTCAGCTCGGGCTGCTTGTGGTAACCCGTCATCATGCCGGGCGATCGGCCGACGACCTCGCCGCTTTCGCCGGCTGCCACCTCGTGGCCGGCCTCGTCGATCAGGCGGATGTCGTGTCCTTCCACCGGCTGGCCCACGCTGTGCAGTTTGTCCGGGTGCAGGTGCGCGTGCAGGATGCAGGTGCCGCCACCTTCGGTGAGGCCGTAGTACTCGGTCAAGGCACCTGGCCAACGCTTCAGGATGTCGGCCTTCAGTTCGGCATGGAAAGGTGCACTGGTGCTGAACTTGGCGCGAAAAGCGCTCAGGTCGAAACGGTCGAATTCCGGATGCGCCATCAGCCGCTGGTACTGCACCGGCACCAGCATCGTGTGCGTGGCGCGGTGTTCTTGTGCCAGCTGCAGGTAGCGCAGCGCGTCGAACTTCGGCATCAGCACCGCGCAGCCGCCGTAGGCCAGCGTCGGGATCAGGCACACCAGCGTGGTGTTGCTGTACAGCGGCGTGGCGATCATCGTCACGGTGTCGGTGCCGTAAGCCGAAGCGGCCGCGCGCTGGATGTGCGCCCAGCGCATCGCATGCGGCTGCACGATGCCTTTGGGCGTGCCCGTGGTGCCCGACGAATAGATGATGTTGAAGGGCCAGCTGGGGTCGATGACCACCGGCCTGGGCTGCACCCCTTCGGGCGGCAGCCAGGTGTCGAGCTCTGCACTTTCCAGGCTCACGGTGGGTGCGGGCCAGGCCACCTTCAACGCGCTGCCCGCCGCATCGAGAAACACAAAAGCGGCGTCCGCGTCTCGTGCCATGTCCTGCAACTGAGCGGGTGTGGAGCCGGGGGCCAGTGGCGCCACCGCAAGGCCGGCACGCAGCGCGCCCAGGAAGACACACAGGTAATCCAGTGACGTGCCAGCGCACACCGCCACCACACGCCCAGGCCCCAGGCCCTGCTGATGCAACGCCGCGGCCACGCGGTCGACACGTGACTTCAGCTGGAGGTAGCTCATCTGCTGATCGCCGCACAGCAGCGCCGGAGCGTTGGGGCGCTGTCGCGCATGGCCGGCGATCAGTGAAGGCAGGTCCTGAAACGGCGCGGGTGAAGTCATGGTCGGCACGGGGTGGACATCGAAGCACACGGTACCGCAGCGCCGGCCGATTCGGCATCCGAGATCACCCCGCACCGATGGGCATCAGCGTGACCCGAAAAACATCGCTCAGCAGCGCAGATCAATACGGCGATCAAAGACGTCGATCAAAAACGCCGAAGGCCCGCACGCGGCGGGCCTTCGGCACTTTTTCTTCGTTCGTCTTTTTGCTTTTTTTCAGTGATCTTTGGTTGCGGGGGCAAGATTTGAACTTGCGACCTTTGGGTTATGAGCCCAACGAGCTACCAGGCTGCTCCACCCCGCGACTGAGCCTTAAAGTATAGCGCACCTGACGCACTCGCGCTTGCGCCGCACACCGATCGCACACGTGCATTCACGAACGGGCCGCCACAAACAACAAAGCCCGCAGTGCGCGGGCTTTGTCTCTGACTGGTTGCGGGGGCAAGATTTGAACTTGCGACCTTTGGGTTATGAGCCCAACGAGCTACCAGGCTGCTCCACCCCGCGCTTGATCTTGTGTTGCTGACTATTCGGCCTGTTCAGCCGGTGCAGCTTCGGCAACGGGTTCCGGACGGTCGACCAGTTCGACAAAAGCCATCGGCGCGTTGTCGCCAACACGGAAACCCATCTTCAGGATGCGCGTGTAGCCACCCGGGCGCGCCTGGTAGCGCGGGCCCAGCACGTTGAAGAGCTTGGCCACCACATCGCGGTCACGCGTGCGGTTGAAGGCCAGGCGGCGGTTGGCCAGCGTGGGGGTCTTGCCCAATGTGATCAGGGGCTCGACCACGCTGCGCAGCTCTTTGGCTTTGGGCAGCGTCGTCTTGATCGCCTCGTGCATGATCATCGAGTTGCACATATTCCTCAGCATCGCCAGGCGGTGCGAGGTGGTGCGGTTCAGTTTGCGGGGGCCGTTGCGGTGGCGCATGGTGCTTCTTTCCTGTCTTTATTGAACCCCAGCCGTATCAGGTACTGGGGGTTGCACACGGGCCCTGATTCAGGGCCCTACCGTTGACGACAGAACGCTGGAGTCTCAGCGTTTGTCCAGGCCCTGCGGGGGCCAGTTCTCCAGCCGCGCACCGAGCGTGAGCCCGCGCGATGCCAGCACTTCCTTGATTTCGTTCAGGCTCTTGCGGCCCAGGTTCGGCGTCTTCAGCAGCTCGGTTTCGGTGCGCTGGATCAGGTCGCCGATGTAGTAGATGTTTTCGGCCTTCAGGCAGTTGGCCGAACGCACCGTCAGTTCCAGTTCGTCCACCGGGCGCAGCAGGATGGGATCGAACGGCGTCGGGCGCGAGGTCTGCTGCGAAGCGCTGTCGAAGGCCGGCGTCGGGTCGATCTGGGCGAAAAACGCCAGTTGTTCGACCAGGATACGGGCGCTCTGGCGGATGGCTTCTTCGGGCGGGATCGAACCGTTGGTCTCGATCTCCATCACCAGCTTGTCGAGGTCGGTGCGCTGTTCGACACGGGCGTTTTCGACGGCGTAGCTGACGCGGCGGACGGGCGAAAACGACGCATCCAGCACGATGCGGCCGATGCTCTTGGTGGTTTCGTCACCGTAGCGGCGCAGGTTGCCCGGCACGTAACCACGGCCCTTTTCGACCTTGATCTGCATGTCGAGCTTGCCACCTTGCGACAGGTGCGCAATGACGTGCTCAGGGTTGATGATCTCGACGTCGTGCGGGGTCTGGATGTCGCCGGCCGTGACCGCGCCTTCGCCTTCCTTGCGCAGAACCAGCGTCACTTCGTCGCGGTTGTGCAGGCGGAAGACCACGCCCTTGAGGTTGAGCATGATGTGCACGACGTCTTCTTGCACGCCGTCGATGGCCGAGTACTCGTGCAGCACGCCGGCAATGGTCACCTCGGTGGGGGCGTAGCCCACCATCGACGACAGCAGCACACGCCGCAGCGCATTGCCCAGGGTGTGGCCGTAGCCGCGTTCGAAGGGTTCGAGCGTGGCTTTGGCGCGGTGGCCGCCGAGCGGCTCAACCTGGATGGCCTTGGGCTTCAGAAGGGTGGTTTGCATGAATGTCTTTTGTTCCTGTCAATACCCTCGGCTCGTTACACCGATAAGGCTGTAGGACCGCGCCGGGCTGGGGATGGATCGCTTCGCGCCCGGCACACGAAACGAAAGTGAAAGCGCTTCGACGCTGCGGCCGAGGCGCCCGCTCTTCTGGCTTATCGCGAGTACAACTCGACGATCAGCGCTTCTTTGATTTCGGCGCCGTACTGGTCGCGATCGGGCACCTTCTTGAAGACACCTTCCATCTTGGTGGCGTCGACCGACACCCAGTCGGCCAGGCCGATGGATTGCGCCAGCTTCAGCGCGTCAGTGACCCGCAGCTGCGCCTTGCTCTTGTCGCGCATGGCGACGGTGTCGCCGGCCTTGACCTGGTAGGACGGGATGTTCACGACCTGGCCGTTGACCATCAGCGCCTTGTGCGACACCAGCTGGCGCGCTTCGGCGCGCGTGCTGCCGAAGCCCATGCGGTAGACGACGTTGTCCAGGCGCGTTTCCAGCAACGCCAGCAGGTTCGCACCGGTGTTGCCCTTGCGGCGCTCGGCTTCGGCGAAGTAGCGGCGGAACTGGCGCTCCAGGATGCCGTACATGCGCTTGACCTTCTGCTTTTCACGCAGTTGCAGGCCGAAGTCGGAAGTGCGCGAGCCACTGGTGCGGCCGTGCTGGCCGGGCTTGCTGTCGAATTTGACCTTGTCGCTGATCGAGCGGCGTGCGCTCTTCAGGAAGAGGTCGGTGCCTTCACGGCGGGAAAGTTTGCCCTTGGGGCCAAGAAGTCGTGCCACGAATGTGTCCTTGTGAATCGTTCTGACGCGGCAGACGCAACCGGAAAGCTTTCCAGCGGCGCCCCGCGCGAGTCTGGCGGCGGCATAGCCATGCGCGCAGACAGTGGGCTTGTTGAAGACCGGGGCCTTCAGGAAAACGGCCGGTTTGCAGCAAAGTGCTCACCGGCTCGGGAAACTCTCTATTCTATCCGCAAGCGCAGAAGGCTTGCTTGCCGGCGCGTTCCATCAAGTGGCCGCCGCGGATCCGGCTCTGCCGGTCCGCCAGCTGCGCACCCCTGGGGGGGGGTGCGCCGAAGGCGCTCCGGGGGGGTCAAATCCTCCGACGCTTCTGCGGCCGGCAACCGTTGTGCGGAATCGGCGTCACGTCGCTGATGCTGTTGATGCGGATGCCCAGCGAAGCCAGTGCACGAACGCTGCTTTCGCGGCCGGGGCCGGGGCCCTTGATGCGCACGTCCAGGTTCTTGATGCCCTGCTCTTGCGCTGCGCGGCCACACACCTCGGCTGCTACCTGGGCAGCAAACGGCGTGCTCTTGCGCGAGCCCTTGAAGCCCTGGCCACCACTGGAAGCCCAGGCCAGCGCACCACCTTGACGGTCGGTGATGGTGATGATGGTGTTGTTGAACGACGCATGCACGTGAGCGATGCCGTCCGCAACGTTCTTGCGGACCTTCTTGCTCACGCGGCGCGCAGCGGTATTGACGGGTGCCTTGGCCATGTCTTGTGTCTTTCAGTGTTGCTGCGGCAGCTTACTTCTTCAGCGCAGCGGCGCCCTTGCGCGGGCCCTTGCGGGTGCGGGCGTTGGTGCGGGTGCGCTGACCACGCACGGGCAGGCCGCGGCGGTGACGGAAGCCGCGATAGCAGCCCAGGTCCATCAGGCGCTTGATGCTGATCGAGAGTTCACGACGCAGGTCGCCCTCGATCGTCATGCGGCCGATTTCCTCGCGGATCTTCTCGAGGTCCGAGTCGGTCAGATCCTTGATCTTCTTCGAATACGGGATGCCGACCACTTCGCAGATTTTCTGCGCGGTGGAGCGGCCAATGCCGTAGATCGACGTCAGACCGATTTCGGTGTGCTTGTGGGGCGGGATGTTGATACCGGCAATGCGTGCCATGGTGTTCCTCTAAATCAGCCTTGACGCTGCTTGTGGCGCGGGTCGGTGCAGATGACACGCACCACACCCTTGCGGCGGATGATCTTGCAGTTGCGGCACATCTTCTTGACGGAAGCGGCGACTTTCATGGTCTTCTCCTTGACCCCGGGTCTTGAAACTTCACTTGGCGCGGAACACGATGCGTGCCCGCGACAAGTCGTACGGTGTGAGCTCCACGGTGACCTTGTCACCGGGAAGGATGCGGATGTAGTGCATGCGCATCTTGCCGCTGATATGCCCCAACACCACGTGGCCGTTTTCGAGCTTCACGCGGAAGGTGGCGTTGGGGAGATTTTCGAGAATCTCCCCCTGCATCTGGATGACGTCGTCTTTGCTCATGATCAGCTCGTCTTGAAGTTGGCCTTCTTGAGGAGCGACTCGTACTGCTGGCTCATCACGTAGCTCTGCACCTGGGACCAGAAGTCCATGGTGACAACGACAATGATCAGGAGCGACGTGCCACCGAAGTAGAAGGGCACGTTGTACTTGAGCACCAGAAACTCAGGCAGCAGGCAGACGGCAGTGATGTACACGGCGCCAGCCAGCGTCAGGCGACTCAGGATGCGGTCGATGTGCCTGGCGGTCTGGTCGCCCGGGCGGATGCCGGGAATGAAGGCGCCGCTCTTCTTCAGGTTGTCTGCGGTCTCGCGGCTGTTGAACACCAACGCCGTGTAGAAGAAGCAGAAGAAGATGATCATCGCGGCATAAAGCATCACGTAGATCGGCTGACCAGGCGACAAAGCTGCCGACAGGTCTTTCAGCCAGCGCATGCCTTCACCGGTGGCGAACCACCCCACCACCGTGGCCGGCAGCAGGATGATGCTGCTGGCGAAGATGGGCGGGATCACGCCGCTCATGTTCAGCTTCAGCGGCAAGTGCGAAGACTGGCCGCCATAAACCTTGTTGCCCACCTGGCGCTTGGCGTAGTTGACCAGGATCTTGCGCTGGCCCCGTTCGACGAACACCACCGCGAAGGTCACGAAGACCACCACCGCCAGAATGAACAGGCAGGCCACGATGCTCATGGCACCCGTGCGCACCAGCTCGAACAGCCCGGCCATCGCCGAGGGCAGCCCGGCCACGATGCCGGCGAAGATCAGGATCGAGATGCCGTTGCCGATGCCTCGCTCGGTGATCTGTTCACCCAGCCACATCAGGAACATCGTGCCGGCCACCAGGCAGACCACGGTTGTCATGCGAAAACCAAAGCCCGGTGCCAGCACCAGCCCAGCCGAACCTTCGAGCGCCAGCGCAATGCCCAGGCTCTGGAAGATGGCCAGCACCAGCGTGCCGTAGCGCGTGTACTGCGTGATCTTGCGGCGCCCGGCTTCGCCTTCTTTCTTGATGGCCTCGAGCGTGGGCACCACGTAGGTCATCAGCTGCATGATGATGCTGGCGCTGATGTAGGGCATGATGCCCAGGGCAAGAACCGAGAAGCGCGACAAGGCGCCACCGCTGAACATGTTGAACATGCTCAGGATGCCGCCGCTCTGGCCTGCGAACAGTTGTTGCAGTTGAGCCGGGTCGATGCCGGGCACGGGAATGTGCCCGCCGATGCGGTAGACCACCAGCGCCATGATCAGGAAGACGATCCGGCGACGCAGGTCACCGAATTTCCCGCTCTTGGCCAGTTGGTTCGCAGAGGTAACCACGAGGTTCTTGTTCCTTCAGTCCGGTTTCAGTCGGCCGTTCAGGCCAGCGAGCCGCCAGCGGCTTCGATGGCTGCCTTGGCGCCAGCGGTCGCGCCGATGCCCTTGAGCGTGACCTTGCGCGTCAGTTCACCCGACTTGATGACCTTGACGTGTTTGATCAGCTGGCGCACCAGGCCAGCGGCCTTCAGCGACACCAGATCAACTTCGTCAGCGCCCAGCTTTTCCAGGTCGGCCAGGGTCACCTCGCCGTTGTACTTCAACGTGGTCGACTTGAAGCCACGCTTGGGCAGGCGACGCTGCAGCGGCATCTGGCCGCCTTCGAAGCCCACCTTGTGGTACCCACCGGCACGGCTCTTCTGGCCCTTGTGGCCACGACCTGCGGTCTTGCCCAGGCCCGAACCGATGCCGCGGCCGACACGGCGGCGCGACTTCTTGGCGCCGTCTGCCGGCTTGATCTTGTTCAGTTCCATCACAGCACCTGGACGAGGTAGTCGACCTTGTTGATCATGCCGCGCACCGCCGGCGTGTCTTCCAGCACCTTGGTGCTGTTGAGTTTGCGCAGGCCCAGGCCGCGCACCGTGTCGCGGTGCGACTGGCGCGTGCCGGCAACACTGCGAACGAGTTTGACCGTGAGGGTCTTCTTTTCAGACATGTGATTTCTCCGCTTGCGGCCCGGTCAGATTCAGCTGAAGAGCTCTTCGACCGTCTTGCCGCGCTTGGCCGCGATTTCCGCGGGCGTCGTCGAGCGCTTCAGCGCATCGAGCGTGGCACGGACCATGTTGTACGGGTTGCTCGAACCGAGGCTCTTGGCCACGATGTCGGTCACGCCCATGACTTCAAACACTGCGCGCATCGGGCCGCCGGCGATGATGCCGTCACCCGGCTTGGCCGGCGCCATCAGCACCTTGGCCGCGCCGTGCTCACCGCGCACGTTGTGCTGGATGGTGCCGTTGCGCAACTGCACCTTGACCATGTTGCGGCGCGCCGACTCCATGGCCTTTTGCACCGCCACCGGCACTTCCTTGGCCTTGCCCTTGCCCATGCCGATGCGGCCGTCGCCGTCACCCACGACAGTGAGTGCAGCGAAGCTGAGCGTGCGGCCGCCCTTGACGACCTTGGTGACGCGGTTGACCGCGATCATCTTTTCCTTCAGACCGTCATCGTTTTGCTCGGTCTGCGCGCGGGGGGTGAACTTTGCCATTCTGTTGTTCCTTGGGTGCGGCGCAGCTTAGAACTGCAGACCGGCTTCGCGGGCCGCTTCGGCCACGGCCTTGACTCGGCCATGGAAAGCAAAACCCGAGCGGTCGAAAGCGACCTTCTCGATGCCTGCAGCCTTGGCCTTCTCGGCGATGCGCTTGCCCACCAGGGTGGCGGCAGCGACGTTGCCGCCCTTGCCTTCGCCACCCAGCAGATCGCGCACTTCCTTCTCGGCGGTGGAAGCACTGGCCAACACCAGGCTGCCGTCGTCGGAGACGATGCTGGCGTAGATGTGCTGGTTGGAGCGGTGCACCGCCAGGCGAACCACACGTTGCAGCGCAATGCGCGTGCGCGTCTGGCGCGAACGGCGCAGGCGTTGTTCTTTTTTGGTCATGCTCATGGCGCTTTTCCTTTCGGACGTCCTTACTTCTTCTTCGTCTCTTTGAGCGACACACGCTCACCGACGTAGCGGATGCCCTTGCCCTTGTAGGGCTCCGGCGGACGGAAGGCGCGCACCTCGGCAGCCAGCTGACCCACCACCTGGCGGTCAGGACCCGAGATGACGATTTCGGTCTGCGTCGGCGTGGCCACCTTGATGCCCGCGGGCATGTCCTTGACCACCGGGTGCGAAAACCCGATCTGCAGGTTCAGCTTCTGACCGGCGGCCTGGGCGCGAAAGCCCACGCCCACCAGCGACAGCTTCTTTTCGAAGCCTTTGCTGACACCACCCACCATATTGGCCACCAGCGCGCGCATCGTGCCGCTCATCGCATCGGCAGCAGCCGATTCGTTGGCGGGCACGAAGCTCAGCGTGCCGGCTTCGTTCTTGACCTTCACCAAGGGGTTCATGGCGCGCACCAGCGTGCCGTTGCTGCCCTTGATGGTGATGTTGTCTGCCGAAATCGCCACGTCCACACCTGGTGGCACGGCGATGGGCATCTTTCCTACGCGGGACATGTCTGTGCTCCGTTCTTCTTGGAGGTCATGCGACGTAACAAAGCACTTCGCCACCGACACCGGTCTGGCGAGCCTTGCGGTCGGTCATCACGCCCTTGGGCGTGGTCACGATGGCCACACCCAGGCCGTTCATGACCTGCGGGATGGCGTCGCGGCCCTTGTAGACACGCAGGCCGGGTCGGCTGACACGTTCGATGCGCTCGATCACGGGACGGCCGGCGTAGTACTTCAGCGCCACTTCGAGTTCGTGCTTGCCTTCGTTGTCACGAATGGCGAAGCCGTCGATGTAGCCCTCGTCCTTCAGCACTTGCGCGATTGCGACCTTCAGCTTCGACGAAGGCATGGTGACTGCCGTCTTCGCAACGCTTTGGGCGTTGCGAATGCGGGTCAGCATGTCGGCGATGGGATCACTCATGCTCATGAAATTGCTCCTGATCTTCTCGCCGAATTACCAGCTGGCCTTGACCATGCCGGGAATGTCGCCCTTGAAGGCGAGTTCGCGGATCTTGTTGCGGCCCAGGCCGAACATGCGGAAGGTGCCACGGCCACGGCCGGTCAGCGCGCAGCGGTTGCGCAGCCGCGTCGGGTTGGCATTGCGCGGCAGCTTTTGGAGCTCCAGGCGGGCGGCGTAACGCTCTTCGTCGCTGAGCTTCGCGTCATTGCTGACGCTCTTGAGCTCGGCGTACTTCTTTGCGTACTTGGCAACCAGCTTCTCGCGCTTTTCTTCGCGCTGCTTGATGGACAGTTTGGCCATGTCTTGAATTCCTTGTGCCGTCAGTTCTTGAACGGGAACTTGAATGCGGCGAGCAAGGCCCTGCACTCGTCGTCGTTCTTGGCGCTGGTCGTGATGCTGATGTTCATGCCACGGATCGCGTCGATTTTTTCGTACTCGATTTCCGGGAAGATCACCTGCTCCTTGACGCCGATGTTGTAGTTGCCACGGCCGTCGAAACTGCGGCCGCTGATGCCGCGGAAGTCGCGCACGCGGGGCAAGGCCACGGTGACGAAGCGGTCCAGGAATTCGTACATGCGCACGCCACGCAAAGTGACCATGGTGCCGATAGGCACGCCGTCGCGGATCTTGAAGCCCGCGATGGCCTTCTTGCTCTTGGTGACCACCGGCTTCTGGCCGGCGATCTTGGTGAGGTCGCTCACGGCGCTGTCCATCACCTTCTTGTCGGACACAGCTTCGCTGACACCCATGTTGAGCGTGATCTTCTGCAGGCGGGGCACCTGCATGACCGAGGTGAAGCCGAACTTGGCCATCAGGTCAGGGACGATCTTCTCGCGGTAGAAGCTTTGCAGGCGGGCACTGGTCACCGCGTCGGCCTTGCCAGCCGGAACTGCTGTTTTGGTCTTTGCCATGGTGCTTAAGCCTTGATCTCTGCGCCGCTGGACTTGAAGACGCGGACTTTCTTGCCGTCGTCAAGCAGCTTGATGCCCACGCGGTCAGCCTTGCCCGCGGCGGCGTTGTAGATCGCCACATTGGACTGGTGGATGGGCATGGTCTTGTCGACCACACCACCGGTGGTGCCCTTCAGGGGGTTCGGCTTGACGTGTTTTTTCACCACGTTGACACCTTCGACGACGATGTGATCGTCGTCGACGCGCAGCGTGACGGTGCCGCGCTTGCCCTTGTCGCGGCCGGTGGTCACGATGACCTGGTCGCCTTTGCGAATCTTGTTCATGGTCGGGGTCCTAACGAGGGGCGCTTGACAGCACGTCCTTCAAAGCACTTCGGGCGCAAGCGACACGATCTTCATGAAGCGCTCGGTGCGCAGCTCGCGCGTGACCGGCCCGAAGATGCGCGTGCCGATGGGCTCGAGCTTGGCGTTCAGCAGCACAGCGGCATTGCCGTCGAACTTGATCAGCGAGCCGTCCTGGCGGCGCACACCCTTGGCGGTGCGAACGACGACGGCGCTGTAGACCTCGCCCTTCTTGACGCGGCCACGCGGTGCGGCTTCCTTGATGCTGACCTTGATGACATCACCGATGCCGGCATAGCGGCGCTTGGAGCCGCCCAGCACCTTGATGCACATGACGGACTTGGCGCCCGTGTTGTCGGCCACGTCGAGCCGCGTTTGCATTTGGATCATTTTTGTCTCCCCAACTTGGCCGTCTCGAAAAGCTCGAAACCACCAGTCTTGGGCCCGTGTATGGGATGAAGCCAATTCAGAGCCGGCGGCGAACGCAGCTGACTCGTAAATGGCGAAGCCTTGCAGTATGACAGAGATCGACAAGCCCCGTCAAGGGCTTGTCAGGCAATCTTTCAGGCCAGCACTTCCTTGGCCTGTTTCAGCATCGTGCCGGCGTCACTGACTTCGAACTTGCCAGGTGCTTCGACGTTGAGCGTCTTGACGACTCCGTCGACCACCAGCATCGAGTAGCGGTTGGAACGCAGGCCCATGCCACGCGCCGTCAGGTCCAGCGTCAGGCCGGTGGCTTGCGCAAAAGCCGCGCTGCCGTCGGCCATCATGCGCACCTTGCCGGCGGTCTTCTGGTCCCGGCCCCAGGCGCCCATCACAAACGCGTCGTTCACTGACACGCACCAGATCTCGTCCACGCCAGCGGCCTTCAGCGCGTCGGCTTGTTCAACGAAGCCGGGCACGTGTTTGGCCGAGCAGGTGGGTGTGTAGGCCCCGGGCAGCGCAAAGACGGCAATCTTCTTGCCGGCGGTGACCTTGTCGATCTCGAAAGCATTGGGGCCCAGTGAGCAGCCATTGCCTTCGACTTCGATGAATTCCTGCAGCGTGGCTGCGGGCAGCTTGTCTCCAACCTTCAACATTGCGCTCGTCTCCTGAAGTGTGCGTGGGATCGTGTCAATGACAACGACCGGCTGTGGAGTTTTCCAGCAACCGGTCGTCAGTGATGCGGGCGGGGTCTTTGCCCTGCCAGGCGGAATCAGACGAGCTTGGCCTTTTCAACCAGGCGTGTCACGGTCCAGCTCTTGGTCTTGCTGATCGGGCGCCCTTCGGCGATCTCGACCAGGTCACCCATCTTGTACTCGCCCTTTTCGTCGTGCGCGTGGTACTTGCTGGACTTGGCCACGATCTTGCCGTAGAGCTCGTGCGCGGTGCGGCGCTCGACCAGCACGGTCACGGTCTTCGAACGCTTGTCGCTGACCACGCGGCCCACCAGAGTGCGCGTGTTCTTGACGACCGGCGCTGCTGCAACAGGTGCCGCTGCGGTTTGTGCTTCGCTCATTTGGCGGCCCCTTGTTTGGCTTGCTCGCGCTTCTTCTCGGCAATGATGGTCTTCACGCGTGCCACGTCGCGGCGGGTGTTGCCCAGCTGCGTGTGGTTGGTGAGTTGCTGGGTCGCCCGTTGCATGCGCAGCCCGAAGTGGGCCTTCAGCAGGTCGGAGACTTCTTTTTCCAGCGCGGCAATGTCCTTGGTGCGCAGTTCTGATGACTTCATGACGGTGTCCTTCAGGTGCCGACCTGGCGCGCAACAAACGTGCAGCGCAGGGGCAGCTTGGCAGAGGCCAGCAGGAAGGCTTCACGTGCCAACTGCTCGGGCACGCCGTTCAGTTCGTACAGCACCTTGCCCGGCTGGATTTCAGCCACGTAGTACTCGGGGTTGCCCTTGCCGTTGCCCATGCGCACTTCGGCCGGCTTCTGCGAAATCGGCTTGTCCGGGAAGATTCGGATGAAGATGCGACCACCGCGCTTGATGTGGCGGCTGATGGCGCGGCGAGCGGCTTCGATCTGGCGTGCCGTGATGCGGCCGCGCTCGGTGGCCTTGAGGCCGAAGTCGCCAAACGACACGGCGGCGCCACGGGTGGCGATGCCGGTGTTGCGGCCCTTGTGTTCCTTGCGGAACTTGCGACGTGCGGGTTGCAGCATCGTTACTCTCCTTTGGTCTCGCCGCCAGCCGGCGTGGCCGGGGCAGCGGGCGTTGCACGGCGCACGCGCTTCACGGCGGGGCCCTTGGGGCCATCGCCAGCGGGTGCTGCGGTGGCAGCCGATGCAGGGTTGGTCACTTCGCCACGCGGCATGGGCGCACGGTCTGCACCCGGGCGGCCACGGCCGGCGGGCGCACCCGGACGGCCGTCGGGACGCGGACCACGGCGGTCACGGCGGTCGCCGTCACCTTCGGTCTTCGGCAGCTGCGGCGCATCGCCATTGGCCAGGCGATCACCGCGGTAAACCCAGACCTTGACGCCGATGACGCCGTAGGTGGTCTTGGCTTCGCTGAAACCGTAGTCGATGTCGGCACGCAGCGTGTGAAGCGGCACGCGACCTTCGCGGTACCACTCACAACGTGCGATTTCGATGCCGTTCAGGCGGCCCGAGGACATGATCTTGATGCCCTGTGCGCCGAGGCGCATCGCGTTCTGCATCGCGCGCTTCATGGCACGACGGAACATGATGCGCTTCTCGAGCTGCTGCGTGATGCTGTCGGCGATCAGCTGTGCATCGACTTCCGGCTTGCGGATTTCTTCGATGTTCACTGCCACCGGCACGCCCAGGCGGCGACCCAGTTCGGCCTTCAGGTTTTCAATGTCCTCGCCCTTCTTGCCGATCACCACACCCGGACGCGCCGAGAAGATGGTGATGCGCGCGTTCTTGGCCGGGCGCTCGATCAGGATGCGCGAGACGGCAGCGCTCTTGAGCTTGGTCCTGAGGTACTCGCGGACCTTCAGGTCTTCGGCCAGCATCGTGGCGAAGTTGGCCTTGGTCGCGAACCAGCGGCTTTGCCAGGCGCGGGTGACCGCGAGGCGGAAGCCGGTCGGGTGGATCTTCTGTCCCATGTGTCTTCCTCAGTTCCCGACGGTCACGTAGATGTGGCAGGTGCCCTTGCTGATGCGCGCACCGCGGCCCTTGGCCCGTGCGGAAAAGCGCTTCAGCACTGCGCCCTGCTCGACGTAGATCGACGTGATCTTCAGCTCGTCGATGTCGGCGCCGTCGTTGTGCTCGGCATTGGCCACGGCAGATTCGACGACCTTCTTGATGATGCCGGCGGCCTTCTTCTGCGTGAAGTTCAGGATGTTGATGGCCTGATCCACTTTCTTGCCGCGGATCATGTCGGCCACCAGGCGGCCCTTGTCCGAAGACAGGCGCACACCACGGGCGATTGCTTTGGTTTCCATCGCATCGGCTCCTTACTTCTTCGCCTTCTTGTCCGCGGGGTGACCCTTGAACAAGCGGGTGAGGGCAAATTCGCCAAGCTTGTGGCCGACCATCTGGTCGGTCACGTACACGGGCACGTGCTGCTTGCCGTTGTGCACGGCCACCGTCAGCCCGATGAACTCGGGCAGGATGGTGCTGCGGCGCGACCAGGTCTTGATCGGCTTCTTGTCCTTGATGGCAGAGGCCTTCTCGACCTTGGCCATCAGGTGGTGGTCCACGAAGGGACCTTTTTTGAGCGAACGGGTCATGTCAGTGACCTCACTTCTTGCGACGCGAGACGATCATCGTCTGCGTGCGCTTGTTGTTGCGGGTGCGGTAGCCCTTGGTCAGGGTGTTCCACGGCGACACCTGCGGCTTGCCTTCGCCGGTGCGGCCTTCGCCGCCGCCGTGCGGGTGGTCCACCGGGTTCATGGCCACGCCACGAACGGTCGGGCGGATGCCCTTCCAGCGGATGGCGCCGGCCTTGCCGTACTGGCGCAGGCTGTGCTCTTCGTTGCTCACTTCACCGATGGTGGCGCGACAGTCGATGTGGATCTTGCGCACCTCACCCGAACGCAGGCGGACCTGCGCGTAGATGCCTTCGCGAGCCATCAGCGTGACGCTGGTGCCCGCCGAACGGCAGATCTGTGCACCCTTGCCCGGCATCATCTCCACGCAGTGGATGATCGAACCGACGGGGATGTTGCGGATGGGCAGCGTGTTGCCGGCCTTGATGGGGGCCTCGGCACCCGACAAGAGCGTGGCGCCTGCATCCACACCGCGCGGGGCAATGATGTAGCGGCGCTCGCCATCGGCATAACACAGCAGCGCGATGTGCGCGGTGCGGTTGGGGTCGTACTCGATGCGTTCGACCTTCGCCGGGATGCCGTCCTTGTTGCGCAGGAAGTCGACCACGCGGTAGTGGTGTTTGTGACCACCGCCCTTGTGGCGCATCGTGATGTGGCCGTTGTTGTTGCGGCCGGACTTCTGCTTCTGCGGCTCGAGCAGCGACGCTTCGGGGGCGCCCTTGTGCAGGTGCTTGTGCACCACCTTCACGACGGCACGGCGGCCGGGCGAAGTGGGTTTGACTTTGACGATGGCCATTACGCGGCCTCCCCGGAGAAGTTGAGCTCCTGGCCCGGCTTCAGCGACACAAACGCCTTCTTGACGTGGTCGCGGCGGCCGATGGTGCGGCCGAAGCGCTTGACCTTGCCCTTTTGGATCGACGTGCTGACAGCGGCCACTTCGACCTTGAACATCAGCTCCACCGCAGCCTTGATTTCAGGCTTGGTGGCGTCGCGCAGCACCTTGAACAGAACCTGGTTCTGCTTCTCGCCGATGCGCGTGGCCTTTTCCGAAATGATCGGGGCCACCAGCACCTGGCTCAGGCGCCCTTCGTCGAACTTGCGCTCGGCAGTCGTGGGGTTGACACGGCTCATGCGAACATCTCCTTGAGCTGTTCAATCGCGCCCTTGGTGACCAGGACCTTCTTGTAGAAGACCAGGGCCAGCGGGTCGGCGTAACGCGGCTCGACCACCAGCACGTTGGCCAGGTTGCGCGAGGCCAGCAGGATGTTGTCGTCGATCTGGTCGGCGATCACCAGCACCGAGTTCTTGGTGTCCGTGCCCAGGCCCATGGCCTTGAACTTGGCGGCCAGCAACTTGGTCTTGGGCGCTTCGATGGTCATCGAGTCCACCACCGCCAGGCGGCCGTCGCGGGCCAGCTGGGACAGGATGGACGCCATGCCGGCGCGATACATCTTCTTGTTGACCTTCTGCGAGAAGTTCTCGTCGGGCCGGTTCGGGAAGATGCGACCACCACCACGCCACAGCGGGCTGCTGGTCATGCCGGCGCGTGCGCGGCCGGTGCCCTTCTGGCGGAACGGCTTCTTGGTCGAGTGCTTGACTTCACCGCGGTCCAGTTGGGCGCGGGTGCCTTGGCGGGCGTTGGCCTGGAAGGCCACGACCACCTGGTGCACCAGGGCTTCGTTGTAGTCGCGTGCAAACACGGTGTCGGGGGCTTCCACCTTGGCGGTGGCCTGGCCTTGGTCGTTCAGGAGCTCGAGCTGCATCACTTGGCTCCCTTCGCAGGTGCGGCTGCCACGGCGGCAACAGCCGGCTTGGCGGCGCGGGCCTTGACGGCCGGGCGCACGACCACATGGCCGTTTTTGCTGCCCGGCACGGCGCCGCGAACGAGCAGCAGCGAACGTGCTTCGTCGATGCGGATGACGTCCAGGTTCTGCGTGGTGACGGTTTCGTCGCCCATGTGACCCGTCATCTTCTTGCCCGGGAACACACGGCCCGGGTCCTGCGCCATCGAGATCGAGCCCGGCACGTTGTGCGAACGGCTGTTGCCGTGCGACGCGCGCTGCGACTTGAAGTTGTGGCGCTTGATGGTGCCCGCGAAGCCCTTGCCGATGGAAGTGCCCTGCACGTCCACCTTCTGGCCCGCGGCAAACAGACTGGCCGGCGCAACCACGGCGCCTGCCGTGTACTGGCCGACAACTTCTGCGGTGACGCGGAATTCCTTCATCACCGTGCCGGCTTCGACACCGGCCTTGGCCAGGTGCCCGGCTTCGGGCTTGGTGACACGGCTCGCCTTGCGCGCGCCGAAAGCCACTTGCAGGGCGTTGTACCCGTCGGTGGCCGAGGTCTTGACTTGCGTGACACGGTTGTTGGACACGTCCAGCACCGTCACGGGGATGGCGTCGCCATCGTCCGTGAAGATGCGCATCATGCCCACCTTGCGGCCCAGCAAGCCGAGCTGTTCGCTCATGCTCATGGTTTTCTCCAGCGCCAACCCCTGTTTCGGGTGTTTGCGCCTTGTTCACGATCCCGACATCGATTGGCCGGGGCGGCTGACCCGGACATTCACCTTGCGGTGAACGTCCCAGTGTCAGTTGTCAATTCTTCAATACGGATCTCCTCAGCGAACTGAGGGAAGCCCGCGAGTTTACTGCAACTTGATCTCGACGTCCACGCCAGCCGGCAGATCGAGCTTCATCAGCGCGTCAACGGTCTTGTCGGTGGGGTCGACGATGTCCATCAGGCGCTGGTGGGTGCGAATCTCGAACTGGTCACGGCTTGTCTTGTTGACGTGCGGCGAACGCAGGATGTCAAAACGCTGCATGCGCGTCGGCAGGGGCACGGGGCCCTTGACGATGGCGCCCGTGCGCTTGGCGGTTTCCACGATTTCCAGCGCCGACTGGTCGATCAGCTTGTAATCGAAGGCTTTCAGGCGAATGCGGATCTTTTGCTTGGCGGACATGGTGTGATCCTTATTCGATGATCTTGGCCACGACGCCGGCACCGACGGTGCGGCCGCCTTCACGGATGGCAAAGCGCAGGCCTTCTTCCATCGCGATCGGGTTGATCAGCTTCACGGTGATGCTGACGTTGTCGCCCGGCATGACCATTTC
>JAURZM010000055.1 GCA_030653385.1 Rubrivivax sp. | reverse complement strand
AGTGAGCGCAGCGAGTTATGCGGCACGCCCTCGAGGCGAGCAGCGCAGGGCAGCCTGAGCGAAGCGAAGGCCGCCACAGTCGGCGACGCCGCCGGGTACCGCCTGCCGCGACCCGCCCCAACCGTCGAACGCACAAAGCAGCCGCACGCCAACGTCCGCAACGGGCCGAAAGCCGAAGTGCACCGCATCTCAGTGCGCCCCGCCCATCAGCCGCCCGAGCGCGCCCTCGCTGCACCGCTCGATCGGCAACTCCCCCGCAATGCGCCCCGCGTTCATCACGATCACGCGGTCGCTCAGCGCCAGGATCTCGTCGAGCTCGGACGACACCACAAGCACCGCACCGCCGGCATCGCGCATCGCGCGCAGCCGGCCGTGAATGAACTCGATGGCGCCGATGTCGACGCCGCGTGTCGGCTGGCCCACCAGCAGCACCTGCGGCTCGTGGTCGAAGAACTGGGCTTCACGCGCCAGCACCAGCTTCTGCTGGTTGCCACCGCTGAACTTGCTGCTGCGCAAGGCCGGGTTGCGCGGCCGCACGTCGTAGCGTTCCATCATCGCCGCGGTGTCTTCGCGCATCGCACGCTGGCGCATCCAGCCGAACCAGCCACCGCTGTAGCGGCGTTTGCCCTGGTAGCCCAGCACGGCCGATTCCCAGGCACCGAAGGGCATCACCATGCCGCGGCGGTGGCGGTCTTCGGGCACGTGCGCCAGCCGCAGTGCACGCGCCTGGCGGGTGCTGAGCCAGTGCGCGGGTGTGAAGGTCTGGCCGCACAGCGTCATTTCGCCCTGTGTCGGCGCCCGCAGGCCGGACAGCACGTCGAGCAGTTCACTCTGGCCGTTGCCCGAAACCCCGGCGATGCCGACGATCTCGCCGGCGCGCAGTTGCAGCGAGACATCGGCCAGCCGCGCCACGCCCAGCACGTCCGTGACGCCCAGGCCGCGTGCGCTCAGCAGCACCGCGCCCGGATTTGCGGCGGCACCTTCGCGTCCCAGGTTGACGCGCCGGCCAACCATGGCCTCCGCCAGGCCGTCGATGCTGGTGTCGGCGATCTTGGCGTCCAGCACCACCTGGCCGCCGCGCATCACGGTCACGGCGTCGCACAGCGCCATGATCTCCTTGAGCTTGTGTGTGATGAGCAGGATGGTGGTGCCGCGTGCGCGCAGGCCGCGCAGGGTGTCGAAGAGCTGATCGGTTTCCTGCGGCGTCAGCACCGCGGTGGGCTCGTCGAGGATGAGGATGCGTGCACCGCGGAACAGCGTCTTCAGGATCTCGAGCCGCTGGCGTTCACCCACCGGCAGCTCGCCCACCAGCGCGTCCAGGTCGACCGTCATGCCGGTGTCGCGCATCAGCGTCTCGAGCCTGGCGCGCACCTCGGCGCGTGCCACGGTCAGGCGCCACGAGGGTTCGGCGCCGAGCATCACGTTGTCGAGTGCACTCAGCGTGTCCACCAGCATGAAGTGCTGGTGCACCATGCCGATGCCCAGCGCAATCGCTTCACGCGAACCCTTGATCTTGGCGGGCCGGCCTTCGATGGCGATCTCGCCCGCATCGGCCTCGTAGAAGCCGTAGAGGATGGACATCAGCGTGCTCTTGCCGGCGCCGTTCTCGCCGACGATGCCGTGCACGGTGCCGCTTGCCACGCACAGTTGCACGGCGCGGTTGGCGTGCACGGCGCCGAAGCGCTTTTCGATGCCCTGCATCAAAACAGCCGGGGGCCGTGAGGCCCCCGTCGTCAGTGCAGCGGCGCCAGTCTGCTCCGCCATCACCGGTCCGAGCGCCGGGCCGCCCCAAGCCGGACCGGCTCCCCTCGGGGGACGGTCGGCGTACCCGTCGGCCTGGGGGCTGTCATTTGCACGCGTTGTTCGCCATGTAGTCGATGACCTGGATCTTGCCCGCGATGATGTCGGCACGTGCCGCGTCGACGCGCTTCTTCATCTCGGCCGTCACCAGCTTGGCGTTGTGCTCGTCCAGCGCGACGTCGACGCCGCCTTCCTTCAGGCCCAGGTTGGTGACGCCCGGGGTCACGCCCTTGAAAGCCTGGTAGACCGCCACGTCGACCCGCTTGACCATGCTGGTGAGCATGGTGCCCGGCTGCACGTGGTTCTGGTTGCTGTCGACGCCGATGGCGAGCTTCTTCGCGTCCTTGGCCGCCTGATAGACACCGATGCCGGTGCCGCCGGCGGCCGCGAAGATCACGTCGACACCGGCCGCGAACTGCGATTTGGCGAGTTCGGCGCCACGCGCCGGGTCGTTCCAGGCCGTGGGCGTGGTGCCCGTCATGTTGGCCAGGGCCTCGACCTTGGGGTTGGCGTACTTCGCGCCCTGCTCGAAGCCGCACTGGAAGCGGCGGATCAGCGGGATGTCCATGCCGCCGACGAAACCCACCTTGCCGGTCTTGCTGGCCATCGCGGCCATCATGCCGACGAGGAAGCTGCCCTCCTGTTCCTTGAACAGGATGCTCTGCACGTTGGGCAGCTTGACCACGGCGTCGATGACGGCGAACTTCAGTTTCGGGAAGTCCTTGGCCACCTTCTCCATGCTGCTGCCCTGGCTGAAGCCGATGCCGACGATGGGGTCGGCACCACGCTGCGCCATGCGCCGCTGCGCCTGTTCGCGCTGCGCCGGGTTGCTGATCTCGAACTCGATGTAGGCCTTGCCGGTTTCCTTCTTCCAGCGCTCGGCGCCTTCGAAGCCGGCCTGGTTGAAGCTCTTGTCGAACTTGCCACCCATGTCGTAGATGACGGCGGGCTCGGCCCATGCGCTGCCGGCAGCAGCCAGCAGGGTGGCTGCGCCGAACGCGCAAAGCAGCGCGACGGGGGTCTGGCGGGGCAGGCGGAACATGGGCAGGTGGTCTCCGTTCGAGGTGGGGCAGGATAGCAAGACTCGCGCCGCGCGGCCGGCGCGGCTCACTCGCGTGCGCTGCCCCCACGCCCCCGTGTCCGCGGGGTTTGCCGCGCCAGGCACCGTCACACCCCTGGTTAGCATCGAGGCCATGACGACCTCGCTTGCCGATCCGCTGGCCCGCGCCCGCCAGCTGCCCAAGGTGCTGCTACACGAACACCTGGACGGTGGTCTGCGCGTGGCCACGCTGCTGGAGCTGCTGCACCGGCGTGGCCTGAAGCCGGCGGCCGACTCGGTGGCCGGCCTGGCCGCGTGGTTCAGTGCCAACGCGCATGCCGGCAGCCTGATGAAGTACCTGGAAGGTTTTGCGCTCACGGTCGAGGCCATGGCCAGCCCGGCGGCGATGGAACGTGTGGCCTTCGAGGCCGCCGAAGACGCGCTGGCCGAAGGTGCCGTGCTGGCCGAGTTCCGCATCGCGCCACTGCTCTTCGAAAGCCACGGCGTGGCGGGCGAGGCCGCGGTGGAGGCGCTGCTCGCCGGGCTGGCGAAGAGCCCGCTGCCGCTGGGCGAGAAGAGCGGCCTCATCGTCTGCGCGATGCGCCACCTGCCGCCCGAAGAGACCGAGCGCGCAGCGCGCCTGGCGGTCAAGTACCGGGGCCGCGGCGTCGTCGGCTTCGACCTCGCCGGCGCCGAATTCGGTCACCCGCCTGCGCAGCACGAAAGAGCGCTGCGCCTGGTGCGCGACGCCGGCCTGGCGATCACCCTGCATGCCGCCGAGGCCGACGGCGCAGAACGTGTGCTGGAAGCCGCCGACCTGGGCGCCACGCGCATCGGCCACGGTGTGCACCTGGTCGATGCACTGCGCGACCCGGCGCGCCGCTGGATGGTCGACGCCGTGCGCGAACGCGGGCTGCATCTGGAAGTCTGCCCGACCAGCAACGTGCACACCGGCGCGGCGCAGTCGCTGCGGACCCATCCCATCAGCGACCTGTGGCACGCCGGCGTGAGCCTGAGCTACCACACCGACAACCGGCTGATGAGCTGCATCAACCAGAGCGAGGAAGCCGCGGCATTGCTGCAGCACACGACGCTGAACGAGGTCGACCTGCTGGCCATGGCCGCCGAGGCGGCGCGCCACGCCTTCCTGGGCGAAGCGCAGCGTGATGCGGCACTGGAGGCCATCGCGGTGTTCTCGGCGCCGCTCGTGCCGCCGTCGCCGGTCGTCCGCGTCTAGCCGGGCGGCCCCGCGGCTGGGCTTCAGGCCGTGGCCACCTCGGCGACTTGCATGCGCAGGGCCCACTTGGCCGCGAAGGCACCCATCTCGCTGGCCGGCAGCGGCCGGCTCATGTGGTAACCCTGGCCCTCGTCGCAGTCCAGCGCGGCCAGGCGGGCCATCACGGTGGCGTTCTCCACGCCCTCGGCCACCACGGTCAGGCCCAGGTTGTGCGCCAGGTCGATGGTGCTGCGCACGATCTTGGCGTCGTCGTCGTCCTTTTCCATCGCCATCACGAAGCTCTTGTCGATCTTCAGCTCGTCCACCGGCAGGCGCTTCAGGTAGGCCAGGCTCGAGTAGCCGGTGCCGAAGTCGTCGATGCTCAGCTTGTAGCCGGCCGTGCTCAGCGCATTCAGCGTCGCCTCGGCGCGTTGCGGTTCGTCCATGATGGCGCTCTCGGTGATCTCCAGGCACAGCGCCTGCGGCGGCATCGGGTGACGCTGCAGCAGCGCCTGCAGCTTGGCCGGCAGTTCCTGGTCGAGCAGGTCGCGGGTGCTCAGGTTCACCGAGACACGTTCCAGCCCCAGCGCCTGCAGCCTGGGCCATTCCCGTGCCGTGGCTTCCAGCATCCACAGCGTGAGCTGGCGCACGAAGCCGGTCTGCTCGGCGAAGGGGATGAATTCCATCGGCGGCACCATGCCGCGCTGCGGGTGCTGCCAGCGCACCAGCGCCTCGGCGCCGGTCATCTCGCCTGCGCGCGGCCCGTTGAGCGCGATCTTGGGCTGCAGGAAGAGGCGCAGTTCGTGGTGTTCCAGCGCATGCCGCAGCTCGGTCAGCAGCGACAGCGTGAGTGCACTCGCGGCGTCGGTGGCCGGGTCGTAGACCATGGCCATGCGCGTCTTGCGCTTGGCGGTGTACATCGCCACTTCGGCGTGGTTGATCAGCGTGTCGGCGTCGCCGGCGTGCTCGGGGAAGCAGGCCACGCCGAAACCCGCGGCCACGTCCACCGTGTGGTCGTCCAGCTTCAGCGGCAGGTGGAAGACCTCGGCCACGCCTTCGGCCACCACCATCGCCTGCACGGCGTCGCTGCCCGGCAGCAGCAGCGCAAACTCGTCGCCCGACAGGCGCGCCACCAGTGCGCCGGCGCCCAGTTCGTGCACCGCCAGGCGGCCGGCCACGCCCTTGAGCAGGCGGTCGCCGAAGGCGTAGCCCAGAACGTCGTTGACATGCTTGAAGCGGTCGAGGTCGAGCATCACCACGGCCACCGGCAAACCGTCGGCCGCGGCGTCGGCCAACGCGGCCTGCACGGCGTCGCGGAACTGCGCTCGGTTGGGCAGGCCGGTCAGCGGGTCCCAGTAGGCCAGCCTGCGGATCGCGTCCTCGTTGCTGGCGATGTTCAGGCGCATGTGGTCGAAGGCGCGCGCCAGCTCGCCGATCTCGTCCTGGCGCTGTGTGTGGTCCAGCGCGTGGCTGTAGTCGCCGCGGCCCAGGCGTTCGCTGGCGCGCACCAGGGAACGCAGCGGTGTCGTGACACGCCGCGCCGTGGCCAGGCTGACGAAGAAGGCGAGCACGAGTGCGGCCAGGGTCAGCACCGCCAGCGTGGTCTGCAGCGGGCGGTAGGGCGCCACGGCGTCGGCCAGTGCGCGCAGCAGCACCACCTGCAGGCGGCCGCTGGGGCCGTCGGCGGGGGTCATGCGCCGCAGCAGGTGCGGGCCGGCGGCCAGCGTCAGCTCGGTGTCGCCTTCGGGCTGGGCCAGCAGGGCGGCGGTATCGACCCCGCGCAGCGTCGACAGCGGTGCCTGCGCAGGCCCTGCCGGTGCTTGCACCAGCAAAGCCACGTCGAGGCTGGAGACACGTTTCATGTTCTGCAGCAGCGTGCGGTCGAAGGCGAAGCCCATCACGACATAACCCGACAGCAGTGGCGTGCGCACCGGCACCATCACCAGCTGGTAGGGCAGCCCGCCCACGACCGCCAGCGCATTGCCGCTTTGCGCCAGGCCGGGGATCAGCGGCTGCAAGGCCCGCGCGGTGCCGGCGTCCTGGCCTTCGGCCACCGCCACCAGCGCGAGGTCGGGCGTCAGCATCGCGGTCACCGTGGCCTTGACGCGGTCGCCGTGGTTGGCCAGCGCCGAGCGCAGCGTGTCGGTGTCGTTCGAGCTGACGGCGGCGCGGAAGCCGAAGTCCTGCGCCAGCACCGACGCGGCCTGCGTCAGCGTGCCGGCGCGCTGTTTCAAGAGCTCTTCCCAGACGCTCTGGCCGGTGACCAGTTCGGCCGTCAACAGCTTGCGGGCGTTCTGGCCCACGCTGCTGTCGACCACGGCCAGCACCGTCAGCTGCACCGCCAGCAGCAGGCCGAAGAAGAGCGCGAAGATGCGTGACGAGAGCCGCCGCGACCACCAGTGCCGCAGCGCGTTCACAGGGCACCCGCCTTCAGTGCCAGCTTCACCTGCGCGCGGGCACCGCCAGCCGGCACGACCAGGGCCTCGTCGGCGGCTGGCGCGCCCGGGGGCAGGCCAGCGTGCCAGCTGCGCAGCCGGTAGCTGCCGGGCGGCACGTTGTCCAGGCGCAGCGCACCGCTGGCGCCGGCCACGGCGAAGTGCGGCGTGTCCACCACCACCACCCAGGCAATCATGTGGTCGTGGATGTTGCAGCCGAGCACGGCAACACCGGCCTTGTCGAAAGCCACCGGGTTGGCGGGCGTGCCGGCGTAGAGCTTGAGGTCGAAGGGCTTGATGGCCGAGAAGGAATAGACATGGTGCCGCACCGTGTCGCGGTTCGGGAAGCTCACCGACGTGCCGGCCGTGACCACGGTCACCAGTGGCACGAAGCGGCGCTCCACCTGCACGATCTCCACACCCGGCAGCGGCCGGGCAGCGGCGCGGGCCTCGGGCGACTCCAGGAACACCACGGTCTCGGGCAGGGGCTTGCCGTCGCTGCCCAGGGCCAGCACCTCGACGCTGGCGGCCGCGGCGGGCAGCGCCGCCAGCAGCAGCGCTGCGCCGACCAGCCGCAGTGGCCGGGGGTAATGGACGGAAGGGGGCATGCGCTGGTATCGGCCGCGCAGGCCCGGGGTTGAGCCGGCGCCGGGCCTTCAGCCGCGGCTGGCGGGCCGGATCGGTCGGAAGACACGCCGCCGCGCTGGCGGTGGCGCGGCCGCCACCACGTCGGGCGTGGCCGCGCGGGCGATGACGCCGCCGCCCAGGCAGACCTCGCCGTCGTAGAGGACGGCGCTCTGGCCGGGCGTCACGGCCCATTGCGGGCTGTCGAAGTCGAGCCGGAATCCGGCCGGCTGCAGCGCCAGCGTGCACGGCGCATCGGCCTGACGGTAGCGTGTCTTGGCGGCCCATGCGCCCGGCGTGGGCGGCACGCCGGCGACCCAGCTGCAGTCTTGCGCTTCCAGCCAGCCCGATTGCAGCCAGGAATGTTCATGCCCCTGAACCACGTGCAGCGTGTTGCGGGACAGGTCCTTGTGCGCCACGTACCAGGGCGCGTGCAGGCCTTCGGGCCCGGCGCTGGTGGCGACGCCACCGATGCCCAGCCCCTGGCGCTGACCCAGCGTGTAGAAGCTCAAGCCCAGGTGGCGGCCGACCTCGCGCCCGTGTTCGTCGAGCATGGGGCCGGGCTCCTGGCGCAGGTAGCGGTTGAGGAAGTCGCGGAAGGGCCGCTCGCCGATGAAGCAGATGCCGGTGCTGTCCTTCTTCCTGGCGTTCGGCAGGCCGATCTCTGCGGCGATGCGCCTCACCTCGGTCTTCTTCAGCGCGCCCACCGGGAAGAGCGTCTTCGCCAGCTGGGCCTGGTTCAGGCGGTGCAGGAAGTAGCTCTGGTCCTTGGCCGGGTCCAGGCCCTTGAGCAATTCGTAGCGGCCGCCGTGGTGTTCACGCACCCGTGCGTAGTGCCCGGTGGCGATCTTCTCTGCCCCCAGCCGCATCGCATGGTCGAGGAAGGCCTTGAACTTGATCTCGGCGTTGCACAGCACGTCGGGGTTGGGCGTGCGGCCGGCGGCGTATTCGCGCAGGAACTCGGCGAAGACGCGGTCCTTGTACTCGGCGGCGAAGTTGACGTGCTCGATTTCGATGCCCAGCACGTCGGCCACCGCGTCGGCATCGACGAAGTCGACGTTGCTCGAACAGTAGGCGTCGTCGTCGTCGCCCGACCCGGCGGGTCGGTCGTCATCTTCCCAGTTCTTCATGAAGATGCCGACGACGTCGTAGCCCTGGGCCTTCAGCAGGTAGGCCGTGACCGCGGAGTCCACCCCGCCGCTCAGGCCCACGACCACGCGTTTACTCGGCATCGGGCGATTATCCCGTCGCGACACAATGGCTATGCCCGCAGGGCCGCCGAGGCGCAAGCCGCCCGGCCTGCACCCGAAGATCAAACAGGAGAAGAGACCCATGAGCATGCAACGCCGCACCCTGCTGGCCGCTTCGGCGCTGGCCCTGCCCACGCTGGGCCGTGCCCAGGCCGGCTGGCCCAGCCAGAGCGTCCGCTTCGTCGTGCCCTTCGCTCCCGGGGGCACGAGCGAGATCGTCGCGCGCACCGTGGCCTTCGAACTCACCAAGCAGCTGGGCCAGACGGTGTTCGTCGACAACAAGGGCGGCGGCGCCGGCATCCCGGCGATGCAGGAGGTGGCCAAGAGCAAGCCCGATGGCCACACCATCATCCTGGGCCACGTCGGCTCGCTGGCGGTGAACCCCTACATCTTCCCGAACCAACCCTACGACGTGAACAAGGACTTCATTCCCGTCACGATGCTGGCGAAGGTGCCCAACCTCTTCGTCGTCCACCCCGACGTGCCGGCGAAGGACTTCAAGGAGTTCGTCGCCTACGCGAAGAAGAACCCCGGCCAGCTGAACTACGGCAGTGCCGGCAACGCCAGCGCCGGCCATCTGGCGATGGAGTACCTGAAGCTGGTGACGGGCATGTTCATCGTGCACATCCCCTACCGCGGCACCGGCCCGCAACTGACCGACCTGCTGGCCGGCCGCACCCAGGCCAGCAGCGCCGGCCTGCCGGCGCTGCTGCCGCACATCAAGAGCGGCAAGCTGCGCGCCATCGCCGTGGGCACGGCGCAGCGCCTGAGCCAGCTGCCCGACGTGCCCACCGTGGCCGAGATGGGCTTCAAGGACTTCGAGACCTCGCAGTGGTACGGCATCCTGGCGCCGGCCGGCACGCCGCGCGAGGTGGTCAAGCGGCTGCAGGAAGAGAGCCTGAAGGCGCTGAAGAGCAACTCGGTCACGGAACGCTTCACGGCCGACGGCGCTTCGGGCGGCGGTGGCCCGCCGGAGGAGTTCGCCGCCTACATCGCGCAGCAGCAGAAGACCTGGAAGCTGATCGTCGAGCGGGCGGGCATCAAGGCCAACTGATGTTGTGACCGCCAGGCTTGTCGCTTCGCGCCTTCGCCACCCCCCGAGGGGGCCGAGCCCGGACTGAGAACAGCCCCTGCGGACTGTTCTCAGCCTGCGAGGGCCTGTCAGCCTGCAAGCTGGCGGGCTCTGCCAGCGGCCCGGCGGAGCCGGTTCCGCGGCAGGCCTTGAAGGGCTGGCAGTCCTGTCGGCCCGCCAGACCGGGGCTGTCAGCAGGCCAGGACGGGCGAGCGGTTGCGGATGAGTTCGCGGGCGCGGTTCATCGCGTAGTGCAGGGCCTCGTCGGCAGAGGGCCAGCGGTAACCGCAGGCCAGGCTGTCGTCGCGGAAGGCCACGCCGGCGTCGACCGAGCCGCCCCGCATGCGTTTGACGACCACGGCGGCGATGTAGCCATCACCACGCGTCGACTCGACGGCGCCGACATAGATGCGGTAGTCGCCTTCGTGAGCTTCGTTGAATCGCATGGCGGAACCTCGGGGCGTTCGGGAAGGAACGGGGTCGATGATCGACCGTCCCCCAGGGGGGCGCATCCCTCGGCGGGGGGACACCCGTCCTTTGGGGGGCCGCGGCCCGACGTCCGCCGACGACCGCCCGTAAACGCAGCGGCGCGGGCCCGCCCGAGCCTGGCCTACAGCGGTCTGGGGCTTGCCTGCGCCAGGTAGAACCACTCGTGCCCCGGCTGCGCCGAGACATCGGGGAAGACGATGTAGCCGGCGCGCGGCGCCCGCAGCTCGCTGCCGTCGGCGCGCACGGCGATGAGTTCACCTTCGGCCAGCGGGTCGAAGCTGGTCCAGGGTTTGACGAAGCGGTCGGCCTCGGCGTGGCGGTCGATCACCTCGGCCAGCAGCAGGCATTCGAAGGGGCGCGTCGGCGGCGCCACGGCGATGTCGGCCAGGCCCAGAAGGGCGAGCGTCTGGCGGATGGCGAAGTAGGCCACGTCGGGCCCCGCCGGATCGTCATGCTGACCACATTCCAGCGTCACGCCGTAGCCGCCCACGCTGCGCATGTATTCGGTGGTGCCGACACCGTAGCTCGGGTCTTCATGCACCGCACCCGGTGTCTGGCCGCGCGCGCGGCGCCGCGCCACGCCGTCGGCATAGGCTGGCATCCAGCCTTCGACGACGCGCCGCACGCCCACGTGGGCGGCCAGCCGAGCTTCTGCCGTGGCGTGCGCGAAGGGCTCCAGCGTGTCGCGGTTGTCGGCGGGGCCGCGCATCACGAAGGGCTCGCCGGGGCTGCGGAAGCTGTGCAGGTCGAGCAGCACGTCGTGTTCGGCCAGCCAGTCGCACAGCACGCCGGCGATGCGGTCCTCGTTGTCCTGCGGTGTCGCGGTGGGCTGCAGCCGGCGGTTGAGGTTGCGCTCGCCCATGCGCCGCACGTGGTTGTAGGCCAGCGGGTTGCACACCGGCACGAAGGTGACGCTACCACGCACGATCTCGATGTCGCCGCTGTCGATCTCGTGCAGCACACGCCGTATGCCCTTGGTGCCGGCCACCTCGTTGCCGTGCACGGCGCCAGTGACGATGAGCCGGGGTGCGGCGCGGCCGCCTTCCAGCCCGGTGATGCGATGGGCGCGCAGGTTGCGGTTGCTGATCACGCTGCGGTCCCGGCTGCACTGCCGCACAGCTGGCGGTGCGCCCGGGCATAGCGTTCGTGCACACCCAGGATGACCTCGTCGGGCAGGTCCAGCGCGGCCTGCTCGGCGCCGCCTGTGACCCCGGTGGACGCCAGCCAGTCGCGCAGCGGCTGCTTGTCCAGCGCCACGATGCGCCCCTGCGCCAGTTCGTCGGCGAGCCAGAAACGCGACGAGTCGGGCGTCAGCACCTCGTCCATCAGCGTCAGCGTGCCGGCGTCATCCAGGCCGAACTCGAACTTGGTGTCGGCGATGACGATGCCGCGTGTGGCCGCGTATTCGCGCGCCACGGTGTAGATGCGGATCGCGGTATCGCGCACCTCGGTCGCACGCACCGCGCCCAGCAGGCTTTCGAGCTGGGCAAACGAGATGTTCTCGTCGTGGTCGCCGACGGCGGCCTTGGTGGCCGGCGTGAAGATGGGTGCGGCCAGCGGCGTCGTCATCTGCAGGCCGGCGGGCATGGCGATGCCGCAGACGGTGCCGCTCTTCGTGTACTCCTTCCAGCCCGAACCGACGACGTAGCCGCGCACCACCGCTTCGCAGGGCAGCGGCGTCAGGCGCTTCACCAGCATGCTGCGGCCCTGCACCTGCGCCACCTCGTCGGGCGCGACCACGCTCTCGGGTGCATCACCGCTGAGGTGGTTGGTCACGACGCCTTTCAGCAGATCGAACCAGAACAGCGCCATCTCGGTGAGCAGCCTACCCTTGCCGGGCACGGGCGCCTTCATGACCACGTCGAAGGCGCTCAGCCGGTCGCTGGCCACCATCAGCATGCGGTCGCTGCCGACGGCATAGAGGTCGCGTACCTTGCCGCGGGCGATGAGGGGCAGGGAGCGCAGCGTCGTCGTCTGCACGGCGGGGCCCAGGGCATGGAGGGAAGTGGCCAGGGTAGGCTGGGTCATGGCGGGGGCGGCGAGGCGCCGCAGAGTGGTCGCGCTATTCTGCGGCTTGCTCCGACAGCGCCGCTGACGGACCCGGGCCGTGCAGCAGCGTCTGAGTCAATGTGAGGGTGCCGGCGTCGGCGTCGAGCACCGCGTTCAGGCCCAGCGGCAGCGGCCGGTGGGGCGTGCCGTGGCCGGCGGGCCAGCCGGCCAGCAGCGGTTTGCGCTGGCGCTCGCACAAAGGCTGCAGCAGCGACTGCAGCAGCGCCGCGGGTGATTCGGCTTCGGTGAAGCTGCCCAGCACGATGCCCGCGGCGGCGTCCAGCACACCGGCCAGGCGCAGCTGCGTCAGCAGGCGGTCGACGCGGTAGAGGTCTTCGCTCACGTCCTCCAGGAAGAGCAGCGCGCCGCGCATGTCCCAGGCCCAGGGCGTGCCCAGCAGCGCCGCCACCAGGCTGAGGTTGCCGCCGACCAGCCGGCCTTCGGCGCGGCCGCCCACGTGCAGCGGTGACGGCTCGAGCGTGGGCGCCAGCACTTCGCCGGCGTGCAGGCCGCCTCGCAGCAGCGTGAAGAGGGCGTCGCAGTCGGCCTCCCGGCCCGGCAGCAGCAGGTCGGAAGCCGCCATCGGTGCGTGCAGCGCAGCCAGGCCCTCGCGCGCCCACAGCGCGTGCAGCGCGGTGAGGTCGCTGTAGCCGATGAGCAGTTTGGGATGTGCGCGCAGCAGCGCCGTGTCGACGGCATCGAGCAGGCGCATGCAGCCGTAGCCGCCGCGGACGGCGTGCAGCGCCGCCACCTCGGGGTCGGCCAGCGCGGCGTGCAGGTCGGCCAGGCGCTGCGCGTCGGGGCCCGCGAGGTAGCCGCTGCGCTGGCTGCAACCGGGGTAGATGCGGCAGCGGTAGCCGAAACGCGCGTACAGCGCCGGCACGGCGGCCAGGCGCTCGGGCGTCACGGGGCCGGCGGGTGCGATGACGCCGATGAGGCTGCCCGGCGGCAGCGTCGGGTAGCCGCCGAAGCTGAGGCAGGCGCCCGGCGCGTTCAGACCAGCCCTTCGACGATGCGGTGCACCGCCGCCCCCAGTGCCGGCAGCCGCCAGGTGGTGGACGCTGCGGCCAAGGGGGCATAGCGGCGGCCCAGGCTGGTGAGCACGGCGATGATGTAGTGCAGTTCACCGCGCCGCACGATGCCGGCGTCGGACGCGTAGTTGTCGGTGTTGCCCGTCTTGTGCGCGAAGTCGGGCGCGTCGGGCAGCCCGGCCACCCAGCCGGGCAGGCGCCTGAGCGTGCCCGAGGACAGCGTCTCGTCGAGCTGCTGGCGCCGCAGCACGTCGTGCAGGCGGGCGGCGCTGGCGGGCTGCAACAACGGCGGCAGGCCGGGCGGCAGCCAGGGCGGCGGTGGCGCCGTGGCGTCGATCAGCCACAGCAGCCGAACGCTGTCCCAGGCCGTCATGTGGATGTGGCCGACGCCGGCGCCGTCGGCGTTGCGCCAGCCGCCGGCCGGCGTGGTGTCGTTGAGCTGCAGCGTGACCAGGCCACGTTGAGCGAAGGCCTGGTTGAGCAGGTCGACGACACCGCAGCGGTGCAGCAGTGCGACGCACTCGTCGGTCGAGCGGTTGTCGCTGATGGCGATCATCGGTTCCAGCGCCGCGGGCCAGTCGCACAGGCCGCGGTCGACGGCCAGCGCGACGCCGAAGCCCACCATCAGCTTGAGCAGTGATGCCGGGTAAGGCGCGACGAAACGCAGCGGGCCGCTGCCGGCCAGCACCGGGAAGTTCAGCTGCGCCCAGTCGGCCCCCGGCAGCCAGGCGATGGAGTCGCCGCGTGCGTCCTGCAGATCGGCCATGAACTGCACGTTGCGCACGGCACCGGCGTCTGCACCGATGTCCGCCACCATGCCCTGAAGATGTTCACGCGAGAACAGCACGTTGGCCCAGCGCGGTGGCCCGGCGGGCGGGAAGACCGCCAGTGCGAGGTCGATGCTGGGGTGCAGGCCCAGCGGCGCGTCGCGCTGCCAGGAGTCGGGCGTCGACGCGAAGTCCTGCGCCAGGATGGCGGCGCGCAGCGCCTGGGCGAGGGCAGGGTCTTGCATGGGGTGTGCTTAGGCGCGGCAGGTCGGCCCAGTGGTGGCAGGCGGCCGCGAGTTTAGGGCTGGAGCGGCAAGCAGGTGCATGACGCGCGAGCTCAGCCGGCCACCACGTGACAGGCCACACGCCGCCCGGCCAGCTCGCGCAGCGCCGGCACCTCTTCGCGGCAACGCGCCTGCGCCAGCGGGCAGCGTGTGTGGAAGGCGCAACCCGTGGGCGGTGCCAGCGGGCTGGGCATCTCGCCCTGCAGGGGCACACGCTGGCGGCGGTCCTGTGCGCGCAGCGCCGGCACGGCCGACAGCAGCGCCTGCGTGTACGGGTGCAGCGGTGCGCCCAGCACCTGCGCTTTCGGGCCCTGCTCCACGGCACTGCCGAAGTACATCACCATCACGTCGTGCGCCACGTGTTCCACCACCGCCAGGTTGTGGCTGATGAAGACGTAGGCCGTGCCGGTGGCGTCCTGCAGGTCCATCAAGAGGTTGAGGATCTGCGCCTGGATGCTGACGTCCAGCGCCGAGGTGGGTTCGTCGGCCACCACCACCGCCGGGTCCAGCATCATCGCGCGCGCCACGGCGATGCGCTGGCGCTGGCCGCCGCTGAACATGTGCGGGTAACGCTGCGCGTGCTCGGGGCGCAGACCCACGCGCTGGACCATCTGCAGCACACGCTCGCGTCTCTCGGCAGCGTCGAAGCTGGTGTTGATGGCGAGCGGCTCGTTCAGCGCCGCAGCGATGGTCTTGCGCGGGTTGAGCGAGGCATAGGGGTTCTGGAACACCATCTGCACACGCCGGCGCAGGCGCTGCACGGTGGCCGCATCGGCCATCGCCGCGTTCTGCCCCGAGATGTAGAGCGCGCCCGCGGTGGGCGGCTCGATCAGGGTCAGCTGGCGGGCCAGCGTGCTCTTGCCGCAGCCGGACTCACCCACCACCGCCAGCGTGCGGCCGGGTTGCAGCGCGAAGCTCACGCCGTCCAGCGCCTTGACCACCGTGGGGCCCTGCCGCAGGTCGCCGAGCAGGCCGCGGCTGACGGCGTAGTGGCGCGCCAGGTCGACCGCGCGCAGGGCCGGCGCCTTATCCGGGGTCATGGGCGGCGGACAAGGGGAAGAAGCAGCGCACACCGTCGGCCAACGGCGGCCGCAGGGCCAGGCAGCGCGCCTGCGCCCGGTCGCAGCGCGGCGCCAGCAGGCAGCCTGGCGGACGGTCGTGGCGCCCGGGCACGATGCCGGGCAGCGCGGCCAGGCGCCGCTGCCCCGCACTGCGTTCGGGCAGCGCAGCCAGCAGTGCCGCCGTGTAGGGGTGGCGCGGTTGCTCGAAGAGGGTGTCGACGGCACCCGTTTCCACCACCTGGCCGGCGTACATCACGACCACCCGGTGCGCCATTTCGCGCGCCATCTCGGCCACCACGGCCAGGTCGTGCGTGATCAGCACCAGGCTCAGGCCCCGTTCACGCTGCAGGCGGGCCAGCAGGTCCATCACCTGGGCCTGGATGGTGACGTCCAGCGCCGTGGTGGGCTCGTCGGCGATCAGCAGGCGCGGTTGGCACGCGATGGCCATCGCGATCATCACGCGCTGGTTCATGCCGCCGCTCATCTGGTGCGGGTAGTTGCGCAGGCGCTGTTTCGCGGCCGGTATCTCCACCAGTTCGAAGAGTTCGAGCACATGCGCTTCCAACGCCGCGCCGCGCAGGCCCAGGTGCACGTGCAGCACCTCGCGCACCTGGTCGCCGACGGTGTGGCTCGGGTTCAGGCTGTTCAGCGCGTCCTGGAACACCATCGCGATGTCCTTGCCGATGATGTGCCGGCGCTGCGCCGCGCTCATCGTCAACAAGTCGTGGCCGTCGAAGCGCAGCACGTCGGCGCTGACGATGCCGGGCGTGTCGACGAGGCCCATCAGCGCCATCATCGCCACGCTCTTGCCGCTGCCCGACTCACCGACGATGCCCAGCAGCTCGCCGGGCGCGACCTCGAAGTCGACGCCGTCGACGGCGGTGAAGCCGCCGAAGTTCACGCGCAGGTTGCGCACTTCCAGCAAGGCGGTCATGAGGCTGAACGCAGCTTCGGGTCGAGCGCGTCGCGCAGCCCGTCGCCCATCAGGTTGATGGCCAGCACGGTGCCCAGGATGGTCAGCCCGGGCAGCGTCACCACCCACGGTGCACGCTCGATGTAGTCGCGCGCGGCGCTCAGCATGCTGCCCCACTCGGGCAGCGGCGGTTGCACACCCAGGCCCAGGAAACCGAGTGCCGCGCTCTCCAGGATGGCCGAGCTGAAGCCCAGGGTGGCGTTGATGATCAGCGGCCCCAGGCAGTTCGGCAGCACGGTGTCGAACATCAGGCGCAGCCGCCCCGCACCCGCCACCCGGCTGGCGGTGACGTAGTCCTTGGCCAGCTCACCCAGCGCCGCGCCGCGTGTCAGCCGCACGTAGCCGGGCAGCGCGCCCACCGCGATGGCGATCACCGTGTTCACCAGCCCCGGCCCCAGGATGCTGATGACGGCGATGGCCAGCAGCAGCCCGGGGAGCGCCAGCAGCACGTCCATCAGCCGCATGATGGTGGCCGACATCCACCCCTTGCCGAAGGCCGCCACCAGGCCCAGCACCACGCCTGGCAGCAGTGCCAGCGTCACGGCGCTGAAGCCGATGAGCAGCGAGATGCGCCCGCCGTGCAGCAGCCGGCTGAGCAGGCAGCGGCCGAGCTCGTCGGTGCCCAGCGGGAACATCGCCAGCCCGCCGGCCTGCCACAAAGGCGGCGTCAGCATGTGGTCGCGGAACTGCTGCAGCGGGTCGTGCGGGGCCAGCCAGGACGCGAACAGCGCCCCCAGCACGACGGCGACGAAGACGAAGAAGGCGATGGTGGCACCGCGGTTGGCGGTGAACGCTGTGACGAACTCGCGCCACGGCGACGGCGGCGGCGTGTCGGTCGGCAGGGCCTCGCCCAGTGGCGTCACCACGCTCAATGTCCGCCCCCACGCAGCCGCGGGTTCACGACGCCGTACAGCAGGTCGACGAGCAGGTTGACGGCGATGAAGACCAGCGCCGATATCAGGATGCCGGCCTGCACCACGGGGTAGTCGCGCCGCGCGATGGCGTCGATGAGCCACTTGCCGATGCCGGGCCACGAGAAGATGGTCTCGGTGAGCACCGCGCCGCCGAGCAGGCTGCCCACCTGCAGGCCGAGCACGGTGACGACCGGGATCAGCGCGTTGCGCAGCCCGTGGTGCACGATGACACGCGCCGGGCCCAGGCCCTTGGCGCGCGCGGTGCGCATGTAGTCCTCGCGCAGCACGTCCAGCATCGCGCTGCGTGTCATGCGCGCCACCACCGCCATCGGTATCGTGCCCAGCACTGTGGCCGGTAGCGCCAGGTGCAGCACGGCGCTGCGGAAGGCGCCGGTCTCCTGGCCGCGCAGGTCGGCCAGCAGGCTGTCGACCAGCATGAAGCCGCTGACCGTGTCGACGTCGTACTCGATGCCGATGCGGCCGCTGACCGGCGTCCACTCCAGCCCGACGCTGAAGAACATGATGAGGATCAGCCCCCACCAGAACACCGGCATGCTGTTGCCCAAGGTGGCCACGGCCATCACCAGCTGGTCGAACCACGAGCCGCGCTTCAGCGCCGCGGCAATGCCCAGCGGCAGGCCCAGCAGCAGCGCCAGCAGCAGCGCGCCCAGCGCCAGTTCCACGGTGGCCGGGAAGAGCACCGCGAACTCGGCCGAGACGGGCTCCCGCGTGACCAGGCTCTTGCCCAGGTCGCCCTGCAGCAGCTGGCCGAGATAGTGCAGGTACTGCACGGGCAGCGGCTGGTCCAGCCCCAGTTGCGCCATCAGCGCGGTGCGCGCGGCTTCGTCGAGCCGGCGCTCGCCGACCATGATCTCGATCGGGTCACCCGGGATCAGCCGGATCAGCGCGAAGGCCACCAGCGTCACGCCCAGCAGCGTGGGCAGCAGCGCGGCGAGCTTCTTCAGCAGCAGGGTGAACATCGGCGGTGGCGGCCTTCAAACAAAAAGGGGCCTCGTGCGAGGCCCCCCGCCGTCGCAGTCTGGCTCAGAAGAACGTGTAGTCCAGGCCCAGCTGGAAGCTGCGGCCGCGCGGGTCAGCCACACGCGGCTCCCAGCTGCTGCCCGAGCCGGTGTTGGTGTCGTAGCTGTTCGCGTAGGGCGGTGCCTTGTCGAACAGGTTTTTGATGCCGGCGGTGAGCGTCAGGTTCTTGATGCCGGTGTAGCTGACGTTGGCGTGGTACAGCGTGTAGGCCTTGACGATGGGGTCCCACTGCGTGGCGCTGGCCACGAAGTTGCCGTTGGCCATGCCCGGTGGCACATAACCCGCGTACTTGCCGCTGTACTGCTGGCGCAGCGTGGCGTTCCAGTCGCCGCGACCGTAGGTCACGAAAGCGGTGTGCTTCCATCGGATGCCGAGGTCGCTGCTGCGCGTGAACACGCCCACCTCGCTGGGGCCGAAATCCGGGCTGGTGGCGATGCGGCTCTTCTTCTCGAGCAGGTAGCTGCCGTCCAGCCCGGCGCTGACGCGCGCGCCCGCAATCGCGGTGTTGCCACGCAGCGAGAGCTCCAGGCCCTTGGTGACGGTGTCGCCGGCGTTCAGCCACCGCGTGTCGATGGTCAGCAGCCGGTTGGTGCCCGTCTCGCGGATGAAGGCCTCCGGAAAGAGCTTGTAGTTGTTGCGCAGCGTGGCCAAAGTGAAGCTGGTGATGGCGCCTTCACGCTGGATGTCCCACCAGTCCAGGCTGGCGCTGAAGCCCGGCGTAGGCTGCCAAACCACGCCGACGTTGGCCATCTTCGACTCTTCCGGGCCCAGCTCGGGGCGGCCGCCGAACAGCGTGGTGAAGGTGATGGCCTCGCAGCCCGGCGTCGCGCTGACCACGTTGGCTGGGCACGTGGCGGGGTCGGGCACGCCGGCGCCGGTGTTGGGCGACTCGGTGATGCCGTTGTAGAGCTGGTTAAAGGTGGGCACGCGGAAGCCGGTGCTGTAGCTGGCGCGGAACAGCAGGCTGTCGATGGGCTGGAAGCGCAGCGAGGCTTTGGGGTTGGTGGTGCCACCGAAGCCGGTGTAGCGGTCGTGACGCACCGAGAGGTTGATCTCGGTCGTCTTGTGCACCGGGATGATGACCTCTGTGTAGACGGCGTTGACGTCACGCTTCACGCCGGCCAGTGCGTTGACGTTGTCGAAGGGGGCGTTGAAGACCCAGCTGCTGATGCTGCTGAAGCCGGCGTTGTTGTTGCCGTTGAACTTGTATTTCTCGCTGCGCGAGTCGACGCCGACGGCCATGAGCACATCGCCGGCCGGCAGCTTGAAGACCGGGCCCGACATCACGGCGTCGACCTGCGTCATCGTGAATTCGCCGCCGTAGAGCTCGACGCCGCGCGCCGAGACACCTTCCAGCGCCGCCATCGCGGCCGGCGTCTGCTGCTCGCCGGCCAGCAGGAAGGGGTTCAGCGTGCCGTTCTTGAGCAGGTTCGCGAAGCCTTCCATGTAGTGGTAGCCGCTGCCCAGCACGCTCTTGCTCTTGCTCTTGGCTTGTGACACGGCGGCGCGGTAGTCCCATCCGCCGAAGATCGGCAGCACGCCTTCCAGGCCCACCAGGAAACGGCTGGTGTCGGTTTCGGTGGCAATCTGGCGCTGGCCGCAGTCCATGCAGCGCCAGCGGAAGGCCATGCCGTTGCCGCGGTTCACGGCCAGTTCCGGGAAGGCCGCCACCAGTTGGTTGAAGACGCGGTCGTAACCGGCGCCAGTGCTGGGGTAGACGAGGTCACGGAAGGGGCTGGGCACCACGGTGCCGTTGCCCAGCGTGATGTTGGCGGTGTTGGACGAACCGCTGATCTGGTTCTCGGAGAAGCTCTTGGCCGATTCAGACTTGCCCAGCAGCATCTCGCCGATGAGCATGTGGTTGCTGCCCAGCTTGAGCGTGCCGCGTGTCACCAGGTTGGTGTTCTTCACCGGCTGCTGGATGACGGCCGACTTGCCGCTGTCCCATGCACAGCCGTAGCGCGCGCCGGCACCGGCCGCCCACAGCACTTCCTGGTAGGGGCCCATGTCGGGCTGGCTGGCACAGCCGGCGCCGCCAGGCAGGTCCAGCACGTTGATGCCGTTTGTGGCCACGCCGCCGATCAGCGGTGCCAGGCCGTTGTTGGCCGGCGTGCCGTTGCCGCCCGGGCGTGTCAGTGCATTCGGCAGGGTGGTGTTGACGGTGAAGACGGTGGCAAACGGCGTGCCGCGCGTGTCGGGCGAAAGCCCGCGCTCGGGCTGGAAGCTGTTGACGAAGCTGCGGTCGCTGCCGTTCAGGCGCTTCGACTCGGTGACCGACAGCGTGGCCAGCAGGTTGAAGCCGTCGGTGTCGATGTCGCCGAAACCGCCGGCCAGCGAAGCGCGGTGGATGTTGCCGCCGCCGGCTTCGGTGACGTCGACGCTGGCTGCAGCGCGCAGGCCCTGAAAGTTGTTGCGCAGGATGAAGTTGATGACGCCGCCGATGGCGTCGGTGCCGTAGATCGATGACGCGCCGTCCTTCAGCACCTCCACGCGTTCCACCGCGGCCATGGGAATCTGGTTCAGGTCGACGGTGCCACCGTTCAGGCCGTGGGCGGCGATGCGACGGCCGTTGAGCAGGATCAGCGTCGCATTGCTGCCCTGTCCGCGCAGGTTGGCACTGGTGGCGCCGTTGTTGCCGCGCGACTGGCCCGAGACCACATCGGCGTTGCTGGCCATGTTGTCCAGGCCGTTGCCGTTGCTGGTGAGCGTGACGATCAGCTGCTCGGCATTGACGATGCCCTGACGGGTGAGTTCCGCCGCGCTGATGGTCTGCACCGGCAGCGCGCCTTCGGCGGCAATGCGCTTGATGCTGGACCCGGTGACGGTGATGCGCTGGCTGGGCGCCGGTGTCTGTGCGAGGGCATGCGTGGCCAGGCCCAGCAGCGCCAGGCTGCCAACGACGGTCTTCAGTTTCATCGGGGATCCTCGAAGGTTGTGGTGACGGCCGGTCTTGGAGCCGGCTCGCCGGGGCGCGATGCGCACTGTCACAGTGTTGCCGCGCAGCATAGGGCGGCACATCCGGAATAACCAAGGTCGTGTAGCCGATGTCGCTTTCATGGCACTGCTGCGGCGTGTGCACAACGCCGCCAGGCAGCGGGCAGGCACACGAAGCGTGTGAACATCGGGCCCGCAGGCCGACCTCGACACCTCACCTTCCGCTTCCTTGGCCCCTTCCCCGCTCACCGCCGCCCGCCCCTGGCGCTGGATCCCCACGCTGTACTTCGCCCAGGGCCTGCCCTATGTGGTGGTGATGACGCTGGCCGTCGTCATGTACAAGAACCTGGGCGTCAGCAACACGGACATCGCGTTGCTGACGAGCTGGCTCTACCTGCCCTGGGTCATCAAGCCGCTGTGGGGGCCGCTGGTCGACCTGTTGGGCACCAAGCGGCGCTGGATCGTCGCGCTGCAGTTCGTCGTCGGTGCTGCGCTGGCCTGCGTGGCGCTGGCGGTGCCGGCACCGGCCTTCCTGCAGACCACGCTGGTGATCTTCTGGCTCATGGCCTTCGCCTCGGCCACGCACGACATCGCCGCCGACGGCTTCTACATGCTGGCCCAGCCGCCCGCGGCGCAGGCCGCCTTCGTCGGCGTGCGCAGCACGTTCTACCGGCTGGCGATGATCGGCGGCCAGGGCGGGCTCGTCGTGCTCGCGGGCCACCTGCAGCAACGCACGGGGCAGGTGGCGCTGGCCTGGGCCTGGGTGTTCGGGTTGATGGCGGTGTTCTTCGTCGCCGCCGCCGCCTACCACCAGTGGGCATTGCCGCGCCCGGCGAGCGACCGGCCGGCTCCCCGCAGCGCCACCTTCTGGGCCGACTTCGCCACCGTCTTCGCGGCCTTCTTTCGCCGCCCGGGCATCGTCCGCCTGCTGGCCTTCCTGCTGCTCTACCGCTTCGCCGAGGCGCAGCTGCTGAAGCTGGTGACACCCTTCATGCTCGACCCGGCCAGCGCCGGCGGACTGGGCCTGACGACGCAGGACGTGGGCATCGCCTACGGCACCGTGGGCGTGACGGCGCTGACCATCGGCGGGCTGCTGGGCGGCTGGCTCATCAGCCGCGGGGGCCTGAAGCGGCTGCTGTGGCCGCTGGTGCTGTGCATGCACCTGCCGAACACGGTGTTCGTGCTGCTGGCCTGGGCGCAGCCGGCCAGCCTGTGGCTGGTCAGTGGCGCGGTGGCACTGGAGCAGTTCGGCTACGGGTTGGGTTTCACCGCCTTCATGGTCTACATGCTGATGGTGGCCGGCGGCCACGGCGGCGCGCCGGGCAGCGACGGCGCCGGCGGCGAGAACCCGCACAAGACGGCGCACTACGCGCTGTGCACCGGCTTCATGGCGCTGGGCATGATGCTGCCCGGCATGGCGGCGGGCTGGCTGCAGAGCCAGCTGGGCTACTTCAACTTCTTCGTCTGGGCCTGCGTGGCCACGCTGCCTTCGTTTGCGGCGGCGGCGCTGCTGCGCATCGACCCCGGTTATGGGCGCAAGGGCGACTGAAGTTTCGGCACGCTGCGCGCAGGGTTGTGGGAAGCCGCTGCCATCTGAGCCGGCACGGCCCCTAGACTCGGCTGAGTGACGCGGGCCCGCGGGGCCTGGTTGAAGGAACAGCGATGCGCATCACCATCATGGGCAGCGGCGGGGTCGGCGGCTATTTCGGCGGCCGCCTGGCGCAGGCCGGGCACGAAGTCAGCTTCGTCGCGCGCGGCGCGCACCTGCAGGCGCTGCGCAAGCACGGCCTGCGCGTGCTCAGCCCGCTGGGTGACCTGCACCTGAAGCAGGTGCGGGCCGTCGAGAGCCCCGCAGAAATCTCGGCAGCCGACTTCGTGCTCTTCGGCGTCAAGCTGTGGGACACGGTGGACGCCGCGCAGTCGCTGTGGACGCAGCTGGGCGAAGACACGGTCGTGGTGTCGTTCCAGAACGGCGTCGTGAAGGACGACCTGCTGCGCGCCGCCCTGGGCCCGCGCCACGTCGCCGGCGGCGTGGGCTACATCGCGGCCAGCATTGCCGAGCCAGGTGTCATCCGCCACAACGGCACGATGCAGCGCCTGGTCTTCGGCGAGTTCGACGGCAGCACCAGCCCGCGACTGCAGGCCTTTGCCGCGGCCTGCGCCGAAGCCGGCATCGACCACGAACTGAGCCCGCGCATCCGCCAGGCGCAGTGGGAGAAGTTCGTCTTCCTCGTCGGCCTGTCGGCCACCACCACGCTGGCGCGGCTGCCCATCGGCCGCATCCGCAGCCACCCCCGTGCGCACGCCTTCCTGCACGACGTGATGGACGAGGTGGTGAAGGTGGCACGCGCCGAGGGCGTGCTGCTGCCGCCGGAGTACGCCGAGAACCGCCTGGCCTTCGCCGACACCCTGCCCGAGACCATGACCTCGTCGATGCACCACGACCTGGAACGTGGCAACCGGCTCGAACTGCCCTGGCTCAGCGGCGATGTCGTCGAGCGCGGCCGCCGCTTGGGCGTGCCCACGCCGTGCAACCGCGCGGTGGTCGACATCCTCTCGCTGCATGCCGAAGGGCGCCGCGACTGAGGACTGCGGCCCCGGACCGGGGGCGGCTGCTCGGCGCGGCCGGCCAGTGGCGCGGCGTGCGGTGCCGCGGCAGGATGGCCACGCCGCCCACGGTCTTCAGCATGCCGAACCTCCTGCCGTCAGGCCCAGCCAGGCCAGCACGGCCAGCGGTGCGGTGTCGGCGCGCAGCACACGCGGGCCCAGCGCTGCGGGCACGAAGCCGGCGGCGCGTGCCGCGGCTTCTTCGTCGGGCGTGAGGCCGCCTTCGGGGCCGCTGAGCGTGAACACGCGGCCGGCGTCGGTCCACGGCAGCGCCGGCAGTGCCGCAGCGTCGGGCTGCAGGCTGAGCACCAGGCGCAGCGTCGCCGCAGGCGCCGCGGCGTGATCGGCGCCGGCCTGCGCCAGCCAGTCGGCCAGTTCACGCACCGGCGCCACCACGGGCACGCGGGCGCGGCCGCACTGCTCGCAGGCGGCCACCGCAATGGCCTGCCAGTGCAACTGCTTGCGCTGCGCACGTTCACCGGCCAGGCGCAGCACCGAGCGCTGCGTCATCAGCGGCTGGACCGTCGCGACGCCGAGCTCGCTGGCCTTTTCCACCAGCGCATCCATGCGTTCGTTGGCCGGCATGCCCAGCGCCAGCGTGATGGCCAGCGGCAGCTCTCTGGCCACCGCCTGCGGCAGGCCCACGCGCACACGCACCTCGCTGCGGCCCATGGCCAGCACGGTGGCCGGCCAGTCGCTGCCCTGTCCGTCGAAGAGCTGCAGCGTGTCGCCCGGCTGCACACGCCGCACCTGGGCGTGGCGAGCGGCACCGGGGGGCAGCGTGAGCTCGGTGGCGGCGACCAGCGGCGTGTCGACGAAGAGGCGCATCGCCATGCCTTCAATCGCCGTTCAGCAGCGTTTCCACCGCCAGCGCCACGCCGGCCAGCGCGGCGTCGTGGCCGCAGGGCGCAGCCAGCATCAGGCCGACAGGCAACTCGCCGGGCACGTGGCAGGGCAGCGTGAAGGCGCAGCCGTCGAGGAAGTTGACGGTGAAGGTGTTGCGCAGCAGCAGGCCGTTGGCCTTGAAGAAGGCGTCGTCGCTGGCCACCAGCTCGGCGATCGGCGGCGCGGTGATGGGCACCGTCGGGCAGACCAGCGCGTCGAAGCCCGCCAGGCGCTGCGTGACACGCGCGATCCAGTCGCGCCGGCGCATCAGGATGGCCAGGTGCTCGGCGGGTGTCACGCCTGCACCCAGCGCGATGCGCGCGGCCACGCGCGGGTCGAAACGCTCACGCTGCGTCTGCATCGCCTGCTGGTGCGTGCCCCAGGCCTCGATGGCCGACAGCCCGCCCGGCGCGTTGATCTGTCCGATCTCGGCCAGCTCGGCCAGCGCCAGCGGCACGATGGCCGCGCCGGCGGCCGACAGACGCTGCAGCGTGCGCTCAAAGGCCGTGGCCACCGCGGGCTCCAGCGCGTCGAGCACCACGGTCTGCGGCAGCGCCAGGCGCAGCCCGGCCAGCGCCCGCCGCTGCACCACCAGCGGCGCGCCTGCGAGCAAGGCGTCGACGGACAGGCAGTCGTCGACACAACGCGCCATGGCACACACCGTGTCGAGCGTGAACGAGAGCGGAAACGCGCCGGCCAGCGGTGTGCGTGCCTGCGTGTTCTTGAAGCCCACCAGCCCGCACAGCGCCGCCGGAATGCGGATGGACCCGCCGGTGTCGGAGCCCAGCGCGGCAACCGCCTGGCCCAGCGCCACCGACACCGCGGCGCCTGCAGACGAGCCGCCAGGGATGCGTGCCAGCGCGGCGTCGCAGGGGTTGCGCGGCGTGCCGTGGTGTGGGTTGATGCCGACGCCCGAGAACGCAAACTCGCTCATCGCCGTGAGCCCGGTGATGGCCGCACCGGCGCGCTTCAGCCGCGCGACGGCCTCGGCGTCCGCGGTCGCCGGCGCGGCGCCTTCGCGCAGCACCGAACCGGCCATCGTCGTGCGGCCGGCGATGTCGTAGAGGTCTTTCACCGTCACTGGCAGGCCGGCCAGCGGTGGAAGCGGTCGGCCCGCGGCCAGCGCCGTGTCGGCCGCCGCGGCCGCGGCCCGTGCAAGCTCGGGCAGCAGCGCGGTGTAGGCGTGTGCCGCGGCTGGCAGGGTCGCCGCCGCCAGCACCTCTTCGACGAGCGCCGCGTGGGCGCCGGGCTGCGTCAGGCGGGCGCGCAGTTCGCGGATGGGCGGCAGCAGCAAGTGGTGTCCTCGGTTCGGGCGGGGGCCGGGCGGGCAGCCGGCGCGGCGCATTCTCGCGCAGGGGCCGCGCCAGCAGCGTGGTCAGCCTGGCCTAGACGTGGTCGCGCAAGGCGCGGCGCAAGACCTTGCCTGCCGGCGACTTCGGCAGGTCGGCGCGGAACTCCACCACCTTGGGCCGCTTGTAGCCCGTCAGGTTGGCCTCGCACCAGGCGCGCACGTCGGCCTCGGTGGGCCGCGCGGTGGTCGGGGCCTGGCGCACCACCACCACCTTCACCGCCTCGCCGGCGCGGGCGTCGGGGATGCCGATGACGGCGCATTCCTGCACACCCGGCATCTGCGTCAGCACGTCCTCGACCTCGCCGGGATAGACGTTGAAGCCGCTGACGAAGATCAGGTCCTTCTTGCGGTCGACGATGCGGAAGTTGCCGCGGCTGTCGACCACGGCGATGTCGCCGCTGCGCAGCCAGCCTTCGGGCGTGATCACGCGGGCCGTCTCGTCGGGGCGCTGCCAGTAGCCGGCCATCACCTGCGGGCCGCGCACGGCCAGCTCGCCGGGCGTGCCTGGGGGCACGGGCCGGCCTTCGTCGTCGAGCAAGGTCACCTCGGTGCCGGGCAGCGGCAGGCCGATGTGGCCGCTCCAGTCGGTGGTGTCCACCGGGTTGCAGCTGACGGACGGGCTGGCCTCGCTGAGGCCGTAGCCCTCGCAGATGGGGCAGGCGGTGCGCTCCAGCCAGGCGCGCGCCGTGGCCTGCTGCACCGCCATCGCGCCACCGATGCTCAGGCGCAGGTGGCTCCAGTCGACGCGGTCGAAGTCGGGGTGCTGCAGCAAGGTGTCGAACAGCGTGTCCACCGCCGGGAAGCTGTGGAAGCGCTGGCGCGCCAGTTCCTTCAGCAGCGCCGCGGTGTCGCGCGGGTTCGGGATCAGCAGGCTGCAGCCGCCGGTGAGCAGCCCCAGCATCATGATGACGTTGAAGCCGTAGATGTGGTGCAGCGGCAGCGCGCACACCGTCACCGGCTGTTCACCGGCCGGGATGCGCGCCAGCGCCGGCCCGTACCAGGCGCGGCTCTGCAGCAAGTTGGCCACCAGATTGCGGTGCAGCAGCACGGCGCCCTTGCAGGGGCCCGTGGTGCCGCCGGTGTACTGCAGCAGTGCGATGTCGTCGGGGCCCACCGCGGCCGGCTGCAGCGCCATGCGGCGGCCGCGCGCCAGCGCGTCGAGGAAACGCGTGGCGCCGGGCAAATGGAAGGAAGGCACCAGCTTGCGCACCCGGCGCGCCATGTGGTTGACCAGCGGGCCCTTCAGCGGGCCGAGCATGTCGCCCGCACCGGTCAGCAGCACGTGCGGCACGGGCACACGCTCCAGCACCTGCTGCAGCGTGGCGGCGGCGTCCTCGATGATGACGATGGCCTTGGCGCCGGCGTCCTTGAGCTGGTACTCCAGTTCGCGCGGCATGTGCTGAGGGCTCACGTTGACCACCACCAGCCCGGCACGCAGGATGGCGGCCACGGCCACCAGGTACTGCGGCAGGTTGGGCAGCATCACGGCGACGCGGTCGCCGCGCACCAGGCCGCGGCCCTGCAGCCAGGCGGCCAGCGCGCGCGAATGTTCGTCGAGCTGGCCGTAGCCCAGGTCGCGGCCCATGCAGCGGCAGGCCGGCCGTTCGCGGTACTGACTGAAGCTGTTTTCCAGCAGCGCCACCAGCGAGGGGTAGAGATCGGCGCGCACCTCGGCCGGCACGCCGGCAGGGTACTGCTTCAGCCAGATCTTCTCCATCACCTCCCCGTCACCATCGACGGTGGATTCTGACGGCTGCCTGACACCTTCCTATCAGGGGATTCGATAGCGGCGCGGCGCGCTCACCGACGCTGCCGCGTGGTCGGCCCGCGCGCATGGAATCGTCTTCCGGCCCGCGGCAGCCGTTCGGGCCGTTGCGGACCGTCACGCGCGGCCTCAGCGTGATGCGGCCACCGGCATGGGTGCCGCCGCCACCGCCGGCGTGCTGTCACTGGCCAGCTCCACCAGCCAGGCCAGCGCCAGCTGCGTGAACTTCAGCGCGTGGTTGGCCTGGTTGCCGAAGGTGGCGGTGGTGTCGTTGGCGGTGTGGATGGCGAAGTTGTAGCTGCTGTTGGCGGCCTCGAAAGGGAAGGACGCGACATAACCGCGGTTGTGCCAGGACGCATGGTCGCTGCAGCCGTAGCCACAGGCGTCGTAGGCCACCGTCAGCGTCGGCAGGTAGGTGGCCGCGAGGTTGGCCACGAACTGGTTCTGCGCCGCGTTGGTGTAGTCGGTGTAGATCCAGAGGTCTTGCGCGCTGCCCTTGAAGGCGGTCATGTCGAGCTGCATCACGCCCACCACGCGGTCGGGCCTTGCCGCGGCCGCGTTGGCGATGTTGGCCGAGCCCAGCAGGCCCACTTCCTCGGCGGCGTAGGCGATGAAGCGGATGTTGCGCTTGGGCTGGAAGTCGCTGGCCACCAGCACGCGGATGATCTCGGTCAGCCCGGCGACGCCGCTGGCGTCGTCGTCGGCGCCAGGCGCGCGCGCCTCGATGTTGCTGCCGGCGATGCTGTCGAGGTGGGCACCCAGTACCAGCGTTTCGCCGCTGTTGCCGCTGCCGATGAGCTCGAACTCCACCGACTTCTGCGCCCAGGTGTGGGTGATCTGCTTCAGGCGCCAGCGCGGCCTGCTGCCGGTCTGCGTGCGCGACGGCAGCAGGGTGAGCCACTTGATGCGCAGCCAGTCCGACGCCGCCACGCCGTGCGTGCTGTTGTAGCGCCGGTTCTGGAAGGCCGACAGGTCGGTGATGGTCGACAGCAGGTTGCTGGCCTGCAGCTGCGGCAGCAGCGCATTGACTTCGGCGACGTTGTCGATGGCGTAGCTGGGCAGCAGCAGCTGGGTCTGGTCGGGGTTCTCCAGCCGGTGCAGCGTGGCCAGCGCTTCGGCCATCGAATCGTGCTGAACGAAGCCGCCGCACTTGCGCAGCTGGAGGTGCACGGCCAGCGACAGCGAGGGGATCATGTCCTCGTCGACTTCCACCGCAAACACGTCCTCGTGGGCCTGCTTGAGCGTGCTGCTGCCGCGCTTGACGGGCACGTCCACCGCCACGCGGGCACTGGCCACCGTGCGGGCGTTCGGCGCCACCTTCTGCAGCACGGCATGGGCCTGGTCGCCGATGGTGATCCAGACGGGGGCGGCGAGCGCGGCGCCGGCGGTGCACAGCGTGGCCAGGGCCGCGACGGTGACTTGCTTGAAGAGGCTGGGGGTCATGGGGATGTCCTTGGCGACGGTGCAGCGGGGCCCTCGTGGGGCGACCCCCATTCTGGAGCAGTGCGCCGCGGCCGCCGAACCGGGGGCACCCTCATCCGCGGGGCGGGGCCTTGCGCCGCGCAGATCAGGCCAGCGCGGCCTCGATCTGCTGCGCCATGGCCATGCCGCCTTCCTGCTTGTAGACCATCGCGAAAACCGCGCGGTCCAGGCTGCGTTCGGCCCAGACGGCGCCGAGCACTGGTGGCGTGGCCTTCGGCGGCTACAGGTTGTCGCCCTGGATCAGCAGGTTGCCGCCGCCGGCCGCAGCAGCCACGTCGCCAAATTCATGGCCGGCGCGGTGCGGCCGCAGCACCCGCGTGGGCAGCTGTTCGGTGCTGCGGAAGGCGGCTTCGCGGTTCAGCCAGTCGAGCGTGGGCATGGGGTTTCAGTCAGCGCGCGCCGCGGCTTCGACCAGCGCATCGAGCGTATCGCGGTGGAACAGGTCGACGTAGGGCTGGTAACGCCACAGCCGGTTGCGGCCGTAGCCGGTGAGTTCACGCAGCCAGCCGCGCGCTTCCATCTCGCGCACCAGCTTGGTGGCGGTGGGCGCGGTGCAGCCCAGCAGTTGCACCACGCGCTTGATGGACACGGTGGGCTGGCGCAGCAGGTGGTCCAGCAGCGCCAGCGCCTTGGCGTTGCGGGGCACGGCGCTGCGGTGGGCGTCGCGCAGCGCCACGATGTCCTGCGCCGTGCGCGTGGCGGCGCGCGCCGTCAGGCTCACACCCCGCAGGAAGAAGGCCAGCCACTGTTCCCAGTGGCCCTGGCTGCGGATGGCGGTGAGCCGGTCGTAGTACTCGGCGCGGTGCGCCTTGAGATAGAGCGACAGGTAGAGCAGCGGGCGCGACAGGGCGCCGTCTTCGCACAGCATCAGCGTGATGAGCAGGCGGCCGACGCGGCCGTTGCCGTCGAGGAAAGGGTGGATGGTCTCGAACTGCGCGTGCGCCAGGGCGCAGCGCACCAGCAGCGGCACCTGGCCGCGCGCCTGGTGCAGGAAGGTTTCGAGCTGGCCCAGCGCCGCCGTCAGCTCGTGCGGCGGCGGCGGGATGAAGCCGGCGTTGCGCAAGGTGCTGCCGCCACCGCCTATCCAATTCTGCGAGGTGCGAAATTCGCCGGGCGACTTGTCGCCGCCGCGCACGCCGGTCATCAGCTCGCCATGGATCTCGCGCAGCAGCCGCAGCGACAGCGGCAGTGTGGCCAGGCGTTGCAGGCCGTAGTTCATGGCGCGCACGTAGTTCACGACTTCGGCCACGTCCTTGGGCGTGTCGTCGCGCACGGCCTCGGCTTCGAAGGCCAGCACGTCTTCCAGCGTGCTCTGCGTGCCTTCGATCTGCGATGACAGCACCGCCTCGTGGCGCACGTACATGGCGACGAAGAGGTCGGGGTTGGGCAGCAGGGCGGCCAGCGCGTCGAGGCGGCCGATGTCGCGGTCGGCGGCCGAAAGCAAGGTCTGCAGTTCGCCGCTGTAGGTGATGGGCGGGTCGGGCGGCAGCTGCGCCGGGATGAAGGCCTTGTAGCCGCTGGGCTGCTGCACACTGCGGCCGGCCCGGTGGGGATGGTCCACTGGCAATCCTTTAACAAGACCCATAGAGTCTAGGTCTTGCTAAAGGAATAGCGAGAAAAATTTCGCAAGAGCGGCGCCGAGCGGCGCCAGTGAAAATCGCGCGCGACGGCAGGCCTCACCTACTCGATCGCCTTGACCATGTCCTCGACCACCTTCTTGGCGTCGCCGAAGACCATCATGGTCTTGTCCATGTAGAAGAGTTCGTTGTCCAGCCCGGCGTAGCCGCTGGCCATCGAACGCTTGTTGACGATCACGGTCTTGGCCTTGTAGGCCTCCAGGATGGGCATGCCGTAGATGGCGCTGCCCTTGACGTGCGCCGCAGGGTTCACCACGTCGTTGGCGCCCAGGATGATGGCCACGTCGGCCTGGCCGAATTCGCCGTTGATGTCTTCCATCTCGAAGACCTGGTCGTAGGGCACCTCGGCTTCGGCCAGCAGCACGTTCATGTGGCCGGGCATGCGGCCGGCCACCGGGTGGATGGCGTACTTCACCGTGATGCCCTTTTCGGTGAGCTTGGCCGCCAGTTCCTTCACCGCGTGCTGCGCCCGGGCCACCGCAAGCCCGTACCCCGGCACGATGACCACCGTCTCGGCATTGCCCAGCACAAAGGCCGCGTCGTCGGCGCTGCCGGTCTTCACGCTGCGCGCCGCGCCACCGCCGGCCGCGGCCGGGCTTGCCGCTTCGCCACCAAAACCGCCCAGGATGACGTTGAAGAAGCTGCGGTTCATGGCCTTGCACATGATGTAGCTCAGGATCGCACCCGAGCTGCCCACCAGGCTGCCGGCAATGATCAGCATGCTGTTGTTCAGGCTGAAGCCGATGCCCGCCGCCGCCCAGCCGGAATAGCTGTTGAGCATCGAGACCACCACCGGCATGTCGGCGCCACCGATGGGAATGATGATCAGCACGCCCAGCACAAACGCGATGGCCAGCATCGCAAAAAACATCGGCCAGCTTTCGGTGAACGAAAAGCCCACGCCCAGGCCCAGCATCGCCAGGCCCAGCACCAGGTTGATCATGTGCTGGCCACCGAAGGTGACCGGCGCGCCCTGGAACAGTCGGAACTTGTACTTGCCGCTGAGCTTGCCAAACGCGATCACGCTGCCGCTGAAGGTGATGGCGCCGATGGCGCCGCCCAGGAAGAGCTCGAACTTGTTGCCGAAGGGAATCGGCACGCCCTTGGCAGTGATGCCGAAGGCCCACGGCTCAGCCACCACGGCCACCGCGATGAACACCGCCGCCAGACCGATCATGCTGTGCATGAAGGCCACCAGCTCGGGCATCTTGGTCATCTCCACGCGCTTGGCCATCACCGTGCCGGCGGCACCGCCGACCACCAGACCGCCCAGCACCCAGACCATGCCCTGCGCGCGTGTCTGGCCCATCTGGCTGGCCAGTTCGACGATCAGCGCTGCCGTGGTGAACACGGCAATGGCCATGCCGATCATGCCGAAGAGGTTGCCGCGGATCGACGTGGTGGGGTGGCTCAGGCCCTTCAGCGCCTGAATGAAGCAGACGCTGGCCACCAGGTACAGCAGCGTCACCAGATTCATGCTCATGTCAGTGACCTTCCTTGGTGGCCGCCGGGGCCTTCTTCTCTTTTTTCTTGAACATTTCCAGCATGCGCCGGGTGACCAGGAAGCCACCGAAGACGTTGACGGCACACAGCGCCACCGCCAGCACGCCCATGGTCTTGCCCAGCGTGGTTTCGGTCAGCGCCGCGGCCAGCATGGCGCCGACGATGACGATGGCGCTGATGGCATTGGTCACCGCCATCAGCGGTGTGTGCAGCGCGGGTGTGACGGTCCACACCACGTGGTAACCCACGTAGATGGCCAGCACGAAGATGATCAGGTTGGTGACGGTGGGGCTGACGATGTCCATGTGCTATTTCCTCTTCACTTCGCCCGACTGCGTCATCAGGCAGGCGACGACGATGTCGTCGTCCATCGGCACGACGAAACCACTGTCCTTGGGCAACACCAGCTTCAGGAAGTCGAGCACGTTGCGCGCGTACAAGCTCGAAGAATCCGCCGCGACCAGCGCAGGGATGTTGGTCTCGCCGACCAGCGTGACACCGTGTTTGACCACCGTCTTGCCGGCTTCGGTGAGCGGGCAGTTGCCACCGGCGGGTGCCGCCATGTCGACGATCACGCTGCCGGGTTTCATGCTCTTCACCATGTCTTCGGTGATCAACACCGGTGCCGCGCGGCCCGGGATCAGCGCGGTGCTGATCACGATGTCGGCTGCCGCCACCTTCTTGGCCACTTCCACCTTCTGGCGGTCCATCCAGCTGGGCGGCATGGGCTTGGCGTAACCGCCCACACCCACGGCGGCTTCCTTTTCTTCGTCGGTCAGGTAGGGCACGTCGATGAACTTCGCGCCCAGCGACTCGACCTGCTCTTTCACCGAAGGCCGCACGTCGGAAGCCTCGATCACCGCACCCAGCCGCTTGGCCGTGGCAATGGCCTGCAGGCCGGCCACACCCACGCCCAGGATCACGACCCGTGCGGCCTTGATGGTGCCGGCGGCCGTCATCAACATCGGAAACAGGCGCTGGTACTTGTCGGCGGCCATCATCACGGCCTTGTAGCCGGCGATGTTGGCTTGGCTCGACAGCACGTCCATGCTCTGCGCGCGGGTCGTGCGCGGTGCGGCTTCCAGCGCGAAGCTGGTGATGCCGGCCGTGGCCAGGCGCGCCAGGTTGTCCTTGTCGAAGGGGTTCAGCATGCCCACCAGCGCGGTGCCGCTTTTCATCAGGCTCAACTCGTCGGCATCGGGGCTGCGCACCTTCAGCACCAGTTCGCAGGCCAAGGCGCCGGCGCGGTCGGTGATCTCGGCGCCGGCCGCGGTGTAGACCTCGTCGGTGGCGCTGGCGGCAATGCCGGCACCACTTTGCACCCGCACGGTGTGGCCCTGGGCCGTCAGTTTTTTGGCCGTCTCGGGAGTGACCGCGACGCGGGTCTCTCCCGCTGCGGTTTCGAGCGGTACGCCAATGAGCATGAAGCCTCCTCGCGGCTGCTGGCCGGTGTCTTGTGATTTGGGGCGCGTGAAGCTAACACAATTCCCCTGCAAGCCGGCCTGTGGTCAGCCCCGGCTTGCCAGCCGTGGGCGCTCAGGGTTTTGCTTCGGCGGGCGCTTCGGTGGGCGCTGCGGCGGGCAGCAGGTTTTGGTCCAGGAATTTCAGCAGCTGTGCGTAGAAGCGTTGCTGGCTGGCCAGGTAAAACAAGCTGTGGCCTTCATGGGGCAGCGCCAGCCACTCGTATCTTTTACCCGCGCGGTCCAGGGCCGACCTCAGCTTGCTGGCGTGTGAGAAGGGCACCCGCACGTCTTCTTCGCCATGGGCGATGAACACCGGGGCCTGGATGCGCGCCGCGTGTTTCAGCGGCGACACCGCATCGAACTGGGCCTGCTGCCGCTTGCGGTCACCCACGGTCAGGCGCATCAGCTCGCGGGTCATCTTGTCGCCGTTGCTGTCCGACCAGTCGGTGAGCATGTAGCCGATGTCGGACACACCGGACAGCGTGACGCCGCAGCGGTAGAGCTCGGGTGTCTTGACCAGCCCCCACATCGCCGCGTAACCCCCGTAGCTGGCGCCGTAGATGCAGATGCGGCGCGGGTCGGCGATGCCGCGCCGCACCAGGTCTTGCACGCCGGCCGTGATGTCGTCCTGCATGGCCAGGCCCCATTGGCCGTGGCCCGCCACCTCGAAGGCCTTGCCAAAACCTGTGGAGCCGCGGAACTGCGGCTGGAACACGACGTAGCCGCGAGAGGCCAGCAACTGCACCTCGGCATTCCAGCCCCAATGGTCGCGCGCCGCGGGCCCGCCATGCACCAGCACCACGGTCGGGCGCGGCTGCGCCGGGCCTTCGGGTCGGGTCAGGAAGGCAGGGATCTGCAGGCCGTCTGCGCTGGCGTAGTGGTAGGTCTCCATCGGCCGCATGTGCGCTGGGTCGATGCGTTGTCGGTGCATGGCCAGCAAGCGCAGCTCGGCTTTCGGCACGTCCAGCAACAACCACCGGCCCGGGTCCAGGTCAGAGTAGGAGTGAATCAGCACCTGGCCCGCCGGGTTGCCGCTGAGATCATTGATCCGGCCGGGCAGCACCTCGTCCACGGCGGTCTGCACCGTGCGCCAGTCGCGGTCCAGCCATTGCCGCTGCGGTTTCAGGCCCAGGGCGTAGAAGCTCATGGCGGTTTGACCACGCAGGTTTTCGCCAGGTGCCACGTCGGCGTGTTCGTCGGCCAGCATCAGCTCGGCGGCCGCCAAGTCACCCTTCAGTGGCGTGTAGCGGAACACGGCGACCTTGTCGCGCTGGTGCCGCGAAGCCACCAGCAGTTCGTCGCGCTCGGCTGAAGCGGCCAAGGGCAGCCAGGTGTCGTCGGTCACCCTGTGTTCCAGCAGCGGCATCCAGTCTTTCTGGCCGCCGGGCAGGTACCACAGGCGCAGCGTGGTGTCGTCGCGCCAGATGGATGAATCGGCCAGCAACACCGCGCGCAACGCGCCCTGTTCGTCGAAGGTCCAGTGTTTGGGCGTGCCGCTCATGGGGTAGCGCAAGCGGCGCGACTTGCGTGTCTGCACGTCCACTGCGGACACAGTGTCCAGGTCCTCGTCGTCATGCACGAGCATCAACGTCGAATCGGGATCGCCTGGCACGGCTTTGCCAATGACCCTTGAGCCCAGGTCGGCGATCTTCTTGCCGGTCAGGTCCAGCGCCTCGGCAACGGCGCCCATGTCCACGGCCAGGATCGAATTGTTGACCCAGCTCACCCGGCGCGGCTGTTTGTTCACCAGGTAGCGGCCGTCTTCGACCCAGCGCCCCCACAACAGCACACGCTGATCGAGGTCTTCGATGCGCACCAGCTTCAAGCTGTGAATGCGGCCCCGGTGTTCGATCAGCGCCACGTGCCGGCCGTCGGGCGAGATGGCGGCCTGCTGCACGCCGTAGGGCGCCAGGAAGTCGGCCACCGTCAGCGGCCTTTTCGCCACGGTGACCGGTTCACTGGCGCTGACGGCGCCGGCACACAACGCCAGCGCCGCGCTCAGGCAACGCAGGGCAGCAGTCAGCCGGCGGCTTGTGTGGGCGTGAATCAGCTGAGCCTCCCTGGCGCACTGTTCATGTCTGTGCGGTCCATTCTGCACCGACTACGATGCCGGCCATGCCAAGCCGCTGGAGCCCTAGTGTCACCGTCGCCGCCATCATCGAAGACGGTGGCCAGCCGCCGCGTTTCCTGCTGGTGGAAGAGCACACACCCGAAGGCCTGAAGCTGAACAACCCGGCCGGTCACCTGGACCCGGGCGAAAGCTCGCAGCAGGGTGTCGTGCGCGAAGCGCTGGAAGAAACGGCACGGGTTTTCACGCCGCAGGCTTTGGTGGGGGTCTACCTGTCGCGTTTCCTGCGGCCGGCCACCGGTGAAGACGTGACCTACCTGCGGCTGGCCTACAGCGGCACGGTGGGGGAAGTTCTGCCGGGCCGGCAGCTGGACACCGGCATCGTGCAAACGCTGTGGATGACGCTGGACGAATTGCAGGCCAGTGCAGCGCGCCATCGCAGCCCGCTGGTGCTGCAGTGTGTGCTGGACCACCTGGCCGGCCAGCGCCATCCGCTGGACCTGGTCATCACCGACAGCAGCGTGCTGCAGCCCGAGGTGAAGCGCTAGGCACCAGGGTCGCGGCGCTTCAGCCGCCCAGCGAACGCAGCCAGTTCAGCAGCAGGGTGTTCACGCGCTGCGGCTGTTCCATCGTCAGCATGTGGCCGGCGCCGGGCACGATGTCCAACTGCGCATGGGGCATCAGCGCCGCCATTTCGCGCGCATGTTCCGGTGTTGTCAGCTGGTCGGCTTCACCACAGGCCACCAGCACCGGGCAGTTGATGGCGCCCAGGTGCGGTCGGCTGTCCACCCGCGCCATCACGGCGCGGTTCTGCGCAATCAGTTGCTGCGCACCGGCGCGGCCGATCATCGCCAGGTAACGCTCCACCAGGCCGGCCTCGCGGGCGCGGGTGGGGTGGAAGGCAAACAGCACGTTGGCACGCAGCACCTCGTCCATGCGGCCCTTGGCAAACAGTTCGCAGGCCTGGGTGCGCAGCTTGATCAGCTCGGGGGTGTCGGGCCGCGCGGTGGTGCCCAGCAAGCCCAGCGCCCGCACCCGCTGCGGCGCTTGACGATGCAATTCCATGGCCAGCATGCCGCCCATCGACGCGCCCACCAGCACGTGGGGGCCGGGCTGTTCGGCCAGCAGCGCCGCGGCCATTTGCGGCAGCGTGGCAAATCGGCGGTGCACGTCGCTGATGTGCACCCGCGCACCCGCATCGGTCAGTGCAGGCACTTGCTGCTGGAACAGTTCAGGGTCGCAGGCCAGGCCGGGCAGCAGAATCACCGAAAGCATCGACGCAGTGTGCCAGAGCACGCACCGGGGACATGCCGGGCCCGGGTATGCTGGCGGGATGCAGACGAACGCCAACACCCCAGCCACCCTCACCCCCTTCCACCTGGCCTTCCCGGTCGACGACCTGGCCGCTGCGCGCCACTTCTACGGCGGCCTGATGGGCTGTCCCGAAGGCCGCAGCAGCGCCGAGTGGATCGACTTCGACTTCTTCGGCCACCAGATCGTCGCCCACCTGGCGCCGCCGCGTGCCAAGGCCCACCACAACGAGGTCGACGGCCACGACGTGCCGGTGCCGCACTTCGGCGTGGTGCTGGACTGGGACGTTTTCCACAGCCTGGCCGCGCGGCTGCGCGAACGTGGCGTGAAGTTCGTCATCGAGCCCTACATCCGGTTTGCCGGCCTGGTGGGCGAGCAGGCCACGATGTTCTTCTACGACCCGGCGGGCAATGCGCTGGAGTTCAAGAGCTTTCGCGACCGCAGCCAGCTGTTTGCCAAGTGAATGCATCGGTGAGCGCGGCGCCGTGACCGAACTGCTCTTCATTCGCCACGGCGAAACCGACTGGAACCGCCAGCAGCGTTTCCAGGGCCAGATCGACGTGCCGCTGAACGCCGCCGGCCAAGCACAGGCGGCGCGCCTGGGTCAACGCCTTGCACGCGAACAACACGATGCGTTGTTCAGCAGCGACCTGGTGCGCGCACAGGAGACCGCAGCACCCTTGGCCGCGGCCTGGGGCAAAACACCCAAGCTGGTGCCCGGCCTGCGCGAGCAGAGTTTCGGTGTGCTGGAAGGCCTGGACGTGCCGACCATCAAACAGCGCCACCCCGACCTGTGGCAGCAGTGGCTGGAACACCGCAGCCAGTTTGCGCTGCCCAAGGGTGAAAGCCTGCTGCAGTTCCACACCCGGGTCATCGACGCCGTTCGTGAACTGGCGGGTGGCGGTGCCGGGCAACGCCTGGTCATCGTCACGCATGGCGGTGTGCTGGACATGTTGTGGCGCACCGCGAACGGCCTGTCGCTGGACGGCCTGCGTGAATGCGAGATTCCCAACACCGGCATCAACCGCCTGCGCTGGGCCGGCGGCACCCTGCACATCGACAGCTGGGCCGATGATGCCCACCTGGCGGGCCTGCCAGCGCAGCCCAGCACGGCTGCAGGGGAACGACAGGGCGCCTGACGCTTCAGCCACGTCGTTCATGCACAGCGGCCTCGCACGGCACCGGCTCCGCCGGGCCGATGGCGGACACCCCCCTTGGGAGCTTTATCGCGCTGTGCCCAGCGTCATGGTCCAGTAGCTGCGGTAGGTGTTGTTTGCGCTGCCGCTGACACAAGCCAGGCCGATGTCGCGGAAGCGGGCGTTCATCAGGTTGGCGCAGTGGCCGGGGCTGGCCACCCAGGCGTCCATCACGCTGTTGACCGTGGGCTGACCGGCGGCGATGTTTTCACCCCAGGTCTGCCAGACGTAGCCCGCGTTCGTGGCGCGCTGGCCGGCGCTGCTGCCGTTGGACCCGGTGTGGCTGAAGAAGTTGAGCGCCATCATGTCGTCGCTGTGCACCAGCGATGCCTGCGTCAGCGCGGCGTTCCAGCTCAGGGCTGCTGCAGCGGGGAAGCTGCCTTCCGCACCGCAGCTGGCCCCGGAGGCACGCTGGGCGTTGATGCGCGCCATCAGGTCGGCTTCGAAATTGGCCAGGCCGCAGGTGGCGCGTGTACCGGCCACGCCAGGGCCGGGCGTGGGCGACGCCGTGGGCGGTGCGGGTGTTGGGCTGGGTGTGGGCGTGGGCGCCGGCGAGCCGGCTGTCGGCGGCGCGGGCGCTGCGGTGTCGCCACCGCCGCCGCAAGCCGCCAGGCTACTGGCCGCGGCCAGCCAAAACACGCCCAAGGTTCTTTTTGATGGATTCATGGTCAGCAGCATGCGGCATCGACGCGCCGGTCCGTTTCCATCGGCATCCGGCAGCGTCACTTGCACACACTCGGGCACACGCCGCCCGACCTGGGTGTGCAATCTTGCCGCGGCGCCGTGGTGTCGCTGCCCTCAGGCGCCGACGGGCCGGATGGCCGCCACCGGTTCCGGCGCCAGCAGGCTGCCACTGCGCAGGCCGCGCAGCGTGGCCAGCAGCAGCGCGGCCACCACCAGCGTGGCCAGGGCCAGCAGCGCCATCGCCGGCACCACCCATGCACTGCCGGGTTGGGCCAGGCGCAGCGTCAGCGCGGCCAGCGCAGCCAGCGGAAAACTCAGGCTCCAGTGCGGCACCGCAAAGGGCAGGCTGGCAATGGCCCGCAGCTGGGTCGCCGCCCACAAGAAGCAGAACAGCGCCATGCCCCAGCAGGCCCAGCCCACGGCGGGGGGCGCACCCAGTTGCAGCAGAACGAGCCCGACCACCGCCGGCGGTGCGATGAAGATGAAAACCGAAGGCCGCAGCCGGTCGGCCCACAGCCCGGCCACCACCACGCGGGCGGCGACCAGCGCCAACACCGGCAGCCAGAACATCAGCCCGATGCCAAACTGCGCCGTGGCCCATTCGCCGTGCCCCAGCGTCATGCCGGCCAGCGGTGCCAGCACATTGCCGACAACGGGAATCAGCAGCACCGGCGTGACACCCGCCCACTGCAGCCCACCCGCGCCGTTGCCGCGCCACCAGCGCGCCAGCACCCACACCGTGGCCAGCAGCTGCGCCAGGCAGCCGGCCCACCACAACACACGCGCAGCCGGGCTGGCGCCAAACAGCGACACCGCCACCGTGGCCAGCAGGATCAGCGACACCGCGATGGCCGCCACGAAGGGGTGGCGCACAGGGTGGCGCAGGTCTTCGAGCCAGGCATCGGGGTGGCGCCTTGCGCGCCACAGGCTGCCCAGTGCGAGTGCAACAAAGGCGGCCGCCGCGGCCGCGCCGAAGGCCAGCGCGGCGACGTCGGCGGCCTCGCCCATCAAGGGCACGGCGCTGTGCCAGGCCAGCGACAGGCCCGACAAGCCCATGACCACCGAAAACCAGGCGGTGCCCAGGAACTTCAGCGGGGTGGCAGGGGCCGTCATCGCGCGTGGTGAACACGGCCGCGGCGATGCCGGCGTGGCCGCTTCATCGTGTGGCCTGCGTTCAGCGGATCTTGCCCAGCAAGTCCTGCACACCTTCCAGCACCGACTCGATCTGCGTGTCGGCAGCGGCGTCGGTGCCCAGGCGGGCGTGCAATTCCTGCTGCATGAAACACACCGTCATGCGCACGTAGGTGCTGTCCAGCGCCTTGCGCACGGCCGCCATCTGCGTGGCGATGTCCATGCACTCCTGCCCCTCTTCCAGCATGCGCTGGATGCCACGCAGCTGCCCCTCGGCGCGCTTCAGGCGGTTGAGCAGGTCGGTGCGGCTGGTGGCATCGGTCAGAACGGACATGGGGCAGGTCTCCCGGGCAGGCTGAGCGTCGGCCCGCATTCTCGCCTGCTCCGCCTGCCGGTTCATGGGGGTGTTCAGCGAACTCAAGCAGCGGCGCGGTCGGGCACACCCAGCTTGCGCAGCATCCAGCCCAGCGGGCAGACGTTGGTGAAGCCAAACTGCAGCAGGTTGGCGCCGACGAAGGCGGTGAAGGCCAGCCACCAGCTGTTCACGAACAGTGGGCTGGCTTGCACGCCCAGGGCCAGCGACAGCAGGATGAAGCTGCCAGCAAAGATGCGGATCAAGCGCTCGACGGTCATGGTGTGACTCCAGAAGTTTCCAGGCGGCGCCGGTTCACCGCGTAGTAAAGGACCGGAATGACCACCAGCGTGAGCAAGGTGGACACGAAGATGCCAAACAGCAGGCTGATCGCCAGGCCGTTGAAGATGGGGTCGTCCAGGATGAACACGGCACCGGTCATGGCGGCCAGGCCGGTCAGCGCGATGGGCTGCGCACGCACGGCGGCGCTGCTGATCACGGCCTGCTTGAAGGCCATGCCCTGCGCCACCTGCAGGTCGATGAAGTCCACCAGCAGGATGGAGTTGCGCACGATGATCCCGGCCAGCGCGATCATGCCGATCATCGACGTGGCCGTGAAACTGGCCTGGAAGATGGCGTGGCCCGGCATCACGCCGATCATCGTCAGCGGAATCGGCGCCATGATGATCAGCGGCGTCACATAACTTTTGAACTGCGCCACCACCAGCAGGTAGATCAGGATCAGGCCCACACCGTAGGCGGCACCCATGTCACGGAAGGTTTCGTAGGTGATCTGCGATTCGCCGTCCCACTTGATGGCGTAGCCGCGGTAAGGGTCGGCGGGCTGGTTGATCCAGTATTCGCCCAGCTCACCGGTGCCCGGCAGCGCGGCGGCTTGCAGGCGCGGGCGGATGTTGAACAGGCCGTACAGCGGTGAATCGGGTGTCTGGCCACCGGCGCCGACGTCGGCAAAAACGTAGCTCACGCCCTGCAGGTCTTTCGTGAACAGCGGCTTGTCGATGACACCACGCTCCACGCGCACCAGTTCACTCAGCGGCACCAGCTGTCCGCTGGCCGTGCGCAGCGGCAGCGCCAGCAGGGCTTCAAGGCCCACCTGCGATTCACGCGGCAGTTGCAGGCGCACCGGCGCGGCGTACTTGCTGTGGCCGTCGTGCAGGTAGGTGGCGTCGGTGCCGCTCAAAGCACCCTGCACGGTGGCGGCGATGGCCGACACCGGCACGCCCAGGCTGTCAGCTCGCTGGCGCTGCACACGCAGGAAAGCACGTGGTGCGTCGGCCTGCAGGCTGGTGTCGATGGCGGTGATGTCGGGTGTCGCGGCAAAGGCCTGCGCCAGGCGCGCGGCCAGTTGCTGGCGGCCGGCTTCATCGGGGCCGTAGACCTCGGCCACCAGCGGGCTCATCACCGGCGGGCCGGGTGGCACTTCCACCAGCTTCAGCTTGGCGCCGTGGGCCAGCGCGATCTTCTCCAGTTCGGGGCGCAGGCGCTGGGCGATGGCGTGGCTCTGTTCCGAACGCTGGTCCTTGTCGATCAGGTTGACCTGCAGCTCGCCCTGTTCTGCGTCGGCACGCAGGTAGTACTGGCGCACCAGGCCATTGAAGGTGATGGGGCTGGCGATGCCGGCATAACCCTGCAAATGCAGCACTTCGGGCTGTTGCGCCAGATGACCGCCCAGCGCGTGCAGGGCGGCGGCGGTGTCTTCCACTGGCGTGCCGGCGGGCATGTCCACGACCAGCGCAAACTCGCTCTTGTTGTCGAAGGGCAGCATCTTCAGCACCACCCACTGCACCGCGGCCAGGCCCACCGACAGCAACAGCGCGGCCACGATGCCGGCCAGCAGCAGCCAGCGCTTGCGGGCGCTGTCGAGCAGCGGCGTGAGCAGGCGCGTGAACAGGCGCTGCAGCTTGCCCGCCATGCCTTGCGGCGCGGCGGGCGCGGGGATGGCGGCATCCGCGGTCTCGGCGTGGGCCGTGCCGTGGGGCTTCATCAGCTTCAGCGCCAGCCAGGGCGTGACCGTGAAGGCGATGGCCAGCGACAGCGCCATGCCCAGGCTGCTGTTGATGGGGATGGGGCTCATGTAGGGGCCCATCAGGCCGCTGACGAAGGCCATCGGCAGCAGCGCCGCAATCACCGTCAGTGTGGCCAGGATGGTGGGGCCGCCCACTTCGTCCACGGCCAGCGGAATGATCTCCTTCAGCGGCTTGGTCGGTGTGAGCGCCATGTGGCGGTGGATGTTTTCCACCACCACGATGGCGTCGTCGACCAGGATGCCGATGGAAAAGATCAGCGCAAACAGCGACACGCGGTTGAGTGTGAAACCCCAGGCCCAGCTGGCGAACAAGGTGGCCATCAGCGTCAGGATCACCGCCGCGCCGACGATGACCGCCTCGCGCCGGCCCAGGGCCAGGCCCACCAGCAGGATCACCGACGCGGTGGCAAAGGCCAGCTTCTGGATCAGCTTGTTGGCCTTTTCCGCCGCCGTGGCGCCGTAGTCGCGCACCACGGTGGCTTCCACGCCGGCCGGAATGAGCGTGTTGTGCAGCACGTCCAGGCGTTCACGCGTGGCGCTGGCCACGTCCACCGCATTGGTGCCGGGCTTTTTGGTGACGGTGATCGTGACGGCCGGGTGGCCGGCGCTGGCGGCGGCGCCATCTTTGCCGGCTGGCGTGAACCAGACTTGCTTCGTGGCTTGCGCGGCGCCGTCTTCCACCTGCGCCACTTCGCGCAAGTAGACCGGCTTGCCCTGGTGCACACCCACCACCAGGTCGCCCACGTCCTGCGCCGAGCGCAGGAATTCGCCGGTTTCCACGGCCAGCGTGCGTGCGCTGCCGCCTGCGGCCTGGTCGTCCATCACCTGTCCCGAAGGCAGCGCAAAGCTGGCCGCGCCGATGGCCTGCTTCAGCCGCAGCACGTCCACACCCCGTTCGCGCAGGCGCTGCGGTTGCAGCGTGACCTGCACCACGCGCCCAGGGCCGCCGATGGTGGCCACTTCGCGCACGCCGGGCACCCGCTTCAGTTCGGCTTCCACCGTGTGCGCCACGCGTTCCAGCTCGCTGGCCGACGTGATGTCCTTGCTCCACAACGACACCGCCAGCACCGGCACGTCGTCGATGCCCTTGGGCTTGACGATAGGCGGCAGCGTGCCCAGGTCGCGTGGCAACCAGTCCTGGTTGGCGTTGAGCACGTCGTACAGCCGCACCAGCGCTTCGGTGCGCGGCACACCCACCTGGAACTGCACCGTCAACACCGCCATGCCCGGGCGCGAGACGGAGTAAGTGTGTTCGATGCCGGCCACCTGGCCCAGCACCTGCTCGGCCGGGCGCGCGACCAGGTTCTGCACGTCGGCGCTGCTGGCCCCCGGGAAGGGGATCAGCACATTGGCCATCGTGACGTTGATCTGCGGCTCTTCTTCGCGCGGTGTCACCAACACGGCAAACAGGCCCAGCAGCAAAGCCACCAGCGCCAGCAGCGGGGTCAGCGCGTTGGACTGGAAGTTGGCGGCCAGGCGGCCCGAGATGCCCAGGGGGGCTTGAGGCGTGTTCACGTCGATCGACCTGTTCAAGGTGAAGCCGGCTTGGCATCCGCCAGACCTGCGCGCACCGGGTCGGTGGCAATGCGCTCACCGGCTTTCAGGCCGGCCAGCACCGGCACGCTGTCGCCTTGTGGCGCGCCCAGGCGCACCGCCTTCAGCACGAAGCGCTCGCCTTGTGCGGCATAGACAGCGGTGAGTTCACCGCGCCGCAGCACGGCGGCAGCGGGAATCGACAGACCCGGCAAAACAGCCACCGCCGCGCCGCCGGCAAACCGCACCTGAACCGGCTGGCCGGGCTGCGCCGCCGGGTTGCCGGCGGCTGACGAGCCCGCTGCGACCGGCAGGTCCAGCCGCCATTCGACGGTCTGCGACACGGCGTCGGTGCCCGGCAGTTCGGTGCGCTGAACCGGTTTCACCTGTTGGCCGTCTGGCAGGGTGACCTCCACCAGTGTGGCAGCACGTGCGGCGGCCGAGCGGGACGCCGGCAGTTGCACCACGGCGCGCAGGCGGCCGGGTGCGTAGACGGTCATCAGCGCACGACCGGGCAGCGCCAGCTCGCCGGCCTCGACCTGCGTGGACAGCACCACGCCGTCAAACGGCGCCAGCACCGTCGCAAAACCCCGGGCCAACGTGGCCTGTGAACGGCCGGCCTGGGCCTGCTGCAGCGCGGCCTGTGCGGCTTTCAGCTGGGCCGTGACACCGTCCACTGCGGCGCTGCTGACAAAACCCTGGGCGCGCAGGTCTTGCGTGCGCCTGGCGCTCTGTTCGGCCTGCAGCAGCGCGGCCTGGGCCTGCGCCACACCGGCGTCACCACCGGCCACACCGGCTTGCAGTTCGCGGTCGTCGATGCGCGCCAGCACCTGGCCGGCCTTGATGCGGTCACCCGCCTTCACGGCCAGCAGCAGCACACGGCCGGCGGCTTGCGCCGACACCGTGACCTGTTGCTGCGCCTGCAGCACACCTTCGATGTCGAAGCTGCCGACCGCCTGGCCGGCACCGACGGGCACGGTCGGCACCGTGACCGGCTGGGCCCAGGCCGAAAGAGCAGGCAAGGAGGCCGACAAGGCCAGGAGGAGCAGATGTTTAGATACCATGTTGGGTATCGTACTTGATACGGTGCTGGGTATCAAGTGGGGCCCTGAAAAAGCCCCGCCGGACGGGGCTTGGTGCTGGGCGCGGGGGGCCTCAGAACGGGATGTCGTCGTCCATGTCGTCGAAGCCGGTGCCTTGCTTGGCGGCCGGCTTGGCCGCAGGGGCGGTGCGGGCCGGCGGTGCGCTGCGCTGCGCCGGGGCCGAACGGGGGGCATCGCCCATGTCGTCGCCCATGCCACCGCCACCGCCACCGCCGCTGTCACGGCCACCGAGCATGGTCATCTCTTGCGCGATGATTTCCGTGCTGTACTTTTCCACGCCTTCCTTGTCGGTCCACTTGCGCGTCTGCAGGCGGCCTTCGATGTAGACCGACTTGCCCTTTTTCAGGTACTCGCCGGCGATTTCGGCCAGGCGGTCGAACATCACCACGCGGTGCCATTCGGTCTGTTCCTGCTTTTCGCCGCTGGTTTTGTCCTTGGACACGCGGCTGGTGGCCACGGTGATGTTGCAGATGGCGGAACCGCTGGGTGCGTAGCGGATCTCGGGGTCTTTGCCGAGGTTGCCGATGAGGATGACTTTGTTGACTGAGGCCATGGGCTGCTCCCGGGTGACACGTTGCGGATGGGGTTGTGGCCATTATCGCGCTGGCCCTCCGGCTGGCACTCACCCTGTTGAGTTCGCCCGGCCGAGGGCACCCGCCTTGGGGTGGCCGGCACAGGGCGTCGCGTAGCATCCTGCTCCAACCATGTCCGCCGTCCTTTCCGCCGCCACCGATTCAATGCCGCAGCAGGTGCTGCACGAAGTTTTTGGCTACCCCGCCTTCCGCGGCGCGCAGGCCGAAATCGTCAACCACGTGGTGGCCGGTGGCGACGCACTGGTGCTCATGCCCACCGGCGGCGGCAAGAGCCTGTGTTACCAGGTGCCCGCCATCGTGCGCCACCGCTCGGGCCAGGGTGTGGCGGTGGTCGTCAGCCCGCTGATCGCCTTGATGCACGACCAGGTGGGCGCGCTGCACGAAGCCGGTGTCAACGCGGCTTTCCTGAACAGCACACTCGACGCCGACGAAACCCGCCGTGTCGAACGTGACCTGCTGTCAGGCAGCCTGACGCTGCTGTACGCCGCGCCGGAACGCATCCTCACCCCACGTTTCATGGCCATGCTGACGAGCCTGCACGAACGTGGGCAGCTCAGCCTGTTTGCGATCGACGAAGCGCACTGCGTCAGCCAGTGGGGCCACGACTTCCGCGAGGAATACCTGGGCCTGAGCGCGTTGCACGAGCAGTTTCCGGGGGTTCCGCGCCTGGCGTTGACGGCCACCGCCGACGACCACACCCGCGCCGACATCATCCAGCGCCTGAAGCTGGAAGAAGCGCGCCTGTTCGTGGCCAGCTTCGACCGGCCGAACATCCGCTACACCATCGTCGAGAAGGACGAACCGCGCAAACAGCTGCTGCGTTTCCTGAGCGAAGAACACGACGGCGACGCCGGCATCGTCTATTGCCAGAGCCGCAAGCGTGTCGAAGAAACTGCCACCTGGCTGACCGGCGAAGGCCTGACCGCCTTGCCCTACCACGCGGGCCTGGACGCCGACACCCGCCGCCGCCACCAGGACCGTTTCCTGCGCGAAGAAGGGGTGGTGGTGGTCGCCACCATCGCCTTTGGCATGGGCATCGACAAACCCGATGTGCGTTTCGTTGCGCATCTGGACCTGCCCAAGAACATCGAGAGCTACTACCAGGAGACGGGCCGCGCGGGGCGCGACGGCCTGCCCGCCGACGCCTGGATGACCTATGGCCTGGCCGATGTCGTCAACCAACGCCGCATGATCGACGACGGCGAAGCCAATGAAGACTTCAAGCGACTGCAGCGAACCAAGCTCGACGCGCTGCTGGCGCTGTGCGAAGCGCACGACTGCAGGCGTGTGCGCCTTCTCGGCTACTTTGGTCAAGCCTACCGCGAACCAGCACACGGTTCGAGCACGGGTCTCCCGGGCTCGAACGCGCCCCCTCGGGGGGCAGCGACCGAAGGGAGCTTGGGGGCCCAGTGCGGCAATTGCGACAACTGCCTGCGCGCGCCAGATACCTGGGACGCGACCGAAGCCGCCCGCAAGGCGCTGAGCTGCATCTACCGCTTCCGCCAGGCCGGCGGCCAGCGTTACGGCGCGGGTCACCTGATCGACGTGCTGCGTGGCAAGACCACCGACAAGACCACCCAACACGGCCACGAGAGCCTGTCCACCTTCGGCATCGGCGCCGACGTGAGCGAAGCGCAGTGGCGCCTGGTGCTGCGGCAGCTCATCGCCATGGGTCACGTGCAAACCGAAGGTGACTACAACACGCTGGCGCTGGCCGACAGCGCCCGCGAGGTGCTGCGGGGCGAGGTGCCGGTGCTGCTGCGGGTGCCCACGGAAAGCAAGCCGCGGGTGAAGGCCAGCCGTGTGCGCGGGGCCACGGGCGCAGCGGGCGCAAACAGCGCTTCAAGGGGCGCCGGCAAACCACCGCCGCTGCCGCTGGACGAAGCCGCCACCGAACGTTTCGTGGCGCTGAAGGCCTGGCGCGCCGAAGTGGCGCGAGAACACAACCTGCCGGCCTACGTGGTCTTCCACGACGCCACGCTGGCCGAGATGGCGCGTGAATGCCCGGCCTCGCTGGACGACCTGGCCGGCATCAGCGGCGTGGGCAGCAAGAAGCTGGAAGCCTACGGTCAGCAGATCCTGCGCTTGCTGGCACACAGCTGAAAAAGGGTGGCACCGCTATGATGGTCGGTTGCCCCTGCCATCCGCCATGCCTGCCGACAAACCCTCCGAGTCCTCTGCACAGCCGAACCTTCAGGCGAATGCCCAAGCGACGGTGCCACGCACTTCGCCCGGTGAAGCCCGCGCGCTGAAGGTGCGCGGCGCGCGCACGCACAACCTGAAGAACATCGACCTCGACATTCCCAAACACGCGCTGGTCGTGATCACGGGTTTGTCGGGCAGTGGCAAGAGCAGCCTGGCCTTCGACACGCTGTATGCCGAAGGTCAGCGGCGCTACGTCGAGAGCCTGAGCGCCTACGCGCGGCAGTTTCTGCAGCTGATGGACAAGCCCGATGTCGATGTCATCGAAGGCCTGAGCCCGGCCATCAGCATCGAGCAGAAGGCCACCAGCCACAACCCACGCAGCACGGTGGGCACCATCACCGAGATCCACGACTACCTGCGCCTGCTGTACGCCCGCGCCGGCACGCCCTACTGCCCCGACCATGGCCTGCCGCTGCAGGCGCAGAGCGTCAGCCAGATGGTCGACGCGGTGCTGGCGCTGCCTGAAGACACACGCCTGATGATCCTGGCGCCCGTGGTGCGCGACCGCAAAGGTGAGTTCACCGACCTCTTCGAGGACATGCAGGCGCGTGGTTATGTGCGTTTTCGTGTCGGCAGCGACGGCAAGCCCGGTGCAGTGCTGGAAGCCGAAGGCTTGCCGGCGCTGAAGAAAAACGAAAAACACGACATCGACGTTGTCATCGACCGCCTGCGTGCCAAAGCCGACGTCAAGCAGCGCCTGGCCGAGAGCTTCGAAGCCAGCCTGCGCATCGCCGACGGCCGCGCGATTGCGCTGGAGATGGACAACGGCAGAGAACACCTCTTCAGCAGCAAGTTTGGCTGCCCGGTGTGCAGCTATTCGCTGCCTGAACTGGAGCCTCGCCTGTTCAGCTTCAACAGCCCCGTGGGCGCCTGCCCGGCCTGCGACGGCCTGGGCCAGGTGACGGTGTTCGACCCCGATCGGGTGGTCGGTTTCCCCACGCTGAGCCTGGCGTCTGGCGCGGTGAAGGGCTGGGACCGTCGCAACAGCTACACGCACTCGCTGCTGGAAAGCGTGGCCAAGCATTACGGCTTCGACACCGAAACGCCCTACGACAAGTTGCCGGCAGCCGCGCAGAAGGTGGTCTTGTACGGCTCGGGCGAAGTTGACATCGAGTTTGTCTACGAAGCTGAAGGCAGCGGCCGCGCCGGCAAGGGCAAGACACGCAGCGTGAAACGCAGCCACCCCTTCGAAGGCATCATTCCCAACTTCGAGCGCCGCTTCCGGGAAACCGATTCGGTGGCGGTGCGCGAAGAGCTGTCGCGTTACCAGGCCGCCAAACCTTGTGTGCAGTGCGAGGGTTCACGGTTGCGGCGCGAAGCACGCCACGTCTTTTTGCAGCACGTGGGCGACGGCAGCGAAGCCCAGGCCGACGGCGTCAGGGGCAAGCCCATCTACGAAGTCGAACACGCCACGTTGGCGCATGCGCTGGCTTACTTCGAAAGCCTGAAGCTGGTGGGTGCGAAGGGCGAGATCGCCGACAAGATCGTGCGCGAAATCCGCAGCCGGCTGCGTTTCCTGAACGACGTGGGCCTGAACTATTTGAGCCTGGACCGCGGGGCCGACACACTCAGCGGCGGCGAAGCCCAGCGCATCCGCCTGGCCAGCCAGATCGGCAGCGGCCTGAGCGGTGTGATGTACGTGCTGGACGAGCCCAGCATCGGCCTGCACCAGCGCGACAACGAAAGGCTCATCGGCACGCTGAAACACCTGCGCGACCTGGGCAACAGCGTGCTGGTGGTGGAACACGACGAAGACATGATCCGCGCCGCCGACCACGTCGTGGACATGGGCCCCGGTGCCGGTGTGCACGGCGGACGCGTGATGGCACAAGGCACACCGCAGGAAGTGGCCGACAACCCCGATTCCCTGACCGGCCGGTACCTGGCCAATGTGATGCGCATCGAAGTGCCCAAGCGCCGCCGCGCGGCCAGCGGCTTCGGTTCGGTGCCCTACCGGCTGAGCATCGTCGGCGCACGGGGCAACAACCTGCACGGGCCACAAGGGCAGGGTGTCAACGTCGAAATCCCGGTCGGCCTGCTGACCTGCGTCACCGGCGTCAGCGGTTCGGGCAAAAGCACACTGATCAACGACACGCTGTACACGGCCGTGGCACGCAAGCTGTACCAGAGCCACGCCGAACCGGCGCCGCACGACCGCATCGAAGGCCTGGAGCAGTTCGACAAGGTGATCAACGTCGACCAAAGCCCCATCGGCCGCACACCGCGCAGCAACCCGGCCACCTACACGGGCCTGTTCACGCCCATCCGCGAGATGTTTGCCGAGGTGCCGGCGGCGCGTGAACGCGGTTACGGCGCCGGGCGCTTCAGCTTCAACGTCAGCGCCAGCAGTGGCGGAGGCCGCTGCGAGGCCTGCGAAGGCGACGGTGTCATCAAGGTCGAGATGCACTTCCTGCCCGACATGTACGTGCCCTGCGATGTGTGCCACGGCGCGCGCTACAACCGCGAGACGCTGGAGATTCTGTACAAGGGCAAGAACATCACGCAGGTGCTGGAACTGACGGTGGAAGACGCACATGCCTTCTTCAGCGCCGTGCCCAACATCGCGCGCAAACTGCAGACGCTGCTGGACGTGGGCCTGGGTTACATCCGCCTGGGCCAGGCCGCCACCACGCTGTCGGGCGGCGAAGCGCAACGTGTGAAGCTCGCGCTGGAGCTGAGCAAACGCGACACCGGCAGGACGCTGTACATCTTGGATGAACCCACCACCGGCCTGCACTTCCACGACGTGGGCATGCTGCTGAAGGTGCTGCACCAGTTGCGCGACGCGGGCAACACCATCGTCGTCATCGAACACAACCTGGACGTCATCAAGACCGCCGACTGGCTGATCGACATGGGCCCCGAGGGCGGTGCCGGTGGTGGCCAGGTGGTGGTGGTGGGCACACCGGAAGACGTGGCGGCACACGAAGGCAGCCACACGGGGCGGTTCTTGAAGGCCTTGTTGCCGGCCTGAACGGCAGCATCGCCGACGGCGGCAGAATGCCCTGCATGCCGTCTGTTCACCGCCGTCACTGTCTGGTCGCACTGATCGGCGGCGTGGCTGTGTTCACGCTGCCGGCCTGCAGCCGCAAGCCCATCCAGGGCCGGCCGGTGGCGGCGGGTGCGAAGGTGCTGGCCCTCGGCGATTCGCTGACCCACGGCACCGGCGCCACACCCGACACTGCCTTCCCCGCCGTGCTGGCCGGCCTGACGGGCTGGGACGTGGTCAACGCCGGCGTGCCGGGCCACACCTCGGCCCAGACGCTGGAACGTGCGCCTGGCCTGCTGGCCGAACACCAGCCTTCGCTGGTGCTGCTGGGCATCGGCGGCAACGACCTGCTGCGGCGCATGGACGAAAACCAGACCCGCGCCAACATCCGGCAAACGGTGGACACCGTGAAGGCCAGTGGCGCGCAGTTGCTGTTGATCGCGGTGCCGCGGCCCACCCTGGCGGCGCGTTTCACCGGTTCGCTGAGCGACCACCCGATGTACCGCGAACTGGCCGAAGCCTTGCAGGTGCCGCTGCACCGCCAGGGCTGGTCGGATGTGTTGGCCGACGACAGCCTGCGCGCCGACGCCATCCACGCCAACGCCGCCGGCCACGACAAGTTCGCACGCGGCCTGCTGGCCACTCTGCGCGCGGCGGGTCTGCTGGTGTAAGCCGTCCGTATCCCCGACAGCCTGTTCCTTCTGCCGACTTCCCCCGCTTGCCCACCGAAAGCTCACATGCCCATCACCATCGACTACTACCTGGCGCCGCAATCGCCGTGGACCTACCTGGGCCACGCCCGCTTCGTTGCCATGGCGCAGAAGGCCGGCGCCACGGTGCATGTGATGCCGGTCGACCTGGGCGGCAAGATCTTCCCGGTGTCGGGCGGCCTGCCGCTGGCCCAGCGGCCGCCGCAGCGCCAGGCCTACCGGCTGGTGGAACTGGCGCGCTGGCGCGACCAGCTGCAGATGCCGTTGAACATCAAGCCCAGGCACTTTCCGGTGCCGGGTGATGACGCGGCACGTTTGATCATCGCCGTCGATCAGCTCGACGGCGCGGCGGCCGCGCTGCAGTTGACCGGCGCCGTGCTGACGGCCGTGTGGGCGCAGGAACGTGACATCAACAACCCCGCCACACGGGCCGAGCTGCTGGCCGAATGTGGCTTGAACGCGCAACGCGCCAGCGATGCGCAGGCGCCCGAGGTGCAGGCCACCTACGAGCGGTACACGCAGCAGGCCATCGCCGCGCAGGTCTTCGGTTCGCCCAGCTACGTGGTCGAAGGCGAGATCTTCTGGGGCCAGGACCGGCTGGACTTCCTGCAGCGCCGGCTGGGCTGAGCGTGTTTCTTTCTGCCCCCTCTCCCGGAAGGAGAGGGAGCCAAAGAAAAAAGGGCCCCGAAGGGCCCTTGCTCAAAACAGCGCAGCAGGCCTCACTTGAGGTGCTTGCTGATTTCCTTGGTCATGCCGAACATGCTGATCGGGCTGACGCCGACGACGGCCTTGAGCTTGGCGTCGGCGTTGATCATCGTGCGCTTGACCTTGTCTTGCAGACTGTTCTTCTTGATGTATTCCCACACCTTCTTGGTCACCTCGGTGCGCGGCAGCGGCTTGTCGCCCACGATCGCGGCCAGGGCTGCGCTCGGGGTCATGGCCTTCATGAATGCCGCGCTGGGGGCGCGCTTCTTGGCCGGTGCTGCCTTCTTGGCGGGCGCTGCCTTCTTGGCCGGAGCGGCCTTCTTTGCAGGCGCTGCCTTCTTGGCCGGAGCGGCCTTCTTGGCGGCGGTCTTTGCCGGTGCAGCCTTCTTGGCCGGGGCTTTTTTCGGGGCGGGTTTCTTCGCAGTTGCCATGTGGATGTTCTCCGTCAGTGGATGAGGGAAGCCGAATGCCGTGCAGGTCTCTTGAAGCTTTGCAACTTTTCAGGACCTGTCTGTGCTAGCAAACGGGCAGCCGCGATGGTAATGCCTGCACCGGGCAAAGAGAAGCGGTTTTCCTAGGTAAAAGCGGCTTCGGCACCACGGTATGCTGCGGCCATGAAGATCATCGTGCGTTGGTTGTTGCTTGCCGCAGCGCTTTTGCTGGTGGCCAACGTGTACCCCGGGGTGTCGGTGGCCAGCTTCGGAACGGCGTTGTTTGCCGCATTCGTGCTGGGTCTGCTCAACACTTTGGTACGGCCGCTGCTGGTGCTGTTGACGCTGCCGGTGACGCTCTTGACGCTGGGACTTTTTCTCTTTGTCATCAATGCGCTGATGTTCTGGGCCGCGGCGTCCTTGCTCAGCGGCTTCAACGTGCCGGGCTTCACCGCCGCACTCATCGGCTCGCTGCTGTACAGCCTGTGTGGCATGGTCATCGACGTGGCCACCGAGAAGATGTTCAGCCGCTCGGCTTCCTGACGGCCCGGTTCGGCGCCGCGCGCACCTCGAACTCGACACGGTCGGTGCCTTCGGCCGAACGCCTTTCCAGCACATGCCGCCCCGGGCGCGGCAGCCAGTGCACCGTGCTGCCGCTGCCCACCTGGCGCGAACCCACGAACCACTGGCCGGGCTGACCGACAAACACCAGCCGCTGCGCGGCCATCGGGATCTCGGGGTCGAGCACGATGACGCTGCCGTTGCGGGGTGACTGGATGCCAAAGCGCGGCATCACCACGGGCCGCAAGGAAGCCACGTGGGGTTCGGTGCCGGGCAGGAACCAGTCGCCGCCCTGCGCCACCAGACCGGTCGGCCGTGTGGGTGTTGGTGACGCGGTGCCCGCCGACGTGCGGGACTGCAGGTGCATCACCACCTCGCGCCACACCGGCGCTGCGCCGCTGACGCCGCTGACGCCATGCATCGGCGCGCCGCTGGCATTGCCCACCCACACGCCCACCGTGAACTGCGGCGTGAAGCCGATGCACCAGTTGTCGCGCAGGTCCTTGCTGGTGCCGGTTTTCACGGCCGCCCAGCCGCGTGTCACCAGCGGGCTGTCCAGACCGAAGGTCAGCGCGCGTGCGGCGGGGTCGGCCAGCATGTCGGCCACCTGCCAGGCCACGGTGGCCGGCAGCACACGGGTCGGAGCGGCTGTGCTCATGTCGCTGCGCCAGCGAACCGGGCCGACGAGGCCCTGCCGCGCCAGCATGCGGTAGGCGTTGCCCAGGTCCAGCAACGTCACCTCGGCACCACCCAGCGCCATCGCCAGGCCGTGGAAACCGGCCGTCTGGTCCAGCTTCAGGCCGGCGCGGTTCAGGCTGTCGAAGAGCGCATCGGGGCCCAGCATCGCGGCCACCTGCACCGCCGGGATGTTCAGGCTGGACGCCAGCGCGGTGCGCACACTCACCGGCCCGCGAAAGCGCTGGTCGTAGTTCTGCGGCTGGTACAACGCGCCGCCCGCGGCCAGTTGCAGCGGTGCGTCGTCCAGCACGCTGGCGGGTGTGATGAGCTTTTGCTGCAGCGCGGTCGCGTACACAAACGGCTTCAGCGTGCTGCCGGGTTGGCGGCGCGCGAGCACGGCGTCCACCTCGGCGGCCGATGAAGTGGCGCCGCTGGACCCCACCCAGGCCAGCACCTCGCCGCTGCGGTTGTCCAGCACCAGCACGGCGCCGTCTTCGGCGTTGCGGCCGCGCAGTTCCTGCAGCTGCCGGCGCAGCGCCTGCAGCGCCACACGCTGCAGCGTGGCGTCCAGCGTGCTGTGCAGCGCACGGGGTGCGGGTGCATCTGACGAGGTCCGGGCGCGTTCACGCAGGTGTTCCCGCCACATCAGCTGCGCCAGGTGCGGCGCCAGGCTGGGGCCGGACGCCGGGCCGGGGCGGCGCGCCAGGGCCTGTTCGATGGTGGTGGCCAGGCCGCTGCAGCTTTGCGCCTGTTGATTCAGCACCTCGCAGGCGCGGCGCTGCAGCACGGCCGCCTGCGCATTGGGGGCACGCACCATCACTGCCAGCATGGCCGCTTCGATGGCATCCAGCCCGCTGGCATGTTTGCCGAACAGCTGCTGCGACGCCGCCGCCACGCCCACCAGTTCGCCGCGCAGCGGCACCTGGTTCAGGTAGGCCTCCAGGATCTGCGTCTTGCTCCACTGCGCTTCGAGCTCGCGCGCCCGCACGATCTGCGACACCTTGCCGCCCACCGTGCGGCCGCCGGCGGGGCGTGCCAGGTCTTCGTCCAGCAGGCCGGCCAGCTGCATGGTCAGCGTCGAAGCGCCACGGGTCTTGCTGTTCCAGGCATTGCCCCAGGCGCTGGCGGCCAGTGCGCGCCAGTCCACGCCGCCGTGTTGCCAGAAACGCTGGTCTTCGCTGAGCACCAGCGCGTGGCGCAAGGCCGGTGACACATCGGCCAGCGCCAACCACGGCCCACGCCGCACGTGGCTGTCGATGCGCAGTTGCTGCATCGGCACGCCGTCGCGGCTGAGCAGCGGAATGTCCGACGGCGTGTGTGCGGCCCGCACGCTGTCGAAGCTGGGCAAGGCGTGGGCATCGAAGGCCGCCAGCGCCAAGCTGGCCGCAGTCAGCGCCAAGCTGGCCGCAGCCACCACCGCCGCCGCGCGCTGCCGATTCACGGCACCACCTCCCAGGCCGTGTTGGGCCGCTCGCCGAAGGTCTCGGGCGCGTACATGGCCTCGACGCGGGTCGGGGGCATCAGGAAGCGGCCGCTGGTGTTCAGGCGCAAGGTGTACTCCACCACCTGCTTGCCGCGTGGCATCCAGTCGAAGTAACCGCGCCAGGCGTCGGCCGCGCGTTCTTCGAAAGCCGGCCAGGCGCGGCCTTCGCGCTTTTCGCCCTGCGTGGCGATGACCGAATCGCGCCCCAGCCCGCTGCCCAGCAGCGTGGCGCCGGCAGGCACCGGGTCGGCGACAACAACCCAGGACATGTCCACAGACGCATCGACCTCGATGCGCACACGCACGATGTCGCCCCGGCTCCACACGTTGGGCTGCTTGCGCTGCACGGCAGCCATGGTCTTGGTGATGCGGTAGCCGGCAAACAGCGGCGCCTTCAGCGGCACGGCGGCGAGTGTCTGCACCGTCAACCAGGGCCGGCCGCTGCCTTCGTGCTGCACCCTCAGCGGCGAACCGTCGCCGATGGGCAGCTGCAGCATGTCGCCAGCGGGTGCCATCGCCCAGTCCAGCGTCAAGGCCAGCGCGCCCTGCTGCACCGTGCTGCGGCCGGCCACCGGCACACTTTCGAAGCGCGCAGCGAAACGCTGCAGCGCCAGCACGCCCCACAGGTTGGCGGTGGTGGTGGTCCAGGCACCACGTTTCTGCCGTGCCAGCGTTCCGGTCAGGATCTGCGCCACCTCGTCCTTCCACGCCGGCGCGTCCACCGCTGCCAGCAACAGGCGGGCGGCGTTGGCGTCGGGGCCGTCCATCAACCACCACCAGTCGTCGCTGCTTTCGGTGCTGAACTTCAGCGTCGTGCCACCGGCCACCAGGCGGCTGCGGATCAGGCGCTGCACTTCGTCCAGCCGTGCCTCGCGGTCGGGCAGCGTGTCGACGCGGCGGTACAGGCTCCAGGCGTCGAGCAGGGCCGACGTGGGCCAGGCTGCGGGTGTCCACGCGATGCTGCCCAGCTGCCGCGCCTGCACCCGGCCGTGGCGCGCCAGCGCGTCCAGCGCGGCCAGCTTGCGCACGTCCAGGTCGTTGCGCGGCGAAGGAAAGCGGCGTTCGATGCGGCCTTCGACAAAAGCCTGCAGGCCCTGCAGCATGGTCTCGCGGGTGGTGTTGGGCCAGGCCATCGCAGCTTCGTGGGCCGCCGTGATCAGGTAGGCGGTCAGGCGGTCGCTGCCGGTGGCGTCCGCACCCGCGCCGGGTGGGAAATAGTGCGCCAGGCCGTCCTTGTCCAGGTAACCCGCGGCTTCTTCGCGCAGCCGGGCCCAGCCCGCGCTGTCCTGCAGCGCAATGGCCCGCGAGGTTTTCTGCTCCAGGCAGCTGTAGGGGTAGGTTTCGAAAAAGCGACGAAGGCCCGGCAGCGCACCCGACAGGCTGGGCATCAGCGCGACGTTGACCTGCGTGGAGCCGGGCAAGGCATCCGCCGGTGCGGACATCGGCACCGACACCGCGCCATCCAGCGCCTGCAGGCTGGCCTGCCACACCCGTTGCGGCACGGCGGGTGCGATGGCCTGCACGATCTTCAAGCGGTCGGCGGCCGGCTTGGCGGGTGCACTGCCACCTGCGCCGGCCACTTCGCTGGCCGACGCTTGCCAGTCGATGCGCGTCGCGCCATCGGGCACCTGCACCGGCCAGCGCACCTCGGCGGCGGCACCGGCGGCCAGCTGCACGGTCTGCGGGGCGGGCTGTGCGGCCAGTTCGGCACCTTGTGCGCTGCCCTGCAGCGACGCGGTCACCGTCATCGCACGCGCCGTGGTGTTGCGCAGCGTGAAGCCGGCGTCGAAACGGTCGCCGGCACGGGCCAGCGGCGACAGGCCGCTGAGCATCTGAAGGTCTTGCGTCACGCGCACGCTGGTGCTGCCGGTGCCGAACAGCGCCGTGCCCGCGTCGGCCACGGCCACCAGCCGGAAGCTGGTGAGCGAGTCGTTCAAGGGCACGTCGACGACGGCCTGGCCTTGGGCATCCAGCACCACCGTGCCGCGCCACAAGAGCAGCGTGTCGAAGAGTTCGCGCGTGGGGTTGCGGCCACCACCACCGCCGGGTGGCAGGGCTTTGCGGCCGTAATGGCGGCGGCCGATGATCTCGCTTTGTGCGGTGGCCGTGTCCACGGCCCACGGCCGCGGCTGCAGCATCGCTTCGAGCAGCGCCCACGAGCCGTTGCCCTGCAAGGCCAGCAAGCCTTCGTCGACGGCCGCGAAAGCCACTTCCACACCCGCCAACGGCTGGCCACCACGGCGCACGCTGATCGTGGCCTTCACGGTTTCGCGCACACCGTATTGCGGCTGCGGTGCGCTCACTTTCACATCCAGCCGGTGGTCGGCCAGGCCCACTTTCAGCTCGGCCACACCCAGCTTGAAACTCGGCTTGGCCAAGTCGACCAGCGCCGTGGGTGCACGCCATTCCTTGCCTTCGTAGCGGAAGGCACGCCACCATTCGCCGGGTTCTTTCCAGCCCCAGGTGAACAGGCTCCACCACGGCGCTTCACGCAGGCGGCCACGCAGCACGAAGGCGCTGACGACGACGTTGGGTGCCCAGCTGACGCCGGTGTCGGTCCCACTGCCCGCCGACTTGGGGATGGGCACCTCGATGACCGGCTCGCGGCCGTTCAGCGTCACCACCCGGGCGTCGATCACCCCCTCACGTTCCACCGTCACCAGCGCCGTGGCCTGCAAGAAGGGCATGCGCACCTGCAGCCGTGCGGTCTGGCCGGGCTCGACTTCGCGGCGCTCGGGCAGCAGGTCGATGCGGTCGTCATTGTCTTGCGCAAACCACATCTGGTCGGCGCTGCTGAGCCAGGCCGATGCGGTGGCGCTGCTGCTGCGGCCGGCGTCGTCCTTGGCCGTGGCCTGGAATTCCACTTCGCCCGACACCTGCAGCTTGGCGCTGCAACTCAGCCGCCCTTGCGCGTCGGTGTTGCCGCTGCACACCACACCCAGCGGCTTGCTCTCGCGCCGGTTGTCGTAGCTGTAGAAGCCACCGACGATGCGTTTGCGTGTGCTGATCGTCGTGTGTTGCACGGCCTGCACCTGCACCGCGCGGCCTGGCAGCACCTTGCCGTCGGTGCTGAGCACCAGCGCTGTGAACGGCACCTCGCCACGTGCAGCGGCCCAGCCGGGCAGGCGCAGGCCCACCACCACGGCGGCGGGCCACAAGCGCAGGCGCTGGCTCACGGTCTGCACTTCACCGTTCGGGTCGGTGAAGGTCAGTTCGGACTGCAGGTCGGCCGGGCCGCTCAGTGGCGGCAGTTTGGGCACGACCAGTCGCGCGGCGCCGTTGCGGTCGGTGGTGGCGGCCAGCTTGTCGGCCACCAGCACGCTGCCGTCGCCGGCGTCACCGCTGTCTTCATCTTGTGACGGATCAGGCCGAGCTGCCGTGAAGTTGAATTCCTCATGGCCCGCAAACTGCGGCGCGGCCGGGCGCAGCAGCGCCGACAGCGTGACCGGCGCGGCCGCCATCGGCCCACCCGCCAGTGCATTCAGCTGCGCCGCAAACGGCAGTTCGGTGGGCGCCACCAGCACACCCGAAGGGCCGGACAGGCGTGCATCGACCAAGGGCACACGGAAAGCCTCGACACGGAAACTGCCGCTGCCCAGGCGCGTGTCGCCACGCTGCAGTGCCACGTCGTACAGGCCCAGCGCGGCGGTGCGCGGAATCTGCCACTGACTTTCCGTCGAGCGTGCCGGGCCGCCGGCACCAGCCCGCGCCGGCCACAGCAGCGGCAGCTTCACCACCGCGTCGCTGCCCACATGCGTGAGCACCACCTCGGTGGGCAGCGTGTCCACCGCGGGCAGCGCCAGGCCGCTGAGGGTCTCTTCGCGCACGAAGTGTTTCATCGACACCGTTTCGCCCACACGCAGCAGCGTGCGGTCGAACACCGTGTGCGCACGTTGTGTCGAGGCCGGTGCACCGTGGCCCTGGCTGGCGATGTTGAAGCGCCACGGTTCGATGCCCCGGTTCCAGCGGCTGAAGACCCAACCGATGTCGGGCCCCATCTTGTCGGCGTGACGCGCGGTGACAAACAGTCCGTTGCCTTCGTCGCAGTTGTCGTCTTTCGTGTCGTCGAAGCTGCGGTCGACGCGTGCGATGCCGTTGGCGTCGGTGCTGCCGTTCCACAGCGGCACTCCGCGGCAGGAATTGACGGCCACTTTCGCGCCGGCCACCGGCCGCCCGCGGTCCAGCGTGGTCACCCACACCAGGCTGGACGTGCGGCCACGCTTGAAGTGCACGCCCAGGTTGGTGACCAGCACGCCAGTGCGCGCGTACATCGGCGCCTTCGATTCCAGCAGCGCCTGGCCCAGGATGCGCGACTCGACCTCGACCACGTGGTAACCGCGCTGCATCAGCGGCACGCCGATGACTTCGGTGGCGCGTGGCTGCGTGGTGGTGAGCTGCGGCAGGTCGGCGCGGCGCACGTCGGCTTCCTGGGCCAGCAGCGGCTGTTCGCGGGTCTTGAACTGTTCGTCGTGGTCTTTCTGCAGGCGCAACATCCACTTCAGCAGGGTCTCGTCGCTGCTGCCGGGGTTGATGTGCTTGATGGCCACGCGGCCGCTGGTGCTGGCACCTTGCAGGTCGGCCTGCACATGGCGCAGGGTCAGAGGCAGCATCGCCGGTTCGGCCGCCGAGCTGCCGGCTTCGACGATGCCAAAAGGCGCGCCGGCAAAACGTGCCAGCGGCGGCATCGCACCGGTGGCCACGTCCAGCGGAAAACTGCCGGCGTTGGCCAGCGGCCGGCCGGTTTCGTCCTGCACCTGCGGTGGCAAGGTCAGCTTGAAGCGCGTGTTCTCGGGCAAGGGCGCGGCAAAACGCACTTCGCGCAAAGTAGCGCCGCGGTCTTGCGCATCCACCTGCGGCGACAAGGCTGCGCCCTGCGCAGGCTGCAAGCGCGCGGCCAGTGCCAGCGCGCGTGGCACGGGGGCGTTGAAACTCAGCACCATGGGCCGCAGCGGCAAACAGGGCGCACGGGCACTTTCGCGTTCGCAGCTGAACTCGGCCAGCAGGCGCGGGCGCACCTTCCACTGGAAACGCTGCGCGCGTTTGGACACGATCTGCGCCTGCCCGGCCGACGCGATGCCCGGCCCCCAGACCAGCCGCACACCGGCTTCGGCGGCAAAGGGCCGTTGGCAGGCCAGCAGCACGAAGTGGCCGCTGCGGGTGTCGCGCCGCATCAGGCGCAGCGCCTCGCTGCGTTCGGTGCCTTCGAGCAGCCGCACCGGCATGCGCTCGCCCAGGCCTTCCACTTCACACCAGGCCGATGTGCGCACGCTGGCCGGGTCGGGCGCGCCGTTCAGGCGCAGCAGGAAGTGCTGGTCTTCTTCGATCGTCGAACCCGGCCAGGGCTGCACCTGCAGCACCAGCGGCGCGCCGGTGGCAAAGCTGTAGTCCTTGAAGCCGGCCGGGGTGGCACTGGTCGTGCTGCCTGTTCCGCCACCCAAAGGCACAAAACCCGCAGCGGGTTTCAGCGTGCACCGCTGGCCCGAGGCCAAGGGTTCACGCAAATCGTAGACCCACTGGCGTTCGTTCAGCCAGCGCGTTTCACCCGCCGGTGTGCTGCCGTTGCACTGCAGCGTGTAGGGTGCTGCTGCACGTGGGTCGCCGGCCGGCACCACGGCGCTGTCAAAACGGATCGAGACCTGGCGCACTTCGCCCACCTCGCCCTGGGGGGTGACCTGGGTCACCGCAGCGGCTTGCGCTGCGCCGAGTCCCGCCAACAGCACCAGCGCAAGTGAGCTCAGCTGCGGCCATGGGTCGAGCTTCAGCCAACCCTTTGTCGAACCCACCTGCATGAGCCACCTCCCGATGGCCCATTCTGGCGCGACTGCTCCGACTACTGCTCCGACTACTGCGGCAGCGGCTCTTCGGGGTTGCGATCGCGGCCCGTGGGGTCGCGTGCGTCCAGCTGCAATTGCCGCCGTTGCGCCACCAGTTGGCGCAGGCGGGCATCGATGACCGAACCTTCGATGAAGTCCTGCCCCGTGGCTCCGCGCGAGGTCTGCTGCGCAGCGCGCAGGCGGTCGATGGCGCCGGTCAGGTCGCCCACCACTGCACGCGCTTCGGCGGCGGCGCGCATCGAGCGCAGGCGCAGGTCCAGCACCTGGCTGGTGGCGGCCAGCAGTTCCCAGGCGGCGGCGTCCTGGCTGTGGTCGGCGACCCAGGTCTGCAGGGTTTCGGTGCTGTCGCGCAGTGTCGCGGCCAGGCCTTCGCGAGCGGGTTCGTTGCGTTGCAGCGCCAGCAGGGCCTGCGCGCGCAGCAGCAGCGGCGGCCGCTGCCGGCCCTTGCCCAGTTCGCTGCTGCGCAGCGTGTCCAGCGTGGCCACGGCCGCTGCGGCGTCGCCACGGGCCAATTGCAGCTGTGCCTGCAGCAGCAGGATCACGCGTTCGGCCGCCGGTTCACGCGGCGAAGCGGTGACGGCCTGCGCCATGGCGTCGGCGGCCAGCACCTGTGCGCGACCGTGGTCGCGCAGCAGTGATGCAGCCAGCGCGCCGGCGTACGCCGCGCCCACGCGGTCGGCCAGCAGCGGCGACGAACTGCCGCCGTTCAGGCGCTGCAACGCCTGCGCGCTGTCGTCCATCATCACGCGTGACCGCGCCTGCATGACCGCGTGCAGCAGGGTCGGCTGCGGCGGCTTGGCGCCCGACAGCAGCGTGCGGTTGCGGGCTTCGCTGATGCGGTCCACCGTGAGCGGGTGGCTGCGCAGGTAGGGGAAACCGCCACTGTCGTTCAGCCGTGTCGCGGCGTCCAGCCTTTCGAACATCGACGCCATGCCGGCGGTGGAAAACCCCGCCGCCTGCAGCACGCTGTAACCCACGCGGTCGGCCTCGCGTTCCATGTCGCGCGAGAAGTTCAGCTGGGTCTGCACCGCCGCGGCCTGGCCGGTGGCAATGGCGGCATTGGCCGCGTCGATGCTGTTGCTGCGGCTCGCCGCGATGACCCCCAACAGCAGCGCCGCCACCGCCATCAGCGAAGCGCTTTGCTGCGGCGCGATGCTGCGTGCGATGTGGCGCTGCGTGACGTGGGTCAACTCGTGTGCCAGCACCGACGCCAGCTGGTCGGGCGCGTTGGTCAGCGCGATCAAACCCAGGTGCACACCGATGTAACCCCCGGGCATCGCAAAGGCATTCACGCTGCGGTCGCGCACCAGGAAGGCTTCCCAGGCAAAGGCGCGGTCGGTTTCCGGGTTGATGTCACCTTGTTTGCGCGCCGCTTCCACCAGCGGCTGCCACAGTTGCTGCAGGTATTCCAGCAGCACCGGGTCGTCCAGGTAGGCCGGGTCGCGCCGGCCTTCGCGCATGATCTGTTCGCCGATGCGCCTTTCCTGGCTGACGGACAGGTCGTCGGATGCCGATTCACCCAACGCCGGCAGACGCACCTGGGCTTGTGCCACGGCGGGTGTCAGCACCGCGCTCAACAGCGTGGAAGCCGCAAGACCAGCGGCCAGCAGGCGGCGCCAGGGTGGGGTGACGGCAGAAGCGGAAGGGTTCAAGGCGTGGGCGTGAAGTGCGGGCTGGGCTTGGACGGGTCTGCGGCGGATGCGTTCCCTGCCCGGGCTTGCGGCTTCAAGGCATCCCGCAGGCTGGTGGCTATCATGACACCGGCATGTTTCTGCATGTGAACCTGCGCCCACCCAAATGAATTCACCGCTGACCCACTTCGACAGCCAAGGCCAGGCCCACATGGTCGATGTGTCGGCCAAGGCCGAAACCCACCGCGTGGCCCGTGCCACCGGCCACATCCGCATGCAGCCCGCCACCTTCGAGCTTGTGGCCACCGGCCAGGCGAAAAAGGGCGACGTCATCGGCATCGCGCGCATCGCGGCCATCCAGGGCGCCAAGCGCACGGCCGACCTGGTGCCGCTGTGTCACCCGCTGCCCATCACCCGCGTGGCGGTGGACTTCGAACTGGACAGCGACACCCACACCGTGCACTGCACCGCGCAGGTGGAAACGCTGGGCCGCACCGGTGTCGAGATGGAAGCGCTGACCGCGGTGCAGGTGGGCCTGCTGACCGTCTACGACATGTGCAAGGCCGCCGACCGGGGCATGGTGATGGGCGGTATCCGCGTGCTGGAAAAAAGCGGCGGCAAGTCGGGGCACTGGCAGGGCGCTTGACGAGGTCTGATCAGCGCCTCGATGGCGCCCTGACACGTCTCTGCCCACTTAAACATCATTGCATTTTGATCATGGCATGATCAAAATGCAATGATGTTCACCCGCCAACTCCAGCCCGCGCTGCAGCAGGCGCTGACGCGCAGCCCGGTGCTGGTCCTGCTGGGCCCGCGCCAGGTGGGCAAGACCACGCTGGCGCAGCAGTTGGCCGCACAGCACCCGGGCGCGGTGGTGATGGACCTGGAGCGCGAGTCCGACCGCGCGGCCGTGGCCCGGCCCGAGCTGTTTTTCCCGCCGCTGCGCGACCGCCTGGTGGTGCTGGACGAAGTGCAGACGCTGCCCGACCTGTTTCGCGCCCTGCGCCCCGAGATCGACGCCCACCGGCGTGCCGGCCGCTTCCTGCTGCTGGGTTCGGCTTCGGGGCCTTTGTTGCAGCAGACGTCCGAATCGCTGGCCGGGCGCGCCACCTACGCCGAGCTGACACCCTTCCTGGCCAGCGAGGTGAGCCACGACCTGGCCAGCCTGCAGCACCTGTGGCAACGTGGCGGCTTCCCGCTGAGCCACCTGGCGGCATCGGATGAACTGTCGCTGGCCTGGCGCCAGGACTTCATCCGCACCTTCCTGCACCGCGACATGCCGGCACTGGGTGTGCGTGTGCCAGCCGAAACCCTGCGCCGCTTCTGGACCATGCTGGCCCATCTTCAGGGCCAAACCTTCAATGCTTCGCAGCTGGGCCTGGCGCTGGGCGGTGCTTCGCACACCACGGTGGCGCGGCACTTGGACCTGCTGGTGGACGCGCTGGTGGTGCGCCGCCTGCAACCGCACCTGGCGCATGTGGGCAAACGGCTGGTGAAGTCGCCGCGCATCTACGTGCGTGACAGCGGCCTGCTGCATGCGCTGCTGGGCATTGCCGATGCGCAGGTTTTGCAGGGCCACCCGATTGCCGGTGTGTCTTGGGAAGGTTTTGTCATCGAGCAGATTGCGGCGGCACTGCCGGGCGACGCCGTGCTGGGTTACTACCGCACGTCGGCTGGCGCTGAACTGGACCTGGTGGTGCAGGTGCAGGGGCAGACATGGGCCTTCGAGATCAAGCTGTCGTCGGCGCCCAAGCCCGCACGCGGTTTCTGGCAGGCCCTGCAAGACGTCAAGCCTGACCGCACCTTTGTCGTTGCACCCGTGCAGCGGGGCTACAGCCTGGCCGAAGGTGTGCAGGTGGTGGGCCTGGACGAGCTGACGCCGCTGCTGCGGCTGCGTTGAAGCTGCCCGGTCAGCGCGCCGGCACGAAGTTTTGCCAGCGCTGGGCCACGTCGGGCAGTTCACACTGGAACGGCAGGCCGGGCGCTGCGGGCACGGCCGCTGGTGGGCAGCTCTCGAAGAACTTCTCGGCGTCGGCCTTGTTGAATTCACGCAGCCGCGCGGCCAGGTGGCGCGCGGGATCGAGTTCACCCCGAGCGGCGAGTGACTTCGCCCACGCGATCATCAGCCGCGTGTCCAGCAGGTAGTGGCTGACACGGTCGAAGGCCCGGTCGGCGTTGGCCGGGGTGGCGGTCGGCACACCCGAGGTCACGGCTGCGTAGTCGGCGTGGTGGGCAAAAAACACGCTGCGCTGGCCACGTGCGATGCGCTGAGCCAGCGGTGGGTCACCCGCCTTGGCCTGGAAGATGGCGGTCACGCGGCTGTAGTCCCAGACCGAAAACAGGGCGCCGGCGATGAGCACGCCGCCACCCGCCAGCAGGGCCAGGCGCGTGGCGGGCCAGCGCGGCTGGCCATTGCCGCCGGGGGAGTCCGATGCCGGGCCGGCCTGCTGCACCGCAAAACCCAGCGCCCAGGCGGCGGGCAGCAGGAAGTAGGCGTACCACAGCGGGTACTCCAGCAGGCTGTGCAGACCAATCATCACCACCATCAACACGGCACAGCGTTGTGCCAGACCGGTGTCGCTGTCCGAGCGCCAGGCGTTCAGCGCGGCGCGGCCCAGCGCCCACAGCAGCAAGGCCAACACGACGCTGGCCAAGGGCAGACCCAGTTCAACCGCCAGTTGCAGCGGCAGGTTGTGCGTGTGGTCGAAAAACGCCGTGGGCCGGCCGGGGAAGGGCGTCAACGTCCAGGCCAGGTTGAATTCGCCCCAACCGACCCCCGTCCACGGGTGGGCCTGGATCAGCGCCAGCGTGTTTTTCCAGATGCCGAAGCGTGAACCCGAGATGTCGGTTTCGGCCAGGCGCTCGGCGCCGCCAAAACGGTGGTCGGCCAACGTGGCCCATTGCGCCATGCCCCACCAGGACAGCGCGTAGATCAGCGGTGTGCACAACAGCAGAATGCGTGTGGGCTTGTCCAGGCGGCGGTCCAGCAGGCCCCACAGGCCCAGCAGCAACACGCTGACGAGGCCGGTGCGCGAAGCGGTCAGCACCACGGCAAAGACAAAGGCTGCCATCAGGCCCGCCGCGGGCCGCAGCGCCAGGCGGCGCAGTTCCAGCAAAGCGACCACGGCGATGCACGACCACAGCAAGAGGCTGCTCAGGTGGTTGGGCTGCCGCATATTGCCCACGGCGCGACCCACGCTGCCCGAGACGGCGATCCACTTTCCGTCGGGCAGGCCGGGGGCAAACACCTGAGTCAGCGCCACCAGCACACACAGCGCACCGGCCACCAGCCAGGCCCAGCTGAAGGCGGCAAACAGCGAAGGGGCGTCGGGCCGTGCGGCTGCAGAGTTTCCACCCACCGACAAGAGCGCGGCGGCCGCCAGCGTGCCGATGCTGGCCAGAGCCAGGCTGGCCGGCAAACTGCCGAACAGCCAGGACGCTGCAGCCGCCAAGATCATCAAGCCCAGCGCCGTGTTCAGACGCCACAGCCCGCGCCCTGCGGCCGACGCCGTCAACACCACGAAACCACCCCACAGCGCAAAGGCCAGGGCCTGGTTCAGGAAGGTGGGTGAGGGGGAGACGTTGTAGGCCAGCAGGGCTGGCAAGGCAGCGGCGGCGGCGGCGAAAGCGGCAGGGGTGGTGGCCTGCCAGCGGCGGCCGGGGGTGCCCGCCATGTCGCCGACGTCGGCGCGAACAGGGTTGTCGGAGGAAGAAGGCACAAAACTGAGACGCTGGCAGCCAGGGTTTGAGCCGGGCATGCTAACAAGCGGTCAGGCAGCGATCGGGCAAACTTGGTTACCCTAATGTCGACAAGATCAGACCATGAAAGTGAACCGCACCGGGTTTCGAGGAGGCCTGTTGGCTTGAGTCAGACCGGGTTGGCCTGACTGTCTTGGGTTCGGACTTCCTCTCTTCCAGCCCCCCCGCAGGGGCCGCCGGAGGCCCTCCGGTTGGGCCATGTACTCATGG
>JAURZM010000052.1 GCA_030653385.1 Rubrivivax sp. | reverse complement strand
GGCGGCAGATGCGTCTGGGCCCCAAACCTGGAATATCGCTTCGCAAGGGCCACTGTGGGTCAACAAAGGCTGGCGGCGGCGCGCCAGGCATAACGCGCTCCGGAAGCGTGGCCTCCATGGGTTCTCACACGGCCTCGGTCGGTTGCGGCCTACGCGAACAGCGGCTGACCGGCTCCACGATTCATGAAACTGGGCTGCCAGAAAGCGGGCACCCCCCCCACCGGCGGCTCCCGCTGCACAGCCGCACCTGGATAGGCGCATCCTAGTAGGCCGCCGACAGCGGGGCCGAGCGCATGCAGAGTCAGTCCGACTGGACAGGCTGGGCTGGGCTGCTCACGCGTACCTTTGAAATCGATGGGCCGCACTCCAGCCTTGCGCTTCCCGCACACACGCCAAGGCAGCACGGCACAGTGCCTTCACTCCGGTACATTCCACGAAGCGCTAGCAGCAAACCGATGACTTCGCCCCCGTCTTCGGCCGCCCATGACCTGCCCGTGCAGGCGCGTGATGCGGCCGCCCGCTGCGAGTTCGAGCAGGCGATCGAACTGCACGAGCAGTGGCTCGCGCAACTGCACTCCCATGACGCCGCTGAGGCGGAACGCTTTCTCGAGGGCCCGCACGCGGAACTGCTGCTCGCGGCCGCCACGGAGGCGGTCGAGCGGTGCGAGCGCTGCCACTACCGCAGTGCGCTCGGCCTGGTGCGTGTGCTCGCCCCGCGCTTCGGGCGCAGCGCGCAGATGTCAAGCGCGCTCAATGGCATCGAGGCGCGCTGCATCGAGCGTGTCCTGTACGAGCGCGCCTCGCCGCGCGCGGCTGACGTGCTGCTGTGCTGCGCCGAGGCCGATCGCGAAACAGTTGAGGCGCCGTTGCGCGCGGCGCTGGTAGCGCTTGGCGTGGTCGTGGCAGCGCAGGCCGTCGCCTCGGGGACAGACGACACGGCCGCAGAACTGGCCGAACGCGCGCTCGAGTGCGACACGGTGGTGGTCGTGCTGTCGCCCGCGCTCTTCGCTCGCCGTTGGCCCAAGGACGTCCTCGAGGACATGCTGACTCCGGTGGCCGGTGCAAGCCACGCGGCCCCGCCCCTGCTGCCGGTCTGGCACCGCATCACGCGGCCCGAGGTCCTGGCAGCGAGCGAACAGCTCGAGAAGACTCTGGCGTTCGACACCGGCACGAAGGGCCTGGATGCGATCGCGCAAGGTATCGCCGACATCGTGCGGCCGGATCTGGCCTCGGGCGCGCTGCACAAGGCGATCTGGGCCTCTACCCTGCAGGGCCGGGTACTGGGCGAAGGCCGCACCGAGTTCCAACTGCCGATCCGGCATGCGGCGCTGGACGATGAACTGCTCGCCCGAATTCGCGTGCTGCGCGCGGCCTTCATCGACGGCGGCCGGCAGACGCTGCCGGCCTGGGTCGATGCCTTCCGCCGCGAAATGGAGCCGTTGACGGCGATCACCGAGTGGGAACGGCTCGCGCGCGCCTTCCACGAGATCCGCTGGTTGCAGCGGCACCTCGGCGCTGATGCAGCGACGCAAACCGCGGCCCTCGCGGCACTCGTGCCCGACGACGTCGAGTCGGCGTTGCGGGAACGCATGCGCGCCGCGTACCTGGAACTCGTGCGCGTGCCGCCCGAGCGGTTGTTCAAGATGGTGTGGGCTTTGTCACAGACGGTGGCGAGCGTGGTGGACCTCGGGTTTTCGGCTGGTGTCCTGGCGATCGCAAGTCATGTCCTGGAGGCCGAGCGACCGCCGATCGAGGCGACCGACAGCTTCGACCCCGGCCCGAGCGGCATCGATCTCGAGATCGAGAGCTTCGATGTCAGCGGCGAGGATTGGAGTGAGGGTGTCCTTCACCACGAGGAGGAGCGGCCTTGGTCCAAGCCCTGGGACGTCTTCGTCAGCCATGCGTCCGAGGACAAGGCGTCCCTGGTGCGTCCGCTCGCGGAGGCGCTGCAGGAGTACGGGGTCAAGGTCTGGTACGACAACTTCACACTGCGCCCGGGTTGCAGCCTCGGGCGCTCAATCGATGCCGGCATCGACGAGGCCGAGTTCGGCATCGTCGTGCTGTCGCCAAGCTTTGTCGCCAAGGAGTGGCCACGCTACGAGTTCGACGCGCTGCGCCACCGCCACACCGAACGGGGCGAAAGACTGATCACGCTGTGGCACGGTTTGCGGGTCGACGACGCACCGCCATGGGCGCAGGGGCTCGATGGCGTGCAGGGTCTGGACAGCAGCGCCCAGTCGACCACGGAACTGGCGATGAACATCCTCAAGCGGGTGCGGCCCGACCTGGCCCGCCATGTCCAGCGTCGCCTGGAGCACCGCGCCGCGCTCGAGCGCCAGCGCATCGGACAGACGCCGACGCAGCGCGTCCAGTTCGGAGCCCTCGAGTCGGGTCCCCGGCGCCACGAGCGGCTGCCACTCGCGCTGCAGGTGCGCGTACGGCTGCTGCAGGCGCTGCTGGGCGAGGTGGACCCGCACTCGATGGCGTACTGGCTCGATGGCTTCCTGCGCGACTACAACCCCGAGCGCGAGGTCATGCACTGGCTGCACTTCGCAGCCATGTTCCACGAGGCAGCCTACGCGGTCGAAGTGCCTCGGCCCTCAGCGCGCCAGAGGTTGCTCGGTCTGTTCGGCGCCCGAGCGCCAACGCCGAGGCGCGCGGATGTATACCGGGTCCTCAACCAAATGGTGCACGTTCCACCAGAGCACCGGCAGTTGGACGAATTCAAAAGTATGTTCGACGAGCAGGCCGTGCAGACCATCGTGGCGATTGCCGGCTCGTCGCCGGCCGCGGACGTCTATTGATCCTGGCCCTGCTGGCGCACGGACTGCTTGCCTTGACGTCTTTGCCTCGTGCGAAGCAGTTCAGTGCGCGGCTATGGCGCAGGTATTCGAGAAGCCTCAAGGGCGCACTTGGTCGCGGGCAACGGTTACCAACGGGCTTTCCCTCCGATTTAGCCGAAAACGGTCGTTGAGAGGACGCCCGGAAACAGTCTCATGGCGCTCGATCTCTCGAGCGCCATCTGGCCAAACTCTCATGCAGACCCGATGCGTGACTGCCACTGTCCGTCGCGGACTCGGTGCGTTCCGCGCGATCAACGAAACATGGCGGCGCGCTGGCGTGACCTCCCGAGCAGCCGGTCGTCGGGGGTGGCGACCAACGCTATCGGGGCCTGCGGATTCGGCTCCTGCGTGACCTCACCACCCAAGAGCCCGGCGCTCTTCCGGGCGACGTGCTGCTCGATTCCTTCCTGCATGTCGGTCCAGCGGTCTGCGACTGCTGGACCGGATTCGCGGACGATCCAGCGGCGCACCGCCGAGAAGTCCATCACCAGGTCCGCGACCTCAGCCGGAGGGGCGAGGATCGGATTTTCAAACGCCCTTTTTCCTCTCCCATGGCGCCCGAACACGGCCCGCGACTCGTGTGTGTTCGGCCATTGAAGGTGGCGCAAGACTGCTGAGCTTCGACAGCGCCGCCGAAAATCGTCCTGTGCGCCTGCTGCCGGTTATCCCTGGTCTCCAGACCGCTTCGATCGGTCCCGCGAACTCTCAGACGCAGCCGACTCCAGCGGCCCTGGTCACCGGGTCGCATGAACTGTCGTGGTTGGGCAGCGTCAGGCCACCTGCAGCGCTTGGCCACGGGCCGGCGACCGAGGCGGTGCACGCGCCTGCAATCCCAGGTGCGTGAGGATCTTCTCGATCACTGGCTGTTTCAGGATCGCCGCAATGATCTTCAGCTCAATGGAGCCACGGGAAAGGAAAAAGGAGCGTTTGAAAACACGGTCCTCTGCCCAGTTGAAACAGCGCAGCTTGCGTTTGAGGTCGCGGTCTGGCGCGCCCTTGTGGGTGTCTCGGCTGGTGACCACCCGCTGAGGTCCCGGCGCTGAGACAGTTTCGTGATAACTCGGTGAGGCATTTTTTGACGCTGCTTGCTTCAATGCCGCACCCGGGGATCCCCCCCGGGCACCGACATCTCACAGGAGCCGAACATGCCTTTTCCCACCCCACGCTTCAGCCGCCGTCTGGCGCTGCTTGCACTGGCCGCCAGCGCGGCCGCCGGTCTGGTCGCCCCAGCCCAAGCCATGGGCCCCGAGGGGCGGTGGATGTATGAAGTGACCATCACCAACATCACCTACAACCAGCGCTTCACGCCGCTGCTGCTGGCCACCCACAAGCCCGACATCCAGTTGTTCAAACTCGGTGAACCGGCCAGCCCGCAACTGGCGACCTTGGCCGAAGAAGGCAATGTGGCGCCGCTGCGCGCGCTGCTTGACTCGAGCCCCTTCGTGACCGCCACGGCTGCCGGTGGCGCGCTTCTGGACCCCGGCAAATCCGTGACCTTCCAGATCCAGGCCAACCCCTGGCGCGACCGCTTCAGCGTGGCAGCGATGTTGATTCCCACCAACGACGCCTTCATGGCCCTGAACGCCGTGCCGCTGCCGTTGCCGGGGCAGTCCGTTACCTTGACGGCGGTGGCCTACGACTCGGGCAGCGAGGTCAATGACGAACTCTGCGCCTCGATTCCGGGGCCGTTCTTCACCGAATGTGGTGGCCCAGGCGGTGGCGCGCGCGCCGGCAATGGCGAAGGCTTTGTGCACGTGCACCGCGGCATGCATGGTGTGGCTGACTTCAAGTCCATCGCGCGCGATTGGCGCAACCCGGTGGCCACGGTGCGCATCCGCTTCATGCGCTGAGGCCAAGGGCGGCCGCCCCCCGCGCTGGGGGACGGCTGCTGTCGTGACAGCGAACTTCGCGCAGGAAAGCCCGTTGCGCATGGGGCTTGCGCATGGGGCTTGCGCATCGGTCAGTCCTCTTTGACGGCCTGTTTGCAGCAAACGTCCCAGCGACCTGTAAGGATCGCACCCGCGAAACGACCGTCGGATGGTGGCCCGCCGGGCCATTCCTGTTGACCTCGACTTCGGTGGACATTCAACATGCGCATGCCCTGTCAGACCGTGCCTGCCCTCGTTCACCCGCAGCCGCCCGTCCGGCCAGCGTTGCGGGTTGCGGCTTTGCTGACGGCGCTGGCCTTGGTGGGGTCCGCGCTGCCTGCACCCGCTGCGGCTGCGGGCAACGCACAACGCGCTGGCGAAGCAGCCAGTGCGGCCAACCGCCCGGAAAGCAGCGCGCAACAGGACAAACTAAAGGACAAACTAAAAGACAAACAGCGGCAGCTTTTCCCAGCAGCGCCGTTGGCGCTACCGGGTGTCCTGGCGGCCGACGCCCAGCGGGCACTGGCCGACATCCTGCCGGCGCTGCGCGAACGCCGTTTCCCCAGTGATGCCGTCAAGCGCATCGGCGCCTCGCGCGACGCCCGCCTGGGCTGGGTGCTTTACGACCTGCTGCGCTTTGCAGGCCGCAGCACCGTCGCAGAGGTCGTCACCGCGTTCGAGCAGCTCACCGGTTCGCCATTGCCAGCAGAGCCCTTCACCGCGATGGGCGACCGCCTGCTGGCTTGGGACCTGCCCGCCCCACCGGGCTACCGGGAACTGAAGCGCGACCTCTTTTTGCTGATCGAGCCCGCCTGGGAGCCCTTCTTTGCCGACGACACATCCGCCATCGACTGGCGCCTGGTGGGCTGGGGCGGTGTCTACATCGACGACCGGCTGGACGCCACACAAGGTGCGATTTGCCCACGCGGCTGCATCCCTGCCTTGGACCAACCCAAAGTGACACCAGCAGCGCAAGGCCGCTGGTACCCCGACAGTGCCTTCGTGTTTGGCGTGGTCATCAACGGTGAAGCGCGGGCCTACCCGAAGAACATGATGGAAGTGCACGAGATGGTGAACGACACGCTGGGCGGGCGCCGCATCGGCATGCCCTACTGCACCCTGTGCCGTGCCGCGCAGGCCTACTACACCGACCGCGTGAGCGGCTTCGAGCCGCTGTTGCGCACATCAGGGCTGCTGTCGCGGTCCAACAAGTTCATGTACGACCGCAGCACCTGGTCCGCCATCGATACCTTCACCGGGCGCGCCATCTCGGGCCCGCTGCACAAGGCGGGTGTCACGCTGCAGCAGGCGAGCGTCGTGACCTCGACCTGGGGCGCCTGGCGCAAGGCCTATCCGCACACCACCATCCTGGCCCAGGACGGCGGCATCGGCCGCAGCTATGCCATCGACCCGCTGGGTGGGCGCGACGACCAGGGGCCCATCTTTCCAGTGGGTGATGTCGATCCACGCCTGCCCGTGCACGAAGTGGTTCTGGGTGTCACCGCGCCCGATGGCAAGGCCATGGCTTTTCCGCGTGCCGCGGTGCAGCTGGCGCTGCGTGCGGGCGAACCCGTGCGCCTGGCCGGCGTGGAGGTTCGCGCCGACGCGGGGGGCCTGCGGGCTTTTGCGGGCAAGGCTGAATTGACGAGCCACGAAGCGTTTTGGTTTGCATGGAGTCAGTTCAAGCCGGGCACTGCGTTGTGGCAGCGCAGCGGACGTTGAGCTCGCCGTCAGCGCAGGGTCGAAAACTCGCCGATGCGCAAGTTCGAGCCCAAGACGCAATCGGGCTGTTTGCGCCATTGCCAAGCCTCATCGGCCTGGCAACTGCAGGCCGCTGCGCGTCTCGCTGCAACTCGGCTCACAGGTCCAGGCCGGCCGAAAACCGCCCACCCATGCATCGGAGAAACCGAAGTTCCTCTCCTCCGCAACGCCCGCACCGCACCGACGCCTGAGCCCTGGGCCCAGATGTCGGTGGTGAAGGTTCAGGGTGTCGGCAGTGCAAACCGGTACACGGAGCCCGAATCCACCCCACGGTCGCCATCGCGAGGCGCTCCGGCTATGACGTCCAAGCTGGAAAGCGCCACCGAGCGCCCGAGGATGTCACTTGGCGCAGCATCCGAAGCCACCAGCTTGCCGAGTTGAGCACCGGTGGTCGCGTCGAAGACATAGACCGAGCCCGCGCCGTTGTTGTCGCCCCAGGCACCGACCGCCAGGTGGTTGCCGACGAGGTCCACCGAGATTCCAAACTGGGCGTTCGGCACGCCGTCGTTGGCCACGATCTTGCGCACCAGGGCGCCTGTCGTTGCATTGAACAGGTACACAGAGCCCGATGCAGAACCGCGATCGTCGTCGAAAGGCGCGCCGACCGCGACGATCCCGCCATTGGTGGAGACCGCAAAACCGAAGCGGTCCGCTGCATTGGCGTCGCTCGCGGTCAGCTTGAATCGCAGTTTGCCGTTCGAGGAATTGAACACATACGCGGCCCCGGCCTCCAAAGCCAGGATGCTGTCGAACGGCGCACCGGCGACGACGGTGCCGCCCTCGACCGCCACCGAGTGGCCGATGTTGTCTTTGGGCATCGCTCTTGGCGGGGTCACCCGGGTGATCAAGCGCCTCGTAATGACGTCGTAGAGGTAGATGGCGCCGACGCCACCGATGCTGCTGCTCGCGTTCGTGAACGTTCCGGGAGCGCCCACCACGATCCGGTCCGCGGAAGCGTCGACGGCACTGCCGAAGGCGGCCCCATCGGCAGGATTGTTCCGGGTGCCCGTGGGAACGAGTTTTGCCAATTGCGCACCGGTCGCCGCATTGAACAAAAACACCTCACCGGCAAACTGCCCGACATCGTCCGCGCCTGGGGCGCCGACGGCGATGATGTTGCCGCTGGCCGCCACGGAACGCCCGTAAAAGTCATCGCGGGCGCGCTCGCTGGCCAATGTTGGCAGCAGTTCCCGCACCAATACGCCGGATGCGTCAAACACGTAGGCCGTGCCGCGCCGGTTGAAGACACTGGCGGCAGGACTCTGCTGTGGGCCACCCACCACCACCTGGGACCCGATGGAGGCGACGGACCAGCCGAACAGATCGCCGGCCATCCCGTTGGGTGCACCGAACTTTTGTGACTGTGTTGTGCTTGCCGCTGATTCGAAGACGGCAGCGCTGTCGGTCAGGGCTGCGTCCAGGATGGACGTGCCTGCACTCAGGGCTCGAGCCCGGCCATCCAGCTCCATCTCGCCCTGGGCGCTGGCAGTGCCGTCGTCGGTATCGATCCCGCCGCCGCCGCACCCCGCCAACAGGGGCAACAGGGCTACCGTCAGCACGGCGAGCGCTCGGCCCGCCGTCTGTTGCATGAACCATGAATGCATGTCGTCTGCTCCGATGAGTGGGCAACGAGCCCACGCCCATTGTTTGGACCATGAGTCACAGGGTCCTCACAGACTTATCACCGTTGCGGGAAGCGAGATCAGCCCGTTGTGCAGCAACCAGAGAAAGCCGTGAGCCAGGATGCCGCAGGTCTGGCCGCGTCAGGGTGGTCTCGAAGCTGCCGGGCCCGGCCACGAAGCCGTAGTTCAGGCGAGAGTCGGCACGCACCACGCTGTCGGTGCGTGCGCGCTCGAAGGGATAGCAGGCGCGCACACGTCCGCCCAGATCGTCGCCGGCCACGAAGCGGCGCAGCGCGTCGCGCAGGTGCTGGACGTTGTCTTCGTAGATCTGGCGGGCACGCGCCAGTGCGGCCTGGGGGTCGTCAAAGCGGGCGGGGGCGGAAAGAGGGCGGTGTCAGCGTGGAGTTGCACTCTGGGCCCTGGCCGCTGCGGGTCCCCGCGGCCACGGTTCGTTGACCCGGCGGCCCTTGACCTGCCTGGCGACGGGCGACAGCTCGCCCATCAGGTGGCCCGGCTGCTGTGCAGTCAGACCTGGGCGACCCTTGGATGAGGGGGGTTGGGCATCGGATGCATCCGGCAGCTGCCGTGCTGCGTATGAACGCAGACCCGCCTTTCAGGCGGGACGACATCACGCTCACAACCCATGAAGGAAGAGACCATGACCCCGTTCCGCCCCCGTGCCCGCCTTTTTCGCGTCGCCCTGCTGTCCCTGGCGATCGCTGCGCCCGTGGCCTTTGCCGGTCACCTCAATGGTCTGCTGAACGCCGACCTCGACGGCCGCCAGGAAGTCAACACCAGCGGCAACAACGCCATGGTCGGTGACCCGAATGGCCGCGGCGAGTTCTACGTCTTCGGCATCGACTCGGTGGCCAGCACTGACAACTCGAAGGTGCTTTGCTACAACCTGCAGGTCAAGCGCATCGCCGAGCTCGAGATGGCGCCGGGCAATGGCCGCGCCGCGCACATCCACAAGGGCAAGGCGGGTGAAAACGGTCCGGTGGTGGCCAACTTGGCCTGGCCGCAGGACGGACAAGCCGCCGACTGTCTGGACGCCCGCCTGCGCCCGGCCCAGTTCCCGGTGGGTGACGCCGTGGTCGCCGACATCCTGGCAAACCCCGAGGACTACTACGTCAACGTGCACAACACCGAATTCCCCGGTGGTGCCGTGCGTGGCCAGCTGCGCGTTGCCAAGTTCTAACCCGTCCGGACGGGACCTGAACGCTGCCTCTGAAGGATGTCGCGCGACAGGTCTTCGTCCTGGGCCAGATCGGCCAGCTTGGCGTCTACCGCGGCAGCGTCGATGACGACCGTCTGACCGCTGCGCTGCGCTGCGGGGCGTCGAAACTCACCTCGTCCAGCAGCCGCTCCATCACCGTGGCCAGGCGGCGCGCAGCGATGTTCTCGGTGCGCTCGTTCACGTCGAAGGCTGTCTGTGCCAGGCGGCGCACACCTTCGGGCGTGAAGTCGAGTGTCACGCCCTCGGTGGCCAGCAGGGCCTGATACGGTTCAGCGAGGCTCGCGTGTGTGCTGCCCAGGTCGGCCTCGAAGTCGTCGACGCTCAGTGGTCCCAGTTCCACGCGGATGGGGAATCGGCCCTGCAGTTCGGGGATCAGGTCACGGCGGCCGTCGAAACTGAGGTTTAGCTCGAGCGCTATCCTGCACAACGCTTCACCACGCCGCTACCCGCAGTGCTTCACTGCCCAACCTCACGCATCCAGTCGGCGAGGCCCGGAAAGAACGGTTTCAACCGATTCGCAATCGCCGCCGGCTCGAGCGGCTCGCTTGAGGGCGTACTGAACGCCTCGCGCATTGCGTTGAGTACTGCGAGCCCGTGAATATCGTAGACGCGCTGAACCAACTGCTGAAACTGCGCTTGATACCAGACGTACATCTGCGGTCCCACGCCGAAGTACTTCTGGTCGAACTCCGCCAACGAACTCCGCTCCGGGCGAATCGCGCTCAGGTAGGCGTTCAGCATCGCAGTCCACAAGGCTGCTGATTCGGGCCTCCGTTCGCGCATATAGGCGTAACCCACGTACGTCGCCAAGAGCTCGTTCAGCCATCTGCTGTTTGGCCAGATCCCGAGCCGATTTATATAGACGTGGCCCAACTCATGCAGGGCAACCAGGTCGACGTATCGTCGCGCCGCCTCTTCGTATGTCAAACCCACCTTGCCAAGATCATGCTTCACTCTCGGGTCTACGCGAGCTTCGATTGCGAGTGCATCCTGTGTTGCCGCACCGTCGTCGGTGGCCGGCATGAAGACAACAGGAGGACGCCCGGCGACTCCGGGTATACCGTAAGGCTGCCATGTAATGAGTGCCTCCCAGCGAGCCCGATCTAGAACCGCGAGCGTCACGTCCGCCTTGACTCCGAGTCTCCGATCGAGGTAGGCAGTCGCCTCCGCCATCAATGCCCTGACCTCTCTGGCTCGCGACTCCGAACCCACCGGAAAGAAGACCGGTAGACCGTCGTCCATGCATGCCAAGGACGCCGCGCGCACCTTTTCAAGCAGTGAGGGCCGAACCATCTCCCCTTGAACCGTGCTCACCTCATTGGTACACGTCTGCCCAAAGGTTTCCGATCCCAGCGAAAGGAAAGTCACCAGAATCCCAGCGGACCAGAGTAGTTTTGCCTTCATGTCAGCCTCCGAGGCTTCGGTACGAACGAGGCTTGAGGATAGGCTTTTCAAACGCCCTTTTCCCTGCCCGACGGCACCCCGAGCACGGCAGAACCGGGGCGGAACACAGCGTCCGAAGCGCCTTGAACCTGTCTTCGGCCTGCAGCGCTTGACCTCGGGCCGGAGCACGGGGCGGCGCCCTGGCCTGCAACCCCAGGTGGGTGAGGATCTTCTCGATGACCGGCTGCCAGGGCACGGAGGCCCTGGCGTTCGCCAGGCGTAAACGATCCTCAGGACCGTTTACGTCCGGGCTCACCCCGCAGGATCGCCGCAATGATCTTCAACTCGCCACCGCAGTTCGGGCAGTGCTCGATGTCGATCTCGAACACCCGCTTGAGCAACTTGGCCCGGCTCAGCCGGACCGGGCGGTGGTGCGCGCAGTTGGCCTTGCACTCGGCGGGCTGTGTGGCCTGCGCCGGCGGCTCGGGCTCTTGCGGCACCACCTGGGCGCGCAGCTTGGCGTTGGGGGCCAGCACGCCGTGGTTCCAATACCTTCTGGCCGGCCCGCAGGCCGAAGGCAAGCCGTGGGCGAGGATGCCGCATTCCAGGAAGGCCTCGAACTCGTCCTTGACGAACTGCGGCAGGTCGGCGCCGGCAGCGTCTTCGGCCTGGGCGAAGAAGGTCGCTGCGTGCTGCTGCACCAGTCGGTACAGCGTGGTCTCTTCCGGGCGGTGGCGCTCGCAGTGGACCGGGGCGCCATCCGGCGCCCGTTGCCCCGCGCAGGGCTGCCGGCCAGTGGCTTGCACACAAGGCTCCCGAAGTGGTGAGCCCGCACGGTCTCAAGCCGTGCTCCGTGCCTCAATCGCCTTGATTGCTGCCCGTCGAGGTGTGCCCTCCGCCGCGGGCCTCCTTCGAGTGACTGCCGGGGTGTCCGACCGGCAGCTTCAGGGCGGCGAGATCGGGTCGGCCAATGTCTCTTCAGAGTCGCATCCGGGTACGCAGCTTTGATTGTTCAGTGACCGGTCTACGACAGCTTGCAGACCTTCACCGAGCCACGATGGCGTTGCTACGTTGCCGAGTGCCAGCACAAGCGAAAGGCGGCTTGGCACCTCTCTGCGGCCCAGCCCGGGGGCCGGTTCATGCCGCGACGTTTTCATGATGGACATGCATGTCGATGTGCACATCGGCAAATGGACACAAGACACCGCCAGCGTCGTCGCGTTCGACCAGGCCCGGTTCGGTCAGCACCTGCACATCTTCGTGCACCCGCTTGACGTCGCGGCCGGCTCGCCGGGCCAGTTCGCGCACCGCCATCGCGCCCTGCCCCTGCAAGGTGATTGCTCCAAGAGCCGCACGCAGTCGCAAGCGCGTGTCAGCCAACGATCTTTTTGATCGAGCCCCGGGCGGATGTCGCCCAACGATAATTTCCCAGTACCAGGCGGGCGACTTCTTTGAGATCGCCGCGATATGAAGCCAAGTCATTGATGCAAAAAGACAATTCACCACCCACCGCGAAGAACATTGAGCTTGCCGGACACACGCCCATGATGGCCCAGTACCTGCGCATCAAGGCTGACTTCCCCGACACGCTCGTCTTTTATCGCATGGGCGATTTCTACGAGCTCTTCTTCGACGACGCGCGCAAGGCCAACCGCCTGCTGGACATCACGCTCACCACCCGGGGCCAGAGCGCGGGCGAACCGGTGGTGATGGCTGGCGTGCCGGTGCATTCGGTCGAGGGCTACCTGGCGCGCCTGATCAAGCTGGGCGAGGCCGTGGCCGTGGCCGAACAGGTGGGCGACGTGGCCACCGCCAAGGGCCCGGTCGAGCGCAAGGTGGTGCGGGTCGTCACCCCCGGCACGGTGACCGACAGCGAACTGATGGCCGAACGGTCCGACACGCTGCTGCTGGCGCTGCACAAACAGCGGCGCAAACCGGCTGAAGGCCGGCCGGGTGGCTTTGTGTGGGGGTTGGCCTGGCTGGGGCTGTCCAGCGGCCAGCTCGGTCTTGGCGAATGCAGCGAAGCCGAACTCGGCAGCTGGCTGGCGCGCCTGGCGCCGGCCGAGGTGCTGCACGACGGCTGCGTGTTGCCCGACGCCGTGTTGCAGCTGCGCACCGCGCGCACGGCCAGGCCCGAGTGGCAGTTCGACAGCGTGCTGGGTGAGCGCAAGCTGCGTGAACAGCTGCAGGTGGCCACGCTGGGCGGTTTCAATGCCCAGGATCTGCACAGCGCACACGCTGCCGCGGCTGCGCTGCTGAGCTTTGCAGAACACACGCAGGGCCAGGCCTTGGCGCACGTGCGCACGCTGCAGGTCGAACGCAGCGGCGAACTGCTGGACCTGCCTCCGGCCACGCACCGCAACCTTGAACTGGTGCAGACGCTGCGTGGCGAGTCCGGCGACGGCGCACCCACGCTGCTGGGTCTGCTGGACAGCTGCCGCACGGGCATGGGCAGCCGGCTGCTGCGCCATTGGCTGACGCATCCGATGCGCGACCGCACACCGGCCAGCGAACGCCACGAAGCCATCGCGCGGCTGCTCAGCGCCGGTTTCGAGCCGCTGCGCGATGCACTGCGCCACGTCAGCGACGTCGAACGGACCACCGCTCGCGTGGCACTGCGACAGGTGCGCCCGCGCGAACTGGCCGGCCTGCGCAGCACGCTGGCCGCGCTGCCCCTGCTGCGTGAACGTGCACCCACCGGCACGGCACTGCTCGACCGCCTGCAAGATGGCCTGAGGCCCGTCGACACACTGGAGCAGACGCTGAGCGCCATCGCCGAAGAACCCGCCGTGTTGCTGCGCGACGGCGGTGTCATCGCACCCGGCGTGGATGCCGAGCTCGACGAACTGCGCCACATCAACGACCACTGCGACGCCTTCCTGCTGGACCTGGAAGCACGCGAACGCAGCCGCACCGGCATCGGCAACCTGCGGGTGCAGTTCAACAAGGTGCACGGCTTCTACATCGAGGTCACCAGTTCGGGGCTGGACAAGGTGCCGGCCGACTACCAGCGCCGGCAGACGCTGAAAAACGCCGAGCGCTACATCACGCCCGAGCTGAAGACCTTCGAGGACAAGGCGCTGTCGGCGCAGGAGCGTGCACTGGCGCGCGAGAAGTGGCTGTATGAGCAGGTGCTGGACGGCCTGCAGCAGCACCTGCCCGCCTTGACCGCGCTGGCGCGTTCGCTGGCCACGCTGGATGCGCTGGCCGCGCTGGCCGAACGGGCGCACACGCTGGGCTGGTGCCGGCCCGAGTTTGTGCCCTACCCCTGCATTCACATCGACAGCGGCCGCCACCCGGTGGTGCAGGCGCGCTTGGCTGAAACAGGTGCCGGCAACTTCATCGCCAACCACTGCCGGCTGGATGCGAAGACGAAGATGCTGGTCATCACCGGCCCCAACATGGGGGGCAAGAGCACCTTCATGCGCCAGGTGGCGCTGATCGTGTTGCTGGCCGCGATGGGCGCCTACGTTCCGGCCACGGCCTGCCGGCTGGGGCCCATCGACGCCATCCACACACGCATCGGTGCGGCCGACGACCTGGCCAATGCGCAGAGCACCTTCATGGTGGAGATGACCGAGGCCGCCGCCATCGTGCACAGCGCCACCGACACGAGCCTGGTGCTGATGGACGAGATCGGCCGCGGCACCAGCACCTTCGACGGCCTGGCGCTGGCCGGCGCCATTGCCACGCAGCTGCACGACCGCAACAAGAGCTTCACGCTGTTTGCCACCCACTACTTCGAGCTGACGGCGTTTCCGAACCGGCACGAACGCGCGATCAACCTGCACGTGGGTGCGGTGGAAAGCGGGCAGGACATCGTCTTCCTGCACCAGATCGAACCCGGCCCCGCCAGCCGCAGCTACGGCGTGCAGGTGGCGCGGCTGGCCGGCATGCCGGCGCCGTTGGTGCGCCAGGCGCGGGCCACGCTGGAGGCACTGGAAGCCAAGGCCGAAGCCGGGCAGTTGCAGGTGGACCTGTTTGCGCCACCGCCGGCTGCGCCCGTGGCCGAACCCAGTGCGGTGGAGTTGGCACTGGCCGCCGTCGACCCCGACGCGCTGAGCCCGCGCGAAGCGCTGGAAGCGCTGTACCGCCTGCGCGGCTTGCTCAGGTAGGCTGGCCACCGGCCAGCACGGCCTGCAGGCCGTCGGGCAGGTGGTGCACCTCTTGTGGCGGCGGCGCGCCGTCGGCCAGCAGCAGCGAAAGCACGGCGGCGTAGTCACCCGCCGGATCGGGCTGGTTGCAGCCAGCATGCAGGCAACTGCCCAGTGCGTCGCCGCCAAAGCCATTGGGTTCGTGCCAGCGGGCGCCGTGGTGCAGCAGCAGCCGCACCATCGCGGCGTCGCCGCGGAAGGCGGCCTGGTTCAGCGCGCTGGCGTCCCAGTCGCCCTGCACGGCCACGGGCCAGCCCAGTTCCAGCATCAACTGAACCGACGCCAGCCGACCACGCTGTGCCTGGTCGGGCAGCAAGCGCAGCGAATGGGCATCCAGCGTGGCCAGCGTGTCGGGGTGTGCGCGCAGGTGTTGGTGCGCAGCGGGTGCATCGCCGGCCGCGCAGGCGCCGAGAAATGCCTCCTCGCCGGCCAGCGGCGCTGCGTGCCCCAGGGTGGCCAGGTAGGCCACGGTGTCGACGTCGCCCAGCCGTGCGGCCAGCGCTGCGGGCGAGCGCCCCAGGCCGTCGCGCGCGGCGGCATCGGCGCCGTGTTCGACCAGCATTTGCACACAGGCCAGCGAGCGGCCGCGGGTGATGGCGTGGTGCAAGGGGCGTGTGCCGTGCGGCCCGGCTTCGTTGACGTCGGCGCCCTGCGCCAGCAGCTGGCGCAGGTCGTCCACGCTGTCGTGGTCCAGCTGGCGCAAGAGCGCGTTGGTGCCCTGCCAGTGTGCGCCGGCCTGCACCAGCGCGGCCACGATGCGGCGGTCTTTCTGCTCGGTGGCGTGGTACAGCGATTCCTGGTCGTTGGGGTCGGCACCGGCTTGCAGCAGCAACTGCGTGGTGTCGAAGCAGGCCGCGCGTGCCACCGCGCCGTACAGCACCGGCAGCCGCTCGTCGGGCCGCGCCGGGTCGGCCCAGCGGGTGTTGGCATCGGCGCCCTGGGCCAGCAGCCACTGCACGGTGGCCACCAGGCCCGGTCGCACTGCGTCGATGCGGGCCAGCGACGATGCCGCGGCCAATGCCAGCGCCGGCGCACCCAGGGGCGGCACCGGCGCGGCCAGGCCGGCACCCTTCAAGCCCTCTTGCACGGCTGGCAAATCGCCCGTGACCAGCGACAGCGCCAGGCTGTCGACACGCCGTGTCTGCACCAACGCCCAGGCGCGTGCCGGCTGCGGTGTCTGCCAGCCGCGACCCAGGGCCAAGGTCAGCACCTGCTGCACGAAGTCGGTGTCGGACAGTGCCGCGTCGCGGCGCCGATCGACTTCGGCCATCAACAAGGGCCAGCTGGCAAAGCCGTGTTCGCGGGCAATGACCAACTGCGCGGCCGCCAGCTTGGGCGGCATGTCGATGCGGTAAGGCGCGGCACGCGCCAACGCGGCGGGTTCTTGTGCCTGCCAGGCACGCAGCAGATCACGCGCCTGGCGGCGCAGATGGTCGGGGTGGGGTCGGGGCGGGAGCGTCGAACTCATGAATCCTCCATGCGTGTTTGCCTGGTGATCCGCACCAAAAGGCCGCACAAAGGCTGAAGTTCAAGGCACGAGATTCAGGTGGGTTCAACCCTGTCCGCGGATCCGGTGGCGCCCTGCAATCGCCGGGGCCGAGCTTGACACGCGGCCGAAGGCGCAGTCAAGCCAGCGCAGGTTCACAGCGCCCCGCGACAACCCGGCGCGCCACACTGGCAGCGCAGCCGGCCTTCGTGGTGGGTTTCGCCATAGTCCACCGTGATCTCTTCGCCGTTGGCAATGGCCCGCGCGGCGTAGAACTCCACCCGCCCGTTGCGGATCACCAAGCGTGCATTGGGCTTGCAGCTGTGGTTGGTGTAGCGCATCGGGTCGGCGCTCTTGCTGAAGTCGATGGCCTTTTTTGGCGACAGCTCGACGATCATGATGCGTTCACTGCGCGTGGCGCGGATGCGCGCTTCCTGCACCGTGATGCTCTCGCCGCGGATCTCGCCGATCTTCAGGCGCGGTGGAATGGCTTCCGCGGCAAAGGCACCCTGGCCGTCGATGGCACTGGGCTGCACCTGCACCGCAAACTTCTGATAGGCGGGCCGTGTCGGGCCGGGCTCGATCAGCAAGGCAGCCGTGTCCGCCGGGCCCGTCATGCGGCACGCGCAAGAAGGGGCACTGGGGCCTGGGTTGGTGGCGCGGGCTGGCGCATGGTCGGCGGGGTCTGGACTGACTCGGGAGGAAGGGGCGCGATGTTATCATCGCGCCCGCTTTGCGCCCTGCAGCTGGGCACAATTTTCATTACAAATCAAGCACTTAGGACGAGTGCCCGCACCCACCCCCGGTGCGCGCAGGCTCTTCAAAACCGCCGATGCGCCTTACCCAGATCAAGCTCTCGGGCTTCAAGTCCTTCGCCGAACCCACCACCTTCCAGTTGCCGGGCCAGCTGGTGGGCGTGGTGGGGCCCAATGGCTGCGGCAAGAGCAACATCATGGACGCGGTGCGCTGGGTTCTTGGCGAGAGCAAGGCCAGCGAACTGCGGGGTGAGTCCATGCAGGACGTCATCTTCAACGGCAGCGGCCACCGCAAACCCGCCAGCCGCGCCAGTGTCGAACTGGTGTTCGACAACACCTTGGCGCGTGCTGGCGGCCAGTGGAATGCCTTCGCCGAGATCGCCGTCAAGCGCACCCTCACCCGCGACGGCACCAGCAGCTACTACATCAACAACCAGCCGGTGCGCCGCCGCGACGTGCAGGACGTGTTCCTGGGCACGGGCCTGGGGCCACGTGCCTACGCCATCATCGGCCAGGGCACCATCAGCCGCATCATCGAAAGCCGGCCCGAAGAGTTGCGCCTGTTCCTGGAAGAAGCCGCCGGCGTCAGCAAGTACAAGGAACGCCGCCGCGAGACCGAAAACCGGCTCAAGGACACACGCGAGAACCTGACGCGGGTCGACGACATCCTGCGTGAACTGAACAGCAACCTCGACAAGCTGGAAAAGCAGGCCGAGGTGGCCAGCCAGTACCGCTCACTCCAAGAGCAGGGAACGCTGAAGCTGCACCAGCTGTGGTTCCTGAAACACCGCGACGCGGCCAACGAAGAAGCGCGTGTCACCGCCGCCGTGGCCGAAGCCACCAACGCGCTCGAATCGCGTTTTGCCGAGCTGCGCCATGTCGAAGCGCAGCTCGAACAGGTGCGTCAGGCGCACTACGAAGCCAACGACGTGCTGCACGGCAAACAGGGCCTGCTGGGTGAGGCGGCGCTGGAAGTCAGCCGGCTGGAAGAACGCATCCGCTACGTCGTCGAAGGCCGCTCCCGTGCGCAGACGCGGCTGGCCGAACTGAACACGCAGAACACGCAGTGGGAAGAACGCCAGGCCGGCGCCACGGCCGAACTGGAAGACATTGCGGCGCAGATCGTCGGCGCCGAAGAACAGGCCGAGTTGCTGCACGCGCAGGCCGAAGAACAAGGCCTGGCGCTGCCCGATGCCGAAGAAGCCGTGCGTGCCGCGCAGGCCACCGCCAACCAGCAGCGCAGTGCGGTGGCGCAGGTGCAGCAGCAGATCCAGGTGCTGGCCGCCGACAGCCGCAACATCGAAGAACAGTCGCGGCAGCTGAAAGGCCGGCGCGAAAAACTGGCCGGCGAAAAACAGGGGCTGCAGGCACCCGACCTGGCGCGCATCGACACACTGAAGCTGCAGGACGCCGATGCCGCCGAAGTGCGCGAAGTCAGCGAAGCGCGCCTGCACGAGCTGAACGAACAGGTGCCGCAACTGGACGAACAGCGCCGCGCCGCGCAGGAAGCCGTCAACCGCGAAGGCGGCAAGCTGGCGGACATCGGCGCGCGGCTGGAAGCGCTGCGTTCATTGCAGGCCAAGGTGCAGACCGAAGGCAAGCTCAAGCCCTGGCTGGAAAAACACGGCCTGGGCGGACTGCAGGGCCTGTGGACGCAGGTGCATATCGAAAGCGGCTGGGAAACCGCGCTTGAATCGGCGCTGCGGGAAAGGCTGAACGCGCTCAGCGTCGGCCGGCTGGACACCGTGCGGGCCTTTGCCAGCGACGCGCCGCCCGCCAAGCTGGCCTTCTACGCCCTGCCCCCGGGCAACATCAGCAACACGCACCAGACCTTGCCGCGCCTGAGCGAACTGCTGCGCCTGGGTGATGCCGGCCTGAAGGCCTTGCTGAGCGACTGGCTCGAAGGGGTTTACACCGCCAGCAGCATCGAAGAAGCGCTGGCGCAACGCGACAAGCTGACGCACGGCGAAGTCATCATGACGCGTGAAGGCCACGCCGTGAGCCAGTTTGCGGTGGCCTTCTACGCCCCCGACAGCGAACAGGCCGGCATGCTGGCACGAGCGCAGGAAATCGAAAACCTCGACCGCCAGCAACGGGCGCAGGCGCTGATTGCCGACGACGCCAAGACCGCGTCGGTGCGCCTGGAAGCCGCCTACACCGAAGCCAGCCAGCGCCTGCTGGGCGCACGGCGCGAAGCCGCTGAAGCACAGAACCGCGCGCACGGCGTGCACGTCGAACTGCTGCGCCTGACGCAGCAGCTTGAGGCCGCCACCACGCGCCGCGACCAGCTGGCCGACGAGCTGGCCGAGATCGACGCGCAGCTGGAAATGCTGGAAGAGCGCAAGGCCATTGGCGAAGCGCGTTTCGAAGAGCTGGACATCGAGCTGGCCAACACCCAGGAACGCCACGCCGAACTGGACGACGCGGTGATCGCCGCCGACCGCCAGCTGACCGACGCGCGGGAACAGCAGCGGGGGCTGGAACGGCAGGCGCAGGAAGCCCGCTTCCAGGCCCGTGCACTGGCCGCGCGCCAGGGCGAACTGCAGCGCAGCATCGAAACCGCCGCCGCGCAGATGAAGGCCAATGTGCAGGCCGGTGAACAGCTGCAGCTGGAACTGGGCAGCTTCGACGACGCCGCTGCACAAAGTGGCCTGCAGGCCGCGCTGGAACTGAAGTTCGAGCGTGAACAGGCGCTCGGCCTGGCGCGCAGCCAGTACGACGACCTGAGCGCGCAGCTGCGGCGTGCCGACGAACAGAAGATGGGCTTCGAACGCAGCCTGGAGCCGATGCGCGAGCAGATCACCAAGCTGCAGCTGGAACTGCAGGCGGCCCAACTGGGTGGCGCGCAGTTCATCGAACAACTGGCCGCCGCCGAGGTGGACGTCGAAGCACTGGGCAAGGGCATCGAAGAGAGCCAGGTCAAGCTGTGGGGCTTGCAGACCGAGATCGACCGCATCAACAAGGACATCAACGCGCTGGGCGCGGTGAACCTGGCGGCGCTGGACGAGCTGAGCGCATCACGCGAACGCAAGACTTTCCTGGACGCGCAGAACGCCGACCTGCTGGAAGCCATCACCACGCTGGAAGACGCCATCCACAAGATCGACCTGGAAACACGCGACCTGCTGGCTTCGACCTTCAACCAGGTCAACGAACATTTCGGTCGCATGTTCCCCAGCCTGTTTGGCGGCGGCAATGCGCGCCTGGTGATGACCGGCAACGAGATCCTGGACAGCGGCGTGCAGGTGATGGCGCAGCCGCCTGGCAAGAAAAACAGCACCATCCACCTGCTGTCGGGTGGTGAGAAGGCGCTGACGGCCATTGCATTGGTGTTTGCGATCTTCCAGCTCAACCCGGCGCCTTTTTGCCTGCTGGACGAAGTGGACGCGCCGCTGGACGACGCCAACACCGAACGCTACAAAAACCTGGTCACCGAGATGAGCAAGGGCACGCAGTTCCTGTTCATCAGCCACAACAAGATCGCGATGGAAATGGCCGAGCAACTGATCGGCGTGACGATGCAGGAACAGGGTGTGAGCCGCATCGTCGCCGTCGACATGCAGTCGGCCCTGTCGATGGCTGAAGCTGCATGAAGTTGACACCCAAGCTCGCTGCGCTCGCTACCCCCCGAAGGGGCCGCGTTCCGGACCGGGAAACCCGGATCCGGAACGGGCCGTGCTCACGATGACCTTGACGACCGCGCTGGCGATCCTGGGCGCGCTGGTGCTGCTGGGCCTGGTGGCGCAGGCCTGGTGGAACACCCGCAAGGCCCGGCCGCGGCAGACCTTGCACAGCCAACCCGACAGCGATCGTGTCGAGCCCGCGATGGACGCCGTCGACACGCAGCCCGACGAACCACCGCCGCTGCGCAGCCATCTCAAGCCGTCTCCGCGCCTGGACGCCTTGATCGACGCGCTGGTGCCGCTGGCGCTGGAAGCGCCGGTCTCGGGCGAACACGCCCTGATGCACCTGCCGCCATCGCGCCGCGCCGGCACCAAGCCCTTCTACATCGAGGGCCTGGACACCGAAACCGGCACCTGGGAAACACTGGCACCCGGCCGCCGTTACGGTGAACTGCAGGCCGGTGTGCAGCTGGCCAACCGCAGCGGCGCGCTCAACGAAATCGAGTACTCCGAGTTCCTGCAGAAGATCGAAGCCTTCGCCGAGGCCATCAGCGCCAGGGCCGACGCACCCGACATGCTGGAAGTGGTGGCCCGGGCCCGCGAACTCGATGCGCTGGCCGGGCCGCTGGACGCCCAACTGTCGATCACACTGCGCACCAACAGCGTCGCCTGGTCGGTGGGCTTCGTGCAGCAGGTGGCCATGCGGCAAGGGCTGGTGGCTGGCTCGATGAAGGGCCGCTGGGTGCTGCCAGCCGCCGAAGAAGGTGCCCCGCCGATGCTGACGCTGTCGGTGGACGCCCAGGCCGCGATGGCCGAAGACCCGCAGAGTGCCGTCGTGCGCGAATGCCAGCTGGCGCTGGACGTGCCGCAGACACCGGCCAGCGTCGAACCTTTTCCCGCCTGGCACCTGATGAGCAAACAACTGGCCGACGAACTGGACGCCACTGCGGTGGACGACCACGGTGAGCCCATCACGCTGCACGCCTTCGATGCCATCGGCAAGGAGATCGACGAGCTCTACAGCCGGCTCGAACAACTGGACCTGGCCGCCGGCTCACCCGCCGCGCGGCGGCTCTTCAGCTGATGAACCCGGGGGCCCAGGGTCAGCTGATGGGCCGCTGGTTGCTGCGACCGGTGCAGCCCGCCGATGTGCCGGCGCTGGCCGATCTGTATGCCGAGTGTGCGCGCGTGCTGGGGCCCGCCGTGTACTCTGCAGAACAGGTTGCCGCCTGGGAAGGTTTTGGCCGCAACACCGCTGACTTCAGTCGCTATGTCATGGACGCCGACAGCTGGCTCGCCATGGACGCCGACGAACCTGGCGCACCGCCCGCCGGCTTTTGCGGCGCAGGGCACGGGGGCGAGGTGCATTCGCTGTACGTGCGGCCCCGCCACACGCGCCTGGGCCTGGGCCGGCTTCTGCTGGACCACGTGCTGGCGCAAGCCGCCGCGCGTGGCGAAAGCCGGTTTGCGGCTTGGGTCACGCCTTTCAGTCGGCCGGTCTTCGCCCGCGCCGGCTTCCGGTTGGTGCAGACCGTCAGCGCGCCCTACCAGGGCGTGGTGTTCGAGCGCTACCGCGTCGAACGGCCTTGAGGCAGTGTGCTGATGACGCACGGTGGCTTTTGCTGCAACATCGTGGGCGAAACCTAACGCCGCCTATCAGGAGTCCCATGAGCACTATCCCCTGCACCCGCGTCTGCAGCGCAGCGGCACTGGCGCTGGCCACCCTGCTCGGCGGCTGCGGCACCTATGTCAGCACGCTGGACGTGCGCGACAACAGCGCACCCATCGTCACCGCCCGCGCGCTGCACCGCCTGGGCGGGCCCATTGGCGGTGGTGGTGGCCTGGAAGCCGAAGTGCACGCTGTGCGGGCCACCGACAGGCAGAACTTCACCGACACCGACGCGGCCACGCTGAACGGCCGGACCATCCTGGGCCCCACCACGCTGCACCACCGGGTCAGCGCCCAGCACGTGCAACTGGTCTACAACCACCTGCTGTTTCCGGGCCGCCCGATCGAGATGGAGTGGTTCGCCGGCGCCACCGTGTCACGCCTGCAGTGGGACACCAACAGCACACGGCCTTCAGACCCGCAGCTGACTTACCGCCGCACCTGGTACGGCCCGGTGGCCGGGCTGGTGGGCCGTGTGCCGCTGGCGCCTGGCCTGGCGCTCGAGGGCCGATTCAGCGGCGCCATCGAGTTCCGGCGCATCTTCGGCGGTTCGCGCACCGGCGCCGAGCTGGCGCTGGCCTGGAGCCCGGTGCCGATGCTGCAACTGCGCGGCGGCATCGCCCACAGCGAGTCCAGCGTCGACCGCGAAGTGCTGGGGCAAGACCTGTCGATGCGGGCACGCGGACCGTTTGCCAGCCTGGCCTTCAACTTCTGACCCGAGCCTCAGGCAGCCGGCAGCAAACGCACCGGTTCACGCATCAACACAAACTCTTCCGCCGCTGTGGGGTGCATGACGATGGTGCGGTCGAAGTGTGCCTTGGTGGCACCGGCGCTCAACGCCACGGCCAGGCTCTGGATGATCTCGGGCGCGTCGGCGCCGATCATGTGCGCGGCCAGCACCACCTGGCTGTCGGCGTCCACCAGCAGCTTCATGCGGGTGCGTTCGGTGCCACCGATGAAGGCCTGTTTCATGGGCCGGAAGTCGGCCTCATAGACCGCCACGTGCAGGCCGGCTTCCAGCGCCTGTGCTTCACTCAAGCCCACGGTGGCCATCGGTGGCAGGGTGAACACGGCGCTGGCCACCCGTGACAGGTCGACACGGCGTGGCTGGCCGCCGAACAGGCTGTCGGCCAGCGCGCGGCCTTCGGCAATGGCCACCGGCGTCAGGTTCAGGCGGTTGGTGACGTCGCCGATGGCATACACACCACTGGCATCGGTCTGCAGGTCGGCATCGACCGAAAGCGCACCTTCGGCATCGGCCTGCAGACCCACGCTGGCCAGGTTCAGCTGTGCGGTGTTGGGCCGGCGGCCGGTGGCGTTCAGCACCCAGGGAAACTCCAGCACGCGATCTTCACCCAGGCTGAGCAGAAAGCCACCGGGCGTTCGCTGCACACGCCGGGGCACGCTGCTGGGGTGCAGCTGCACACCGGCGGCCGTGAGCTCGGCCGCGATGGCGGTGCGCAGCATCTCGTCGAAACCGCGCAGCGGCAGGTCGGCGCGGTAGAACACCGACACCTGCACCCCCAGCCGCGCCAGGATGCTGGCAAATTCCAGCGCGATGTACCCACTGCCGATGACGGCCGCCCGGTCGGGCAGCTGCTGCAGGTCCAGCAATTCGTCGCTGGTGGCGCAGGCTTCGATGCCCGGGATGCTGTCGCGCACCGGCGAGCCACCGGTGGCGATGAGGATGTGACGCGCCGTGATGGCTTTTTCGCCGCTCTCCGTGTTCACGACCACGCGGTTTGGCCCGTCCAGCCGCGCCCAGCCTTCGAACAGTTCGACACCCGAACCTTGCAGCATCGTGCGGTAGATGCCTTCCAGCCGCTGGGTTTCCGCTGCCTTGGACGCCGCCCAGCGGGCCATCTCGAATTGAGGCTCGGGCAGAACCCAGCCGTAGCCGCGGGCTTCGTGCATCGCGTCGCCGAACTGCGCCGCGTACATCAGCAGCTTCTTGGGAACGCAGCCCCGGATGACGCAGGTACCGCCCACGCGGCTGCCTTCGACGATGGCAACACGTGCGCCGTGCAGCGCGGCGCGGCGCGAGGCGGCCACACCGCCGGAACCGGCGCCCAGGGTGATCAAGTCGAAGTCGAAAGTCATGGACGGGCTCCTGCCACACAATGTCGCCCGATCATGTCGCAAGCCAAGCAAGACCCTGAAACCACGCGCGCAGAACACCTGCGCCAGCTGCTGCACCACCACGCCCACCGCTACTACGTGCTGGACGCGCCCGAGCTGCCCGACGCGGAATACGACCGCCTGTTCCAGGAGCTGCAGGCCATCGAAGCCGAGCACCCGGAACTGCGCACACCCGACTCGCCCACGCAGCGTGTCATCGGCCAGGTGCTGGCCGGCTTCTTGCCGGTGCGGCACGCGGTGCCGATGTTGAGCATCCGCACCGAAACCGACACCACGGCCGCCGGCGCCACCGCCTTCGACGAGCGTGTGCGGCGCGAACTGGAACTGGGCGCCGATGCGCCGCCGCTTGAATACAACGCCGAACTGAAGTTCGACGGCTTGGCCATCAACCTGCGTTACGAAGCGGGGGTGCTGGTGCAGGCCGCCACCCGCGGCGACGGCGAAACCGGCGAAGATGTGACGCAGAACATCCGCACCATCGGCCAGATTCCGCTGCGCCTGAGCGGCGATGCGCCGCCGCTGCTCGAAGTGCGTGGCGAGGTCTACATGCGCCGCGATGCCTTCGAGCGCATGAACGACAGGCAGCGCGAAAAGGGCGACAAGACCTTCGTCAACCCGCGCAACGCCGCGGCTGGCGCGGTGCGGCAGCTGGACCCGGCGATGGCCGCGCGAAGGCCGCTCAGCTTTTACGCCTACGGCCTGGGCGCCGTGGCCGGCTGGGAACGGCCCGCCACGCACAGCAAGACGCTGGACGCGCTGCAGTCCTTCGGCTTGCCGGTGTGCGCCGACCGCGCCGTTGCGCTGGGGGCTGCTGGCCTGGTGGACTTCCACCGCGCGATGGGCGACAAACGCGATGCGCTGCCTTTCGACATCGACGGCGTCGTCTACAAGGTCAACCGCGTCGAGCTGCAGAAGCGCCTGGGCTTCGTGACCCGCGAACCGCGCTGGGCGGTGGCGCACAAATACCCGGCGCAAGAGCAGATGACGCGCCTGAACGGCATCGACATCCCGGTCGGCCGCACCGGCAAGCTGACGCCGGTGGCCAAGCTGGCACCGGTGTTCGTGGGTGGCACCACGGTGAGCAACGCGACGCTGCACAACGTGTTCGAACTGCGACGCAAGGGCGTGCGCGTGGGCGACACGGTGATCGTGCGGCGGGCCGGCGACGTGATTCCCGAGGTGGTGGGCCGTGTGCCCGGCCCGCGCACGGCCTATGTGCCCAACTTCCGCATGCCGCGCCAGTGCCCCGTGTGCGGCAGCGCGGTGCTGCGCGAACAAGGCGGCATCGACCACCGCTGCACCGGCGGCCTGTTCTGCGCCGCGCAGCGCAAGCAGGCGCTGCTGCACTTCGCCGGCCGGCGGGCGATGGACGTCGAAGGCCTGGGCGACAAGCTGGTGGACCAGTTGGTGGACGGCGGCTTGATCCGCAGCCTGCCCGAGCTGTACACACTGGACGTGGCCAAGCTCAGTGGCCTGGACCGCATGGCCGACAAAAGCGCTGCGAACCTGGTGGCCGGCCTGGCCAAGAGCAAGCAGACGACGTTGGCGCGTTTTCTGTACGCGCTGGGCATCCGCCATGTGGGCGAAACCACGGCCAAGGACCTGGCGCGCCACTTCGGCGGCATCGACCGCTTGCTGGCGGCCAGCGTCGAACAGCTGCTGCAGGTCGATGACGTGGGCCCGGTGGTGGCGCAGAGCGTGCACACCTTCTTCCAGCAGCCGCACAACCGCGAGGTGGTCGATCAACTGCGTGCGGCCGGCATCAGCTGGGCCGAAAGCGACGGCAAGGCCGACACGGCACCGCAGCCGCTGGCAGGCCAGACCTTCGTGCTGACCGGCACGCTGCCCACCTTGAGCCGCGACGAAGCCAAGGACCTGATCGAAGCGGCCGGTGGCAAGGTGTCGGGTTCGGTCAGCAAGAAGACCCACTACGTGCTGGCCGGCGCCGAGGCCGGCAGCAAGCTGGACAAGGCACGCGAGCTGGGCATCACGCTGCTGGACGAAGACGGCCTGCGGGCCTTGTTGCATGCCGCCGGGGCCTGAGGTGCAGCTGGCGGTGGTTCGCCGCATCGCCCTGCTGGGCGGCGAATCCAGCGGCAAGACCACGCTGGCCCGCGCCCTGGCCGGTCACCTGGGCACCGTCTGGGTGCCCGAGTACGGCCGGCAGCTGTGGGAAGAAAGGCGCCAGACCTTGGCGGTGGACGAGCTGCTGCACGTGGCCCGCACGCAGATGGCCTGGGAAAACGATCACGCGACACGAGCGAAGGGTTGGCTCGTCTGCGACACCACCCCGCTGACCACGCTGCAGTACTGTTTGCATGACCACGGGCAGGCGCCCGCTGAACTGCACGCCCTGGCGCAACGCCGGTACGACCTGACGGTGCTGTGCCTGCCCGACTTCGACTTCGTGCAGGACGGCTGCCGACGCGACGATGCCTACCGCGCGCAGCAGCACGCCTGGACCCTGGCGCGACTGTCCGAACACGGCGTGGCACCGCTGCAGGTGCGCGGCGACGTGCAGACCCGGCTGGCGCAGGTGCTGGCCCAGTTGCCCCGCCACAGCGGACGGAACTTTTGTGCCGACACCCCTGCCTGACCGGCAGTCCCGTTTCCCGAAGAGAAAGCAGAACACCGATGACCGTGCGCGAAATCCTGAAGATGGGCGACCCACGCCTGCTGCGTGTGGCGCAGCCGGTGCAGCACTTCGACACTCCCGAACTGCATGCGCTGATCGCCGACATGTTCGACACCATGGAAGCCGCGCGGGGTGCCGGCCTGGCGGCGCCGCAGATCGGTGTCGACCTGCAGCTGGTGATCTTCGGCTTCACGCAAAACGCACGCTACCCCGACCGGCCGCCGGTGCCCAGTACCGTGCTGCTGAACCCGGTGCTCACGCCACTGTCCGACAAGATGGTCGAAGGCTGGGAAGGTTGCCTGTCGGTGCCGGGGCTGCGGGGCAAGGTGCCGCGCCATGCGCACATCCGCTACAGCGGTGTCGACCCGCTGGGTCAGCCCATCGAACGCGAGGTCGACGGCTTTCACGCCGTGGTGGTGCAGCACGAATGTGACCACCTCATCGGCCGCCTGTACCCCACCCGCATGAGCGACCTGACCCAGCTGGGTTACACCAGCGTGCTGTTTCCGGACCTGGTGGATGCCGACGACGACTAGCCGGCCCGTGGGCGGCAACGACACAAGCCTTTACATGGCGCGGGTCAGCCCCACCCGCGCCGGGGGCGTTGAACGCTCATGAACAAGTCCATCTCGGCTGTGTCGGTGCGCGCCTGGATCAGGCGCGTGGTGTGGCTTTTCGCGCCGCTGCTCTCGCTGCTGGCGCCGGCCGCCTGGGCCCAGGAAGACCCGCCGGGTCGTGTCGGCCGGCTGGCCGACCTGCAAGGGCCGGTGTCCTGGTTCGACGACGAACAGGGCATCTGGGCCGAGGCCGAACGCAACCGGCCGCTGACCGCGGGCGACCGCCTGTCGACCGGGCCACAGGGCCGCGCCGAGCTGCGCGTGGGCTCCACCGTGCTGCGCCTGTCGGGCGCCACCGAACTGGAAGTGCTGCGCCTGGACGACGAACGCATGAGCTTCCAACTGCACACCGGCAGCCTGGCGCTGCGGGTGCGTTCACGCGAGGTGGCCGACGAAATCAACATCGTGACGCAGGAAGTGCGGCTGCTGCCCGAACGCGCCGGCCATTACCGCATCGACCGCCAGGACGACAACACCCAGGCCGGCGCCTGGCGCGGCAGCTTGCGTGTGGCCGACCCTGAGGGTTTTGTCATCGAAACCGGCCAGCGCGCCGAACTGTGGCGCAACGTGCGCCAGGGCCGGAGCCTGCGTTTTGCCTGGGTGCAGGCCACCAACGACGACTTTTCGCTGTGGGTGTCCAGCGCAGACCAGCGCGACGAACGCAGCGCGGCCACGCGCCATGTCTCGCCCGAGATGACCGGCGTCGAAGACCTCGACCGCCACGGTCGTTGGGACAGCCACCCCGAGTACGGCCCGGTCTGGTATCCGATGGAGGTGCGCGCCGACTGGGCACCTTACCGCTACGGCCGCTGGACCTGGGTGCGCCCTTGGGGCTGGACCTGGGTGGACGACTCGCGCTGGGGCTTTGCACCCTTCCACTACGGTCGCTGGGTCAGCTGGCGCGGCCGCTGGGGCTGGGTGCCGGGTGACTACGTGGCCCGCCCGGTGTACGCACCCGCCCTGGTGGCCTGGGTGGGTGGGCCTGGCTTTGGCGTTTCCATCAACATCGGTGGCCCCAGCGTGGGCTGGGTGCCGCTGTCGCCGCGTGAACATTACGTGCCGCACTTCCGCCACTCGCCCATCTACGTGGAACGGGTCAACCCGCGCCGCCCGGGCCACCGCCCGCGCCCGCAGGTGCCCACCGGGCCGGTGATGTACGACAACCAGGGTGTGCCGGGTGGCGTGACGGTGGTGCATCGCGACGTGCTGGTGCGGCGCCAGCCGGTGGGCCGTGCCGTGGTGGACGACTTCCGCGGGCCGCGCACGGGTCCGCAGTCCGGCCTGCTGGTGGTGCAGCCGCCGGTGCGCGACACACCGGCGCGGGTGGGGGGTGAGCCGCCAGGGCGTGTGGTGCCCGAGCCGGGTGGCGCGCGGCCCGAGCGTGGCCCGATGCCGACGCCGGACCGGCGTGAGCGAGGAGACGATCGCCAGGATCGCGGTGATCGCGGTGATCGCGGTGATCGCCGCGACCGGGATGACCGCAACGGGCGCCCGGAACGCCCGGACCGCGGGCAGCCCGATCGACCGGGGCCCCAGCCGCAAATGCAGGTGCCGCCGCAAGTGCAGCCGCAAGCCCCTTTGCAAGTGCAGCCTCCGCGTGAGCCGCAGGTGCGTCCGATGCCTGCACCTCAGCGCGGGCCCCAGGCCCCTGCCGCCGCGCCGGCAGCACCTGCGCCTGCCGCAGCGCCACCGATGCGCGGCCCTGTCGCACCGGCAGAGCCAGTCACCGTGGCGCCCTCGCGCCCGGCCCCCGTCACGGTGGCGCCGGCGGCACCGCCGCCCCGTGCCGCACCCCAGCCGCGCCCCGAGCGCGATGCCGATGACGACCGCAAGCGCGGGCCCGAACCTCGCGGGCCGCAGCGCGACCGTCAGCAGATGCAGTAAGCCACGCGAAGCCGGCGCAGCCCCTGGGGCGCTGGCCGGCTTCGCGGCAGTGGCTCGCTGGGCTACCTCAGCAAGGGCCGCAACACCGGCCACACATTGGCCAGCATGCGCGGGTGCGCCTCGGCCTTGGGGTGGATACGGTCAGGCTGGAACATGTTGTCGGCGTCGGGCCCGTCGGCCACACCAGCCAGCAGGAAAGGCACCAGCGCAGCTTTCTGCGCCTGCGCCACGGTGCCGAACAGGGCCAGGAAACTCTCGCCGTAGGCCCGCCCGTAGTTGGGCGGCACGGCCATGCCGGTTATCAGCACCTGGGCACCTGCGGCCTTGCTGGCACGGGCCATCTCGTTCAGGTTGTCCTGCGTCAGCTTCAGCGGCAGGCCACGCAAGGCGTCGTTGCCGCCGAGTTCGATGATCACCAGCTGCGGCTGGTGCAGCTTCAGCAGCGCGGGCAGGCGTGAACGCCCGCCCGAGGTGGTGTCGCCACTGATGCTGGCGTTGATGACCTGCCAGGGCAGCTTTTCTTGCGCCAGGCGCTTTTCCAGCAGCGCCACCCAGCCCTGGCCACGTGCCAGGCCGTACTCGGCCGACAGGCTGTCGCCCACGACCAGCAGCTTGCGCGCAGCCCCCTGGGCCCGTGCGGCTGTCGGCAAACCCAGCGCGGCGGCGGCGACCAGCACGCTACAGTGCAGCACAAATGCGCGCCGCGCAGCACAAGAATCGTCGATGTCGGAACCTCTCATATCGGTCAAGGGTGTCACCAAGCAGGTGGCCGATGCCACCGGAACCCTCACCATACTCCACGAGATCAGTTTTGAGCTGCGGCCCAAAGAGTCCGTGGCCATCGTCGGTGCATCGGGCTCGGGCAAGAGCACGCTGCTGTCCATCCTGGCCGGGCTGGACACCCCCAGCACCGGCACCGTGGTGCTGGCCGGCACCGACCTGTTCAAGCTGGATGAAGACGCCCGCGCGGAACTGCGTTCTCGCCAGGTGGGTTTTGTCTTCCAGAGCTTCCAGTTGCTGGCCAACCTGACGGCGCTGGAAAACGTGATGCTGCCGCTGGAATTGAAGGGTCGCCACGACGCCCGCGCCGCGGCCACCGAAATGCTGCGCCGCGTGGGCCTGTCCGAACGCCTGCGTCATTACCCCAAGGTGCTGTCGGGTGGCGAACAACAGCGGGTGGCGCTGGCACGTGCTTTTGTCATGCAGCCGGCTCTGCTGCTGGCCGACGAACCCACGGGCAGCCTGGACTTCGCCACCGGCGCCACCGTGATGGACCTGATGTTCGAGATGAACCGCGAAACCGGCACCACCCTTGTGATGGTCACACACGACCGCGAGATTGCCGCACGGTGCGAACGGCAGCTGCGCATGGAAGCCGGGCGGCTGACCGAGCACCGCAGCCCGGCCCAGGCCCCCGTCTGATCAGGCCGCGCCCGGCAGCTGGTCCAGCCGCCGGTGCATGGCCAAAAACCACAGCGGCGGCAAGCTGGCCAGGAACAGGCAACCGGCGTAACCCGTCGGCAACTGCGGGCCGGGCAGAGCCTCGAGTTCGGCATAGGGCTTCCAGGCATGCAGGTGGTGGTCGCTGTGGCGCTGGAGGTTGGCGACCGTGCAGTTGGTCAGCAAATGGTCGGCGTTCCAGGCGTGCATCACGCCGAAGGCCTCGGGCCGGCCCGCGAGGCTGCGCCTTTGCAGGCCGTAGTGTTCGATGTAGTTGATGGCTTCGAGCAGGAACACCGCGTAAACCGATTGCACGCACCAGAAGAGCAGCGCGAGCGGCCCCAGCCAGGCCATGACGATGGCCAGCCACAGGCACTGCAACACGGTGGCCCAGAGCAACGGGCTGCGCGCCCAGCCGCGTCGCAGTTGGCGCAACTGCAGGGCTTCAAGCCGCCAGGCGCTGAGCAGACCACCGCCCAGGGTGCGTGGCAGGAATCGCCACAGGCTTTCACCGCGGCGGGCCGACGCCGGATCTTCGAAAGTGGCGGCCCGGGGGTGATGCCCCCGGTAGTGTTCGACCATGAAGTGGGCATAACAGACGCTGGCCATCAGGAACCATGCCAGCGCGCGGTCAAGCCGCGCACGGGAATGGCCCAGTTCGTGAGCAAAGGTGATGCCCTGGCTGCCAGTCACACCACCCACGCCGATGCCCAGGGCGATCACCGCCAAGGCGTTGAAGTCCTGGGTCGCAGCCAGGAACAGGCACCAGCCCAAAAGCCCGGCCTGCAACGGCACATGCAAGCGCACGCACCAGCGGTGCCAGGCTGTTTGCGGCGTGGCCGCTGGTGAGTGCTGAAGGCCCGGCACACGTTCCAGCAGTGCCAGGCTCAGTTGATAGGCCAGCATCACGACCCAGGCCGTGATGGGCGAATGCCAGGCGGCGGCCGCCACCAGCAGGGGCAGCGCCCAGGCCAGCGCAAAGCGGTACTTCAGTGCCCCGTTCATGACGACATGATGCGGTGCGGGTCCAGGCCGGGCCTCCGGGATAATCCCGAGCATGAACCCGCTGTTGGCCCGACTGCACCCCTACCCCTTCGAACGCTGGCGCGAGTTGACACGCGACATCACGCCCAATCCGGCCTTGCGGCCCATCAGCCTGGGCATCGGCGAACCCAAACATGCCACGCCGGCGCTGATCGAAGAAGCGCTGGTGAAGGCTTTCCCCGGCCTCTCGTCCTACCCCGCCACCGCCGGCGAGCCCGTGCTGCGCGAGGCCATCTGCGCCTGGTTGCAGCGCCGCTACGGCGTGACGCTGGACGCCGACCGCCAGGTGCTGCCGGTGACCGGATCGCGCGAGGCGCTGTTTGCCTTTGCGCAGACCGTGATCGACCCCACGCGGCCCGGCGCCACCGTGGTCTGCCCCAACCCGATGTACCAGATCTACGAAGGTGCGGCGCTGCTGGCAGGCGCGCAGACCGCCTTCGTGCCCAGCTTGCCGACGCGCAACTTCGCCGCCGACTGGCACAGCGTGGACGAAGCCACCTGGGCGCAGACACAACTGCTGTACGTGTGTTCGCCAGGCAACCCCACCGGCGCGGTGATGCCGCTGGCCGAATGGCAGCAGCTCTTCGAACTGAGCGACCGCCACGGTTTTGTCATCGCCAGCGACGAGTGTTACTCGGAGATCTACTTCCGCGAAGAGGCACCGCTGGGCAGCTTGCAAGCGGCCAAGGCCCTGGGCCGCGACGACTTCCGCCGCCTGGTGGCCTTCACCAGCCTGAGCAAACGCAGCAACGTGCCCGGCCTGCGATCGGGTTTCGTGGCCGGTGATGCCGACCTGCTGAAGGCCTTCCTGCTGTACCGCACCTACCATGGCAGCGCCATGAGCCCGATGGTGCAACGGGCCAGCGCCGCTGCCTGGGGCGACGAAAACCACGTCGTGGCCAACCGCGAGCTCTACCGCACCAAGTTCGCGCAGGTGATGCCGGTGTTGTCCAAGGCGCTTGACGTGAAGCTGCCCGACGCCGCCTTCTACCTGTGGGCGGCGGTGCCAGGCGACAGCGACGAAGTGAGCTACGCCCGTGGCCTGCTCGCTCAATACAATGTCAATGTGCTGCCGGGCCGCCTGCTGGCCCGTGAAGTGCAGGGCCACAACCCCGGCGCAGGGCGCATCCGCATGGCCCTGGTGGCGCCGGTGGACGAATGCCTGGAAGCCGCCCACCGCATCGTTTCCTACACAGAGAGCCTTTCATGAGCCAGCCGCAACTGCAATCCATCATCGACCTGGCCTGGGAAAGCCGCGCCGAGATCTCGGCCGTCAACGCGCCTGAAGTGCGCGAAGCCGTGGAACAGGTCATTGCCGACCTGAACTCGGGCCGCCTGCGTGTGGCCGAAAGGCGTGGCGTCGGCGACTGGCTGGTGAACCAGTGGGTGAAGAAGGCCGTGCTGCTGAGCTTTCGTCTGAACGACAACCAGATCATGCGCGCCGGTGACCTGGGTTTCTTCGACAAGGTGAAGACGAAGTTCTCGCACATGGACGAAGCCCAGATGCGCGCCAGCGGCGTGCGCGTGGTGCCACCCGCCGTGGCCCGGCGGGGCAGCTACCTGGCCAAGGGTGTGGTGCTGATGCCCAGCTACGTGAACATCGGCGCCTACGTCGACGAAAACACCATGGTCGATACCTGGGCCACCGTGGGCAGCTGCGCGCAGATCGGCAAAAACGTGCACCTGAGCGGCGGCGTCGGCATCGGCGGCGTGCTGGAACCGATCCAGGGCAACCCGACGATCATCGAAGACAACTGCTTCATCGGCGCCCGCAGCGAAGTGGTGGAAGGTGTCATCGTCGAAGAAAACAGCGTCATCAGCATGGGCGTGTACATCGGCCAGAGCACCAAGATCTACGACCGCGCCACCGGCACCGTGAGTTATGGCCGCATCCCCGCCGGCAGCGTGGTGGTGTCGGGCAACCTGCCCAGTGCGGACGGAACCTACAGCCTGTACTGTGCGGTGATCGTCAAGAAGGTCGACGCGCAGACACGCGCGAAGACCAGCATCAACGAACTGCTTCGGGCGTGAATGTGGCCCCCAGGCTCCCTCTGGTCGCCACCCCCCGGGGGGGCCCTGGCAGCGGCCCGGCCAAGCCGGTTCCGCGCCAGGACTTGGTCGCAACGCTGTAGGCATTTGCCCAAAGAAAGAAGCTGACATGGCCAACAACCTTGAGCGCGTTCTGCGTCTGATGGCGGAAAAAAACGCGTCCGACGTCTACATGTCGGCCAACACGCCCATCCTGATCAAGATCCACGGCCAGATCCTGCAGTTGTCGGACCAGCTGCTCAACACCAACCAGACGCGCCAGCTGCTGGCCGAACTGCTGGCGCCGCAGCAGATGGAAGAGCTGGAGGAAACCGGCGAGCTCAACGTTGGCATCAGCATCCCGCGTGTCGGCAGCTTCCGTCTCAGCGCCTTCAAGCAGCGCGGCAGCATCGCGGCGGTGTTCCGCTGCATCCCGTTCATCATCCCGTCACTCGACTCGCTGGGCGTGCCGCCGCTGATGAGCCAGATCATCACCGACAAACGCGGCCTGATCCTGATGGTGGGTGCCACCGGCACCGGCAAGAGCACCACGCTGGCGTCGATGATCGAGTGGCGCAACCAGCAGATGACCGGGCACATCCTGACCATCGAAGACCCGATCGAGTTCCTGTTCAGCAACAAAAAGAGCATCGTCAACCAGCGCGAAGTGGGCCGCGACACCCAAAGCCTGCAGATCGCGCTGAAAAACGCGCTGCGGCAGGCGCCCGACTGCATCCTGATCGGTGAAATCCGCGACCGCGAAACCATGAGCGCGGCGCTGTCCTACGCGCTGTCGGGCCACCTGGTGCTGAGCACGCTGCACGCCAACAACAGCTACCACGCGATGGGGCGGATCCTGTCCTTCTACTCGCCCGAAGCACGCCCCACGCTGTTGTCCGACCTGGGCGCCGGCCTGCGCGCCGTGGTGTCGCAGCGGCTGCTGCGTGCCAACGCTGGCGGGCGCGTGCCTGCGGTGGAAGTGCTGCTCAACACGAAACTCATTTCTGAACTGATCGAGAAGGGTGACCTGTCGTCGGTGAAAGAGGCGATGGAAAAGTCGCTGGCCGAAGGCTCGCAGACCTTCGAGCAGGACATCGCACGGCTCATCAACGAAGGCATCGTGTCGCGCGACGAGGGCCTGTCCTACGCCGACTCACCCACCAACCTGTTGTGGCGCCTGCAGAACGAGCAGACGCCCATCTCACGTGCTGCGCCGAAAAAGGAAGAACCCGAAAGCGCCACCTACACCGAGCTGGCGATCGACGTGAAGCCCGAAGACACACGCGCGGCGGCGCCGCCGTGGGCAAAACAGCGATGACCGCAGCGCTGCGTCTGACCGAAACGCTGATCGCCTGTCGCTCGCTGACACCCGCCGACGAAGGCTGCCAGGCCTTGCTGGCGCAACGGCTGTCGGCTGTGGGCTTCAACTGCGAATCGCTCGAGGCCGGCCCCGACAACGCCCGTGTCAGCAACCTGTGGGCGGTGCACCGTGGTGGCCGCCCCGGGCCCCTGCTGGTTCTGGCCGGCCATACCGACGTCGTGCCCACCGGCCCGCTGGACCGCTGGACCAGCGACCCCTTCGTGCCCACGCACCGCAACGGCCGCCTGCACGGGCGCGGCGCGGCCGACATGAAAACCGCGGTGGCCTGCATGTGCGTGGCCGCCGAAGAATTCGTGCGTGCCGAGCCGCAACATGCAGGCACGGTGGCACTGCTGATCACCAGCGACGAAGAAGGCCCTTCGCTGCACGGCACGCTGCACGCGGTGCAGGTGTTGCAGCAGCGCGGTGTGAAGATCGACGGTTGCATCATCGGCGAGCCCACCTCGGTGGACCGGGTCGGCGACATGGTCAAGAACGGCCGCCGTGGCACGCTGAGCGCGCGGCTCGTGGTGCACGGCATCCAGGGCCACATCGCCTACCCGCAGCTGGCGCGCAACCCCATCCATGACTTTGCGCCCGCGCTGGCCGAACTGACCACCACACGCTGGGACGCGGGCAATGCCTTTTTCCTGCCCACCAGCTGGCAGGTGAGCAACATCCACGCCGGCACCGGCGTGGGCAACGTCATTCCCGGTGAACTGGTGGTGGACTGCAACTTCCGCTTCAGCACCGAAAGCACAGCCGATTCGCTGAAGGACCGCTTCGTGGCGGTGCTGAACCGGCATGGCGTGCAGCACAGCATCAGCTGGACACTCGGTGGCGAGCCTTTCCTCACGCCACCCGGCACGCTGCACGCCGCGCTGGCAGCCGCGGCACGCGCCGAGTTCGGCATCGAGCCCGAACTCAGCACCACCGGTGGCACGTCGGACGGGCGCTTCATCGCGCGCATCTGCCGTCAGGTGATGGAGTTCGGCTTCAGCAACGAAAGTGCGCACAAGCTGGACGAGTGGGTCGAGGTGGCCGCCATCGAGCCGATGAAAAACGCCTACCGGCGCACGCTGGAAACCTTCCTGTCATGAACGTGCTCGAACTCGTCGAGCGTTCGGCCGAACGCCTGCAAGCCGCGGGCGTGGCGTTTGGGCACGGCACCCACAACGCCTTCGACGAAGCCGCCTGGCTGGTGTTGTGGGCGCTGCACTTGCCGCTGGGTGAGCTGGACGAACGTGCGCAAGACGCCGTGGCGTTGGCCGACTTGCAGCGGGCGCAGGCGCTCGTCAGCCAGCGCATCGACACACGCAAGCCGGCGGCCTACCTCACCGGCGAGGCGTGGCTGCAAGGCGTGCCTTTTTACGTGGACGAGCGGGTCATCGTTCCGCGCTCGCTGATTGCCGAGCCGCTGGTCGAAGGCACGATGGACAGCTGGCTGTCCGAACACACCCACCGGGTGCTGGACCTGTGCACCGGCAACGGCAGCCTGGCCATCCTGGCCGCGATGGCCTGGCCCAGCGTGTTTGTGCAGGCCACCGATCTGTCGGCCGACGCGCTGGCGGTGGCCGCGCGCAATGTGCAGCGCCACGGCCTGCAGGACCGCATCACGCTGCTGCAGGGCGACGGCCTGGCAGCCGCGCCGGGCCGCTACGACCTGATCCTGTGCAACCCGCCCTACGTCAACAGCCGCTCGATGGCCGCGTTGCCGCCTGAATTCCGCGCCGAACCCGCGCTGGCGCTGGACGGCGGGCGTGACGGCATGGCCTTCATCCGCCGGCTGATGAAAGACGTGCGCGGCTACCTGTCCAACCACGGCGTGCTGGTGCTGGAAGTGGGCCACGAACGACAACATTTCGAAGCGGCATTCCCGCGACTGCCGGTGGTGGGTCTGCCCACCAGTGCCGGCGACGACCAAGTCCTCTTGATCGAGGCGAAAGACCTCTCTTGATCACCCTCAGAAACATCACGCTGCGCCGCGGCACCAAGGTCGTGCTGCAGGGCGCCAACGTCACGCTGCAGCCTGGCGAAAAGGTCGGCCTCATCGGCCGCAACGGCGCCGGCAAGTCCAGCCTGTTTGCGCTGCTCACGAACCGGCTGCACGCGGACACGGGCGACGTCGAGATTCCGCCGCGCTGGCGGGTTGGCGAAGTGGCGCAGGAGATGCCCGAGACCGAAGACGGTGCCACCGACTTCGTGCTGCAGGGCGACCTGCCGCTGATGGCCGCGCAGGAAGAGCTGGCCGCCGCCGAAGCCAGCGGCGACGGCAACGCGATGGCCCACGCCCACCTGTCGCTGGACGAAGCCGGGGCCTTCGATGCACCGGCCCGGGCGCAGGCGCTGCTGCTGGGCCTGGGCTTCAAGAGCCATGAACTGGACGCACCCGTCAACAGCTTCTCGGGTGGCTGGCGCATGAGGCTGCAGCTGGCGCGGGCGTTGATGTGCCCGGCCGAACTGATGCTGCTGGACGAGCCCACCAACCACCTGGACCTGGACGCGCTGGTGTGGCTGGAAGCGTGGCTCAAGCGCTTCGACGGCCTGATGATCGTGATCAGCCACGACCGCGAATTCCTGGACGCCATCACACGGGTCACCGTGCACCTGGACGAGCAGACACTCACGCGTTATGGCGGCAACTACAGCGCCTTCGAAGAAATGCGCGCCGAGCGCATGACCCTGGCCGCCGCAGCGTTTTCCAAGCAGCAGGATCGCATCGCCCACCTGCAGAAGTTCATCGACCGCTTCAAGGCCAAGGCCAGCAAGGCCAAGCAGGCGCAGAGCCGCGTGAAGGCGCTGGCGCGCATGGAAAGGCTGGCGCCCATCCTGACCGCCAGCGACTTCGAGTTCGAGTTCCGCGAACCGCAGAGCCTGCCCAACCCGATGTTGTCCTTCGACAGTCTCAGCTGTGGTTACGGTGACAACGCCATCGTCAAGGGTTTCAGCCGCAGCGTGCTGGCGGGCCAGCGCATCGGCATCCTGGGCGCCAACGGCCAGGGCAAGAGCACCTTGGTGAAAACCATCGCCAAGGCGCTGCAGCCGCTGTCCGGCCACATGACCGAAGGCAAGGGCCTGGTCATCGGCTACTTCGCGCAGCAGGAACTGGACGTGCTGAGCCTGGACGACGGCCCGCTGATGCACATGGTGCGGCTGGCGCGTGACGTGGGCCCGGCCGGGCGAGAACAGGAACTGCGCGACTTCCTGGGCCGCTTCAAGTTCACCGGCGACATGGTGCAGCAGGCCGTGGGCTCGTTGTCCGGCGGCGAAAAGGCGCGCCTGGTGCTGGCCATGCTGGTGTGGCAACGCCCCAACCTGCTGCTGATGGACGAACCCACCAACCACCTGGACCTGACCACGCGCGAAGCCCTGTCGATGGCGCTGAACGAGTTCGAAGGCACGGTGATGCTGGTCAGCCACGACCGCGCCTTGCTGCGCGAGGTGTGCGACGAGTTCTGGCTGGTGGCACGCGGCCAGGTGCAACCTTTCGACGGCGACCTGGACGATTACCAGAAGTGGCTGCTCGACGTGAGCCGTGCCGCAGCCAAGGGCCAGCCCATGCCCGAACCGCCCAAGGCCGCCGTGGTGGACGCGGTGGAATTGCCCAAGCCGGTGGCGGCGGCCAAGGGTGCGCAGGGCAAGGCCACGGCACCGGTCGCCAAGGCATCGGGCCAGGCCCGCGACGAGCGAAAACACGGTGCGCAGGCCCGGTCCCAGCTGGCCAACCTGACCCGGCCATTGCGCATGGAACTGCAGCAGATCGACCAGCGCATGGAAAAGCTGGCGGCCGAGAAGGCCGCGCTGGAACAGGCGCTGGCTGCGGGCAAACGCCCGGCGTCAGAAATCGCCGACACCGGCCGCCGGCTCAACCACATCGCCGCCGAAGTGGCACTGCTGGAAGAGCGCTGGCTGGAGTTGCAGTCCGAGCTGGAAACGATGCAGGCCGGGGCCTGACCGCACCGGGCCGGCCTGTCTGTGCGGCAGCGGCCCCTTCCCTTCACCCACGCAAGTGTCCCCCAGGGAAAACCTTGTCGTGGTTATTAAATTGTGCACAATTAAATTGTGTACTACATTACTAACCATGCCACGCCAGACACCCATCGACCCCACGACCCCGCCTGCCGCCACCAACCGGCTGGCGCTGGACCGCCAGCTGTGTTTTGCGCTCTATTCGGCCTCACTGGCCATGACCAAGCTCTACAAGCCGCTGCTCGACCCGCTGGGTCTGACTTACCCGCAGTACCTGGTGCTGCTGGTGCTGTGGGAAAACGACGGCCTGACCGTCAGCCAGGTGGGCGAGCGTCTGGCGCTGGACAGCGGCACGCTGACGCCATTGCTCAAGCGCCTGGAAGCAGCCGGCCTGGTGCAGCGGCTGCGCGACACCGCCGACGAACGCCGTGTGCTGCTGCAGCTGAGCACCAGCGGCCGCGCGCTGAAAACCCGCGCGCAGCGTGTGCCCGGCCTCGTGGCGGGCGCCACTGGCTGCGAACTGGCCGAAATCGATTCACTGACCAGGCGGCTGCAGGCCTTGCGCCTGCAGCTGCTCGGTTCCACCCCCCGTGCGGCCTGAAGGCCTGCACACCCCACTTTCAGGAGCACTTCCATGGCCATCGACAAAGCTGTCTACACCGCCCACGCCACGAGCACCGGCGGCCGCACCGGCACCACCGAATCTTCCGACGGCGCCATCAAGCTGACGCTGGTCACGCCCAAGGAACTGGGTGGCCCGGGTGGTGTCGGCGCCAACCCCGAGGCCTTGTTCGCTTCGGGCTATTCGGCCTGCTTCATCGGTGCGATGAAGGCGGTGGCGGCGCGCCAGAAGATCAGCCTGCCAGCCGAGGTGTCGGTGAAGGCCGAGGTGTCCATCGGCCCCATGACCGGCAAGCCCGGCGCCTTCGGCATCAGCGTGGCCATGGCCATCAGCGTGCCGGGCATGGACAAGGCCGCCGCCGAAGCCCTGGTGGCCACGGCGCACGAGGTCTGCCCATACAGCAACGCCACACGCGGCAACATCGACGTCACGCTGACGGTGGTCTGAAGGCAGCCGCTGCTCACTGCAGCAGCAGCTCCAGCATCAAGGCCACCCGCGCTTGTGCCGCGCTGTTGGCGGTGCTTATCCGCACCGCGCGCAGGGCCTGGCCCACCACACGACCGCTGACACAGCGGGTGCTCAGGCGCACCGCCACGCCGGCCAGGTGGGCGCGGCCCGCAGCGGCTTCCAGTTGAGCGTGCAGCGTGCCGTTGCCGGTGCCGGCCAGCAGCAGCCCGTGAAAGCCCGCGTCCACTGCGGCATCCACCAAGGCCGCATCGAAGCCGGCATGGCTGGTGATCCAGGCCACACGCGGCCAGCTGGCGCAGTCGCGCGTCAACACGGCGGCCGTCAGCGCCGTGCTGTCCGTGCCTGAGGTGGGGGGCCAGGGGCGCAGCGCGTGCACCTGGCCTTCTTCCACACGCGCCAGCAAGCCGGCGTCTCCGCTGCTGAAGGCCTCCACCCGGTAGGCGTCGACCTTGCGCACCGCATCGGCGGCGTGCACCTGGCCGGCCAGCACCACCAGCACGCCCTGCGCACCCGGCGTCTGCGCCACGGTGACGGCGTCCAGCAGGTTCTGCGGCCCGTCGGCCTGCAGTGAAGTGGCCGGCCGCATGGCCGCGGTCAGCACCACCGGTTTGCCGGGCGCCAGCACGCGGTGCAGAAAGTAGGCCGTTTCTTCCAGCGTGTCGGTGCCGTGTGTGATGACCACACCCCGCACCCTGTCCTGCGCCAATTCGGCGTGCAGCGTCTGCACCAGTTGCTGCCACAGCGCGGGGCCCATGTCCTTGCTGTCGACCTGCTCCAGCTGCAGCGTGCGCAGCGGCACACCTGCCAGTGCCGGCACAGCGTGAACCAGGGCCTGCACCCCGAGTTCGGCCGACCGGTAGGCCACGTTGTCCTGCGCACTGGCGGCCGTGCCGGCAATGGTGCCGCCGGTGGCAATGACGAGGACATGACAGGGATCGCTTGGCATGGTTCGATTTCTGGATGAAAATACAGTCACTGGACAAACAGACAGTCCGCTCCGCCACCGGAAGGCCGCCCATGACCGAAAGCCCGAAGCTCACCCCGCGCCAGCAGCAAATCCTGGAACTGGTGCAAAGCGCCATCGAACGCACCGGCGCCCCGCCCACCCGCGCAGAAATCGCGGCCGAACTGGGCTTCAAGAGTGCCAACGCAGCCGAAGAACACCTGCAGGCGCTGGCACGCAAGGGGGTCATCGAACTGGTCGGCGGCACCTCGCGTGGCATCCGTTTGAAGTCTGACACATTGCGTGCGCTGGCCCAGGCGCGGCTCGAACCCTTCGGCAAGCAGTACATGCTGCCGCTGCCCAGCCTGGCGCAGCTGTCGCTGCCGCTGGTGGGCCGGGTGGCTGCCGGCAGCCCCATCCTGGCGCAAGAACACGTCGACCAGAGTTACCTGATGGAAGCCAGCATGTGGGCCCGCCGGCCCGACTACCTGCTGAAGGTGCGTGGCATGAGCATGCGCGACGCCGGCATCCTGGACGGTGACCTGCTGGCCGTGCAGAAGGCCAAGGAAGCCAAAAACGGGCAAATCGTGGTGGCGCGCCTGGGTGACGACGTCACGGTGAAGCGCCTGCGCCGCACCAGCAAGGGCATCGAGCTGATCCCCGAAAACCCCGACTACTCCACCATCCTGGTGCCGCTGGATGCCGCCGACTTCGAGCTCGAAGGCATCGCCGTCGGCCTGATCCGCAACACCATGCTGATGTGACCGGAGCCCCAGTCATGGCTTCGTCAGGGCGCCCGCCCAAGGCCCCGCCCCCTCGCAAGGCGGGCAGCGCGGCCGAATGCCAGCAGCTCGAGCAACTGCCCAACATCGGCCCTTCGATCGCGGCCGATCTGCGGCTGATTGGCGTGCAGCAGCCGCAAGACCTGCTGCAACGCGACGCCTTTGCGCTGTACCAGGCCCTGTGCCGGGCCACCGGCAAGCGCCAGGACCCGTGTGTGCTGGACACCTTCCTGGCCGCCACCGACTTCATGCACGGTGCCGCACCGCGCCCCTGGTGGGACTACACCGCCCAGCGCAAGTCCACCTACGGCGCTGTCTGAGCTGAAGCGCGCACCGGCACACGGCCGGCGACGAACAGCCGTCCCAAGCCGGCGCTTCTCGGGGCATCACCACACGCCAGTGGGGCGACGATGCGGACTCAGGTTCTCATCCCATCGTCCGATAAACCCTGCATGTTCAGATCCTTGCCCACCATGACCCGCTGGGGTCGTCGCTCCACCTTGCTGGCCGGCAGCAGCCTGCGCATGGAGTGCGGGCCCCCTTCCCTGCGCCATGCACCGGACGGCAGCGCCTGGCAGCGTCTGATGTTCTGGCTGATGGCCCCCGCCCCTCAGGACGCCGCGCCGCCGCTGAACCGCTTGCCGGGTGTGCGCAAGGAATTCCTGGCCACCGTGGCCGACATCAGCAACGAAGAGGCCGACCGCCTGCGCTGGCGGGTCGGCGAAGCACGCTCACTGCGCGAGTTGTGGCACGTGCGTGCCGACCTGTACCGCGTGGTGTCGCTCAGTCACAGCCAGACCGAAGCCGAGCAACGGCTGGCCCTGCTGAGCCGCCATTTCCCGGCGCGCGCGCCACGTTCGCAGTTTGGTGCCCTGTGAGTACAACCGAGGCAACGGCCATGCAACAGCTCAGTCCAAGACATTTCAGCCCGGGCGCCGGCTTGCCCGGCTCGGGCCTGCCCGGTGACCGCAGCGCTCGATTGGCAGCACGCAGGGCCTTCGTGGACCTGAAGCTGACCTTTTTGCATGCGCTGGATGGCGCACCTGGCATCGAATGGCTCTGCACCCAGGTGCGTGCGGCCGAAGAACCTGTCGATCTGTGGCTGCTGCGCGCCCCGGTGTTCGCTGCACTCGCCGGTGGCAGCCCGGACCAACGCCAGCGCCGCCAGCAACTGCGCCGCGGCCTGGACACGATCTTCCCTGACCTGGAATCGGCCAGCGCCTTCGCGGCGTTCTAGCTTGCCTTCACCCGCGCCTTGAAGGTGCGCTTGAACTTTTCGACTTTCGGCGCCACCACGAAGGCGCAGTAACCCTGACCGGGGTGCTGTGCGAAGTAATGCTGGTGGTAGCTTTCAGCCCGCCAATGGTTGGCCAGCGGCTGGACTTCGGTCACCACGCGCCCACCGTGCGCCGCGTTGGCTTCGGCCAGCACCTCACGCGCCACCGCTTCGTGGGCTGCACTTTCGAAGTAGATGCCGCTGCGGTACTGCGTGCCCACGTCGTTGCCCTGGCGGTTCAGCGTGGTGGGGTCGTGCAGGTGAAAGAAGATTTCGAGCACCTCTCGCAGGCTGATGCGACCGTCGTCGAAGCTGACCCTCACGACCTCGACGTGGCCGGTGTCGCCACCACAGACCTGCTCGTAGCTGGGGTTCATCACGTGGCCGTTGCAATAGCCGCTTTCGACGTCGACAACGCCATCGACCAGCTCGAACACCGCTTCCACGCACCAGAAGCAGCCGCCTCCCAGGGTGATCGTCTGCACACTCATGTTGCTGCTCCTCGCAAGCAGGGGGTCGTTTGGCGGCGCCAATTCCTTACACTGCGGCAGGATTATCCGGGCCCCCTCCGCCCCTGACATGAACGACATCTTTTTGACCCTGGGCATCGAAGCCTGGAAACCCACGCTCAGCGCCTTGCTGTTGCCGCCCGTGCCCTTCCTGGTGCTGGTGCTGGCCGGTGCACGCCTGATGTTCAGGCGCCGCTTGCTGGCCTGGTTCCTGGTCTTGCTGGGTGTGCTGGGCATCTGGTTCAGCAGCACCACTGCCGTCAGCCAGGGACTCAACCTTTGGCTGCTGAAGCCGCAGCTGCCTTTGCGGGAAGAACAGATCGCCGAGCTCAGGCGCGCCCCCCGCACGGCCATCGTCGTGCTGGGTGGCGGGCGCCGGCTGCTGGCACCCGAATACGGTGTGTCCAGCCTGCATGAACGTGGCATCGAACGCCTTCGTTATGGCATGTGGCTGTCGCGCGAGACCGGCCTGCCGCTGGCTTTCAGCGGCGGCATCGGGCACAACGCGCAGCCAGGCCCCAGCGAAGCCGAAATTGCCGCCCGCATTGCCGAGCGCGAATTCGGCCGCCCCTTGAAGTGGACCGAAACCGAGTCCCGCGACACGCGTGAAAACGCCTTGCGCAGCGTGGCCCTGCTGGAGCCGCAGGGCATCGAGCAGATCGTGCTGGTCACCCACGGCTACCACATGCCGCGTGCGCTGCGGAACTTCCAGCGCGCCGCCGAAGGCCGCAAGATCACCATGGTGGCCGCACCAATGGGCATGAGCCCAACGGGCCGCCTGCGCGCCAGCGACTGGCTGCCCACCGCCGCAGGTTTCGCAGACACGCGCCTGGTGCTGCATGAGTGGATCGGGCGCCTGATGGGGGCTTGACCGGCGTCGGGCCGACGCCGGAAGGGGTCGCGTGGCCGACTGAAGGTCAGAACACCAGCGCCACCACGAACAGCCCCACCATCATGCAGGCCAGCACGACCTTGGCCAGCAGCCCGGCCATGATGCCCAGCCAGGTGGCCACACCCACCCTCAGCGCCTGGTGACCGGCCTGAGCCTGTTCCCGCCGGGCCCAGAACTCGCCCACGGCCGCGCCCACCAGTGGCATGAACAGCACCCCGACCAGACCCATGAACAGGCCCAGCACCGTGCCCACGGCAGCCCCCACCAGCGCCAGGCGGCTGGCGCCGGCCTTTCGGGCACCCAGCAGGCCGGCCACGTAGTCCAGCACCCAGGCCAGCACGGCCAGCACACCGATGGCGGCCAGCATGCCGGCGCCCACCCGCGTGAAGTCGTCGATCCAGGCGCCGAGCACGATGCCGGCCAACACCAGCGCCGTGCCGGGCAAGGCAGGCAGCACGGTGCCGGCCAGACCCACCAGGATGAGCAGCACGGACAGGATCCAGAGCAAGGCAGGGGTCATCGCGGGTTCTCTCCCAGGCCGAAGGGGCCATCAGGGTGGGATGATGAGGCTGGGCGCCGCCCAGCGCTGTGCGGCAAAAAACGGTGATCACCCACGCGCCACATGGCCTTGCAAATGGCTTGGCAGTGCCTCATGTGCATGCCTCAAACTCGCGCCTGCGCCTGAGCGTTCAGGCAACCACCGTCAACTGAAAGATCTGAGGATTCAAGACAATGAAAAACTGGCTCATCGGCGCCGTGGTCGTGGCCCTGGCCTCCACCATGATGCCCTCGATCTCGGAAGCGAAGCGGCTGGGAGGCGGCAAGTCCAGCGGACTGCAACGCAACATGCCCGCCCGCACCGCGCCTGACGCCGTGCCGGCCAAGCCCGCCACGCCAGCACAGGCCGCGCCGGCGCAAAACGCCGCTGGCACCACGCCCGCCGCCGCTGCCGGCGCTGCACCTGCTGCCGCCGCCAAACGTTCCTGGATGGGCCCGATCGCCGGTCTGGCCGCAGGCTTGGGCATTGCTGCGCTCATGAGCCACCTGGGCCTGGGCGAAGCCTTCGGCAACTTCCTGATGATGGCGCTGCTGGGTGTGGCTGCGGTCTTCCTGGTGATGTTCCTGATGCGCCGATTCGGCAACCAGGGCCGCCAATCGGCCATGGCTGCTGCCGGCACGGGCAACCGCGCTGCGGGTGGTGCACAGGTGGCCTGGCCGCAGGCCACGCCGGCTGCCGACCCGGCTGTTTCGTCGTCGCAGCCGCTGCAACGCAGCAGCTTCGACGCACCGTCCAGCACGGCAGCGCCCACGTCGGCCTTCGAGCCGGTGGCTGCCGATGTCAGTGCCTCGGCCTCCGTTGAGAAGGCCTTCGTGCCGGCCGCCTTCGACAGCGAAGGTTTTGCGCGCACCGCCAAGATGATCTTCATCCGCATGCAGGCTGCCAACGACACCGCCGACCTGGACGACCTGCGCCGCTTCACCACGCCCGAGCTGTTTGCTTCGCTGCGCCTGGATCTGCAGGAACGTGGTGCCACCGGCCAGCACACCGACGTGGTGAAGGTCGAGGCCGACGTGTTGGACGTGGCCAACGAAAGCGACCGCCAGGTCATCAGCGTGCGCTTCCATGGCGAGATGGTCGAAGAAGCCGGGGCGTCCCCCAGCGCCTTCAACGAGGTCTGGCACCTGGTCAAGCCGCACGACGACAGCCGGCCCTGGGCCATCGCGGGTATCGAGCAAGCGCAATAAGCCGCCGGGTGCATGCTGGCTGGGATGCCGGCATGCGACTATCCCGATTGCCCGTCGCCGCCTTCGCGGCGACTTTTCTTTTGGCGGCCTGCGCCAGCGTGCCGCCGGCCCTGCAGTTCGACCGCCCGCTGGTGCTGCTGGGCGAAGTGCACGACAACGCCGCGCAGCACAAACTGCGCCTGCAGGCCTTCCGCGAATGGTTGGCAACGGGCGCGCGGCCCGTGCTGGCGATGGAACAGTTCGACCGCCAGCACCAGGCGGCCATCGATGCCGCGCTGCGCCAGCAGCCCGCGCCGAGCGCCGACGCGCTGATTGCCGCCGGCCAAGGAGGCCGCGGCTGGCACTGGCCGCACTACAAGCCCTTCATCGAACTGGCGCTGCAGCATGGCCTGCCCATCGTGGCGGCCAATGTGTCGCGCGAGGATGCACGCGCGGTCATGCGCGACGGCCTGCGAGCGCAAGGCTTCGACCCGGGGGTACCCGCACCAGTGCTGAGCGCATTGACCGCCACCATCGAAGCCAGCCACTGCGGCCTGCTGCCCGCCGGCCTGGCCGCGCAGATGGCACTGGCCCAGGTGGCCCGCGACCAGTTCATGGCGCGGGTGCTCAGCAACAACGTCGAGCGGGGTGTGCTGCTGCTGGCCGGCAACGGCCATGTGCGCACGGACGTGGGTGCGCCGCGCTGGCTGGACGCAGCCACGCGCCAGCGCAGCCTGGCCATCGGCGTGCTGGAAGCGGGTGCCACCACCTCGGCCTTCGACCGCGTGGTGCACACCGCACCGCAGCCGCGCCCCGACCCCTGCCTCGCGATGCGCGCTGCCCCGCGCTGACCCACGTCAGCCGCGCCGCCTGCCCTTCAGCGCGTACCTGCGCCGCCGAAGAGCTGCGCCCACCATTCACGCAGCCAGCGGTTGCCCGGGTCGGCATGCACCCGCTGGTGCCAGAACAGGTTGACTTCGAAGTGCGGCAGTTCCAGGGGCAGCGCACGCACCACCAGGCCCAACGGGCCGGCCACCTTGTCGGCCAGCTTTTGCGGCGCGGTCACCACGAGGTCGGTCTCGGCGGCGATCCAGGGCACGGCCACGAAGTGCGGCAGTTGCAAGGGCAGGATGCGCCGCACGCCCTGCTGGCGCATCAGCCGGTCGACACGGTCGTGGCCGGTGCCTTCGGCCACCACCAGCGCGTGCCGGGCTTGGCGGTACCGGTCGAGCGTCAGGCGGCCCTTGGCCAGCGGGTTCCCGGCGGCCATCAGGCACACGTAGCGCTGCTCGAACAGCCGGCGCAGGTGGAAACCGGCGGCCAGGTCGGGCAGCCAGCCCACGGCCAGGTCGATGCCACCCAATGCCATCTCGGCGCGGGTGTCCACCGCCGTGTTGCGCACCGTGGCCAGTTGCACCCGTGGCGCTTCTTCCTGCAGGGCACGCATCAGCGTGGGCAGGAAGACGATCTCGCCGATGTCGGTCATTGCCACGCGAAAGACACGCTCGCTGCTGGCGGGGTCGAAAGCGGCGGGGCGAGCCAGGGTGTGCTCCAGCGCGGCGAGCGCCTGGCTCACGCTGGCGGCCATGCCCAGCGCATGGGGCGTGGGCTGCATGCCCTGCGCGGTGCGGGTGAAGAGTTCGTCGCCCGTGTGGCGGCGCAATCGCGCCAATGCATTGCTGACCGCCGGTGCGGACAGGCCCAGGCGGTGCGCCGCAGCCACCACTTTGCGCTCTTGCATCAGCGTGTCAAACACACGCAGCAGGTTCAGGTCCAGCGCCATGTCGAGTGGGGGTGGTGATGCTTCACGCGGTGAAGCATGACTTTAGGGCAACGCTGATCAAGCCGCCGTTTTTGACGAACAGTGACGATGGTTCTGCGGCGATCTGAATTTCATCGATTTCTCCGGAATTTGCTCGAACTTGGTGCGATTTTCGAAGCGGCGACTTCGATTTTTCGTTGACTG
>JAURZM010000044.1 GCA_030653385.1 Rubrivivax sp. | reverse complement strand
CGCGTATTTAGGTTCGTCCGCGGTTATGCGCAGCAAGGGCCGCAAAGCCCCGCCTGCTCAGGAGCCCGGTGACCCTGTCTCCGCATAACGCCTCGCAACCCAGCCCCTGCTGGTGCTGCGAGGCAGGCCTGGCGCCGGCCTACAGCGAGCGCAGCCAGTCCAGCAGCGACTTGCTCTGCTGCCACGACGGCAGCGCCGCTGATGGCGACTCGCCGGCCACCTTCTCCAGCGCGCGCCGCTTCATCTCCAGGTTCGCCCGGGCGTAGATCTGCGTCGTCTTCACGTCCACGTGCCCGAGGAAGTCGCGGATCATGTCCAGCGACACGCCGCTCTGCAGCAGGTGCATGCCCTTGGTGTGCCGCATGCTGTGGGGGCTGATCTTCTGCGTGAAGCCCGGTACCGCCGACCTGGCGGCCTGCACGTGGCAATGCAGCAGATACCTCAGGCCCGACCTCGACAAGCGCCCGCCCTGGCGGTTCTGGACCAGCGGCAGGTGGCCTCGCTCAGGCCGGTCGAGATCGTTCTCCCGCAAATGATCACGCAGTAGCCGGGCGGTGGCATCCATCAGGGGCACCACACGCACCTTGCGCCCCTTGCCCAGCAGCCTGACCTGGGCTGGTGTCGTCAGGCGCACATCGTGGGCGTTCAGATCGATCAACTCCTGCGCTCGGGCGCCGGTGTCATACAGCACGCTGAGCATCACCGCGTCGCGCCGGCCGGCCGACGTGGTCGGATCAGGATGCGCCAGCACCTGCGTCAACTCGTCCTTGGACATGTAGGCCACGGGCACCTGGACATGGCGCCGCAGCGGCATCGCCATGATCTTCTGGCATTGCAGCATCCGCTCGGGCACCTCCGACTGCACGTAGCGGAAGAACGCGTGCAGCACGGCGAGCCGCTGGTTCAAGGTGCGGATTGAACACTTCCGCTCCTGCGACAGGTGATCGAGGTAGGCCTCGACGAAGGTCACGTCGATGTCGGCCAGGCAGAGGTGCTCGACGGCAATGCCGCGTCCGTCGCGGCCAAAGCGCAGGAGCAGCGTGAACACATCGCGGTAGGCCTTGATCGTGTTCGGGCTCAGGTTGCGCTGGCCGGCGAGGTAGCGCGTGAGGTAGTTCGTCACGTGCAGGGAGAGGTCGGTCGGCTTCATGACGACCTCCAGGGCCTGAGTGGAATGACGTCGCTGAAGGCCGCGTCCGATCGCGAGACGATCTCCGGATGCAGCTCGGCGGTCATCTGCAGGTAGTCCTGGGTGCCGTCGATTGAGGCGTGCCCGAGGTAGGTCGCCAGCACCGGCATCCTGGCCTGCAGATCGGCACCCTCGCGGTACCAGCGCAGCAGGGTATGCACCGCGAATGTGTGGCGCAGGTCGTGAAGTCGAGGCCCTTCGCCGCGGCCGCCGTGGCCGATGCCGCATCGGTGCAGCAGTTCCCTGAAATTGCGGTACACGCCACCGCCGTCCAGCCGGCCGCCGCGAGGCGATGGGAAGAAGTACTCGTCGTCCGAACGAGGCCCCAGCGCGGCCGCGTACTTCTGCAGACGAACGACCAGGGGCCGGGCCGGCGGCACCAGGCGGTCCTTGCGGAACTTGGTGTCGTTGATGCGCAGCACCCCCTGTACCAGGTCGACGTCGCGCATGCGCAGGCGCAGAGCCTCTTCGAGACGCAGGCCGCATCCGTACAGCACGCGCAGCAGCTCCGGTAGCACGATGTGGCGCAGGTGAGTCGACGCCATTGGCTCGATCCGGTCGGCGGCTTCGAGCAAGCGGCGCACTTCCCCGTGCGTCAATACACGCGCCAGGAACGGCCTCGAATCCTTGGCGCCCACGGCGTGATCAGGCACGTCGGCAGGAAGGTCCAGTCGGCGCATGAACAGGGCGAAGTTGCGAACGAGGTTGACCCGTGCGCGCTGGGTCTTGCCGGTCTCGTGCGGCTGCTTGGCCAGCCAGGATGCGGTCGCGGCCTTGGGCAACTCGACTTGCTGCAAGCCTTGGCTGCACAGGTGGGCGTCGAGTCGGCGCAGGCTGGATGCGGCGGGGTTGAAGCGATAGCCACAGGCTCGCTTCTCCTGAACGTATTGCGCCATCAGCGGGGCCAAGGGGCTGCTGCCGGCGAATGTCACGGGCTTACGAGGCGTGGCCATGGAACACCTCCTCCGGATCGATGGCCGCGATGCGCAGGGTCTCCACGTCGGCCTTGGCATAGATGAAGGTCGTTGCCGTCGAGGCATGCCCGAGCACGGCCGAGATGACGGGAAACGGCGTCTGTGCCCCGAGTAGCCGGGTGGCCAGGGTATGGCGTAGCGAGTGCAGGCCCTGACGCTGCGGCGTCTTGAACTTGATCCCGGCCAGTTCCCGCCAGTACGCCACGACGCGGTGGAGCCGGTCGTTCTGGCAGATCGGCGCGAACGGTGGCGTCAGGTTGGTGAACAGATGCCGGTGCTCGACCGGCGGTCGCCCAGCTCGCAGGTAGTCGATGAGCGCAGCACCGACCTCCTCGATCAGCGGCAGCACCAGCGGCTCCCCCGTCTTGTTCTGCACGATCTCGATGGTGGACGTGGTCCAGTGCAATTGATCGAGCGTCAGGCGCTTGATGTCGCCCAGGCGAAGACCCAGGCGCGAGGCGAGCATCAAGATGGCGTAGTCGCGCCGGCCCTTCGGCGAACTGCGATCAACGGCGGCAAGCAGCTGCTCGACCAGTTCCGGCTCCCACGCCGACGGCACCTTGGCATTGCTGGCCAGTCGAACGGTTGGGATGGCGGCGCTTAGGTCACGCGGCAGGGCGCCGCGCATGAAGAGAAACTGCAGGAACAGCCTCACGCTGGACGAGACGCACGCGACGGTCCTCGGCTTCCAGTCCGTACGAGTCTGAACGAAGGCGCTGAGGTGTTCGGCCTGCAGGGCGTCCAGCGTCTCCAGGCCGCGAGTGCGCAGGAAGTCCAGGAAGACCGCGATGTTGTGCATCCGCTCGGCCAGGCTGGTGGGCCGAAGATGCCGCCGCTCCCTGGCGTACTGCTCGTACTCCCGCAGGGGCTTGTGCATGCCCGCCGGCACTCGAAGCCCGGTGGTCTCGACCACGAAGCGGCTAATGGTGCCGGTGCGCGCGAAGTCGTCGAGCACCTTGATGCCGAAGACCAGGTGCCGCCGCCACTGTTGGCCGAGCTTGAGCACCTCCCCGTCGCGGACGCCGTACGCCTGCTCGAACCGCAGGGCCAGTTCACGCGTGTACTCGGCAGGCAGGCCCTGGGCGCGGGCGAAGTCGGCCAGCTGCTCCCACACCCGCTTGTAGCGATTGACGGTGCGGATGGTGTAGCTGCGCATCAGCAGTTCCTGCGCAGCGGCCTGGCACAGCGGCTCCAGCGCCAGCGCGCCGGAACCATCGGAGTTGAGCGAATCCATGATCGTCTCCACGTTGACGGCGGCCCCAGCGGCCACCGGGGAGGACGATCTTGGGAGTGTTATGTGCAGTCGGGCAGACCTACGTCGCAGGTGGATCGCTCGGCTTGCGGCCCTTGCTGCGCATAACCGCGGACTGACCTAAATAGCCCATATGTGCAGCTACACATATTGCCTATTTAGGTGCCGTCCTCCCGAAACTGCGTGGGCAGCCGGCAACGAAGCGAGGCGCGCCTACGGCAAGGTCACCCGGTGACGACGAATCTCCCGTTCCGCAGGACTGATCTCCTTGACGCCGAGCAGCGCACGGTGTGGCCGTACCGTGCGCTGCTGGCTGTCGGTCGTCGCAGTCGCTCTGCTACGCAGCCAAGGCTTCGGACGCGGCGTGCTCCGGCGCATCGTAAGGCGCTTCGCCGGTCGCCGCCTGCGCCGCCCGCCGCGTGCGCAGGCATGCGGGCAGCCAGCCCGTTGCCGCCACGGTCTGTTCCGCGCCGCTCGCGGCGTCGGCCTTCTTCAGCGCGGCCAGGGGGCTGGCCGCGTTGGCATCCACCGCTTCCGTCACCACGTCGAGAATGCACGCCTTCGACACGTGGCTGAAGTACGAAGCGCTGGTTGCCGCCCACCACTTGTTCATGTCCAGCCCCAAGGCCGCGGCCAGCCCGTCCGTGCGCTGCCTTTCAGGCTCGGTGCCGTAGATGCCCGTCACGGTCATCGCGACCGTGAAGGTCAGCAGTTGAATCACCGTCGCCTGCTCCTGCGTCAGCAGCCAGGGGAACACCTGGTCCATCTCCTGCGGCAGGCGAGCGGCCCACGACGTGCGTTCGGCCTGAACCCTGGCCCAGGCGGCGCTGCCCTGCATGTCTTCGGCCGCCGCCTGCAGATCGGACTGGCTGTCTGCCGCCGTGATGGCGAAGACCGTCTCCGGCCGCTGGTAGCCGCGGGCATCGTCGCGGAAGATCAGCTGCGCCAGTTGCGCCGTGAGCGCTGCCAGCGCCACGTCGGGGCGGGCCGTCAGCTCGGCCTGCACGGCGGCAACGCGGTGGGCGGTGAGGCGCCGGGTCAGTTTCTCGGAGTGCACCGGTCGGGTCTTGGCCGAAGGCATCGACACCACTGACTCACCCGCGCCATCCGTTTCGCTGGCCTGCCGCGCGGCGTCGGCCATGCCGCTGCGGTCGTCCGGCCGGATCAAGCCGTACTTGACCTCGGCCGTTCCCTTGCTGCCCACGAAGACCACGCAGCCAGCCTGGGCCATGAGTTCGGGTGGCCAGACGCACAGCGCATCCTGCAAGGCCTTCAGTCGGGTTTCCAGCACCTCGGCCTCGGCTTCGAGCTTGAGGAACTCGCGGTCATCGTTTTCGTCGTCGCCCTCTTGATCCTGCAGCGCGTCCATCTGCGCATGCAGGGTATCGAGTTGGCTCCGCAAGTCCGCCATGGCGCCGGCCTCTTCATCGCTCGGCACGCGCCGCGTCTTGCGCAACTCACCGAACTTGACGAACTCCTCGAAGACATAGCGCGCCCGAACGTCGACCCACTTCCAGCCCTCGGCGGCGACCTGTCTGGCCTTCTTGCGCAGCTTGTCGGTTGCAAGTGAGGCCAGCAGGGCAGCGTCGAGCAGGTAGGCCTTCCTGTCGTCGTCACTGAACAGATCGCGCCGCAGCGTGCCGCCCGCCTTCTCGTAAGCCTTGAGCGTGACATAGCGCGCAACCGGATCGGTGTCGGATTCGATTTCGCCCTGCGTCAGCAACTGGCGCAGGTAGTCGGGTCGGCGGTTCCACGACGGCAGGCCGGTCCAGACCTGCTCCTGTCGCGCATGGTCGTCGCACGAGGCCAGCACCATCAGGCAATCCAGGCCGATCTGGCCCTCGCGAAACTGTGCCATCAGGCGCGGCGACACCGTAGCCAGCTTCATGCGGCGCTTCACCACCAGCGGCGTGACGCCGAACGCTGCTGCCACGTCCTCGACCGACTTGCCCGCATCGATCAGCCTGGCGAAGGCGACGTATTCGTCGGCAGGATGCATCGATGTGGAACACGTTCTCGGCAAGGCTGGCGATGAGTGCCCCTTCAGCGGCCACGATGAGCACCGGCACCGGGTAGTTCTCTGGGATGTCATCGGCCTGCGCCAGCGCTGTCAGCGCTTCGAGCCGGCGCCCGCCGGCGCAGACCTCGTACACGCCGCGTGCCCCCTTCACGACGATGAGGTTCTGCAGCACGCCGCTGTCCTTGATCGAGGCAGCAAGTTCCGCAATGCTCAGCCTGGGCGTGCTGCCTTGCGGGCGCGCCTGGCGCTCCTCGGACAGCACCAGTTTGTTGAGGGGCACCGTCGTGCGCGGGGACGCCGCAATGACGGCTTCGATTTCGGCTTTGGAGAATTTCATCAAGGGCTCCTGAACACGGTGAGAGGACCCGCTCCGTGCGGGACCGTGCGTTCAGAATCTCATCCGCGGCCGTGCTTTCAAGTGCGTCGGGGGCGGGAACGACTCCCAGCCTGCCCCCACGGCCATTCCGCGCCAGCGACGATCAAACGACGCTGTCGCCCCTCGGCCAGTCCTCCGGCACAAACTTCAACCCATCGCGCCACCGTTCGCGCAATGCGGCTTGGAAGCGAACATCGTCACTGAAGTCCGGGTGATCGGTGATGAGAACCTGAAAGCGCCCGTGCAGGCTCTCGACCACGTCGAAGATGAGCCCAAAGAGTGCCTTCACGGCCTTCCGATCCGAATCCAGCTTCTCCTGGGTCACGCCGTCGCGTGGTGCCGCGTCCGGCGAAAAGTGAGCCTGCGACAACTGGTCCAACAACAGGAAGGATGGAACCGGTCGCTGTCGGTTCGCAAACCACGTGTGCAATGCGAGATGTGCAACGATGTGATAGCCGACGTGGTTCTCGCCGCTTCCGATTTCGGACATGGGCACGGGGCGCTCGGGCGTGTCGGCCACGATGGTCAGCGCCCGCGGGTCGAGTCGAAGCGGGCTCTCTGAATACTCCAGCCCGATCCGCTTGGCGTAGTCGGACAGGTGGCGATTCACGTTCGACAAGCAGGATTCCAGCTTCTGCTGGATCACGTCGGCGCTGACGGCCTGGTCAAGCTGCTGCTCCTGCAGTTTCAGTTCCTCCAGCCGGCGTTGCTGCGCCGTGAGATCCGGCATCTGCGGAATGTTCTCGACATACAGGCTGATGCGGCCGAGCACCATCGCCCGCCGCGCCTCGGTATCGGCGGCAAGTTGCAGACGCTGGCTTGAGCGTTTGACCGCAGTCAGCAACTCACGGTTGCCGTCCATGCGGCGCCGAAGCTCGACCAGCTTGCCCTCGACCTCATGAATCGCGGACTCGATGCGAGGGGTGGCCGAGTCCATGGCGCCACTGCGCTCACCGATGTACGCCTGGGCGGCGCGCAGCTCTCCAATCGACGGCGCACTCGATTCGGCCGGCAAGCCCTGCAGGCAAAGCGGGCACGCATGTCCGTCCACGCCCTGCTCGAAGACCGACACCGCATTCAGCCGTGCCGCATGCTCCCTGGCCTCCGAGGAGAACCCACGCGAGCTGCCTTCGAAAGCGCGCGCTCGTTCGAGTGTGGCAACCAAACTGCGCTGTTCGCCGAGCAGTCCGTTGCGTTCGTCTGTCAGCCGACGGAACTCCGCGTCGTCCCCACCTTCTGCGAGGGCACTGGGTACTGGTGAGCTTTGCAGCAGGCGCAGCGTCTCCACCTTCTGCTGCCACGGCGCCCCGTCTTCCAGCGTTGTCAGGCCTGCCGCCTTCGCTTCGGCCAGCAGGGTGTCCGCGCGCGTCACGCCCTCCCCTCGAATGGCCGAAGCCTCCGCCAACCGGCGTTCGATCTGGCGCACTTCGGTGCGAACGCGTTTCAGCTCCTGTTGCTTGGCAACATAGTCGTCAGTCACGGCGCCCAGGAAGTACGGCAGCGTGTCCTTGATCGCCTGGGCCACAAAGCGGTCGCTTGCGCCGTGGAACAGGTGTCGGCGCTGGGCAATCTCGTTCTGCGATTGCAGGCAGAAGGTCAGCGCATGGCTGATGGTTGCCGCCAGCGGCACCCGCGTTTGGCTCTGGGGCGGTTCATGCAGGTAGTCCGACATGCCGACCCATGACGCCAGCAGCGACCTGAGCCCCTCCCTGTTCGTGGTCTGACGGAGCTCTGCGTGCGCGGGTATCGGAAGCTCCGAGTCGGCCTTGACGTACACGGCCTCGCTGGACTTGGCATCACCCGCGGGCACTTGCCGCGCCACGAAAGCCTGTCCTCGCTCGGTTTGAAGCAGCAGCCCGAACCATGAGACGTTTCGGCGCACCTTGCCTTCGGGGACGTCGCACTCGGAGGCACCGAAGCAGTAGTCGATCACCCCCAGCAAGGCGGACTTGCCGGAGCGCGAGTCGCCCGAGATGATGTTGACACGCCCCGGCTCCATCTGGATGGACCTGGAGCGGCCATCGTGGCTGTACGCCACGATGGCGACGATCTGAATCATGCTTGCACCCCCAACATGGCCATCACTGTCGACGGTGTCCCGCCCTTGTTCAACCAGCGCCCCACAAAGTGCGCCTGCCCTGCGCAGTCCCGCACATCGGCGCTCGATTGCCGCAGGTAGCTGTTGATTCGCCTGGCGGCGCCCGGCTCACCGGCCACGGTGCGGCCCGATATCAACAAGGCTCCATGGTGCGCGCCGAACAGCAAGGCCTCTCGCACATATGGACGAAGGATGCCTACGCCTTTGGCCACAGCCGAGCGCTCCAGCGGGTGGTCTTGAATCCAGGTTGCGAGCGAAGTGCGCACGGTGCCCGGCAGTTGGCGGCGCGTCTGCCCGCGCAAGACAAAGCTGGCACCGACGAAGGCCAGCTCAACGGGCAGCGCGGCCGCCGCGCCGGCCACCGTCTCTGCTTCCGCCCGGTATCCCTTGGCCACCTGCCACAGCACAACGGCGCAGAACGCCGGATTCAGCAGGTTGCGTTGCTCGATCGTTCTAGCCTGCCAATCGGTGCTCATGGCGCGGCCTCACTGGCGGGCGCATCGAAGATCGCCTGCATGCGAGCCTCGAAATCGGGATGCCAGCCGAGGCGCCGATCTTCAGCGAGCATGTGCAACGATCCTCGGCATACCCAGGGGACACTGACTCCAGGTTTGATGGGCAACGGCGCATCCTCCGCCCACTTGAGGATGGCCCGGCCCGCTTTGCCCATCTCGTCTTCGCCGGCACCTTCACCCAGCTCGTCACAAACCTGCTCGCGCAACAACGCCCATTCGGTGAGCAGGCGCTGGTCGTACTGCCGCAGATCGGCATCGAACAACAAGTCATCGCGCGTCCAGGCGGAGCGCTGACGAAACGCCTGCAAGTAGCTCGTGATCGCGTTGCGGATGCGGCGCGGCCCCGCGCCCACGATTTCGACCTGGCGATAGAACGGCCGGCTGGCGAACTCCGGCAGCTGTTCGAGAGCCACCATCAAGGCATCAATCTCTTCGTCGATGGGCAATGCATCGCGTTTCAGCGATTCCTGGACCTCAGAGATCTGGGCGTCAATCTCCGCCCTTGTAATGCCGCCGCCCCCATGGACCAGTTCGAAGATGACCCGTTTGAACCACCAGCCCTCGATCATCTGAACCGACAGCGCCTGGTGGTGAAGCGACACGTGATACAGCTCGGCCTGCACCTGCGAGTGGATGGCGTCGGCATTGGGCTGGCCCGCCACCACGTAGATGCTGCTCAACAGCTGCTGGCGCTCGGCCTCACCCAGCGCGAGGAAGGCCTCGAATGCGTCCTTCAGCTCGGCATTCGTCGACGTTGTGGCCGCCTGCTTGAGCCGAGTGGATGCGGCTTCGACATCGCGCCCCTCGCCCTCCGGGACCAGCGCTGAACAAGCGGTGCCGGCCGATATCACCGACGTGGAGATCAGGAACTTTGCGGCGACGATGGGCACCTCGCCGCTCATGCGGCCGACCATCCAGACTCGCAGCGTCTTCCACAGGTCAGGGCTGAGATCGCTCAAACCTGATGTGCTATGGACCGAGTGCTTGGTCTGAAGCACGGCGATGGGATCGCCATTCGCCTCGAAACTCACGTCGTCCAGCGTTTCGATGCTGACCGAGAAGTCCCCGATCCGGCTCTGGCGGATGGCCCAGAGCAATGCCACGCGCACCTGGTAGAGGTAGCCCAGCATCGAGGCACCGGCATTGAACGTCGCGACAGTTGATTCGCCCATCCTTGCTCCCCCTCTTTCCTCGATTCTTCGACTCCGCCGCCCTGTCAGGCACGTCCGGCGACAACCTGCACGCCGATCATGTCCGCCAAGCTCAGCAGTTCCATGTAAGCCGGCCCATCATCGAGCAAGGTCCGCGAAGGCCCTTGCCGCATCAACACGCCCGCCCCGATGCGGTCCCCGAACAGCATCACCGCCATGGCACTGTCGTCCTGCCGCGAGGTCCAGCACAGTCCCTGGATGTGCGCATGCTGCGCGTGGATGGCGGCGGCCCACTTGCGGGTCTGGCCGTAGGTGTCCTTCTCCGTGTCGATCAATTGCTTGCGTTCGACGCCCAGCTTGCGCAGCGGCACGTTGCGCAGATCGGCCAGGGTCAGTGCCGCCGTGTTGGCCAACACCGAATGCAATTGCCCATCGAGCTTGTGCTTGGCAAAGGTCTTCAGCCCGGCTGCGAACGGCACGTCGTGGAAGACGGTCTCCATCGCCGCGCACTCGAAGCTGCTGCCTCCGTACAACGTCGGGATCGGCTTTCCGGCGGCATTGACGATGGGGCTGAACCTGGCATTGCCTTTGATGCCCGGGTTGAACGCCTCCGCCGCGTAAACGTCGAGATGAACCCGGTGCAGCGCGGTGCCGGCCGTCCAGGTGGCCGGCGTGATGTGCAGGACCGCCGGCGGGTCCGGCACGGTGCTGGCCAACGTGACCTTCGCCTTGGACGCGCCGGCGCGCCGCGGACGGCTTGCGCCGGCCGGGTCAGCCATGGGCGATCTCGGCCATTTCATCGGTGGCCGCCGCGAGCACACGGTCGGGCGACTGGGGCAGCACGTCCTGGGGGCGCTTGCCGCCCAGGAAGCTGTTGGCCGAGGCAAACCAGTACGCCAGGCCCCAGCCGTCCTTGGCGGTGCCGAAGGCGGCCAGGATCGGCGCCAGAGCCTTCAGGGGCCTGTAGCCCGCCTCGGCCTCCAGGCCGTAGGCCGGGAAGTAGTCCAACCCCTGGTGGCGGATGGCAAAGATCTGCCCTTCCTTCTTCCACTTGTTGGGCTGCGCGCTGAGGTTGGAGGTGCTGAAACCCGCCAGCTCGGCCACCTGCGCCGCCGTCAGCCAGTCGCCCGAGGCAAGCACTTCGTTGCGCGCGTGTGCGGTCATACGTGCCTCCGCCATCATGTGCGCCGGCAGTGGCACGGAGGGCACCAATGCATCAACGATCTTGTCCAGCGCCTCGCGCTGGCCCCGCTTGATCAGGCCCGCCACCATCGGTGCCAGGCTGCCCAGCGCCTCGGCAATCGCGCGCACGGTGCGCTCGCTCTCGTGGGCAAAGGTCAGGGCGATGGCGCGTTCGGCGCCGGAGTGCCGCAACTGCTCGCCGATCTCCCCGGGCGTACCGGCCAGCGTGCCCACGCCCGACGGCGCCAACCGCCCATCGTTGATTTCACGCATGGCAGCTCCCAAAGTGATGATGGATATTATCATGATTTCTGAATCACCTTCATCACTAAAAGAGGGCTGACACCGGACACGCTGCCGACAAGCCATGCTGCCGCGACCGACCGCCTCGGCAGGCCGCAGGGCGCAGTGCGCCATCGCAAAGCGACCCGCCCGCGCAGAGATTTCGGGTGGCATCCGCCCATGGCGTCGGGGGCGGTCTTGAACTTGCACCCCTGCGCTGCCAGACTGCAAGGGCTACCCGTGGGCATCGCGCCTGCCAAGCCTTCATCAGAGGCCCCGGCCTCCTGAAGTCCAGTTCGCTGGCGTCGCAGTCGTTACCTGCCTTGTAGAGCCCGGACATCGCTCCGGTTCAGCCACGCACATGGCCGTGGATGGAGTTCAGCCCACGGGCTGAACAGCGTGGCCTTACGCCACAGAGCCGCTCCGCCGCCCCCGGCTGGAGCATCCCGAACGGGGAACCCCAAGTTCCCTTCCCGGGATGGGTGTTCCCTTTCATTCGATGAAGGAGAACACCATGTTCGCTGTCCAAGTGACGAGAGTGCTGCGCCCTGTCGGGGTGCTGCTGGGCGGTTCCGGGCGTGCCCGTGTGCTGACCCTTCGCGCGCCGCACGTCGCCGCGCTGATGAAGCCGATTTCGTTTGCGTTCACGCAGGCGTTCGAGGCTGTCGAGAACCGCGTTGTGGAAGGGGAGTCATGCTGACCACCCTGTACCGCAAACGCATTGCCGCCCTGGCGATTCAACTCGCCAAGGACGACCCTCAAGTGGTCAAAGAAGTGATCGCCCGGCTGCGCAAGTCAGGCGAGATCGAGGCCGACGATCTGGTCTATCTGGACGAGATCGCCGACCGCTGGATCAGGATTGCCGAGGAGAACCGGCAGAAGGCGCGCCGCTGACCACCGAGGTCAAACGCGCTGGAGGGTTCACGCCCTTCACCTTCGCCAGCTCCGAGACGATCCTGTCCAGCAGATCGGGGCGTTCATCGGCAAGCGTACCGGCCCATGCGGCCAGCGCTTGTTCGATGTCGTCCTGCGTTCGCACCCCTTCGAAGTCGAGTCCGAGCGATCGGAACTCATCGACTTCGTCGGGGGTGAACCGTCGTGACTTGCCTGCACGAAGCATCGTGTGGGCCTCCATGTGCGGGGTTGATCAGGTTATCAGCACCGCATGCCTTCGCAACCCTCGGGGAGCCCACCGCTTCCCGCCTGGGATGGGTGTTCCCTCTTTCACCGGAGTCAACACCATGTTCCCTGAGAAACCCGAAAAAGTCCGTCCTCGTGCCAAGCGTTTCGGCGTCGAGTTCGAGGAAGAGCGCGCCTGGGTCAGCTTCTACCGCCGAGTGCGTCACGACGCGACCCTGGCCACCGAAGTGCTGGTCCAGCTCGAAGCCGATGCCGAGATGAAGCGCACGCACCTGGCACTGGTGCTGTGCTGCAAGGAAGCCCTGCGCGCCCACAAGGCCCGCCAGGCCCGCGACAAGCGGATCGGCCAGTTCGTCCGCTGGGTCTGCCACGGGCTGTTTGCTGTACCCGTGCGCATGCTGCGCCGCGGCGGTGACATCGCCGTCGAGTGCCTGCCCGAGACCGGCAAGGAACCGGCGGTGCGCCAGGTGCGACGCTTGACGCGCGAGGCTGAGTTCGCCCAGGCGCAGGCGGCCTTCGGGCCGCATTCGGGCCCACCCGGCGCGGCGCCGGCCGCCGCGCAGACCGAGGCTTCACCGCCTCGCTCGCCACAAGCCCAGGCCACCCGCTCGGCGGCCTGACCCAGAGCGCCAGGCACCACCCGCCTGGCCCGGCAACGCGGCGCCCGCCGTGATGCCTCGAGCGTCGAACGCTCACGCCCACCTTCGGGGTGGTGCGTGACGCGCTCGGCCATCCCGCACCTCCCACGTCGACCTGCTGCCGGCCGGTCGTACCCCTCATGAAAGGAACCGTCACATGGCCCCTGCCAATGAAACGCCGCGTGCCTTCGAGGCACCCGCTCAGATCGCCAGTGCGCACGAGCTGCGCCAGTTGGCGCAAGACACCTTCGGATTGGGCATCCAACCCGGAGCCGATCCCGCAATGCCGGCCCCGGGGCCGGAATCAACCCCCTCCGCGATGAAGGCCAGCTACAAGGTCTTCCTCTACGACCGCGAGTACGGCGACCTCACCGATGCCGTCACGACCGACTCGTTCGACGCCGGCGTGCAGCTGGTGCGCGATCGCTTGCCGGTGCAGGCCGACTACGTGGTGGAAGCCACTTGGACCCGCGGCATCGGCGAGATGGAAGTCCGTAGCCCCCGTGGCACCGTGGTGGCCCGCGTCCAGCCTGTCGATGACACCGACGTCACGGTGCAGCCGCCGGTGACCAAGGCATGCACCGCGTTGCAGGTCGGCGATGGCGCACCGCTCGAGCAGCTGTTCAGCCCGCTGCCGGAAGCCGCCTGAAGCGCCGCCAGCACTGCAGTTCAACCAACCCCGAGGGGCACGCCGCCCCGACGGGTGCGGTCGTGCCCTCGACCTCCATGAAGGAAGAGAACATGACCCCAGAGCAGACAAGGAACTCCGCCGACGCCACCGACCCGGCGCGGCACGTGATCGACGAAGCGTCGGTCCTCGGCCGCAACCGGCGCATCCTGCTGGCGACGCTGGTACAGGCCGGCGCCGTCACGGCTACCGCCACCTACGTCGGCTGCGGCGACTCGGGCGGCGTCGAAGACGTGTCGGTTGAGATGCCGGCCGAAGCGCCGTTCGACATGGCGGCGCTCGTCACCGTGTTCGCCGAACGCGGCGTCTTCGAGAACGGTGAGTGGCAGACCACCATCGTCGAGCAACAGCTCAGCATCGAACAGGCCCTGCGCGACTTCGCCGACGAGGTCATCGATGTGGTCCATGGCGGCTGGGAAGACGGCGAAGGCAGCTCCGGCAAGGTGATCTTCGACTGCCATGCCGGAATGGTGCGCATCGAGCACACAGCCTACTTCACCGACTCCGACTACGAGGAGACGACGTTGTGACGCGCCCGACCGTGCACGTCTCGCTGGCGTGCTGGCCCGGGCTGCGCCACGACCAGGCCGCCCGGCATCTCGCGGGTGCGGTCGTCGAGCCGCTGTTCGGAAGGCTGTGCACCGACCACGTCCAACTCGTTCCGCAGAACTTCGGCGTCCTGACCGAGGCGATGGTCGATGGACTGATGGTCGCGTTTCCGCAGGTGCGCTTCAGGCTGCACGCCAACGTGCGGGTCTTGCCCGAGCACCAACTGGCCGACCTGTCGGGCTACCCGGCGCACCGCGACTGGTTCCGCCAGGCGGCCCTCATCAGCCGGCGGCTTGCCGCACCGGCCTATACCGCGCATGCCGGCGCGCGACGCGACGCCACCAATGGCCGAGATGCTCGACCACACGCGCCGGTGCGCGGACCTGTTCGGCTGCGCCGTCGGCGTCGAAGGACAGTACCCCGCCGCGGGTGACCCGTGGCTGGTCTCGACCTGGCCCGAGTACCGGCGCTTGTTCGAGTCGGGCGTCCCCTACGCCATCGACTTGTCGCACCTGCACATCCTGGCCTGCCACAGCGGCGTTCACGACGACGCACTCGTGCGCGACATGCTGGCCTGCGACCGCTGCATCGAAGTCCACGTCAGCGCCAACGACGGCCGGGGCGACTGGCACCAGGTCTGCGAACAGCCGCCCTGGTGGTGGCCCTTGTTGCAATACATCAACCCCAAGGCGGTGGTCTTCTCCGAAGGCAACCACCGCAGAAAGAGAATCGCATGAACACCACAGAGAACACCAACGTGCCCGACTACCGGGTCGATGCCTCGGGGGCGATCACCGTCACCGAAGCCGCCTTAGCCGTCGACCGCGCCTACCGCGAGGCCGAGCGCGCCTTCGACACGCTCCAGCACTGCTGGGCCGGCGCCTGCCTGACGGGCCTGTTTGTGCGCCACCCCTGGCTGCAGTCGCTGCGCGCGACCTTGAGTGCATCGGCGGAGTACGACGATCAGGGCGGCACCTACCGTTCGATCAGCAACGCGGTGACGCAGGTCGTGCCGGTGGCGGGCGCGACATTGCCCGACTCGGTGATCGACGCGGGCACCTTCGACGAGCTCGGCGCCATCGCCGTGATCGAGGCCGATCTCGATGAGTGCGACTCCGATCTGTACAGCTCGATCCACACCGCGCCGGATGACTACGCCGACCTGGTGCTGGACCTGAGCCGCACGGCGATCAAGCCGCTGATGAACGGCGCGGCGATCAGCGGCGCCGAGGCCTACCGGGCCTGGTTTCCCGAGGAATCCACAGATCCTGCCGTCGGCTGAACCGTCGGCCCTTCGAGCCCAGACCCACCCCATTGGGGCTTGGGCTCTTTCGCCTTGGGGTTACGCCGCATCACGGCACCACTGGTACTCGCGGTCGATCAGCCAGTGCAGGAACTGCGTCTCTCGCGACACCCCCCAGTAGTGCGCCTTGCACCGCGCGATGTAGGCGTCGAACTCCGCCAGCGTGCGGATGCCCACCGGCGCGATGTCGGTGATCTTGGTGAAGCGCTCGACCTCACGGCGGGTGAGTCGAACCTGTTGACCGAGGCGGATCATGGTGCGTGCGAACCGTTGTCGCGCGCCATCTTGGCCGAGCCGCAAACATTTGTCGTCCGTTGGACCGGCGCCTTGAAAAAGATTTCTGACGCGCGATGCCAATGTCAACCGGGTCGCTCTTCAGTGCGACCAGCGCCTGAAACGCTCCATCGGCACCGCCACCGGCAAGCCAAGCCCCGCGCCATCGCTTTGACATGGCGCCGCAAGCCCAGGGCTTGCCGCCACCAGGCGGGCGTCGCAGACTGACCATTCCCCAGTGCACTTCCCAGCGAAGTGCCTTCCGGCGCAGCCGGCGTCGCAGTCGTCACCTGCCTTGTCATCGGCATGGGTCATCCGGCCCATGCATCCCGAGCGGGAACCTCGTTCCCGCGTCGGGTTCGGCGTTCCCGCTTTCACATTCATGAAGGAGAACGCCGTGGACATGTCCACCCTTTCAAGGTCCGAGCTGGTTGGCGAGTTGCTCGCGCACGACCGCCGGTTTCTTCCCGATGACCGCTTGCACGTCGCCGACCGTGAGCCATTCAACGGGCCCGTCATCGCGCAGCAGACGCTGCTCGACCAGAAGCTGAGCGCCGCGCGCGAGCTGATCCTGCGCGACCTGCAGACCCGCATGCGTGGCGCCACGGTGATGAACTCGCCGCAGACCCTGCGGGAATGGCTGCGGCTGTACTGCGCCGGCCTGGAGCACGAAGTCTTTCTGGCGCTCTATCTTGACGCGCACCATGCCCTGATCGGCACCGAGCAGCTGTTTCGCGGCACGCTCACGCAGACCTCGGTGTACCCGCGCGAACTCGTCAAGGCGGCGCTGGTGCGCAATGCGGCGGCGGTCGTCGTCGCACACAACCACCCCAGCGGCAACGCGGAACCCAGCCGCGCCGACGAGTTCCTGACGCAGACGCTCAAGTCCGCGCTGGGCCTGGTGGACGTTCGTTTCCTCGACCACTTCGTCGTCGCTGGCGACCAGGTCGTGTCGTTCGCCGAATGTGGACGCCTATGAAATGTTGAGCGCGGGGGCCCAGGAGGCTCCCGCCCTCGCTGGGGCGGCCGCGAACTGCACATAGCTGCGCCCGGCACTCGTACCGTGTCCTGTCCATCCACTGCACAAGGAAGGGCATCATGGTTAACGATTTTCCCAGCAACACCCGGGCGCTGCTTGCGCGGTCGCTGCATGCCGCGGAGTTGAAGGCATTTGCACTATGGCTGGGTGGCGAGCGCTACGCGCCACAAGTCGTTCAGCGTCACCTGCTGCGGCTCGAACAGGTCCTGCCGCGCTTGGCCGAGTCTGCACTCAGCGCAGAGCATCTGCATGCGGCGTTTGCGGCAGTGGGTTGCGGTGTTCCGAGTCGGCCGCTGGTCTTCAACGCCACAGAGCGTGTCTACGCTCGGTACTTGCTTGCAACCGGGCGGCTGCGCAAGGAGACTGATCGAGGCCCGCACGCTCAGCTGTGCGCCGCTTATCAGCGACAACTGTTTGAACTGCGTGGCCTGTCGCTGTCGGCGCGCGAACACCATGCGATGACGGTGAGCGACTTCCTGGTCCGGGGACTCGGCGCAGCGCAGGACCTGTGCGCGCTGACGATCCTGGACATCGAACGCTATGTCGCGCTGCGCAGCCGCGAGCTGTCCCGTCACTCGCTGCAGCATGTGGTTGGGCATCTGCGAAGCTTCATGCGCTTTTGCCGGGATCAGGGTGCCATCAATCGCTCACTCGATGCCATCGAGACGCCGCGAACTACCGCGGTGAGCTGCCGCCCCAGGCCCTCGAATGGTCTGCGGTGCAGGCCTTGATCCGCTCCATCGACGTCCACAGCCGAGCCGGCTACCGTGACCACTGCATCCTGCACCTGATGGCGCACTACGGGCTGCGGCCCTCGGAGGTGGTCGCCCTGCGCATGGACTCGATCGACTGGGACGCTGCCGTGCTCCACGTGGTGCAGCGCAAGACCCGATCCGACCTCTTCCTGCCGCTGGCGCCGCAGACGCTGCACATCCTGCGGCGGTATCTCGACAGCGAACGCCTGCCCCACGGCACCGACCATCCCGAACTGTTCCTGCGGGCGCGTTGCCCGAGCGGCCCCATCGAACGCTGGGCGATCGGTGACATCTTCAAGAAGCGCGTGCGGGAGGCGGGCATCAAGCTGCCGGGGCGCAACGTCTACCGGCTGCGCCATACCTTTGCCATGCGGCTCCTGACGCGCGGCGTGGGCGTCAAGGCCATTGGCGACCTGCTGGGCCACCGCAGCCTGGAGAGCACCTGCGCTTACCTGCGGCTGGATGTCGAGATGCTGCGCGGTGTTGCGCTGGACGTGCCGCAGCACCGTCCCCGCCAGGGAGCGTGCCATGCATGAGCCCGCCAACCTCTACGCATGGGATGCTGTGGTCGCAGCCTTCCTGAACAGCCGCCACGCCATCGGCCGCGCCTACGTCGGCGAAGAACAGGTGCTGCGCCACCTGCGCAGCTTCCTCGTGCGGTCAGGCGCTGTCGACCTCGACACAGCGACGTTCGATCGCTGGCGACGCCAGTTCCAGCACCTTAGGGAAACGCTGATTTATCAGGGCAGCCCTCAATGGTCTACAGGGCTGCGGCCTGCGACGATCTTGGCATGAAGCAGACGAGCTTTGCCAGTGCCGAGTACGCCGGCAAGAAGCGCCAGACGCGCCGAGAGCGTTTCTTG
>JAURZM010000043.1 GCA_030653385.1 Rubrivivax sp. | reverse complement strand
CAAGAAACGCTCTCGGCGCGTCTGGCGCTTCTTGCCGGCGTACTCGGCACTGGCAAAGCTCGTCTGCTTCATGCCAAGATCGTCGCAGGCCGCAGCCCTGTAGACCATTGAGGGCTGCCCTGATAAATCAGCGTTTCCCTAGTCGTCGCCTGCAGGCAGCCTGCACAGGCTCGCATGTCTGCATCCACCGCTGGTCTCGAAACCCCCTCCACAAAACCCTCATTCCGCGGAGACGCTGGCCGCGCCCCACCCTACCCTTCGGTCACGCGCTCAACAGAGCAACGCCAGCAGCCACCGACCCGAGGGATGCGCCATGTTCTCCGCCATGCCCACCGCCCGCCAGGAGCTCGCCGTCCGCGGCGCCCAGGAAGCCGAGCACCCGGACACCATCGAGACCCGCCTCTGGCTCGAAGAGCACGAATGGCTCTACGGCCTGCTGCGAAATGACGATAACGTCTCGCCGACCTTCCGTTTCCCGGACCTCATCAGCGCCTGCGTGTCGCTGGTGTTCCTGCATGACGGCGCCGCGACGCACATCTTCGAGTTTCTGGGCACACAGCTGGTGCTGCGCCCGCCGCTGACGCCGCGCCGGCGCGAATCGATGTGGCGCCAGCAGTACGAGCTGTTGCTCGCCGTGCAGCGCTCGCCGGCCAATCGCCACCCGAACCCGAAGTTCCAGCTCGACCAATTGACCACGGCCTGCGTGGCTCTGTGCCGACAGCTGGAAGATGCCGACAGCATCGTCCTCCGGCAGGCCCGGCTGAACATGGCCGAACGCTCGGCGCGTTGGCGAAACCCGCCCACCCCCTGACCCGGCGGGACCGGCGGCCCGCTGCAACGACACCAGACCCGACCTCGCCGGAACAACACCGGCCTCACCCGAACCCGACCCCTGCCGGCTGACCGGCCCGACCTCGTCGCCCGCCTCACGGCGGGTGGTGTCTCGCACTCCCGCGACGGGTTCAGCCATGCGCTCGCTGGTCTTTATCGGATGGGTTCTCTTGCTGTGCGTGCCGGCGCACGCCTTGGCCTGCTGGGAGCAGGCCGCGCAACGCTACGGCCTGGCGGCCGATCTGCTCTATGCCATTGCGCGGGTCGAGTCGGACCTGAACCCGCGTGCAGTGAACCGCTCGCATCTGCAGCGCACCGGCTCTTATGACATCGGCCTGATGCAGATCAATAGTTCGCACCTTGGCGCCCTGGCCCGCCATGGCATCACCGAGGCCCAGCTCTACGAGCCCTGCACGAACATCCAGGTCGGCGCGTGGCTACTGGCCGATACGTTCGCGCGGCACGGCGTGACCTGGAACGCGGTCGGCGCCTACAACGCCGCCTGCTCGCAACTCAAGGTACAAGCATGCGTTGAGGCGAGATCGCGCTATGCGTGGCAGGTATATCGCAAGCTGCCTGGCTCGACCGCGCCCGTCGCGGCACGAGTTGCCACCGCCACCCGAGGCGCGGGCCAGGCGGCCACCGTTCCGCCAGTCACGCTCACCGCGCGGGTGTCGCCTTGAAGCGCGCTGACATCCGCTGGATCGGCAGCTTGGCTTTGATCGCCGCCGGTGCGTCCTTCGCATCGTCGTGCAGTTCGCCCATGCGCATGCCTGTCGCCGCGACGACACCAGCCTCGCGCTCGGCGAATGTTTCCACGGGACGGATCAGCCAGGTCGAATTCGGCCGGCAAGCCGCGTTTGCACGTTGCCTGCTTCCGGCCTGCCCCGCCGTCACCCCCAAGACCCTGGCACTGGAAGCACGACCCTCCGCCGGTGCTCGCCAGCCGATGGACACCGCGGCATCGCTGTCCGAAGGCGAAGCCTTGGTTCTGGCCCCAGGGGATGCGGGGCCGAGCGCACCTACCTTGGCCAAAGCGAAATCTGCCCCGCCCGGCAAACTGCTGACCAGGCAGGTGGTCGTGCACTTTGCCTTCGGTGATGCAAGCCTGAGCCCGGCTGCTCGCGCGCTGATCGATGAGGTGGCCGAGCCGCTGGCAACAGTGCGGCGCATCGCCATCAGTGGCCGCACGGACAGCGTTGGTCCGCGGCAGAGCAACCAGCGGCTTGCCACCGCCCGCGCCAACGCGGTGCGCGACCACCTGCGTTCACGCCACCCGCACCTGGCCCCGGCAGTCACCCTCGAAGCGCAGGGCGCCTGCTGCTTCGCGGCCTCTAACGAGACACCTCAGGGCCGCGCATTGAACCGCCGCGTCGAGATCGTGTTCGAGCGCGACGCCGAGAGCCTGTGACGCGCGCCACGTCGAGTCGTCCCTCAACACCCGCCACCACCCGCAGCCACCCCACCCCACGCTCCAACTCACTTCCGGAGGAATTCATGAGCACCGCACTTCTCGTCTCCCCGTCGACGTTCCGCAACGCCGCCCGCCGCCCGCTGGCCGTGCTGTCCCTGCTCACGCTGCTCGCCCTGGGCCTGTGCGTGGCCTTCCCGGGTCACGCCCTCGACCTGGTGGCCTTCACAGGCATCACCGGACCGCTGACCTCCGCACTCACGCAGATTGCCGCGCTCGGGCCCGGCATCAAGGCGCTGGTCGGCTTTGTCGGCTTCGTGGTCGCGCTGATCTCGTTGTCGGCGCTGCGCAACTTCGGCCCAGTGCTGTTCTACGTGGGACTCGCCATCTTCGCCGCCGTCGGCCTGGTGATCGCGGGCGCGATCATGGGCGCGGTGATCTGAAGCGGCGGCATCCCGGACATTTGGAGGCCGCATGTACGCCGACACCTACATCCCGCGTCGTCTGGACGACCAGTGGAAGATCGGTTTCTGGGACGTGGACGTGGCCGCGCCGCTGCTGTTCGGCCTGTTCATGGGCTACATGTCGGGCTCGAAGGTGTCCTTCGTGTTGTGCATCGCGACGGGCATCTTCACGTCGCGCTGGATCGCCCGCATCAAGGCCGACAAGCACCCGGCCTTCGCAATGCACTGGCTGTACTGGCACCTGCCGACCAGCCCGATCACCGCGATGCGCGCCACGCCGCCCTCGCACATCCGCCGGATGGTGGGTTGAGCCTCCGCGGAGCAAGCCATGGACTTCGAACGGCTCAACGGCGACATCAAGGACATGCGCCGCCGCAACCGCGGCCTGGCGCTGACCGTCGGTGCGCTGGCCGGCGGCCATGTGCTGGCCCTCGTCGTCATCCTGAACCTGCTGGGCACTGTGCGCACGGTGGTCGTGCCGCCGTCGATCAACAAGTCGTTCTGGGTCACGCGCGACAAGGCCAGCAGCGAGTACCTGGAACAGATGGGCAGTTTCATCGCCTGGCTGGTGCTGGACGTCACGCCCGCTTCGGTTGACTGGAAGAAGGACATCCTGCTCGGCTATGTCGAGCCCGAGCAGCACGGTGAGTTGCGAACGCGGCAAGACCTGGAGGCCGCGCGGCTGAAGCGCATCAACGCCAGCACCTTCTTCATGCCGCAGCAGCTGGTGCCCAGCGAAGACGCGCAGACCGTGGTCGTGCGCGGGCGGTTGCGGACCCAGGTCAATGGCCTGGAGACCGCGAACGACATGAAGGCCTACCTGGTCGAGTTCAGCTACAGCGGCGGGCGCATGCATCTGAAGACCTTCAAGGAGATCGACCGTGCGGCCAAGTAGCTCTGCCGCCCTTGCGGTGCGATGGGATCGTCTGGCGCGTCTGCGCGCCGGCGTGCTAGCGGCCCTACTGCTCGTCCTGCTCGCGAGCCCCTCGGCCCGCGCCCTGCAGGTGCTCGAGGCGCGCGACGGCGTTGCCATCGAAGCCATCCTGTCGATCAAGGAACCGACCCGCATCCGCATCGAGGGCGCGCCCATCACTGACGTGTTCGGCAACATCCACTCCAGCAACTGCGGCGGTGCGGCCGTCGGGCCGCCTGGGGCGGGCATCGTGGCGCCGGCCGCCAACCCAGGTGGCGAGATCGTCCTCGAATGCGACCGCGACAAAGGCGAGATCTACATCCGCCCCGTCGGCGATTCGACCAAGCCGGTCAATCTGTTCATCTCATCGGCGCAGGCCACCTACACACTGGTGCTGCGGCGCTCGGACACGCCTGCGGACACCATCGTCATCCGCGACAAGACGCCGCGCCAGGCCGCGCCGGTGGTTGCTGGAAACCCAGGCCCGCTTGGCCCATCGTCGAACCACGTGCGCGCGATGAAGGCGATGCTTGTCGCGATGGCCTCGGACCGTGTGCCCGCCGACATGCGGGTCGATGAAGTGAACCGGCCGATCCAGCTGTGGGCCGAGGCCCGGTTCTCGCTGATGCGACGCTACGAAGGACGCGGCCTGCTGGGCGAGAAGTACCTGCTGCAGAACGTCAGCTCCGCTGTGATGGTGCTGGCCGAACAGGAGTTCGACCGCGAGGACAGCCTGGCAGGCGGCCAGGTGGTCGGCGTCGCCGTGGAGAACCACAACCTGCGCCCCGGTGAGAGCACCAATGTGTTCGTGATCCGCCGGGGAGGTGCGCGATGAGCACGCCCGCCAACCGGCCCGTCGCCGCATTGCGCGGCGCGCTCGGGCGGCTGTCGCCCAAGCAGCGCCAGTACGCCACGCTGGCCAGCATCCTGCTGGGTGGCATCGGCATGTTGTGGCTGATCTTCGCCTTCACCGACAACGCGCCGAAAGACAAGGGCGCCAAGCCCGCCGGTGGCAACCCGAGCGCGGTGACCAACATTGGCGTGATGCCACCCGGCCAGCAGGTCAACCCGGTGGATCAGTGGGTCGGCACGGCCGGCAGCAAGCTGGCGCAGTACGAAAGCGAGCGCGAGGAACAGGGCCGGCTCAACAAGGACCGACAGGCCTTCGAGGCGCGCACGATGCAGCGCTTTTCAGACCTGGAACAGCGCCTGACATCGGCCGCACAGGGCGCTCTCGCGGCCCGGACGCCGGCTGTCGGGCCGCAGGTGACCGCCCCACTGCCGCCGGCAGCGAGCCTTCCGTTGCTACCTCTGCCGCCGCCCCGTCCGGCTGGGCACGGTGCGATGCCGCCGGGCCTTCCGAATTCGTCCCTCGCGCCGCTGGCCGCACCCGCACCGCCGGCACCAGTCATCACGCGTGTGACGCTCGTCGATCGATCGGCTTCGGCCACCGTACCGGGCGGTGCACCGCCTGCCACTGGCGCCGGTGAGGCCCGCACGGTGTCCACCTTCCTGCCCGTCAGCTTCACGCGCGGCACGCTGCTGGGCGGGCTGGATGCGCCCACTGGCGGTCAGTCGCAATCGAACCCTCACCCGGTGCTGATCCGGCTGTCCGACAACTCGGTGTTGCCGAACCGGTTTCGGGGCGAGTACCGCGACTGCTTCGTCATCGCCGCCGGCTACGGCGATATCAGCTCCGAGCGGGCCTACCTGCGCACCGAGAACCTGTCGTGCGTGCGCGCCGACGGCGCGGCGCTGGAAGTGAAGATCCAGGGCAGCGTGTACGGCGAAGACGGCAAGGTCGGCATGCGCGGGCGGCTCGTCACCAAGCAGGGCCAGATGCTCGCCAATGCGCTGCTGGCCGGCGTGGTCAGCGGCATCGGTTCGGGCCTGGCCACGTCGTCCACCACCTACAGCACCTCGGCGCTCGGCACCATCGCCAGCGCGTCCGGTGCCGACGCCTACCGCGCCGGGCTCGGCACGGGGGTCGGCAAGGCACTGGACCGCCTGGCGCAGTACTACATCAAGCTGGCCGAGAACACCTTCCCGGTGATCGAGGTGGATGCCGGCCGCGAGATCGATGTCGTCATCACCAAGGGCGTGCGCATCGACGTGCCGATGACCGCCAGTGCCGACCGCGACACCCGCGTTGAAGTGGCACCGAGTGAACGCTACGTGGAGGCTTCCGACGATGGCACCTACTGAACGCAGGCCCCGCCACGGGCCGCGACAACACGGTCTGAGCGCATGTCTGTGCGCGCTGCTCTTCGCCGCTGCGCCGCTGACCCTGGCCGCGACGCCCGACGAAGTGAGACTGCTCGCAGCCTTGCGGAAGGCCCATCCGGGCACCGAGTTCACCGGCGTGTCGCGTTCCCCCGTCGCCGGCATGTACGAGGTCTGGATGAACGGCAACGTGGCCTACGTGTCGGCCAGGGACCCGCGCTTCTTCATCTTCGGCCGCGTGTTCGACACGCAGACGATGAAGGACCTGACCGGCCCGAAGCTCGCGCAGGCTGCGCAGCGCGTGAACGACCCGCAAACGGCGGCAATCGCCGCGCCGGTGTCCTTCGACGCGCTGCCGCTGGCCGATGCGATCAAGACCGTTCGGGGCAATGGCCAACGGCGTGTCGCTGTCTTCAGCGATCCCGCCTGCTCGTACTGCAGGCGGCTCGAGCCCGAGTTGGCCGGCATCGACAACATCACGGTGTACACCTTCCTGGTCCCGTTCCAGGGGCAGGACAAGCCCATTGCGATCTGGTGTGCCGCGGACCGTGAACTTGCGTGGCGGCGCTTCATGCTGCAAGGCGACGCCTCACTGCTGAGCACGTCGTCCACCTGCGAGCACCCGGTGGATCGCAATCTGGCATTGGCCCATCGCCTGGGTGTGCAGGGCACGCCGACGCTGTTCTGGGCCGACGGCTCACGCACGGACGGCTTTGTCGAGCGCGCCGTGCTCGAAGCGCGCCTGAACCAGGCAAGCCAAGAGGTCCGGCCGTGAGCGCCGCGTCTCCACTCCCGCGGCTCGCGCCATGGATTGGCCTGGCCGCCCTGTTCGCCGGCTGCACGAGCATGTCCGGGCTGAGTGGCAGTTCCAGTTACGCCTGCAAGGCACCCGACGGCGTCACCTGCGACTCGGTGTCCGGCACCTATGCCAACGCGATCCACAACAACCTGCCGAGCCAGCGTTCACGCCCGACCGCGCCATCCGCGCAAGCGAGCGGCACGCCGCAGCCCACAGCCACCAGCCTCGCGTCAACGGAGGTGCGCACCCCGCTCGCCGCCGCTTCGGTTTCACCGGCGCCGCTGCGCTCGTCGGCGCGCATCTTGCGCCTGTGGTTCAAGCCCTGGGAAGACGCCGACCGCGACTTGTACGACCAGGGCTACGTCTATGTGCAGATCGACAGCGGCCGGTGGCTGATCGAACACGCACAACGGCAGATCCGTGATGCGTATGCACCGCTGCGACCGCCACCGCGAAGCACCGCCGCCGAGGCCAGGGAAGGAACCGCGCTGCCTGCAAACCCGCGCAGTGCGCCGCGCTTGCCCACCGCCGAGAACCCGCTGCCAGGCCTGCTGCCTCCCACACGGCCCGACACCAGCGACTGAGGCCACGCCATGCACACCGACGCCCCGAACCGCCAGCCCTTGGTCAGCCGCCCCGCACGCCCGTCGTTGTTCGGCTTTGGCCAGACGCAGGACACACCGGCCGAGCAGTTCGCGGCGTGGCTGCCCTACTCCGCCTACCTGGGTGCCGAGAAGCTGTTCGTCAACCGCGACAGCATGGGCTTCATGCTCGAGGTGATGCCGCAGTCCGGCGCCGACGAGCGCATGGCCGAGGTGCTGATCTCGGTGTACTCCACCTGCCCGCCCGGCACTGGCATCCAGTTCCACCTCTTCGCCTCGCCGCACCTGCGTGACCAACTGCGCCGCTACGCCAACCTGCGCGTCGAAGACGTTGACCAAGCCGACAAGGCCAAGCACTGGGGACGGCCGGCGCGCAACGACAACCTGTTCCACCGCCTCGCTCGCCAGCGCGTCGGCCACCTGCTGCAGGGGGCGCAGACATCGCTGACATCGGGCTTCCACTACACGATCCGTGACTTCCGTCTGATGATGAGCGTGGCGCTCACCGCCGACGCCGAAGACCTGACACGGCGCGACGAGTTGATGGCGCTGCGCGAGTCGATGGCATCGACGCTGCGCTCGGCCTCGCTGCCGAACCGTGTGTGTGACGCGGCCGACCTGATCAACTGGTGCGCGCTGTTCACCAACCCCGACCGCATCTCGCAGACCGACGCGCCGAATCTGCACTACGACGACGGCCGCGAGTTGCGCGACCAGATCATCGACTTCGACACCATCCAGGACCCGCACGCCGGTGGCCTGACCCTGTGGAAGGAAGGCGGCGAAGACGTACTCGAAGCGCGCTTCTACTCGATCAAATCCTTCCCCGAACGCTTCGCGCTGTGGCAGATGGGCTCGCTGATCGGCGACTTGATGCAGCCGGCGCTGCAGTACAGCGCACCCTTCCTGCTGACGATGGGCGTGCACGTGCTCGACCCGAACGTCATGAAGTCCGTCGTCACCGCCAACCATGTGCGGGCGACGCAGAACGCCAAGAGCAAGATGGCCGACGTGATGCCGGACGTCGGCAAGAAGCTGCAGGACTGGACGGCGGCGGCCAACGCCATCGACATCGGCAGCAGCCTGGTGAGCCTGTACCACCAACTGGCGATCTTCACCCCACCGCACAAGGCGGTGGCGGCTCAGGAGACCGCCAACGCCATCTGGCGCGGCCGAGGCTTCCAGCTCAACGCCGACGTGTATATGCACCGGCAGGCGCTGCTGGCCAGTCTGCCGATGACGCTTTCCGAGAAGTTCCACAAAGACCTGGCCAAGATGCGCCGCGTCTCGCGCAAGACCATGGCCAACGCCATCCACCTGGCGCCGCTGATCGCCGAATGGCGCGGCACGCGCACCCCGGCGTTGGTGTTCGGCGGCCGGCGCGGCCAGCTGATGACGCTGGACATCTTCGACAACGACCTGGGCAACTACAACTTCGCGATCATCGGCGCGCCGGGGTCGGGCAAGTCGGTGTTGATGAACGAGATGGCCTGGTCCTACCGCGCCATCGACGCCAAGGTCTGGATGCTGGACCTGGGCCGCTCCTTCGAGAAGCTGTGCCGCAAGGCCAAGGGCACCTACATCGAGTTCAAGCCGGATGTGGACATCTGCCTGAACCCGTTCACGCGCATCGTCGACATCAACGAAGACATCGACATGCTGGTGCCGGCCATCTCGAAGATGGCATCGATGTCCAGGCCGCTGGACGAAGTTCAGTACAAGGCCATCTCGGCGATGGTGCTACGGCTGTTCCGCGTGCATGGCAACGACCTGACGATCACTGCGCTGCGCGACGCCTTCAAGGAAGGCTCCATCGAGGAACTGGGCGCTGTCAACGATCCGCGCATCCGCGACCTGGCGATCATGCTGAACCCCTACGCACGAGGTGGGCAGTACGAGCGTTTCTTCGAGGGCCGCAACAACGTCGACTTCGACAACGACTTCGTCGTCATCGAGAACGAGGAGCTGAAGCGCCGGCCGGATCTGCATGCCGTCGTCAACATCCTGCTGCTGCACCAGATCACCGGCGAGATGTACCTGACGCGCAACCGGCGCAAGGTGCTGTTCATCGACGAGCTCAAGCAGCAGCTTGGCGACATCGGCGCCGACGACCCGGTCAAGGCCGCGGTCGTCGAGGAAGCCGCCCGGCGCGCGCGCAAATACGGCGGCTCGCTGGGCACCGCCACCCAGAGCGCCGACGACTACTACGGCTCGGCGCAGATGGAGGCCGCGTTCAACTGCTCGGACTGGGTGTTCCTGCTGCGCCAGAAGCCCGAGTCCATCGAGATGCTCGACCGCAAGGGGCGGCTGTCGATGGACGAGCCGAAGAAGCGGCTGCTGAACTCCCTGCGCACCGAGCCGGGTGTGTTCTCCGAGGTCTACATCTCGTCGCCAGTCGGCGAGGGTGTGGCACGCAACATCCTCGACCCGGCGACGCACCTGCTGTTCTCCAACAAGCTGGAGGACAACGCGCCGATCGATGACTTGCGCGCACAAGGCCTGAGCATCGACGAGGCCATCGCCGAGCTTCTGCGCCGCCGGGGGCATGTGACATGAAAGCCGTGCTCCTGAACGCCCTGATGGCGGCGCTGATCGTCTTCGGCACGCTGGCGGCGTACGACCGCCTGGTGATCCGGCCCGGGCAACTCATCGGCGTGGTCGACGTCGGCGAGGTCTATCGGCAGAAGGAAGCGCAGTTCACGCTGATCCTGACCAAGGCCGGCTCCGACATCGAGCGCGAGCGGGCCATGGCGATGGCACGCAGGTTCTCGCAGCGCTTGCCGGTCGCACTGGAGGAGCTGCCGCGCGACTGTGCCTGCCTGGTGGTGCTCAAGAGCGCTGTGGCGGGCCCCACGCCGCGCACGCTGGACCTGACCGCGCACCTCAAACGAAAGCTGGAGGCGCCATGAAGACGCTGGCCATCAGGTTCGTCGCCAACTTCGCCGACTTCCTGCATCACATGCGGGCGCGCTGGTACCTGTACGCGCCGGTGTTCGCGGTCTGGGCCTTTGCCTACGCCCGCGTGTTCATCGACCCGACACCCCGCCTGCCGGTGCTGTTCAACTGGACGCCGAGCCTGCCCTACAGCGTGGCGTTGGTGCAGTACGGGCCGCACACCTTGCGGCGTGGTGACTACGTGGTTTTCGCCTTCGCGGGTGAAGCGCAGGCCGCCTACCCCGGCCTGCGGGGCCAGCCCTTCTTCAAGATCGTGCGCGGTATGCCGGGTGATGCGCTCACCGTTGACGGCCGCATCGTCGCCATCAACGGCGAGGTCGTCGGTCAGGCCAAGACGCATGCCTACGACCGCCGGCCGCTGGAACCCATCGCGGCCACGGTCATCCCGCCGGGCCACTACTACGTGCAAGGCACCAGCCCTGACTCCTTCGACTCCCGCTACCGCGCGAGCGGCCTCGTGCGGGCCGAGCAGGTGCTGGGCACTGTGGTGCCGCTGTTCTGAGGGCGCATCGTGAAGCCTTGCGTCGCACTCCTTGCCATGGCTTTAGCCGTCGTCGGGCCGATGGCCTCTCCAACGCACGCGCAAACGGCGCCGGTCGCCACACTGCCCATCACCGACGACATGCCACTGGCCGACTACCTCGCCCTGCTGGCCCAGATCTCGCCGGCCGCGCACGAGGGTGCCCAGGCTTACCTGCAAGCCTTTCAACAACGCTGCGGCCGGCCCGTGCGAGCCACCGAACTGCGCCAGGCCATGGCCGGCGGTGACGGTGACCCGGTGCTGATGGGCATGATCCGCGCGAGTCATCTCCGCGACGCGAAGGCGCTCGCTCAACTCGCGCAGCGTGTGACCTGTGAACGACGGAGCGTGCGGTGAACACGATCCGCCTTCCGCATCTTGCCGTGGCTCTGCTGGTGGGCGCAAGCGTCGCCCAGGCAGCCGATCTCGGGGCCATCGGGCCCACCTACGGGATCGGCGAACCGCACCTGCTGAACTTCATCGAGCAGCGCTTGCGTGCCAAGGAACGCAGTGGCGAGCTGCAGCAGCTCATCGAACAAGCACAGGCCCGTGGAATCGACGCGGTCAAACGGCCGCAGGCCGTCTCAGGCCTGCAGCCCACGGCAACCGCCCGCACCTTCTACTTCGACCCCAGCTTCACGCTGGACCGCAACATCACGGATGCACGCGGCCAACTCTTGTTCGCGGCGGGCACGCGCAAGAACCCGTTGGACGTGGTGTCGCTGTCCAAGCACCTGCTGTTCTTCGATGCCCGTGACCGCCGCCAGGTGACCCGTGCCCACGAGTTGATCGCGAGGTACGCCGGCAAGGTCAAGCCGATCCTCACCGGCGGGTCGTATCTGGACTTGATGAAGGCCTGGCGCATCCCCGTCTACTACGACCAGCAAGGCACGCTGACACGCCGCTTCGGCATCCGCCAGGTGCCAGCCCTCGTGTCGCAGGAAGGGGCGCGATTGCGCATCGACGAGGTGGTGCTGCCATGAAGGCCGTCCGCCGCATGCTCGCCACCGTGCTCGCCGGCTTGCTGACGCTGGCGTCGCCCCTCACCCAGGCCGCCGACAGCCTCACCTGCACCGGCAGGTTCCCCAACCCCATCACCGAGATCTGCTGGAGCTGCATCCTGCCGATCAGCATCGGCAGCGCCACCATCGCCAACTTCGATGCTCAGGAAGACATCCCCAATCCGTCGAACCCGGTCTGCAGTTGCGGCGTGAACCCGACCATCGGCCTGTCGATCGGCTTCTGGGAGCCGGCGCGCCACGTCGAGGCGGTGCGCAAGCCCTTCTGCCTGGCTTCGCTGGGTGGCATCGACCTCGATCCCGGCATCTCGGCGCCCGCGGCAGCGCGGTTCACGCGCTCCGAAGGCGACGGCGATGGCGGCAGCTTCTACCAGGCGCACTTCTATGTGAACCCAGTGCTGTACTGGCTGGAGGTGGTGACGGATTTTCCTTGCCTGGAACGCGGTTCTTTCGACCTGGCCTACCTGACCGAAGTCGATCCGCTGTGGAACGACGACGAGCTCACGCTGATCCTCAACCCGGAGGCCGTGCTCTTTGCCAACCCGGTCGCGGTGGCCGCGTGCGCCGCCGACTGCGTGGCCGCCACCGCCGGATTCGGCATCGCCGAGATGTTCTGGTGTGCCGGCTGCCAGGGTGGCCTCTACCCCCTCGATGGCCATGTGCCGTACCACATGGGCGGCGTGCGCACGGCCGAACTGCTGGCCCAGCGGCTGACCGCCAAGATGCACCGCGAGCTGCTGGCCTGGGGCTGGCATGGCAAGCCAGGGCTGTGCGGGCCGTACTTCCTGCCGGCAATGGACAAGACGGCCTACAAGGCCCAGCTCACCTACCCGGTTGCGAACACCGCGAAGGACGGCGGACGCTGCTGCCAGCCCTTCGGCCGCAGCACCATCGTCTGGGGCGCCGGCAAGGAATACCCGGTGCGCGGCGAAGACTTCGCCTTCATGCTGTTTCGCAAGAGGAACTGCTGTGTGGGCTACTGACATCGCCTTGCGCCTGCGCGGCGCTGCCCACGCTGCCCTTGCCTGCATCGCGCTGACGTGCTGCCCAGGTGTGTGGGCCCAGGGCACACCGCCTGTGACCGACGCCGACGTGGAACGAGCACGCCGCGCGCAGCCTGCTGTCACCGACCGCGATGTCGAAAGCGCGCGGCGGAAGCATCCGACGCCATCGGATGCTGACTTGGCTCGCGTACCTGTGCCGTCCACCCCCAAGGTGGACATGCTGCCCCAGCCCGCAACGCGTACACCCATCGACCTGGAAGCCCTTGCCAAAGGCTTCGATGCGCAGACGGGCCAGCCGGCCCTCAAACCCAACGCAGGTCCAGGGCTGTTGATCTTCATCAGCTTCGAGTTGCCCGAGCCCACGCTCGCCCGCCTCGTTGACCAAGCCACACGCGCTCGCGCATCTCTGGTCTTGCGCGGGCTGGTCAACAACTCGCTGCGCGACACGGTCGAGCGTGTTCAGCGCCTGATCGGCAGCCGCCGGGTGTCAGTGCAGATCGATCCTCAGGCCTTCGACCGCTTCGCGGTGACGCGGACACCTTCGTTCGTGCTGCTGCAGGGCGGCGCCCAGCCCCGCCCTTGCGGTGCTGCCGCCTGTTTCGCCACCCATCAGTTCGCATTGGCAGCCGGTGACGTGAGTCTCGACTACGCCCTCGAATTCATCCAGCGCTCCACACCACGCCTGGCCCGCGATGCCATCGGGTTCCTGCGGCGGCTGAAGGGCACGGGGAGCTGATCGTGCGCAAGCTCGTCATCTGGTTCACGGTCTTCTGCTTCGTCACGACGCAGACCTCCGCCATCGCCGGCCCACACGAGGAGGGTGTCGCGGCCGGACAAGCCGCCAACCCGGTGGCGAGCGGCAGCGTGACGGCACCGAACGCCACGGCGGTGGTGCCGGGCTACACGACCGCGCCGCCCGAGGCGGCCTACTACCGGCAACCCAACCTCGCTACGCAGGGCAGCGCACGCCTCTCGATGTGCGCGACGCTGCCCAATGACCCCGTGTGTCAGGCCCAGCGCGGCGCTGTCACGTCGGCCAACACACCAAGGCCCGCCGTCACCGCCACTGACCCGGCGGTAGCAGCGGCCCGCGATATCGGGCGCAGTCCCTCCAGCGTGCTGGGCGGCCTGGCTGCCTACTACAGCGGTTGCACCACCACGGTCACCAGCTTGCCGCCCACCACGCAGGCTCGCACCTGCCTGCGCTACCAGGGCGTAGGCAACTACCTTTGTACTCGCTCGCTGACCGTCGCCACCGAGCGAACCACGAGTTGCAACCCCGGCGACTGGTTTGCAACCGCCGCATCGGGGCGCTCGGGGCTGGGTGTGCAATGCCTGCCGGATCGACCCGACACGGCTCACCACTTCCGAGTCACGCAAGACAGCGCGCCGCTGAGCTTCTTCGACGTGGACATGACCACCCCCGTCGTGTTCCCGCAGATGGTGGCGGTGCTGGAGACCAGTTACTCCGGCATGACCGGTCTGCCGATCCGCACTGGCGTGTGGGTGGCCAACAAGTCCTGCGCAGGCAGCGCCTGCAGCCTCACCGCCATGATCGCCGCCGAGTCGCTGGAGACGTGCACTGGCGGCGGCGACTCGGGCTATTCCTGCACCAGTGTCGAGCCCTTCCTGAAGGTGTACGCAGCCTGCCGTGCGGGCACGCAGAGCGGCGACAACATCCAGGACACCGTGTGCTCCGGCGACAGCGGCTGCACCACCACGGCACTGGATGGCGCCAAGTGCTACGCGCCGGCGGGTGGCTGGACCCCCTATGCCGGCATCGACGTGACAGGCACCGTGCCCGGGTCGTTCTGGAACAGTGACGCTGACCGCTCGGTCGTCGGCTGGACCGCCAACCCCGCCTACGGCCCGATACCGACCATGGCGCTGAGCTACACCCGGCCCGCCACCGCGGTGACCGCGACGGACCGCTGGGATGACCAATGCCCGGCGCTGGCCGCCGGCGGGCGCTGCACAGTCAGCACCGCCCCGGTGTGCACCGACGGCCCGGCGACCAAGGTGATCGACGGCGTGTCCATCACTCGGGACTGCTGGGAATACACCAGCACGATGAGCTGCACCAGCGCGGCGCCGCTGGATCAATGCGCGCCGCTGGTCGCCACAGGCTGCACCGCGACCACATCGGCCTGCAGACAGACGAACACCGTCACCGGCGTGTGCGAGGTCTATGAGGACGGCTACACCTGCCCGGTGCCGGCCCAGACCGTCACCAGCGCCAGCAACTGCCCGACCAACGTGTTCTGCCTGGACGGCAACTGCTTCAACATCGCCGCCCCCAACGACGCCGACTTCGCACGCAGCATGTCGATGCTGGAGGCGGGCCGCGAGGCCGGCGTCTACATCAACAGCGACCGGATGCAGGTGTTCGACGGGGAAGAGAACCGCTGCCGCGACCGCCTGCTGAAGAACTGCTGCTACGCCGACGGCGCAGGGGCCGGCATGACGAACCAAAGCATGTTCGGCTCCGGTTCCCGCCTGGTGTACGACGTGCTGATGAACAGCGAGAACCGGCAGTTCCTGTACCAGGGCATGTCGGCACTGCTCACAGGCGCCGGCTTCAGTGGCACCTTCACCACCTACGGCGTCACCGTCGCCGTCAACGGCGCCGCGATTCCCGCCGGCTCCACCGTGGTGTATTCGGGCACCAACCTCGTCGTCGCCTTCGACCCGTGGTCGCTGGTCATCGCCGTGATCATCTACATCATCCTCTCGATGATGTCGTGCAACGAGAACGAAGGAAAGCTCGCGATGAAGGAAGGCGCGAAGCTCTGCCACACGATCGGCACCTGGTGTTCTTCGTGCTTCCGCGTGCTGGGCGTCTGCGTCTCGTGCGTTGAACGCACCACCTCCAAGTGCTGCTTCAACTCGATGCTCGCGCGCATCGTCAATGAACAGGGCCGGGCCCAGATCGGCAAGGGCTGGGGTGGCGCGCAGAGCGCCGACTGCTCGGGCTTCACCGTCGCCCAACTGCAATCCCTCGACTTCGCGGCGATGGATCTGTCGGAGTTCTATGCCTCGCTGGTGCCGACGCTGCCGAACCTGGCAACGCTGCAGGGCAACGGCGCCAGCCGCATCCCGACCTGCTACTACGGCCAAGGGAGATGCCAATGAAATCCTCCGACTTCGCCTGGCTGGCTCTCACGGCTCTGGTGGCGTCGAACGCGACGGCACAGGACCGCGCGCCGGTGCAGGACGCGCGGCCACTCCTGATCGCGGCCATCGAAGCGCCCGACGGTCAGTCTCGCGGCGTGCTGGTGGGCGAGATCGCCGACGCCATCACGCGGCAATTCAAGGGCACGTCGCCGATCTACATCGACGTGACAACCGAACGCCGCTACACCCAGGCCGGCTGCAGCCGCCTGAACGTGCGCTTCTGGCAGGAAGGCGTGCAGTTGCCGGGCGCTGCCTCGCCACGCAGACAGACCATCGACTTCGGCATCAACTATTGCCGCGACGGCCTGCCGCCGAAGTCGCTGTCGTGAGGCCTCCCACATGAGCCACAGGCTGTTCCGGTTTTTGTGGGTTCTCGCCGCCCTTGTCGCGCCCGCGGCCCAGGCGCAGGACGGCTCATCGCGCTACTGGTCCGACACCTGGCGTGGGTGGCACTTCTATGAAGACCCTGAACCCGAGGCCCTGCCGCGGCGCGAGGCGACACCCAGGAGCAGCGCCTCGACGCCGAAACAGGCGGCGACCAAACCGCCCGAGATCACCGAGTTCGAGCGCCTTCAGAAGGAGGTCGAACAGACCCGCGCCATCGCCATCATGCGGCCGACCGAGACCAACGTCCGGCGCTACATGGAGCTGGAGGCCAAGGTGGTCGCGCGTGCCTCCACCTTCGCCGACATGGCGCAGCGGGTCGCCTGGGCCACACCCGAGCTCGACCCCACACTGCAGGGCCGGCCCGTGAACGCCAAGGCGTTGGAGGTGTTTGAACAACAGCAGCTGGCGCAGCGTTCGGAGTCCATCGGCGCGCTCGGTCGCGACCATGTGCTGTTCTTCTTCTTTCGCAGCGACTGCCCGTACTGCCATGCCTTCGCGCCGACGCTCGAGGCCTTCCAGGCCCGGCATGGCATCAAGGTGGTGGCCATCAGCGTGGACGGCGGGCCGATACCGGGCTTCCCGGACGCGCGTCGGGACAACGGCATCGCTACCACGCTGAAGGTGACCCAGGTGCCCGCCGTGTACCTCGCCCAACCCTTCACCGGAAAGATCACGCCCATCGGCTTCGGCGTCCTGTCCGAAGCGCAGTTGCTGGAGCGGATCACCCTCGTCTCGTCGCAGGTCGCCGAGATGTCGCCATCGATTTCTACATCGCAGGCCGCGCTTCGGTAGCCCGCGCAGGAGCGTCTGATGAACACGTCGAAGCAACCTTCCTCAGCCCAGCGCACACTTGCCGCGGCACTGGCCGCCGTGCTCGTGGTGTCGCCGGCCATCCTGCATGCCGGCGACTTGAACGCCGAGGTGAACAACATGTTCAACAGCCTCGGCTCCATCGGCAACTACACCGCGCCGGGTGCCTTCCGCGGGCAGACCTTCAACACCTACACCGGCGGCAGCCTGTTCATGCGTGCGCCGAACAAGGTGTACCAGCTCGCGGCCATCCAGTTCCCCAGCGCCAAGGCGGGCTGCGGCGGCATCGACGTGTTCGGCGGTTCGTTCTCGCACATCTCGGCGGCCGAGTTCAAGAACATGCTGCGCAACATCACCGCGGCGATGCCGGGCATCGCGTTCCAGCTCGCGCTCGAATCAGTGTCACCCTTGCTCGGCGGGCTGACCAAGTGGGCCAAGGGTCTGGAAACCTGGATCAACAACGCGCGCATCAACTCCTGCGAGACGGCCAAGGCCATCGTCAGCACGGCGGCCGAGGCGGCCGGCTACAGCTCACAGGAAGCCTGCTCCGACCTGGCCATCGAGATGGGCCTGGAAAGCGACCGCGACGCAGCGCGCCGCCGCTGCGCGACAGACCGCACCAGCATCCTGGCTTCGGCCCGCACGTCAGGCGACGCCAACGTGCGCAACAAGGCGCCCTTCGTCGGCAACCTCACCTGGAAGGCGCTGCAGCGAACCGGCACCTACCTCGACGACCAGGAACGCGAGCTGATCATGAGCATCGTCGGTACGGTGATCTTCTACCCCGAGGACGCGGCCCGCGACCCTGAGCCTGTCGCGCCAACCATCACGTCGATCAGCCACCTGCTGTACGGCCAGGCCGCCGGCGCGGGCACCAACGTGACGCAGCACCTGCTGCGCTGCAACGACTACACCAACTGCGACGTGGTGACGCTGAACACTGCCTACACGCACACGCCGTTCACGGCCCGGGTCGAGACCATGATGCGGTCGATCGCCGACAAGATCGCCACACGCGCGGCGATCCCCAACAACTCGGCCGAGGTGGGCTTCGTCAACCAGACCACCGAGCCGGTCTACAAGATGCTGTCGATCGGCGCGACCATCCCGGGTTCGGGCCTGTCGGACAGCCTGATCGGCCAGTACCGAGACGTCATCGCCGCCGACTACGCCTACGTCTTCCTGGAGCGCAACCTGCGCGTTGGCATGGCGGCGCTGGACAAGGACTACACCTTGCAGCAAAGCCAGCGCGAACTGGCCAACCAGGTCCGGCTACGGGCCCAGGCAATGCTGCTGCAACTGGCCCAGGAAAAGAACCTGCTGTACCAGAAGGTCGGTTCGTTCCGGGCCGTCTCCAGCCATCTGGAACAGCTCGAGCGGCAACTTCGTTCCAGCATGCCGCAGCATGTGATGGACATGCTGGGCCAGCAAGCCGCCTATCTATCGCGGTAGAGCCCGTGGTGCGAGCACGCCATGTGGGAAATCTACGCTTATCAGAACTCCGACAGCCTGTTCGGCATCTTCAACGCGGCCGCGGCCATCCACGCCTCCAGCGACTATGCGGCCGCCGTCGCAGCCGTGGCTTTCTGCGGCTTCGTCGCCGCGCTGATCGCCTACGCGTTTGCACCCGAGAAGCTGCAGGGGTGGAAGTGGCTGGCCACGGTGTTGCTGGTGTTCTCGATCCTGATCGTTCCGCGCGTCACCGTGGGCATCGTCGACAAGACCGGCGGATCGGCGGTCAAGGTGGTGGCCAACGTGCCCCTCGGCATCGCGATGCTGGGCAGCGTCACCAGCACCATCGGCCACACGCTGACGGGCCTGTTCGAGACCGCGTTCCAGGTCATACCGGGCGTGGGCGGGCTGCCGAGCGAACTGACCTACGAGAAGAACGGCCTTATGTTCGGCAACCGCCTGATCCGCGACACCGGCAACGTCGTGTTCCAGGATCCGAACTTCCGCACCGACTTGATCAACTACATCCACAACTGCACGATGTACGACCTGATCGACGGGACGGTCGATCCGGGCACGTTCTCCAGCTCGGACGACGTGTGGGCCCTGATGAGCACACCCAACCCCGCGCGCTTCACGACGGTGTCTGCCGGCGGCGGCGCAACGACGGTCGATACCTGCCCGAACGTTTACACGAATCTCAACGGCCGCCTGCCGGCACAGATCACGCGCATCCAGGGCAAGCTAGCCTTCCAGCTCAACCCGACCTTGCCGAGTGCTACCGCCGCTGCGGCCATCGCCGGCCAGATTCAGCAGGCCTACGTGAAGAACAGCATTGCGACCGCGGCAGCGAGCGCCGCCGACCTGATCCGCCAGAACGCGGTGCTCAATGCGATCAACGACACCAGCAGCATCATCGGGCAGAAGGTTAATGACCCAGCCTCCATTGTGTTGGCTGTTGGCCGCGCCCAGGCCGTCGCGCAGCAGAACGCGACCTGGCTGAACTATGGGAAGGTGGCCGAACAGTCGCTGCCCGTGTTCCGCAACGTGATCGAGGCGGTCACCTATGCCCTGTTCCCGCTGTTCGTCCTGCTGCTCCTGCTGACCAGCGGGCGCGAGACCATGATCGCGTTCAAGGGCTACGCCGCGATCCTGATCTGGATACAGCTGTGGCCACCGCTGTACGCGGTGCTCAACTACATGGCGTCGATCTACGCCGCCTACGACCTGGCCGCTGCCGCCGACCTCGGCAGCGGCGCCAAGGCGCTGTCGCTTCAGACCGCATCGACGATCTACTCGCGCGCGATTTCTGGCGAGGCCGTGGTGGGCTACCTGGCCATCAGCATCCCGTTCATCGCGTGGGCGGCGCTCAAGCGCATGGAGAATTTTGGTACGGCCCTGGTCGGCGGGCTGTCTGGATTGCAGGGCATGCTGGCGGGCAGCACAGGCTCCGCCGCTGTTGGCAACGTGAGCATGGGCAACGTGGCGATGGACCAGTTTCAGCTGGCACCAAACCGCACCTCGGCGTTCATGAGTTCGTGGCAGAACGACCTGACGGGCAACACGGTTTCATCGAGTGCACTGACCGGTCGGACGGCAGTGAGTCTTCTGCGTAACCAGGGGTTTGCATCGCGCGTCGTTTCAATGCGCGTGAGCGAGCAGGATGTGACAGAGGCGAGCAGGCAGGCGGATGCGTCGCGCAGTGAGGCGGTGTCCGCGTCTCAGGATCGATCCGCAGTTCTGACAGAAGCGTTCTCGCGTGGACTGACGAAGCTGCGATCTGTTCGAAACACATCGGGTTCGTCCACCAGTAGCTTCGAGCAACTCGGGGAGACGATGAGTCGGTTGGATCAGATCACCAAGAGCGTGGCCGACAGCACAGGCTTGTCCCAGTCTCAGGTGGCGAGCATAGCCTTTGGTGCTTCCGCGCACCTTGGACTTAGCACGCCGGTGGCTGGAGCCTCGATTCAGGGGAACACAGGAAAGAGCTACCAATCCGGGCTCTCGGAAGAGCAGCGCAAGGTCCTGGGCTCCATGACGAACGAGCAGATTGCCGAGTTCAAGCAGTTTGGTGACCGGGTCTCTCGTGACACCAGCTTTGCCACGGCCGTATCCGATGACTCCCGGGAAGCCAGGGAACTGGCATCTCGTCTGTCAACGACGACGGCCCGCGCCCAACGCGCGGAGGCCACCTTCGCGGAACGGCAGACGCTCTCGGAACGTCTTTCGTCCGCACGCGAGCGGGGTGAGACCATCTCCATCGATCTCGCCCAAGATCCTCACAACCTCGAGATGTTCATGCGATACGCCGAACGCTATGGCGGCAACAGCGCAGCCGCGTTCTCGATGCTCGACTCTGAACTGGCGCGCCAGGGCTTGCGCCCGAACAGGGTGCTTTCGGATGGCGCAGCACTCCCCGAGTCATTTGAAGAGCTGCGCCGACGACACGACCAAGACCGCAGTTCTCCGCGCCTCGATCCTGACATCATGTCCAGCGGGCGCGGCAACTCACGACAGGTCTCAGGGTTCGGACGCTCGACTCCGAAGGTCGAAGAAGTTCTGCAGCCCTCGTCCATTCGCAGCGAGATTGAAAGGAAGGGATTGGAGATTCGTCAAGGCTCCGAATCGTCGCAGGGCAGTTTCGATGCCAATGCGCAGATCGTTCGATCACCCGACGGCACGCTCACGACGAAGAAGTCCTTGCTGATGCAATCTGGCCGACAGGTCGCCACCGACACGACTGAGTCGATCGATGCAGCCGAGGGTTTGGCCAAGGACTTGCTCAAGCGCAAGAAGTAGCCGGTCAGGCAAGTCGGTCGGGATCGAACATGTGTCGATCCGGCTCTCCGCTCGGCGGCTTCATGAAGGGCGGATGGCCCCGATCACGCCAGTAGTTCCGGTCGCGATCTTCCGCTGCAGTGCCCTGCCCGTAGGACTGGTCCAAGTCGGACGGCACTCGAATCGGAGGACGCTTGCCTACGCGCGTCACCGCCCCACCGATCGCAGCGCCGATGACGGCCCCGATGGCCATCATCACCACCCTGAGTCCCCAGTCGCCGTTCAAGGCCGCGAACAAGCCAGCAGCGGCGCCGGCGGCGATGAATCCAAAGAAGATGGCCTTTCGCACAACAGACATGCCTCCGCTGCGCAGCGTACTCGTCGGCTCGCAGTTTGCAAACCCCAGTCATCACCACACGGCCCAAACACTTTGCCATCAGCATTCGGTCTGCTGGAGGTGCGCAGTGGGGTATCGGCGGGCCGGCACCCAGCCTCACTCGTGCGGATGCACAGTCCAAGCCCCCACGAGCATCGGACAGAGAGACGTTCTGGACGTCAACGAGGGACTCGACTGATAGACTGACCGGTGGAGTTTTGCTGGCCGGTTCGCCTCGCATTCGTCCCAACGAATCTCACTACAGCGCAGGTTTGGTGTGGGGTAAATCGTGGGGTTCGGCTACCACCATGACATCAAATATCCATACGAATCAACAGCCTGGAGCTGATCCCGAGCTTCAGGTGCAGAACCTGGAGTAGTCCCGCAGCGTCTGCTGCCGTCCCACTGCGTCGCTCGGCCCTGAGGCTCCTTGCCGAGCGGTGTTGGCGCAAAGCTCCTTACCTGGACGAAATGTAAGGAATGCTTTGATCCAGAAGGGACTCACCATGTTCGCCACACTGACCAGCAAGGGACAACTCACCCTGCCCAAGCAGATTCGCGACCGTCTGAACCTGGATGCCGGATCGATACTCGACTTCCAGATCCAGGCCGACAACACGATCACCGCCCGGCACGTCCGGCCCGACGCGCGACGCATCCGGGGCTTGCTCAAGTCCCCGCATGCTGCGCCACTGACCGTCGAACAAATGGATGAGGCCGTGTCGAAGCAGCTGCGCGACAAGCACGCGCCCAGCCAAACGGGCCGCAAGTCGACTGGCCGATGATCGGCATCGACACCAACATCCTGCTGCGCCTGTGGCTCAGCGCGGAGCGTCGTCCTGAACCGGCAGCGACCGCCGCCAGTCCGCACGTCAATCCGCAGCGTTGACCTGGCGCGGCACGGTGAGCGGGAACAGGTGCCGCGGCACCCACCACAGGAAGAACACCATGCCGAGCAGTTCCACCAGCGACTGAACCACGATCACCACCGCGGCCAGTTCCCATCCAGCCGGCAGCGACAGCGCAAATGGCAGGACGACGAAGGAATTGCGCGTGCCCAGGCTGAAGGCCAGCGTGCGGCCCTGATCTGGCGGCAATGACATCCAGCGTGCCAGCAGCTTGGCGATGCCGGCCGCGGCCAGCAAGAAGACCACGAACACCGGCACCACCGCGCCGAGCATGTGAGTCGCTTCGAGCACCGCCCCGACCTGCGCCGCGGCGATCTGGAACACCACGATGGCCAGCAGCGGCACGGGCCACCAGGCCAGGCGCTCGCGCACCGCATCGCGTTCGGGCCGAGCCTCGATCCAGCGCTCGGTCGCGGCGGCCAGCACCAGCGGCACGATGACGACGACCAGCGCGGATGCCAGATCGGCGGCAGCCAGTTGCGGCAGACCGTCGATGCCGGCAATGAGCCACAGCCACGGCGGCAACAACAGCAACTGCAGCAGCAGGTTCAGTGGCGTCACCGCAATGGCCCGCGGCACACTGCCGCCGCCCAGTTGGCTGAAGGTGATGAACCAGTCGGTGCAGGGCACCAGCAGCACCAGCAGCACGCCGACGATCAGCACCGGGTCGGCGGGCAACCACAACGCCAACACCCCCACCAGCACCCACGCCACCAGCGGCAGCAGCACGAAGTTGCCGATCAGCACCGCGGCGACGAAGCGGCGGTCGCCAAAGGCCTCGCGCACGTGCAGCAGGGGCACCTGCACGAAGGTGGCGTACAGCAACAGCATCAGTGTCGGCCACAGCATGGCTTCGAGCCCAGGGGCCAGTGCCGGCCATGCGCTGCCAGCGCCAAGGCCGAGCCCGGTGGCCCCCAGGTAGATCCACACCTGCTGCCGTTCGAGGGTGATTCGTTGCATCCGTCGATTGTCGATCGCGGGTCGGAGCAGGCCTGAAGTTCAAACGAGCCCATCGGTTCTGCGACCATGCGGCTGCAAGCACACTACACAACAAACGCCGCAGCTGATTCGGCAGGCAACACCGCTTCCGCATGAAACCTCCCAAACTGATCGGTCCGGTCTCGATGCCTGCGGGGGTGTGGGTGCTCGGATTCGTGAGCCTGCTGATGGACATTTCGTCCGAGATGGTTCACAGCCTGCTGCCCTTGTTCCTGGTCGGCACGCTGGGCGTCAGCGTGCTGGCGGTCGGCATCATCGAAGGTCTGGCCGAATCGATTGCGCTGATCTCGAAGGTCTTTTCGGGAGCGCTCAGCGACTACCTGGGCAAGCGCAAGGGCCTGGCGGTGCTGGGCTATGCCATGGGCGCTTTGACGAAGCCGGTGTTTGCGATGGCCGGCGGCGTCGGCGCCGTGGTGGCGGCGCGTTTCATCGACCGTGTGGGCAAGGGCATACGCGGCGCGCCGCGCGATGCGCTGCTGGCCGACATCACACCCCCCAGCATGCGCGGCGCTGCCTTCGGCCTGCGACAGTCGCTGGACACGGTGGGGGCCTTCGCCGGGCCTTTGATCGCCACCGGGCTGATGCTGGCCTGGGCCAACGACTTCCGCGCCGTGTTCTGGGTCGCCGTCATTCCGGGCGTGCTGGCGGTGCTGCTGCTGATGGTGGGCATCAAGGAACCCGCGCACGAAAGGCCGCGGGGCGCGGTGAACCCGATCCAACGCGCGACGCTGGCCAGGCTGGACAGCCGCTACTGGTGGGTCGTCGGCGTGGGCGCCGTGTTCACGCTGGCCCGCTTCAGCGAGGCCTTCCTGGTGCTGCGGGCCGCGCAGCTTGATGTGCCTGTTGCCTGGGTGCCGCTGGTGATGGTGGCGATGAACCTGGTGTATGCCGCGTCGGCCTACCCGTTCGGCAAGCTGTCCGACAGGGTGAGCCACGGCAAGCTGCTGGCCGCCGGCCTGGTGGTGTTGATCGCCGCAGACTTGGTGCTCGCATCGGCCAGCGGCTGGGCCGCCCTGGGTCTCGGGGTGGCTCTGTGGGGCCTGCACATGGGCATGACACAAGGCTTGCTCGCGGCCATGGTGGCCGAGACGGCGCCAGAAGACCTGCGCGGCACGGCCTTCGGGTTCTTCAATCTGCTGAGCGGCCTGGCGCTGCTGGTGTCCAGCGTGATTGCCGGGGTGTTGTGGGACAGCATGGGTTCGGCGGTCACGTTCTACGCCGGGGCGGGGTTCGCCGCCCTCACGCTGCTGGGCATGGCATTGAGGCCAGCGCCTGGCGCCTGAAGAGTGCACCGTGGGCTGCGTGTGCATCGGCAAGGTGAGCGAGCCCAAGTGTGCTGCCTTCGTCGGCGCGCAGGGGTCTTCGACGTCGCGCTGGGTCGCTACCAGGCGGTTCCGGTTATTCTTTGGCCCGTGAGTCTTCGCAAGCGCATCCGGGTCCGCATCATCGTCATGTTGTCGATGGTGCTGCTGTTCGCGCAAATGGCGATGGCGGCATACGCCTGTCCCGCGATCGGCGATCGGGCTGACGGACCTGCGCCCGACATGGCCGGCGTGCCGTGTGCCGAGATGATGGCTGAAGGGATTCAGCTTGACCCCGATCAGCCAACCTTGTGCATGCAGCACTGCCAGTTCGGATCAGTCAGTCATGCGGTCGACCCTGTGCCATTGGTTGTTGTACCCCTGACGGCGCTGCCGGCCCTGTTCACCCTGTCGGTGGATGACCGTCTGGACCACGCGCTGAGTTCATGGGCGCAGGACGAGCGCGTTCGCGATCGACCGTCGCCGCTGGCCCACAGCATCGCGCATTGTTGCTTTCGCATTTGATCTCCTGAAGTTGCCCGCTTGATCGGTCGCGGCCCAGCCGCGGCCTGGTTCCGGACTTCAGGAGTTCCCATGAATGTGTATTTGCTTTGGAGGCGAGATGGCCTCCGCTTGGCGCCATCGCTGATGCTTTGGCTTGTGCTGTGGCTTGTCCTGTTGCTGGCCATGTTTGCCCCAACGGTGTTCGCGCAGCCCGTTCTCTCACTCGATCGTGCGGTCGTCGATGCCGCGGCGCGATCGCACCGGGTGGCTGCCGCCGAGTCGCAAGCGCAGGCTGCTCGCGAAACGGCCGTTGCTGCAGGCCAGCTGCCCGACCCTGTGCTCAAACTCGGTCTCAACAACCTGCCGATCGACGGTCCCGACCGCTACAGCGTCACGCGGGATTTCATGACGATGCGCTCGGTGGGCCTGATGCAGGATTTGACGCGGGCCGACAAGCGCAACGCCCGCGCGCGCCGAGCCGAACGCGAAGTCGATCTGGCCAACGTCGCCCGCCAGGCCACCCTCGCGGAACTGCAGCGCGATACAGCACTGGCCTGGCTCGACCGCTCCTACCAGGAGTCCTTGCGCGAACTGCTGCAGTCGCAGATCGCTCAGGCTGAACTGCAAGTCCAGGCTGCAGAAACGCTGTACCGCAGCGGCCAGGGCTCCCAGGCCGAGATCTTCGCTGCGCGCGGATCGGTCGAGCAGCTGCGCGATGGTCTGGCTCAGGCCGAGCGCGAGGTCGCGGTTGCCACCACCCGGCTGGAGCGGTGGGTGGGTGAAGTCGCGCGCCTGCAGCTGGCGCCGCGTCCTGCGCTGAGGCTGCCCGCATGGACCGAGGGTGCCCTTTCGGAGCACCTGAACCAGCATCCCCAGATCGCCACGGCAGCACAGCAGGAAGCGATCGCCGACAGCGATGTCGCTGTGGCCCGCGCCGCGAAGTCGTCGGACTGGAGCGTCGAGCTGATGGTCAGTCAGCGCGGCCCGGCGTACTCCAACATGGTGTCAGTCAACTTCTCGGTTCCCCTGCAGTGGGACCAGAAGAACCGGCAGGACCGTGATCTGGCTGCGCGCCTGGCGGGTGTGGGCGAGGCCCGGGCTCGACGCGAGGAGTTGCAGCGCGCCCACGAGGCCGAGGTGCGGGCGATGCTGCAGGAGTGGCGCAGCCACGAAGAACGCCTGCAGCGCTACGACGCCTCCCTGTTGCCGCTGGCAAGCCAACGCAGCGAAGCTGCGCTGGTGGCCTACCGCAGCGGCACCGGTGCGTTGCCGGCGGTGCTCGATGCACGCCGCAGCGAGGTGGATGTGCGGATGGAGCGCTTGCGCATCGAGCTGGAGCGGGCCCGGGTCTGGGCTCAACTCAACTATCTGCTGCCGTCACACGACGGCGCCTAAGCCAAGCCGGAGGCAACACCATGAACACCCGAAGCACCTTGTTGACGGCCGTGGTTGCCGTCGCGCTGGCCGCAGGCGGCTTTGCGCTGTACCAGGTCGGCATGCACCGCGGCATGGGCCAGGTTGGCGCCGGAGCAGCAACTGCATCCGGCTCGCCGCCTGCAGAAGACCCGACCAGCAGCATCGCTGCCGGCGAAGCTGCGACGCGACGCCACATCAAGGAAGGGATCAAGGCTGGCCAGATCGATCCTGCCACCGGCAAACCCGTCCTCTACTACCACGACCCCATGGTGCCCGGCAAACGCTTCGACGCGCCGGCCAAGTCGCCCTTCATGGACATGATGCTGGTGCCCGTCTATGGCGGTGCCGGTGGCGATGACCAGGGCACCGTCACGGTCAGTCCGCGCATCCAGCAGAACCTGGGTGTGCGCACCGCCGAAGTGGTGGAGGGCACCCTGCAGCCTATGGTGAGCGCGGTCGGCAGCATCGCGTGGAACGAGCGCGACCAGTCGGTGGTGCAGGCCCGGGCCACGGGCTATATCGAAAAGCTCCACGTGCGTGCGACGCTGGACCGTGTGCGGCAAGGCCAGCCCTTCGCGGACCTCTACGTGCCGGAGTGGGTCGCTGCCCAGGAGGAGTACCTCGCGGTCAAGCGCTTCGCGGCGGGTGATGCCGGGCTGGCCGCCGCTGCCCGCCAACGCTTGCTGCTGGCAGGCATGAGCGAGGCCCAGGTCGCACAGGTGGATGCGGTGGGGGCCGTTCAGCCACGCATCACGCTCGTGGCGCCGTCCAGCGGTGTGGTCGCCGAGCTCGTCGCGCGCGAGGGCATGACGGTCAGCCCCGGGATGATGCTGGCGCGCATCAACGGTCTGGGCAGCGTCTGGGCGCTCGCCGAGCTGCCCGAGAGCCAGGCCGCGCTCGTGCGCCCAGGCAACCCGGTGGAAGCGCGCAGCCCCGGAGCGTCGGGAACCGTGTTTCGCGGCACGGTGCAGGCACTGCTGCCCGAAGTGAACCCCACCACGCGCACCCTGAAGGCACGGGTGCAACTTGCCAACCCCGAGGGGCAGCTGGTGCCCGGCCTGTTCGTCACGATGCAGTTCATGAACACGCGGGCCGGGAAGGCCCTGCTGATCCCGACGGAGGCGGTGATCCAGACCGGTCGTCGCGCGGTGGTCATGGTGGCTGAGGAAGGCGGACGTTTCGCCCCCGTCGATGTGGAGACCGGTCTGGAAACCGGCGGCCAGACCGAGATCAAGCGCGGCCTGAAGGCGGGCCAGCGCGTGGTGGTCTCGTCGCAGTTCCTGATCGACTCCGAAGCCAGCCTGAAGGGCGTCGAGGCTCGGCTCAATGGCCAGCCGGCACCGACGGCGGCCAACACCGCCCAGCGCCACAGCGGTCAGGGGCTGATCGAGTCGATGGACCGCGACGGCGTGACGCTCAGCCACGGCCCCATCCCGAGCATCGGCATGGGCGCGATGACGATGGAGTTCAAGCTGCCGCCAGCCACCAAGGTGTCGCGGGGTCTGGCTGTGGGCGACCGCGTCGACTTCGAGTTCTATGTCGATCCCACCGACGGTCCGAAAGCGACCTCGCTCACGTTGTTGCCGCCGCTTGCGCCCATGTCACCTGCCGTGGGTCCGTCGGGAGCTTCGCGATGATTGCCGCCCTGATCCGCTGGTCCATCGTCAACCGCTTCCTGGTGCTGCTGGCCACGGTCATCGTCACCGCCTGGGGGCTGTGGGCGGTGCAGCGAACGCCACTGGACGCACTGCCCGACCTGTCGGACGTGCAGGTCATCATCCGCACGCCGTTCCCGGGCCAGGCGCCGCGCATCGTCGAGAACCAGGTGACCTACCCGCTGACGACGACCATGCTGTCGGTGCCGGGCGCAAAGGTGGTGCGCGGCTACTCGTTCTTCGGCGACAGCTTCGTCTACGTGCTGTTCGACGACGGCACCGACCCGTATTGGGCACGCTCGCGGGTGCTGGAGTACCTGAACCAGGTGCAGTCGCGCTTGCCTGCCGCCGCCAAGCCGGCGCTCGGGCCCGACGCCACCGGCGTGGGCTGGATTTACCAGTACGCGCTGGTGGACCGCAGCGGCACGATGGACGCCGGCCAACTGCGCGCGCTGCAGGACTGGTTCCTGAAGTTCGAACTGAAGACCGTGCCGAACGTGGCCGAGGTCGCGTCGGTCGGTGGCATGGTGCGCCAGTACCAGGTGCTGCTGGACCCCGACAAGCTCGCGGCCTACAACATCCCGCACGGCCAGGTCATCGACGCGATCCGCTCGGCCAACCAGGAAGCCGGCGGCTCGGTGCTGGAACTCGGCGAGGCCGAGTACGTGGTGCGCGCGTCCGGCCTGCTGGCGACCTTGGACGACTTCCGCAAGATCCCGTTGAGTGCCACGCCTGCGGGCGTCAGCGTGCGCCTGGGTGACGTGGCACGGGTGCAGGTCGGACCCGAGATGCGCCGCGGCATTGGCGAGCTCGATGGCGAGGGCGAGGTCACGGGTGGCGTCATCGTGATGCGCTCGGGCAAGAACGCGCTGGAGACCATCGCCGCCGTCAAGGCCAAGATCGCGTCGTTGCAGGCCAGCCTGCCGAAAGGCGTGGAAATCGTGCCGACCTACGACCGCTCGGGCCTGATCGAACGGGCCGTCGAAAACCTCAGTCGCAAGCTGATCGAGGAGTTCATCGTCGTCGCGCTGGTGTGTTTGGTGTTCCTGTTCCACCTGCGCTCGGCGTTCGTGGCGATCGTCACGCTGCCGCTCGGCATCCTGGCCAGCTTCATCGTCATGCACTACCAGGGCGTCAATGCCAACGTGATGTCGCTGGGTGGCATCGCCATCGCCATTGGCGCGATGGTCGACGCAGCGGTGGTGATGATCGAAAACGCGCACAAGCACATCGAGGCCTGGCGCCATGAACACCCCGGCGAGACGCTGAAAGGCGAAGCGCAATGGCGCGTCGTGGGTGACGCGGCGGTGGAGGTCGGCCCGGCGCTGTTCTTCTCGCTGCTCATCATCACGCTCAGCTTCATCCCGGTGTTCACGCTGGAAGCGCAGGAAGGGCGGCTGTTCTCGCCGCTGGCCTACACCAAGACCTATGCGATGGCGGCGTCGGCCGGGCTGGCGGTGACACTGGTGCCGGTGCTGATGGGCTACCTGATCCGCGGTCGAATCCCTGACGAACGACGCAACCCGCTGAACCGCGCGCTGATCGCCGTCTACCGGCCGCTGCTCGACGGTGTGCTGGCCTGGCCGAAGACGACGATCGCCGTCGCGCTGCTGCTGCTGGCCAGCACCGCCTGGCCGATTCTGAAGATCGGCGGCGAGTTCATGCCGCCGCTCGACGAAGGCGACCTGCTCTACATGCCCACCGCGCTGCCGGGCCTGTCGTCCGGCAAGGCGGCAGAACTGCTGCAGCAGACCGACCGGCTGATCAAGACGCTGCCCGAGGTGCAATCGGTGCACGGCAAAGCCGGCCGCGCGGAAACCGCTACCGACCCCGCGCCGATGGAAATGTTCGAGACCACGATCCAGTTCAAGCCGAAGAGCGCGTGGCGCGACGGCATGACAAGCGACAAGCTGGTCGAGGAGCTGGACCGCATCGTCAAGGTGCCGGGCCTGTCGAACATCTGGGTGCCACCGATCCGCAACCGCATCGACATGCTGGCCACCGGCATCAAGAGCCCGGTGGGCATCAAGGTGGCCGGCACCGACCTGGCCGAGATCGACCGCATCGCCAGTGAGATCGAGAAGGCCGTGAAGGCTGTGCCGGGTGTCAGCAGTGCACTCGCCGAGCGGCTGACCGGTGGACGCTATGTCGATGTCAACATCAACCGCGACGCTGCCGCGCGTTACGGCATGAACATCGCCGACGTGCAGTCGGTGATCAGCGCTGCGGTGGGCGGTGACAACGTCGGGGAAACGGTCGAAGGCCTGCAGCGCTTTCCGATCAACGTGCGGTATCCGAGGGAAACGCGCGACTCGCTGGAGAAGCTGCGCAAGCTGCCTTTCGTGACGCCCCGCGGCGCGCGCATCGTGCTGTCGGACGTGGCCGAACTGCGCATCAGCGACGGCCCGCCAATGCTGCGGAGCGAAAACGCACGGCTTGCCGGCTTCGTCTACGTGGACATTCGTGGCCGTGACCTGAAGTCCGTGGTGCTCGACATGCAAAAGGCCGTTGCTGAGCAGGTGCAGCTGACCGCGGGCTACTCGGTCTCGTGGTCAGGACAGTTCGAGTTCCTGGAGCGTGCCACGGCCAAGCTGAAGGTCGTGGTGCCCTTCACGCTGGGCATCATCTTCGTGCTGCTGTACCTGACCTTCCGCCGCTTCGACGAGGCGCTGTTGATCCTGGCCACGCTGCCCTTTGCGCTGATCGGCGGCTTCTGGCTGCTGTATCTGCTGGGCTACAACCTGAGTGTGGCCGGTGCCATCGGCTTCATCGCGCTGGCCGGCGTGGCGGCCGAGTTCGGTGTGATCATGCTGCTTTACCTGAAGCAGGCCTGGGATACGCGGCTGGCGCGCGGGCACGACAGCGACGAGGCGTTGCTCGACGCCATCCGCGAAGGCGCCGTGTTGCGCGTGCGGCCGAAGGCCATGACCGTGGCCGTCATCATCGCGGGCCTGTTGCCCATCATGTTCGGCGGCGGTACGGGCTCGGAGGTGATGCAGCGCATCGCCGCGCCGATGGTCGGCGGCATGGTGACGGCGCCGCTGCTGTCGATGTTCGTCGTCCCCGCCATCTACCGGCTGCTGCGCAGACGCGACCGTGCCGCTGTCGGCAAAGCACTTGCCGATCGCGCCAATGCTTCGGTGCCGGACCCGGCGACGTCAGCGGCGTGAGCCCGACCGGCGGCGGGCTGCCAGCGCAGCCGCTGTCGGCCTATCGCTTCGCCTTCGCCACTTCCTCGGCCACCAGGGCGGCGAGCTGGTCCGGCCCGAAGCTGGGCAGGCTGCGGCCGTTGACGAAGAAGGTGGGCGTACGGCTCACGCGCAGCGCGGTGAGGTCTTCGACATCCTGCGCCAGCAAGGCCTGCATCTCGGGCTGGGCCATGACCTGGCGAGCCCGCTCGATGTCGAGGCCGGCTGCTTTCGCGATCTCGAAGGTGAGGTCCGGGTTGGGCCGGCCGTGGTCGGCCCAGGTGGGCTGCGCTTGCAGCACCGCCTCCAGCACCGGCTGGTACTTGCCCTGGCGCTTCGCCGCTTCGAGCAGCTTCACCACCTGGTCAGAGCCCTGGTGGAACGGCGCGTAGCGGATGACCAGCCGAACGTCCTGCGGGTACTTCGCCATCAGGTTCTTGACGATCGGATAGAACGCACGGCAGGTCTCGCAAGCCGGGTCGAAGAACTCGACGATCGTGACCGGGGCTGCCTGTGGCCCGAGCACCGGCGAGTGCATGCGCACGAGCCGGGTCTGCTCGGCGCGGACTGTCTGGTCCTGGGCGGTCTGTGTCTGCTTCCGATAGAGGCTGATGCCGACGACAAAAGCGGCGACGACGAGGATCAGGATGCCGCCGACGGCGAGCTTCTTGGTGTTCATGAACGGGGCTTTCGCAGGTAGACAAGCAGGAGAAGTGCGATGGCGGTGAAAGCCAGCAGGGACAGCCAAGGGATCTGGATGTCGCCCAGGATCACCAACCTCTGATCGCTGCAGGAGGGGCCTGCGCCGCAGGGGATCCACCACTGCGGCACCCAGCCTGCTACGAGCGCGCTGTGATAAGCAGCCACCACCACACCGCCGAGTGCCAACGGCATGGCGTAGATGGCGCCGCGTCGGTCGTTGCCGAAGGCCGCCATGCCCAGGATCACGGCCAGCGGGAACATCAGGATGCGCTGGTACCAGCACAGCTGGCAGGGCGCCATGCCCATCACTTCGCCGATGAACAGCGCAGCGAACGTCGACACCAGTGCGACGGCCCAGGCCGCCGACAGCCAGGCCCACCCGGTGCTTGGCCGGGTGGGTGCCGGGTTGTCGTGTTCGCCGCGCGCGCTGTTCATCACCTGGGTCAGCTTACTTCAGGGTGAAGCGCTGACTCAGCCGCGCTCGGCGTTGCGCAGCAGCCGCAGGCCGTTGAAGACCACCAGCAGGCTGGCGCCCATGTCGGCGAAAACAGCCATCCACATGCTGGCGTTGTCGAACAGCGCGAGCACCAGGAACACCGCCTTGATGCCCAGGGCCAACGCGATGTTCTGCCACAGCACCGCGTGTGTGCGTTGCGACAAGCGCACCGTCTCGGCGAGGCGTCGCAGGTCGTCGTTCATCACCACCACGTCGGCGGCTTCCATCGCGATGTCGGTGCCGGCCGCGCCCATCGCCACGCCGATGTCGGCCTGGGCCAGCGCCGGCGCGTCGTTGATGCCGTCGCCGGTCATCGCCGTCGCGCCGTACTGCTTCTGCAGGGCTTGGATCGCAGCGAGCTTGTCCTCGGGCAGCAGGTTGCCGCGGATGTCCGTGAGGCCGGCTTCGCGGCCGATGGCCTCGGCGGTCGCCTGGTTGTCGCCGGTCAGCATCACGGGGGTGATGCCCATGGCCTTCAGCTCGCTGATGGCGGCGGCCGACGACGGCTTGATGGTGTCGGCGACCGCGAAAAGCGCCACCGCCCCGGACGAGGTGGCCAGCAGGCTCACCGTGCGGCCGGCTTGTTCGTGTCGGTGGAGCACGGCTTCGATCTCGGCAGAGCACTGGCCGCGCTCTTCGATCAGGCGGTGGTTGCCCAGCACGTAGCGCTGGCCGTCGATGTCGGCCTCGATGCCGCGACCTGACAAGGCCGTGAAGTTCTTGGCCTCGACGCTGTTGGGCGTCAGCCCTGCGGCGATGGCGCGCGACACTGGGTGGTCCGAGTGCGCAGCAAGTGCGGCTGCGATGTGTTCTGCCTGCGGCTTGGGCAGGCGGGTGGTCAGCATCTCCCACTCGACCAGGCGCGGCTTGCCTTCGGTGATGGTGCCGGTCTTGTCCAGTGCGATGGCCTTGAGCAGGCGCGCTTGTTCCAGGTGGACACCGCCCTTGATCAGGATGCCGCGCTTGGCTGCCGCCGCCAGGCCGCTGACGACGGTGACGGGCGTGGAGATCACCAGCGCGCAGGGGCACGCGATCACGAGCAACACCAGCGCCTTGTAGACTGCAGCCAGGACCGTCCAGCCGAACAGCCAGGGGCCGGCAATGGCGACGGCGAGTGCCAGAACGAACACCGCCGGCGTGTAGACGGCGGCAAAGCGGTCGACGAAGCGCTGCGTGGGCGCGCGGCTGCCCTGGGCCTGCTCGACGGCGTGGATGATGCGGGCCAGCGTCGACTGCGAAGCCGCAGCGGTGACGCGGCACTCGACGGTGCCGGTCTGGTTGATGGTGCCGGCGAAGACGGCATCGCCCGGCGCCTTGTCCACCGGCAGGCTCTCGCCGGTCACGGGTGCCTGGTCCACGCTGGTGTTGCCTGCGGTGACCACGCCGTCCAGCGCCACCCGTTCGCCGGGCCTGACGCGCACCGTGGCGCCGATGGCCACCGTGCCCACGGGCACCGATTGCCACCGACCATCGGGCTGCTGGAGGTCGGCGGTGTCGGGTGCCAGCGCCATCAGGCCGCCGATCGCGTTGCGCGCGCGGTCGACGGCGCGGGCCTCGATCAGTTCCGCGATGGCGTACAGCGCCATGACCATCGCCGCCTCGGGCCATTGGCCGATGACGAAGGCGCCGCTGACCGCCACGGTCATCAGAGCGTTGATGTTCAAGCGGCCGTGCCGCAGCGCGGACAGGCCTTTGCTGAAGGTGCCGAAGCCGGCCAGCGCTATTGCCCCGGCGGCGATGGCCAGGCCCGCCCACTTGGACCATGGTGCGTCGGGCACCAGAAAGGACAGGCCTTCAGCAGCGGTGGCCAGCACGAGTGCTGCCACAAGGCGGGGCAGGCCGGAGCCGGTTCCAGCGTCGTGTGCGTGGTCCGTCTCGCCGTCGGTTTCTAAAGTGGCCGGCGCGTCGGGCCAGGCATGAATCTCGAATCCGGTCTTCCGGATCGCCTGCGCGGCGGCCAACGCTGCCGCGGGTGTACCGTCGATGCGCAGACTGCGCTCGCCCAGTTGGAAGCGCAAACCCAACACGCCAGGGATGCCTTCCACCGCGCGGCGAATCTCGGATTCTTCGCTGGCACAGTCCATCGCCGGGATGCGGAAGCGCTGGCCGCCGCCAAACTGCGCCAGCGCGCCTGCCGGTGCGGACGCAACGGGTGCCGGGGATACGTCGCCGCTGCAGGTGCCGCAACTGGAGGTGTCCAACTTGCCGGCCGCAAGCGGCTTGATGTCGTGGTTGTGTTCGTGAGCCATGCGCCATTGAAAACCCTGAAGTGGGTTTAGAGTCAAGGCGTTTCGCGAACCATCGTTCATAGGAGGGGAGTCGCACATGCGCATCGGCGAACTGGCCCAGTCCAGCGGGACGCCCATCGAAACGATCCGTTTCTACGAGCGCGAGGGCCTGCTTCCTGCTGCCGCCCGCACGGAGGGCAACTACCGCATCTACACGCCACTGCATGCCGAGCGCCTGGCGTTCATTCGTCAGTGCCGCAGCCTGGACATGACGCTGGACGAGGTGCGGGTGCTGCTGCAGTTCAGGGACGACCCACTGGCTGACTGCGGTGAGGTGAACAGCTTGCTCGATGAGCACATCGGCCATGTGGCCGAGCGGATCCGGGCGCTGCGCGCTTTGGAGAAGGAACTGCGTGCGCTGCGGGCGGCCTGCCCAGTGCCGCATGCGGCGGCCGACTGCGGCATCCTCCAGGGTATTGATCACGCGGGAACGCAGCCGGCGGCGGCTTCCAAGCGCCACGTCCGTGGGGCTCACTGAGCAAAGCTGGTCCAAGTGCTTGAACCGTGCGGTTCAGCGGCGGCACTCCACGACGGCGGCAAGGGGTCGAGTGACAGGTCGCTGGCACGAACGTGGCCGACTGCTTGTGGCCGAGCGCGTGATGTGGCAGTGGTCAGTCTGGAGCGCCTCGTCCAAAGGAGCGAAGCACCCAGGCCTGCGACGGAAAGGTCGACGCTGGCGCTGGCGCTTCCTGGGGGGATGAGAATCACCCACCGCCTGTGGCAAACCAACGCTTGAATGTGGAGTCGCTGCAGAGTTTCAGATACCGGCATCAACTCCCGAGAAGCTTTCATGAGCGATGCCTGCTGCAGCCCCGGCTGCGCCAGCCCCGACGCCAGCCGGAGCCCGCGCTACCGGCGCGTGCTGTGGGTGGCACTTGTCATCAACGCCGTGATGTTCGGCATCGAACTGGCCGGGGGGTGTTTCCGGCACCGCCAGCGGCTGGCCTGACCTGGCCGTCGCGGCGGTGATGGGCGTGCTGGCCTTGACCGCCGCACGCTCTGTCATCCAACAGGCCTGGGCCGAACTGCGCACCGTGCCAGCGCACGTCTGACAGGGCCTGACGATGGCAGGATTCAGGGCGCCTGGCGGCGCAAGGTCGGCAGACCCACACCGCTGGCATCGAAGCCACCGTCGACGGCCAGCACCTGACCATTGATGAAGGCGGCTTCGGCGCTGCACAGAAAGCCGACCGCCTGGGCAATCTCTTCGGGCGTGCCGTAGCGGTTCAGCGGGATGGCGTCGTAATAGTCCGAACGGATGGCCACGCTGTGCACCAGCTTGGCCATGTCCGTGTCCACCGGCCCGGGGGCGATGCAGTTGACGCGGATGCCGGCATTGCCCAGTTCCACCGCCTGCTGCTTGCTCAGGTGAACGAGCGCGCCCTTGCTGGTGCCGTAGGCCACACGCAGCGTGCTGGCACGCAGGCCCGAGATGGACGCGATGTTGACCACTGCGCCACCCCCGCCGCGCAGCATCACGGGCGCGGCCGCCTGGGTGCACAGAAAAGCGCCGTCCAGGTTGGTGCCCAGCACGTGGCGCCACTCTTCGAAGCTGGTCTGCAGAATCGGCTTGAAAACCGCCACGCCCGCGTTGTTGACCAGGGCGTCGATGCGGCCGAAGCGCTGGTCCACTGCAGCCATGGACACGGCCACCTGATCGGGCTGGGACACATCGCCGTGCAGGGCCAGCACCCGACTGGCATCGGCCAGTTCCGCTTCGGTGCGGCGCAGCGTGTCGGCGTCGATGTCGATCAGCGCCACACGGTGGCCGTGGTCCAGGAACCAGCGCGCCACCGCCAGGCCGATGCCACGGGCGCCGCCCGTGACCACGGCCACGGGCGAGGAAGATGAGGTGGGGATCACGCGGGCTCCAGTCAGCGGTGCATGACCGCATTCTGGCCCGCGCGGCGTTCAGCCCGTGGCCAGCGTGAACCCGACGCGGGTGATGCCGGCGGACGACTCGGCCACCGTGCGCCCGGCGTGCATGCGCGCGATGGCCGCCACGATGGCCAGGCCCAGGCCGTGATGCTGGCCTTCGTCACAGCAGCGTGAGGTGTCGGCGCGGAAGAAGCGGTCGAACAGGCGCGGCAGCGCGCCGGCATCGATCGCCTCGCCTTCGTTCTGCACCAGCACCTGCACCTGATCGGCAGCGTCGGCAGACGCGGCCGCCTCGGCCCGGATGCCGATGACCACTGTCGAGCCCCGGCGTGCAAACCGCGTGGCATTGCCCAGCAGGTTGGACACCGCCCGTTTGAACAGCGACTCGTCCACCGGCAGCAGCGCGTCGCCTTCGACACGCAACTGCAAACCGGCTTCTTCCAGCGGCGCTTCGTGGAATTCCACCACCTGCTGTGCCAGGCTGGCCAGGCTGACAGGCTGGCCCCGGCGCGCCACCGCACCGCGGTCAGCGTGCGACAGGAAGAGCATGTCGTTGACCATGGCCGACAGGCGCTGCATTTCTTCCAGGTTGGACACCAGGGTGTCGCGCAGTGATTCCACCGACCTTTCGCGCGACAGCGCCACCTCGGTCTGGCCGATCAGGTTGGCCAGCGGTGTGCGCAGTTCGTGCGCCACGTCGGCGTTGAAACCTTCCAGTTGTGCGTAGGACTGCTCCAGTCGGCCCATCAAGGCATTGAACTGGTCGACCCAGGGCCGCAGCTCTTCGGCCGGGTCTTCCAGCGACAGGCGTTGGTGCAGGTGCTGGGGCGAGATGCCGCGTGTCTGCACCGCCAGGCTGCGCAGCGGCTGCAGCTGGCGCCGCACGTGCCAGCCGGTGCCCAGCGCCACCAGGCCGCCCGCGGCCAGGGTGATCAGCGTCAGTGCCAAGGCCCAGCGTTTGCCCATGCGTGCGTCGCGTGTGTAGTCCATCGTCCAGCGGGCGCGCAGTTCACCGCCCGGCACGGCATCGGTCTTGACCACGAAGTCATGGGTGCGCACGTGTGAAGATTGCTGCAGCACCGAGCTGGCGGTGTCGGCATACAGCGGTTGGCCGTCGGCGCGCCAGACTTCCAGGCGGGTGTGCGCACGCATCGGCGCGTCGGAGCGCAAGCGCGCGACGACGGCCGCCTCGCCACCGCTGCGTGCCTCCAGCGCCAGGATGTCCGAGACCAGTTCGCAGCGTGTCAGCAATTCTTCCTGCTTGCGCTCGGTGATCAGCATCTCCACGGCCATCCAGGACGTGATGGACAGCAGGCCCAGCACGGCAATCGTGAACAGCGCCAGCTTCTTCGACAGCCGGCCGCTGATGGAGTGGCTGCACAGGGTGTCCATCAGGCCCGCTCTTCCAGCACGTAGCCCATGCCCCGCACGGTGTGCAGCAGCTTGGCCGTGTAGGGGTCGTCCAGCTTGGCGCGCAGACGCCGCACCGCCACCTCGACCACATTGGTGTCGGAGTCGAAATTCATTTCCCACACCTGCTCGGCCAAGGTGGTGCGCGACAGGATCTGGCCGCGCCGGCGCAGCAGCAAGGTCAGCAGGTTGAATTCCTTCACCGTCAGGTCCAGCCGCTGCTGGGCACGGGTGGCCTTGCGCGCCAGCAGGTCCACGTCCAGGTCGGCCAGGCGCAACTGCGTGCTGTTTGCGCCGGCGCTGGTGGGTGCGCCGCGCCGCAGCAGCGCACCGACGCGGGCGAGCAGTTCCGAAAAGGCAAAAGGCTTGACCAGGTAGTCGTCTGCACCTTGCTCCAGGCCACGCACGCGGTCTTCGACCTTGTCGCGCGCCGTCAACATCAGCACCGGCGTGTAGCGGCTCTGCGCACGCAGCGCGGCCAGCACGCCGAAGCCGTCGACGCCGGGCAGCTGCAGGTCCAGCAGCACCAGGTCGTAGTCACCGCCGGTGGCCAGGCGGCGGCCTTCGATGCCGTCACGTGCGACGTCAACGACATGGCCGTTTTCGCTCAGGCCCTTGTGCAGGTACTGGGACAACTTGGCTTCGTCTTCGACCACGAGCAGTCGCATGGCGGGGTAGGGGCACGGTGTGGATGAGGCCTGGATGGTCGCATTTTTGTGCCCGGTGCTGGATTACGAATTTGTCATCTGGCTGTTCGGCAACGGTGGTTTTGGGTTCCCAGAATTCATTTCGTGGTCGGCGCAGAGCAGGCCTCCACAAACAAGCTTTCCCGACCGAACCGTCAATCAACCACCCCGAAGGAACCCATCATGAAGACCACCACCCTGTTCGCCGCCCTTGCCCTGACCCTGGCCGCCAGCGGCGCCGCCCTGGCCCAGGAAGCCACCTACGAGTACCCGCAGCAAGTCACTTCGCAAACCTCGCGTGCAAACGTGATGGCCGAAGTGCAACAAGCCCGCGCCAACGGCACGCTGCAGATCAACCACGAAGTGGCCAACACCCGCAGCACGCCCGCGGTGTCGACACTGACCCGCGCCGAAGTCAAGGCCCAGACCCTGGCCGCCATCGCCAGCGGTGAAGTGGCCTACCTGAACCGCGACAACAACGACTTCCAGGCCAAGAGCTTCGCCGCGCCGGCCGGTGTGCGCATGGCCGCCCGTTAAGTCCTGAAGGCGGGCGGCCGGCGCGGCCTGCTGCCCCTTCGTAGAATGCCGGGGGATGGAAACCCCCGGCAATCTCTTTTGTGTCGCTGCCCCCAGCGGCACCGGCAAGTCCAGCCTCGTGCAGGCCCTTTTGCAGCTGGACTCGAAGCTGGCGGTTTCGGTGTCACACACCACCCGCAGCCCGCGCGGCCAGGAAGTGAACGGGCGCGAGTACTGGTTCATCGACGAAGCCGCCTTCCGCGAGAAGATCGAGCACGGCGACTTCATCGAATGGGCGCAGGTGCACGGCAACCTGTACGGCACCAGCCGCAGGGCCATCGAAGAACGCCTGGCCCAGGGCGAAGACGTGGTGCTGGAAATCGACTGGCAAGGTGCGCTGCAGATCAAGCAGCTGTTTGCCCATGCGGTGCTGATCTTCATCCTGCCGCCCAGCTGGGAAGAGCTGTCGCAGCGCCTGAACCGGCGCGGCGAAGACCCGGCCGACGTCATCGCCACCCGCATGGCCAACGCCCGCACCGAGGTGGCCCAGGCCCGTCACTTCGATTTTGTTATCATCAACAGCTTGTTTGAGTCGGCGCTCTTCGACCTGAAAGCGGTCGTCCACAGCCAGCGCCTCAAGTACGCCGCCCAGTTGCGCAACCGCTCGCAGGTTTTTGCGGCGCTGGGATTGGTCTGAAACCGCACTGCCCCACCGTGCCTGTTCACAGGCACCAGAAAGACACCATGGCCCGCATCACCGTCGAAGACTGCCTGGAAAAAATCCCCAACCGCTTCCAGCTCGTGCTGGCCGCCACCTACCGGGCGCGCATGCTGAGCCAGGGCCACGCGCCCAAGATCGAAACCAAGAACAAGCCCGGCGTGACGGCGCTGCGTGAAATCGCCGCTGGCGAAATCGGCCTGGAGATGCTGCGCAAAGTGCCGGTCTGAAAACCCGCTGAAGCTGGCCCCGAAGGGCGCCCCATCGGCAAGATGAGGCGCCCTTTTCCATGGGCGCGCGCCACAAAGGCCCGCCAGGGCTGCCGCGCTGGCAAAGCAAGCTAAATTCGGGCCATGGGATTGCGCTCTCTGGCCGCTGAACTTCTGCCTGCAGCACTGCAGGGGCTGCAGCGTGCGCCTCTGGTGCCGATGGATGCCAGCCCCGCGACCGAGGCTTCGAGCTTCGCCTCGTTGACCGGCAAGCTGGCCTACTTGTCCAAGGCCGACTTGAAACAGGTGCGCGAAGCCTACAAGTTTGCCGACGAAGCCCACCTGGGCCAGTTTCGCGCCAGCGGCCAGCCCTACATCACCCACCCGATTGCGGTGGCCGGCCTGTGTGCCGACTGGAAGCTGGACGCGCAGGCCATCATGGCCGCGCTGATGCACGACACCATCGAGGACCAGGGTGTCACCAAGGCCCAGCTGATCGAGAAGTTCGGCGCACCCACCGCCGACCTGGTGGACGGGCTGACCAAGTTGGACAAGCTGCAGTTCAACACGCGCGAAGAAAGCCAGGCCGAGAGCTTCCGCAAGATGCTGCTGGCGATGGCGCGCGACGTGCGTGTGATCCTGATCAAGCTGGCCGATCGCCTGCACAACATGCGCACCATGCAGGCCATGGCGGCCGACAAGCGCATGCGCATCGCCCGCGAGACGCTGGACATCTACGTGCCCATCGCGCACCGCCTGGGCCTGAACCAGATGTACCGCGAACTGCAAGAGCTGTGTTTCGAGCTGCTGCACCCCTGGCGCTATGCGGCACTGGCCAAGGCCGTGCAACGGGCCCGTGGGCACCGGCGCGACATCGTCGAGCGGGTGCAGAAAGAAGTCGAGAAGGCCTTCGGCCGGCACAAGATCAAGGTTGTCGTCAGCGGCCGTGAAAAGACGATCTACAGCATCTACCGCAAGATGCGCGAAAAACACGCCGGCTTTGCGCAGGTGTCCGACATCTTCGGCTTTCGCATCGTCGTGCCCACGCTCACCGACTGTTATGTCGCGCTGGGTGTGCTGCACCAGCTGTACAAGCCGGTGCCGGGGCGCTTCAAGGACTACATCGCCATCCCCAAGGCCAACGGCTACCAGAGCCTGCACACCACGCTGGTCAGCCCGCTGGGCACGGCAGTGGAATTCCAGATGCGCACCGACACCATGCACGCGGTGGCCGAAGCGGGTGTCGCGGCACACTGGCTGTACAAGGTGGGCGGCGACAAGGACAGCAAAAATGGCGGAGCTTCGGACGCGCAGCGCCTGTCCACGATGTGGCTGCAAAGCCTGCTGGACATCCAGGACGACACCCGCGACGCGGCCGAGTTCCTGGAGCACGTGAAGATCGACCTCTACCCCGATGCCGTCTACGTCTTCACGCCACGCAGCAAGATCCTGGCGCTGCCGCGCGGTGCCACGCCGGTGGACTTTGCCTACGCCATCCACTCCGACGTCGGCGACCACACGGTGGCGGTGAAGATCAACGGCGAACCGGCGCCGCTGCGCACCGAACTGAAAAGCGGCGACGTGGTCGAGGTCATCACCGCGCCCGGCGCACGCCCCAACCCCGGCTGGCTGAGCGTGGTGCGCACCGGCCGGGCACGCAGCAAGATCCGGCACTACCTGAAGACGATGGAGACCGAGGAGTCGCGCGCGTTGGGTGAAAAGATGCTGGCCCAGGCGCTGCGGGCCGAAGGCCTGCCCGCGCCTTCCAGCGACCCCGCCGACACGGTGGCCAGCACGCTGTGGCAGCAGCTCACGCGCTGGAGCGGCAACCGCAACCGCGGTGAACTGCTGGTCGACATCGGCCTGGGCCGCAAGATCGCCGTCATCGTGGCCAAGCGGATGGCACAGCTGATGCTGGAACACGGCATCCGGCCCGACGCGGTGACGCTGAGCCTGGGCCGCTACGCGTCCGACGACACGTTGCCCGCCCAAGGCGTGGTGTTTGTCGACGGCAGTGAAGGCAACTCCATCCAGCTGGCGCCCTGCTGCCGGCCGATTCCCGGTGACCCCATCGTGGGCTACCTGGGCCGTGGTGAGGGCCTGCTGGTGCACAGCAGCGACTGTCCCACCGGCAAGCGCCTGTTCGAGCGCGACAGCGAACGCTGGATGCACGTGGAATGGGCCGAAGACCTGACCCGGGCCTTCGACACTAGCCTGTACGTGCAGGTGCGCAACGGCAAGGGGGTGCTGGCGCAGGTGGCTTCGTCGATCAGCAGCGCCGAAGCCGACATCGTGCACCTGGACATGGACTCCGAGCCGGTCGAGGACAGCATCGAGTTGCGGCTGCAGGTCAGCGTGCGTGACCGCGTGCACTTCGCCGACGTGCTGCGCACGCTGCGTCGATCGCCCGTGGTCCTGAAAGTGTCCCGCTACAAATTCAGCTGACCGTGGACCCCCAGGCTCGCTGGCGCTCGCCACCCCCCGAGGGGGGCGAGTCGGACGAGAAACAGTCCATGCGGACTGTTTCTCGCCTACGAGCGCCCGCGATGTCCTCGTCGCGGGCTCTTGCAGCGGCCCGGCAAAGCCGGTTCCGCGCAAGGACTTGATCGTCGGTCATCCCTGCGGGGCTGGGTACTGAACCTGAACGATCTCCAGCTTTTCCACACCACCCGGCGTGACCAGCGTCACTTCGTCACCTTCGCGTGCCTTGATCAGGGCCCGGGCCACCGGTGACACCCAGCTCACGTCGCCGGCCAGGTTGTCGGCTTCGTCGATGCCCATGATGCGCACCGTGCGTTCCTGGCCTGCAGCGTTGGCGTAGGTGACGGTGGCGCCGAAAAAGACCTGGTCGCTGCCGTGGTGCACGCTGGGGTCGGCGACCTCGGCAATGTCCAGGCGCTTGGTCAGGAAGCGGATGCGGCGGTCGATTTCGCGCAGCCGTTTTTTGCCGTAGAGGTAGTCGCCGTTTTCGCTGCGGTCGCCGTTTTTGGCCGCCCAGGAAACCACTTCCACGATCTTGGGCCGTTCTTCGTCCAGCAGTTGCATCAGCTCTTCGCGCAGCCGCCGGTAGCCCTGGGGCGTGAGGTAGTTGCGTGCACCGACAGGCAGTGGCGGCAGGCCCGGCGGGCCGTCGTCTTCATCGCCGTCGCCTTCGGCTTCCTTGACAAAGGCCTTGTTCACCGCTGCATGGCCGGCTTCAGCGCACGGTTTCGAAGCTCATCAGTGCGGCGCCGTATTCGTCGGCACAGGCGCTGGCACCAGCGGGGCACTGCACTTCGCCGGCCAGCATCGAGCCGCTGCCCTTGAAATTGGCCATCAGCGCCGTGGCTTCGTCGCCGCTGGCCAGCACCTTGACAGGGCCTTCGGCACGCGGCTTCAGCGCATCGAACTTGCGTGGCTGCGGCGACACGATGACCAGCATGCGGCCGCTGCCCACCGGTTCGCTGGCCGTCAGGAAAAAGCCGTCGTTGCTGGGGAAGCTGTAGGTCTGGCCCTTGCGCACACGCACCGATGTGGAATTGGCGTTGGGCACCAGCAACGCCAGCGAACCGTCGGCGCTGAGGCCCACGACATGCAGGAAACCGTCACGCTCGGCGGTGACCTTGAACCGCACCTGGTCGCGGCTGGCAATGCGCAGTTCGGTTTTCTGCGCCGCGGCCGTGACGCCAAACCCGGCCGTCTGGCCTTGCACGACACGTTCGAATTCACGTTCGGGGTCGAAACGGGTCGGCGCTGCGGGCGCTGGCGCAGGTGAAGCGGCCACAAGGGTGACGGCCGGCGCTGGGGTGACCGCACCCGGCGCAAGCGCCACGGCCGGGGCCGATTCAGGTGCAGGCTTGGACATCATCTGCCAGCCGCCCACACCCAGCGCAGCCAGCACCACGGCCCCGATACCGACACCCACCAGGACGCTTTTGCCTTGGGCAGGCGCCGCTGCTGCCGCCGCAGCCGCTGCGGAAGGTGCAGGTGCTGGCGGCATCGGCACCGGCGCTGCCGCCGCGCGCGCGGCCGGGGGCGGCACCAGGGCGGTCGGCGGCAAGTCGCCCAGCAACACCGTCGGCGCGTTCGACGTGGACGAAGGAACAGCCACCGCCGGTTGCGCGATCGTCATCGTGGTGGTGCCGGTGGGCACATGGCCGTCCAGGTCCATCTCCTGCCGCATCTGCGCAACGGTCTGCGTGCGGGCTTCGGGCCGCACGGCCAGTGCCCGGTCGATGGCGGCCAGGAAGGCTTCGCTGTAGCGGCCGGCGGCGGCTTGCACCAGCGGCTGGTAGGTGTCATTCAGCAGCCGGCCCACGCTGGGCGGCGGTGTGCGGCCCATGATGGCGTAGTGCACCGAGGCGGCCAGCGCGTAGACATCGGTCCACGGGCCCTGTTTCATGCCTGGGATCTCGGCGTACTGCTCGACCGGCGCGTAGCCGGGTTTCAGGATCACGGTCAGCGCCTGCGTCATGTCGCCGATCACACGCCGCGCGGCGCCGAAGTCCAGCAGCAGCCAGCGGCCGTTGGGCAGTTGCATCACGTTGTCGGGCGCGATATCGCGGTGGTAACACTGTTCGGCGTGGATGACCTGCAGCGCTTCGGTCAGTGGCGCCAGCACCGAGCGCAGCCAGGCTTCGTCGGGTGGCTGCGGCTTGGCGCGCAGGATGTCGCGCAAGGTCTTGCCTTCCAGGAAGGGCATGGCCATGTAGGCGGTGCCATTGCCTTCCCAGAACCGGTACACCTTGACCAGCGAGGGGTGGTCGAAACTGGCCAGCAGGCGCGCTTCATTGATGAAGCTCTTCAGGCCGGCTTCGAAGGTTTCGCGGTAACGCTCGCTCTTCACGTGCACCTGGCTGGCGCTGCCGCGCGCCGCCAGTGAACTGGGCATGTACTCCTTGACCGCCACACGCCGGTGCAGCGAATGGTCGTTGGCCAGGTAGACGATGCCAAAGCCACCCACGGCCACCAGCTGCGTCAGTTCGAACTCACCCAGCCGTGTGCCCACCGGCAGGCCGTCGCCCATCTCGGTGGCCACCGTGGCCCGTGCCGGCGCCACGTTGTCGTAGACCTGGGTCTTGTCGAAGGCCACCGTGCGGTCGTCCCTGCCGGGCGGCTGGATCTGCGTGCGATCGCTGTCGGGCTCGTCGGGGGTCATGGCCGGGCTGGGCTGTTCAGGATGGCCAGTATTGTCGCAGCCGCAGGGCCGCGTGGATCAGTGCCAGGGTCAGGGCAGTTTGTGCAGGTCGGCCAGCAGCTTCTGACGCACCGCTTCCGGCGCGGCCTCTGCCAGCAGCGAAAAAAAGGCCTCGCGCTGGCGCGTGCGTTCGGCGGCCCGTTTGACCACGACACGGGCGATCGGCCCCAGGTGCACCGACAGCAGACGCAGCGATTGGTCCATCAGCGTTTCGTTCACCGGCGTGCTGGCGCCGGCAAAGGTGCCCCCCGCCGGGGCAAAGGTGTGGGGCGACGAGGCGCTGCCGCGCGAACCCGCGCCACCGCCGGTGCCGCCCGTACCGCCTGCACCGCCCTTCGAGGCCTGGCCCAGAAAGGCTTCACGCGCCGCGGCGCTGGTGATCTGCTCGCCCAGCCGCGCCTGCAGCGCCGGCAGGTCGTGGCATTCCTTGGCGGCGCGGCGCACCATCACCGCCGCCAGCGGGCCCACGTGGCGGGCCAGAGCCGCTTCCACCTGGGCCAGCACCGTCGGGTCCCAGTGTGTGGGCGGCGCGCTGTTGGTGGGCGGCGCCACACCGGTGGGGATGCGCTCGGTGGGCGCGTACTCGGTGGGCATGGGCAGCGCAAACACGGCTTCGCGCGAAACCGCACTGGGTGCCGGCTGCCCCAGCGCGGCCAGCACCGCATCGCGGAAGGCACTGGCATTGGCGTAGCGTGCACGTGGCTCCTTGGACAGCGCCGTGGCCACCACCTCGTCGAAGCGCGGGCCATGCGGCGCCCCTTCCAGCGTGGACGGAGGAACCGGCACTTCGTTCACAACCTTGTACATCAGCGCTTCGTGCGGGCCGACAAAAGGCGCGCGGCCGGCCAGCAACTGGTAGAACACGACGCCTGCGCTGTAGACATCCACCCGGTGGTCGATGGGTCGCCCCATGAACTGCTCGGGCGCCATGTACATCGGCGTGCCCAGCACGCTGTTGGCCATCGTCAGGCCCGAGGTGTCGGTGCGCGCGATGCCGAAGTCGGCGATCTTGATGCGCCCGGCCTTGGTCATGATCACGTTGGACGGCTTGATGTCGCGGTGCCAGACCCCGTGTTCGTGTGCATGCGCCAGCGCTTCCAGCAGCTGGCTGGCCATGCTGGCCACGTCGGCCTCGGAAAAGCGCACACGCTGCGACAGGTAATAGGACAGCGTGTGGCCCTCCACGTACTCCATCGCGATATAGGCCACGCTGCCGTCGTCGCCGAAGTCGTAGACCCCCACGATGCCCGGGTGCAGCAAACGCCCGGCAGCCTGCGCTTCGTTGCGGAAACGCGCCGCGCTCTGCGCCGCCGCCTGCGCGCCTTCCCCACCCTGCTTGCGGATGGTCTTCAGCGCCACCACACGCCGGATGTCAGGGTCGAATCCGCGATAGACCACGCCCATCGCGCCCTCGCCGAGCACGCCGGTGATCTGGTACTTGCCGAGTTTGTCGGGGTGGTTCACTGGACAGGGGCCTCGTTGTTGCCGATCTTGGTCGGATCAAGGCCTTGCGCGGAACCGGCTTGGCCGGGCCGCAGCAAGTCCCCCCTCGGGGGGCAGCGACCGAAGGGAGCGTGGGGGCACTGTCACTCCAGCATCTTCATGGCTTGAACGACGCTGGCGCGCATGCGTGCAAAGGATTCCGTGAGCACGCCGATCTCGTCCTTGCTGGTCGAAGCGAACTCGGGTGCATCCAGCTCGCCCTGGCTCACCCGGTCGGCCAGCGCCGACAAGCGGGTCACCGGCCGCACCACCACGAACCAGATCATCAGGTTCAGCACGATGCCCACGACCACGAACACACCCACCAGAGAACCGATGAAGAGCTTGAAGTTGTCGTCGGCACGTTGCAGCGGCAACGTCATCGGCACCGACACCACCTGGGCGCCGATGACCTCGTTCAGCTGCCAGCCAAAACCGTTGGCCGGGCCGTATTTGTCGACCATGGTCTTGGGAGCCGCCTCGACGCTGCTGTGGCACTGCAGGCAGGCCGCACTGGTGATGCGCAGCGGCCGGCTGATGAACAGCGAACGGCCGGTGGGTGTGTCGCGTTGGCCCACGAATTCCTTCAGCTCGGCGTCGTTGCGAAAGGCGTTGACGATGTCCACTTCCCAGCCCACGGCGCGATCACGTGGGTTGGTGGGGTTGAGCGTGGCTTCTTTGTAGGCGTATTCGGGGTACTTCTTCTGCAGCGTGCCCAGCACCTCGGTGGCCGAATAACTTGGCACCGACTGCGGCAGGAACTCGTACTTCATCTGCGTTTCGAGCAGCTTGGTGATCTGGCCCGAGGTGTAGCCGCGCACCGCCAGCGCCTGCTCCATCAGCAGCCGGCCGATCGACAGCACTTCCTGCCGCGCCTGTTCCTGCAGCATGCCGCGGCTGATCCAGCCCGACACGGCCACCCCCAGCGCCATGACGAGAATGAAGATGAGGTTGAATTTGGCTAGCAGCTTCATCGTGTTGGCTCCGTGACCGACGTGTCGTTGTTCTTGCGCGCCGCCGCCCCCGTGCTCGGGGGTCTGAGCAGCGGCTCCCATTCCGGATGCTGGTTCAGCCGTGCATCGACGGCGGACCTGAAACTGCGGTCGGCCAGCAGGCCGCGAAACCGGGCCGGCATGTCACGGCGTAGCAATGGCTCGGCGGACAACCAGTGTTGGAGCCGAGCGTAGGTGAGAACCGGCCCGGGCTGCAAGGGCACCGACGGCAGCTTGGCCAACTGCGCCGCCCGTGAGGGCAAAGTCTCGCGGAAGCTGCGTGGCAGTTGTTTGAGCCAGTCGGACGCCGGCCGTTGCGTCACCTGGGCGGCACCCGCACCCACCACGACCGCACTCTGGCCCGCACGCAAGACCGCCGTCGAGTCACTGCGCCGCGCGACAAGCGGTGCATCGCCGGCCTCGCAGAACAGCACCACCCGGCCGTCGTCGACCTGGCTGACCAGCACCCCCTTGAACGGCGCCACGTCGAAGGCCTGGCTCAGCTGGCCACCGGCTGTGGTGGACTGGGTCTGCTTGGCCCAACCGCGCAGCAGGTAGAAGAGCGGCGCCTTGCCACCACTGGCCGCACCCGGGCGCAACATCACACGGGTGGACGGGCCCAGGTCCAGCGCCGAACCGTCGGGCCATTCCAGGCGCAACAGGGCGGTGTCGGCTTCGGTTTCGATCAAGGTGCCGGCAGGAAGGCGCGCACCAGGGGCCGCCAGGTGTGTGCGCGCGCCGACGATCAGCGTGGCCGGTCCTTCCAGCAAGGTCAGCAGCGCCGGTGATTCGGCAGCGCTGGCGCCGGCGCTGGCGGTGGCGCTGGCCGACAGCATGACCAGCCCCGCCACGGCACAAGCGCCACAGAAACCGGCGGCCCTGCGGCGCGCCGGCGCAAAGGTCGGTCGGGTGGTGAAAAACACGTTTTGGGTGGCAGCGGCGGCTTGTCTGGCCTGTCCCGATGGCGGATGGTAGCTCCCCTCACCCTGCGGCGACCGCTTGTTCGGCAAGAATGCCAAGGCCCTGCACCTCCACTCAAGCCCCTTCCCATGCCGCACCCTGCCCCCGACGTGGCCTTGTCAGGCTTGACCATCCTGCAGCGTGGCTGGCTCTCGTCCAACAACGTGCTGCTGCACGGTGGCGGCGCGGGCGCGGTGCTGGTCGACGCCAGCCACACCCTGCATGCGCCGCAGACGGTGGCCCTGCTGCACCAGCGCCTGGGGGGCGCCGATGCCGAACCCTTGCTGCAGCTGGTCAACACCCACCTGCATTCCGACCACTGCGGCGGCAACGCCGCCATTCAGCGTGAATGGGGCTGCCGGCTGTCGGTCCCACCCGGCGAGTTTGCCGCTGCACGCGACTGGGACGAAAACACCCTGAGCTACCGCGCCACAGGCCAGATCTGCGAACGCTACCGCCCCGACAACTGCCTGCAGCCGGGCGACACGCTGGCCGTGGGCGGGCGGCGCTGGCTGGCGCTGGCCGCACCGGGCCACGACCCGCATTCGCTCATCCTGTTCGATGAAGTGCACGGTGTGCTGATCAGCGCCGATGCGCTGTGGGGCAACGGTTTTGGCGTGGTGTTCCCCGAACTGGACGGCGAACAGGCTTTCGACGAGGTGGCGCAATCGTTGGACCTGATCGAGTCGCTGCGCGCACGTTGGGTCATTCCCGGCCACGGCGCGCCTTTTCAGGACGTGAGCGACGCCCTGCAACGCGCCCGCCTGCGCCTGGCCGGCTTCGTGGCCGACCCGGCGCGGCACAGCCGCCATGCCATCCGCGTGCTGGTCAAGTACCACCTGATGGAAGTGCAGCAGCAGCCGCTGCCCGACTTGCTGCGCTGGTTCGACCACACGCCGCTGTGCGCGGCAGTGTGGCAGCGCCTGCAGCGGCCGGAAGGCAGCCTGCGGGCCTTCGCGCAGCGCACCGTGGACGAACTGACCGGCAGCGGGGCGCTCAAGCTGGACGGCCCGCTGGTGAAGGACGTCGGCTGAGCCGACGCCGCTCATTTGGCCCGTACGGCGCGTGCGGTTCAGTTGGCCGGGTACTGCAGGTCGGCGCGGCGGTTCTGGGCCCAGGCCGATTCGTCACTGCCCGTGGCACGTGGTCGTTCCTGACCCCAGCTGATGGCCTCGAGCTGGCTGTCGCGCACGCCCAGGATGCGCAGTGCACGCACCACCGACTCGGCACGCTTCTGACCCAGGGCCAGGTTGTACTCGGCACTGCCGCGTTCGTCGGTGTTGCCTTCGACACGGATGGCCAAAGCCGGGTTGGTCGCCAGGTAGGTGCCGTGTTTTTGCACCACGGTGCTGAAGTCGGGCTTCAGGGTGGCGTCGTCGAAGTCAAAGAAGACACTGCGCGCGCTGGACAGCGGATGGCGCGGGTCCAGGTAAGGCGGCAAGGTGACCGTGCTGACGGTCGACGCCGCAGCCGGTGCCGTGGTGGCTGCCGCCTGGGGGGCTGGAGCAGCTTCAGCAGATGGCGCCACGGCAGGCGCAGCCAAGGCGCGGGTGTCAGGCGGTGCGGACACCGGTGTGCTGCTGCAGGCTGCCAGGACCAGGGCGCTGGTGATCAGCAGGGCGCTGCGTGTGATAGGGCTCATGTGGGTTCCTTCAAGGCAAGTCAAACGTTCGGGAAGGGTCCGTGGCGCCGGAAAAACGCACCCCAACTGGGGGCGTCGCAGCCATGGCTGTGAAAAATACATTTTGACGAATACAATTTGCGTCCGCAATGTTTCCGTCAAACCCTTTTGTTCCGGAGTGTGTTGAATGCAGCTGGGTTCCCCTGACCGACCGCCCCGGGCCTCTTTTTCTGTCTGGCCCGCGCTGGCGCTGCGGTGCACCGCCGCTGCGGCACAGTCGCCGCCCGACGGCCGGTGGCACGGCGACATCGCCATCGGCGGTTCGTCGGCCTCTGGCAACACCAGCGCCACGGCATTGAATCTGCGCGTGGAAACCAGCAAGGCCACCGACGCCGACAAGATCAGCCTGTATGCGCTGGCCAACTACGGCACCAGCGAAAGCCAAGGCGTGCGCACACGCTCGGCCGACCTGGCGCGTGTGGCCGGCCGCTACGACCGCAACCTGGACACGCGCTTTTTTGCTTTCGGGGGCGGTGAGGCCGAAACCAACCGGCCGGGCGGCGTGCGTTCGCGCCTGAACGCCAACGTCGGCGCGGGCTGGCGTTTGCTGCGCAGCGCTGCCCACAACGGCAACGTCTTCACCGGCGTCGGCCATTCGGGCACACACTTCACCGACGGCAGCCGCCGCAGCGGGACCGAGTGGCTGCTGGGCGAAGAAACCTCACATCAACTGGGCGAATCCAGCACCTTCAAACAACGCCTGGTGCTCTACCCCGGGGCCCGGGAGATCGGCAACCGGGCCACCTTCGAATCCGGGCTGGCCACGGCCATCGTCGGTGGCTGGACTTTCAACGCCGGCCTGGTGCTGCGCTACACCAGCAAAGTGGCGCCCGGCCTGAAAAAGGGTGAACGCCTCTTGACCTTTGGTTTCGGCTACAAATACTGATGAACACGGGCCCGGCCCATTGCCGGTCCTTCAGACTCCACCTTCAACCCCCAAGGAGCAGACCATGTCCGACCTGACCGTGACCCAAAGAGAAAAGCTGATTGCCGACCTGCGCCTGGTCGTCGCGGACGCAGAGGAACTGCTGAAGATGACCGCCGACGAAGTGGGCGAAGCCGCCGTGGGCCTGCGTGAACGCCTGCAAGAGCGCCTGAGCCAGGCCAGGCACCGCCTGCTGACACTGCAGTCTGCCGTCACCGACAACGCCAAGGCCGCCGGCCGGGCCGCCGACGACTACGTGCACGACCACCCCTGGCAATCGGTGGCCATCGGCGCCGGCGTCGGTGTGCTCGTGGGTCTGCTGCTCGCACGCCGGTGAACCGCCAGTGAACGCCCAAGCGGCGAGCGAGCCGTGAGCGGAGCCCAGACGGCCACCGGGCTTTTTGCCTCGCTGCGGCGCCTGGCCGGCACCACGGCGGGCATCGTGATGGTGCGCCTGCAGTTGCTGGGCACCGAGCTCGAGCAGGAAAAGCTGCGTGTCATCAGCGCGCTGTGGCTGGCCGGCGCAGCACTGCTGCTGCTGTGGCTGGCGCTGGTGCTGTTTGTGGGCTTCGTCGTGCTGCTGCTGTGGGACGGTTACCGCCTGGCAGCTGTCGGCGGCCTGGCGCTGCTGTTTGCCGGCGCGGGCGGCTGGCTCCTGCACCTGGCGCGGCAAAGATTGACGCCGCCGGCCGGCGGTGCCTTTGCGCTCAGCCTGGCCGAGTTGCGGCGCGACCGTGACAGCCTGGGCTTGCCGGACGAATGAACCCGAGCCGCGCCGACACCCTCCGGCAGCGCCAACTGCAGCTGCTGCTGCGCAGCGACCAGTTGCGCCAGCGCCTGGGCGAAGAGGCGCAGGTGCTTCAACAACCGTTGGCCTGGGCCGACCGTGCCCAGGCCGCGTGGCATTGGATGCGCGGCCACCCCCAATGGCCGCTGGCCGGTGCCGTGGCGCTGGTCGTCCTGCGCCCGCGCCGTGCCCTGAGCTGGACCGCGCGGCTGTTCTGGGCCTGGAAGGCGGTGCGCCGAGTGCAAGGTCTGTTGCAGCAGCAAAGCCGGCGCTGAAACACATCGCGCCAGGTGCCCGGCTGGCGCCGAGCCGCCTTCAGCGTGGTGTGTTCTGCTGCAGCGCCGCGCGCAGCTCTACCAGTTTGGCCTTCAGGCGCCGCTGGTTGACGGCACCCACACGCACCATCAGCTTGTGGCCCGCCGACGCGGCTTCCAACGCCGGGTCGGCAAACTCGTAACGCACCCAGGGGCGCTGCGAAGGAATGGGGCCACGCACTTCGGTCAAGCGCACCTCGATGCGTTCGGGTGCGCTTGGTGCTGCCAGCAGGTGGTCGATGAGCTGCATCAGCCGTGTGTGGAAACGCTGCCGCGGATAACCCAGCTCTTCGTGGGCGGACTGCAGCAGGGGCAGCAGGCGCGTGTACAGCGCTGCAGCCGTCTGGCTGTCCACCGCTTCCAGGGCAAGCACAAAGGGCACGTAACGCTGGGCGTTGTCGGGGTCGATGAACTGCCGGCCCTCTTGCTGCACCACCTGCAGGCGGCCCGGTGTGGGGTCGACCGGCCACGACAGCGCTGGTGCGTGGGCACGGCCCAGGTTGCCCACGGTGGCCACGAAACGGCGCACAAACCCGTCGGGGCGCAACCATTGCCGAGCCGACTGCACGCCCAGCAAGCGGGTCAAAGCGGGGCCGACGTCGGCTTCAACAAGGGCCGGTTGCTGGGGGGCTGGCTCGGGCAAGGCCACCTCGGCTGGCGCCGATGCAGGCTCCGCAGCGGCCTGCCCGGCCGCTGGGACAGACGCTGGGGCAGGCGCTGGGTCTGCGGCCGCCGTGGGCGCCTGCGCCGAGCCCGCCGCGTGCTGTGGCCACCAGAACCACAGCCCCGCGGCCAGCACCAGCACCGCAACTGCCAACACCACGCCCCACTCGACAAGCGCCGGCCGCTTCAAGCCGCCTGTCCTTGCTGGCCCGCCAGCGCCGCCTGTGCACCCGCCGGGGCCGCCACATGCAAAGTCACCTGCGGGAAGGGGATCTCGATGCCGGCATGGTCGAAGGCGTTTTTCAGGCGCCGCAGGTACTCTCTTCGCACGGACCACTGCTGCAGCGGGGCGACCTTGAAACGGGCCCGCAGCACGATCGACGAGTCGGCCCAGCGCTCCACCCCGGCCATCTCCAGGTCACCCAGGATGCGCTCGGCATGTGCCGGGTCCCGGCGCAGTTCGGCGGCCACCACTTCCATCAAGGCCATCGCGCGGTCGAGGTCGGTGCCGTAGCCGACACCCACGTCCACCACCGACTGCGCATGGCCACGTGCCATGTTCACGACCGAGCTGATGGTGCCGTTGGGCACGAAGTGAACATGGCCGTCGTAGTCACGCAGTTGCACGTAGCGCAGCGTGACTTCCTCGACCAGGCCGGCGTGTTCGCCGAGCTTGACCACGTCGCCTTGCCGGATCTGGTTTTCCAGCAGCAGAAAGAAGCCGTTGAAGAAGTCCTTCACCAGGCTCTGAGCGCCAAAACCCACCGCCAGACCGACGACGCCGGCAGCGCCCAGGATGGGTGCCACGCTGACCCCCAGTTCGCTCAGCACCAGCATGCCGGCCAGCGCAAAGATGACCACAGCGGCCAGGTAGCGGAAGACACGGCCCAGGGTCTCGGCGCGCTTGACCGCCTCGCGGTCGTCCAGGCGGCTGGCGATGCGGATGCGCAAGCTGCGGATGCCGCGCTGCGCCAGTGCAATCAAGACCCAGGCGCCGAACAGGATGCCCAGGATGCGCAGCGTCGCCGTGACGATGAAGCCGATGCCCTGCCACTGCTCGGCAAGGGCGCGCAGCGATTCTTGCCACTCGTTCATCGCAGCGCCCCCACCGGAGGCAGGGCTGTGGGTGCGCGGGCAGACGGTGAGCTCAGGGACTTCATGGCTGAATGTGACAGTTGGTATATATTTGTCCAAAGATATCAGGAAGTGCCCCCCATTCAATGAAAACTGCTGACGACTCCCCGTCGTCAAGGTGGAAATGACGCTCAGGTCCCTGCGACTTCAACTGCGTTTCCTGCTGCCCCTGCTGGCCACCTTGATCGTCGCGTCCTACCTTGCCGTGCCGCTGATGGACCAGGTCACGCTGCGCTGGTTCAGCCGTGACCTCGACAGCCGCGGCGCACTGCTGGCCAACGCTTTGTCGGATTCAGTGGTCGAGGCGCTGGCCACCGAACGGCCCGAACGCCTGCGAGCCTTGCTGGACCGCACGGCACAAGACGAACGTGTGCTCGCGCTGGCCCTGTGCAGTCCGCAAGGCCAGTTGCTGCTGGCCTCGGACCGCTTCCCCAGCGGCCTGGGCTGCGACAGTTCGCGCCAGCGTGCCGCCGACGGCCAGGCGCGGCTGTCGGTTGCAGGCGGCACCGTGCACGTGGGTGTGCAAGACATTCGCGGCGCAGGCACCGAGCTGCTGGCCCGCCTGGTGCTGCTGCACGACCTGAGCTTCATCGAACGCCGCAGCCAGGACACGCGCAACTACCTCATCGTGCTGATTGCCGCACTCGGCCTCGTGATGGCGCTGATCACGCTGGTGGTGTCGCAGCTCAGCTGGCGCGGCTGGGTCAAGGGCACCCGGGCACTGTTGCGCGGCGAAGGTGTGCTCAGCCCGCTGCTGGCCGCACAACCCGAGCTGGCACCCTTTGCCGCCGACCTGCGCGCACGCCTGCGCGACATGGAAGACGAATACCGCCGTGCCCAGGGGCCCGACGCGGTGTGGACTGCCGAGCGGCTGCGCACGCTGCTGCGCACCCAGCTCAGCGGCGACCAGGTCATCGTGGTTTCGAACCGCGAGCCCTACATCCACGAACGCACGGCCGATGGCATCGTCGTCAAGCGCCCCGCCAGCGGCCTGGTGACGGCCGTCGAACCCGTGATGCGGGCCTGCTCGGGCACCTGGGTGGCCCACGGCAGCGGCAGCGCCGACCGCGAGGTGGTGGACAAGCATGACCGCGTGCGGGTGCCACCCGGCCAGGACGACTACTGGCTGCGCCGCATCTGGCTCACCGAAGAAGAAGAACAGGGCTACTACTACGGCTTTGCCAATGAAGGCATGTGGCCGCTGTGCCACGTTGCCCATGTGCGGCCGGTGTTCCGCGAATCGGACTGGGCCGCCTACCGCGCCGTCAACCAGCGTTTTGCCGACGCGGTGGTGGCCGAGGCGCGCAGCGAAGACCCGGTGGTGCTGGTGCAGGACTACCACTTCGCGCTGCTGCCGGCGATGATCCGCGAGAAGCTGCCGCAGGCCACGATCCTGACCTTCTGGCACATCCCCTGGCCCAACCCCGAATCGTTCGGCATCTGCCCTTGGCGGCGCGAAATCCTGCAGGGCATGCTGGGCAGCACGATCCTGGGTTTCCACACCCGCTACCACTGCAAGAACTTCATCGAGACGGTCGACCGCTACCTCGAAGCGCGCATCGAACACGAACACTCGACGATCTCCTTCCATGAAGACGACACGCTGGTCGAGAGCTACCCGATCTCGATCGAATGGCCCGGTGCTGCCGAAGTGTCCAGCTGGGCGCCGGTGGCTGACTGCCGTTTGCGTGTGATCGAACGACTGGGTCTGCCTGCCGCCGTGTGCCTGGCGGTGGGCGTGGACCGCTTCGACTACACGAAGGGCATTCTGGAACGCCTGAACGCCGTCGAGCGGTTGCTGGAGAAGTGGCCTTCGTGGATCGGTCGCTTCGTGTTCGTGCAGGTGGCCGCGCCGACCCGCAGTGCGCTGGACGAATACCGCAGTTTCCAGGAACGCATCGACCGTGTCACCGCGCGCATCAACCAACGCTTCGGGCGCGACGGCTACCAGCCGGTGCACCTGCTGGCCCAGCACCATGAACACGATGCGGTGATGGAGCTTTTCCGCGCCGCCGACATCTGTGTCGTGACCAGCCTGCACGACGGCATGAACCTGGTGTGCAAGGAATTTGTCGCCGCACGTGACGACCTGCAGGGCGTGCTGATCCTGAGCCGTTTTGCCGGCGCAGCACGTGAGCTGTCAGAAGCGCTGATCGTCAACCCCTACCACGTCGAAGAAACCGCCAATGCGCTGAACCAGGCGGCCACCATGCCGGCGGCCGAGCAGCGCGAGCGCATGGCCAGCCTGCGCAGCACGGTGCACGAGTTCAACGTCTTTCGCTGGGCCGGCCGCATGTTGTCCGATGCCGGCCGCTGGCGCCTGCGGGCGCGCATAGAAGCGCGGGTGCGCAGCCACCAGCAGCCCGGCTGAGCCATCGATCGAATGCCACAAGAGGAGATCTCGCCGATGCAGCATCTGTTTCACCACGACGGCGAACTGGCGCTGGCCGCCGCGCTGCAATTGCGGCCGCTGCTGGCCTTCGACTTCGACGGCACACTGGCGCCCATCGTGGCGCGGCCCGACGACGCCCGCATCTCGCAGGCCGTGGCGGCACGGCTGCGGGCGCTGTCCGCACAGCTGCCCTTGGCCATCGTCACCGGCCGCACGGTAAACGATGTAAGGGGCCGGCTGGGTTTCGAGCCGCGGTTCATCGTGGGCAACCACGGTGCAGAAGACCCGCAAGACTCGGCCGCTGCGGCCGGCCTGGCCCGTGTGCTGGACCCGCTGCGCCTGCAGTTGCGGTCCAGCCATGAAGCCCTGAGCGCTGCCGGCGTGACGGTCGAGGACAAGGGCGCGTCGATCGCCCTGCACTACCGCCTGGCACGCGACCGGAGCCGGGCTCTGCAGCTGATCACCGACGCCCTGGCACCAGCCGACGCGGCATGGCACGTGTTCGGCGGCAAGATGGTGGTCAACGTCTGCCCCGCGGACGCGCCTGACAAGGCCCGTGCGGTGCACAAGCTGGTGGCCCGCTGCGGCGCGGCCTGCGCGGTGTTTGCGGGTGACGACGTCAATGACGAGCCGGTCTTCGTGTCGGCACCACCGCATTGGCTGACCATCCGCATCGGCCGCGGCGAAGGGCATTCGCGTGCCCGCTTTTTCCTGGACAGCCCCAGCGAGATGGCGATGCTGCTGGAACGCATGCTGGCGCTGCTGCCGCTTGAGGACAAGGCTTGAGCGGCGGCGCGGCGATGGACAGGGCAACGCTCGCACCGATGGCAGAGTCGACCCTCGTCAACGACCCGCTCTGGTACAAGGACGCGGTCATCTACGAATTGCACATCAAGGCCTATGCCGACGGCAACGGCGACGGCATCGGCGACTTCCGTGGCCTGACCTCGCACCTGGACCACGTGCAATCGCTTGGCGTCAACACGATCTGGCTGCTGCCCTTCTACCCTTCGCCGCTGAAGGACGACGGCTACGACGTGGCCGACTACGAAGACGTGCACCCGTCCTACGGCACGCTGGACGACTTCCGTGCCTTCGTGGCCGAAGCGCACCGCCGCGGCCTGCGTGTCATCACCGAACTGGTGGTCAACCACACGTCCGACCAGCACCCGTGGTTCCAGGCCGCGCGCCGAGCGCCCAAGGGTTCGCCGGAACGCAACTTCTACGTCTGGAGCGACGACCCGCAGCTCTACAGCGGCACACGCATCATCTTCACCGACACCGAAAAGTCCAACTGGACCTGGGACGAGGTGGCCGGCCAGTACTTCTGGCACCGTTTTTTCAGCCACCAGCCCGACCTGAACTTCGACAACCCGGCGGTGCTGGAAGCGGTGCTGAAGACGATGGAATTCTGGCTGGCGATGGGGGTGGACGGCTTCCGGCTGGACGCCATTCCCTACCTGATCGAGCGCCACGGCACGAGCAACGAAAACCTGCGCGAAACGCACGACGTGATCAAGGCCATCCGCGCCCGCGTCGAGCAGAAGTTCCCGGGCCGGCTGCTGCTGGCCGAGGCCAATATGTGGCCCGAAGACGTGCGCGAATACTTCGGCGACGGCGACGAATGCCAGATGGCGTACCACTTTCCGCTGATGCCGCGCATGTACATGGCCATCGCGCAGGAAGACCGCCACCCGGTGGTCGAGATCCTGGCGCAAACGCCCGACATCCCAGCCAGTTGCCAGTGGGCCATCTTCCTGCGCAACCACGACGAGCTGACGCTCGAAATGGTGACCAGCAAGGAACGCGACTACATGTACAGCATGTACGCGTCGGACCCCCGCGCGCGCATCAACCTGGGCATACGACGTCGGCTGGCGCCACTCTTGGAAAACGACCTCGACCGCATCAAGCTGATGAACAGCCTGCTGCTGTCGATGCCGGGCACACCGGTGCTGTATTACGGCGACGAGATCGGCATGGGCGACAACATCTTCCTGGGCGACCGTGACGGCGTGCGCACGCCGATGCAGTGGACCAGCGACCGCAACGGCGGCTTCAGCCGCGCCGACCCGCAGCGCCTGTACCTGCCGCCGATCCAGGATCCGGTGTACGGCTTCGAGGCCGTCAACGTCGAAGCGCAGTCGCGCGAACCGTCGTCGTTGCTGTCGTGGACACGCCGCCTGCTGGCCGTGCGGGCCAGCAGCCACGCCTTTGGTCGCGGCCGCTTCACGATGCTGCACCCGGGCAATCGCAAGGTGCTGGCCTACGTGCGTGAACACGAAGACGAGGTCATCCTGTGCGTGGCCAACGTCAGCCGTGTGGCGCAGCCGGTGGAACTGGAACTGGCCGCCTGGAAAGGCCGGGTGCCGGTCGAGATGCTGGGCCGCAACAGCTTTCCGCCGGTGGGTGACCTGCCCTATCTGCTGACCTTGCCGGGCCACGGCTTTTTCTGGTTCCGCCTGTCCACCGACGCCTCACCGCCACGCTGGCACAGCGAACGCCTGCCCGTCGAAGACCTGCCGGTGGTGGTGCTGTTCGACGGCTGGAACAGCTTCTTCCGGCAGCGTGTGGTGCCTTGGCGCATCGGCCTGGCCGAGAAAACACGGGTGCAGCTCGAACGCGATTTGCTGCCCGCCTTCCTGCAACGTCAGCGCTGGTATGGCGCACTGCACGAAGGGCCGCGCCAGGTGACGCTGGCCGAGAGCGCGGTGTTGCAGGACAAAGGCCATGAATGGCTGCTGGCCCTGGCCGACACACAGCCGGCCGCGGGCAGCAGCAGCGGCCCGTCGCGCTGTTTCCTGCCGCTGGCCCTGGCCTTCGACGACGACAACGAAGAACGCACCCGTGTGCTGGCCGCCGTGGCCGTCTGCAAGGTGCGCCAGCAGGCCCACATGGGGCTGCTGGCCGACGCCATGGCCGACGAAGCCTTCTGCCGCGCGATGGTGCTGGCCATCGGCGAACACCGTGTGCTCAAGGGCGAAGCCTGCAGCGTGCACTTCACGCCAGGGCGACAGCACGCCGAGCTGGTGGCTGACTGGCCGCAGGGCCCGTGGCCGCTGCACCGGCTGGCGCTGAGCAGCCACTCGGTCAGCCTGCTTGGCGAGCGCCTGTTCCTGAAGGCCTACCGGCATCTGCAAGCCGGCATCTGCCCCGAGGTCGAGATGGGTCGCCACTTGGGCGACGTGCTGGGCTACGCCAACTGCGTGCCGGTGGCCGGCAGTGTCGAACTGCACGGCGCCGACGGCCGGACCTGGACCTTGGCCTTGCTGCAAGCTCAACTCATCCACCAGGGCGACGTTTGGACGACCACGGTGGAACAGCTGACACGCCAGTTGGAAGCGCCGGCCCTGGTGGTGTCCGATGCCGAAACCTTGGCTGCACCCGTTCAACGCTTCCAGCACCTGGCCCGTCGGGTGGCCGAGCTGCACCTGGCGCTGTCCCGGCGCACCGGCAACCCGGCCTTCGACCCCGAGACCGTTCGAGCGGCAGACCTGAGAAGCTGGACAGACACCGTGCGCCATCTTTTCGACGACACGCTGGGGCATCTGCAATCCGCCAGCGCAACCTGGCCAGTCACCTTGGCCGACAGCGCCAGGCAGGTGCTGCAGGGACGCAGCCGGTTGGCCGCTCACATCGACGCCGTGGCCCATGCCACACCGTCGGGCCTGAAAACCCGCTTGCATGGCGACCTGCGCCTGCAGCAGGTGCTGGTCTGCCGCGACGACTTTTTCATCGTCGACTTCGAAGGCGAGGCCGGGCTCGACTTCGACCAGCGCCGGGCCAAACACAGCTGCCTGCGCGACGTGGCGGACCTGCTGCTGTCGCTGGACCAAGCCGCCCACGAAGCCGTCAAGCTGGCCGCCCCCGGCGCAGGCGACACGGCCCTGCTGGCTCAAGCGGCGCAGCGCTGGCAGCAGCAGGTGCACAAGGCCTTCACCGACACCTACTTCCAGCTGGCCCAGGCGGGGGGCCTGTGGCCAGGTGCGTCAGGGCTGGCATCGGCGCAGCATCTGCTGGGGCTGTTCGAACTGGAACAGGCGCTGAAGCAGTTGCGGCGCCACACCGGGCAGTTGCCGGTGAGCGAGGACGTGGCCGTGCCCTTGGCCCGCATCGGCGCGCTGTGCGCGAATGACTAGGCAGAACACTTCGCGCGCCCGGCGGCGCGCCCGAGAGGACTGATCATGCAAGACATCGACGTGCTGCTGGAACCGCTGCGCGGCCTGCTGCAGCAGCTGGGCAGCTGGCTGCCGCGCCTGCTTTTGGCCACCGTGCTGCTGCTGGTGGGCTGGCTGCTGGCGAAGGGCTTCAGGTTCAGTGTCGTCAAGGCACTGCGTGCGCTGAACTTCCACGTGCTGAGTGAACGTGCCGGCATCGACGGCTTCCTGCAGCAGGGTGGCAGCGACAAGGACACCGCCGACCTGATCGGCTGGGTGGCCTTTGCAGGCGTCATGCTGGCAGCCCTGATCGTGGCCTTCAACAGCCTGGGCCTGACCCAGGTGACCGAGCTGCTGGGCCGTGTGCTGCTGTTCGTGCCACGGCTGCTGGTGGCCATGCTGGTGCTGGTGTTCGGCAGTTACTTCGCGCGTTTTGCTGGCCAGGCCGTGCAAAGCTTCTGCCGCGGCGCCGACATCAGCGACGCTGAGGTGCTGGGCCGCTGCATGCAATACGGCGTGATGGTTTTTGTCGTGCTGCTGGCAGTGGACCACCTGGACATCGGCGGCGGGCTCATCCAGCAGACCTTTCTGATCCTGCTGGGCGGTGCGGTGGTGGCACTGGCGCTGGCCTTCGGTATCGGCGGCCGCGACCGCGCAGCGGCCCTGATCGAACGCTGGTTCCCGCGCAAGGCCGGTCCACCAGACCACCGCGCCTGACGGCAGCCCAGCACGTACAGGCGCGTCAGCCTCAAGACTTGGGCCTGCAGACGGACAAAGAAAAACGGGCTGGACGCCGAAGCATCCAACCCGTTGTTCTAGAACGTCATGTTCCTGGTGCGGCTGGCAGGAATCGAACCCACGACCCCTTGGTTCGTAGGCAAAATGGATGTTGTTTTTTGGTGACTCATGACGTCCATTCAAAAACTAGAATCCTTATAAATCAACAACTTACATAATTTCGTCGTCCACCGAAGTCTTCCGAAATACACTGACAGCCACCGAGTTGTAGGCTTTTTGTAGGCTTCGGAAACCGCCCAATCCGCCGAGGCCGCCTGACGCCAAGGGGTCGGACGTGAAGATCACCAGCAAGCACATGGATTCCAATCCGACGGACGCCGATCAGTGGTTCGTGGAGTCCGGCCAGCGCGGCGAAGGCACCTTCCTCGGTCGAATCACGCCCAGCGGGAACAAGCTCTTCTACTTCCGATACACCGGGCCGGACCGGGCTCAGGTCAGGCTGAGTATCGGCTTCTACGCCAAGCCAGGCTCCTCGGGTGGAATGACCGTCGCGGCCGCCCGCGCTGTCGCGCTCGAATGGGCGACGCTGTACAAGTCGGGCATCCGCGATCTCCGCAAGCATTTTGCCGATGTCGACGCCGCCAAGATAGCTGCTGGCGAGACAGCCGCCCGCGATGCCGAGGTACAGGCGCAGAAAGCCGACCTCGAGCGCCAGCGACGGCTGACGGTCAAGCAGGTGTTCGAGCGGTGGGCCTCGACGGACCTTGCACCCCGCATGGGTGGCGATGGCAAGCGGATCGGGCGCAAGGACGGCGGCCAGTATGTGCGCGAACAGTTCGATCGGCGGGTGTTTCCCCGACTCGGAGAGGCTGCCATCGTCGACGTGAGGAAGGCCGACGTGCTTGCGATCCTGGATGCCGTCAAGGGCGAAGGCAAGCTGCGGACGGCCAACGTGCTGCTGGCCGAGATGAAGCAGATGTTCCGATTCGCCGCCGAGCGCGAGATCATCGAGCACAGCCCGATCGAACTGCTCCAGAAGAAGAAGATCGGCGGCAAGGACGTCAAGCGCGACCGGGTCCTGTCCATGGTCGAGTTGGCCGACCTGGTCACCCAGCTCCCGTCGGCGAACCTGCACAAGCGGACGGTGCTGGGGCTCTGGCTGATCCTCTCGACCGGGTGCCGGGTTGGCGAACTGATGGGTGCGGTCTGGGGCGATGCGAGGCCGAACCAGCGGGAACTGCAACAGGCGGTGGACGCCCACAACGTCGCTCAAAAGTCCGGAGCCGTGCACCTCGGATTCGTGGACGAGGAGGCATCGACCTGGTACCTGCCAACGACGAAAAATCAGCGCGAGCACACGATCCACCTGAGCAGGTTCGCGCTGACGCAATTCGCCGAACTGCGCAAACTGCGGGAAGCAGACCCGGTCACCCGCAAGCCACTGGCCTGGGTGTTCCCGAACTCGCACGGAACAGGACCGGTCTGCGTCAAGTCGTTCGGGAAGCAACTGGCAGACCGGCAGCGGCAAGAAGACGAGCGTCTGGCAAACCGCACCAAGGCCGTGAGTTCCCTTGCACTCAAGGGTGGACGGTGGACGGCGCACGACCTGCGCCGCACGGCATCGACCGTCATGAGCCAGCTCGGCATCTCGGACGATGTGATCAACGAGTGTCTGAACCACATCAAGCAAGGCATGAGCGGCATCTACATCCAGGATCGGCGCCAAGGTGAGCAGGCGCGGGCCTTCGACGTGCTCGGCGCAAAGCTCTCGGCCATCGCGGCCGGACAGTCGTTGCCCGCCTCGGCGTCCAAGTGACTGCGCCGCAGTGACGTCAGCCCGCGCCTCGACCACTTCATCGTCGGCGGCAACAACCTGGTCTCACTTGCCGAGCGTGGTCTCCTTTAGCCAGGACCGCTTGCGCTGACCGAGCAGGACGGGCGCTCGCGCGAGGCCCGCATGCGACTGCGCCGGTCGACCAGACTGGAGGCGCCGCCGTGAAGGTTGCGGCCATGTTCCCGATCGGCTTGGCCTTCCACGGCAGCGTGCCCAGCACGATTGGCACACCCTCATTGCCTATCTGCAGGTTGCGCCCCGAGGGAGTCCTTCTGCCGGTGACGGCTGCCGTCGAGAATGAAGCTGACCTTCTCGAAGCCCGCCGACGAACTGCACAAGGTGCTTGGGTCGTCCGACGAGTCTCTCTGGCTCCTACTGATCAACGAGGTCGACAACGCCACCTTTTGCAACTGTCAACTCCCCCATGCCTGCCCCCGGCGGGTCACCCTGATCCTGAGTTTTGATGATCCAGGGGCATCTGGGGAGCCCCACACTACATGGCCGTGGCAATATCCGCGATCAAACGTTTGATCGCGCCAGTGGCATCGAATCGCAGGCCTGTTGAAGGGAGACCGTTATGCCCATCGTCTTTGTCCACGGCGTCAACAACCGCGACGGCGAGGCCTACCGCGAGAACGAACAAGCCCGCGATGGCTTCCTGAAAGAGATCGTCGCACCCGCGCTGGGCATGAAACCCAACAAGCTGCAGGTGTTGAATCCCTACTGGGGCAAGTACGGCGTTCAGTTCGCCTGGGGGATGGCGGTCCTGCCCAACCCGTCGGCCGAGTTCGAAGCCTTTGGCAAGGACGCCGAGGCAGAAGCCCGGGGCCGAGTCGCTGGCCTGCTCGCGGAATCCCACGCCAACGGCAACATTGTCGACATGGCCAGGAAGGACTTCCGGACGGCGATCGACCTCCTCTACGCCTCTGCGATGGCTGGCGCCGAGACCGAGGAAGAGGCGCGTGATCTGGCCAAGTCGTACGAGTTGGCCATCGCCTATGCAGAGGCGAATCCACAGCCGGCATGGCTCGCAGACGCCGAGCCCAGCAACTTCGCCGACCGGCTGAATCACGCGGCACGCGCCAGCGACGTCGAGAGCTTCGGCGCGGGTGGCATCCTCGACTCGCTCAAGGAGGGCGTCTCTCGGCTGTTCAACGCAGCGCCTGACGCGACGACGGAGGTGGCCGGTCGGCTGCTGCGAAAGAAGCTCAATGCGACCATTACGCGCTTCGCCGGCGACGCCTTCGTCTACCTGGACAACCGTGGGACCGTCGACAAGCCGGGCCCGATCGTTGGCACGGTTCTCGCGGACCTTCGAAAGGCCAGCGCGATCAGCAAGGCCGAAGGCGAGCCGCTGGTCGTGATCGCGCACAGTTTCGGCGGCGAGATCGTGTACGACATCCTTACGTACTTCGATCCCGGTATTGCAGTCGACTGCCTCATCACCGTCGGGTCGCAGGTCGGCCTTTTCGAAGAGATGAAGCTCTACAAGGTGAGCAGCCCCACCCTGCCCCCGAACCCCCCAGGCGAGCGCGTGGTGCGTCCCGCCAGCCTAAAGCGGTGGCTCAATGTGTTCGACACCAACGACGTCCTCAGCTACCAGCTGGAGCCCGTGGTCGACGGGGTGTCCGACTTCCACTACGACACCGGCTACAGTTCCTTCGGCGCACATGGCGGCTACTTCATGCGCCCCAGCTTCTACAAGCGCATGGCCAAGCGCCTGGCACAAGGCTGACCGCTGCGTGACCCTCCTGCTCGAGACCGTCGCCGCAGGCCAGCCAGGCACGCACGTGCTGGCGATCGGCGTCGGCAACTATCCGCACCTCTTGGACGGCGACAAGAAGCTGGCGAAGGATCCAATCGGTCTCGGCCAGTTGGACTCGCCACCGGTCTCGCTGAAGGCTTTCCTGGACTGGATGCTCGCGCCCGCAGTGAACGGGGCGGGCTTCTCGAACTACGCCGCGCCACTGGCATCGGTGGAAGCTGTGTGCTCAGCCAAGGCCGCGGTCACCATCGATACCCCAGCACTCGGCCAAGTTGCACTGGAGCCGGCGACCCGAGACAACATCCAGGCGGCGTTTGAAGCGTGGCTGGACCGGATGAAGTCCCACCCTGACAACGTCGGCGTGTTCTATTTCTGCGGCCATGGCGTGATGGTGGCGGACCAGCATTTGCTGGCTGAAGACTTCGGGCGCACAGCGCAGCCCTGGACACACGCCTTCAACGTCTCGCTGACGATCCGCGCTGTCGAACGCGAGGTTTCCGGTGCGGTGTACTTCTTCATCGACTCGTGCCGGAATGTGCCCCGCGGTTTGGCGCTGACCCTTGGAGCGAATCCCCAAGCGCTGGTCGGCGCCGACCTCAAGAAGAACGTGTCCTGCCAGCATGTGACTGCGGTGTATGCCACCGGCGAAGGACAGTTGGCATTTGCCCCGATCGGTGGGCAAGTTTCCCGATTCACATCCGCCCTCCTCTGCGCACTGTCCGGCTACTGCGGCATCAAGAACCCTGGTGAACAGACCTGGAACGTCGATGGCGACAACGTGGCGTCGGCGATCCGTGCGCTCCTTCAGCACAACGAGTCCGGCAAGGACAAACAAGTCAGCGATCAGTCGATCCAAGGCCCCTTGGTCCCGCTTCTGCGCATGGGCGCGCCGCCGAAGGTCATGGTCCGCCTTGACCTTTCACCGAAGGAGCGCCGTTCCCTCTACGAGCTCTACTTGGCCAAGGGCCCGAACCGCGTTGTACAGACGCTCATCGACCAGGTGTTCAAGGTTGATCTGCCGCGCGGTGTGTACGAAGTCGGAGCGCTAGATCCTCACGGGGCACTTCCGCTCATCCGTCACGAGGACGAAGATCTCGTGCCGCCGGTGTACATGCTGACCTTGAAGTCCCAGCCATGAAGCGCCTGCACGTCAGCCTAGCCTACCGTCCGTCGGACTTCGCCCGTCCCAACGATCCAGATGCAGACGTGGCACTCCCCGTCAAGGCACTGGACGCCGACGGCACAGTGCTGGACGAAGGATCTGCCAGTTCCTCGCAGCCGGCCGAGTTGGACGTGCCCGACGACACCGGCATGGCGTATGTGCGCCTCACCTGGCCGTCCGGCCGCACGGAAACGCGGCGCGCCGACCTGAGCAACATGAACGACGCCTGGGTCACCTTCTCGGACGCCGCCATCTCGCGCAACGAGTGGGCCGCCTGGGCTGTCCCCAAGCTGAACCCGCAGACCCCCCTCGCGCGATCGGAGTCCCCGGCAGATCGCGGGATGGATGAGTTCAGCAATGTCTGGCTACGCTTGTGGCGGTTCCAAGATGGTGTTTGGAAGCGAGAAAAGCTGCGCCTTATCGACGAGCGTCGAAGCAACGTGGCGACGCAGATGGATCTGGAACTTGGTAAGGCTCACTGGCTCTTGCAAGTCGGCGGATCCAAGGTCCCCTGGCGGTTTGTGGCCGTGCCTGGTGGTGGCCGCGCGCGCGTCCTCATCACCCCAAAGGATTCCAAGGACCCGCGCGCTGACGAACTGAAGGTGGTCGTCACCAGTTTCCGTGACCGTGCTGAAACCCTCCTGGAGTTCCTGTCCCGCGATGCCATGCGGTCCGTCAGCGCGCTGACCGAGTCGGTCTCGTTCGCCAGGCATTTGCTGTCCGAGAAGTTTGAGGATCCTGTTGCCGCTGTCGCAGGCGCCTACTACCTGCTGAGATTCAACCTCTGGGATTCGGTACCGCTCTCGTGGTTCGAGAACCTGTCGACGAACTTCGCCTGGATCCCTGACACGGCCATCGTTCATTGCGCCAGGCTGCTGCGGAGCGGAAGCGACGCCCACTTGAAGCGGTTTGGCCCGGAGGCATTGCTTCAGCAAGCGCTTTCCCGCGGCTGGCCGGTCTACGCTGAAGGTGTTTCGCTGCTGCAGGAAGCTGCCTCGCTGCTGAAGTCGAATACCGCCGTCGAGGCGCCCTATATTCGCCAGATCGAGGCGCTTGGCACCGCCAAAGCCTGGGCCGGGGCAGCCACCAGTTTCTATGGGCGCACACCTGACGCACCGGATGCGCTGCACTGGGTCGGTAGACCTCGGGCACCCCGTCGACACAAGATCATCCGCGAACTCGTCAAGTCAAGATCGTCAGGTCAAGCCAGTCTGGGCCTCGCCGAGACGCCACGCATCATCCGTGCCCACACCACCGACAGCCTCTCGCCACGTCTTCAGAGTGCGCCGCATCAACCCGCCGATGGCAGACCCGTCAAAGGCACGGTTCTGGAAGACGACGACGAATTCTTGATCGGCAACATCGCCCGCCTTCCCTCGCCCTGAACTGTGCCTGGAGGTCGTCACCGGAACGGATAGAACCGTGCGAACCGGCTGTAGGCCTGATGGCCCGCGCACCGATGCTTCTCCAGACGTTCAACCGCTCGCTGCGCCGTCAGCAGGTTCTTCAGCGGAGACGCGGCGCTGGTGCCCAGCCCCAATGCGCGCCAGCTGCTGAGGGTCGACAGCGCGACATCGTTGACCGCCTCACTCACGACATCGAAAGAGAGCTTCAACTGAGGCTGCTGCTCAGCCAGCGCCGCGGCGCTGTCGTTGGCAATCGCGGCAAAGCGAACCAGAGGTTCGGGATGGGTTCGACGATCCCGGGGCGTGACCTGTGAGATCAGCAGGAACACCACTAGCGTCGCGCCCAGCATCGCCTGGAAGCGGCTGAGCGGGTCGGTCTCCGCATCCGGACCGTAGACCTCCTTGAATACACCCTCGACACCGGGATCCATCATGTCCTGCAGCAGCATGTTGGCGGCCACCAGGTCCGCCTCGTACTCCCAGACGAGCCGGGTCTTGGCGTCAAGGTGCGCAACTCCAGTCTTTTCGGCCATCTCCAGAAGCCGGGCGCGCCCGCTCCACCGCTGCATCGCATCGATGTGGCCCAGCAGCAGATGCGCCAGTTCGTGATACGCACAGAACGCCACTGCCAGTTCAGCCAGCAGCACCGCCGCAGCCGCCCGCCGTTCGTCTGCGGGGCGTGACAAGGCGGTGATCGAGACGATGGCCTGTTCCAGCGCAATGCCGCGCGGCAGGCTCAACGGAATCCTCGTGCTGGAAGTCCGGTAGGGCTGCTCTGAGACTGCGTCGCCAACGCCGTACATGAACTGCGGCGTGCGCAGCAGGCACTTGAAGGTGAAGTGGATGATGGTCGGCAATGCCACAGTGAGCCTGACCTCATAGCCCCCTCGGCCCTTCAAAGCTTCTGCGCCGAGCTGGGTCGACCGAAGCAATCTCGCCCGTACCGGCGGGATGTCAGCCTGGACGATGCGCTCCATGGCCGCCCGCGCACTGTCCACCTTGCCCAGGTGAGATGCATACCAAGCACCGAGGTCGGGCGGGAGCCCGCCAAGGTCCATGTCGACAGGTGCGCTCATGCCTGCCGTCCTCGATCAGGCTCGCCCCAGCCACTTTCATCTCTCCCGTCGCCGGGGAACAGGGGCGAGTACTGAGACCAGAGCAGGGTCTGCCACAGTTTCGCGTGTCCGGTGATCAAGACATAGGACTGGTCGGTGACCGGCGGCACGTCCGCCGCGACGCGCTGATCCTCGGCCATTGCGGCACTCCAACGCCCTGGTGAGACGAAGTTGCGCTCGAAGCTCGCGTTCCAATACGCCATCGGCTCCAGGATCAGCCGCACCACCTCGGCATGCCCGTCGAGGTCCTCGCTCAGTTCCCTGGCAAGCCAGCGCATGCGCGCGTAGGGATGCGGATGGGACCCGCCAGCGGCCGCACTCAGCGATGCCCTTGCAGGAAACAGTCGCAGTAGCGTCATCAGCGCAAGGATCAGTGCTCGATGCAGGAAATCGGACTGCGACAGCGACGGGTCTCGTGGGATCGACTCGACGTTGTCACCAAGCCGACCGCTTCGGGCCCACTGTGCGACGCCACGCACTGCATGTCGGTCGGCGATGAACTCCAGCGCCAGCGACAACTCCGTGGTCAGAACGTTTCGACGTGACGCCCCCATCTCCATCAGCACGCTCAGGCCGAGTTCTCGCCGCACGTACCCGGTATGGCCCATCACGATGTGCATGCACTCGTGCATCACGACGAACCGGATCGCCAGGTCATAGACGAGCATGGCCAACTTGAGATCACCCGATCGCTGCAGGGCGGCGAGAGTACGTGCGACCTCGAGACCGGGACCGCCCGAACGCCTGGCCGTCAACGCACGCCGCGGGCCGCCAACGACCAACCGCCCTGCCTTGTCTCGTCGAGGCATCAAAGTCACGGCATCTGCCTGGTCAGTGACGACCGCGACAGCGTGCAACAGCGCCGGGGGGAGTCGCGAAGAGATCGCCACAACGCTGGTTGCGGGATCAAGGTCCAGCGTGCCGGCATTGACGCGAGGCGAGTCATACAACCCTGCGAGCAGGCGGTACGGCGCGCGTCTTGACGCCGTCCCGCTCACCTGCGCTGCTGCCAAGGCCTCCTCGGCGATAAGCTGAGGGTGTTCAAAGATGAAACGGGCTTCTTCCGGCACAGCAGCCGGGTCGAACGCCGGGCCGAAATTGCGTTGCAACGCTTGCTTGAGTACTCGCTCAGTCGTCATGGGCATGCCGTCTCGTTCCGGGATCGTGCCACGCCGAGGGGTTCCGACCGCACAGGTAAAGTCCGACGAGGCAGATCCATGCTCGGGCCTCCCGATACGGCACACACCAACTGTCTCACGTGTCTTCAAGAATCGACGACGCCTGGCTCGACGCCACCGCCCGGTTCGCCGCCGTGCTGGCCAATCTCACCCGCGCGCTGGATTTCCACCAGCCGCTTCCGCCTATCCGCTTGGCAAGAACGAAGAACCGAAAGGTAAATGCACGCGTTCGGCGCCCGCGAGCCGATCGCGTGGTCATCGAGTTCGGTGACGATTTCCTGCACCGCCTGCTGAACCTGATCAGCCTCCTCGACGATGACCGTCTCGCCGCACTCGTCTACGGCGCACAGTTGCCCGAAGAGTCGGACCCTGACCGCCTTGAGGCGACACGCGTCGCGCTGTACTCGGTAGCAGAGCAGTTCGTGATCCACCACGAACTCTTCCATCTCCTTTGCGGTCACCTCGACCAGCAGATTGAGGCCTCAGGTCAGAAGAGGCTGTCAATCAACGAAACACCAGGCACGCCCTGGTCGGCGCCCGCAAGGGCAACGATCTCGAGTGGCTCGGCGCTGTCGCTGTACATCGAGATGGAGGCGGACAACTCGGCCCTGCAGTTCCTGGTCGACCGGTGTGTCATTGCAGATCTGGCCGCGGTGTTCCCATCCCTCAAGGAGGGGCAAGGGACTCTCTCCACCTTGGAGGGGCCCATCAAGGCACCGGCCTTCCGGCTGCTGTTTGCAGCAGTGTGGTTGGTCCTTTGGTTGTTCGAGGACCTGCGAGACGGCGCTGCGTCGATCTCGCACCCCTGGCCTTCGGCACGCCTGCTAGCCTTGCTCTTCACGCTGCTGCCTTACTACGCGGACATGGCCAGTGACCCGGAAGATGCGGATGGCGAGCGCTTCGCCGTGCTGACCGAGCACACGGCAGCGCTGGCTACGGAGTACATGCTGGAGGTCGTGAGCCCGGCAATGAAGTTTGTCTGTAAGAGTCCGACCAGCACCGTCATTGACGATCAGTATTCCGAGGGACTCAGTCTTACGTTGACGTCCTCGACATCGAAGGCCGCGGGATCGAAGGCGCCGCCGATCCATGCCGTGAGGTGCTCGTGTTCCGGATGGCTG
>JAURZM010000041.1 GCA_030653385.1 Rubrivivax sp. | reverse complement strand
GCCAACCGCGTGCGCCTGCGCAGCGAGAACGCCAACCGGGACGTCGCGCTGATCTACGTGCTGTTCTGCACCGGCGCCAAGCCGATCGAGATCGCACGGCTCGAGGTGCGCGACTACCTGAACAGCGACGGGTCGATCCGTGAACGCTCGGAGATGCGGCCCGAGACCGCCGTCAACGGGCGGAGTCGACCATTGTTCTTCACTTCGTCGCGAGCCTGCGCAGCGGTCGATGCCTACCTCGTCGAGCGCCGCCGCCGCAAACTCGGCGTAGCGGTGCCTGCGACCGGTTTCGACGCCTACAGAGGACTCGATCCTTCAAGTGCGTTGTTCCTGACCGAAGGTGGCTGGCCCTTCGAGATCGGTGGACGGGGTCCGAACGATCAGCGTGAGACCTGCCGACTCATGATCGCGACCCTGCGCTCCATATTCAAGCGGGCAGGGTGGACCGGCGTGACTGCACAGTCCGCCCGGCGCGTGGTGGCTCGGAGGCTCGCGGACAAGGGCGCCGACGGAGCGCAGGTCGGGGAGATCCTGGGACTCTCGAGTTCAAGGGCGGTGCGCCGCCTGCTGGGCAGCAACCGCAGGCCGCTCGAGAACCTGGCCCGCGAACTGGTGTGAGCAGAACGCGAACGCCGGACCAGACGAGAGTGCAGGGCGAGGACACGTTGGAGCCGACCCGCTACGTCATCAAGGGGCGGACCTACCCAGCGGCCGATCCGGGGCTGCAGGACGCCCTTGCTCAGGTCTATGGATCGCCGGAGCGACCGCGTTGCCTGTGTGTGTCCGGCGGCATCGAGATGTACATCGCCAAGCACGCCGAATACGTCGTCAAGCGCATGCCCGAGACCGGGCACCTGCACCATCCGACCTGCCCGTCGTTCGAACCGGAACCGGGCATGTCGGGGCTGGGCGAACTGGTCGGCGAAGCGATCATCGAACACGCGCCGGATCAGGTCGAGGTGCGGACGGACTTTGCGATGTCGCGGTTGCCGGGCAAGGCCGTGCCGCGTGGCGAAGCGGTGATCGACCCTGCCGAGGTTCACGCGCCGCGCAAGCGCATGAGCCTGCGCGCATTGCTGCACTTCCTGTTCGAGCGGGCAGGATTCAACCGCTGGTATCCGGCGATGGAAGGCCGGCGCAACCAGGGCGTTCTTCACAAGTACCTGTCCGAGGCTGCAAGGGGCGTGACGGTCAAGGGAGCATCACTGGACGAGCGGCTGTATGTCCCGGAGCCGTTCAGGGTCGAACTCAAGGACGAGATCGGCGAGCGCAGGCGCAAGAAGCTCGCGCTGTTGCTGTCACCTGAAGATGATGTCCAGTACAAGATGGCCATCATCGTCGGCGAGTACAACGGTTCGGAGCCGACTGCGTTCGGTCGCAGGATCGTCGTCAAGCACATGCCGGATGTCCCTCTGTACATCGAGAACAAGGCTTGGGAGCGCGTCGAACGTAGCTATGCACCCACCCTGCAGGCCCGCGACGCGGATGTGCCGAAGAAGCCGCGCGTGATGATGGCGGCGCTGGTCTACGCCAAGCGCGAGTACGTCTACCAGGTGGACACGGTGAGCATGATGTTGACCACGGACCAGTGGATACCCCTGGACGGGTTGTACGAGTTGCCACTGATCGAAGCTCTTCAGCGCGAGCAGCGGTCCTTCATGAAGCCGCTGAGATACGACGCCAGGTCAGCGGCGGCTTTCCCCAACGTTCTGCTTCTGGATTGCGAAGGCGTTCCGGTCCCACTTCATGTCGTCAGTGCCCTCGCGGATGCCAAGGAAAAGGCACTGAAAGTGAGGGCACTGGCCATCGACCCACCGCATTGGATCTGGAACACCGATACCGAGGTACCGTCGTTCCCGGCGCGCGGACGAAGTCGTCTGTGGGGGCAGCTTGGCAAGCAACCGAGCCAGGCACCTGCACTGGCGCCGCCGCCCTGAACAGCGTCCCGTGATCGCACAATTGAGCACGCGAAACTCTCAACCAGGAGGTGTGTCATGCCCGGCACCTTTCCGTATGACTTCGACTTCGGCACTACGCTGACGCTTCCGACTCGGGATGATGTCGGACAAGGCGCTCGCCGGTTGGACGGGTGCTACGTGGAGGAAGGTGAAGGTGAGGCGACCTTCGTTCCACCGAAGTCATTCCTGAGTCAGCCACCGCTGTGGCGCATCGACGTGCTTCAAGATCTGATGCACGACTTTGAACTGGTGCGCCGACATGCGATTGTGGAATGGGCTCAATCACTTGCGGCGTCGAATCCATTGGTCGACGAGGCGGTCCGGCTGCGTGCGTTTCGGGATGCGTGTGAGCAACTTGGAATTCACATGCCGGCGAACTTCGAGGCTCTTCTTGTGCTTGCTCAGAGATTCAAGGCTGCCGGAAGTCCAGATCCGACTTGAGCCTCTTGTCCAGTGCGGATCCTGCCGGGATCGCTGGCGCCCAGCTATCACGTACCGCTTGCCAATGCATCGTCAAGGTCAGCCAGAGACTGGCTGCTGCCGTTCAGGTTTTGAGAGCCAACATCGGCGGCCGCCGATACCTGCCGATCGGTGGTCGGCGGGGCGGTCGAATGCGGGTGAGCGTCCTTGTCAGCATCACGCTTGCCGGCCAGCTCGCAGGCAACGCCTAGTTGGCGTCCGGCCGGTGTAATCAGCGATTACGCTGCTGCGCACGGCTGTTAGGGCATGGTGTGCCGTCCGCGGCGACCCCGAGCTGGCGCCCGCTTCTGCGTCCGTTCCACCTGATTGCCGTGCTGGCGGCGGTCTCGGTGGTCGTCGTCGGTCGCATCGACTGTGCTGCACGCGGCATTGACACGGTCCCCGGCCTCGCATCCCGATACAGTGATGCCCGGCGTGTCACTTCGATCCGCCGGGCGCTGGCTTCAACAGCAAGGAACGGCATGCGATTGCCACACGCTTCTTCGTCTTTGTCGGCCCTCGCGCTGACGCTGTTCGCCGGCGCCGCGCCGGGCGCACCCGCCTCCGCCGTCGTGACCTACCGCGGTCCCTGCGACGCCTCGGCCGCCGTCGCCCTGGACGCCGCTCACTTCGTCGTCGCCGGCGACGAGGACAACACGTTGCGCGTCTACAGGCACGGGCGGCCGGAGCCCGTGGGCGATGCGCCGCTCGCCGCCTTCCTCGGCACAGGCGACAAGGAGTCGGACCTCGAGGCCGCGGCGGCCGTCGGCAAGCGCATTTACTGGATTGCGTCGCATGGCCGCAATAGCGAGGGCAAGCTACGGCCCGACAGGCAGCGCTTCTTCGCCACCGATATCGATCCGGCTGCGCAGCCGGGCGTGACTCCGGCGGGAACGCCTTACCGCGGTCTGCTCGACGACCTGGCCGCCGCGCCGACGTTGGCGGCTCTGCGTCTCGGCGAGGCAGCGCAGCTCGCGCCCGAGGCGCCCGGCGGACTGAACATCGAAGGGCTGGCGGCGATGCCCGATGGCAGTCTGCTGGTTGGATTCCGCAAACCGGTGCCGAACGGCCGGGCTCTGCTGGTGCCGCTGCTCAACCCCGCAGAGCTCGTTGAGACCGTGTCTGGGCGCAAGGCGCGCTTCGGCGAGCCGATCCTGCTCGAACTGCGTGGCCGTGGTGTTCGCAGCATCGAGCGCGCCCTTGACGGCCGTGGGTACTGGATAGTTGCCGGGCCGGCCGCCGACGCCGGTGCGTTTACGTTGTACCGCTGGTCGGGCCAGGCGAAAGAAGCGCCGCGGATCGTCGACAGCAGTGAGCTCGTCGGCCTGAGGCCGGAGGCGCTGTTCGAGCGGCCGGGAGGCGGCGGCACCTTGCAGATCCTGAGCGACGACGGCGGCGTCGTGACCCACGGCATAGCGTGCAAGGATCGGCCGATGATTGCGCAGGGCTTCCGCAGCATCACGTTGCATCCCTGAGCGCAGAGGAGGCCACGCCGTCGATTGGATAGAGAACTCACGGCCAGGATTGAATTTGAAGCGGCTGACCGACTGCTTCCGAAGGTCACGAACTGCTGCTGACGACCCTTAGAAGTCGGCCGCAGTCTTTTCAGCGAACGGCAGATCTACTCCGGAACTTGACCTTCGCTGACGCCGCGGAGAGAGTCACAGGCGGCGACAACGGTCGTTCGAAGGTGAATTCCGGCTCGCACCAACTCGTGCTGGATGCGCCAAAAGCGCTGGGGCGTCAGACCCAACTGCGAGGCGATCTCGGTCTTGGCGGCAGTGTCACGATGAGTGGGCCAGCCTGACCCCTGCCTTGGTGTAGCAGGCAGTCGATGACGCGCTCGCTGCCCTTGCCCCGTGCCTGGTGATCCGGCTCACGCATCAGGCGCTCGATGCACTGGCGCCAGGCCCGCGATCAGGTGCCGCGCGAACTTCGGGTTGCGCTCGATCTCCTCGAACACCGCCGCCTTGGGCCGGTGCAGCAACAGCGCGACGTCTGGGTGGTCGCCAATCTCACGCTGACGCGCGCGCGCGCTGGCCCAACCGTTCCCGCACTACCTGCCCGACCAGCACCGCGGCAGGGTATATCACCTCCTCCTCTGTGCGCGCGTGTTCGACCAGTTCTTCGGCGAAGGCGACGATCTCGGTGCGCCCGGCGCGTGCAGCGGCCTCGCGCAGGGTATTCAAGGCCGCAACGATGGTTTGGTGCTCGGCCAGCATGAGCGGCAACTCGACCTCGAGCTGGTCGGTGAGCGTCAGTACCTCGGCCATGTCGGCGGTCCATTCGCCGCGCGCCAGCGCTGCGAGCAGGCCCAGCGGAGGCAGTGCGATCTGGTCTTCCTTCACGAAGTGCGGGTGCATCAGGCGTGCCAGCATCTTCGCCGCTTCGCCAACTTCGCCGCCGGCCTGCGTGGCCTGGCGCAGCCGGTCGTGCAGGAGTTCGTGTTCGTGCTGCAGGGGTTGGGGAATCGTGAACTTCATGATCGATCTCCTTCAGGGGCAGTGAACGTCACGGATTGGCGTGGAGCCAGCATGGTCGAGGGGGTTGTGGTGCGGGCCTGCATCACTCGATCACGCCGAGCGCCGGGCGGGAAGCGCCGCGACGCTGGCTTGCGTGTCAGTGTTGATGCCCCGTTGGCTTGGTGGCTGCCGTCGCCGCCACGGCAGCCGATGCATGTCCCGCATGGTCAGACTTCGCGGGACTGGCCGCGTTGTACAACCCCTCGACATAGTGAACGTACTCGACGTAGGCGCCGACAAAGGAGCGCGCTGCCTCCACGTCGTTCGGGTTGAACTTCTTCTTCGAGGAGACCGCCTCGAACTGCTTGTGCAATCCGTGCTCCATCTGTTCCTTGACGAGCTTGGCCACGGGTTCCAGCTTGCCCGTCACGATCGACTTGTCAGCGGCGGCGATGGCCGGCTCGATCTCGCCGGCGGGCTTGAGCCCCGTGTACGGCGCACCCTCACCCGCGCGGTGGACGCGCACCAAGGTCTCGAAGAAGTAGGTATCGGCCAGTTCCTTGCCCGCGGCGCCGGTCTTGCGCACGCTGACGGACTTCTGGAAGGCATCGCGGACTTCCGCCTCGTCCTTCTTCTGGACCCAGCCCAGCACCAGGTTGACGTTCCCGGTGTCGAGCGCCTTGCGCGCTTCGTTGACGACGGGGCCGTCCAGGGTATCGCAGTGGGCCTGGGCCGCCGCGCCCCACGAAAGGGCGACGGCGCCGGCGACGAGGGTGAAGTAGCGGCGCAAGGTAGAGCGGTTCGCGGTCATCATTTCGGGATTCTCCGGTTGATCAGTTGGAAGCCGGCACCATCGCCGCCCTCCTGCATGCTTCAACGAACCGGGGAACCGAATGTTCCAGCCACCGCCGACGACATCGCCGGTGAGTCATTTCCCCCCGTGCAATTGCCGCTCGCGCGGTGCGGCCGGTTCCTCGCGCAGCAACACGTTGACCAGTTCGCGTCTCTGCTCGGTGTTCAGGATCTCCCGCTCCCGCAGAAACTGGGCGATTACGCGTTGCTGCTGCTGCATCTGGACCTCGGCGATGCGGGCGCGTGCGGCCTCGATGCGCGCCGGGTCGGGCCGCTCGGAGAACACCTCTCGCACCAGCGCCTCCCGGTGGCGGGCAATCTCCTGCCAGCCGGCGTCAAGCTCGCGCACGAAGTCTTGCTCTAGGCCGTGCCAACGCATGCGTTGCGCTGCGTCGAGTTTCAGCCGCGAGGCCAGGTCGGCCTCACCCGGGCGATCCCGGACCAGCGAGCGGTAGCCGGCGGCGCCGACCACTCCCAGATTGAGCAGTACCGACAGGATCAGGGCAGTGACGAGTCCACGATGTTGCATGTCACCTTCCTCGTGCGGAACACGACGGCAGCCCCGCGCAGAAAGCGCCGGGCGGCTCGCCAGAGAAGACGGACATCGACGCGGGCCGCAGGGCGACCCCGCCGCCCGCGACAAGCATCAAGCCGAGATATGCGCCGACACCCAGCGCGGCCGCCCCGCCCAGGGCACGCGGTCCGATGTGCCACAGGCCGCCTCGGGGCCGCGCTTGCTCGCGCCCGAACGCGGCCGGCCGGGGCAGTTGCGGCAGTACCAGCGCGGCGATGTCGACGTCGCTGCGGATCTCGCGCAGCGCTTGCAGATCCGCGCGCAGGCCGTTGAACGCCAGCAGGGCAGATCCGCAGGGCACGCAGTGCGCCGCGTGCAGCCTCAGTTCCTGGGCGGCGGATGCGCCGAGTTCGCCATCAATCAACGATGAGATGGCCTCGGTGCGCGGGCATCCCGCTTGGGTCCGATCGTTCATTTTCCTGTTCCGTCGTAAAGCGCGGCCAGGGCGGCACGCGCCCGGGACAGCCTGGATTTCACGGTCCCCTGGTCGATTCCCAACGTAGTCGCCAGTTCGTCGTAACTCAAACCCTCCACCTCACGCAGCAGCACGATCTCGCGCTGCTCCGGGGGCAGGCGTGCCAGCGCCGCATCCAGGCGTCGCAAACCCTGCCGGGCCTGCAATTGCGCCTCGGGGCCGGGTTGGTCCGCCGGGGCATCGTAGTCGTCGTCCAGCGGCACGAACCGCACCACCTTGCGCCGGCGCAAGACATCTAGGGCCGCATTGGAGGCGATGCGGTAGAGCCAGGTGTGAAGCTGTGCATCCGGCCGCCAGGTCGGCAGCGCCCGCCATGCATTGATGAAGACCTCCTGCGCGAGTTCCAGGGCTTCCTCCCGCGACCCGGTGAGGTTGAGCAGATGGCGATAGATCCGATCCTGGTGGCGGCGCACAAGAACCCCATAGGCGGCCTGGTCGCCCTTGCGCGCGAGGACGATCAATTCGGATTCCGGTCGCCCGGTGTCGGACACGTTCGGTGCCACCCTCAGTGAATCAACGAACGAAGCGGGCAGATGTTCCACATGCTGCGGCATCCCCCCGGAGAGAGCCCAGGGACGGGTCACTCTAGAGCCCGGGCAGGGGTGCGACACTTGACTTGGATCACGCTCGGAGCTTGGATCGACGACGCCGATTCAAACGCGCCGGCGGAGCCAGCAGGTTATCCACGGCACCGCTCAGCTCGCCCAGAATGCTTGGGTTGCCCGGGTCTCTTTAGGTCAACGTCCGGCATTTCGTTTTGCCGGCGTCTGCAGGGGGCGGCGGGGCCGGTTCAAGTCCGTGACCGGCAGCGGTCCCTGATGCCGGATTGCAGCGGAACGCGACGGGCGACCGCTCCGGAGGATTGGTCGCTGCGATCTTTCGTCAAGCTACGTCTGCTGCACCTGGAAACCAACCGTTGACGTCACGAGCTTCTTGACGGGCGAGCGACCGGAACTGGCCGAGAGCTCCAGTTCCCGGCCGCGCCTGAAAGCTGCCTCTCGGGCCGAGCGTGCGGCATGAGAAGCCGCCCGGCCGGCCCACAGTGCTCTTCGATCAGATCTCGGTCTGCTCTGAGATTTCCAGGGCGTCGTCCACCTCAATACCCAGATATCTCACCGTCGACTCCAGCTTGGAGTGGCCGAGCAGCAACTGCACGGCCCGCAGGTTCTTCGTGCGTCGGTAGATCAACGTCGCCTTGGTGCGCCGCATCGAGTGCGTGCCGTACTCGGCGGGATCGAGGCCGAGCTCTTCAACCCAGCCCTCCAGGATCCGAGCGTACTGCCTCGTCCCCAGATGTGGTGAGTCGTGGATGCGGCTTGGAAACACGAAGTCGTCAGACTTCAGCCCGGCTTGCTTGATCCACTTCTGAACCGCATCGCGGGTGGCCGGTGTGATTTCGAACTGCACCGGGCGCTGGGTCTTGTGCTGCATGACCACGGCGCGGCTCGCGACCTGGTCGCCGTGGCAGATGTCCCGGACCTTCAGGCTAACGAGGTCGCAGCCGCGCAGCTTGCTGTCGATCCCGAGGTTGAAGAGTGCGAGCTCGCGCACCCGGCTTTCCATCTGGAGACGAACACGAAGGGCCCAGATGTCCTTGAGCTTGAACGGCGCCTTCTGACCGACGATCTTGCCCTTGTTCCACGGGTCGCGATGAACAGCGTTGGCGTTGGATCCCATGATGGACTCCCATCAAGTTGAGGGCCGACAACGATGCTCCCTGGCGGGGCCGTACTCCATGCCGCGGATCGATGTGGCAGCCGGTCGGACCGCAGGCCCGAGGGCAGCTTTCAGGCGCGGCCGCCTACTCACACTGTCGGCCATCAGCTGTCGTTCACGGAGCCCGGGTGGGCGACCGCACCACGCCGGATTGCAGACGGCCGGCAGGACCGTTGCCACGAGGGCGGCGACGACGCCACTCGTCGCCTGGTCGCATCGCGTGCCAACTCGACGCGCTCGGCTCACGTTGCAGAGCGGTTGCACGTCC
>JAURZM010000040.1 GCA_030653385.1 Rubrivivax sp. | reverse complement strand
CTGCCCCTGCCCTACGCCCTGCTCGAAGACATCTGAGATCAGGTCAGGGACCGGACCATCTCGATGTGCGGGATGCCGGCCTCGTCGAAGGGCTTGCCACGCGTGACAAACCCCTGCTGCGCGTAGAAGGCTTCGGCGCTGCGCTGGGCGTGCAGCATTACCTCGCGGTCACCGCGCTGCGCCGCGGCCCGCATCAGTGCCTGCAGGATATCGCGGCCCAGGCCGCCGCCACGCAGCACCCGCGTGACGGCCATGCGGCCGATGCGTGCCACGCCCGGGGCGTGCTGCAGCAGCCGGCCCGTCGCCACCGGCATGCCCAGGCGATTGATGGCCACCGCGTGCAGGGCGTCCGCGTCATCCTCGTCCCACTCCAGTTCGAGCGGAATCTGCTGTTCCTGGACAAAGACCTCGGTGCGCACGGCGCGCGCGGCTTCGCCGACCTGTTCCCAGCGGCCGAGGCGCAGGTCGAGCATGGGCTCGCCGGCCTCGAAGCCGGTCAGCGTGTCGCGCACGGACTGCGGCACCGGCTGCGATTTCTGCGTCGCCGGATTGGCATACACGTACAGCAGTTCACCTTCCACCAGCAGCTGCTCACCGCGGAACACGCCGCCACGAAACAGCAGGGATGAATTGCCGATGCGCTCGCACTTCAGGCCGATGTCGACCTGGTCGTCGTAGCGCGCCGAGGCGTGGTACTCGACGCCGGCCTTCTTCACGTAGAGATCGCCGCCCAGCCGTTGCATGGCCGCCTCGTAAGGCAAGGCCAGCGCGCGCCAGTAGTCGCCAACGGCGGTGTCGAAGTACATCAGATAGTGCGCGTTGAAGACGATCTTCTGCATGTCCACCTCGGCCCAGCGCACACGCAGCGGCTCCAGAAAGCGGAAGTCACTTCTTTTCATGGTTCACAGGCCTTCTTCAGTGCGGCAGCAGCCGCGTCCAGGGCCAGGTGCGCTTCTTTCAGCGCGCGGCCCATCTTGATGAAATCTCGTCGTAAGCCAGGCCTTCGTCGACCAGCGGGTCGCACTCGGCCAGGATGATGCAGGCGTGGTGCCACGCCGTCCACGTCGGCGTTCAGCGGCGCACGGGGCAAGTCCAGCACCCCGGCCGCGGCTTCGTGGGCCGCGCGGGCCTGCACGGGCGACAGCGCGTGCAGCGGCATGCGCCGGGCGCGGCCGATGCGGTCCAGCAAACCGGCCATCTGGGGGGTGAGAAGGTGCGAGCTCAAGCGGAATATCGAATCGGCAAGAGCATACTTTCCCTTCGGCATCCCACCCATCCGAACCCAGCAAAGCGAGACAAGCGCACCATGGCACGCATCCAGTACATCACGCAGATCGACATCGACCCCGGCGCCGTGCGCCTGCTGCCCGAAGAATGCCAGCGCACCGGCATGCGCCGGCCGTTGGTGGTGACCGACGCCGGTGTGCGTGCCGCCGGTGTGCTGCAAGTGGCGCTGGATGCGCTGCAGGGTGTGCCCCATGCGGTGTTCGACGCCACACCGCCCAACCCCAACGAAGCCGCCGTGCGCGCGGCCGTGGCCGTCTACCGCAGCGAAGGCTGCGACGGCCTGGTGGCCGTGGGTGGCGGCAGCAGCATCGACCTGGCCAAGGGCGTGGCGATTGCCGCCACCCACGAAGGTGCGCTGAAGACCTACGCCACCATCGAAGGTGGCAGCCCTCGCATCACCGACCGTGTGGCGCCGATCATCGCCGTGCCCACCACCGCAGGCACCGGCAGCGAAGTGGCACGTGGTGCCATCCTGATCGTCGACGACGGCCGCAAGCTGGGCTTCCACAGCTGGCACCTGGTGCCCAAGGCCGCGCTGCTGGACCCCGACCTGACCCTGGGCCTGCCCGCGATGCTGACGGCAGCCACCGGCATGGACGCCATCGCCCACTGCATGGAAACCTTCATGGCGCCGGCCGTCAACCCACCCGCCGACGGCATTGCGCTGGACGGCCTGGCGCGTGGCTGGGCTCACATCGAACGCGCCACCCGCGACGGCCAGGACCGCCAGGCGCGCTGGAACATGATGAGCGCCAGCATGCAAGGCGCGATGGCCTTCCAGAAAGGCCTGGGCTGCGTGCATTCGCTGTCGCACAGCCTGGGCGGCGTGAACCCGCGCCTGCACCACGGCACGCTCAACGCGATGTTCCTGCCAGCGGTGGTGCGATTCAACGCCGCGGCAGATGCCATGCAGCAGGACAGGCGGCTGCAGCGCATGGCCCAAGCCATGGGCCTGGCCGGCTGCGATGCCCGCGGCAGCGAGGTGGCCGATGCCATCCGCGCCATGAACGCCCGGCTGGGCCTGCCCAGCGGCCTGGCGGCGATGGGCGTCACAGAAGAACTGGTTGAGCGTGTGATCGACGGCGCCATGGCCGACCACTGCCACAAGACCAACCCGCGCATCGCCAGCCGCGACGAGTACCGCCAGATGCTGCTGGACAGCCTGTGAACTGAAACGGCGGCGTTCCCAGCCCGGCTGCATCTGGTCGCGCCGGACTGCAGGCTGTCGCAAGCGGCTAGGGGCGCCAGCAAGGCCACTGTTATGGTGTGCTACATCAGCAACACACCGGCAGGCGCACCATGCAGACCTGGGACCAAAGGCAACCCATCTACCAGCAGCTGGCCGACATCCTGGCCGCGCAGCTGCTGGACGGCGACCCCACCGAAGGCGAAGCCATGCCGTCGGTGCGGGCGCTGGCCGGCCGCTACCTGCTCAACCCGCTCACCGTCAACCGCGCGCTGCAGGCGCTGGGCGACGAGGGCTTGCTGGAAAACCGCCGCGGCCTGGGCCTGTACGTGACCACCGGTGCGCGTGAACGCCTGAAGGCCGCCGAGCGCGAACGTTTCCTGCAGACCGAATGGCCGCGCCTTCGCGAGCGCTTGCGCCGCCTGGGCATTGGCGCAAAACAACTCAACTGGGAGGAACGGGCATGAACCCCGAAACCACACACAGCGCGCTCGTCGAAGCGCGCCATCTGAGCGTGAGCTACGGGGCCAAACGCGCCGTGGACGACGTCAGTTTCACCATCCCCAAGGGCCGTGTTGTCGGCCTGCTGGGCCACAACGGCGCCGGCAAGACCACGCTGATGAAGGCCATGGTGGGTCTGGCGCAGCCGCAGGGTGAACTGACGGTGCTGGGTCTGAACCCGCTGAAGCAACGTGTGGAACTGCTGCAGTCGGCCTGCTACATCCCCGACGTGGCCATCCTGCCGCGCTGGGCCCGGGTCGAAGACCTGATCACGCTGATGAGCGGGCTGCACCCGAAGTTTTCTGCCGACCGGGCGCGTGCGCTGCTCAAGCGCACCAGCGTGAAGCTGTCGGACAAGGTCAAGGCGCTGAGCAAGGGCATGGTGGTGCAGGCCCACCTGGCGCTGGTGGCGGCCATCGACGCCAGGCTGATGATCCTGGACGAGCCCACGCTGGGCCTGGACGTGCTGTCACGCAAGGCCTTCTACGAGATGCTCATCGACGAGTGGTGCGACGGTGAACGCAGCGTGCTGATCAGCACCCACCAGGTCGAAGAGATCGAGTCACTGCTGTCCGACGTGCTGATGCTCAACGAAGGCAAGCTGGTGCTCAGCATCAGCCTGGAGGACATGGACCGCCGCTTCGTGGCGCTGAGCCACGATGCTTCAGTAGCCGACGAGATGGCGGCTGCGCACCCGCTGCTGAAGTACCGGGTGCAGGGTGTTGGTTCGATGAATCAGGCTTCACTGTTCGACGGCGAACCGCCAGCCCACTTGCAGGCGCTGGGCAAGCGCATGCGCCCCAGCCTGGTGGACCTGTTCGTGGCGCTGACGCGCAAGCCCGAACTCGACCGCACGCAGTTCTGAAATCTCTCGAATCGTTTGTCGGCCACCTGCTGGCCCGACCTGGAGCCTAGCCATGAACAACCTTCTTCCCCTGATGCAGCGCGAATGGCTGCAACACCGCTTCGCCTGGGCGATGCTGGTGCTGGTGCCGCTGGCGCTGGCGGTGTTGCCGCTCACCTTCGGACAGGTCGAGTTCGACGGTGACGTCACGTCGCGGGCCGGCCCCGACCTGGCGCTGATGGTCGCCCTGATCTCGATGATCATGACCACCGCGGTGCTGTTCCTGATCTTCTGGATCACCTCGGTATTCATCGCCGTGGCCACGCCGCGGCGGGACCACGGTGATCGGTCGATCGAGTTCTGGATGTCCATGCCCACCGGCCACACCGCCAGCCTGGTGGTGCCGATGGTGGTGCACCTGCTGCTGGTGCCCGCTGCCGCGCTGCTGGTCGGCTTTCTCAGCAGCTTCGCGGTGTCGCTGGTGCTGGTGACACGTTTCGAGAGCCTCGCCGGCTGGTTTGCCCTGCCCTGGGGCCAGTTGCTGGGCGCCGGTCTGTCGGTGGTGGCACGGGTCATCGCCGGCCTGCCCATGGCCACGCTGTGGTTGCTGCCGGTGCTGTTGCTGGCGATGTTGAGCAACGCCCTGTTCAAACGCTGGGGCCTGCCCGTGCTGGCGGTGGCATTGGGCGTGGGCGGTTCGGTGCTGGCCCAGGTCTTCGGCCAGCCGTGGCTTCTGCAGTCGCTGGGCCGGCTCTTCACCGAAGCTGCCGTGGCGCTGGTGGGTGCCAGCGGCCAGGGTTTGAGCGTGAACGCCAATGAAGATCCGATGGCGCTGCTGCAGTCCTTGCCTTCCTGGGCCGTGGCGGACTGGTGGGCCGCTGTGCAGCAGCTGGCTGCGCCAGCCTTCCCGGTCGTGCTGTTGGTGTCTGCCGCACTGATGGCCGCCCTGGTGCTGTGGCGCCAACGTGGCGCGGGACACAGCGCTTGAGGGTGGCCAGACTCGCGCCATGAAAAAAGCCCGGCTTTGCCGGGCTTTGTGCTGGCGAAGCTGCCAAGGGGCAGCGCTTCACGACAACGGCAATCAGCCGTGTTTGGCTTCGAAGAACTGCTCGTCTTCGGTGCTGCCCTTCAGTGCAGCGGTGGAGGCTTCGCGCTCGATGGTGGTCGTCACCGCATCGAAGTATCCGGTACCCACTTCGCGCTGGTGCTTGACGGCGGTGAAGCCCCTGTCGGCGGCGGCGAACTCCTTTTCCTGCAGCTCCACGAAGGCGCTCATGTTGTTGCGCGCATAACCGTAGGCCAGGTCGAACATGCTGTAGTTCAGGCTGTGGAAACCGGCCAGCGTGATGAACTGGAACTTGTAGCCCATGGCGCCGAGTTCACGCTGGAACTTGGCGATGGTGGCGTCGTCCAGGTTCTTCTTCCAGTTGAAGCTGGGGCTGCAGTTGTAGGCCAGCAGCTTGCCCGGGAACTTGGCGTGGATGGCGTCGGCAAAAGCCTTGGCAAAAGCCAGGTCGGGCTTGCCGGTTTCGCACCAGATCAGGTCGGCGTAGTCGGCATAGGCCAGGCCGCGGCTGATGGACTGCTCCAGGCCGTTGCGTGACTTGAAGAAGCCTTCCACGGTGCGTTCGCCGGTCAGGAAGGGCTTGTCGTTGTCATCGACGTCGCTGGTCACCAGGTCGGCGGCTTCGGCGTCGGTGCGCGCCAGCAGGATGGTGGGCGTGCCCATCACGTCGGCCGCCAGGCGCGCCGCCACCAGTTTGGCCACGGCTTCACGTGTCGGCACCAGCACCTTGCCACCCATGTGGCCGCACTTCTTGACGCTGGCCAGCTGGTCTTCGAAGTGCACACCGGCGGCACCGGCGTCGATCATCGACTTCATCAGCTCGAAGGCATTGAGCACACCGCCGAAGCCGGCTTCGGCATCGGCGACGATGGGCGCGAAGTAGTCGATGTCGTTTTTGCCTTCGCTCCACTGGATCTGGTCGGCACGCTGGAAGGTGCTGTTGATGCGCTTGACCACCTTGGGCACCGAGTCCACCGCGTACAGGCTCTGGTCGGGGTACATCTCGCCGTTGCTGTTGGCGTCACCCGCCACCTGCCAGCCGCTCAGGTAGATGGCCTTCAGGCCGGCCTTCACCTGCTGCATGGCCTGGTTGCCGGTCAGCGCCCCCAGGGTGTTGACGAAGGGCTCGGTGTTGATCAGGTTCCACAGCTTTTCTGCGCCGCGCTTGGCCAGCGTGTGTTCGATGGCCAAACTGCCGCGCAGGCGCACCACGTCTTCGGCGCTGTAGCCGCGCTTGATGCCTTTCCAGCGCGGGTTTTCTGCCCAGTCTTTTTCCAGGGCTGCGGCTTGTTGTTGGCGGGTGAGTTGGGTCATGAGAGAGGCTCCAGGTTGACTTGACGACAGGTGAACGGCTTGTTCGGGAAAGCAGAAATCACCGTGTCAGCTTATCGCGACCTATGTTCCTGGCAACAACTTATGTCTTATATAAGACAGAAGAATGTTTTGTTATGAATCAACAACTTGCGCGATCCATTTTGCATGGTGGAAAGCCGTTCTTCCATATGGTGAATTTTGCTGCAATGCAGCGTCTGCATATTCCATCATGCGGAACGGCGAAGCCGCCATGCGGAAGCGCGCGTCAACCAGGGCTCAGGCAGTTCGCAGCGCCTGCAACCAACGGCTGTAGATGTGGTCCGCCAGTGCCTGCTGTCGGGCCAGGTGCTGCTTGGCGTCCAGAAGCATGACCGATGCGGTCTGCACGGTCGGCGGCAGATTGGCTGCCTTGTCGTCCTGAACGCTTGCCTCTTCAGACCAACCGCCCAGCTTGTGCTTGTCCAGTTCCACATGCCACTGCATCGCCAGGTGCGGGCCGACGGCAAAAGCCTGGTTCGGACAAACCCTGCTGCTGGCCAGCAACTGTGCACCGGGGGGCAGACCGAAAGATTCATAGTGCCATTGGAAAACCGTCGGCCGGTCGGCTTCGCCCAGCCAGTGCCGGGCAAGGTCGGTGCCGTGCAACTGGATGGCGTGCCAACCGATCTCCGGCACGGACAAGGGGGTGACGGCAGCACCCAGTGCCTTGGCCATCAGCTGACCACCCAGGCAGTGCCCGACCGTGGGCACCCCGTCGCGCAAGGCCTGCAGAAAAAGCTGCTCGGCCTGGCGCAGCGAAGGCAGCGGGTCGTTGGCGCTCATTTCGCCGCCCAGCAGGGCCAGCGCGCCGTGTCTGTCCAGCGTTCGTGGAAAGTCCTGCCCGGCTTCTGTGTTGAAGACCTCGAAGGGCACACCGTGCCGAGCCAGCCAGGTGCCCAGGTAGGCCGGGCCGTCCATGTTGAGGTTCTGCAGGATCAGGACAGGTTTCATCGCGGGATTCCGGGGGTGATCTTTATCATCGCGCGCCAGTTTGCCGACAAACCCGCAAGAGGCCCGAATGTCCAGCTTTGCTTTTTTGTCCGATCAGCGCTTCATGAAGGCGGCCGCGCCTGCTGCCGACACACGCTTCGTGGTGGCGGGTGTGGCCTGGGACGGTTCCACCACCAACCGGCCCGGTGCGCGCCTGGGTCCACGCGCCATCCGCCAGGCCAGTCACATGCTGTGCGAAGGCACGCACCCGCACTTCAACGTCAGCCCGCTGCACCCCGCCGGTCAGCTGGGAGACGTGGGCGACCTGCTGCTGCCCAACACTTCGCTGCAGGCCATGCGCGAAATGCTGCAGCCGATGGCGGCCAACCTGATCCGTGCTCACCACATGGCCTGGATCGGCGGCGACCACTCGATCACGCTGCCGCTGCTGCGTGAGTACCGCAGGTGGTTGGGTCGCCCACTGGCCGTGATCCACTTCGATGCCCACTGCGACACCTGGACCGACCACTTCGGCGAACCCAGCGGCCATGGCACCTGGGTCTATGAAGCGATGCAGGAAGGGCTGGTCATCGACGCGTGTTTCACGCAGCTGGGCATCCGGTCGGCCGGTGAGCGCGAGGCGCGTGGCTACGTGCAGCAGCGCGGTGGCCAGGTCTTCACGGCGCGCCAGTTGCGTGGGCTGGAGTCGCCGCAGCAGCTGGCACCGGTGGTGGATGCCATCCGCACCCGCCTGGCTGCCCACGGCAACCCACCCGTTTACCTGAGCCTGGACATCGACTGCCTGGACCCCGCCTTTGCACCCGGCACCGGCACGCCAGAGCCGGGTGGCATGAGCACCAACCAGGTGCTGTCGCTGCTCGAAGAACTGGCCGACCTGCCATTTGTGGGCATGGATTGCGTCGAAGTGGCGCCACCTTACGACCACGCCGAAGTCACCAGTCAGGCCGCTGCGCACTTCGTCTGGACCTATCTCTGCGGTCAGCTGGCCCAGGGCCCGACACGCCCTTGACGTGGCGCAAGGGCGCCGCCAGACCGGCGCCGAAAAATGGGGCACGACAAGGAGGCTCCATGAAACACGCCCTTCCCGCCCGCCCTGCCCTGGCCAGCCGGCCCACGAGCACCCAGTTGCCCGAATTCGAGATACTGGACTCGGCGCACCGCGCTGCGTTGCAGATGCTGCAGTCCTTCAAGGGTCTGGTGAGCCGGCTGCAGGACACCGGCCTGGACGACGAGGCGCGCCAGATCGCACGCCGCATCGAAGCCTTTTTCAACGGGCCTGGGCGCGACCACCACGCCGACGAAGAAAAACATGTCTTCCCCGGCTTGCTGGCCAGCAGCGACGAAGTCCTCGTGTCCCATGTGCGCCGGCTGCAGCAGGACCACGGCTGGATCGAAGAAGACTGGCGTGAACTGGCGCCCCATGTGCGCGCCGTGGTCGAGGGCTACAACGGTTATGACCTGCCCTTGCTGGTGGCCGCGCTGCCGGTCTTCGAGGCCCTGTACCTGGACCACATCGCGCTGGAAGAAACGCTGGTCTATCCGGCGGCCAAGCGCCAGAAACTGGCCGTGCCGAACGGCCGCAACGGCGAGCCGGCGTTGCTGCAGGAGCCCAAGAACTGAACGGCCAAAGGCCGCGCAGGCTTCTGGTACGGTCCGCGTGATGTCCCTGAACCTGTCGGCAGATGGCAGTGCCTGCTTCGCAGCAGCCCGGGCTCACACTGTCGGTCAGGACCCGCCGGTCATACCTGAACCACCGGAGGTCTGCTGTCCGATTGCAAGCGGCCCCTGGCTTTGGCAGCGATCGATGACCTGAACCCACCGCGATGCTCGCTGGCGCTGGGTCGGCAGAGAAGGCGCCGAAGCTTCGCTGTCGACTTGCAGTCTTGTCCGGGCCATTCCGAAGCCGATACCCACACCACGGCAACCGTGCGCAGATCAACTGCACGGCCACCCTGCGGAGATCACCCGCCAACACCCGCGCAGACATCGGGTGTGTGCTGCCGCCGAACCCAGCGAGCCGATCAGGCGCCAGCCCGCCAATGCGGCAGCGAGATGCGTGCAAAAGGTTCTTCTATTCAGTCTCACCTCGCCCCCCTGACTGCCGATAGTCCTGGCATGACAAATCACAAGCCCGCACGATGAGCGCGAACATGGCAGAAGAAGTGCGCGCCGTCGCGGCCAAGGCCTTGGCCGCGCCCCGCGAGGTGCTCACCTTGCGCCTGGGCGGCGAGGAATACGGCATCGACATCCTGCGCGTGCAGGAGATCCGCTCCTACGAGCAGCCCACGCGCCTGGCCGGCGCCCCGCCGCACGTGCTGGGCGTGACCAACCTGCGCGGCGTGATCGTGCCCATCGTCGACCTGCGCTGCCGCTTCGGGCTGGACGTGGCCTGCGGCAGCGACACCGTCACGGTGGTGCTGGCCGTGGGCGGGCGCACCGTGGGCGCGGTGGTCGATGCGGTCAGCGACGTGGTGGCCTTGACACCCGCGCAGATCAAGCCAGCGCCTGCGTTCAGCGGCGTCATCGATGCGGGCCACATCACTGGCATCGCCACGCTGGGCGATGGCGAGCGCGCGCGCATGCTGATTCTGCTGGACATCGAACAATTGATGAGCGGTGCCGACATGGGGTTGGCCGCGCAGGCGCTGCTGTGAGCGAGCCCGCATCAATCCCAGCCCGATCCACTGATCGCTGATCGTCACTTGACTGTTCGGCCATTGGGCTGGCACCACTGGAGAAGAATTCATGAAGAATCTCAACATATTCACGCGTCTGATGCTGCTGATCGGCGCCCTGTGCGCCCTGCTCGTGGCCATCGGGAGTCTGGGGCTGATTGGCATTGGCCAATCCAACGATGCGCTCAAGACGGTGTATGAAGACCGCACCATTCCGCTGGTGGACATGGGGCAAATGGCCGACATGATCAACCGCATTCGCACCAACGCCGTGGTCGCCGCCAATGCACCCGAATCGGGTGTGGCGCAACGGGCAAACGCAGACATCCTCGTGCTCGATGCGGAAATCGAAAAGCTGTGGGCAAAGTACCTCGGCACAGTGCTCACCCCGGAGGAAAAGCAACTGGCCGATGCGTTCGCTCCGCAGTGGCGGGCGTATCAGACATCGCGCAGCGTCACGATGAAGGCGGCGATCGGCGGGGATCTTGCCACCGCGAAGGAAAATGCGAGCAAGGATGCCGGGCCGAAGTTCGCTGCTGCGCGCGATACCTTGTTCAAGCTGATCGAGCTGCAGGGCACGGTCGCCAAGCAGGAATTCGACGCGGCAGTGGCCCGCTACAGCACGATACGCAAAGTGTCGATCACGTCGATCCTGGGTGGGCTGCTGCTGGCCGGCTTCCTGGGCTTGCGCATCACCCGCTCCATCACGGTGCCCATGAACCGGGCACGGGATGCCGCCGCACGCGTGGCCGAGGGCGATTTGACGGTGGACCTGACCAGCGAGGGCAAGGACGAGACGGCTCAACTGCTGGCCGCGCTGTCCAACATGAAGGACAGCCTCGCGCGCATCGTCAGCGACGTGCGCGGCAACGCCGAGAGCGTGGCCACGGCCAGCGCGCAGATCGCCCAGGGCAACCTGGACCTGAGCCAGCGCACCGAAGAGCAGGCCAGCGCGCTGGAAGAGACTGCCGCGACCATGGAGCAGCTGGGCACCACGGTGCGCCAGAACGCCGACAACGCCAAGCAGGCCAACCAGCTGGCCCAGGGTGCTTCCACCGTGGCCATCAGGGGCGGCGAGGTGGTGGGCCAGGTCGTCGAGACCATGAAGGGCATCAGCGAATCGAGCAAGAAGATCTCGGACATCATCGGCACCATCGACGGCATCGCCTTCCAGACCAACATCCTGGCGCTGAACGCCGCGGTGGAAGCCGCGCGCGCCGGTGAGCAGGGCCGCGGCTTCGCGGTGGTGGCCAGTGAGGTGCGCAGCCTGGCGCAACGCAGTGCTGAAGCCGCCAAGGAGATCAAGAACCTGATCAGCGCCAGCGCCGAGCGCGTGGAGCAGGGCACGGCGCTGGTCGACCAGGCCGGCCAGACCATGGGCGAAGTGGTGACCTCGATCCGCCGCGTGACCGACATCATGGGCGAGATCAGTTCCGCATCCGTCGAGCAGAGCAGCGGCGTGGCGCAAGTGGGGCAGGCCATCAGCCAGATGGACCAGGTGACGCAGCAGAACGCCGCGCTGGTGGAAGAAAGTGCGGCCGCGGCCGAGAGCCTGAAGGCCCAGGCCGGCACGCTGGTGCAGGTCGTCAGCGTGTTCAAGCTGGGACATGGCGAGCAAGTGCATGGCGAGCAGGTGCGTACCGCGCCGGCAGCCACCGCGCCGCAGGACTGGAGCGCAGCAGAGCGCCGCGGCCCGGCGCGGGCGAAGAACGTCACGCGGCCGGCCTTCGGCAAGCAGGCCGCGGCACCCCAAGCCGCCGCCCAGCCGGCCAAGGCGCCCGAAGCGGGCCAGGCGACCGATCCGGCGCCGAAGAAGACCGGCACCAACGACGAGTGGGCGAGCTTCTGATCCCCGCCTCCTTGCCTTGACACGAAGCCCGGACCGCCGGGCTTTGTCACGACTGCCCACGCGAGGCGCGCCAGCGGGCGTTCAAGGATCGAGCCTCCCGCTCGGACCTGCGCTTCCGACCGGGATTCGATGGATCCGCTGAGAGGCGTACTTGCCCGCTGGTTCCGCAAACTCCAGTCCCGATACCTGGCGGTGATGCCAGTCAGCGACTGCCCGCAGACCCGTGCGCAGGTTGGCTCAGTCGTCGCGTGGGATCCGGATTGATCGTCATGCAGGCGCCATCTCCACCGGCTTGATCTTCTTCAGCACTGCCTTCGCCGTGCGCTCGGCAACCCATAGGTCGCATGCCGACTGCATAGCCAGCCAAACACTCGCTCGACCACCATGGTCGACACCGAGCCAGCGTTCCAGACGCAGCGCCATCTCGGGCGAGACTGCCGCCTTGCCGTTCAGTACCCTCGACAGCGCAGCCCGCGTCACGCCGAGCTGTGCGGCTGCGTCGGTCACCGTCAGTCCGAGCGCCGGAAGTACGTCATCGCGCAGGGTCTCACCCGGGTGGGGCGGCTTGTGCATGTTGCTCACTTTGAATCCTTCAGTGGTAGTCGCGGTCGTCCACCAGCACCGCGTCGGTGCCCTCGAATCGAAACGTCAGCCGCCAGTTGCCGTTTACCCAGATCGACCAGTGGCCGGCAAGCTCGCCCTGGAGTGGGTGAAGTCCCCAACCGGGCAGGCCCATATCCTGGGGGCCAGTGGCGGCATCAAGTTGCGCGAGCTGCCGCCTCAACCGGGAAGCGTGGGCGGGTTGAACGCCCGCCTTGCTGCCGGTGCGGAAGAGCGCTTCAAGGCCCTTGTGAGCAAACGTTCGAATCACGATCTGAGTGTATAGTGAAACGTTACAGGTGTCAGAATGCAGTGTCGCTTGAATCCGCCCACTCTTCCGATGGCTGCTTTGCACCCGCCAAGTCTGATCCGGCTGCTTCAGATGTGGGTCGTGAGGAGCCTCTCGACTCGCTGCCCGCCAGCAGACAGTCGGTTTGGCGGCCTGCCACCGCGCTCTTTGCTCGACAAGGGCAGAACAGAGCGGCGCGCCACACCAGGGCCTAAAGTGCCAACGCAGTGGTCTTTTTGACCGTGCGCAGCACCAGCATCGAGTTCGATCGCAGCACCCCCGGCAGGCGTGGCAGCACCTCGGCGTGGAAGCGCTCCAGGTCTTCGGCGTCGCGGTAGGCAAAACGCACCAGGTAATCGTTGGCGCCGGCCACGTAGACACAGTCCAGGATCTCCGGTGTGTCACGCACCGCCTGTTCGAAGGCGTCCAGCTGCGCCGGCTGCGTGCTTTCGAGATTGATGATGGTGTAGCTGGTGCCATGGCGCGCCACCGCCCGGGGGTTCAGCAGGGCCACGTACTGAGCGATGACACCGCTGTCTTCCAGCGCCTTCACGCGCCGCAGGCACGCGCTGGGCGACAGGTGAACGCGCAGGGCCAGCGCCTGGTTCGACAGCCGAGCATCGGCCTGAAGCTCGTTCAGGATTGCGCGGTCGATCGCATCCAGTTGCACCACTTGGCTGCTTGATGGCATGGAATTGTGTCCAGACAGTCGGTCTTCGCATTATCTTGCGTCGACGCGGGTGAACCCGCATGCACAGCGCCTGCACATTGCGCCCACGCTTGTCTAGACTGCAGGGCTCGCACCTTCGGTGTCGAGTAGCCTGCCCCACCGTCCCCCTTGTTGCCCCGCCAGGAGCCACCATGAACAAAGCCATCGACACCGCCCTGATGCAAGCCGCCGAAGCCACCGGCAGCACCGTGCCTGCCGGCATGGCCGCGTACTGGATGCCCTTCACGGCCAACCGGCAATTCAAGAAAGCCCCGCGTCTGCTGACACGTGCCGAAGGCATGCACTACTGGGACGACAAGGGCCGCCAGATCCTGGACGGCGTGGCCGGTCTGTGGTGCGTGAACGCCGGCCACGCGCGCCCGCGCATCGTGCAAGCCATCCAGCAGCAGGCCGCCGAGATGGACTTCTGCCCGCCTTTCCAGATGGCGCACCCGAAGGCTTTTGAACTGGCCGAGCGTGTGGCGCAGATTGCGCCTGAAGGCATGGGCAAGGTGTTTTTTGCCAACTCAGGTTCCGAAGCCGTCGACACCGCACTGAAGATGGCGCTGGCCTACCACCGCGTGCGTGGTGAAGGCACCCGCACCCGGCTGCTGGGCCGCGAACGCGGTTACCACGGCGTCAACTTCGGTGGCATCTCGGTGGGTGGCATGGTCGGCAACCGCAAGACCTTCGGTCTGGCCGTGGCCGGTGTGGACCACATCCGCCACACCCATGACCCGGTGCGCAACGCCTTCACCGTGGGCCAGCCCGAACACGGCGCCGACATCGCCGACGACCTGGAACGCCTGGTGGCGCTGCACGACACGTCCAACATTGCCGCTGTCATCGTCGAACCGGTGGCCGGCAGCACCGGCGTGCTGATTCCGCCCCAGGGCTACCTGCAACGCCTGCGCGACATCTGCACCAAACACGGCATCCTGCTGATCTTCGACGAGGTCATCACCGGCTTCGGCCGCACCGGCCAGCCCTTTGCTGCGCAGACCTTCGGCGTCACGCCCGACCTCATCGTCTGCGCCAAGGGCCTGACCAACGGCTGCGTGCCCATGGGCGCGGTGATCGCCAAGAATGCGATCCACGACGCCTTCATGAGCGGGCCCGAGCACCTGATCGAGTTTTCCCACGGCTACACCTATTCAGCCCACCCACTGGCCTGCGCCGCCGGCCTGGGCACGCTGGACACCTATGCCGAAGAAGGGCTGCTCACCCGCGCCGGTGAGATGCAGGACTACTTTGCGCAGGGCGTGCATTCGCTGAAGGGCGAACCGAACGTGATCGACGTGCGCAACATCGGCCTGGTGGGTGGCATCGAGCTGTCACCGCTGGCCGGCGAACCCACGAAGCGCGGCTTCAACGTCTTTCTTGACTGCTACGACAAGGGCCTCTTGATCCGCACCACGGGCGACACCGTCGCGCTGAGCCCGCCGCTGATCATCGAACGCAGCCACATCGACCAGATCATCGACACGCTGCGCGGCGCCATCCGGCGCGCGGCCTGAGCTCCAGCGACATCGCCGTCACAGCCAAGGAACACGCCTAGCGCACAAGCTTCCCATGCCCTTGCTCGACACCGACCTGGCACTGACGCGCAATTCCTACTACGCCGCCACGGCCACCGGCGGCGTCGATCGCCCAGCGTTGGCGGGTGATGCGCAGTGCGACGTGGCGGTGGTGGGCGGTGGCCTGGCCGGCCTGAGCGCAGCGCTGGACTTGCGGCGCCAGGGTCGCGACGTGGTGCTGCTGGAAGCGCACGAAGTGGGCTTCGGCGCCAGCGGACGCAACGGCGGCCAGGCCATTCACGGCCTGGCTTGCGAGCAGGGTGTGATCGAAGCGCAGCTCGGGCTGGACGAGGCCCGGCGGGTCTGGGCCCTGTCGATCGAAGCGCTGGACCTGCTGCGGCAGCGCATCCAAGAACACGGCATCAACTGCGATTGGCAGGACGGTTACCTGGGCCTGGCCACACGTGCCGGCAAGGGCCGGGAACTGGCCGAGTGGGCAACACGCATGGACTCGGTCTACGGCTACGCGATGCAGCACATCGGGCCGGCCGAGATCGGCCACTGGATCGACAGCCCGCGTTTCCACAGCGGCATTCACGACCCGCGCTCGGGCCACCTGCACCCGCTGAAGTACACCCGGGGCCTGGCCGGTGCAGCGGCGGCGGCGGGTGTGCGCATCCACGAACACACCGCCGTGCAGGCGCTGGTGGAAGGGCCGCGGCCCGCGCTGCGCACCGCCACCGGCGTGGTGCAGGCCCGGCAGGTGCTGCTGGCCGGCAATGTCTACCTGCATGCGCGGCGGCCGCTGCTGGCGCCCCGCCTGGCGCCGCGGGTCATGCCGGTGGGCACCTACATGGCCTGCAGCGAAACGCTGGACCCGGCCCTGGCCGACTCGTTGATCCCCAGCCGCTCGGCGGCCTGCGACACCAACTTCGTGCTCGACTACTTCCGGCCCACCGTCGACCACCGCATGCTCTACGGCGGCCGGGTCAGCTACAGCACCGGCACGCCGGCCGACCTGGCCGAGAGCATGCGCCAGCGCATGGCGCTGACCTTCCCGCAGCTGGCCGGCAAGAAGGTGGAATTTGCCTGGGGTGGTTTTGTCGACATCTCGATGAACCGGGCCCCTGACTTCGGCCGCCTGCCCGCGGCCAGCCCTGGTGCGCCGCAGAACGTGTACTACCTGCAGGGTTTTTCAGGCCACGGCCTGGCGCTGACCGGCCTGGCCGGCCGCCTGGTGGCCGACGCCATGGCTGGCGACTCCAGCCGCTTCGACGTGTTTGCGCGCCTGCAGCACCGCAACTTCCCTGGCGGCACGTTGCTGCGCACACCGGCGCTGGTGCTGGGCATGGTCTGGTACCGCCTGCGCGATATGCTTGGCTGAAGCCATGAACGCCAACAAGCCCCCACTCGTGCTCGTCACCAGCTGCAACCAGCTGATGGGTGAACACCCTTTCCACATCGCCGGCCGCAAGTACGTGGACGCGGTGCGCCTGGCCGGTGCCTTGCCGCTGATCGCCCCGCCTTTTGCTGAACACGAACTCGACGGCCTGCTCGACCTGGCGCACGGCTTGCTGCTCACCGGCTCGCCTTCCAACGTGCACCCTGCGCATTTCGGCGAAACCGTGCACGACCCCGTGCTGCCGCTGGACCCCGAACGGGATGCCTGGACGCTGCCGCTGATCCGCAAGGCGATGGCCCGGGGGCTGCCGCTGCTGGCCATCTGCCGTGGCACGCAGGAAACCAACGTGGCGCTGGGCGGCACCTTGCACCAGGCGGTGCAAGAGGTGCCGGGACACATCGACCACCGCGCACCCGACGGCCAGCCGGCCGACGTGCGCTACGGCCTGGCGCACCGCGTGGACGTGGTGCCGGGTGGCCTGCTGGAACAAATCGTCGGCAGCGACGGCTTCCAGGTGAACTCGGTGCACGGCCAAGGCGTGAAGGTGCTGGCCCCGGGCCTTCGTGTCGAAGCCGTGGCGCCAGACGGTGTCATCGAAGCCTTCACGCAGCCTGACGCTCTCGGCTTCAACCTGTGCCTGCAGTGGCACCCTGAATGGCAGGCCGCCGACAACCCGGTGTCGATGCAGATCCTGGCGGCCTTCGGCGAAGCGGTGCGCAACTTCCGCGACCGCGTTCGGGGCCCCTTGCCCAAGCTGCCCGCCCACGTCTAGACCCGCCCAGACCCGGCCGCCCGTCCTTTTCGCCAGCCCTTTTTTGTCAGACGCGCGGCCGTTCACCCCAGTTCACGGTGCCCCATGATCGCCAGAAACAATTTCACCTTCAGCGACCTCGAGCAATGGCTCGACAACAACCGCGTCACCGAGATCGAGTGCCTGGTGCCCGACCTCACCGGCGTGGCCCGCGGCAAGATCCTGCCGCGCCAGAAGTTCACCGAAGACCGCGGCATGCGCTTGCCCGAAGCCGTGGTGGCCATGGGCGTGACGGGTGAGTTCCCCGAAGAGGGCCCCTACTACGACGTCATCACGCCCACCGACCGCGACATGCACCTGCGGCCCGACCCCAGCACCGTGCGCATCGTGCCCTGGGCCACCGACCCCACGGCACAGGTCATCCATGACTGCTACGACCGCGAAGGTGTGCTGGTGCCCTTTGCACCCCGCAGCGTGTTGCGCCATGTCTGCGACCTGTTCGATGCCCAGGGCTGGGTGCCGGTGGTGGCGCCCGAGCTGGAGTTCTACCTGGTGGCGCGCAACACCGACCCCGACGTGCCGCTGAAGCCGCCGGTGGGCCGCAGCGGCCGCGCCGAGACATCCCGCCAGGCCTACAGCATCGACGCGGTGAACGAGTTCGACCCGCTGTTCGAAGACGTCTACGCCTACTGCGAGCGCATGGAGCTGAACGTCGACACGCTGATCCACGAAGTGGGCGCAGGCCAGATGGAGATCAACTTCTTCCACGCCCATCCGCTGGGGCTGGCCGACGAAGTGTTCATGTTCAAGCGCACGGTGCGCGAAGCGGCGCTGCGTCACGACATGTACGCCACCTTCATGGCCAAGCCGATTGCCGGCGAGCCGGGCAGCGCGATGCACATCCATCAGAGCATCCTGAACAAGGCCACCGGCCTGAACATCTTCAGCAACCCCGACTTCACGGCCAGCAAGGAGTTCTACTGGTTCATCGGCGGCCTGCAGAAGTACACCCCGGCGGCGATGGCGCTGTTTGCGCCCTACGTCAACAGCTACCGCCGCCTGGTGCGCAGCAATGCCGCACCCATCAACATCCAGTGGGGCACCGACAACCGCACCGTGGGCATCCGCAGCCCGGTGGCCAGCGCATCCGCCCGGCGCGTCGAAAACCGCGTCATCGGTGCCGATGCCAACCCCTACGTGGCCCTGGCCGCCACGCTGGCCTGCGGCTACCTGGGCATGATGAACCGGATCGAACCCAGCCCCGAGTGCAAGGGCGACGCCTACCTGGGCGACTTCCAGCTGCCGCGCAGCCTGGGCGAAGCCTTGACGCTGCTGCGCGACGAAGTCGACCTGGCCAGCGTGCTGGGCAAGTCCTTCATCACGGTCTACACCGAGGTCAAGGAGATCGAATACGCCGAGTTCATGAAGGTGATTTCGCCTTGGGAACGCGAACACCTCCTGCTGCACGTTTAGGCCACGACGATGAACGCACACATGAATTCGCGCGTGAACACACGAACCACCGCTGACCTGCAAGCCGCCGACTCGGCGCACTTCCTGCACCCCTTCACCGACTTCGCCGGCCTGGCGCGCAAGGGCTCGCGCATCATCGCACGGGCCGACAACATCTACCTGTGGGACAGCGAAGGCCACAAGATCCTGGACGCGATGAGCGGCCTGTGGTGCGTCAACGTGGGCTACGGTCAGCAGGCCTTGGTGGACGCGGCGGCCAAGCAGATGAAGCAGCTGCCTTTCTACAACGCCTTTTTCCAGACCGCCACCGTGCCGGCCATCGAGCTGGCCGAGCTGCTGGCCGAGGTGACCCCGCCGCAGTTCAAGCACGTCTTTTTCAGCGGCAGCGGCAGCGAAGGCAACGACACCGTGGTGCGCATGGTGCGCCGCTACTGGGACGTGCTGGGCCAGCCCGAGCGGCAGGTCATCATCAGCCGCAACAACGCCTACCACGGCAGCACGATGGCGGGCGCTTCGCTGGGTGGCATGAGCGGCATGCACGCGCAAGGTGGGCTGCCGATTCCCGGCATCACGCACATCGAACAGCCCTATTGGTGGGCCCACGGCAGGCATCAGGGGCTGACGCGCGAAGCCTTTGGCCTGCAGGCCGCGCATTGGCTGGAAGACCGCATCCTGGCCATCGGCGCGCACAAGGTGGCGGCTTTCATCGGCGAACCCATCCAGGGCGCCGGTGGCGTGATCATTCCGCCTGCCACCTACTGGCCCGAGGTGCAGCGCATCTGCGACCGCCATGGCGTGCTGCTGGTCAGCGACGAGGTCATCACCGGCTTCGGCCGCACCGGCAACTGGTTCGGCTGCGAGACGATGGGCTTCAAGCCCGACCTGATGACCTTTGCCAAAGGCGTGACCAGCGGCTACGTGCCGCTGGGCGGCGTGATGGTGGGCGACCGCGTGGCGCGGGTGCTCATCGACAAAGGCGGTGAGTTCAACCACGGCTACACCTACAGCGGCCACCCGGTGTCCTGCGCGGTGGCGCTGGCCAACATCGGCCTGATCCGCGAACTGAAGCTGGTGGAACACGTGCGAGACGACGTGGGCCCGTATCTTGCAAAGGCCTTTGCGTCGCTGGGCGAACACCCGCTGGTGGGTGACGCCGAAACCTGCGGCCTGATGGGGGCGCTGTTGCTCGTGAAGGACAAGACCACCGGCGCAGCCTTTGCCGACGACGTCGAAATCGGCATGGTCTGCCGCGGCCACTGCTTCGGCAACGGCCTGATCATGCGCGCCGTGGGCGACCGCATGATCATCGCGCCGCCGCTGGTCATCACCCGCGCGCAGATCGACGAGATGGTGGCGCTGATCCGCCGTTGCCTGGACCTGACGCTGGCCGATGCCCAGCGTTCCGGCTGGCTGAAGTGAGGCGAGAATTGCGCTCCAGCGCTTCCCCTGATGGCCGCCGACAGGCGTTTGCCCGGACTGCCGCCGCCCCCTGCCACCCGGCTCATTGCCACCGTTATTCACCTGTCCCGACCTTGTTTTCCGGAGGATGACCGCATGAACCCGAAGTCCCTTGTCTGTGCCCTCGGCCTGGCCCTGGCGGCCACCTTCGCGGTGGCGCAGGAAGAAGAGAAGGTCCTGAACATCTACAACTGGTCGGACTACATCGCCGAAGACACGATCCGGAACTTTGAAAAGGAAACCGGCATCCGCGTGCGCTACGACAACTTCGACAACAACGAAATCGTTCACGCCAAGCTGGTGGCCGGCAAGACGGGTTACGACATCGTCATTCCCAGCTCGAACTGGGCCAAGCTGCAGATCGACGGCGGCCTGCTGCGCAAGCTGGACAAGGCGCAGTTGCCCAACCTGAAGCACATGGACCCGGGTGTGCTGTCGCAACTGGCGCGCATGGACCCCGGCAACGAACACATGGTGAACTGGCTGTGGGGCTACACCACGGTTGGCATCAACGTCGACAAGGTCAAGGCCGCACTGGGCAGCACGCCGATGCCCGACAACGCGTGGGACCTGGTCTTCAAACCCGAGTACGTGAGCAAGCTCAAGAGCTGCGGCGTGAGCTTTCTGGACAGCGCCACCGAAGTGGTGCCCGCCGCGCTGCACTACCTGGGCAAACCTTCGTTCAGCAAGAGCCCTGGCGACTATGCGCAGGCCGCTGCGCTGCTGAAGTCGGTGCGCCCGCACATCACGCTGTTCAGCAGCTCGGGTTACATCAATGACCTGGCCGGCGGCAGCATCTGCGTGGCGCTGGGCTGGAGCGGTGACATCGGCCAGGCCGCCCAGCGCGCGGCAGCCGGCAAAACCGGGCAGAACATCCAGACGCTGATTCCCAAGTCTGGTGGTTTGCTGTTTTTCGACGTGATGGTCATTCCCACCGACGCACCACGGCCGGGCAACGCGCACAAGTTCATCAACTACATCATGCGCCCCGAGGTGCACGCCAGCCTGACCAACAAGGTGCTGTACGCCAACCCCAATGTCGACAGCAAGAAGTTCGTGAAGCCTGAAGTGGCCAGCAACCCGACGGTGTTTCTGTCCCCCGCCGACATGGCCCGGATGGTGCCGCCCGACTCGCTGAACAACGACCTGCGGCGCCTGATGACCCGCACCTACACCTCTTTCAAAACCGGACTTTGAACCGCACGGACTCGCCCAGCCCCATGGCCCAAACTTCCGGCGCTGCGGCGCAACCGGCCTTCCTGCAGATCCAGGACGTCGTCAAGGACTTCGGCGGCTTCAAGGCCGTCAACAACGTCAGCCTGGACATTGCCAAGGGCGAGATCTTCGCCTTGCTGGGTTCGTCGGGCTGCGGCAAGAGCACGCTGCTGCGCATGCTGGCCGGTTTCGAAACGCCCACCTCGGGCCGCATCGTGCTGAACGGGCAGGACCTGGCCACGCTGCCGCCTTTCCAGCGGCCGATGAACATGATGTTCCAGAGCTATGCGCTCTTCCCGCACCTGACGGTGTGGCAGAACATCGCCTTCGGTTTGCAGCGGGAAGGTCTGCCCAAAGACGAGATCAACAGTCGTGTCGAAGCCATGCTCAAGCTGGTGCAGTTGAGCAAGTTCGCGCAGCGCAAACCGCACCAGCTGTCGGGCGGCCAGCAACAGCGCGTGGCGTTGGCTCGCAGCCTGGCCAAACAGCCGCAACTGCTGCTGCTGGACGAACCGCTGGGCGCGCTGGACAAGAAGTTGCGTGAACAGACGCAGATCGAACTGGTCAACATCATCGAGCAGGTGGGTGTGACCTGCGTCATGGTCACACACGATCAGGAAGAGGCCATGACCATGGCCAGCCGCATCGCCATCATGAGCGAAGGCCGCTTCCTGCAGGTGGGCGCACCGGGCGACATCTACGAAACACCCGCTACCCGCTTCGTGGCCGACTTCATCGGCAACGTGAATCTGATGGACGGCACGTTGGACAAGGACGAAGCCGACCATTGCATCATCGGCTGCACCGACTGCCAGCACTACGTCGGCCACGGCATCACCGGCACCGAAGGCATGGCCGTCACGGTGGCGCTGCGGCCCGAAAAGATCTCGCTCAGCAAGGAACAGCCGGCCGGTGAACACGCCGGCTTCAACTGCGTGCAAGGCACCGTGAAGGAGATGTCCTACTTCGGTGCGTTCACCGTCTTCCACCTGCAACTGGCCAGCGGCGCGATGCTGAAGGTGAGCATGGCCAACACGCAACGCCACCGCGACGAAGACATCACCTGGGGCGACAGCGTGTGGGCGCAGTGGTCCGAGTCGGCCCACGTGGTGTTGACCCAGTAGGCGCCCCAGCCCGACCGTGTCATGAAAGCACTGAAGTCCATCTTCACCGGCCGCGGTCTCGTGATCGCGGTGCCGTTTGTCTTTTTGCTGGTGTTCTTCCTGTTCCCGTTTTTCATCGTCGGCAAGATCAGCGTGTCCGAGATGGACAACGTCGTCTTCAAGGACGTGCTGACCTTCACCGACGGCGTGCTGACGCTGGCGCTGCGTTTCGGCAACTACGTCTTCATCACCGAAGACGCGCTGTACTTCAGCACCTACCTGGCCAGCCTGAAGTACGCAGCCGCCACCACGGTGCTGTGCCTGCTGATCGGCTACCCCTTTGCCTACTTCATGGCACGTGCCAAGCCCACGCATCAACCGGTGCTGCTGATGCTGGTGATGCTGCCCTTCTGGACCAGTTTCCTGCTGCGCGTGTACGCCTGGCGTGGCCTGCTCACCGAAGGCGGCTGGGTGGCCGACGCGATGGTCGGACTGGGCCTCGACCAACTGCTTTACGCCATGGGCCTGATCACGACACCCGGCAAGCTGATGCACACGCCCTTTTCGTTGGTGCTGGGCATGACCTACACCTACCTGCCCTTCATGATCCTGCCGCTGTTCGGCAACCTGGCCAAGATGGACCTGCGCCTGCTGGAAGCTGCGGCCGACCTGGGGGCCACGCCGTGGACCGCGTTCTGGAAGATCACCGTGCCACTGTCCAAGGCCGGCATCATTGCCGGCAGCATGCTGGTGTTCATTCCCTGCGTCGGCGAATTTGTGATTCCCGAACTGCTGGGCGGCCCCGAGACGCTGATGATCGGCCGTGTGCTGTGGGACGAATTTTTCAGCAACAACGACTGGCCCATGGCCAGCAGCGTGGCCGTCGTGATGGTGCTCTTGATCATCGTGCCGCTGGCCATCTTCAGCAAATACCAGGCTGAATCGCAGGAGCGTGCCAAGTGAGCCGGGGTACGTCCGTTACCTTCAACAAGTGGTTCGGCCGCGGCTGGCTGGGTCTGGGCTATTTGTTCCTGTACGTGCCCATCGTCGCGCTGGTCATCTATTCCTTCAACGATTCGCCCATTCCGAACCAGTGGCGCGGCTTCACGCTGAAGTGGTATGCACAACTCGCCAACGACCAGGAAATGCTGGCCGGCCTGTGGCTCAGCCTGAAGATCGCTTTCATGACCGCCTGCGGCTCGGTGGTGCTGGGCACCTTCGCCGCCTTTGCGCTGGTCAAGTACAAACGCTTTTTCGGCCGCACCATGTTCTCGGGCATGGTCAACGCGCCGCTGGTGATGCCCGAGGTGGTGGTGGGCCTGTCGCTGCTGCTGATGCTGGTCAGCGTGCAACGTGCGCTGGGTTTTCCCGAGCGCGGCCTTTTCACCATCTGGCTGGGCCACCTGCTGCTGGGCATGGCCTATGCGGCGGTCATCATCCAGTCGCGCCTGCAGGACATGAACCCGCAGCTGGAAGAAGCCGCCATGGACCTGGGTGCCAAGCCGCACCAGGTGTTCTGGCTGGTGACGCTGCCGCTGATTGCACAAAGCCTGATGTCGGCCTGGTTGCTGACCTTCACCATCAGCCTGGACGACGTGGTGCTGTCGGCCTTTCTGTCCGGCCCGGGCAGCACGACCATGCCGTTGGTCATCTTCTCGCGAGCGCGCCTGGGGCTGAACCCCAGCGTGAATGCCGTGGCCACCTTGATCATCGTGGTCGTGGCCATCGGTGTGGTGGCCGCCAGCTACGCCATTGCCCGCGCCGAGCGCAAGCGCCAGCGCGAGATGGCCGATGCGAACCGCAATTGACCGCAAGACCGATCCCCGAAGCCTGCAAGAAAAAACCCAAGCACGAGCTGCATCCGATCGAAGGAGAACACCGATGAACCTGTTTGCACCCACCGCCGTGGCCCTGGCCCTGGCGGCCGCGTTTCCCGCGGCTGCACAAAGCAACGAAGAACTGCTGAAGGAACTGCGTGCGCTGCGTGAGCGCGTGAACCAGCTCGAGCAGAAGCTGCAGGCCCAGCCGCCCGCCCCCGCCGCCCCGGCGCCGGGCCAGTGGGGCATGACACCCGAACAGGTGCGTGAGCTCAACCGCATCGCCATCAAGACCGAAGCGCTGCAGGACAACTTCGCCGACCAGGGTTTCAAGGGCCTGAAGATCACCGGTCAGATCGACCCGACATTCATCTACAACCAGCGCCAGAAGGACGGCAGCTTCGTGTTGCTGAACAACGGCGACGCACGCTACACCTACGACAACTCCTACTTCGGCATGGCGGTGATCGATTTCGAAAAAGAAACCGACAGCGGCACGAAGTGGAAGCTGACACTGGCGCCAGAACGGGGCACCGGTGCGTTGATCAATGGCAACTCCATCGTGCACGAAGCCTCGGTGTCGATTCCGCTGTCCGACCTGCAGACCCGCCTGTGGCTGGGCCAGATCCCCGACTGGACCGGCTACGAGCTCACGCTGCCGGCCGGCAACAAGCTGATCACCCACAACCTGCTGTTCGACTTCATGGCACCCACGGCCTACACCGGTGCGGTGCTCGACGTGACACGCGGCAAGTGGTGGTCGCGGGTGGGCCTGGCCAACTTCAACACCGCGCGTGGCACACCTGACAACACCGCGCCGGTGGTCATCTACCGCGTCGACTACAGCAAGGGCGAGTTCGACGGCTTCGGCTTCAGCGGCGTTCACGGCAAGATTCCCAACTACGCGGCCGACGGCAGCTACCTGGTCGACACCGGCCTGCTGGATGGCAACGGCGACCCGATCTTCGAAGACACGCCATTTGCAAGCGCAGGCAAAAACACCATGGCGCATCTGCTGGAGTTCGACGCGTACTACATCCGCGGCGACTGGAGCCTGTTCGGCCAGGTCAGCTTCGGCCAGCAAAAACGTGCCGCCATCTTCAACAGCGACGGCCAGCTGCGCGACGCGCGTTGGTGGGGCTTGTCGGCCACCGTGGGTTACATGGTCACGCCGCGCCTGGAAGCGGTGCTGCGTGCCGACTACATCAACAACAAGAAAAACGGCGGCGGTTTGCTCGGCTACAGCTTTGACGACGGCCTGAACGGCATCGGCCGCGGCCTGCTGGCCGACGGCAGTTTTGCCAAGGGCGATGCCGTGGGCGCCAATCGCTACGCGCTGAGTCTGGGCATGAGCTACCGCGTCGACGAAAACTCCACCTTCAAGGTGGAGTACCGTCTGGATGGCGCCAACCAGCCGGTGTTTGCCAACCCCGACTTCACGCGCTTCAGCAAGACCAACAACCTGTTCGGCGCTTCGATGGTCGTCAGCTTCTGACCCTTGCGCGCCACGGGCAACGAGGGCGGGCATGCAGGCCCGCCCTTTTCACTTCAGGAGACGCCACCATGAACACCACTGCTCACGCCCATCCGGACTGGACCGAACGTGCGGCCGCGCTGCGCATCGACGGCCGATGTGTCATCGACGGCCAGCGTTTGCCCAGCGCCAGCGGACAGACCTTCAGTTGCCTGAGCCCCATCAACGGCCGCTCGCTGGGTGAAGTGGCGCGTGGAGCGCAGGCTGACGTCGACGCTGCGGTGGCCAGCGCACGAACGGCCTTCAACGACGGCCGCTGGGCCGGCAAACCGCCTGCCGTGCGCAAGCGGCTGCTGATGCGCTTTGCCGACAAGATCCTGGCCGCACGCGAGGAACTGGCGCTGCTGGAAACGCTCGACATGGGCAAACCCATCCAGTACTCGCTGGCGGTCGACGTGCCCAGCACCGCCCGCTGCATCGCCTGGTATGCCGAGGCGGTGGACAAGATCTATGGCGAAGTGGCCCCCACGGGCGCCCACGCGCTGGCGCTGATCACACGGGAACCGATGGGGGTGATCGGTGCCATCGTGCCCTGGAACTACCCCATGATCATGGCCGCCTGGAAGCTGGGGCCGGCTTTGGCGGCGGGCAATTCGGTGGTGCTCAAGCCCAGCGAAAAGAGCCCCTTGACGGCACTGCGGCTGGCCGACCTGGCGGTGGAAGCGGGCATCCCGCCAGGGGTGTTCAACGTCGTGCCGGGTTACGGCGCTGAAGCCGGCGAAGCGCTGGCGCTGCACATGGACGTCGACGCCATCGGCTTCACCGGCAGCACACGCACCGGCCGACGCATGCTGGACTACGCCGGCCGCAGCAACCTGAAGCGTGTCTACAACGAACTCGGCGGCAAGAGCGCCTTCGTGGTGTTCGACGACTTTGCCGACGTCGAACGCGCCGCCAAGACGGTGGCCGGCGCGATGTTCTTCAACCAGGGCGAAAGCTGCAACGCACCCAGTCGGGTGCTGGTGCACGACAGCATTGCCGACGACTTCGTGGCCATCGTTGCTGCGCAGGCGGCCCATCATCAACCGGCCGACCCACTGCAGATGGCCACCGAGATGGGCGCGCTGGTCGACGACACGCAGCTCAAGACCGTGATGGGCTACATCGAAGCCGGCCAGGCCGAAGGTGCGCGTCTGCTGGCCGGCGGCCAGCGGGTGATGAACGACAGCGGCGGCTACTACGTGCAGCCCACGGTCTTCGATGGCGTCAGCAACGGCATGAAGATCGCCCGCGAAGAAATCTTCGGGCCGGTGATGGGCATCATTCGCTTCAAGACCGAAGCCGAAGCCGTGCAACTGGCCAACAACAGCAGCTACGGCCTGCAGGCCAGTGTGTGGAGCGACAACATCAACCGCGCCCACCGGGTGGCGCGTGCGCTGCGCGCCGGCACCGTGCACGTCAACCAGTACGACGAAGACGACATCACCGTGCCCTTTGGCGGCTACAAACAAAGTGGCAACGGCCGCGACAAGAGCCTGCATGCCTTCGACAAGTACAGCGAATTGAAGACCACCTGGATCCGCATCGATGCTGCGTGAACGCGCAAGGGGCCTGGCCGTCCGTTTGCACCGGCCCACCCTGCCTGACCACCGATGACAAGCCGCCGCCCAGCTGCCCGACACATGGCCGACAGATCACGTCGGTGCAGCTTGCCGTGCTGCACGCCCTGCATGACAGCCAAGGACCCATTCCTGCCCTGTTGCTCACGCGCCAGCAGGGCGCGCCTGGTGCTCTAACTCTGACGCAGGCTTCAGTTCTTGGCCGGCGGCACTGCCGGCACGGCAGATGCCGGTGTAGCCGAGGGCACCGCCTCACCCGGCACGATGGTCACCAGCTCGCGGTAGATGCCACCCTTGTCCACGCTGCCGCTCACTTTGCCTTCCCCGCGCATGCGGGCCAGGCAGTCCTTGCGCTGGTCTGCGGGCAGCGCTTCGCAGCGCTTCAGCTGGTTGGCGGCGTAGTTCGGATCCAGGTCTTTCGGCCGGTTGCGCAATGCCGAGTCCCGGCCCACGACCGCATCCTGCAGGCAGGCGCTGCGGTCGGCGGTGTCGGTTTTGCTCATGCAGGCGGCGCGTTCTTTCTGGTAGCGGTCGGCAATCTCGGCCTTTTCGCCGCGGCTCAGGGCCCAGCTGGGTGCAGCGGCCAGCGCAGCCACGAGAAACAGCGACCAGCCCAGAGGACGAAGGGCCTTGCGACGGGCAGGCAGTTGGCTCGAAAAACTCATGGGAACTCCGCATCGGTGGATCGAAACACCAGTGTCGGTGGCCAGCTGCCTGGCGTCTGCCAGACGGCGGAGCCAGCCACGCACCTGCATCGCCCGCCGGCGTGTAGGACAAGGCCCCGTCAGGCACCTTCAGCGGGTGCTGTGAAACGCCGCGCGCTGAAAGGCTTCAGATCGAACCCTGCGACTTCGGCTGTGGTTTCGGCACCGAAAAGGCCGGCCACCAGTTCGGCCGTGGCGGCAGCTTGGGTCAGCCCCAGGTGCCCGTGGCCAAAAGCGTAGGTCACGGCAGGGTGACCCGGTGCAGGCCCGATGACCGGCAGCGAGTCGGGCAGCGAAGGCCGAAAGCCCATCCACGGCGTGCCGCCTTCGTTTTTCAGCCCCGGCAGAAAGCGGCGCGCCTTGTCCAGCAGCGCCTGGGCACGGCGGTAGTTCGGTGCAGCCAACAGGCCGCCCAGTTCCACGGCACCGCCCACACGCACACCACCGGCAATGGGTGTGACGACAAAACCGTGGCCGCCAAAGGTCAACTGGCGCCGCAGCGCAAAGGCACCCGGCGGCAGCGTGGTGTTGTAGCCGCGTTCGGTTTCCAGCGGGATCGGGTGGCCCAGGCAACGCGCCAATTGGTGTGACCAGGCGCCCGCCGCAACCACCACGTGCCGGGTTCGCAGCGCTGCACCCTCTGCCAGCTGCAGCGTCACCCGCTCGCCCGTGCTCTGCAAGCCCATCACCTGAGACAGCTGCAGACGGCCACCGGCGGCCACGAAGCGCTCGGCCACCCTCTCGGTCAGGCGCTGCGGGTCGTCCACGCGCTGCCAGTCCGGCACGAAGACGCCGGCCACCAGGCCACGCGAAAGGCCCGGCTGCCAGTGTGCGATGGACTGTGCATCAGGCAGGTGTTCGAAAGCGATGCCGTGGTCGGCACGCACCTGCCACCCCGGCAGGCTGTTGCGCCACTCGGCTTCACTTTCGTACAGGTGCAGATTGCCGTCGGTGTGCAACTGGTCCTGGGCGCCCACGTCGTGCATCAGCCGCGGCATGGCCTGGCTTGCCAGCCGCATCAAGGCCGCTTGTGCGTGGGTGCTGGCCGCCACGCGCTGCCGCTGGCTGGCGCGCCAGAAACGCCACAGCCAGGGTGTGATGTGCGGCAGGTAGGCCGGTGGAATGGACAGCGGCCCCAGCGGGTCCAGCAACCAGCGCGGCGCCTGGCGAATGATGCCGGGGCTGGCCAGCGGCAGGATGTCGCTGTAGGCACAAGCACCGGCATTGCCGCGGCTGGCTTCGGCAGCCACGCCGCTGCGGTCGAGCAGCAACACACGAAGGCCCGCCTGCTGCAGGCGAAAGGCGATGCAGCAGCCCACGATGCCGGCACCGACGACGACGCAGTCGGCGCCGGTGCTCAAGTCAGCGCTCAAACAAGGCCCCAGGCAAACGGGTCTTCGGGGTCGAAGACCACCGTGGCGTCCAGCGTCACGTGGGCGCGGCCGTGGATGAAGGGCTGGATGCCAACCGCGCCGGCTGCCGCCGGCAGGTAGTGGCCCACGAACACACTGCCGATGACACTTTCCTGGTGCCACTGCTGACCCGGCGCCAGCACACCGTCTGCGGCCAGACAGGCCAGCTTGGCGCTGGTGCCGGTGCCACAAGGTGAACGGTCGTAGGCGCCGCCCGGGCACAAGACGAAGCTGCGGCCGCTGAAGGCCGGGTCGAGGGCAGCGTCCTGCGCCGGGCCCAGCAATTCGATGTGGTCGATCGCGGCGCCGGCTTCGCCGGTGATGCCCTGCTGCACCAGCGCCAGCCGCACCGCATCGGCACAGGCAGTGAGCTCGGCAACGTGTGCCGGCAGCAGCGTCAGGCCGTGGTCGTGGCACAGGAAAAACCAGTTGCCGCCCCAGGCCACGTCACCGTGCAGCCGGCCATGGCCGGGCACGTCCACGGCCACCTGCCTGGTGTGGCGGAAGGCCGGCACGTTGGCCACCGTGACACTGCCGTCGCCGTGCAGCGTGGCCTGCACGGTGCCCACCGGCGTTTCGATGCGGTGCTGGCCCGCCACCAGCCTGCCCAGGTGCAACAGCGTGGCGACCAGGCCGATGGTGCCGTGGCCGCACATGCCCAGATAGCCCACGTTGTTGAAGAAGATGACACCGCAGGCACTGGCCGGGTCCACCGGCTCGCACAGCAGCGCGCCCACCAGCACGTCGTTGCCCCGCGGTTCGTTGACCAGCGCTCGGCGCCAGTGCTCGTGGTGCTGGCGGAACTGCCGCAGCCGTTCGGCCATGCTGCCGAGGCCCAGGTCGGGGCCACCGCTGACGAGCAGGCGCGTGGGTTCACCGCCGGTGTGGGAATCGATCAGTCGGGCGGGTGTGTTCGGCATGGCGGCGGTGTCGGTGGCAGGGAAGGACGGTGAAACACAGTGAAGCAAACTGTACGATGCAGCTGACCCGTATCGCAGCTGCTGAACACCACCATGACTTCACCCGCCGTCACCTGGCAAGGCGTTTTTCCCGCCGTCACCACGCAGTTCCACGAAGACTTGTCGCTGGACATCGAGGGCACGGCCGCGGTCATGGGCGCGCTCATCCGCGACGGTGTCTCGGGCCTGGTGATCTGCGGCACGGTGGGCGAAAACACCTCGCTGACCCGCGCCGAGAAGAGCCAGATCATGGAAGCTGCGGTGGCCGTGTCTGCAGGGCGTGTGCCCGTGATCTGCGGCGTGGCGGAATTCACCAGCGCCTTTGCCACTGAGACCGCACGCGAAGCCGCGCGCTGCAAGGTCGACGGCATCATGTTGATGCCGGCGCTGGTGTATTCGTCCAAGCCCCACGAATCGGCTGCGCACTTCCGCACCGTGGCGGCGGCCACCGACCTGCCGGTGATGGTCTACAACAACCCGCCCATCTACAAAAACGACATCACACCCGACATCCTGGCCAGCCTGGCCGACTGCGACACCATCGTCTGCTTCAAGGACAGCTCGGGCGACACCCGGCGCTTCATCGACACCCGCAACCGCGTCGGTGACCGTTTTGTGCTGTTCGCCGGTCTGGACGACGTGGTCGTGGAGAGCATCGCGATGGGTGCGGTGGGCTGGGTGTCGGGCATGAGCAATGCGTTCCCGCAGGAAGGCGAAACGCTCTTTCGCCTGGCACGTGCCGGGCGCATGGCCGAGCTGATGCCGCTGTACGAATGGTTCATGCCACTCTTGCACCTGGACGCCCGGCCCGACCTGGTGCAATGCATCAAGCTGTGTGAACACCTGGTGGGCCGCGGCAGTTGGCGCACCCGGCCGCCGCGGCTGGCGCTGCCCGATGAGGACCGGGCTTTTGTGGTGCAGGCCATGGCCCATGCGATGCAGCACCGCCCCGCCCTGCCCGACGTGGGCCTGGCGCCGGCTTGAGCGCCGCACCCGCCTGGGCCTACGCCAGCCTGGCCGCGAGCACCTTGCTCGTGGGCAGCTACGTGGGCCTGTCCAAACTGCTGGTGGTGGTGTTCCCGGTGCTGCTGCTGGCCTGGCTGCGCTTTGGCATCGCGGCCGTGGCCATGGTGCACTGGGTGCGGCGCGGGCCAGGCGAACAGCCGCTGTCGCCACGTGACCGCCGGCTGCTGTTCTGGGAGAGTTTTCTGGGTAACTTCCTGTTCAGCATCTGCATGCTGTACGGCGTGGCGTTGACCTCGGCCATGGCGGCCGGCGTGACGATGGCGGCCATTCCCGCAGCCATTGCCATCCTGTCGCGGGTGGTGCTGGGTGAGCACATCCGACCGCGTGTGACGGTGGCCATTGCCTGTGCCGTGGCCGGCATTGCGCTGCTGGCCTATGCACGGGCTTCGCCTCAAGCGGCAGCTTTGAATGCACCCGGTGATGCTGAGTCACTTTGGGGTTATGCACTGCTGCTGGGCGCGGTTTTCTGCGAGGCCTGTTACGTCGTCATCGGCAAGCAGCTCACCGGCCATGTGTCGCCGCGCCGCATCAGCGCGCTGATCAACCTGTGGGGCCTGGCACTGGTCACGCCCTTTGGCATCTGGCAGGCGCTGCAGTTCGACTTCGGCCTGGTGGCCGTCGGCACCTGGGGGCTGCTGGTGTTTTATGCGCTGGCCGCCAGCATGGTCAGTGTCTGGCTGTGGATGCAGGGCCTGCGCCATGTGCCGTCGTCACGTGCCGGGGTGTTCATGGTGCTGCTGCCGGTGGGCGCGGCGCTGGTGGGCGCGCTGGTGCTGGGCGAAGGGTTTGGCTTGCCACACGCGCTGGCGCTGGGCCTGGCGCTGGCCGGCTTGCTGCTGGCCACGTGGCCGGAAAGGGAACAGCTTGTGGCCGGTCTGAAATGAAAACGGGGCCGTTGCCGGCAGGCCATGAAAAAGGGCCGTCGCCGGCCCTGGGATTCGAAGGAAAGCTGCTTCAGGTCTTCATGCGCCGGCGGGTCCAGCCGATCAAGCCCAGCAGGCCGGTGCCCATCAGCAGCATGGCACCCGGCTCGGGCACCACGCCGGCTTGCAGGCCGGTCAGCGGGCTGGACTCGAAGGCGTAGTCCACCAGCGTGCCGGGCACGCCGGCGGTCAGGATCACACGCGCCCAGCCGTAGTGCACCGTGTCGTCGAGCGCCGTGCTCAGGTCGGCACCTTCGTTGCGGAAGCGGAAACCGAACAGCGCCTCACCGCCGGTGGTGATGGCCGCGGCCGAAGGCGAGCCGGTGTTGTAGACGCTGCTGCCGTCGATGAAAGTGCCAGGCGCCAGGTTGACCACGCCGCCGGTGGTGGAGGACGAGACATAACCGCGCGACGTGGTGGGCACCGTGGGCGCCGATTGCCCCGACGAGGTGGGCGAAAACGCCGTCCACGCGGTGCTGCCGAAGAGGTTGAAGTCGTAGTTGGCGCCTGGCCCGCCCAGGATGGGGAAGGTGCCCGGGCCACTGAACGTGCTGCCGTCAAGCACGTTCACGTACAGGCCTGCCGTGGTGTTGGGAATGGCCAGGTTGACGGTGCCGCTGTACACCACCACCGCCTGCGCCGAGGTGGCGACCAGTGCGGCTGCGGCCAGCACACCGGCGGCCAGGAAATGGGACCGGAATCGATGAAGTTTCATGCTGCTCCTGCCTGCTTGTTGGGACAACGTGTGGACCCTCGATGCGCCGATGCGGGGGTCGCCCGATGAACGGCACGGCGTGATGTTGTTGGCACTTGCCAGTCAGGTCAAACGCTCATTGGCACCTGGGCTACTGCCGGACCATCCTACCCCCTTGAATGAGGGGGGGCTGCGCAAATGTGTGGCCCTGCCCTGCCCGCGTCGCGCCAGTCAGGCGCGGGCAGCCTTGCCGTAGTGCCTGAAACGTTCGATGACCTCGGCCATCTGCGCTGGCGACAGCAACGCCGGCTGGCCCACCGCCATCGCCTTCAGATAGGTCTCGCACAGCGCTTCGATCTCTACCAGCACCTTCATGGCCTGCGCCAGCGTGGCGCCGGCCGCCACCAGGCCGTGGTTGGATATCAAGCAGGCCAGGCGGTGCTGCATGGCCGCGGCCACGGCCTGCGACAGGGCCTGCGTGCCAAACAGGTGGTAAGGCACACAGGGCACGTTGTCGCCGCCGGCGACCGCCACCATGTAGTGGAACGCCGGCAGGTCCTGCCGCAGGCAGGCCAGCGCGGTGGCGTGGGTGGAATGGGTGTGAAGCACCACGTTCACGTCGGGCCGCGCGGCGTAGATGGCCTGGTGGAAGTGCCACTCGGACGACGGCGCCCACTCACCACTTTGGGTGCCGTCCCAGCCCAGCCAGACCAGGTCTTGGGCGCGCAGATCGTCGGCGCCCATGCCGGTGGGGGTGATCCACATGCCGGCACCCCAGCGGCAGCTGGCGTTGCCGGTGCTGCCCCGGTTCATGCCCAGAGCGTCCAGCCGCTGGATGGCACGCACGATGTCAGCCCGGGCCTGGCTTTCTTCGTCGTTCACACGCGGTCCTTCATCAGTTCGCGCAGCGCGGCTTCCTGCGCTGGCACCACGCCGTGTTCGGTGATCAGGCCGCTGATCAGCCGCGCCGGCGTGACGTCGAAAGCCGGGTTGGCTGCTGCGGTGCCCTGGGGCGCCAGGCAGACTTCCACGACTTCACCATCGGCCGCCAGCCCGTGCAGGTGCGTGACCTCGCGTGCCGAGCGTTCTTCGATGGGAATCTGCGCCAGCCCGTCGGTCAAGGCCAGGTCCAGCGTCGACGTCGGCATGGCCACGTAAAACGGCACGCCGTTGTCGTGTGCCGCCAGCGCCTTCAGGTAGGTGCCGATCTTGTTGCAGACGTCGCCACGCGCCGTGACCCGGTCGCAGCCCACGAGGCACAGGTCCACCAGGCCACGCTGCATCAGGTGGCCGCCGGCGTTGTCGGCCACCAGCGTGTGCGGCACACCGGCCTGCGCCAGTTCCCACACGGTCAGGCTGGCGCCCTGGTTGCGCGGCCGGGTTTCGTCGACCCAGACGTGCACGTCGATGCCCGCGGCATGGGCCTGGTAGATGGGTGAGGTGGCGGTGCCCCAGTCCACGGTGGCCAGCCAGCCGGCGTTGCAATGGGTCAGCACCTGCACCGGGCCGGGCTTGCGCGCAGCCACGGCCTGCAGCAAGACCAGGCCATGCTGGCCGATGCGGGCGTTGACCTGCACGTCTTCTTCGGCAATGGCATCGGCCGCGTCCCAGGCCGCCTGCAGGCGTTGTTCGGCCGGCAGGGGCGCCAGCACACGGGCCATGCGGTCCAGCGCCCACATCAGGTTCACGGCGGTGGGGCGTGACGAGCGCAACAGCGCTGCGGTTTCCGCCAGCGCGCCGTCGGACACGTCCACATGGCACTGCAACGCCATGCCGTAAGCGGCCGTGGCACCGATCAACGGCGCGCCACGCACCCACATGTCGCGGATGGCGGTGAACACCGCCTGCGGTGAGGCCAGGCGCTGCAGCTGCAAACGGTGCGGCAGCAGGCGCTGGTCGATGACCACCACCGCGTCGCGCCCGGCTTCGGCCCGCAGCGGGCGCATGGCCTGGTCGTGCACGTTCATGGCGACGGCTTCAGCACCCGCCCCGCCACACCCTGCAGCTTGGCCACCATCGCGGGGTCACGGGCGTCGGGTGAGGTGATGAGCGCAAAGCTCAGCGCCTGGCGGCAGCTGCAGTTGGCCGCCGCGGTGTCGGCGCTGATGCTGCCGGCCAGGCCGGCCACCAGCGTCTTGGCGGCCTGTGCATTGGCCAGCAGCACTTTGATGACGGCGTCCACCGTCACCGCTTCGTGGCCCATGTGCCAGCAGTCGAAGTCGGTGACCATGCTGATCGAGCAATAACAGAGCTCGGCTTCGCGGGCCAGCTTGGCTTCGGGCATGTTGGTCATGCCGATGACACTGGCGTTCCAGCTGCGGTACAGCTGACTTTCGGCCAGCGTGCTGAACTGCGGCCCTTCCATCACCAGGTAGGTGCCACCCCGCGCGTGCGGTACGCCCTGCCCGGCCAGCGCGGCCTGCACGTGGTCGCCCAGGCGCGGGCACACCGGCTGGGCCATCGACACATGCGCCACCATGCCGGTGCCAAAGAAGCTCTTGGCCCGCGCAAAGGTTCGGTCGATGAACTGGTCGACGATGACAAAGGTGCCCGGCGGCAAATCGGCCCGCAGGCCGCCCACGGCCGAAATCGACAGCACGTCGGTGGCACCCAGCTGCTTCAGCGCCGCGACGTTGGCGCGGTAGTTCACCTCGGAAGGCGGAATGCGGTGGCCCCGCCCGTGGCGCGGCAAGAAGGCCAGTTCAGCACCGTTTAAGCGGCCCCGAAACACCTGGTCGGAAGGTGCACCCCAGGGTGTGTCGACGGTTTCCCAGCGGGTGTCGCTCAGGCCCGGCAGGTCGTAGAGGCCACTGCCACCGATGATGGCCAGCAAGGGTTGGGTCACGTGTGCACGTCCTTCCGGGTTCGCCTGGTGCACCGGCGAGGGCCGGCACGTCGCCCGAAGATGCTAAGCCAAGGCGGCGAGCGGCGCGCTGCCTGCAGCCGCCTGGGCCGCCTGCGCCGCCTGAGTCATGACCTGCTGCGGCGACAGCAGCTTCAGCCGGTGGTCCGACCACACCTGGCGCCAGCGGCGTGCGCCCGGCTGGCCGTTGCGCAGGCCCAGCAGGTGGCGTGATGCATGTGACCAGGGCACCCCTTGCGCGGCCAGTTGCGCCATGTACTCGACGTAGGCCTGCTCGATGACTTCCCGCGTGGGCACGGCAGCAGCCGCATCGAAAAACCGCTGGTCCCAGGCGGCCATCGCAAAGGGCTCGTGGTACGCGTGCCGGCCCAGCATGACCCCGTCCACGTGCTGCAGGTGTTCGGCGATCTGCTCGTCCTGGGTGATGCCGCCGTTGATGACGATGGTCAGCGCCGGGAAGTCGGCCTTCAGCCGCCAGGCCATTTCGTGCCGCAGCGGCGGCACCTCGCGGTTTTCCTTCGGGCTCAGGCCCTGCAGCCATGCATTGCGCGCATGCACGATGAACACCTCGCAGCCACCGCGTGCGGCCACCGTGCCGACGAAGTCGCGCACGAAGTCGTAGCTTTCGACGCGGTCGATGCCGATGCGGTGTTTCACCGTCACCGGCAATGTGGTGGCGTCGCGCATGGCCTTCACGCAATCGGCCACCAATTCGGGTTCGGCCATCAGGCAGGCACCGAAGGCACCACGCTGCACCCGTTCACTGGGGCAGCCGCAGTTCAGGTTGACCTCGTCGTAGCCCCACTGTTCGGCCAACTTGGCGCAATGCGCCAGGTCGGCCGGCTCGCTGCCACCCAGCTGCAGCGCCAGCGGATGTTCTTGCGCGCTGAAGTCCAGGTGGCGCGGCACGTCGCCATGCAACAAGGCGCCGGTGGTCACCATCTCGGTGTACAGGCGGGTGTGCTGCGTGATCAGGCGGTGCAGGACACGGCAGTGCCGGTCGGTCCAGTCCATCATCGGGGCGACGGACAGGCGCCAGGGGTTGTGGGCTCGATCGATTTCCATGGATGTGCCGATTGTCGTTGCACCGCCCCAACTCCGGGCTGGCGCTAGCTGACCGGTGCCATGCGATCAACGACACTGCGCCACCTTCACAAACCGGCGGGCCATGCACCCTGGGGACAACGGCCGCGCGGGCTTGGGCTGGATACGCGAGACATTGGCCGGTTGCACCAGCGCGCTGACGGTGCTGCCGGTGCTGCTGACCCTGGGGCTGCTGGCCTTTTCAGCGCTGGGCGCGCAGGCGCCGCCAGTGGCCCTGATGTCGGCTTTCGTGACGGCCAGCATCGGCGGACTGGTGCACGCCATGCTCAGCCGAACCCGCCTGCCCTCGACCGGGCCCACGTCGGCCACTGCGCTGACACTGGCTGCGCTGGTGACACAGCTGGCAGCCGACCCCCAACTGGCACCCGGCACCAGCGCCGGTGTGCAAGCCATCGTGGCCTTGTGTGGCCTGGCGGTGCTGCTCAGCGGCTTGCTGCAGGTCGCCTTTGCCTGGGCCGGCCTGGCTCGGCTGTCGCGCATGGTGCCGCAGCCGGTGCTGGCCGGCTTCATGAACGGCGCGGCGGTGTTGATAGTGCTGGCGCAATTGCCGCTGCTGCTGGACCTGCCGCTGGGCACGGCACTGGACCTGGATCACTTGCCGGCAGTGCATCCCGTCGCGCTGGTGCTGGGCCTGGGCACTGCGCTGCTGATCTGGCTGCTGGCACGGCACTGGCCGCGTTTGCCGGCCGCATTGCTGGGCATGGCGGCGGGCACGTCGGTGCATGCACTGTGGTCTTCGCTGGGTGGCACACCCACTGCGGGCAGCACCATCGGCCCACTGCCTTTGGCCTGGCCCTGGCCGCCGGCTCTGCTGCCCTTGTTCTGGCCCACGGGGCCTGAGCTGCTGCTGGCCCACGCGGCGCCGGTGGCCTTGACCGCGTTGGTTCTGGCCAGCTTGGGCGCGCTGGAGTCGTCGCTGAACGTGCGCGCCTTGGACCAGCTGCTCAACAGCCGCCACGACCCGCGACGCGAGTTGCTGGCGCTGGGCTTCGGCAACATGGTCTGTGGCTTGCTGGGTGGCCTGCCCTTGGCCACGCTGCGCATGCGAGCCCTGGCCACCTGGCACGCCGGCGGTCGCGGGCGTGTGGCCGTGCTGGTGGGGCCCGTGGTGGTGGGCCTGTTGTACCTGCTGGGCGGCCCGCTGCTGGCGCTGCTGCCGCTGCCCGTGCTGGCCGGCGTGATGTTGATGGTGGCACTGGGCCTGGCCGACCGCTGGTCGGGTCATCTGCTGGCGCGCTGGTGGGCCGGCGACCGTTCGCGCGACCTGACGCTGGGCCTGGGCGTGGTGGCCCTGGTCGTGGGCACGACGCTGTGGCAGGGCATGGCGGCCGGCATCGGGCTGGGCCTGCTGCTGTCGCTGCTGACGTTTGCCGTGCGCATGAACCGGTCGCTGGTGCACGAGCGCTACACCGCGGCGGCGCGGCCGTCGCGCCGCATCTACCCGGCGCCGGTGGAAACACGGCTGCGGCCGCTGCGCGAAGGCATCGAAGTTTTCGAACTGGACGGGGCACTGTTTTTCGGCAGCAGTGACCGGCTGCTGGACGAAGCCGATGCGCTGGGCAGCCACTGCCGCTGCCTGGTGCTGGACCTGCGCCGCGTCAGCGCCGTCGACGAATCGGGCGCGGTGACGCTGCAGCAAGTGCAGGCGCGCCTGAAGGCCCGCGGCATCGAACTGCACCTGGCTGGCTGGGTGGAAGGCACGGCCGCGGTGCAGTCCTTGCACAGCTTCGGCCTGCATCTGCCGCATTGGCCCGATGCCGACCGTGCCATCGAGGCCGCGGAACTCCGTTTGCTGAGCGAAGCCGTGGGTGAGTTGCCTGGTGACGTGCGCGCGATGGCCGACGTGCCCCTGGCCCAGTCTTCGCTGCTGGCCGGGCTGGACGCCGCGCAGGTGGCCCTGGTGGCCACGCTGCTGCAGCCCCGGCAGCTGGCAGCCGGTGAAATGCTGTTTGCCGAAGGTGAACCCGGCGACCGGCTCTACGTGGTGGGCCAAGGCTCGGTCAGCTTGCTCAGCCTGCCCGACGCACATGGCCGCACGCAGCGCTACCTGAGTGTGTCACCCGGCATGATGTTCGGCGAAACGGCCATGCTGGACGGCGGCGGGCGCACCGCCGGCGCGGTGGCCGACGCGCCCACGCGGGTGTACGTGATGACATTGCACACCCTGGACGAGATCGGCCGCACCCATCCCGACGTGGCCATCCGGCTGCATCGCAATATCGCCCTGCACCTGTCGCAGCGCTTGCGTGGCGCGGCCGGTGCCTGGCGCAGCAGCACACGCTGAAGACGCGGCCTGTACGGAATCGGGACTGCCGGGGTGTCGAAGATTCTGACGGCGGACGCCCACATGCGGCATTCGCAGCGCCCAACTCTTTGAATGCGAACAGCTTTTTTGAGCTGGCGCATGGTTTGCTTCGGGCCCCGTGTCCAAATTCAATCCACTTCACTCTGCCGGAGACGAGCATGGCATTCACCGTTTCGTGTTCAACCCTGCGCCAGGGTTTTGCAGCTGCTGCGCTTGCGGCCAGTGTCTGTGCGGCCAGCGCTGCACCCACCCTGATCGGCGACACGGTCACTGCCACCTTCACCGGCAACTTCAACGCTGCGGCGTCTGCCTTGGTTGTCGATGGCGGCGCGGCCGAGTTCACCGGTGCAAACCTGACACCGCTGAACATCGCGGGCGAGTTCATCGACATTGGCGCCACCAGCATCACGCTGAACCTGCTCAACGGCTACTTCAACCCGCAGCTGATCACCATCAGCGATCTCGACTTCCTGGGTGAGTCTGCCGTGGTGGTTGGCTTCAGCTTGGCCTCGAGCTCGATTTCCTGGCTGACCGCCGGCATGATCTCATTCACCAGCGACTCGATCACCATTGACGTCGGTACCGGTGAAGCCAGCGGCGGCCGCGCCTTGATCAACCTCGTGACCCGGTCGACGGCCGTGCCCGAACCCGGCTCGCTGGCGCTGGTCGCCTTGGCCTTGCTGGCAGCAGGCGCTGCGCAGCGGCGCTCGCGCTCGGTTTGAGTCAGCGCGCACTGGTGTGCTGAGCGGGCCAGCACAGCTGGCCCTGAGCTGCGGGCATGGCGCACTTCGGCGAACAGCCGCTCACGCATCGGCTGAGCCCGTGCGTCGGCCCGGACCGCACCAACGCAGCCTTGATGCTCTCGGCAGTGCACCGCAAACGGGTCGCCCCATTTACGTCCACCGATGCAGCCTGCGCCTTGATGAGCCCGTCAGCATTGGCAGCGTCGATGCTGCGTCCTGCCTGCGGGCCATGGCGCTGGCAACCGCCACCCTTGCAAACAGGACGGTGAGCCGGCGGCCTGGCGGGCTGGCGGTACGTTGCAGCCCCACATCTGGGCTGAGCACAGGGGTTCCCAGACCGCTGCGCTGAACTGGCGGCGCATCAACTGCGCCCGGACGCGCGAGAGCGGTCGCCGGTGTTCGGCTCCTTCGAGCGGCACCTCTTGACAAACGCTTCACAAACCGGCGCCCAAACTCATCGGGCATGTCCGAAATGCCCACCCCGCCCCCGCGCATCCTCGTCGCCGAAGACCATGCCGCGCTGCGTGCGCAGATCGTCGCCGTGCTGGCCGGTGCCGGGTGGCGCGTCGATGAAGCGAGTGATGGCCGGCTCGCGCTGCAGTTGGCGCTGGAACAGCCGCCGGACGTGCTGCTGCTGGACCTTGGGCTGCCAGGCCTCGACGGCTTGCAGATCTGCCAGCGCCTGCGTGCCGAGGCCGACCGCAGCATCCCGGTGCTGATGCTCACTGCCCGTGACACGCTGGCCCGAACCCACCCCCAACCCAACCCCGATTGACACCGCAGATCGGGTCGAATACCGTCATGTAATCGTTTCCACGGCGAGTTACACGATGCACCATTCACTTGGACGGCCGGCATGAACCCAGCCTTCCCACCCGGCTTCCTCTGGGGTTGTGCCACCTCGGCCTACCAGATCGAAGGCTCGCCGCTGGCCGACGGCGCCGGCCCCAGCATCTGGCAGCGCTTCGCGCGCACGCCCGGCCGCATCGCCAACGGCGACACGGGGGATGTCGCCTGCGACCACTATCGCCGCATGCCGGGTGACGTGGCACTGATGAAGGCGCTGGGCCTCACCGCCTACCGCTTCAGCATCAACTGGGGCCGCGTGCTGCCCGAAGGTCGCGGCGCGGTGAATGCTGCCGGGCTGGGCTTCTATGAACGCCTGGTGGACGAACTGCTGGCCGCCGGCATCACGCCGATGGCCACGCTCTACCACTGGGACCTGCCGCAGGCGCTGGACGACCGCGGCGGCTGGCTCAACCCCGACATCGCGCATTGGTTCGCCGACTACGCCCAGGTGATGTACGGCGCGCTCGACGACCGCGTGACGTTGTGGGCCACCATCAACGAACCTTGGGTGGTGGCCGACGGCGGCTACATGCACGGCGTGCTCGCCCCCGGCCACCGCTGCGCGCACGAAGCCGCCGTCGCCGCACACCGCCAGCTGCAGGCCCACGCCGCGGCCGTACGCGCCTACCGGGCCATGGGCAAGCACCAGATCGGGCTGGTCGTGAACATCGAGCCCAAGCACCTGGCCCCCGGTGCGACCGGGGCCGACCGCCACGCCGCCGCCCTGGCCGACGCCTACATGAACCGCCAGTACCTCGACCCCGCGCTGCTCGGCCGCTACCCCGACGAACTGCGCGAGGTCTTCGGCGCCAGCTGGCCCGACTGGCCCGAGGCCGAGGTCGAGGCGCTGAAGGTGCCCGTCGACTGGCTGGGCCTGAACTACTACACCCGCGCCGTGGTACGGGCCGACCCGTCGGGCTGGCCGGTGAAGGCCGCGCCGGTGCGCCAGCCAGGTGCGATCACCACCGAGACCGGCTGGGAACTGCACCCGCAGAGCCTGACCGACACGCTGGTCTGGATGCACCAGCGTTACGGCGGCCTGCCTCTGTACGTGACGGAAAACGGCGCTGCCTTCTACGACCCGCCGGCGCCAGTGGACGGCCGCATCGACGACCCGCTGCGTGTGCACTACCTGCGCACCCACCTGGCGGCGGTGCAGGCTGCCCTGACCCAGGGCGCCGACGTGCGTGGCTACTGCGCCTGGTCGCTGCTGGACAACCTGGAATGGGCACACGGCTTTGCCAAGCGCTTCGGCCTCGTGCACGTCGACTTCCAGACGTTGCAGCGCACGCCCAAGGCCAGCGCACGCTGGTACGCGCAGCTCATCGCCCGCCACGGCGCCGGTCTGGACGGGTTGCCGCCGCCCGCCTGACGCCCGGCCTTTGCCAGCGGACAACGGGATTGGTGGAAACGATTACATCGCAAGATTCAGGATGCGTATCCAATCATGAAAACCTTTACATGAGATCGACGTCGATGTTGCTGCCCAGCCCGTCAGGCACCCACGCGGTCGCGCGCCGCTGAAGCCATGCCCGCCACCATCCGTGATGTCGCACGTGCCGCCGGGGTTTCGGTGGCCACGGTGTCGCGCGCCCTGAACGGCGCCACCAACGTGCTGCCCGAGACCCGCCAGCGCATCGAAGACGCCGCGCGCACGCTGCGCTTCACGCCCTCGGGCGCGGCCCGCAGCCTGATCACGCGGCGCACCGACACCATCGGCGCGCTGCTGCCCGACCTGCACGGCGAATACTTCAGCGAACTCATCCGCGGCGTCGACCAGGCCGCCCGCGCGCGCGGCCTGCATCTGCTGGTGAGCAGCAGCCACGGCAACGCCGACGAAGCCGCAGCGGCGCTGCGCGCGATGAACGGGCGCGTCGACGGGCTGCTGGTGATGTCGCCGCACGCCGACGCGGATTTTCTTCGCCACAACCTGCCCGGCAGCCTGCCGGCCGTGCTGCTGAACAGCGGCATGGACCTCGAAGACCATGCCAGCTTCGTCGTCGACAACCTCGGCGGCGCCACCACGATGACACGCCACCTCGTGGCCAGCGGCCGCCAACGTGTGGCCTTCATCACCGGCGCGCCGGGCAACGACGAAGCCGCGCAACGCCTGGCCGGCTACCGCGCCGGCCTCAAGCCCGGCATGCGCGAGATGGTCTTCGACGGCGACTTCAGCGAAGAAGCCGGCTGGGCGGCCGGCCGCCGCATCGCCAACCACAAGCCGCGGCCCGACGCCGTGTTCGCCGCCAACGACATGATGGCCGTGGGCTGCATGGCCGCGCTGCACGAGGCCGGGCTGCGTGTGCCCGACGACGTGGCCGTGGCCGGCTTCGACGACATCCCCATCGCGCGCTACGTCACGCCGGCGCTGACCACCATCCGCGTGCCCATTGCCGCCCTGGGCGCGGCTGCGCTCGACGCGCTGGTCAAGGCCGTCGAAGCGCCGCAGACCGTGGCCACGCACACCGTGGTGACACCGGTGGAACTGGTGGTGCGCCGCTCCTGCGGCGCCGGCCCGCCGGCCGCACCCCGGTCGCCGCGCGCCGCAGCACAGCATTGAGAACAAGTGGGCGGCTTCCAGCCCCACCCCGTACCCGCGTCAGAGACCACAACAAGGAAATGGCAGACATGAACCGAAGCACCCGCAGTTATCGCCGCCACGCTTTGGCCGCCGCCGTGGCCCTGGCCCTGGCCGGCGCCGCCCAGGCCCAGCTCAGCACCGCCACCATCAAGGGACAGATCGCCGGCGCCAGCGCCGGCACCACCGTCAGCGCCGTCAACCAGGCCAACGGCAGCGTCTACCGCGCCACGCTGCGCGCTGACGGCAGCTACGTGCTCACCGGCCTGGCGCCGGGCGCCTACGAACTTCGCGTGGCCACGCCGGGCAAGGCGACGAAGACCGAGAGCCTCACCGTCGCCGTGGGCGAAACGGCTTCGCTCGACCTGACCGTCAGCGAAACGCAGCTGATCGTCATCACCGGCGCGGCGCAGCGCAAGGACGTGCGCAGCTCCGAAGTGGGCACTGCGGTGTCGCGCCGGCTCATCGAGACATTGCCGCAGGTCAGCCGCAACTTTCTCAGCAGCGTCGACCTGGCGCCTGGCGTGGCCTTCAGCGCCGACGCCAGCGGCAACACCAAGATCCAGGCCGGTTCGCAGAACTTCGACCACGTCAACGTCTTCATCGACGGCGTGGGCCAGAAGAACAACATCCTGCGCGGCGGCCTGGCGGGGCAGGACAGTTCACGCGGCAACCCCTTCCCGCAGTCGGCCATCGCCGAGTACCGCGTGCTGACGCAGAACTACAAGGCCGAGTACGACCAGGTCAGTAGCGCCGCCGTCACGGCCATCACCAAGTCGGGCAGCAACACCCTCAGCGGCGAAGCCTATGTCGACCGCACCGGCACCAGCTGGCGCAGCAAGTCGGTGTTCGAGAAGGAACGTGAAGCTCAAGGCGTGAAGCTGCCATCGTCCAGCAAGCAGGAATACGGCTTCAGCGTCGGCGGTCCCGTCGTGCGCGACCAGATCCACTTCTTCTTCGCCTACGACGGCAAGACCATCGAAGACTCGCGCCAGATCATCCCGCGAGAGCTCGACAAGCTGCCCACCAGCGCTGGCATCATGCCGACGATCCGCAGTTACCGGGGCAACCAGGTCGACAAGTTCACCGAGCACCTGTTGTTCGGCAAGGTCGACGCTCAGCTCACACCCGACCAGCGCCTGAGCGCCAGCTTCCGCGTGCGCCGCGAGGACGACCGCACACCCGAGAGCCGGGACCTCAGCATCCCGGGCAACGACGTCGAGCGCCGCAACGACGAGACACGCTTCGACTTGAAGCACGAGTGGTCGCTGGGCGACTGGTTCAGCGAGGCGCGCCTGGGTTTCGAGGACTACACGTGGAACCCGCATTCGGCGGCCAACTCGCCCTTCATCAAGTACAAGGTCTCGACTGGCACGCCGCAGCTGCTGGCGAACTCGGGCGACGTGGTCTTCGCCGGCGGCTCGCCGAATGCGCAGAACCGTGGGCAAAAGGGCGTCACGCTGAGTGAAGACCTGACCTACACCGGCCTGGCCGGCCATGTGCTCAAGATGGGCGCAAAGGTCAAGGACATGAAGTACGCGCTGTCGGGCACGGCCTTCGGCGTCGACACCGTCGAGACGCTGATCGACAACGTCACCGGCCTGCCGTACTACAACGGCAGCCTGTGCACGGGCACCAACGTCGTCAACGCCGGGTTGCAGAGCGACGAATGCCGCATCTCGCGTGCCATTCCAGGCGCGGCGGCCAACTTCAGCAACAAGCAGTTTGGCCTCTACATCCAGGACGACTGGGCGGTCAGCAAGCAGCTCGAGCTGAACCTGGGTCTGCGCTGGGACTACGAAGACAACATGCTGAACAACAGCTACGTCACGCCGGCAGACCGCGTCACGGCGCTGAAGGCGCTGGACGGGCCGCGCCACGGCATCACGCCGCCGGCGGGGCAGACCTACGCCCAGTCGCTGGCCAAGGGCGGCGTCAATATCGATGAGTTCATCAGCACCGGCGGTTCGCGCAAGACCTTCAAGGGCGCACTGGCCCCGCGCGTGGGCTTCAGCTACGACGTGGCCGGCAACCGCAGCCACGTCATTTTCGGCGGCTGGGGCCGTTCCTACAGCCGCACGATGGCCAACCACGCGCTGGACGAACTGCAGAAGAACGCGCAGGCCGGCGGCGAAATCTGGCTTATCAAGAACGACTTCAAGATGCCGTTTGCCGACCAGTTCTCGCTCGGCCTGCGCCAGGCGCTGGGCCAGTGGAACGGCGAGGTGGCGGTCAGCCGCATCCATGCCAAGAACCAGTTCATCTGGTTCGGTGGCAACCGCGATGCCAACGGCGGCTACGCCACGCAAAGCCCGATCGATCCGCTGTGGGGCGGACCGAACGGCTTCGGCACCTTGATCCTGGGCGACTTCGTCGGCGAAGCGCGCACCGATTCACTGCTGGCCAAGCTGGAAAAGCCCTACACCCGCGCGTCGGGCTGGACCGCCAGCATCGCCTACACCTACAGCGACGCCAAGACCACCAGCAAGGAGTGGAACAACGACATCTTCGACTGGACCTATGGTCGCCCGGGCGTGCGCGGGTGGAACCCCAGCACCCTGGTGGCCAAGCACCGCGTCGTGGCGGCCGGCATGACCGACACCGTGCTGCCCTGGGGTCTGACGCTGGCCGGCAAGCTGACCTGGGACGACGGGCTGCCGCGCCGCATCACCAGTTGCGCCGCGGGCTGGAACCAGTGCGTCTCGGTCAAGGGCGACGCGCCTTCGTTCATGCAGGTCGACGCCAGTCTGACCAAGGCCTTCAAGATCTACGAGCAGAGCCTGAGCTTGCGTGTCGACGTGCTGAACCTCTTCGACAAGACCAACTACGGCGGCTTCGACGACTGGGGTGGCGGCCCGGGCAACCCGCTGAACGCGGTGGGCGGCGACAACGCCAACCTGGGCAAGCCGAACAGCATCCGTGGCGACACGCGCACCTACCGCCTGGTGCTCGGCTACAAGTTCTGAGGCCCGCTGAACCGCGCGGCACGGCCCCGGGCGCCTCGGCGCCCGGGGTCCGGGCCGCGCCATCGGCACCGACGCGACAACACGACGCATGAGCATCGACTTCCGCATTTCACGCCGCCACTTGCTCGCGCTGGGCGGCGCGCTGGCGGCCGGCCTGGCCGCCAGCGGCTGCCAGACTTCGGGCCCGCCTGGCCCCGCCAGCGACGAAGCCGCCTCGCTGCTGGCCGACCTGGAGCGCCGCAGCTTCGACTACTTCTGGGACACCACCAACCCCGCCAACGGCCTCGTGCCCGACCGCTGGCCCACCCCTTCCTTCGCCAGCGTGGCCGCGGTGGGTTTCGGGCTCAGCGCCTACCCCATCGGCGTGGCGCGCGGGTGGATCACGCGGGCCCAGGCACGCGACCGCACGCTCACCACGCTGCGCTTTTTCCACGACGCACCACAAGGCCCGCAGCCCCGCGGCGTGACCGGCCACAAAGGCTTTTTCTACCACTTCCTCGACATGCAGACGGGCCACCGCTTCGGCACCACCGAGCTGTCGACCGTGGACACCGCACTGCTGCTGGCCGGCGCGCTGCACGCCCAGGCCTTCTTCGACGGCACCGATGCCGCCGAGACCGAATTGCGCCGCCTGGCCGAAGCGATCTACGCCCGCGTCGAATGGCCCTGGGCGCAGGTGCGGCCGCCGTCCATCGGCCACGGCTGGCACCCCGAGAGCGGCCACATCGCCAACGACTGGAAGGGCTACAACGAGGCCATCCTGGTCTATCTGCTGGCGCTAGGCTCGCCCACGCACCCGGTGGGGCCCGAGGCGTGGGCTGCGTGGACCAGCACTTATGACCGCGACTGGGGCACCGAGTACGGCCAGACCTACCTGCGCTTCCCACCCTTCTTCGGCCACCAGTTCACGCACGCCTGGGTCGACTTTCGCGGCCTGGCCGACAACTACCTGCGCGGCAAGGGGCTGGACTACTTCGAGAACAGCCGGCGCGCCACCTATGCGCAGCAGGCCTATGCCATCGCCAACCCCGAGGGCTGGGTGGGCTACGGTCGCGACGTCTGGGGCGTGACGGCGAGCGACGGGCCGGCCGATGTCGAACGCGAGTTCGGCGGCCGCAAGCGCAAGTTCATCAGCTACGCCGGCCGTGGCATGGGCGGCGCGGCGCACTGGGACGACGGCACCATCGCGCCCTATGGCGCGGGCTCGTCGCTGCCCTTCGCGCCCGAGATCGTGGCACCCGCGCTGGCCGCAATGCACGCGCGCCATGGCCGGCACATCTACGGCAAGTACGGCTTCTTCGCTTTCAACGAAAGCTTCACCTACACCGACGTGAAGCTGACCCACGGCCACGTGGTGCCCGGTTTCGGCTGGGTGGACAAGGACTTCCTGGGCATCGAAGTCGGCCCGCTGCTGCTGATGCTGGCCAACCACCGCGACGGCGCCGTCTGGCGCACGATGCGCGGCCAGCCCTGGCTCGTGCGCGGGCTGCAGCGCGCGGGCTTCCGTGGCGGCTGGCTTGGCTGAAGGCCGGCATGAACCTGCTGCGATCGCGGTAGACACTTGAGGGCCATGACACACGTTGCCCGCACCCCCTGCACCCGCCGCCGCTGGCTGAAGGCGGCCGGCGCGGGCGCGGCCGTGGCGCTGGGTGTGCCGGCCTGCACGCCACACCGCGAAGGCACGCTGCGCTTCTGGGCCATGGGACGCGAAGGCGAGGTGGTGAGCGAACTGCTGGCCGACTTCAGGCGCGAGCGCCCCGACATCCGTGTTGCGGTCGAGAAGCTGCCCTGGAGCGCTGCGCACGAGAAGCTGCTGACGGCCTTTGCCGGCGACGCCACGCCCGACATCGCGCAGCTGGGCAACACCTGGCTGCCCGAGTTCGTGGCCCTGGGCGCGCTGGCGCCGCTGGACGAACGCATCGCCGCCACACCCGAGTTCGAGGTGGCCGACTACTTCGAGGGCATCTGGGCCACCAACCGCATCGCCGGCCGTGTCTACGGCCTGCCCTGGTACGTCGATACGCGGCTGCTGTTCTACCGCCGCGACCTGCTGCAGCAGGCCGGCTTCGACCGCGTGGCCCAGACTTGGGGCCAGTGGCGCGAACAGCTGCTGGCCGTCAAGCGTGTGGTCGGCCCCGACAGGTACGCCGTGCTGCTGCCGCTGAACGAATACGACCCGCTGGTGGCGCTGGCACTGCAGAGCGGTGAACCGCTGCTGCGCGAAGGCGGGCGCTTCGGCAACTTCCGCGGCGAGGGCTTCCGGCGCACGCTGGACTTCTACCTTTCGATGTACCGCGACCAGCTCGCGCCGCCGGCCAGCAGCAACGAAATCGCCAACGTCTGGAACGAGTTTGCGCGCGGCTATTTCAGCTTCTACATCACGGGGCCGTGGAACATCGGCGAATTCCGCCGCCGCCTGCCCGCTGCGCTGCAGGACACCTGGGCCACGGCGCCGCTGCCTGGGCCTGCAGGCCCCGGCGCCAGCGTGGCCGGCGGCAGCAGCCTGGCGGTGTTCCAGCGTTCACAACGGCAAGCCGAAGCCTGGGCGCTGGTCAGCTACCTCTCGCGCCCGGCGGTGCAGCAGCGCTTCCGCGCGCTCACTGGCAACCTGCCGCCGCGGCGCAGCGCCTGGGCCGAACCGGCGCTGATGGCCGACGTGCCGAGCCAGGCTTTCCGCGAGCAGCTGGAACGGGTGCGCCCGGTGCCGCAGGTGCCCGAGTGGGAACGCATCGCCACCGAACTGCGTGTCGTGCTCGAACAAGTCGTGCACGGCGACCTGAAGGCCGAGGCGATGCCGGCCGAGATGGACCGCCGCGCCGACAGAATGCTCGGCAAGCGCCGCTGGATGCTGGCGCGGCAGGCGGCCTGAAATGAAGCCCCCAAGCTCACTGCGTTCGCTACCCCCCGAGGGGGCTCTTGCTGCGGCCCGGCAGAGCCGGATCCGCGCAAGGCCTTGGTCAAGGCGCACGCGATGAAATCGCGCCAGCTCGCCGCCTGGATCTTCGTCGCCCCCGCGCTCATCGCCATCGGCGTCTTCTTCGCGCTGCCGGTGGCCGCCGCGCTGCTGATGAGCCTGACCGACTTCGACATCTACGCGCTGGCCGACCTTTCCAACCTGCGCTTCGTCGGCCTGGACAACTACGCCGCGCTGCTGCAGCGGCCGCTGTTCTGGCAGGCACTGTGGAACACGGTGATCTTCGTCGTCATCGGTGTGCCACTGTCCATCGGTGCGTCGCTGGGCGCGGCGCTGCTGCTGCACTCGAAGGTGGCACGCTTCCAGGGCTTCTTCCGCACCGCACTCTTTGCGCCGGTGGTCACCACGCTGGTGGCCGTGGCCGTCGTCTGGCGCTACCTCTTCCACACACGCTACGGCCTCATCAACCACGCGCTGACGCAGGTCGGCATCACACCCATCGACTGGCTGGGCGACCCGCAATGGGCCATGCCGGCCATCGTGCTGCTGAGCGTGTGGAAGAACTTTGGCTACAACATGGTCATCCTGCTGGCCGGGCTGCAGGCCATCCCGGAAGACCTCTACGAAGCCGCGCGCCTGGACGGCGCGAAGCGCTGGGCGCTCTTCCGCCACATCACGCTGCCCTGCTTGGCGCCGATGCTGCTGGTGGTGAGCATCCTCACGATGGCCGGCCACTTCCAGCTCTTCGCCGAGCCCTACGTGATGACGCAAGGCGGCCCGGCGCAACGCACGGTGACGGTGCTCTACCTGATGTACGAAGAGGGCTTCAAGTGGTGGAGCCTGGGCAGCGCATCGGCGGTGGCCTTCGTGCTCTTCGTGATCATGTTCGGCATCACGATGCTGCAGCTGTGGGCGTCGAAGAAAGCGGCCGCATGAAGCTCGACAGTGGTGCGCGATCGGGCCGATCCGGCTCTGCCGGGCGGCCCGACCCCCACGGGGGGCGGGGTCGACGCAGTCGACACCTCGGGGCCTATGTCATCAACGGCTCGCTGGCGCTGCTTTCGGCGCTGACGATCTTCCCGCTGGTGTGGATGCTCTCGGCCAGCCTGATGGCACCGGGCGAGGCCAGCACCTTCCCGCCGCCGCTGCTGCCGGCCGCACCGACGCTTGAACACTACCGTGTGCTCTTCGGCACCCAGGGCCTGGGGCGGCAGGCGCTGAACAGCCTGCTCATCAGCGTGGCCGCCACGGGGCTGTCGCTGGCCTTCAACCTGAGTGCAGGTTATGCGTTTGCCAAGCTGAAGTTCAAGGGCCGCGAGTTGATCTTCCGCACGCTGCTGGCCGCACTCGTCATCCCCGGGCAGGTGGCGATGATGCCGCTCTTCCTGATGCTCAAGCAGATGGGCCTGGTGAACACCTTCGCCGGCGCGCTGGTGCCCTGGCTGGCCGGTGTGTTCGGCATCTTCCTCGTGCGCCAGTACGCGCAGAGCATCCCCGACGACCTGCTCGAAGCGGCGCGGCTGGACGGCGCCAACGAAGGCCAGATCTTCCTGCGCATCGTGCTGCCGTTGCTCAAGCCCATCGTCGTGACGCTGGCGGTGCTGGTCTTCCTGGGCAGCTGGAACGACTTCATGTGGCCGCTGATCGTGCTGACCGACCGCGAGCTGCAGACACTGCCGGTGGCGCTGGCGGGCCTGTCGCGTGAACACGTGCAGGACACCGAACTGATGATGGCCGGTTCGGTGTTGACGGTGCTGCCGGTGCTGCTGCTCTTCCTGGTGCTGCAGAAGCACTACATGAAAGGCCTGTTGATGGGCTCGGTGAAGTGATGCGCTGCTGGCCCATCGCCCTGCTTCTGGCTGCGGGCACGGTTGGCGCGGCAACGCTGCGCAGCGAAATGCTCGACGACTTCCGCGACACCGCTGCCTGGCAGGCCAGCGCCTCCGACCAGGTTCGCGCCAGCCTGCGGCGCGACCGCGACGGCAGCCTGTGTCTGGACTACGACTTCGCCGGTGTCTCAGGCTACGCGGTGATGCGCCGTGCACTGCCGATGGACTGGCCGCACCGCTTCGACCTCGGCGCACGGATCAAGGGTTCGGGTGCCACCAACGACCTGCAGTTCAAGCTGGTCGACGCCAGCGGCGACAACGTCTGGTGGGTGAACCGGCCGAACACGGCGCTGCCGGCCAGGCTTGCCGAGACGAAGTTCCGCAGCCGGCACGTCCAGTTCGCGTGGGGGCCGGCGGCTGACAAGTCGCTGCGCCGCACGCAATTTGTCGAATTCGTCATCGCCGCTGGGCGCGATGGGGGCAAGGGTGCACTCTGTGTGGCCTCACTGCACCTGCAGGAACGTGCGCCCGACCCGCAGCCCTGGCCCGCCGTGCACACGACGTCGACCGCCGGCCGAACGGCCTTCGACTTTGGCCGGGTGCGTGAGTTCAACGGCGTCGCGCTGCAATGGCCCGCAGGCGCGAAGGCGCTGGACTACGACCTGCAGGCCAGCGACGATGGCAGCATCTGGCGCACCGTGCGCCGCGTGCGCGGCAGCGACGGCGGCCTGGATGCACTCTTTCTGCCCGAAAGCGAAGCGCGCCACTTGCGCGTGGCGTTGCGCCGCGGCAGTGCGTCGCCGCAACTCACGCTGAAGAGCGCCGCCGACTGGCCCGACTTCAATCGCGTGCTGGCCACGCTGGCCGCAGACGCGCCGCGCGGCGAACTTCCGCGCGCCTTCCTCGGCCAGCAGAACTACTGGACGCTGGTGGGCGTGGACGGCGGCGGCCAGCGCAGCGCGCTGCTCAGCGAAGACGGCGCGCTGGAAATTGGGCGCGGCGGCTACAGCCTGGAGCCGACCGTGCAACTGGAAGATGGCAGGCGTGTCACCTGGGCCGACGTGAAGGCCTCGCACACGCTGCGTGAAGGCCACCTGCCACTGCCTGCCGTGCACTGGGCGCACCCGAGCTTCACGCTCGATGTCGAAGCCACCGCCGACGGCACGCGTGAGGCACCGCAGCTGCTGGGGCGCTACACGCTGCGCAACCGCAGCACGCAAGCCCAACGCTTCACGCTGCAGGTCGCGCTGCGGCCCTGGCAGGTGAACCCGCCGCAGCAATTCCTGTCGACACCGGGCGGCGCGAGCCCGGTGCAGGCGCTGCGCTGGAACGGACGGGGTCTGGCCGTCGACGGCCGGCCACCGCTGCGTTTCACGGCCCTGCCGCAGACCGTCGGCGCCTTGCCTTTCGACAGCGGCTTGAGCCTCACGGCCCTGCAGGCCGCGCAGCGGCCGTCGACCACGACGCTCGATCTGCGTGACCCGCAGGCCCACGCCTCGGCGCTGCTGGAATGGTCGGTGACGCTGGCCCCAGGCGCCTCGCACACGGTGGGTCTCGTCGCGCCGCTCGGCACCCAGCCTGCCACCGCGGCCTCGCCCGGGCAGTTGCAGGCCCGCTTCGACGCCGCCGCCACGCACTGGCGCGAGCGCTTGTCCCGCGTCACGCTGCAGTTGCCAGGCGACGGGACGCGCATCGCCGACACGCTGGCCACCTCGCTGGCGCACATGCTGATGTCGCGTGACGGCCCGGCACTGCGCCCCGGCACCCGCAGCTACGCGCGCACCTGGATACGCGACGGCGCGATGATGGTCGCCGGCCTGCTGCGCCTGGGTGAGGTGGACGCCGCACGCGAGTTCACCGACTGGTACGCCGGCTTCGTGTTCAACAGCGGCAAGGTGCCCTGCTGCGTTGACCAGCGCGGCGCCGACCCGGTGGTCGAGAACGACAGTCACGGCCAGTACCTCTACGCCGTGGCCGAGGTGCTGCGCCACACCGGCCACATCGACGGCGGGGCCTGGGCCGAAAGACACTGGCCCACGGTGCAGCGTGTGATGACCTGGATGGAAGCGCTGCGCCAGAGCGAACGCACGACCGCCAACCGCACCCCCGAGCGTGCCCACTTCTTCGGCCTGATGCCCCCGTCCATCAGCCACGAGGGCTACAGCGACAAGGCCGCGTATTCCTACTGGGACGACTTCTGGGCCCTGCGCGGCTACAAGGACGCGGTGCAGCTTGCACAGCGCGGCGGCCACGCTGCAGAGGCCGCGCGCTGGGCAGGCTGGCGCGACGAGTTCGAGCGCGAACTTGCTGCGTCGATCGAAGCCACGGCGCGGCACTGGAACATCGACTTCATCGCCGGCGCCGCCGACCGCGGCGACTTCGACGCCACCTCGACGACGATGGCGCTGAACCCCGCGCAGGCCGCCGTGTCGCGCGCCCGGCTGGACGCCACCTTCGAACGCTACTGGCAGGAGATGAATGCCCGCGCCGAAGGCAGGCGCGCCTGGAAGGACTACACGCCCTACGAGCTGCGCACCGTCGGCGCACTCGCCCGCCTGGGCCAGCCGGCACGCGCCCACGCGATGCTCGATTTCTTCTTCAAGGACCAGCGCCCCGCGGGCTGGAACCAGTGGGCCGAAGTGGTGCTGCCCGATGCCCGCGAGCCGCGCTTCCTGGGCGACATGCCACACGCCTGGGTCTCGTCGGACTACATCCGCAGCGCGCTCGACCTGCTTGTCTACGACGACGAAGGCGAGCATTCGTTGGTGCTCGGCGCCGGGCTGAAGGCGGCCTGGCTGCAGCAGGGCGACGTGGTGCTGCGCGGGCTGTCCACGCCCTATGGCCGGTTGGACTGGTCGCTGCGGCGCAGCGCCCGCGGCTGGCAACTGGATCTGCCTTCGAAAATGAGTGGCTTGCACGGTGGCGCCCGCCTGCGCTGGCCCGAGGGCCTGGCGCTGCCCCGCGCGCTGCACGGCGGCCAGGCGCTGGCCTGGCAGGGCCGTGACCTGGTTCTGCCGGCTGCGCCGGTGCAGATCGAACTCGTGCGCGAATGAAGCCGGCGCACTGCCCCGACCCAACCCGGCCCGACACCGCCGGCCTCATCACCCGCCGCACGGCCCTGACCGCACCCCTGCTCATGACCGCCTGTGCCCACACCCCCACCCTGCCGCGTGAGCAGGCCTTGGCACTGGCACTGCCCGGCCGCGCCACGCCGCTGCGCGCCTGGCTGCACCTGCCTCGCGGCTACGGTGACGAGACACGTGGCTGGCCGCTGCTGGTCTTCCTGCATGGCTCGGGCGAACGTGGCGACGATCTCGACCGCGTCAAGGTGCACGGCCCGCCGAAACACGCCGCCGCGGGGCGCGACTATCCCTTCATCCTCTGCTCGCCGCTGCTCGAAGCCAATGCCGACTGGCACCTGCCCACGCTGCATGCGCTGCTCGGCGCGCTACGCGCTGGCTGGCGGGTCGACACACAGCGCATCACCGCCACGGGCCTGAGCCGCGGCGGTCACGGTGTCTGGCGCTGGGCAGCGGCCTACCCCAACGACCTGGCCGCCATCGCGCCGGTCTGCGGTTATGCCGACCCGTCAGCCGTCTGCCGCGCCCGCCACGTGCCGGTGCGCGCCTACCACGGCGACGCCGACACCGTGGTGCCGCTGGCCGAACAGCAGGCCTGCGTCGACGCGCTGCGCGACTGCGGCGGCACCGTGTCTTTCATCATCTACCCGGGTGTCGGCCACGATGCCTGGACACCCGCCTACGACGACCCCGCGCTGGTGCCCTGGCTGATGGCCCAGCGCCGCGCCTGAACAAAGCCCGCTCCCGTGAACCCGACCCCCGATACCGCTGCGCTGCAGGCCGAACTGCTGCCCCACGGCGCGCTGCTGCGCCTGCAGGCGCACGGCGTGATGCTCAACCTCTTCCCTGGCAACCTGATGGAAGGCGGCCCGGCCAACCTGTGGCTGCGGTTGCACGGCGATGCCAGCGTGCAGGCCGTGCCACTGCTGGGGCCAAACTCGCCGCTGCAGCCACGCAACAGCGGCGGCGCCGTCGCGTGGGCGGCCGTGGGTGTTTGGCAGGGCCTGGCGTTGCAGTTGCAGTTGCGCCTGGCAGCCGGGGCTGCCGCCTGGTTCTGGCACCTCGACGTGCACAACACGGGCGCCCCGCCGAAGCGTGTCGACCTGCTGACGGTGCAGGACGTGGGCCTGGCACCGCTGGGCGCCATTCGCCTGAACGAGTACTACGTGAGCCACTACCTCGACCTGTCGCCGCTGCAGCATCCGCGTCATGGCGTGCTGCTGGCCGCGCGCCAGAACCAGCCGGTGGCCGGGCGCTCACCGTGGCTGCTGTGCGGCGCGCTGCAGGGCGCGGTCAGCTACGCCACCGACGCGTTGCAACTGCTGGGCCTGGCGCAGCGCAACGGCGGTGTGGCGCCCGCGCTGCAACAAGGCCTGGCCGGTGCACGCCTGCAGCAAGAACACGCACTGCTCGCGTTGCAGCACGTGGCGCGGGATCTGGTGCCGGGCGAAAGCGCCCTCTTCGGCAGCTTCGGCCTGGCGCTGGCCGACCACCCGGCGGCCACGTCCGCCGCCGATCTTGCCTGGGCCGACACGGCGGCGAACCTGCCCGAGGCGCAGCCGCTGGCGCTGGGCCCGGCGGCTGCCGGCTGCTTGCGGGCGCGGTCCGCGGCCTCGCTCTTCGCCAGCACGCCAATGCTGGCGGTGCAGGACCTCACCGCCGGCCAGCTGAAGCATCTCTTTCCCGGCCCGCCACGTCACGTCGAGCACGACGATGCGGGCACCCTGCTGTCCTTCTTTCACGACGACAGCGCGCACGTCGTGCTGCGCGCCAAGGAAGCGGCGGTGATACGCCCGCACGGCCACCTGCTGCGCAGCGGCCATCACGCCGTGCCCGACGAGACCGCGCTCACTTCCACGGTGTGGATGGCCGGCGTCTTCCACTCGCTGGTGACGCAGGGCCATGTCGGCATCAACCAGTGCCTTTCGACCGTGCGCGGCGCGCTGGGCCAGTTCCGCGCGCATGGCCAGCGCATCTTCATGGATGCCGGCCACGGCTGGCAGCTGCTGGGCGTGCCCTCGGCCTTCGAACTGCGCCCCGAGGCCTGCCGCTGGCTCTACCGCCACGCCGACGGACTGCTGGAAGTGCGCAGCGGTGTGTTGCACGCGCCGCACGCGCTGACGCTGGACCTGCGGGTACTGGAGGGCGGCCCGCTGAAGCTGCGCATCAGCCACCACGTCACGCTGGGCGGCGACGATGGCGTCACGCCCGCCGCACCGCTGCCGCTGCGCGCCGATGGCCGCGGCGTCTGCGTCGGCGTGCCCGCCGGCAGCACGCTGGCCAAACGTTTCCCGCAGGGCGGCTTCGTGATCGCGCCCGACGAGCACAGCGCCTTCACACGCTGGGGTGGCGACGAGATGCTCTTCGCCGACGGCAGGCCGCAGGGCCAGCCCTGGCTCGTCATCGATGGCCACGCGAGCCCGCGCTTCGGCCTGCGCCTGGAAGGCCGGCTCGTCGAACGGGCCGCGCCGCCCGCGTTGCCGCTCAGCGCCCCGCAGTGGCAGGCACCGGCGGGCAGCGCGCTGGCCGGCGCGTCGCAGCGTGTGCAGGACATCGCCCCCTGGTACCTGCACAACGCGCTGGTGCACTACCTCTCGCCGCGCGGGCTGGAACAGTTCAGCGGCGGCGGCTGGGGCACACGCGATGTCTGCCAGGGGCCGCTGGAGATGCTGCTGGCGCTGGACCAACCGGCACCGGTGCGCGACCTGCTGCAGCGCGTCTTCGCAGCGCAGGACGCCGGCGGCGACTGGCCGCAGTGGTTCATGTTCTTCGAGCGCGAGCGTGGCATCCGCGCCAGCGATGCCCACGGCGACATCGTGTTCTGGCCGCTGGTGGGCCTGGCGCGCTACCTGCACGCCACCGGCGACGTGGCGCTGCTGGACAAAAGCCTGCCCTACTTCAACGACGAGCCGGCACCGCTGTGGCAGCACGTCGAACGTGCGCTGGCGGTCATCCACGGCCGACGCATCGCCGGCACCGCGTTGGCCGCCTACGGCCATGGCGACTGGAACGACTCGCTGCAGCCCGCCGACCCCGCGCTGCGTGAGCACCTGTGCAGCGCATGGACGGTGACGCTGCACCACCAGATGCTGCACGGCCTGGCCACGGCGCTGGACAGCCTGGGCCAACCCGAGCGTGCCGCGCCATTGCACGCCGAGGCCGCTGCGGTGCAAGCCGACTTCCAGCGCCTGCTGATGCCCGACGGCGTGGTCGCCGGCTACACGCTCTTCGAACCCGGCCGGCCAGCGCAGCCGCTGCTGCACCCTCGTGACGAACGCACCGGTGTGCACTACAGCCTGCTGCCGATGATGCATGCGGTGCTTGAGAACCTGCTCACGCCTGCGCAGGCGCAGGCGCAGGCTGCGCTGATCGAGATGCACCTCACCGGCCCCGACGGCGCGCGCCTCTTCGACCGCCCGCTGGCCTACCGCGGCGGGCCGATGCAATTCTTCCAGCGTGCCGAGAGCAGCGCCTTCTTCGGCCGCGAGATCGGCGTGATGTACATGCACGCCCATCTGCGCTGGGCCGAGATGCTGGCCCACCTGGGCCAGGCCGAACGCTTCTTCCACGCCGTGCAGCTGGCGCACCCGATTGCCTTGCGCACGCTCGTGCCACAAGCCACGCGGCGCCAGGCGAACTGCTACTACAGCAGCTCCGATGCCGCCTTCCCCGACCGCACCAGCGCCAGCCGCGACTACGCACGGGTGGTGCGCGGCGAAGTGGCGCTCGATGGCGGCTGGCGCGTTTACTCCAGCGGTCCGGGCATCGCACTGGGCCTGATCGTCGGGCGCTTCCTCGGCCTGCGGCGCGAGAGCAGCGGCGTTGTCTTCGACCCGGTGCTGCCACCCGCGCTGGCCGGGCTGGTGGCGCGGCTGCCCCTGCTGGGCTGTGAGATCGAGCTCGAACTGCAACCCGGCCCGCTGGGCCACGGGCCAATGGCCGTGCTGCTGGGCGGCGAGCCGCTGCCTTTCACGCGCGAGGCCAACGCCTACCGCATGGGCGGTGCACGCGTAACGCACGCAGACCTGCGCCGCCGCCTGGCCGCCGGTGCACGGCGGCTGGTGGTGCACACGGGCTGAACAGCCGGTACGCGCCCGCATCGGACCTGCGCATCAAACCGCCGCGGCGCGGTGTCGAGCGCGACAACGGTGTTGCCCGCCACCCACATGCAGGCACCCATCGGGTCCCGCAAAGTCCTGCGCGGGATCGGCCACGACATCGCCTGCAGTGGAACGCCGCTCTGCCGCTTGATGGCCATTCTCCAGTCAGCGCGCGAACGCACTCTTGGGTCTGAATGACCGTCCTGCGCTCGCTTGCCGGCGGCCCCAACGGCGGTCAGCCGCAAAGCGGGCAAACTTGTCGCATGGAACAGGTAACCGCAGCAGCGACTTCAAGCAACTCGGCCGCATCACCCACCCACGCATCGAGCGGGACGAATCGCCAGTGACCCCACCCGACACCCCCTGGGACGTGGTCATCGTCGGTGCCGGTGCCGCCGGTCTTTTCTGCGCCGGCATCGCCGGCCAGCGCGGGCTGCGGGTGCTGCTGCTGGACCACAGCGACAAGGTGGCCGAGAAGATCCGCATCTCGGGTGGCGGCCGCGCCAACTTCAGCAACCGCGACCTCGACCTGCAGGCGCCGCACAAACACTTCATCAGCGCCAACCCGCACTTCTGCCGCTCGGCCCTGTCACGCTACACACCGGCTGACTTCGTCGGCCTGGTCACGCGCCACGGCATCCCCTTCCACGAAAAACACAAGGGCCAGTTGTTCTGCGACCGGTCGGCCGATGACCTGGTGCAGATGCTGCTGCGCGAAGCCGACGCCGGCGGAGTGCAGCGCTGGCAGCCTTGCAAGGTGATTGCGGTTCGTTGCGGAGCCGACACGCTGTACACGCTGGACACCGACCGTGGCAGCGTGAGCACCCGTTCGCTGGTGGTGGCCACCGGGGGTTTGTCGATTCCCAAGATCGGTGCCACCGACTGGGGGCACCGCTTGGCGAAGCAGTTTGGTCTGCGCCTGGTCGACACCCGCCCGGGCCTGGTGCCGCTGACCTTCGACGGTGAAGGCTGGGCGCCCTACGCCAGCCTGGCCGGGATGGCCTTGCCGGTGGGCATTTCCACCGGCGCCGGGGCCGCGCGGGGTGCCTTTGTCGAAGACCTGCTTTTCACGCACCGCGGGCTGTCGGGGCCGGCGGTGCTGCAGATTTCCAGCTACTGGAAACCGGGCACGCCCATTCAGTTGGACCTGGCGCCAGGCACCGACCTGCCGGCTGCCTTGCTGCATGCCAAGGCCACGTCACGCCGTCGTGTGGCCAATGAGCTGGCTGCGCTGGTGCCCAGCCGACTGGCCGACGCCTGGGTGCAAAGCGACGCCGACTGGCAGCGCCCGGTGGCCGAGGTCTCGAACAAGGCCTTGCAGCGGCTGGCCGACCGCCTGGCGCGCTGGGAACTGGTGCCCACCGGCACCGAGGGTTACCGCAAAGCCGAGGTGACCCTGGGCGGTGTCGACACACGCGACCTGTCGTCGCGCACGCTGGAATCGAAACAGCCTGGCCTGTACTTCATCGGCGAAGTGGTCGACGTCACCGGCTGGCTGGGCGGCTACAACTTCCAGTGGGCCTGGTCCAGCGCCCATGCCTGCGCGATGGCCTTGCCGGCCCCTCAATCGAACGACCGCTCCAGTTCGTCGATCAATCGGCCCACGTAAGCCACCGCGTCGTGAATGGGCTGCGGTGAAGCCATGTCGATGCCGGCCATCTGCATCAGCTGCAGCGGCGTTTGTGTGCCGCCGGCTTTCAGCACCTGCAGCCAGCGTTGCACTGCGGGCTGGCCTTCTTGCTGCACCCGCAGCAACATGGCGGTGGAAGCCACCAGGCCCACCGAATAGGTGTAGGGATACAGGCCCAGGTAGTAATGCGGCTGGCGCATCCAGGTCATGCAAGCGCCGTCGTCGATGTGCACGGTGTCGCCCCAGAACCTGGCCAGGATCTGACCCTTGCGTTGGTTCAGCACGGTGGCGGTGATGGAGCCGCCGCTTTCGGCCAGCGCATACACCTGGCGCTGCAGCTCGGCTTCCAGCAGGTGGGTCACGAAGTTGTGGTGGTAGGTGCCCAGCACCTGCATGATGACCGAGCGCCGCAGCCGCGTTTCCTGGCTCTGGCCCAGGATGTGCTGGGCCAGCAGCATCTCGTTCATGATCGACGGCGCCTCCACGAAGGGCATGGCCGGGCGGGTGTTCACAAAACGCTGGTGCTGCATGGTCAGGCCGAAGTGGCCGCCGTGGCCCAGCTCATGTGCCAGTGTGAACACATTGCGCATGGTGTTCGACCAGGTGATCAGGATGTACGGGTGCACGCCGTAGGGCGACGCGCAGAACGCACCCGATGACTTGCCGATGTTGTCGGCCCGGTCCACCCAGCGCTGCTCCATCGTCTGGCGCGCGAAGTTGCAGTACTCCGGCCCCATGACCGCCAGTGCATCCAGGATGAGCCGGCAGCCCTCTTCGTAGGACACGTGCGGGTTGAACTCCGGGTCCAGCGGCGCCTTGATGTCGCAGTACAGCAGCTGGTCCAGGTCCAGCACACGCCGGCGCAGCCGGGCATAACGCTGCATGTGCGGTGCCAGTTCGGCCTGGATGATGTCCAGGATGTTGCTGTAGACCGTTCGCGGAATCTTGTGCGGCTGCAGCAGGAAGTCTTCGGTGCTGCGGTAGCCGCGCAGCCGCGCCATGGCGACGTTTTTGTTGATCTCGGTGGCGAAGGTGGCCGACCAGGTGTGGTTGTAGGCCTTCAAGCCGGCGCTGAAAGAAGCCCAGGCTCCGCGGCGCACGCTGGTGTCGCCATGGGTTTCGAAGTTGGACTCGAAGCCGTTCACCGAATTGGCGTAAACGGTGCCGGCCTGGTCGGTGAACGGTGCAAATTGCAGGTCGCTGGACTTGGACCGGTTGTAGATCATGTAGGGCGCATTCAGCACCTCGCCCAGCGAAGCCAGCACCCGTTCGGTGTCGGCCCCCAGGCGGTGCGGGCGCAGCGCCGCCAGGTCGTTCAGGTGAACCTTGAAGTCGTCCAGGCCGGGCTCGGCCGCCATGAACGTTTCCAGCTGCTGGTCGGGGAAGGCCAGGATCTCGGAATCGACAAAGCTGGTGCGGGTATCCACACGGGCGTGCAGCGCCGACACACGTGCCATGGCCGCCTGGTGCTGCGGGTTGCTGCCGTCCTGCGCTATCTGCAGGTGCGCAAAGCTGCCCACGCGCATCAGGCGGGCTTGCAAGGATTCCTCCGCGTTCAGGCAGGCCAGCAAGGTGGCGGCATCGGTGCCCAGCAGGCCCTGGTAGGTGGCCATGGCCTGGCTTGCCTGGTCAACGGCCTGGACCTCCACCTCCCAGGCCGCTTCGCTGGCAAACAGGTCGTCCAGGTTCCAGGTGGTTTCGACCGGAACTTCGGCGCGGGTGTGGCGTGTGTGCATGGCGGCTTTGCCTTTTGTCCAGGGTGCTCAGAAGCTGGCAACACGCACGCCCTCGGCAAGGCAGTTTCTGGCGCGCCACCGTTGGTGCACAGTATCGCCCAGCACCGGGTGCAGACCCGCCGCCCGCGTGGGCTGACTAGTCCTGCCGCACGGGCAACACGAGCATCGGTTTCCAGGCCCAGCCACGGTGATCACCCACGCCCAATTGGCCGCGGTGATTGGCACCCCAACAGTAGATCTGGTTGTCGGTGCCGATGCCGCAGGTGTGCATCTGGCCAGCGGCCAGCGCATGGAACTCGATGTCGCCGGCCACCGGCTCGGGCGTCCACTTGGCAAGGGTCGAGCCGTTGCCAAGCTGGCCGTGGTGGCCGTTACCCCAGCAGAAGGCCCGGTGGTCCGGATTGATGGCGCAGGCGTGAGTCCAGCCCGCGGTCACGCCCGACAACTTCATGCCGGGGCCACCGGCCACCACTGGCGTGAAAGAGGCCTTGCTGCTGCCGTCACCCAACCAGCCGTCGGTGTTGTCGCCCGCGCAGACCACGGTGCCGTCGCTGCGCCGGTCGGCACAGGTGAACTGCACCCGTGTGCTGGGCGGGCCCACCGGGCGGCCGAAGGTGGACCCGAACAGGGTCGGCAGCGTGGGGAAACTGACCGGGTCGTTGCTCGTCTGGCCCCAGGTGTTTTTGCCGTGGCAGTTGATCTCATTGAAGCCATAAACATCGGTCTGAACACAGACATGTTCGAAACCCGTTGCCACGGCCTGGTGCCGGCCGCTGTTGGGGATGGGCAGCGGGTGCAGCGTGGTGACACCGGTGCCGGTGATGTCGCCGGCGGCGCCCCAGCACCACGTGGCATTGGGTTCGACGGCGCAGGTGGCGCGGGTACCGGCCGAGATGTCGATGAAGTTGTGGCCATGCGCCACCGGGGTGGGCTGCCACACCTGCAGCAAAGATGGCACGCCGGTCTGGCTGTCGATGTTGAAACCCCAGCAGAAGGCACTGCCGCGGGCGTCAAGTGCACAGCTGTGGTGGTGTCCGGCCGACAGACGGCTGGCGGTGAAGGGCTGGCCGTTCACGTCGGTGGTCACGCGGGTGGGCTGGGTGGCGCAATAGAAGGTGCCGCAGCGCGGACTGTTGGCCAGACCCAGCTGACCCGAGTCGTTGTTGCCCCAGCACAGCACACCGCCGTCGTGACGCAGCACGCAAGTGTGCTCAGCGCCGGCAGCAATGGCCACCAACGTGTCGGCTGCTGGTGGCGCAAAGATCGGTGGTTTGGGCGTCCACTCGAAGGGACGGGCCGATGCGCTGCTGGCCAGCGCCAAGAGCATGGCAGCGGCCAGCCAAGCGCGGCCTGGGCGCCGCACAGCGAGTGCTGGCTGTGCGCGGTGCGCAATCTGCAGGGGGATGGGAGCGGTGGCATGTGGCATGGTTTTCCTTCGGCTGCTTTGAGGGTGGCTCAAGGGCAGTCTGGGAAAACGTGCGTCACACCACCGTCACGACCGGCAGTGAACGGGCTTCGGATTTTGGGGGGGCTGCCCCCTTCGCCGTCGCCCGCTGCCGCGTCAGCGGCGCACGATCAGGCCGTCGACGATCTTCACACGCGCACCCACCGGCAGCACCGGGTCGACCGCGTGGTCGAAGTTCTGCGTGCCACCGCCGTCCAGTTGCACCGTGATGCGGTAGACGGTGGTCTTTTCGCGTGCGTTCTGGATGCGGTTGCCGGCATAAGCGCCACCGATGGCCCCCACGATACGGGCCAGGTCCTTGCCCGAGCCGCCACCCACCTGGTTGCCCAGGACACCACCCAGCACACCGCCGGCCACCGTTCCCAGCACATTGCGCGAGTCGTCGTCGTCCACCTCGGTCTTGCCGATGGCGGTCACGACGCCGCAGGTGGCACCGGCCATGTCAGGGCGGCGAGCGTCGCGGCCGTCGGTGCGGTCGCAGCCGTAGGCGCTGCGGTCAGCGGCTCTCTCGCGCGCAGAGTCACGTGCAGATTCACGCGAGGAGTCACGCGACGAGTCACGCGACGAGTCACCACGCAGGGACTCACGGGTGAATCGCTGGTTGACCTCTTGTTGCCCCACCTTCAGGTAGCCGGTGGCATCCAAGTCCCCGCGCAGCCGTTCGTTGCGCGTCACGGTGTAGCTGCCTTCGTAAAGGCCGCGGCTGACCTCGGTCAGCGCGATCGGCCGGGTGATGCCCTGCACCGCGACTCGCGCTTCGCCACCGGGCACGCCGGCCAGCGAGAACTTCAGTTCGTCACCCGGGCGGACACGCTCGGGTGCATTGACCGAAAAGGCCAGGATGCGCGAAACGGGCACCGGGCTGGGTGCGCCACGCACCAGCGACTGGTCCAGCGCCGCGTTCAGCGTCCGCCCGTCTTTCACGATGCGCGCATTGACCAGGCTCTTTGCCGTCAGGCGGTCGCGGGAGCGAACGGTGTAGTCGCCTTCGTAGACCCCCGGGCGCACTTCGTTCATGCGCACGCCGGCGGTGGCGCCGGCAATCTGCAAGGTGACGTCGGCTCCGGGCGTGGCCGTCAGGGTGAAAGCCAGCTCGGTGCCTGGGTTCAAAGACCGCACCGGCTCGACACCAAAACTTTCGGCCGTGATGGCCTGGGGGCGCTGCGCGTGGGCACTGCTGGCCATGCCCAAGGGCAAGGCAGCGGCCACGGCCAGCATCAACATCGGGATTCGGGTGCTCATGCGCATGGTGGGCTTTCTGCGCGCCACGACATGGGCGCGTGCCCTCCTTCAACGCCGCGTCGGTTGACGCTGCCGACCGCCCGAAAAATATGACCCTGGCCGTGCGATGGCGCACTGAACCCCGTGCCAGCCTGTGCCAGTGGCTGCTGGCTGGCGCCTGCCCATCAGGCAGGCGCTGCCCTGGCTTCAGCGAGGGCTGGACGGCCCGAGCAAAGGCGAGGTCTTGATCTCTTGCGGCGTGCCCCGAGCGCCGATGTTCAGGAACACCGGCGCCGCGGTCGGCGGCTGGTTCACGATGAACGAGAAGCGGAACATCGTGCCCCAGTTCAGCGTGTCGCTGCGGCTGGGCGCCGACCAGGTGATGCCACCCGTGCGGATGCTGCCGGTCCAGTCGTTGGCAGGGTTCAGGTCGCCGTCGCTGAAGGTCAGGTCGGTGATGGTGGCCGCGCCCACCGGCACGCTGAAGCGGTCGAAGCCGATGTTTTCCTCGACCCGCAGATTGGGTTCGGCACCCGAGGTCTTCACCCGAGCGAAGTCCAGGTTCATCACCGCGTAGTCGTAACGCCAGCGGCCACCGCCCAGGTCGGTCGCCTTGACGGCCACCTTGGCGCGGCCTTCGCCGGTCTGAACATCCACCGACCGTGCGTTGGGCCCGGGCGATGCCGGGTCCACCCAGCGGTCGATGGCCGGTCCCAGCTTGTACTGGTCGTTGCCACCCACATTCCAGACCGAGGTGCGCGTGAAGGTGGCGCGTGTGGTGGCCATCGAGTTCAGGATGTTCACGTCCTGGCGCGCCAGGTACCACGACTCGAACATGTAGGTGGCCCCGGCGTGCGCTGCGCCACTGATCTGCGATTCGCGCACGATCAGGCGCTGGTCGTAGGAACCGTTGCCCGATGCGTTGGCGATGCCGTCGCAGTTGATGTCGTAGATCGAGCCGCAACGCCCCCACTGGTTGGTGGACGGGATGATCTCGTTGCGCGGCCCCAGCGCATTGTTGGTGTCGTTGTTGCCCACGCTGTACAGGTCGGAACAGCCACGGCCCAGGATGTGGCTGTCGCCCGGGTTGTCCAGGCACGCCGTGTTCAGCGTCAGGAAGGCATGTTTGACGCCCGAGCGCCCGATCTGGTCGATCGACCCGTCGGCGTTGAAGCGGTACAGGTTCCAGATCAGGTAGGGGTGCTGGTCGTTGTTGTAGGGCGGGAAGTTGCCGCTGAACTTGGCGTACCAGGGGATGTCGGCCGTGTACAGCGCGCTGCTGGTGCCCAACGGGTCACCCGGCACGGTGGGCGCCAGGGTGCCGTTGTTGACGTTGTTGCGCAGCGTGGAAGCCGGCGTGAAGACCACGCGGCCGTTGCCACCCACGCCGGTGCAGCTGTCGCAACGGCTGTACTGCGTGGTGAAGGTCTGCATGAAGAGATCGGCCTGGTAGGTGGCGCCCGGCACACCCGGCACCGGGTTGCCATGCCACTTGATGCTGCCCAGCACCGGTGCGGTATCCATGCCCTGGCGCAGCACCTGGGTGCTCAGCTCCATGTCGGCGATGGCCAGGTCGGCCACCTCGGGCTGGCCCAGGCGTTTGGCCAGTTCGGGGCTGATGCGCACGTCCATCGTGCGCACGGCCAGGCGTTGTTTGTCGTCGATCAGCTCATACATCAGGCGGTCGATGTAGAACCAGGCCTTGCCGTCGGCGCTGACGAGGTCGAGGATGGGCGATTCGCCCAGGCGCGGCACGAGGCGAAAGTTGGTCAGGTCGATGCGGCCGGCCGCCGATTCGATGACGTACCCCCCCTGGGCCTGCAGCGCGCCGCCGATGAAGCTGCGCAAATTGCCGTTGCGCACGTCGAACTCCAGGCTGCCGGCGCGGCCCAGGTCGAATGTCTCGTGATCGTGCCAGCTCAGCTGCGCATGGCGGGCGCTGGCCGCACCCAGCACCAGGCCGATGTCACCGGCCAGGTCGCGGTTCCAGCGCACACCGACGGTGCCGCTGGACGCCGTCCAGGTTTGCGCCCTTTCAGCGCCCTTGGCAACGGCCGCTTTGGTCTTTGCGGCCGGCGCAGCGAACACGCTGCCCATCACACCGGCCATGGCCAGCGCCAGCGCCAGCGCCAGCGTCTTCAGAACCCGAGTACCCGAAATGTTCACGTGAGACCCTCCAGACAATTTGGGAGAAACCGCAGATCGACAGAGACGCAGGCACAGCCGCGTGACTTGTGCACGAACGGTACCAGCATCCGCGGGGTCTTCACTGCAACCCCCCGACTTCCGGGGTGAGGGGCGCCGGCCAGCGGCACGGCGGCAGCTGCCGCCGTGCAAGCTATGCTTGCTCGGCTGCTCTCTCACCCGCCGAGCCATGGTCGAACACAACGAAACCCTCAGAACCGCGCTTGCGCGCAACGTGCGCGACGCGCTGGCCGAAGACATCGGCCGTGGCGACTGGACGGCGCTGCTGGTGCCTGACGGCCGGCGGGTCACCGGCCGGGTCGTGGCCAAGTCCGCAGCCGTCATCTGCGGCCGGCCCTGGTTCGACGGCTGCGTGCGTGCGCTCGACGCCACGGCCGACATCAGCTGGTCAGTGGCCGAAGGCACTGCGGTCGTGGCTGGCACCGAGGTCTGCCGCGTGCAGGCCGACGCACGTGCCATGCTCAGCGCCGAGCGACCGGCGCTGAACTTCCTGCAGACCTTGTCGGCCACGGCCACGGTGACCCGCCAGTTCGTGGACGCCATCGCCGGCCTCAGCCCCAACCCCAAGGGCTGCGCCGTGCTGGACACCCGCAAGACCTTGCCCGGCCTGCGCCAGGCGCAGAAGTACGCGGTGCGCACTGGCGGCGGCCAGAACCAGCGCATGGCGCTGTGGGACGGCATCCTGATCAAGGAAAACCACATCGCCGCCGCCGGTGGCATCGTGCCCGCGCTGCAGGCGGCCTTTGCGCTGAACGCCGGTGTGTCGGTTCAGTTGGAAGTGGAAAACCTGGCCGAACTGCAGCAGGCGTTGGACGCCGGTGCGCAGAACGTCATGCTGGACGACTTCACGTTGGCCGACATGCACCGCGCCTTTGCACTGAACGCTGGCCGTGCGGTGCTGGAGGTGTCGGGGGGTGTCGACCTGGACAGCATCCGGGAGATTGCCGCCACGGGTGTGGACCGCATCTCGGTGGGCAAGCTGACCAAGGACGTGCACGCGGCCGACTTGTCGTGGCGCATCGACGCCTGAGCCCGTGACGGGCCGAGGCCCCGCCCTCAGGCGCCGGGTGCCTGCAGTTCCAGCACCACTTCCTGCGTGTCATCGCCCAGCGCCTGCGGCATCACCTTGAAGCCCAGTTTCTGTGCCAGGTGCAGCATGCGCGAGTTCTCGCGCAGGATCTGCCCCACCATGCGCAGCGTGCCACGCTGGCGGAAGTGGCCGATGAGCTTGTGCATCAGGCGCCGCCCCAGGCCGCCGCCCAGAATGTCCGAGCGCACGATGACACCGAACTCTGCCGTGATGTTGTCGGGGTCGGCCACGGCCCGCGCCACGCCCAGTGTTTCTTCGCCACCACCGGGCAGCGGCACGGTGGCCACGAAGGCCATCTCGCGTTCGTAGTCGATCTGCGTCAGGCGTGCCAGCTCGGTGCGCTCGATGCTGCGGCGGCTGTAGAACACACGCAGGCGGATGTCGGCCGGGTCCAGTTTTTCCAGAAAAGCCAGGTGCTGCGCTTCGTCTTCGGGGCGGATGGGCCGCAGCGTCAGCATCTGGCCCTGCCAATCTTGCTGCTCGACCAGTTCGGTGGGGTAAGGCAGGATCGCAAAGTGGGCCGCGCCACCCGGGCCGGCCGCGCTGACCCGCACACGGGCATCGAGTGCGATCACCCCTTGTGCGTCGGCCAGCAGGGGGTTGATGTCGATCTCGGCAATGCGCGGTTCGGCGGCCAGCAGCTCGGACACGGCGGTCAGCGTTTGCACCACCGCGTCCATGTCGGCCGCCGGCACGTCACGCCAGCCCTGCAGCAGGCGCGCAATGCGGGTGCGCGCGATCAGCGCGCGGGCCAGCGGTGCGTTCAGTGGCGGCAGCGCCAGCGCGCGGTCGGCCACCACTTCCACCGAAGTGCCGCCGTGGCCAAACAGCATCACCGGGCCGAACAGGCTGTCGATGCTGGCGCCGACGATCAGCTCCAGCGCCTGCGGCCGCTGCACCATGCTTTGCACGGTGAAGCCGCTCAGTGTGGCGTCGGGCCGCAAACGTGCCACCCGTTCCAGCATGGTGCTGGCGGCATGGCGCACGGCGTCGTCGTTCTGCAGGTCCAGCGCCACACCACCGACGTCGCTCTTGTGGGTGATCTGTGGCGACAGCAGCTTGATGACCACCGGGTAGCCGATGGCGCGGGCGGCGCTCACGGCCGCTTCGGTGTCGGCACCGACCACCTGGGCCCCGACAACCGGAATGCCGCAGGTGGCCAGCAGCTGCTTGGCTTCGGGTTCGTTCAGCCACTCGCGGCCACTGGCCAGCACCTCGTCGACCTGGTGGCGCACCGCCGCCAGGTCGATGGCCGGCCCACTGCTGCGGGCCGGCGGTGCTTCCAGCAACTGGGCCTGGTTCTGCTGGTAGGTGACCAGGCGTGAAAAAGCGCGCACCGCGTCTTCTGGCGTGTCGTGGCAGGGCACACCGGCGGCCTGGAAGGCTTGCCGTGCTGGCCGCACGGCCGCGTCGCCCAGCCAGCAGGCCAGCGTCCGGCCAGGGTGGGCCTGCATCACGGGCAGCAGCGCCTGGGCGATGTCGGCGCTGGGCACGATGGCAGTGGGGGCGTGCATGAAAAGCACGGTGCCAGTGTCGGGCGCGGCCAGCAAGGCCTGCAGCGTGTCCACATAACGCTGGGATGGTGCATCACCGATGATGTCGATCGGGTTGGCGTGGCTCCAGTTGGGTGGCAACACGGTGTTCAGCTGCTGCAGCGTGAGGTCGGACAGCGCCGCCAGCGGCACGCCGGCATGGGCTGCGGCGTCGGCGGCCATGACACCAGCGCCGCCGCCGTTGGTGACCAGGGTCAGCTGCTGCCAGGCGGTGCCACTGGGCAACCTGCCACGGAAGTGCGACAGCGTTTCAGCGGCGTCGAACAGTTCCTGCAGCGTGTCCACGCGCAGCATGCCGGCCCGGCGCATCGCGGCGTCATAGACCAGGTCCGAACCCGCCAGCGCGCCGGTGTGTGAAGCTGCTGCCGCCTGGCCCTGCGGCGAGCGCCCGGCCTTCACCACCAGCACCGGTTTGTTGCGCGCCGCGGCGCGCGCCGCCGACATGAACTTGCGTGGTGCTTCGATGCTTTCGATGTACAGCAGCACGGCCCGTGTGCGGGCGTCGCTGGCCAGCCAGTCCAGCATGTCGCCGAAGTCGACGTCGCCGTGTTCACCCAGCGATACACAGTGCGAAAAACCGATGCCGCGGCCACCGGCCCAGTCCAGCATCGCGGTGACCAGTGCGCCCGACTGCGACACGAAGGCCAGGCTGCCGGCTGCCGCCGTGGTGTGCGCGAAGCTGGCGTTCAGCTTGGCATGGGGCGACAGCAGGCCCAGGCAGTTGGGCCCCAGTATGCGCAAGGTGTGCTGGCGAGCGGCGTTCAGCATGGCCTGTTTCTGTTCAGGTGTCTGGCCGGCGGTCAGCACCACCGCGGCGCGTGTGCCCTTGGCACCCAGCGCGGCAATGACACCGGCCACGGCGGCCGGTGGTGTGCAGACCACGGCCAGTTCGGGTGCCGCCGGCAGCAGTGCCACGTCGGCAAACGCCGGTTCACCACCCACGCTGCGGCGGCCCGGGTTCACGGGCCACAGCGGCCCCGTGAAACCGCCGCTGCGCAGGTTCTGCCACACCGTGGCGCCGACGCTGCCGGCGCGGTCGGTGGCGCCGACAACGGCCACCGAGCGGGGGTCGAACAAGGAATCGAGGTGGCGGATGCTCATGGCGCACAAGTTGAAGGAGGACCACGCGATGATGCGCCCTGCACTGTGTCGGGGGTTTGACCTGGCACACAGCTCAGGACCCGACCCGACACACAGCAGGACGGGATCACCTGCGCTGCCGCGCGCTCAGGCGCGGCGGGCGTTCTCGGCAATGGTGTCGGCGAAGCGGCTCAGCAACTGGTCCGGCAGGTCGTGGCCCATGCCGGGCACGATGTCGCTGCGGGCGCCTGCGATGCGAGCGGCCAGGTCCAGCCCCGCCGCCACTGGCACCAGCGGGTCGGCCTGGCCGTGAATGACTGCCGTGGGCGCCCGGATGCGTGACAGCATCGCGCTGCGGTCGCCGTCGGCGGCCACCGCCGCCAGCTGGCGGGCGGTGCCGGCGGGGCGCCAGGCCCGCGCCACCGTGGCTTGCAAACGCCGCTGCAGGCTGTCCGGATCGGCCGGGTAGGCCGGGCTGCCGATCAGCGTCATCACCTTCTGCAAGTGTTTCACCACCGCAGCCGTGTCTCGGCTGTCGGGCCGCGACAGCAAAGCCCGTTGCACACGCCAGCTGGCTTGCGGCAAATGGCGCGCGCCGGTGGTGGTCATCATCAAGCTCAGGCTCTTCACACGCTGCGGGTGTTCTGCCGCCAGGTGCTGGGCGATCATGCCGCCCATCGACGCACCGCAGACATGGGCCCGCTGCAAGCCCAGCGCGTCGAGCACGCCTGCCGTGTCGGCGGCCATGTCACGCAGCGAATAAGGCGAGCGCACCGGCAAGTGGAAGGTGTGGCGCAGCGCCGCCAGCGCCAGGTTGGGCACACCCAGGTGATCGAAGCCCTGGCTAAGGCCCACGTCTCGGTTGTCGAATCGGATGACCCGAAAGCCGCGCGACACCAGCAACTGCACCAGTGTGTCGGGCCAGGCGACAAGTTGCATGCCCAGGCCCATGATCAAGACCAGCGGGTCGGCCGACGCCGGGCCCTGGTCGTCGAGCTCGATGGCGATGCCGTTGGCGACGATCTGCATCTAGAGCAACTCGCGGGCTTGCAAGGGCGAACTCAAGGTCCGACACTCGCCTGCAGCGGCGAGTGGTGCGTGACCCGGTAGAACCACTTGCGCGCACCCTTGACGTCGAACTTCTTCCAGTCCTTGGGGTCCTGCGCCAGCCGGTCGGCCACCGCGTACAGCGCCAGCGGGTTCATGCCCATGCCGACGTGGCTGGCGTGCACCTCGATGTTTTCGGTGTGCGGCGCGGCTTCATTGATGCTGCACTGCCAAGCCACGACACCGTCAGTCTTGCTGTAGATGCTGGTGGTGGGGCACGTGGGCGGCTGCCGCACCTGGTCGACCAGTTCGTGGTCGCGCACCGACTGGCCGCTGACCATTTCGTAGAAGCGCCAGGCATTGGTGGCGCGCGGGTGGCCGGCGAACGGTGTGCCCAGCGTGATCACGCAGCGGGTGTGCTCGGGCTGTTCCTTGGCGATTTCGCGGGCGTAGATGCCACCCAGGCTCCAGCCGATGAGGCTGACTTTTTCCTGGTGGCGCCGTGCGGTGTGGCGCACGAGGTCGCGGCAAGCATCCAGCACACCGTGGCGCGGGCCGAAGTTGAAGCCTTGTTTCCAGGCATAGGGTGTGTAGCCGCGGTCACGCAGGAAGTTGCGCAAAGGCACCGTGCTCATGTCGGCCGCCCCCAGACCCGGGAACACCACCACCGGGTGGCCGTCGCCCACCGGCAGGCGCTTCAACCAGGGTGACGCAGCCACCATGGCCGCGTATTCCCACGGCGCACGCGCCTCCATCATCATCAGCAGCGGCCCGGGCGCGGCAATCAGGTCTTGCAGCGCTGCCGGCGCAAAGGGGTCGGGCTCGGGTCGGTGGTGGGCGCTGGCGCGGCGTTTGGGGAAACTCATGCGGCCATTGTCAGCCGGCCTTGCGCGGGCGGGCTGGAGCAGTTGCCCTAGCTTGGGCGGTCTTTTTTCCTGGCTTGTTTGCAGCTTTCGGGGTCCTGCGCGTCACCTGTGAGACAGCAGCGTCCACCGCGGTGTTCATGACCTTTCGCGCCGCCTTGCCCAGCGCACCCGCCACGGCGCCAGTCACGGCGCCGCCCACGCGGCGTGTCGTGCGGCTCAGCACACCTTCGGGCAGTGCGTCGTCGCTTTCCGCCTCGCCCGGCCGCGGCAGTGCGCGCAAGTCGTCGAAGGCAATGGTGATGGCGTCGGCCAGTTCGCGCACATCGGGCATGGCCTGTGCGTCGGCCATCAGGCCGAAGTCCAGGCTCTGGTCGTAACTCTGCACGGTGATGTTCAGTGCCAGGCCGTGCACGATGATCGACGCCGGGTAGTTGGTCACCATGCGCGCGCCGGCCATGTACAGCGGCACCGGCGGCCCGGGCACGTTGCTGATGACGAGGTTGGCCACCTGCGGAATGCGGTCGGCCACCCGCGCCTTGCCGTACAGCGCGGTGGCGGCTTCGATGAGCCAGGGCACGCCCAGCGAAGGAAAGTCGGTGGGCAGGATGCTCTTCAGGCTGCCCATCGTGGACTTCATCGCGGCGGTGGCGGCCTTCACGTGCTCGAGCCGCTTGCGCGGGTCGCTGATGTGGGTTCCCAGGCTGATCAGGCTCATGCTGGCCTGGTTGTCTGCTGTTGTGTCGCCTTTTTCGCGCAGCGAAATCGGCACCGCGGCCACCAGGCTCTTGCGCGGCAGCGTGCGGCGTTTGCTGTAGTAGCGGCGCAGCGCACTGCTGCACACCATCAGCACCATGTCGTTGATGGTGGCACCGTGGGCGCGGCCCAGTTCACGCACCTCGCGCAGCGGCAGCGTCACGGTGGCAAAAGCACGGCCGTCGGTGACCGACGCGTTCAGCGGCGTGCGCGGCGCCAGCGTCAGGTTGCCGGGGCCCTTCTTGCCAGTGAGCAAGGAAGACGTCGACACCGCTGATGAAGCCGCGTCTTTCAAGGTGCCAACCGTGCTGGGCAAGTTGCGCACGATCTCGGCCACCTTCTGCGCCTGGTTGCCCAGCACCCCACGCAGCATCTGGGTCATTTCCAGGCGGAAGGTGCGCGGGCGTTTGCTGGGCACGCTGTCGATGACACGCGGCTCGGGTGTCACGTCCAGGATGGCGTTGGCCAGCGCCACGGCCGCCTGGCCATCCACCGCCGCGTGGTGCAGTTGTGTGTACATGGCCACCCGCTTGTGGCCGTTGGCCGAAGGCGCCAGGCCTTCGAAGATGTGGAACTTCCACAGCGGCTGTTTGCGGTCCAGCAGGATGGGATGCAGCCGCGACACGGCAGCTTCGAGTTCGGCAATGCCAGCGCCGCCTCTTTGCTGCGATTGCAGCTTGACCTCGACGATGTGGGCCTTCATGTCGGGCTCGGCGTCCACCCAGGCCGGGTTGGCCAGGTTCAGCGGCATCCACCACAGCTTGCGTCGCAGGACACCGGCCACTGGCAGCCGCGATGCCATGTGCTTGCGCAAGGCGGTGACGAACTTGCCCTTGTGGCCGGCGGGCAGTTCGAACACGTGCAGGGCGCCCACGTGCATGGGCATCTGCGGTGTTTCCAGGTACAGGAAGGTGGCGTCCAGGCCTGAGAGTTGTTTCATGCGTGCTCCGGGCCGGGTCTTGCGCCCGGCCTGTGCCCCCATGCTAGGCCGGGGCTTGTGCATGCCAGCCCCGGGGTCACCCTAGCCGCGCCGGCTATCCGGCGCGGTGGCCTTGTTTGAGTGCCAGCGCTTCGTTGCCGGCCAGCGCCAGCAGCACCAGCGCGCCGCCAGTCAGCACCGCCGTCGATGGGGCTTCGTTGGCGCCGAGCCAGGCCCAGGCCACGCCGAACACCACTTCCAGCAGTGCGAGCAAAGAAATTTCCGGCCCCGGCAACACACGGGCCACCGCCACGGCCATCAGGCAAGGGATGGCCAGCTGCACCACGCCCAGCAGCGCGAGCAGGCCGATGTCGTTGGCCGAGGCGGAAAACGGCATCGACAGCGGCAGCGTCACGATGGCGGAAATCAGCGCGCCCAGCAGCACCGCAGGCAGCATGTCGGCACCCCCACCCACCTGGCCCTTCAGCTTCTGCAGCAGCGTCCAGTTGATGGCCGCCGCCACCGGCACCGCCAGTGCCACGGCCATGCCCAGCAGGTGGCGCGGGTCGCCGGCACTGACTTCGTGGCCGTACATCCAGGCAATGCCCACACCGGCCAGCGCTATGGCGGCCCACGTGCGCTGCGCCAGCCGGTGGCCCAGCCAGGCGCGCGCCAGCAGCGCGGTGAACAGCGGCCCGATGGACATCGTGACCAGCACATTGGCCACGCTGGTCAGCGTGAGCGCCACCATGAAGGCGGTGAACATCACGCTCCAGCACAGGCCCGACACCCACAAAGCACGGCCGCCGGTGCGCAGCGAATGCCACAGCACCTTGGGGCCTCGCAAGTAAGACAGCAGCAGCACCAGGGCCAGCGCATTGAAAGCGCTGCGCCAGAAGGTGACTTCGAAGCTGCGTGCGGCTTCCAGGTGGCGCGACACGACGCCGGCGATGCTCCACATCAGCGCCGCCGCCACCATCACCCACACCGCCTTCCGATGGTTCACGTCGGACTTGTCACGCCAAGCGGACGCCGTGGAACCGGCTCTGCCGGGCCACGGGCTGCTCCCCCTTGAGGGGGAGCGCCGAAGGCGCTTCGGGGGTGGTCATTGATCGCGGCCAGCGCGCTTGCGGTCGTGTTCTTTCAGATGCCGCTTGCGGATGCGAATGCTCTTGGGCGTGATCTCGACCAGTTCATCGTCGGCGATGAACTCCACCGCGTATTCCAGCGTGGCGTCGATCGGCGGCGTGATCTTGATCGCGTCTTCCTTGCCGCTGACCCGGAAGTTGGTCAGCTGCTTGGTGCGCGTGGCGTTCACCACCAGGTCGTTTTCGCGGCTGTGGACGCCCACGATCATGCCTTCGTACACCGGGTCGCCGGCCTTCACGAACATGCGGCCCCGGTCGTCCAGCTTGCCCAGCGCGTACGTGAAAATTTCACCGTCGTCCATGCTGATCAGCACGCCGTTCTTGCGGCCTTCGATTTCGCCCTTGTAGGCCTCGTAGCCGTCGAAGATGTTGCTGATGAGGCCGGTGCCACGTGTCAGGTTCATGAACTCATTGGAAAAGCCGATCAGGCCACGCGCCGGGATGCGGTATTCCAGCCGCACACGGCCCTGGCCGTCGGTTTCCATGTTGGCCAGCTCGGCCTTGCGCTCGCCCAGCGCCTGCATCACGCCGCCTTGGTGCTGGTCTTCGATGTCGACCGTGACCATCTCGATCGGCTCGTGGCGTTCGCCGTTGACCTCGTGGAACACCACTCGCGGCTTGCTGACGGCCAGCTCGTAACCTTCGCGGCGCATGTTCTCCAGCAGGATGGTCAGGTGCAGTTCACCTCGGCCGCTGACTTCGAAGATGCCGTCTTCGTTGGACTCTTTGACACGCAGCGCCACGTTGCTCTGCAGTTCTTTCTGCAGGCGGTCCCAGATCTGGCGGCTGGTGACGAACTTGCCTTCGCGGCCGGCCAGCGGGCTGTTGTTGACGCAGAAGTTCATCGTCAGCGTCGGTTCGTCGACGTGCAGCATGGGCAGCGGCATCGGGTTCAGCGGGTCGGTCAGCGTGACGCCGATGCCGATGTTTTCGATGCCGTTGACCAGCACGATGTCACCCGGGCCGGCTTCGGTGCTCTGGATGCGCTCCAGGCCTTCGAAAGTGAGCACCTGGTTGACCCGACCCTTGAAGGTCTTGCCGCCCTCTTCCGGCGTGCCTTCGCACACCAGCACGTCCTGCATCGGCCGCAAGGTGCCGGCGGTGACACGGCCCACGCCGATGCGGCCGACGAAGGTGCTGTAGTCCAGCGAGGAAATCTGCAGCTGCAGCGGCGCGTTGGGGTCGCCCTGGTGCGCTGGCACGTGGCGCAGCACGGTGTCGAAGAGCGCGGTCATGTCCTGGGCCCAGGGTTCACCGGCGGTGCCTTCGGTCAGCGAAGCCCAACCGTTCAGGCCGGATGCATAGACCACCGGAAAGTCCAGCTGCTCTTCGGTGGCGCCCAGCTTGTCGAACAGGTCGAAGGCGGCGTTGATCACGTAGTCGGGGCGCGAGCCGGGCTTGTCGACCTTGTTCACCACGACGATGGGCTTCAGGCCCAGCGCCAGTGCCTTTCGGGTGACAAACCGGGTCTGCGGCATCGGGCCTTCCTGCGCGTCGATCAGCAGCACGACGCCGTCGACCATGCTCAGTGCCCGTTCCACTTCACCGCCGAAGTCGGCGTGCCCGGGGGTGTCGACGATGTTGATGTGGGTGTCTTTCCACTTCACCGCGCAGTTCTTGGCCAGGATCGTGATGCCACGTTCACGTTCGATGTCGTTGCTGTCCATCACCCGCTCGGCGATCTTCTCGTTTTCGCGGAAGGTGCCGCTCTGGCGAAGCAGCATGTCGACGAGCGTGGTCTTGCCGTGGTCGACGTGGGCAATGATGGCGATGTTGCGGATGGCGTGGGTCATGGACTGTCCTGGACTTCAAGAGGGCTCAGCAGGCGATCAGCGATCAATTCGCCTGCGGTGATGTGGGCGGTGCCGAGAAAGGCGCGCGGTGCGTCGGGGGGCTCCGGCGGACGCCGGTAGACACGCACGGCCGGTGCATCGGCCAGCGTGACACGGCGGCGCAGGCCGGTCAGGAAACGACCGGCTTCGTCGTCGGGCAGGTGCACGGCGGGCCAGCCGGCCAACAGCACGTCGGGCGGCTGCAGCAGCGCATCACGTTCGGCTTCGCTCAAGGCTTGCAGGGCTTCCAAGCTCACGCTGTCCTGCACCCGAAGCGCACCGCTGCCAGTGCGGCGCAGTGCGCTCAGGTGCGCACCACAGCCCAGGGCGGCGCCAATGTCTTCGGCCAGCGTGCGGATGTAGGTGCCCTTGCTGCAGTGCACGTCGAGCACCAGTTCGGTACCTTGCCAGCTCAGGATGTCGATGCTGTGAATCGTCACCTGCCGTGCAGGGCGTTCAACTTCGACACCGGCTCTGGCGTATTCGTACAGCGCCTTGCCTTCATGCTTGAGCGCCGAATGCATGGGCGGCACCTGGTCGATGGCGCCAGTGAAACCTGTGCAGGCGGCTTCGATGGCGGCAAGGTCGGTGTGCACCGGCCGTTCTTCGATCACCTCGCCTTCACGGTCGCCGGTGTTCGTGCGCTGACCAAGATGCAGCGTGGCGGTGTAGCGCTTGTCCGCGTCCAGACTGGCCTGGCTGAACTTGGTGGCGGCGCCAAAACACAGCGGCAGCAAGCCGGTGGCCAGCGGGTCCAGCGTGCCGGTGTGGCCGCCCTTTTCCGCGCGCAAGATGCCCTTGGCCTTTTGCAGCGCGTCGTTGCTCGTCCAGCCCAGGGGCTTGTCGAGCAGCAGCACACCGTGCAGAACACGGCGGGGCTGGCGAGGTGGGCGGACCGAATGCATCAATCCTCTTTGGCGCGCACCGAGTTGGCCTTGGCGATCAGCGCGCTCAGGTCGGCCGCACGTTCGGTGGTCTTGTCGTAGTGGAAGTGCAGCGTTGGCACGGTATGGATCGACAGCCGCTTGAAGAGGCCGTTGCGCAGGAAACCCGCGGCTTCGTTCAGCGCCTTGGCGCTGTCTTCGGGGTCGTTCAGCAGCACCGAAAAGTAGATCTGCGCGTGGGCATAGTCGGGCGTCACGTCCACGCTGTTGATCGTGACCATGCCGATGCGCGGGTCCGCCAGGTCGCGGATGAGCTCGGCCACATCGCGCTGGATCTGGTCGGCCACACGGAAACTGCGGTTGGGGACGGCTTTTTTGTGTCGCATGGTGATGCCTTTCCAGAAGCAAGAAGCCCCGCCGGTGTCCGGCGGGGCTTGTCGCTTGTCAGAAGCGTCGTGCCCGCCTTACAGCGTGCGCGCAACCTCCTTGACTTCGAAGAACTCCAGCTGATCGCCTTCCTTGATGTCGTTGTAGTTCTTCAGCTTGATGCCGCACTCGAAGCCTTCCTTGACCTCGCGCACGTCGTCCTTCAGCCGCTTCACGGATTCAACTTCACCGGTGTAGACCACCACGTTCTCGCGCAGCAGACGGAAGCGAGCGTTGCGGATGACCTGGCCGGCGGTGACCATGCAGCCCGCGACGGTGCCGATCTTGCTGGCCACGAAGACGGTGCGGATCTCGGCCGTGCCGATGATCTCTTCACGCTGCTCGGGTGCCAGCATGCCGCCCATGGCTGCCTTGATCTCGTCCACCGCGTCATAGATGATGTTGTAGTACTTGAGATCGACGCCATTGCCTTCGGCCAGTTTGCGTGCACCCATGTCGGCGCGCACGTTGAAGCCGATGACCACCGCCTTGGACGCAATCGCCAAGTTGATGTCGCTTTCGCTGATGCCACCCACTGCGGCGTGCACGATCTGCACGCGCACTTCGGGCGTGCTGAGCTTGAGCAGGCTCTGCGCCAGCGCTTCCTGCGAACCCTGCACGTCGGCCTTGACGATCAGCGACAGCGTCTGCGCCTGGCCTTCGCCCATGTTCTCGAACATGCCTTCGAGCTTGGCGGCCTGGCGCTTGTTCAGCGTCACTTCGCGGTACTTGCCCTGGCGGAAAGTGGCAATCTCGCGGGCCCGGCGTTCGTCGCCCAGCACCATGAACTCGTCACCGGCCTGCGGCACTTCGGTCAGGCCCTGGATTTCAACCGGAATCGACGGGCCAGCGGATTCGCAAGCCTTGCCGTCTTCGTCCAGCATGGCGCGCACACGGCCATAGCTGCTGCCCGCCAGCACCACGTCGCCCTTCTTCAGCGTGCCGGTCTGAACCAGCACGGTGGCCACCGGACCGCGGCCCTTGTCGAGCTTGGCTTCGATGACCAGGCCCTTGGCGGCGGCATCGGCCGGTGCCCGCAGTTCCAGCACTTCGGCCTGCAGCAGCACCTGTTCGAGCAGCGTGTCGATGCCGGTACCCATCTTCGCCGAGACACTGACGAAGGGTGCGTCGCCGCCGAACTCTTCGGGAATGACGCCTTCAGCCACGAGTTCGCTCTTCACCCTTTCGAGGTTGCTGTCGGGCTTGTCGATCTTGTTGATGGCCACGACGATGGGCACACCGGCGGCCTTGGCGTGTGCAATGGCTTCCTTGGTCTGCGGCATCACGCCGTCGTCGGCCGCCACCACCAGGATGACGATGTCGGTGGCCTTGGCACCACGGGCACGCATGGCCGTGAAGGCGGCGTGGCCCGGGGTGTCCAGGAAGGTGATCATGCCGCGCGGGGTTTCCACGTGGTAAGCGCCGATGTGCTGCGTGATGCCACCGGCCTCGCCCGCCGCCACACGGGCGCGGCGGATGTAGTCCAAGAGGCTCGTCTTGCCGTGGTCGACGTGACCCATGACCGTGACCACCGGCGCACGCGGCAATTCTTCCGACGCGTGCAGCGCCACTTCTTCTTCGGTGAAGGCTTCCGGATCGTCCAGCTTGGCGGCCATCGCCTTGTGGCCCATTTCTTCGACCACGATCATCGCGGTCTCCTGGTCCAGCTGCTGGTTGATGGTGACCATCTGACCCAGCTTCATCAACTGCTTGATGACTTCGGAAGCCTTGACGCTCATCTTGTGAGCCAGGTCGGCCACTGAAATGGTCTCCGGCACGTGCACTTCCTGCACCTGCTGCTCGGCGGCTTGCGCGAAGGAACCGGCCTCGTCGCCACGCTCACCGCGGCGGGAACCGCCACGCGGTGCACGCCAGCCCGGACGGCCCGCACCGCCGTCGTTGCGGGTCTTCAGCGCCGCGCGCTTCTTCGCCGCGTCGTCGGCCCAACTGGACGACAGCTTCTCGGACTTGACCTGCTTGTTCACCCCAGGCTTGGCAGCCGTGGTGGCACCCGGCGCGCCAGGTTTGGCGGTGGGCTTGTGAATCGTGCCCTTGATGGCTTCCTTGGCCACTTCAGCCGGCTTGGGCTCTTCGGGCTTCTTGGCCACCAGCACCTTCTTCGGTGCATTCATCATCGCGCGGATGGCGGCAGCTTCGGCTTCGGCCGCCTTGCGGCGGCGCGCCAGGTCGTCTGACTTGGCAGCGTCTTCAGCGGCCTTGTCGGCGGCCTTCACCACACGCAGCACGGGCTTGGCCGGTTCTGCAGGCTTGGCTGCCTCGGCAGGCGCTGGCACTTCGGCCGGTACGGGGGCGGCAGCTTCGGCTGCGGCCGCATCGGCCTTGGCTGGCTTCTTGCCCGCCTTGCCAGCTTCCTTGGTGGTTTCCTTGGCCAGTGCAGCGGCAGCCGCTGCGGCCGCTGCAGCAGCGGCGGCTTCGGCAGCAGCCCGGACGGCAGCCTCGGCAGCGGCAGCTTCGGCGGCTTCACGGGCGGCACGCTCTTCCTGTTCGCGCGCCAAACGGGTTGCCGCCAGCTCTTCTTCCTGCACCCGGATGGCTTCGGCCTGCGCACGCGCTTCTTCTTCGCGACGTTGCAAGTCCAGCTCTTCGGCACTGGGGCCGCTGGGTTCTTCCACCGCCGGCGCGTCGTCGCGCTTGACGAAGACACGCTTCTTGCGCACTTCGACCTGGATCGAACGGGCGCGCCCACTGGCGTCGGCTTGCTTGATCTCGGTGGTGGTCTTTTTGGTCAGCGTGATCTTCTTGCGTTCTGCGCCGACGTTGGTGCCGTGCGAAGTGCGCAGGAAGTCGAGCAGACGTTCCTTGTCGGACTCGGTCAGCGCGTCTTCGGGCGACTGCTTGGTCACACCAGCCGATTGCAGTTGCTCGAGCAGCGCCGTGGTCGGGCGACCAAGCTGCGTGGCAAACTGGGCGACGGTCATCACGGCCATGGGTTCGGTTTCCTCGGGTGTTTCTGGCGCTGCAAGGCTTGTGCGTGCAGGGGGTTCAGGCAGTGAACCAATGTTCGCGGGCCTTCATGATCAGGGTCTTGGCCTGATCGTCTTCAATCGCGGTCATCTCGGTCAGCTCGTCCACGGCCAGGTCGGCCAGGTCGTCGCGGGTGTGGATGCCGCCCTGGGCCAGCTTGGCAATGAGCTCAGGCGTCAGGCCTTCCAGGTCGCGCAGGTCTTGCGACACTTCCTCGACCTGTTCTTCCTTTTCGATTTCCATCGTCAGCAAGGCGTCTTTGGCGCGCGTGCGCAGTTCGTGCACGGTGTCCTCGTCGAAGCTTTCGATTTCCAGCATCTCGGTCAGCGGCACGTAGGCCACCTCTTCCAGGCTGCTGAAGCCTTCGGCAATCAGGATGTCGGCCACCTCGGCGTCGACGTCGAGCTTCTCGACGAACAGCGCCCGGACCGATTCGCTTTCGGTGGCCTGCTTGGCCTGCGACTCTTCGGCCGTCATGATGTTGATGCGCCAGCCGGTCAGTTCGCTGGCCAGGCGCACGTTCTGGCCGCCGCGGCCGATGGCGATGGCGAGGTTCTCTTCGTCCACCACCACGTCCATGGCGTGGCGCTCTTCGTCGACCACGATGCTCTGCACATTGGCCGGTGCCAAGGCGCCGATCACAAACTGCGCCGGGTCGTCTGACCACAACACGATGTCCACACGTTCGCCGGCCACTTCATTGGTGACGGCGTTGACCCGCGAGCCCCGCACACCCACGCAGGTGCCGATGGGGTCGACACGGCGGTCGTGCGAGACAACGGCAATCTTCGCGCGGCTGCCAGCGTCACGGGCGCAACTCTTGATCTCGAGCAGGCCTTGTTCGATCTCGGGCACTTCCTGCGCGAACAGCTCGATCATGAAACCCGGTGCGCTGCGGCTCAGCATGATCTGCGGGCCGCGCTGCGTGGGGTCGATGCCCTGCAGGAAAGCCCGCACGCGGTCGCCGCTGCGCAGGTTTTCCTTGGGGATCATCTCGCTGCGCTTCAGGCGCCCTTCGACACGACCGCTCTCGACAATGATGTCGCCCTTGTCCAGACGCTTGACGGTGCCGACGAAGATCTTTTCGCCACGGGCCAGGAAGTCGTTGAGCAGCTGCTCACGCTCGGCATCGCGGATCTTCTGCAGGATGACCTGCTTGGCCGCCTGCGCACCGATGCGGCCGATGGTCACCGACTCCACCGCTTCTTCGATGTAGTCGCCTTCTTCGATGTCGGGGATGCGGTCCAGCGCGTCGGACAGCAATTCTTCGGCATCGGGGTTCTGCAGGCCAGCCGAGTCGGGCACGACCAGCCAGCGGCGGAAGGTTTCGTAGTCGCCGGTGTCGCGGTCGACCGCCACCCGCATGTCCACCTCGCCCCCGTGCAACTTCTTGCTGGCCGAAGCCAGCGCCGCTTCGACGGCGCCAAAGACGACGTCACGTTCGACCGTCTTCTCTCGCGAGATGGCATCCACCAGCATCAGCATTTCGCGGTTCATCGCTTCACAAGCCTCCGTCAACCCCGGTCGTCGGCATCCGCCGCGGCCTGGTCTGTTGCAGGCGCGGCATTCGCCGCAGCCTGGTTTGCACCACCGTCCTTGACTTGCCTGGACTGGCGGCCCTTGAAATCCACCACCGGCACGAGCCGCGCTTCACGCACTTCCTGCAGCGTGAAGCCCAGCACCTGCTCGGTCTTGCCGTTCTTGAAAACCAGTTGCCAGCCACCGCCTTCGGCCGCCGACAGCACACCCTGCCAGGCCTTGCGCCCCTCGAAGGGCTGCTTGAGCGTGATGCTCACGGCCTGGCCCGAAAACCTGGCGTAGTCAGCCTCGCGCTTCAGGGGGCGGTCCAGCCCCGGCGAGGACACCTCGAGCCGGGCGTATTCCAGGCCTTCCACTTCCAGCGCGTACTGCAGCTGCCGCGTCACGGCTTCGCAGTCGTCGACGGTGACAAACTCACCGCCGTCCATCACCGCTTCGGGGCCACGGCCCACGCGGTAGCTGCGCCCGGGTTGGCGGTCGATGGTGATGCGCAGCAGGCCTCGCGGGGCCCGCTCGACGTCCACCAGGTCATAACCCAGACCCGACACGGTGGCTTGGATCGCTTCCTGCCAGCCCAGGCGCACGCCGACGGCCGCGGGCTCTTGCCGCGCGCTGTCTGCCACCTGAGTCTTGCGGCCCGTGCCGCTGCCTGAAACTTGCCCCAAACCCGTCTGCCCCTGCCTGGTTCACCGTGCGGATGCCCGGCCCGCGCCATACCGCCGGGCGCGCCGCCAAGACCGCTTGTCCGGTGACCGGCGCTGCCTGCCCCCATTCGGATTTGCGAGGTTCTGCGGAGCAGCCCTGCTGGGATGGCGGCGGCACGGGGCCACGAGAGTCGATCGAGCAAAAAAAATGGGCTGGAAGATTCCGCCCACGCAGCATTACCCGGAAAGAGCGGATTATAGCTGTGCCGGATTGCACGGGCAATACTGTCGTGCACTTGGCGTCTACCCGGGGTGGGTCGCGTGCCTGCCGCCGGGGCCTGCCCGCTGGGGCCCGTGCCAGAATCGCGCCCGATTTTGACCCTTTCAGATCCTCACAGAAAGACGGAGACACCATGGGCTTCCTGGCCGGCAAGCGATTTCTCATCACGGGCGTGCTGTCCAACCGCTCGATCGCCTACGGCATCGCGCGTGCCTGCCACGCGCAGGGCGCAGAACTGGCGTTCAGCTATGTCGGCGAGCGCTTCAAGGAGCGGGTGTGTGAATATGCGGGCCACTTCGGATCCAGCCTGGTCTACGAATGCGATGTCTCCGACGACAAGCACATCGAAGCCGTGTTCAAGGACCTGTCGCAGGTGTGGCCGCAGTTCGACGGCTTCGTGCACAGCATCGGTTTTGCCCCGCGCGAAGCGATCGCCGGTGACTTCCTGGACGGCCTGACACGCGAGAACTTCCGCATCGCACACGACATCAGCGCCTACAGCTTCCCGGCTTTGGCCAAGGCCGCCCTGCCCTACCTGCGGCCGCAGGCGGCGCTGTTGACGCTGAGCTACCTGGGCGCCATCCGCGCCGTGCCCAACTACAACACCATGGGCCTTGCGAAGGCTTCGCTGGAAGCCAGCGTGCGCTACCTGGCGGCCAACCTGGGGCCCAAGGGTATCCGGGTCAACGGCATCAGCGCCGGCCCGATCAAGACACTGGCGGCCAGCGGCATCAAGGACTTCAGCAAGCTGCTGGCGGTGGTGGCGGCCACGTCACCACTGGGTCGCAATATCAGCATCGACGACGTCGGCAACGTCGCAGCCTTCCTGCTGTCCGACCTGGCCGCCGGCGTCACGGCCGAGATCACCTATGTCGACGGCGGCTTCAGCCACGCGATGATCGCAGGAGCGAATGAGGTCTGAGCTCGAGTCTCGCGATCAAGTTTCCCCCGACGGAACCGGCTCTGCCGGGCCGTCAGGGGACACCCCCCTCGGGGGGTAGCGAGCGCGAGCGAGCTTGGGGGCTCACTCCTCGCGCACGCAGTCAACGTAGTAGCGCCGGGTGCCGGGCTCGGAGTCGTCTTCGACGAGGCCGTGCACATCGGTGTCGAAACCGGGGAAAGCGGCGTTGAACTCGCGCGTGAAGCGCAGGTAGTCGACGATCTTCTTGTTGAAGCGCTCACCCGGGATGAGCAGCGGAATGCCCGGCGGGTACGGCGTCAGCAAGCTGGTCGTGATGCGGCCTTCCAGTGCATCGATGTCGACCCGCTCGGTCTTGCGGTGCGCGATGTGCGCAAAGGCGTCGCTGGGCTTCATGGCCGGCTGCAGGTCCGACAGGTACATGTCGGTGACCAGTCGCGCGATGTCGCCCTTGGCATACATGGCGTGGATTTCCTGGCACAGGTCGCGCAGACCCATGCGTTCGTAACGCGGATAAGCCGCCACGAACTCGGGCAGGATGCGCCACAGCGGCGCATTGCGGTCGTGGTCGTCCTTGAACTGCTGCAGTGCCGTCAACAGCGTGTTCCAGCGGCCCTTGGTGATGCCGATGGTGAACATGATGAAGAAGGAATAGAGGCCCGTCTTCTCGACCACCACACCGTGTTCGGCCAGGAACTTGGTGACGATGCTGGCCGGAATGCCGGCTTCGGAAAACTGGCCCGACATGCCCAGGCCCGGCGTGATGATGGTGCACTTGATCGGGTCCAGCAGGTTGAAGCCCTCGGCCAGGTCGCCGAAGCCGTGCCAGGTTTCACCCGCCTTCAGCACCCATTCACGGCTGTGGCCGATGCCTTCGGATGCCAGCGCGTCGGGGCCCCAGACGGTGAACCACCAGTCCTTTTCGCCGAATTCCTGTTCCACCTTGCGCATGGCGCGGCGGAAGTCCAGTGACTCGAGGATGCTCTCTTCCACCAGGGCTGGCCCGCCGGGCGCTTCCATCATCGCCGCGGCCACGTCGCAGCTGGCGATGATGGCGTACTGCGGGCTGGTGCTGGTGTGCATAAGGTAGGCCTCGTTGAAGAGGTGGCGGTCCAGTTTGCGCTCTTGGGCATCCTGCACCAGCACCTGGCTGGCCTGGCTGATGCCGGCCAGCAGCTTGTGCGTGCTTTGGGTGGCAAACACCAGCTGGTCCTTGGGCCGCTGGCGTTTCTTGCCCATGGCGTGGAAGCTGCCGTAGAAGGTGTGGAAGGCCGCGTGCGGCAACCAGGCTTCGTCGAAATGCAGCGTGTCGATGTAGCCGTCGAGCGCGTGTTTGATGGTCTCGGTGTTGTAGAGCACCCCGTCGTAGGTGCTCTGCGTCAACGTCAGGATGCGCGGTGTCACGGTAGCCGCGTCCACGTGGGCCAGCAGCGGATTGGCGGCAATCTTGCGACGGATGGTCTCGGGCGAAAACTCGCTTTCCGGGATCGGGCCGATGATGCCGTAGTGGTTGCGTGTGGGCGTCAGGAAAACGGGAATCGCGCCCGTCATGATGATGCTGTGCAGGATGCTCTTGTGGCAGTTGCGGTCGACCACCACCACGTCACCCGGCGCCACCGTGTGGTGCCAGACCATCTTGTTGGACGTGGACGTGCCGTTGGTGACAAAAAAGCAGTGGTCGGCGTTGAAGATGCGCGCCGCATTGCGTTCGCTCTGCGCCACCGGGCCGGTGTGGTCGAGCAACTGACCGAGTTCCTCGACGCTGTTGCAGACGTCGGCACGCAGCATGTTTTCGCCGAAAAACTGGTGGAACATCTGGCCCACCGGGCTCTTCAGGAAGGCCACACCGCCGCTGTGGCCAGGGCAATGCCAGCTGTAGGAACCGTCTTGTGCGTAGTCCATCAGCGCCTTGAAAAATGGCGGTGCCAGGCCGTCCAGGTAGCTGCGCGCTTCGCGGATGATGTGACGCGCCACGAATTCGGGCGTGTCCTCGAACATGTGGATGAAGCCGTGCAGCTCGCGCAGGATGTCGTTCGGGATGTGCTGGCTGGTGCGTGTTTCGCCGTAGATGTAGATCGGGATGTCGGCGTTTTTGCGCCTGATTTCCTCGATGAACTTGCGCAGGTTCAGCACCGCGGGGTCCAGGTCGGGGCCGCCCTGGAACTCTTCGTCGTCGATGCTCAGGATGAAGGCGCTGGCGCGGCTTTGCTGCTGCGCAAACTGGCTCAGGTCGCCGTAGCTGGTGGCGCCCAGGATCTCGAAGCCTTCCTTGACGATGGCGTCGGCCAGCGCGCGGATACCCAGGCCCGAGGTGTTTTCAGAGCGGAAGTCTTCGTCGATGATGACGATGGGAAAGCGGAATCGGAGCATGGTGTGGCCTGGGCTGAGGGCGGGGCTGAAGGCTGGGTTGACAGGCAGAAGGACACGGAGTGTAGGGTCGCTCGGCTTGCAGCCGCGCCTTGGCACCGCATCGCTACACTTGGTCTCACATTCATACCTGGGGAGCACGACGATGGATTGGAGCGCACCCACCCTTTGGTGGCTGGCCGCTGGTGTGCTGGTGGCGGCCGAACTCGTCACCGGCACTTTCTACCTGCTGATGTTGGCCGTGGGCTGCGCCGTGGCCGCCGTTCTGGCCCACCTGGGCATGAACACGACCCTGCAAGTGGTGTCAGCTGCGGTGGCCAGTGGGGGCGCCACGGCAGCCTGGCACTTCAGGCGGGCCAGGTCGCCAAGATCGGCCCCTGCCGCTTTCAACCGCGACGTGGTGCTGGACATCGGCGAATCGGTGCGCGTGCCGCAGTGGGAAGCCGATGGCACAGCGCGGGTGCAGTACCGCGGTGCCGCGTGGTCGGTGCGTTTTGCCGGCAGCGGCGCGCCGCAACCGGGCGAACACGTCATCGTGTCGCTGCAAGGCAATCAACTCAGCGTGGCCCCGGCCTCGCGCAACTAGGCAAAGCACACATGGAAATCGCCATCGTCCTGGCCGTCATTGCCATCATCTTCATTGGCCGCACGATCAAGATCGTGCCGCAGCAAAGCGCGCTGGTGGTCGAGCGCCTGGGCAAGTACGACCGCACCCTCACTCCGGGCCTGAAGTTCGTGATTCCCTTCATCGAACGCGTGGCCTACAAACACTCGCTGAAGGAAGTGCCACTGGACGTGCCCAGCCAGGTCTGCATCACACGCGACAACACGCAGCTGCAGGTGGACGGCATCCTGTACTTCCAGGTCACCGACCCCATGCGCGCCAGCTACGGCAGCAGCGACTACCTGATGGCCATCACGCAGCTGGCGCAGACCACGCTGCGCAGCGTGGTGGGCAAGATGGAACTGGACAAGACCTTCGAAGAGCGCGACCTGATCAACGCCAGTGTCGTCAGCGCGCTGGATGAAGCGGCCATGACCTGGGGCGTGAAGGTGCTGCGCTACGAGATCAAGGACCTGACACCGCCAGCCGAGATCCTGCGCAGCATGCAGGCGCAGATCACGGCCGAGCGCGAAAAGCGGGCCTTGATCGCCGCATCCGAAGGCCGGCGCCAGGAGCAGATCAACATCGCCACTGGCGAGCGCGAGGCCTTCATCGCCAGGTCCGAAGGCGAAAAGCAGGCCGAGATCAACAACGCGCAAGGTGAGGCCGAGGCGATCAAGGCCGTGGCCGACGCCACCGCGCACGCCATCCGCATCGTGGCCGAGGCCATCCAGGCCCCGGGCGGCGAACAGGCGGTTCAGCTGAAGGTGGCCGAAAAGGCCGTCGAAGCCTATGGCCAGCTGGCCAGGACCAACAACACCATGATCGTGCCCGGCAACATGAGCGAAGTGTCGGCCCTGATCGGCACGGCCATGACCCTGCTCAAGGGTGGCAAGGTCGGGGCGTGAACCCGCCGCAGGCGCTGAATGTGCTGGGCACGCCGCTGGTGGCGTGTTCCTATGACCCGCTGACCGGTTGGTACCGCGACGGTTGCTGCCACACCAACGAACAAGACGCGGGCAGCCACGTCATCTGCGCCCGTGTCAGCGTCGAGTTCCTTAACTTCCAGATGGAGCGGGGCAACGACCTCATCACACCGCGCCCAGAGATGCGCTTCCGGGGCCTGAAGCCCGGCGACCGCTGGTGTGTCTGCGCGTTGCGCTGGCGCGAAGCCTATGAAAACGGCTGTGCGCCACCCGTCGTGCTGGAAAGCACACACGCCAGGGCGCTGGAATACGTGCTGATGGAGTGGCTGCGCCAGCACGCGGTGACCCCTGCGCCGCAAGGCTAGAATCACCTCCGCTTGAACGAGGCGCAAACGGTCTGCACCGGTATCGCGACCGTCAAGTCTTGGAAGGGTGGATGAGCGGCTTAAGTCGCATGCCTGGAAAGCATGTGGGGGTTAACAGCCCCCCGCGGGTTCGAATCCCGCCCCTTCCGCCAGACCGGCTGATCTGCTGAACACGCCGGCGAGCAGCACCTCATGTGAGGCGGCGGGTGCCATTCCGGCAGCCCGATCCATTCCACGTCGGCTGTCACGCGCTTGCCACGCCGCCGCCGGAGACTCCCGCGAATCCCATTCGCAGGAGCATGGATATGAAAAGCCTTCCGATCGCCCTTGGCCTGTTCACGGCCATCGCCGCCAGCTGGGCCGGCTCGGCGCAAGCCCAGGGCTACAACACCCTGACGGGCGCCGCGCCGCTGGTCATTGGCCACCGTGGCGCCTCAGGTTACCGGCCTGAACACACGCTGGAGTCGTACCGCCTGGCGATCGAACTTGGCGCGGACTTCATCGAACCCGACCTGGTGATGACGAGCGACGGGCACCTGATCGCGCGCCACGAGCCCATGCTCGGCGGCACCACCAACGTGGCCAGCGTCTTCGGTGCCGACCGCATGAGCACGAAACTGGTCGACGGCGTGTCCACCACCGACTACTTCGCCAGCGACTTCACGCTGGCCGAAATCAAGACGCTGCGGGCGATTCAGCCCAACCCGGGTCGACCGCAGGAATTCAACGGCCTGTACGAGATCCCCACGCTCGGGGAAATCATCTCGCTGGCCCAGGCCCAGAGTGCGGCCACCGGCCGGCAGGTGGGCATCTACCCCGAGGTCAAACACTCGACTTTCCACGACCAGATCTTCGGTGAGCGGGTGTTCGAAAACAAACTCGTCAGCACACTGCACGCCAGTTACGGCAACACCGGGTCGGCGCCGGTGTTCATCCAGTCCTTCGAGGTGGGCAACCTGCAGTACTTGAACACCTTGACCGACATCCGCCTGGTCCAGCTGGTGGATGCCAACGACGTCAACCCCGATGGCTCGCTTGACCCGAGCGCCCCCTACGGCGCGCCGTACGACGTCGTGGCTGCCGGTGGCACGCTGACCTTCGCGCAGATGCTCACGGAGCCGGGTCTCGGTTTCATCAAGACCTATGCCGACGGCATCGGTCCCTGGAAGCCCTACCTCGTCAAGACCGTGGCCGACGGCATCGACCGTGACGGCGACGGCGTCATCACCATCAAGGACCGCCGGGTCGACGGCAGCACCGGGGTCATCGAGGCCGCACATGCTGCCGGGCTGCTGGTGCATGCCTACACCTTCCGCAACGACGCCAGCGGCTACGGGTTTGCCGACCCGCGCGAGGAAATGGCCTACTACATGACGCTGGGTGTGGACGGTGTCTTCACCGACTTCCCCGACACCGGTGTGGCTGCCGTGGCGTCGATTCCGGAACCGGGCACGCTGGCCCTGTGGCTGGCGGGCCTGGGTGTGGTGGGCGCTGTGGCGCGGCGCCGCAGCCAGGTCTGACGCCGATCAGGGCGACGGATCAGGGCAACAGTTCAGGACGAAAGCAGCGCCTGGTACAGGTCCAGGTAGTCGCTGGCGGGCTGGGCCCAGGACAACTCCTGCGCCATGGCCGAGGCCACTCTCGCCTGCCAGGCCTGGCCTTCGCGTTGCGCTTCCACGGCCCGCAAGACGGCCCGCAGCAGTTCCTGCGGGGTCGCGGCGTCGAACACGAAGCCGGTGTCCTGTGCGTCACCGACATCTTGCACCGTGTCAGCCAGGCCGCCAACCCGCCGCACGATGGGCAGCGTGCCGTAGCGCAGGCCGTACATCTGTGTCAGGCCACAGGGTTCGAAGCGCGAAGGCACCAGGATGGCGTCAGCGCCAGCCACCAGGCGGTGCGCGCGGGCTTCGTCGTAGCCGATGTGCACGTGCACCCGCCCTGGGTGGGCCTGCTGGGCCATGCGAAAGGCCGCCTCCAGCGCGGGCTCGCCGGTGCCCTGCACGGCCAACTGCACGCCCGCCTGCAGCATCTCGGGCAGCGCGGCCAGCAGCAGGTCCAGCCCCTTCTGCGCTGTCAGGCGGCTGACGATGGTCAGCAACAGCGCCTGGCCATCGGTCTGCAGGCCCAGTTCTCGCTGCAGTGCCAGTCGGCAAACCGCCTTGCCCTGCAGCCGCTCGCTGTCGTAGCGCTGCGCGATGGCCGGGTCGGTGGCGGGGTTCCAGACCTCGGTGTCGATGCCGTTCAGGATGCCGCTGACATGGGTGCCACGGCTGCGGATGACACCGTCCAGCCCACAGCCAAACTCGTGCGTGGCAATCTCGCCCGCATAGGTCGGGCTGACGGTCGTGATGTGGTGGGCAAACTGCAGGCCGGCTTTCATGAAGCTGAGCTGGCCGTGGAATTCGAGACCCGCTGCCGACAGCAGTTCCGACGGCATGCCCAGCATGGGCCAGTCGTGCATCGAAAACAGGCCCTGGAACGCCAGGTTGTGCACCGTGAAGACCGAACGGGCAGCCGTGGGCACGTGCTGCGCCATGTAGGCGCAAGCCATTGCTGCATGCCAGTCGTGCGCGTGCACGATGTCGGGCACCCAGGCCGGGTCGGCGTCGTCAGCGGCCAGGTGGGCTGCCACCCAGCCCAGCAGCGCAAAACGCTGCAGGTTGTCGGGCCACTCCTGGCCCAGGCTGTCCTGGTAGGGGCTGCCACCACGCCGGTACAGGTAAGGCGCGTCGACCACGTAGACCGGCAGCTGGCTGTGCGGCATGCGCGCCAGCAGAAGGCGCACCCGCACCGCACCGAAGCAGGCGCCGATGTCCACCACCACCCGGGCCGCCTGCACGGCTTCCAAGACCTGGGGCAGGCCAGGCAGCAGCAGGCGCACGTCGGCGCCCTGCTCGGCCAGCGCTACGGGCAGCGCAGCCACCACGTCGGCCAGGCCACCGGTTTTCACCAGCGGAAAAACCTCGGCTGCCACGTGCAGCACCTTCATGGCGCGGGTGCTGCGGGTGTGCTTCGAAACAAGCGGGACAGTCAAGGCAGGTTCATTCCAGTTTGCGCAGCATGTCACGCGTGACCAAGGTGATGCCAGACTCGGTGCGGTAGAAGCGCTCGGCGTCCAGTGCCGCGTCTTCGCCGATCACCAGGTGGTCTGGAACTACGCAGTCGCGGTCGATCACGGCGCGTGTGATGCGGGCATGCCGACCCACCTGAACACCCGGCAGCAGCACGCTCCAGTTGACCTGGGAATACGAGTGCACCCGCACCTGCGAAAACAGCACCGAGCGGAACACGGCCCCCGACACGATGCAGCCACCCGACACCAGGCTTTCGATGGCCATGCCACGGCGGTCTTCCTGGTTGTGCACGAACTTGGCCGGTGGCAGCTGGGCCTGGTAGGTCCAGATCGGCCAGTTGGTGTCGTACAGGTTCAGCATCGGGTCGGTGGCGGTCAGGTCGATGTTGGCGTCCCAGTACGCATCGATCGTGCCCACGTCGCGCCAGTAGGCCGGCGAACCCGGCTTGTTGCCGACGCAGCTCAGCTCAAATGGGTGGGCCACGGCCTCGCCGACCTTCACGATCTTCGGGATGATGTCCTTGCCGAAGTCGTGGCTCGAGTTGGGGTCGTTCATGTCGCGCTCCAGCTCCCGGTACAGGTAGCGCGCGTTGAAGATGTAGATGCCCATGCTGGCCAGCGTGCGGCCGGGCTTGCCGGGAATGGTGGGTGGCACCGGCGGCTTTTCGACGAAGTCGATGATGCGGCGGTTTTCGTCGATGGCCATCACGCCAAAGGCCTTGGCCTCTTCGCTGTCCACCTCGATGCAGCCCACGGTGCACTCGCGCCCCAGGGCCACGTGGTCGGCCAGCATCAGCGCGTAGTTCTGCTTGTAGATGTGGTCACCGGCCAGCACCACCACGTAATCGGCACGGTAGGCAGCCAGGATGTCCTGGTTCTGGTAGACGGCATCGGCGGTGCCGCGGTACCAGCTGTCTTCGTCCACCCGCTGCTGGGCCGGCAGCAGGTCGACAAACTCGTTCATCTCGGTCTTCAGGAAGGCCCAGCCACGCTGCAGATGGCGCAAGAGGCTGTGGCTCTTGTACTGCGTGATGACACCGATGCGCCGGATGCCGCTGTTCATGCAGTTGGACAGCGCAAAGTCGACGATGCGGAACTTGCCGCCGAAATACACCGCGGGTTTGGCGCGGCTGTCCGTCAGGTTCTTCAGTCGGCTGCCCCGCCCGCCGGCCAGCACCAAGGCCACGGCACGGCGAGGCAGGTCCAGGCCCTGGGCCACATCGATCGGGTTCATACACTTCCTTGTTGGCCTTGACGCAGCAAAGTTACAGCGCCAAGGTGGTCTCCAGATCGACACTTCCTGCCAGTTCGAGCCCCGCCTGCTGAAGGTGAGGCTGGAGCTCTCGACGGCAAGACGTTATCGCAATTGAGTTTACTGATGTCAGCTGTTGTGTACGTGATGGAAGAATCTGCGGCAGTGTGAAGTCAAACTACAAACACAGACCACTGGCTTTCGTTGACGCTGGCGGCGACGTTCGTTGACACTCGGGAGCATCGGCAATCCTGCCTTGCTCCACCCGGCCTTGTCGCCGGCCATCGCAATGCCCCAGTCCTCCAGCCACTCGACCCACCAGGCCACCGCGCCGGCGCAACCCACCGCCCAGGCAGTTGACCACCACCTGCTGCACACCGTGGGTGCTGCACCCGACAAGGCTTCCCATGCAGAGATCATGCACGCAGTGGCACAGGTGGCCAGAGAGCAGTTGTCCCGACGCTGGGTGGCTGGCGACAGCGCCGACCGCGCGGCCAGGGCACGCCGCGTGTACTACCTGTCGATGGAATTCCTGATCGGCCGCACCTTGTCGAATGCCCTGGCGGCGCTGGACCTGAAGGGCGAAATGGGCCAGGCCGCTCGCAACCATGCGGCCACGCTGGAAGACCTGGTCGCCACTGAAGCCGACGCGGCGCTGGGCAACGGCGGCCTGGGCCGCCTGGCCGCGTGTTTCCTGGACAGCATGGCCACGGTGGAGCTGCCGTCCTTCGGCTACGGCATCCGCTACGAATTTGGCATGTTCAAGCAGAGCATCCAGGGCGGTCGCCAGGTCGAGTACCCCGACCCGTGGCTGGAAGAAGGCACGCCCTGGGAGTTTCCGCGCAGCGGCGTGCATTACCTGGTGCGTTTCGGCGGCTGGGTCGAACCGGCAGCCGACCCCAGCTCGACGACAGAAAATCGGCCCACCTGGCGCCATGCCGGTGAAGTCAACGCCAAGGCCTACGACATGGTGGTGCCCGGTCATGGCACTTCGCGCGTCAGCACGCTGCGCCTGTGGAAGGCCGTGGCGCCGAGCCAGATCGACCTGCATGCCTTCAACACGGGCGACTACGCACGTGCCGCCGAGTTCAAGAACGAATACGAAAACATCAGCTGGGTGCTGTACCCCAACGACAGCACGCCGGCCGGCCGCGAACTGCGCCTGCGCCAGGAGTACTTCTTCACCAGCGCCAGCATCCAGGACATCCTGGCCCGCCATCAGGCAGAACACGGGCGGCTGACCAACCTGTCGGACAAGGTGGCCATCCACCTGAACGACACCCACCCGGCCATTGGCGTGGCCGAATTGATGCGCCTGCTGGTGGACGAAAACGGCTTCGGCTGGCTGGCCGCCTGGGCCATCACGAAAAAGGTCTTCAGCTACACCAACCACACGCTGATGCCCGAGGCGCTGGAAACCTGGCCGGTGGCGCTGATGCAGCACGTGCTGCCGCGGCACCTGGAGATCATCTTCCGCATCAACGCCGAGTTCCTGGCCGAAGCCGCGGCCCACCGGCCCGGCGACCACGAATTCCTGCGCGGCCTGTCGCTCATCGACGAACGGGGTGAACGCCGCGTGCGCATGGCCCACCTGTCGATCGTGGGCAGCCACAAGATCAACGGCGTGTCGGCCCTGCACTCCGACCTGCTGACGAAGACCATCTTTGCCGACTTTGCCAGCCTGTGGCCCGAGCGTTTCACCAACATGACCAATGGCGTGACCCCGCGCCGTTGGCTGGCGCAGGCCAACCCCAGCCTGGCTTCGCTGATCGACAGCAGCATCGGCAGCGGCTGGCGCCTCGACCTGGACCAGCTCAAGCGCCTGTTGCCGCACGCCGAGCGCCAAGACTTCCGCCAGGCCTTCATGGCCGTCAAACACGCCAACAAGGTGCGGCTGGCCGAACACATCCGTGCCAGCACCGGTGTCGTCGTTGACCCAAACAGCCTGTTCGACGTGCAGGTCAAGCGCATCCACGAATACAAGCGCCAGTTGCTGAACGTGCTGCAGGTGGTGGCGCGGTACCAGGCCATGCTGGCCGACCCCACGGGCTTGCAAAATGGGCACTGGACGCCACGCACGGTGATCTTTGCCGGCAAGGCGGCCAGCAGCTACACCGCAGCCAAGAACATCATCCGGCTCATCCACGACGTCGGCAGCGTCATCAACAATGACCCGCGCATCGGCGGCAAGCTCAAGCTGGTGTTTGTGCCCAACTACGGCGTGTCGGTGGCCGAAATCATCATGCCCGCGGCCGACCTGTCCGAACAGATCAGCACCGCCGGCACCGAAGCATCGGGCACCGGCAACATGAAGCTGGCGCTGAACGGCGCCCTGACCATCGGCACCGACGACGGCGCCAACATCGAAATCCGCCAGCAGGTGGGCGACGACAACATCTTCATCTTCGGCCTGTCGACGCAAGAGGTGGCCAACAGCCGCGCTGCCGGTTACCAGCCGCTGCGCCACTACGAAAACAAGCCGCACCTCAAGGCCGTGCTGGACGCCATTGCCGGCGGCCAGTTCAGCGAAGACGAACCCGGCCGCTACCGCGAGCTGGTGGATGCGCTGCTGTGGGGCGGCGACCCCTACATGCTGCTGGCCGACTTCGACAGCTACGTGGCGGCGCAATCGCGCGTGGACACCTTGTTCGAGGAAAAGGCAGCCTGGGCCAGAAAAGCCATCGCCAACGTGGCCGGCATGGGCTTCTTTTCGTCGGACCGCACCATCCGCGAGTACGCACGCGAGGTGTGGAGCCTGGCGGCCAAGGTTTGAGCGCCGCGGCCGGCATGCTCAGCGATACCGACGCCCTGGCCATCTGCCAGGGCCGGCATGCTGACCCGTTTGCCGTGCTGGGCCCGCACACCGGGCCCGACGGCGGTCTGTGGGTGCGTGCCTATCTGCCAGGGGCGAAGTCGGCCATCGTGGTGTCCGGCGCCAGGGCCTGGCCACTGAAACCACGCGACGATTGCGGCCTGTTCGAAGGCCCGACCTTCATGAACGACGGCGCCGCGCTCTATCAGCTGCGGGTGCGCTGGGCCGATGGCAGCGAATCGCTGATCGACGACCCCTACCGCTTCGGCACCGTGCTGGGCGACATGGACGTGTGGCTGCTGGGCGAAGGCTCGCACCTGCGCCCCTACGAGATCCTGGGTGCCATGCCCCGCGTGATGCAGGGCGTGGCCGGCACCAGCTTTGCCGTGTGGGCACCCAATGCCAGCCGTGTCAGCGTGGTCGGCGACTTCAACTTCTGGGACGGCCGTCGCCACCCGATGCGGCTGCGCCGCGAATGTGGTGTGTGGGAACTGTTCCTGCCCGGTGTGGCTGAAGGGGCCCGCTACAAGTTCGAGCTTCACGACAGCGCGGGCCACCTGCTGCCGCAGAAGGCCGACCCCTGCGCACGCCAGAGCGAACTGCGCCCGGCCACCGCCAGCATCGTGGCCGTCATGCCACCCGTCGCACCGCCCTCGCCTGCCCGCCAGGCCGCCAACGCACTTGAAGCGCCGATGAGCATCTACGAGGTGCACCTGGCCAGCTGGCGTCGCAAAACCGAAGACGGCAACCGCTGGCTGAACTGGGACGAACTGGCCGCCGAACTGGTGCCCTATGCCCAGGACATGGGCTTCACGCACCTGGAACTGATGCCGGTCAGTGAACACCCCTTCGACGGCAGCTGGGGTTACCAGACGCTGGGCCAGTACGCGCCCACCGCGCGCTTCGGCGATGCGGCCGGCCTGCGCCGTTTTGTCGACTGCGCACACGCTGCCGGCATCGGCGTGCTGCTGGACTGGGTGCCAGCGCATTTCCCGTCCGACGCCCACGGCCTGGCCCTGTTCGACGGCACGCACCTGTACGAATACGCCGACCGCCGCGAGGGCTTCCACACCGACTGGAACACGCTGATCTACAACTTCGGTCGCACCGAGGTGCGCAACTTCCTGGTCGGCAGCGCGCTGTACTGGCTGGAGCGCTACGACATCGACGGCTTGCGTGTCGACGCCGTGGCGTCGATGCTGTACCGCGACTACAGCCGCAAGCCCGGCGAATGGATTCCGAATGTGCATGGTGGGCGCGAGAATCTCGAGGCCATCAGCTTTCTGAAGCGCAGCAATGAAGTCATCGGTAGCGAACGCCCGCAGGCCATCACGCTGGCCGAAGAAAGCACCGCCTTCCCCGCCGTCAGCCGGCCCACCTATGCCGGTGGCCTGGGCTTCCATTTCAAGTGGAACATGGGCTGGATGCACGACACGCTGCAGTACATGGCACGCGACCCCATCCACCGCAGCCACCACCACGGCGAAATGACCTTCGGACTGGTGTATGCCTTCACCGAGAACTTCGTGCTGCCGCTCAGCCACGACGAGGTGGTGCACGGCAAGGGCAGCCTGCTGGGCAAGATGCCGGGCGACAACTGGCAGCGCTTTGCCAACCTGCGCGCCTACTACGGCTTCATGTGGGGCCACCCCGGCAAGAAGCTGCTGTTCATGGGCTGCGAGTTTGCGCAGGTGGCCGAGTGGAACCACGAACAAAGTCTGGACTGGCACCTGCTTCAGGACAGCAACCACGGCGGCATGCAAAAACTCGTGCGCGACCTCAACCACCTGTACAGGGCCAGCCCGGCGCTGCACAGCCAGGACTTCAACGGTGAAGGCTTCGAATGGATCGACCACGACGATGCCAGGCGCAGCCTGCTCAGCTTCGTGCGCAAGGGCAGCGGCGGGCAACTGATGCTGGTGCTGTGCAACTTTGCACCGGTCGTTCACGAAGGTTTTCGCCTGGGCGTGCCTGCCGAAGGTGCCTGGCAAGAACGCCTGAACACCGACTCCAGCCACTACGGCGGCAGCAACGTGGGCACACCGCTGGGCGCGGCGCACAGCGTGGCCGTGCCCAGCCACGGCCGAGCACATTCCGTGGTGCTGAATGTGCCGCCGCTGGCCACGGTGTTCCTGGAATGGATGCCCTGAACCCCGGTGCTGCCAAGGAGGCCAACTGAGGTGGACCGACTGAGCAACGGCGCGCACATCCAGGCGGCCCCCGTGATCGAAGCCGGCCGACCTTGGCCCATGGGTGCGAGCTTCGATGTCGATGCCAGCGGGCCTGGCGTCAACTTCGCCGTCTTCTCGGCCCATGCCACGCAGGTGGACTTGTGCCTGTTCGACGACACCGGCACCTGCGAAACGGCGTGCCTGCCTTTGCCGGTGCAAAGTGGTGACGTCTGGCACGGCCGGGTGATGGGCCTGTTGCCCGGCCAGGTCTACGGCCTGCGCGCACATGGCCCGTGGCGGCCCGACCGCGGCCACCGCTTCAACCCGCACAAGTTACTGCTCGACCCCTGGGCGCGCGAAGTCGTCGTCCCGCCCGGCGGCTTCGACTGGCACGGCCCGCATTTCGGCGCCGACACCGATCACCCGCAGCACATGGACACCCGCGACAACGCAGCTCAGGCCCACAAGGCGCGTGTTGTGCACGAGCGCCACGACTGGGCAGACGACCGGCCGCCAGCCACGCCCCTGGTCGACACCGTGATCTACGAAGCCCATGTGCGGGGCTTCACGCGCCGCATGCCCGGTGTGCCCCAGGCACTGCAGGGCACCTACGCTGGTTTGGCATCGGACGCCGCCATCGCGCATCTGCTGCGCCTGGGCGTCACCGCAGTCAGCCTGCTGCCGGTGCAGCACATCCTGGACGAACTGCACCTGGCCGAACGTGGCCTGAGCAACTACTGGGGCTACAACACGCTGGGCCACTTCTGCCCCGATCCGCGGTACGCGGCCACGGCCGATGTGCGCACCGAGTTCCGCCAGATGGTGCAGCGCCTGCATGCAGCGGGGCTCGAGGTGCTGCTGGACGTCGTCTACAACCACACACCCGAAGGCGACGAACGGGGCCCCACGCTCAGTTGGCGCGGGCTGGACAACAGCAGCTGGTACCGGCTGCCCGACCATGCCCGTGACCGCTACGAAAACTGGTCGGGCTGTGGCAACACGGTGGACATCCGCCACCCGCGGGTGCTGCAGATGGTGATGGACAGCCTGCGCCATTGGGTGCAGGACTTCCACGTCGACGGCTTTCGCTTCGACCTGGCGCCCGTGCTGGGCCGCGGCGCCACGGGCTTCGAACGCGATGGCCCTTTTTTCAAGGCCGCGCTGCAAGACCCGGTGCTGCAAGGCGTGAAGCTGATCGCCGAGCCCTGGGACATCGGCCCCGGCGGTTATCAGGTGGGCCAGTTCCCCCGCGGCTGGCTGGAATGGAACGACCGTTTTCGCGACACGGCACGGGCCTTCTGGCTGGGCGGCGACTGCACACGTGGCGAACTGGCGCTGCGCCTGGCCGGCAGCAGCGACCTGTTCCAGGCGCGCCGGCGCTCGCCGCTGGAAAGCGTCAACTACGTCGTCAGCCACGATGGCTTCACGCTGAACGACCTGGTCAGCTACGACATGCGCCACAACCTGGCCAACGGCGAAAACAACCGCGATGGGCACGGCCACAACCTCAGCTGGAACTGTGGCTGGGAAGGCCCCACCACCGACCCGGTCGTGACCCTTCGCCGCCACCGCCTGAAACGCGCGCTGCTGGCCACGGTGCTGCTGTCGCAAGGCACGCCGATGCTGGCCGCGGGCGACGAGCTGGGTCACAGCCAGGGTGGCAACAACAACCCCTACTGCCAGGACAACCCCATCACCTGGATCGATTGGTCGCAGGCCGACCAGGAACTGATCGACTACACGGCACGCGTGCTGCGCCTGCGCAAGGCTCTGCTGCCGCTGGCTGCGCGTTGGTACACGGGCCTGCCTGACGCCCATGGCCGTCATGACCTGGCCTGGCTGCGCCGCACTGGCGAGCCCATGACACCCGAGCACTGGAACAACCGCATGTCGCGCATCATGGGCGCGTGGATCGGGTCGCCGGGCCGCAGCCCGGCACCGTTGCTGCTGCTGCTGAATGGCCGCGACATGGACGCCACTTTCCAGCTGCCGCCCGGCCAGTGGTGCTGCGAACTGGACAGCACCCAGGCCGATGGCCGCAGCCCCTGGCAGCAACATGGCGAAGCGCATGTCATGCTGCCCGCGCGCAGCGTGCTGCTCTTGCGGGACACCACGCCAGCCTGAGCCGCCCTTCACCCAGAACCAAGGACTGAGCCATGCGCTTCCCCCGCGCCAGCGGCATCTTGTTGCACCCCACGTCGCTGCCCGGGCCGCACGGCAGCGGCGACCTGGGGCCCGAGGCTTACCACTTCGTCGATTGGCTGCTTGGCGCCGGCCAGACACTGTGGCAGGTGCTGCCGCTGGCCGGCATCGGGCCCGGCAATTCGCCGTACATGAGCAACTCGGCCTTTGCCGGCAACGTCTTGCTGATCGACCTGGCCGACCTGCATGCCCAAGGTTGGCTGGACGCCGCCGACCTGCAGCCAGAGCCGGGCCTGACCGACGCCCAGGTCGATTTCTCGGTCGTCCATCCGTTCCGCATGCAGCGTCTGGCGAAAGCCGCCACACGTTTTGGCCAGGCGGGCAGCGCTGAACAGCAGGCCGATTTCGCGCGCTTCCTGGCCGACCACCGATCCTGGATCGACGACTACGCACTTTTCATGGCCCTGTGCGAAAGCTGTGGCTGGAAGGACTGGTGTAACTGGGAAGCCGGGCTTGCGCACCGGCAGCCGGCGGCCCTGGCCGCCGCGCGCGTCCAACATGCTTCACGCATCGCTTTCTGGCAGTTCTGCCAGTGGCGGTTTTTCCGCCAGTGGGCAGCCTTGAAGGCCTATGCCAATGGCAAAGGCGTGCAGATCGTCGGCGATACGCCAATCTTCATTGCCCACCTGTCGGCGGAGGTCTGGGCCAACCCGCAGCTTTTCGAACTGGATGCGCAGGGCCGCGCCACGGTGGTGGCCGGTGTGCCGCCCGACTACTTCAGCGCCACCGGTCAACGCTGGGGCAACCCGCTGTACCGCTGGAGCGAACACGCCAAGGACGGTTACGCCTGGTGGGTGGAACGTGTGCGGCGCACCTTCGAACTGGTGGACCGCGTCCGCATCGACCACTTCCGCGGTTTTGCCGGCCACTGGGAGGTGCCCGCCAGTGAAGCCACGGCTGTCAAAGGGCAGTGGCAACCCGGGCCGGGCGCCGCCCTCTTCGAAGCCATTGCGCAGGCGCTGGGGCCGGTGCCCATCATTGCCGAGGACCTGGGCGTGATCACGCCCGACGTGCATGCGCTTCGCAAGCAGTTTGCCTTTCCCGGCATGCGCATCCTGCAGTTTGCCTTTGCGGGCGACGCCAGCGACCGCTTCCTGCCGCACAACCATGAGCCCCACACGGTGGTCTACACCGGCACCCACGACAACGACACCACGGTCGGCTGGTGGGCCACGGCCACCGACGCCGAGCGCCACTTCGCGCGTGCTTACCTGGCCACCGACGGCCACGACATGTCCTGGACGCTGATTCGCGCGGCGATGGCCAGCGTGGCCGACACGGCGGTGCACCCGATGCAGGACGTGCTGGCCCTGCCCAGCGACAGCCGCATGAACTACCCGGGTCAGGAAAGCGGCTGGTGGCGCTGGCGCTTCCAGTGGAGCCAGGTGCAGCCCTGGCACGCTGGGCGTTTGGCGGAGTTCTGCCAGCTGTACGGCCGCTGACGAACGACTGCCGGCGACGCGGTCGGCCCGGCGCAGAGCGCGCAGGCCCGTCTGTTCAAGTCGGCTCTGCACCGGCCGACAACCAGGGTAATCCCATCGTTCGCATGGGAACGCTGCCCTGCCCATGAGCTCCCGCTACGGCTTCCGGTCCCAATGCACTGCCTGCGGGTCCGAGTTGCGCCGAATTCCCCGTTTGCCCGATGAGGGCCACACACCCGGCATGCGCCGGTACGGCTGCGTGTCCGAGGCCTGCACCTGGCAAGGGTTGATGCCCCGCATGCCAGCCCGTCGGCGCGCGCTTGCAGCCCGCCGCTGGCGCCGCGCGCTGAGCCGCGCGAAGCTGCCCATGCTCCTGGGCGTGCTCGCCAGCGCGGGCCTGGCCGCTGCGGTCTGGCACAAGCAACCTGCCCCTGCACCTGCCCCGGCAGCGCTGGCCCCGGGCGATCACCACGACGGCGTGCCGCTCCTGCCCTCCCACCCGTTGCTGCGCCGGGTGCAAGACCGCGCAGGCGCCAACATGGCTTCTGCCAACCCACTGGCGGTGGCACCGGTCGCGGCCCTGAGCCTGCGGCGCGCCTGTGTGTGGGGCAAACCGGGGCGCAACCCCTATCGCGGCACGGTCGAGCAGGCCCTGCACATGGCAGCCTTGCCGCCCGAGGTGGTTCGTGAGATCGCGCGCCAGGTTCGGGCCGGGACGCCTGCAGACCGGCTGGCGGTGGCCAACGACGGCATCGTGGCCGCTGGCAGCGGACGCCGCTTCAGCGCGCAGAACGTGGCACTGACGTACGGCATGACCCTGTGCCTGGGCAGCAGGGTGAACTTTCCCCTGGGGCACAGCGAACCGGCCGCGCTGTACGAAGCCTCCGATCATGGCGGCCGTGTTTACGCCGTCATGGTGCCCGAGGTCTGCGGCAACGTGTCCGTTCTGGGCCAGCATGCCACGCCGTCAGCAGAGGCCACACCCACGGGAGACGGCGGCCAGGATGCGCTGCGCCTGATGCCGCAGCACCTGAAAGCCGGGCCATGGGCAATGACAGCCGATGCGGGCGAGGTCCCGCAAAGCGTGCCCTTGCCGGGCACGCTGGTGCTGGTGCTGGCAGGGCTGGCCGTCTTGTGGGGCAGTCGGCGCATGCGCTGAGCCGCGAAGGTCGGCGGGCCGTGATCAGCGCCGCGCCGGCGGCAGGTCGGTGCAACTGCCGTGGGCTACCTCGGCGGCCATGCCGATGCTCTCGCCCAGCGTCGGGTGCGGGTGGATCGTCTTGCCGATGTCCACCGCATCGGCGCCCATCTCGATGGCCAGCGCCACCTCGCCGATCATGTCGCCGGCATGGGTGCCGACGATGCCACCGCCCAGGATCTTGCCGTGGCCGTGGGCTTCGGGCGAGTCGTCGAACAAAAGCTTGGTGAAACCTTCGTCGCGACCATTGGCGATGGCACGGCCCGAGGCCGTCCACGGGAACAGGCCCTTTTTGACCTTGATGCCCTTGGCCTTGGCCTCGTCTTCGGTCAGGCCCACCCAGGCCACCTCGGGGTCGGTGTAGGCCACGCTGGGGATCACCCGCGCATCGAACTGCGCCTTGCTGTCACCAGCCGCCACTTCGGCCGCCACGTGTGCTTCGTGCACCGCCTTGTGCGCCAGCATCGGCTGACCCACGATGTCGCCGATGGCAAAGATGTGCGGCACGTTGGTCCGCATCTGCACGTCCACCGGGATGAAACCGCGTTCACCGACGATGACACCGGCCTTCTCGGCGCCGAGCTTCTTGCCGTTGGGTGTGCGGCCCACGGCCTGCAGCACCAGGTCGTAGAGGCCTTCGCTTTTTGTGCCGTCCAGACCTTCGAACAGGACGCGGATGCCGTCTTTCGTGGCTTCCGCGCCGGTGGTCTTGGTCTTCAGCATCAGCTTGTCGAAACGCGGGGCGTTCAGCTTCTGCCACACCTTCACCAGGTCGCGGTCGGCGCCCTGCATCAGGCCGTCGAGCATCTCCACCACGTCGAGCTTGGCGCCCAGCGTGCTGTACACGGTGCCCATCTCCAGGCCGATGATGCCGCCGCCGATGACCAGCATCTTCTTGGGCTGCTGGCGCAGTTCCAGGGCGCCGGTGCTGGTGACGATGCGGGGATCATCTTTCGGCAGGAAGGGCAACTTCACGGCCTCTGATCCAGCCGCGATGATGGCGTTCTTGAATCTGATGGTCTGCACCTTGCCGTCAGGGCCGGTGACCTTCAGGTGGAAGGGGTCGGCAAACTCGCCAACACCCGTGACCACCGTCACCTTGCGCATCTTGGCCATGGCGGCCAGACCGCCGGTGAGCTTGCCCACCACCTTGTTCTTGTGCGCGAGCAGCTTGGACAGGTCGACCGTGGGCTTGGCGAAGCTCACACCCAGGTCGGCGAAGTGGTTCACCTCGTCCATCACCGCCGCCACGTGCAGCAGCGCCTTGCTGGGAATGCAACCCACGTTCAGGCAGACACCACCCAACACGGGATAACGTTCGACGAGCACGGCCTTCATGCCCAGGTCGGCGGCACGGAAAGCGGCGGAATAACCGCCGGGGCCAGCGCCGAGCACCAGCACGTCGCATTCCAGGTCGGCACCGCCGGCGTAGCTGGCAGCGGCAGGGGCGGCCGCGGCCGCGACCGCAGCGGCAGGCGCTGGCGCTGCTGCGGGTGCCGGCGCCGGTGTAGGGGCAGGAGACACAAGCGGCGCAGCTCCACTGACTTCCAGCGTCAGCACCAGCGACCCCATCGCGACCTTGTCGCCGACCTTGACCTTGAGCTCCTTCACCACACCACCGGCCGAAGACGGAATCTCCATCGACGCCTTGTCGCTTTCGACCGTGATCAGGCTCTGCTCGGGTTTGACCGTGTCGCCGGCTTTCACCAGCACCTCGATCACGGCCACTTCCGCGAAGTCGCCGATGTCGGGGACCTTGATTTCGATGATTGCCATGTCAGAGCCCTTTACAGCAGCACGCGGCGGAAGTCCGCCAGCACCGCGCCCAGGTAGGCGTTGAAGCGCGCGGCCGAGGCACCGTCGATGACGCGGTGGTCGTAGGACAGTGACAGCGGCAGAATCAGCCGTGGCACAAACGCCTTGCCGTCCCAGACGGGTTTCAACGCACCCTTGGACAGACCCAGGATCGCCACCTCGGGCGCATTGATGATCGGCGTGAAGTGCGTGCCGCCGATGCCACCCAGGCTGCTGATGCTCATGCAGCCGCCGCTCATGTCGGCCGGACCCATCTTGCCGTCACGGGCCTTCTTGGCCAGGTCGCCCATCTCCTGGCTGATCTGCATCACGCCCTTTTTGTCGGCGTCTTTCAGCACCGGCACCACCAGGCCGTTGGGTGTGTCTGCCGCGAAGCCGATGTGGAAGTACTGCTTGTAGACCAGCGTGTCGCCGTCCAGGCTGGCGTTGAAGTCGGGAAACTTCTTCAGCGCCGACACGACGGCCTTGATGACAAAGGCCAGCATCGTGACCTTGACGCCGCTCTTTTCGTTTTCCTTGTTCAGCTGGACGCGGAAGGCTTCGAGCTCGGTGATGTCGGCTTCGTCGTTGTTGGTGACGTGCGGGATCAACACCCAGTTGCGGTGCAGGTTGGCGCCGCTGATCTTCTTGATGCGTGACAGCTCCTTGCGTTCGACCGCGCCGAACTTGGTGAAGTCCACCTTCGGCCACGGCAGCAGGCCCGGGAAGGCTTCGCCACCACCGGCAGCAGCGGGCGCGGGCGCCTTGGCCTTCTGCGCGTCGGTGCGGGTGTCGCCGGACATCACGCCCTTCACGAAGCCCTGCACGTCGGCTTGTGTGATGCGGCCCTTGGGACCCGAGCCCTTCACTTCGGCCAGCGGCACACCCAGTTCACGCGCAAAGCGGCGGATCGACGGCGACGCGTGCGGCAAGGCGCCCTTGGCGGCCGTGGGGTCGTGGGCTGGCAACGGGGCACTCGACGCACCCTCACCTCCCGCCCTCTCCCGCGATGCGGGAGAGGGGGCCGCTTCCTCTCCCGCCGGGGCGGGAGAGGGCTGGGATGAGGGTGGCGAGGCGGGCGCGCCACCGACACCCTGAAGCATCGCAATCGGCGAGCCCTTCTTGACCTTGTCGCCCACCTTCACCAGCAACTGCGCCACTGTGCCGGCATGCGAAGAAGGAATCTCCATCGAGGCCTTGTCGCTTTCGACGGTGATCAGGCTCTGTTCCTGCTTGACGCTGTCGCCGGCCTTGACGAAGACTTCGATGACTGCCACTTCGTCGAAGTCACCGATGTCGGGCACCACCACTTCAAGCGGCGCGCCGCCACCCTCACCCCCCGCCCTCTCCCGCGGGGCGGGAGAGGGGGCCAAGGCAGGTGCCGGGTTGTCGCTCCCTCTCCCGCTTGCGGGAGAGGGTTGGGGTGAGGGCGCACCAGCGGCACCCGCCACCTCCAGCACCAGCACCACGGTACCTTCGGCCACCTTGTCACCCAGCTTGACCTTCAGTTCCTTCACCACACCGGCGTGTGAGGCGGGAATCTCCATCGACGCCTTGTCCGACTCCACCGTCAGCAAGCTCTGGTCCACCGCGATCGTGTCGCCGGGCTTGACCATCAGCTCGATGACTTCCACTTCCTTGAAGTCCCCGATGTCGGGAACCTTGACTTCAACCAGGGCCATCGCCTGTCTCCTGATGTTCGTTGTTATGCGTACAGCGGATTGATCTTGTCGGCATCGATGCCGTACTTCTTGATCGCCTCGGCCACCTTGGCCATCGGCACCGTGCCTTCATCGGCCAGCGCCTTCAGCGAAGCCAGCACGATGTAGTGGCGGTTGACCTCGAAGTGCTCGCGCAGCCTGCTGCGGAAGTCGCTGCGGCCGTAACCGTCGGTACCCAGCACCTTGAAGGCGCGGCTGACGCCCTTGTCACGCGGCATGAAAGCGCGGATCTGGTCGGCGTAATTTTTCATGTAGTCGGTGGACGCGATCACCGGGCCGGCATGGCTGCCGAGTTGCTGCGCCACAAAAGGCACACGCGGTGTTTCGGTGGGGTGCAGCAGGTTCCAGCGCTCGCAGTCCTGGCCGTCGCGTGCCAGCTCGTTGAAGCTGGGGCAGCTCCAGACGTTGGCGGCCACGCCCCATTCGGCTTCCAGCAGCTTCTTGGCCTCCATGCTTTCGCGCAGGATGGTGCCGCTGCCCAGCAGGTTCACACGCGGCGTCTTTTTCGCGCCCTCTTCCAGCAGGTACATGCCTTTGATGATCTGCTCTTCGGTGCCAGCCTTGAGACCTGGCATGGAGTAGTTTTCGTTCAGCAGCGTCAGGTAGTAGTAGACGTTGTCCTGCTTCTCCACCATGCGCTTCAGGCCGTGGTGGATGATGACGCCGACCTCGTGCGCAAACGTGGGGTCGTAGCTGATGCAATTCGGAATCGTGCCGGCCAGGATATGGCTGTGGCCGTCTTCGTGCTGCAGCCCTTCGCCGTTCAGCGTCGTACGGCCGCTGGTGCCACCCAGCAGGAAGCCGCGCGCCTGCATGTCGCCGGCGGCCCAGGCCAGGTCACCCACGCGCTGGAAGCCGAACATCGAGTAGTAGATGTAGAACGGCACCATGATGCGGTTGTTGGTGCTGTAGGACGTGGCCGCCGCTATCCAGCTGCTCATGCCGCCGGCTTCGTTGATGCCTTCCTGCAGGATCTGGCCGTTGACCATTTCCTTGTAGTACATGACCTGGTCCTTGTCGACCGGCGTGTACTTCTGCCCTTCGGGGTTGTAGATGCCGATCTGGCGGAACAGGCCCTCCATGCCGAAGGTGCGGGCTTCGTCCACCAGGATGGGCACGACACGCGGGCCCAGCGCCTGGTCGCGCAGCAGCTGCGTCAGGAAACGCACGTAGGCCTGCGTGGTGCTGATCTCGCGGCCTTCGGCGGTGGGCTCCAGCACGGCCTTGAAGGTGTCCAGCGAAGGCACGGTGAAACTCTCGTCGGCCTTCACGCGGCGCTTGGGCAGGTAGCCGCCCAGGGCCTGCCGGCGTTCGTGCAGGTACTTCATCTCCGGCGTGTCGTCGGCCGGTTTGTAGAAGGGAATGTCCGGCAGCTGCGCGTCCGTGATGGGGATGTTGAAACGGTCGCGCATGAAACGCACGTCGTCGTCGGTCAGCTTCTTGGCCTGGTGCGCGGTGTTCTTGCCTTCACCGGCCGTGCCCATGCCCCAGCCCTTGACGGTCTTGATCAACAGCACCGTCGGCTGGCCCTTGCTGTTGTTGGCCTTGTGGAAGGCGGCGTAGACCTTCTGTGCATCGTGGCCGCCACGGCGCAGGTTCCAGATGTCCTTGTCGGACATCTTGGCCACCATCTCCAGCGTGCGCGGGTCGCGGCCGAAGAAGTTCTTGCGCACGAAGGCACCGTCGTTGGCCTTGAAGGCCTGGTAGTCGCCGTCCAGCGTGTCCATCATCACCTTGCGCAGCGCACCGTCCTTGTCGCGCGCCAAGAGGCCGTCCCATTCCTTGCCCCAGATGAGCTTGATGACGTCCCAACCCGAGCCGCGGAACTCACCTTCCAGTTCCTGGATGATCTTGCCGTTGCCCCGAACCGGCCCGTCCAGCCGCTGCAGGTTGCAGTTGACGACAAACACCAGGTTGTCCAGCTTCTCGCGCGCGGCCAGGCCGATGGCGCCCAGGCTCTCGGGTTCGTCCATCTCGCCATCGCCGCAGAACACCCACACCTTGCGGTTGGCGGTGTCGGCAATGCCGCGGGCGTGCAGGTACTTCAGGAAACGCGCCTGGTAGATGGCCATCAGCGGGCCCAGGCCCATCGACACCGTGGGGAACTGCCAGAACTCGGGCATCAGCTTGGGGTGCGGATAGCTGCTCAGGCCCTTGCCGTTGACCTCTTGCCGGAAGTTCAGCATCTGCGCTTCGCTCAGGCGCCCTTCCAGAAAGGCGCGGGCGTAGATGCCAGGGCTGCAGTGGCCCTGGATGTACAGCAGGTCGCCGCCGTGCTCTTTTCCGGGCTCGGTGCTTTCCGCATGCCAGAAGTGGTTGAAGCCGGCAGCGAACATGTGCGCCAGGCTGGCGAAGCTGCTGATGTGGCCGCCCAGGTCGCCACCGTCGGCCGGGTGCAGGCGGTTGGCCTTGACCACCAGCGCCATTGCGTTCCAGCGCATGTAGGCACGAAGACGGCCTTCGAGTTCCAGGTTGCCGGGGCTGTGCTCTTCGTCTTGCGGCTCGATGGTGTTGACGTAGCCGGTGTTGGCCGAAAACGGCATGTCGATGCTGTTCTGGCGCGCGTGTTCGAGCAGTTGCTCCAGCAGGAAGTGGGCGCGGTCTTCGCCTTCGGCGCCGATGACGGCCGACAGCGCGTCGAGCCACTCGCGGGTTTCCTGGCTGTCGGTGTCGGCGGGGGTGCTGTTCAGGCCAGGCAAGGACTCCGGCATTGCGGACATGTTTTGTCTCCTGTGCGGTGCAGTTTTTCGATCGGGGCGGAGTGTGTCACATCTCCGTAGAATTTCAAATAGCGACTACGATTTTCATAATGTGGGATGTACGTAGCTGAAGGGCGCACCCCGGGATAATCAGATGCATGTCAGACCTTCCTCCTCCCCAAGCGACATCGGCGACACCCTTGCCCACCGCCAAGCGGCTTTTCGGGCAATGGTGGCGCAAGCAGTCACCCGCCCGGCAAGACCGCTTTGCCACGCTGGGGCCGCTGCTGTCGGTGCTGCTCTTCCTGGCGGCGATCATTTCCGCCTTCTGGTACCTGCGCAACGAGGAAATCGAGCGTGAGACGGAATCGGTCAAACGTGATACCGAGATCACCCAGCAGCAGATCGGCCTGCGCCTGATCCAGAACCAGGAAGCGCTGATCCGCATGGCTCGCGAGCTGGTGGCGCGCGAGATCGACAGCCACGAGTTTGTCGGTCAGGCCACCGCCTTTGCCCGCGAAAGGCCCGAAATCACGCACATCAGCTGGGTCGATGCCGCACGCAAGACACGCGCCAGCCACTTGGCCTTCCTTTACCCGGCTGGCGGCGGCGGCGACCCGCCGCAACTCACCTTGCCGAAGGAAGGTGAACTGAGCGAAGCCGAATCCACCTTCCGCGCCGCGCGCGACACCCGCACTGCGGCCTACTCGCGGGCATTTGCCGACGCCTCGGGCGCCTGGGTCTTCCAACTGCACATTCCCTTGATCGAGCGCAGCGCCTTTTCAGGCGCGCTGATCGTCGAGTACTCGGTGGACTCGCTGGTGCGCCATTTTGTGCCGGCCGATGTGTCGCAACGCCACACCATCAGCGTGGTCAACGAAAGGCAGGTGCTGCTGGCTTCCACCGTCACCGGGCTGCCCGGTCAGGCAGCACGGCGCGCGCCGATCGTCAGCGAAAGCCCGCTCACACCGGCCTTCAATGGCTTGCTGCTCAGGGGCCAGGGCTGGCGCACCAGCATCGGCCTGATCAGCAACACCCTGTTCTGGATGGTGGTGGCGCTGTCGGTGCTGACGGTGTGGATGCTGCTGGGCACCTGGCGCCACATGCGGCGTCGCGGCCAGATCCAGGGTGCGCTGGTGCAGGAGACCAACTTCCGCCGCGCGATGGAAAACAGCATGCCCACCGGCATGCGCGCCATGGACATGGACGGCCGCATCAGCTACGTCAACGCCGCCTTCTGCCAGATGACCGGTTTCTCGACCACGGAACTGGTGGGTTGCCTGCCACCCTTCCCCTATTGGCCACCCGACCGCATCGAAGAAAACGGCCGCCTGCTGCAGCAGGAACTGCAGGGCCGCAGCCCCAGCGGTGGCATCGAGGTGAAGGTCAAGCGCAAGGACGGCACTGTCTTCGACGCACGCATGTACGTCAGCCCGCTGATCGACCCCAAGGGGCAGCAGACCGGCTGGATGACCAGCATGACCAACATCACCGAAGCCAAGCGCATCCGCGACCAGCTTTCGGCCAGCCACGAACGCTTCACCACCGTGCTGGAAGGGCTGGACGCCAGCGTCTCGGTGCTGTCGGTGCAACAGGGTGAGTTGCTGTTCGTGAACCGCAGCTACCGCCTGTGGTTCGGCGGTGACGCGCGTGGCCACCAGACCATGGCCGGGGGCGTGGTGGGCCCGCTCTTCGACGCCGACCGCGACGAAGAGGTCGACAACCTGTCGGGCCTGCCAGCGGCCGAACTGACCGAAGGCGACGCCGGCGCCAGCCCGCGCGAGGTCTACGTTGATTCGCTGCAGAAGTGGTTCGACGTGCGCGCGCGTTACCTGCAATGGACCGATGGCCGGCTGGCGCAGATGTTGATCGCCACCGACATCACCGCCCGCCTGCGGGCCGAAGAACAGGCCGCCGCGCAGGCCGAAAAGGCCCAGGTCACGAGTCGCCTGGTGACGATGGGCGAGATGGCCAGCTCGGTGGCCCATGAACTGAACCAGCCGCTGACGGCCATCACCAACTACTGCAACGGCATGGTGTCGCGTGTGAAGGCGGCGACGATCGAAAAGGACGACCTGATTGCCGCGTTGCAGAAAACCGCGCGCCAGGCCGAACGCGCGGGCCAGATCATCCACCGCATCCGCGCCTTCGTGAAACGCAGCGAACCGCAGCGCCAGCCATCGCAGGCCAAACAGATCGTCGAAGACGCGGTCGAACTCGCGGGCATCGAACTGCGGCGCCGCAACGTCGCCATCCACAGCTACGTGGCGCAGCGCCTGCCTACGCTGATGGCCGACCCGATCCTGATCGAACAGGTGGTGCTGAACCTGCTGAAAAACGCGGCCGAAGCCATCGACAGTGCACAGCTGCCCACCAGCCGCCGCCACATCGAACTGCGCGTGGTGCCACGGCACACACCCGAAGAAGGCGGTGTCATCGAGTTCAGCGTCACCGACATGGGCCCGGGCATCAAGGACGAAGTCATCGGCCGGCTCTACGAAGCCTTCTTCTCGACCAAGGCCGAAGGCCTGGGCATCGGCCTGAGCCTGTGCCGATCCATCGTCGAGAGCCACCGGGGCCGGATGCGGGCGCAGAACCTCTACAATGGGGTGCTTGTTGTCGGCTGCCGGTTTTCTTTCACCTTGCCGGTCGAAACGACACACAGAACCGACACGGGCACGGCCACACCAGACCCTCTGGTCGAGGCCGACACCACCTCCAACCCGACAGGCCTGTCGCAGGCCTGAACCAGCCCCCTGCCGCATGAGCCTGATCCCGAAAAAAGGCACTGTCTACGTGGTCGACGACGACGAGGCGGTGCGCGATTCCCTGCAGTGGTTGCTTGAAGGCAAGGACTACCGCGTCAAGTGTTTCGACTCCTCCGAGTCCTTCCTGTCGCGCTTCGACCCGCGTGAAGTGGCCTGCCTCATTGCCGACATCCGCATGGACGGCATGAGCGGCCTGGAGCTGCAAGACCGCCTGCTCGAACGCAAGAGTCCGCTGCCCATCGTCTTCATCACCGGTCACGGCGACGTGCCGATGGCGGTGACGACGATGAAGAAAGGCGCGATGGACTTCATCGAAAAACCCTTCAAGGAAGAAGAGTTGCTGGGTCTGGTCGAACGCATGCTCGACCAGGCGCGCAGTGCCTTCAGCCACCACCAGGAACAGGCCAGCCGCGACGCCTTGCTGTCGCGACTGACCACGCGTGAAGCGCAGGTGCTGGAACGCATCGTCGCCGGCCGCCTGAACAAGCAGATCGCCGACGACCTGGGCATCAGCATCAAGACGGTGGAAGCGCACCGCGCCAACATCATGGAAAAGCTGAACGCCAACACGGTGGCCGACTTGCTGAAGATCGCTCTCGGCGCCCAGACCAAGGTCTGAGCGCGCCAGCCCCACCCCACGAGGCCGCACGAAGCGGCCTTGTTCGTTTCCGGCAACACCTCTGCAGCGCACCAGCCGCCCACACCATGCCCGCACAACTGATCGACGGCAAAGCGCTGTCCGAACACATCCGCGCCGACGTCGGCCTTCGCGCAGCCGCACTCACGGCCGCCGGTCGTCAGCCCGGCCTGGCGGTGATCCTGGTCGGTGACGACCCGGCCAGTGCCGTCTACGTGCGCAACAAGGTGCGGGCCTGCGCCGACCACGGCCTGCACAGCGTGCTGGAGCAGTACCCGTCCAGCCTGACACAAGACGCTCTGCTGGCACGCGTGGCCGCGCTCAACGCCGATCCGCAGATTCACGGCATCCTGGTGCAGATGCCCTTGCCGCGCCACATCGACCCGCAGGCGGTCATCGGCGCCATTGCAGCGGCCAAGGACGTGGATGGCTTTTCGCTGCACAGCGCCGGTCAGCTGGTGGCCGGCCTGCCCGGCCTGCGCCCGGCCACGCCCTACGGCTGCATGAAGCTGATCGAAAGTACCGGCTTGGCCGTCAAGGGCAAACACGCGGTGGTCATCGGCCGCAGCAACACGGTGGGCAAACCGATGGCGCTGCTGCTGCTGCAGGCCAACGCCACCGTCACGGTCTGCCACAGCGGCACACCCGACATCGGCTTGCACACCCGGCAGGCCGACATCGTGGTGGCCGCCGTCGGCCGGCGCAACACCGTCACGGCGGGCATGGTCAAGCCCGGTGCCATCGTCATCGACGTCGGCATCAACCGCAACGAAGAGGGCAAGCTGTGCGGTGACGTCGACTTCGCTGCCGTGTCCGAAGCGCTGGGCGAGGGTGGCTGGATCAGCCCCGTTCCCGGGGGGGTCGGCCCGATGACCATCACGATGCTGCTCGTCAACACCCTGCAAGCCGCCGAGGAGGCCCAATGAACCCGCTGCTGCAAACCGGCGAATTGCCGGCCTTCGAATCCATCCGACCCGAACACATCACGCCGGCCCTCGACGTGCTGCTGATCGATGCCGAAGCTGCGCTCGAACGTGCGGTGGGCCCGGGTGTGGTGCCCGACTACGACACGCTCTCGCTGGTGCTGGACGTGCCGGTCGAGCGCCTGATGTCGGCGTGGGGCACCGTCTGCCATCTGCAGTCGACGGCCGACACCCCTGAACTGCGCGCCGCGCATGCACAGAACCTGCCGCGCATCATCGACTTCAGCACCCGCATGGGCGCTGACGAACGTTTGTATGCCAAATACAAGGCCGTGCTCGCGGCACAAGGCAACACGTTGACCCCGGCACGTCGCAAGGCACTGGACGACGCGCTGCGCGACTTCGTGCTGGGTGGTGCCGAACTGCAAGGCGAGGCTCGCGTTCGTTATGCAGCCATTCAGGACCGAACGGGCTCGCTGTCGCAGAAATACGGCGAACATGTGCTGGACGCCACCGACAGCTTCTCCTGCATCGTCACCGAAGCGCAGATGGACGGTGTGCCGGCCGACGCCTGCGAAGCGGCACGGGCTGCCGCCCAGGCCGACGGGCAAGAAGGCTACAAGCTCACGCTGCAGTTCCCCAGCTACCAGCCGGTGCTGACCTACGCCACCGACCGGTCCTTGCGCGAACGTTTGTACCGGGCCTACAACACGCGGGCCAGCGAGTTCGGCCCACCGGAACTGGACAACACGGCCATCATCCGCGACGTGCTGGAACTGCGCTTCGAAGAAGCCCGGCTGCTGGGCTACGACAGTTACGCCCACCTGTCGCTGGTGTCCAAGATGGCACGTTCACCCGACGAAGTGCTGGGCTTCGTGCGCGACCTGGTGGGCCGTGCGCGGCCCTTTGCGCAGAAAGAGCTGGCCGAGCTGCAGGCCTTTTCCAAGGCCGAACTCGGCTTGCCCGACCTGCAGGCCTGGGACCGCGCCTTTGCCTCGGAAAAACTCAAGCAGGCGCGTTACGCCTTCAGTGGCGAAGAGGTGCGGCAGTACTTCACCGAACCCCAGGTGCTCGAAGGGCTGTTCCGCCTGGTCGAAACCCTGTTCGGCGTGGCCATACGACACGAAACCACGCCGGTCTGGCACGACAGCGTGCGCTTCTTCCGCGTCTGGCGTGGTGATCAGGCCGTGGCCGCCTTCTACCTGGACCTGCATGCACGGCCTGGCAAGCAGTCGGGTGCCTGGATGGGCGACTGCCGCAGCCGCTGGCGCCGCCCCGAAGGCGCGCTGCAGCATCCGGTGGCGTACCTGGTCTGCAATTTCGCGCCGCCGGTGGGCGCAAGGCCCTCGCTGCTGACACACGACGATGTCGTCACGCTGTTCCACGAATTCGGCCACGGCCTGCACCACATGCTGACGCAGGTGGAAGACCTGGCGGTGTCGGGCATCGCTGGCGTCGAACACGACGCGGTCGAACTGCCCAGCCAGTTCATGGAGAACTTCTGCTGGGAATGGGACGTGCTGCAGCGCCTGACGGCACACGTGGACACCGGCGAGCCGCTGCCCCGCGCCCTGTTCGACCGCATGGTGGCCGCGCGCAACTTCCAAAGTGGCCTGGGGCTGCTGCGCCAGTGTGAATACGCCCTCTTCGACATGCGTGTGCACACCGAAGCGCAGGCCAGTGCACGCGTGCAGGCGGTGGTGGACGAGGTGTGCGCCGAAGTGCAACCCGTTCCCGCACCGTCTTTTGCGCGTTATGCCACCAGCTTCACGCACCTCTTCGACGGCGGATACGCCGCAGGCTACTACGGCTACGCCTGGGCACAGGTGCTGTCGGCCGATGCTTACGGTGCCTTCGAAGAGGCCGGTGTCTTCGACCCGGCCACCGGCCTGCGTTTCAGGCAGCAGATCCTGGAAGTCGGCGGCAGCCGGCCGGCCCTGGACAGCTTCCGCGCCTTCCGCGGCCGTGAACCCCAACTCGATGCGCTGCTGCGCCACCAGGGCTTGGCTTGAGCCCGAGGGCGCGGTGGGTTAGATTGTCCCGGGTCAGATCCCGCCCTCCCGTCCACTCTCAGCAAAGGCCAGGCACCATGAGCCGATCGATTGCGAACCGCTCCGCCCTCTTGGGTGCAGGTCTCGTGCTGGCCATGAGTGGCGTGCCCGTGCTGGCCCAGTACAAAGTGGTGCTGCCCGATGGCAGCGTGACCTACACCGACCGCCCACCGGTGGCCAGCAATGTGCGTGTCACGCCGATGGGCCGGCCGGGCAACCGCGCGCCGGCCGCCGCCGAAATCGGCCTGCCGCTGGACGTGCGCAGCGCCGTGCAACGCCACCCGGTGACGCTGTACACCGGTGTCGAATGTTCGCCCTGCGACACCGGTCGGCGCCTGCTGCAACAGCGGGGTGTGCCCTACACCGAACGCCTGGTGCTCAGCGAAGACGACGCAGCGGCGCTGGAGCGGCTGGTGGGCGGCCGCACCGTGCCTTCCATCAGCATCGGCGCGCAGCCTTTGCGCGGCCTGTCCGAAGCCGACTGGTCGGCTTACCTGGACGCCGCCGGCTACCCGCGCGAAAACAAGCTGCCACGTGGCTGGCAGCAGGGTGAGCCGATGCCGCTGGTGATGCGGTCCACTCCCGTCACGCCGGCACCGCGGCCTGCAACACCTCCCCCAGCCCCTGCCGCCGCGCCTGCCGAACCGCCGCCTGAACAGGGCACGATCCGGTTCTGATTCGGACGCTCACTCCGCATCAGCCGGGCCGTCGCCACCCAGGCGCCGCACCAGCGCGGCGCCGCCGGCCACCGCCGCCCCCACGGCCCAGAACAGCACCGCCGCGCCCACCAGCGTGCCGGTGGCACCAAACACCAGCGGCATGGCCGTGCTCGAGGCATTGATCGCCATCGAGCGCAGCGCCAGCGCTTCGCCGTGGCGCTGGTCGGGTGTCAGCCGGTGCAACATCGACATCACCATCGGCTGCACGCTGCCCAGGGCCACGCCCAGCAATGCGGCGCAAGCGGCCATCAGCCACGGGTTCGGCGCCAGCGGGTACAGGACAAACACCCCGCCCGTGGCCACCATGGCCCAGCGCAGCACCTGCCGCTCGTCCAACCGGTGCGCCAGCGCCGGTATGAGCAGCCGCACCAGCGTCACCGCCAGCGTGAAGGTGCCCAGGATGAGCCCGATGGTGCCGGCACTGAAGCCACGTTCGTGGCCCAGCACAGGCACGGCGAAGATGTGCACGTCCCAGCACATCGACAGCAGCCAGTTGATGATGAGCAGGCGGCGGAAGCCCGGTGCCTGCAGCAGGTCCCAGGCTCGGCGCGTCGCATCCGTGGCTTGCGGTGGTCGCCCCGGCTGCGGTGGCACCTGGCGCGCGGACACCAGCGTGGCCAAAGGCAGCAAGAGCAGCAGCACGTAGGCAGCGCGAAAGCCGAAGGCGTCGATCATGAAACCGGCGGCCACCGGCCCGATCACGTTGCTGAACGACGGCGCCACGCCCAGCCAGCTGAAGATGCGCACACGCTCGGTGCTGTCGCGCGCCGCCTGGCCGGCGGTGCGCTGAATGGTCAACATGCCCGTGTTGGTGCCAGCGCCGGTGGCCAGCGCCGCACCGCACAGCAGCGCGAACTGCAGTTGACCCTGGAACCAGGTGGAGGCCACCGCCAGCGCAGCGCCTGCCACCGTCATGGCCACCGACAGCACCACCGGCCGGTGGTAGCCCAGGCGGTCGGCCAGCCGACCCGCTTGCAGCGCCGTCAGCACCGGCGCGGCCGCAAACAGCGCCAGCAGCAGGCCCACCGACCAGGCGCTGTAACCCTGGCCCAGCGCCTGCAGCGGCGCGGCCATGCGCAGGCCGGCCATCGTGGAATGCATGCCCAGTTGGCCCACGATCAGCGCCACCAGCACCCTGCCCGACCCCGCCCCGGCGCCGTGTGCAGCACCGCGGCCGTCATTCATCCCGGTTGTCCTCGTCGGCGGCGGCGTTCAGGCCCGGCAGCAGTTCAGCACTACGGGCGTCAGGCAGCGACTCCACGCTTCGCAGCTTGCGCTCCATGGCCCGTGTGCGCACGCTGGCCGCGTCGATGGTGTCGCTGGCTTCGGCCAGTTTTTTCTTGGTCTTGGCCAGCACGTCGCCGAACCTGGCGAACTCGGTTTTCACCGCGCCCAGCACCTCCCACACCTCGGCCGACCGTTTTTCCAGCGCCAGCGTGCGAAAGCCCATCTGCAGGCTGGTCAGCGTGGCCAGCAAGGTGGTCGGGCCGACCAGCATGACCTTGAACTCGCGCTGCAGCGCTTCCAGCAAACCGGGCCGGCGCAGCGCTTCGGCGTACAAGCCTTCGGTGGGCACGAACAGGATGCCGAAGTCGGTGGTGTGCGGCGGCGCGACGTACTTGTCGCGGATGCTTCGCGCTTCCAGCCGCAGGCGGTTTTCGATGGCCTTGGCCGCGGCTTCGACGGCCGCCGGGTCGGCACGCTCTTGTGCATCGAGCAGGCGTTCGTAGTCTTCACGCGGAAACTTGGCATCGATGGGCAACCACAGCGGCGCGCCGTCGCTGCGCTGGCCCGGCAGGCGGATCGCGAACTCCACGCGTTCATTGCTGCCCGGCACGGTGGCCACGTTGGCAGCGTACTGCTCGCTTGTGAACACCTGTTCCAGCAGGCCGGCCAGTTGCGTTTCGCCGAAGATGCCGCGTGTCTTCACGTTGGTCAGCACGCGGTTCAACGAGCCCACGTCGCGCGCCAAGGTCTGCATCTCGCCCAGGCCCTTGTGCACCTGCTCCAGACGGTCGGCCACCTGCTTGAAACTTTCCCCCAGGCGCTGTTCCAGCGTGGCGTGCAGCTTTTCGTCGACCGTGGCCCGCATCTGTTCGAGCTTCTTTTCGTTGCCTTCCTGCAGCGACACCAGGCGCGTTTCGACGGCCTGGCGCACATCGTTCAGGCGCCGTTCGTTGGCGTCGGACAGCAGCCGCAGCTGTTCACCCAGCGTGTCGCTGAAGCGGCGCAGCGCGGCCTCGGTCTGCTGCTGGGTGACAGCCAACTGAGAGCGCAAGCTGTCGATCTGCTCGTTCTGCGTGCGTGCCACGTCGCCACTTTGTGCCAGCAGCATCTGCTGAAAGGTGGCCAGGTCGGCGCGGGTGCCCTGCCCTTGGCGGCCCAGCTCGTCGCGCAGTTCGCGCTCCAGGCGTTCGATGTGCACTTGCGCGCCGCTCCCGCTGGGACGCAACACAAGCCACAGCACCAGCAGCAGGTTCAGCAACAGCAGCGCGGTCAGCGCGATCAGCGCAACGGGTATCCAGTCATCGGGCACGGGCCGGATTGTGACAGCCGCGTGGCGGCTCAGCCCCCAGGTGGAGCCGGCCTCATGCGACCCAGCACCTCGGGGTTGATGGGTGTCGGCGCGGCAGCACCCGTCAGCGCCGCAATCAGGTTGTCGGCCGCCCGCTCGGCCATGGCACGCCGCGTGGCCACGGTGGCGCTGGCGATGTGCGGCGTGAGCACGACGTTGGGCACGGTCAGCAGGTCGGGGTGCACCGACGGTTCGCCCTCGAATACATCCAGCGCGGCCGCAGCGATGCGGCCTTCGCGCAATGCCAAGGCCAGCGCGGCGTCGTCGATGATGCCGCCGCGCGCCACGTTGGTGAGCGTGGCAGTGGGCTTCATCAACGCCAGCTCGGCCGCGCCGATGCTGTGGTGGCTTTGTGCGCTGTAAGGCAGCACCAGCACCAGGTGGTCGGCCTCTTTCAGCAGCGTGGCCTTGTCGACGTAGCGGGCGTTGATGGGGCCTTCTTGCTCGGCGCTGAGCCGGCTGCGGTTGTGATAGATCACCTGCATGCCAAAGCCCAGGGCACCACGGCGCGCAATGCCCTGGCCGATGCGGCCCATGCCCAGAATGCCCAATGTGGCGCCATGCACGTCGCTGCCAGTGAACATGTCGTAGGCCCACTTCGTCCACTCGCCGCGGCGCAAGAAGTGTTCGCTCTCGGCCATGCGGCGGGCGGCGGCCATCATCAACGCAAAGCCAAAGTCGGCGGTGGTCTCGGTCAGCACGTCGGGCGTGTTGGTGGCCAGTACGCCGGCGGCCGTGCAGGCCGTGATGTCGAAGTTGTTGTAGCCCACGGCCATGTTGGCCACCACGCGCAGTTGCGGGCAGGCCGCCAGCACCTCGGCGTCGATGCGTTCGCTGCCGGTGGTGAAGGCGCCGGCCTTGCCTTGCAGGCGCTGGATGAGCTGCAACTTGCTGAAGATGGTGTCTTCGGTGTTGGCCTCGACGTCGAAGTGCTGGCGCAGGCGCTCCAGGGTCTGTGGAAACACGGCGCGGGCAACGAGGATGGCAGTCATATGGGGGCGAGTTTTACCGAACGCATGGCGGGTCGATCAAATCGGCTTGGTTCGCATCCGTTTGCGGCGTTTCAGCCGCACGCGCAGGTGCCAGAACAGGTTGATCAGGAAATAGGTGCCCAGGCCGGCGCCCACGGCAAAAACGACCAGGCCCAGCAGCAGCGCACGCCCCACCTGACTGACGTTGTGCCAAGCGGTCGCCCACCAGCTGCCCGCTTCGACAGAAACGGCCGGCGGTAGCGTGTCACCCCCTTGCGGTGGCATCGGACCGGGCCCCCGTGCCTCTTCGCCGAGCAGCGCACTGCCCAGTTTCCAGGCCGCGAAGTAAACCGGTGGGAAGGTGACCGGGTTGGTGACCAGGGTGCTGGCCATCGCCGCTGGCAGGTTGGCACGCATGGCCACTGCCACGGCAGCTGAAATGGGAATCTGCGCGATCGGAATCAAGAGGCCGAAAAAGATGCCGATGGCCACACCCAGCGCCACACCACGGCGGCTGACGTGCCACAGCCGGGGATGGAACAGCGCCGGCCCGATCCAGCGCAGCCAACGGTTTTCAGCCAGCTGCTCACGGCTGGGCACCAGCCGCTTCAGCCGGTCGAGCAGGGTTTCGGCAGCAGCCAAGGGCTTGTCAGTCGGGCGACTTGGGCGGTGGCGGGTCACCGGCCTGCGAAGGCACACGCAGGTGCAACGCAGCCTTGGCCAGCAAGTTGGCCGACACCGGCGCGGTGACAAAGAGGAAGAGCGTGATCAGCAGTTCGTGCACGCCCAGCCCGCCATGGGCCCAGGTCACCGCCATGCTGGCCACCAGCACGCCGCCCACCCCCAGCGTGGTGGCCTTGGTGGGCGCATGCAGGCGCATGTAGAAGTCCGGAAAGCGCAAGAGGCCGATGGCCCCCACCAGCGCAAACACGCCGCTGACCACCAGGGCCAAGGCAATCAGCAGTTGCCACGCCAGGTTCAGATCGTCCAGTGACAGCTCGGGGTTCATGCGGCGGCCCTCACTCGATCACGTCGCCACGGCTCAGGTAACGCGCCAGCGCCACCGTCGAGGCAAAACCCAGCAGCGCGATCAGCAGCGCGGCCTCGAAAAAAAGCGCTGTGCCCAGGCGCAGGCCCAGCAGAACCACCAGCGCGACGAAGTTGATGTACATGGTGTCCAGCGCCAGCACGCGGTCGGTGACCTCGGGCCCTCGCACCAGGCGCCAGACACACAGCAGCAAGGCCAGGCCCACCGCCAGCGTCGCAAAGTCGAGCGCGTAGCCGATGATCATGCGTTCACCCCTTCGAAGATCTGCCGCAGCGGCCGTTCGTAGCGGTCCTTCATCTGCTGTGCCATGGCCTGGGCATCGCCGCAGTCCAGCGCATGCACCAGGATCCGCCCCACCTCTTCATCCAGCACACACGACACCGTGCCGGGTGTGGTGGTGATGATGGTGGCCAGCAACCACATCACCTGCGGGTGGCGGGTGTCCAGCGGCACCGATACCCAACCGGGCCGAGGATTTGACCGCGGGTCCAGCACCAGGCGCGCCACCGTGAGATTCGAAACCACGATGTCCCACAGCACGATACCGGTGAAGTGCGGCACCCGGCGCCAGGACTTGGGCCGGCCAACCCCGTGCAGAAAGCCCCCCACCAGCCGAGGCACCACCAGGCCCAGCACGGCCGCGGTGATGAGCTGCGGCAATTCCAGGCTCTGCTGCAGCAGCAGCCAAACCAGGGCCAGCAGCAAGGAAAGCCCGGGGTGGCGCAACCACCTGCGGCCCAGGGCCTGATCGTCTCGCGCGGGCACAGCGTCACCGGCTTTCATCGCGGAGCCTCCTGGGCGGCGGGCGCAAAACGGTAGGGCCGGGTGGTGTCGGTCTGGCTGCCTTGCGGGCCCAGCACAGCGCGGGCGTAACTTTCGCGGTCGACCAACTGGCGCGCAGCGGCGGCCGTGTAGTCGCTGATGGGCGCAGCGAACACGCTCATGGCCACGGTGGCGGCCAGCAAGGTGGTGGTGGCGGTGACCAGCTTGGGGCTGTCGCCGGGGTCGGTGCCCGGCTCTTCGTCGCGCACATGCCAGAACAGGATGCTGCCGGCACGCGCCAAGCCGACCAGGCTCAGAAAGCCCACACCCAGCACCACCACCCACACCGCCAGCTGCCAGGCGTGGGTGGACGAGGCTTCCAGCAGCATCAGCTTGCCGACAAAACCCGGCAGCGGCGGCAGACCCGCCGCCGAAGCGCCCGCCAGCAACATCATCATGCCCAGCAGCACCGGCTGTGAAACGGGCGAGGCCGGCTCCAGCCGCGCGGCAGCGTCACCCCGCTGCGCAGCCACCAGTTCGGCCAGCAGGAACATGCCCGCCACCACCAGCGTGCTGTTGGCCATGTAGTACAGCGCCGCGCCCCAGGCCAGGTCGGAAAACAGGCCCACCGCCACCAGCACCGTGCCCACCGAAGCCACGGTGAGCCAGGCCACCAGGCGCTCCAGCGTGCGCGCCGCCAGCGCACCCAGCACGCCGATCACGCTGGTGGCCAGTGCCAGTGGCAGCAGCAGCGGCGCTACCAGCATCGCCGAGGACCCGGCGTCGGCACCGAACACCACACCATGCACACGAATGATGGCGTAGACACCCACCTTGGTCATGATGGCAAACAGCGCGGCCACGGGTGCCGAAGAGGCCGCGTAGGTGGCCGGCAACCACATCGACAGCGGCACCAGTGCGGCCTTGAAACCGAACACCACCAGCAGCAGCAAGGCCCCGGCCTGCAGCAGCGCCGCGTCAGGTCCGCTCACGTTGGGGACACGCACAGCCAGGTCGGCAAAATTCAGCGTGCCGGTCTTGGCATAAAGCAACGCCACGCCGATCAGGAACAGCGCCGAAGCCGCCAGGTTCAGCACCACGTAGTGCAGGCCGACACGCATGCGCACCTTGCCCTGGCCGTGGGCCATCAGAACATACGACGCGATCAACAGCACTTCGAAAAACACAAACAGGTTGAACAGGTCGCCGGTCAGGAAGGCGCCATTCAGGCCCATCAACTGGAACTGGAAGATGGCATGGAAATGGCGGCCGTGCGAGTCCCAGCCGCCGGTGGCGTACCAGAGCACCGGCGCCGCCACCAACGAGGTCAGCAGCACCATCATCGCGCCCAGGCGGTCGACGACCAACACGATGCCGTAAGGCGCCGGCCAGTCGCCGACCCGGTAGACCCACAGTTCACCAGCGGCCGCGTGTTGCACCAGCAGCACGGCGATGATCAAGCCCAGCAGCACCGAAGCCAGCACGATGCGGCGCGCCCACAGCAGGCGGTGGTGGCCATGACCAGTGTGCGCGTCGCCGCCGTGGTCACCCAAGAGCAAGAGCACCACGGCCGTCAGCGACGGCAGCAGCACGGCCAGCACCGGCAGATGCTGCATCACCGCGTCCAGCAAGGTCTGCATCACCGGCGCGGCCCCTGCTCTTCTTCGTCACGGGTTTCGCAGTCTGCGCGCGACTCCATGCCGTCGACGTGGTCGGAGCCGTTTTCGTGGCGGCTTCGCAGCGCCAGTTCGATCACGAAGCCGGTGGTGGCAAAGCCGATCACGATGGCCGTCAGCACCAGGGCTTGCGGCAGCGGGTCGGCAAAGGGCCCTTCGCCCAGCAGGATGGGCGGCGCGCCGCTCCACAGCCGCCCCATCGCAAAAATGAAGACATTGACCGCATACCCCAGCAGCGACAGACCCAGCACCACCGTGAAGCTGCGCCCACGCAGCAGCAGGTAGATGCCACACGCCGTGACAAAGCCGATGCCGGTGGCGACCAGGAATTCCATCGAGATCATTGCCGCCCTCCCGCCGGTTGCAGGCCCTTGCTGGCGGCGCCCAGCGCCGACAGCATCAACATCGTCGAGCCCACCACCGTGATGTACACGCCCAGGTCGAACAGCGCCGCCGTGGCCAGCGGCAGTTCACCCAGCACCGGCACCACCGGGTGGCCGAAGGCGCTGGTCAGGAACGGTTTGCCGAAGAAAAACGCCCCAATGCCGGTGAGCCACGCAATGCCCAGGCCGGCGCCGATCCAGCGCACGAAACGCCGGCCGCCAGCACCATGCAGCACCGCTTCGGCCTGCTGCTGACCCATGGCCATGTACTGCAGCACCAGCGCCACGGCGGTGATCAGACCGGCGATGAAGCCGCCGCCCGGCAAGCCGTGGCCGCGCCAGAAGATGTAGGCCGACACCACCAGCGCCAGCGGCAGCACCAGGCGGGCTGCCATGCGCAGCATCAGCGGTTGCAAGTCGAAGCTCCAGCGCCGGCCATCCGCGTCGGTGGCGGGCCGGCGCACACGCAGGCCCTCCAGCAAGGCCAGCACACCGACACCCGCGATGCCAAGCACGGTGATTTCGCCGAAGGTGTCGTAGCCGCGGAAGTCGACCAGGATCACGTTGACCGCGTTGCTGCCGCCACCGGCCGGGATGGACTTTTCCAGGAAATACCAGGAGATCGAGCTGTGGTCGCGTGTCAGCGCCAGCCAGCTGAGCCAGGCAATGCCACCACCACCAGCCACGGCCAGCCCGGCGTCACGCCAGCGCCGCAGCTGCGCCGATTCGATGGGTGACACCTGCGGCAGCAGCGCCAGGCCCATCAACAGCAACACGGTGGCCACCACGTCCACCGACAGCTGCGTCATCGCCAGGTCGGGTGCCGAGAAGGCGACGAAGGTCAGCGACGCCACCAGGCCCACGGCCCCCGTCAGCACGGTGGCCACGAAGCGCTGGTGGTGCAAGCGCAACAGCGCCACACCCGTCACCAGCAGCGCCAGCCAGATGCCCACCGCCAGCGCGGGCGCGGGCAACAGCGCCCTTTCGCCTGTGCCGGGTGCGGGGCCTTCACCCAGCAGGAATGGCGCTGCACCCAACACCACGGCCGACATCACCATCCAGGCGGCATAACGCTGCAGCGAGCCGTTTTCCAGGGCCCGCGTGACACGACCGGCCAGCGTAAACAGGCCATCCGTCAAGGCCGAGAACACCTGTTGACCACCTGCGCGGCTGACATAACGGTGCAGCCAGCCACCCCGCTGCAAGGCCAGGTACAGCGCCAGCCCGCCCAGCAGGGCCACAGCGCTCATTGCCAGCGGCAGGTTCAGGCCGTGCCACAGCGACAGCTCGAAGTCCGGTGCGGGCGCACCCAGCACGGCCGACGCGGCCACGGTCACCAGCGGGCCGGCGATCAGCATCGGCGCCAGGCCCACGGCAATGCACATCAACACCAGCAGCATCACCGGCAGCTTCATGCCCAGCGGCGGTTCGTGCGGGTGCGACTTGGGCAGTTCCTGGGCCGGGCCGTTGAAGAAGGTGTCGTGCACCAGGCGCAGTGAATACGCGGCAGAAAACAGCCCGCCCAAGGTGGCCAGCACCGGGACCAGCCAGCCGGCGCTGCCCCACAGGCTGCCGTGCACCGCCTCGTGCAGCATCATTTCCTTGCTGATGAAGCCGTTGAACGGTGGCAGGCCCGCCATCGCGGCAGCTGCGATCAACACCAGCATGCCCATCACCGGCATCGCCGCCATCAGGCCACCCAGGCGCCGCATGTCGCGGCTGCCGGTTTCGTGGTCGACGATGCCGGCGCTCATGAAGAGCGCCGCCTTGAAGCAGGCGTGGTTCAGGATGTGGAACACCGCAGCCACCGCCGACAGCGGTGAAGACAGGCCGATCAGGAAAGTGATCAGACCCAAATGGCTGATGGTCGAGTAGGCCAGCAGGCCCTTCAGGTCGTGTTTGAAGACGGCCACGAAGGCCGCGAACACCATCGTTAGCAGGCCGACGCTGGCCACGATGTCCTGGAACAGCGAGGTGCCACCCAGCACCGGGTACAGCCGCATCATCATGAAGAGGCCGGCCTTCACCATGGTGGCCGAATGCAGATACGCCGACACCGGCGTCGGCGCGGCCATCGCCGCCGGCAGCCAGAAGTGGAAAGGCAGTTGCGCACTCTTCGTGAAGCAGCCCACCAGGATCAGGCACAGCGCCACCGGGTACAGCGGGTGGGCCTGGATTTCCGCGCCGCGGCCCAGCATCTGCGACAGCTCGAAGGTGCCGGCAATCTGCCCCAGCACCACGATGCCGGCCAGCATCACCAGACCACCGCCGCCCGTGATGGCCAGCGCCTGGCGAGCGCCGGCCCGTGACTCTTCGAGCCGGCCCCAGTAGCCGATGAGCAGGAACGACGAGATGCTGGTCAGTTCCCAGAACACCAGCAGCAGGATCAGGTTGTCCGACAGCGCGATGCCCAGCATCGCCGCCATGAACAGCATCAGCGTGCCGAAAAACTTGCCCGCCGGGTCGTCGTGGTGCAGGTAGTAGGCCGCGTACAGCACGATCAGCAGGCCGATGCCGGTGATCAGTGCGGCGAACATCCAGGCCAGGCCATCGAGCCGGAAGTTGGCGTTCAGGCCGATGGCCGGTACCCAGGGGGCCTGGGTCAGCAGCACTTCGCCGGCAAAAACCTGCGGCGCCAGCGACAGCAGCACGCCCAGCGCCGTGGCCGTGACCGCCGCAGCCACAAAGGCCGTCAGTCGGCGGCGCGCCGGACTGTCGACCCGGCCGGCCCAGAAACAGAGCGTGGTGCCAAGCAGCAGCGGAAGCAGGACAACCAGCGCAAGAGGGCTCATCGGCAGCGGCAGGGTTCCGGCTGGCCGCCGGGTTCAAAAGACGAAGATTCTAGGGGTGTGTCATTGACACACCCCTTTTTCGGCAGCGTGCCCGCACAGGGCCTCGGGCTTCAGCCGTGGAATCTGACGAAGCCGGCCACCGGCTCACGTTCGGTGACCAGCGTGTTTTCCACCGCAGTCGGGTCGGCGTGGCCCAGCGACATGCCACACACCACCGTCTGCGTGTCGGCCAGGCCCAGGTGCCGGCCGATGATGCGGTGGAACTGCGTGAAGGCCGCTTGCGGGCAGGTGTCCAGGCCCCGCGCGCGTGCCGCCACCATCACGCTCTGCAAGAACATGCCGTAGTCGAGCCAGCTGCCTTGTTGCATCACGCGGTCGATGCTGAACATCAGCCCCACCGGTGCGTCGAAGAACCGGTAGTTGCGGGCGTGCTGTTCGTGCATGCGCTGTTTGTCGGCCTTGCCGATGCCCAGCAGCGAATACAGGTCCCAGCCGACCTTGCGGCGGCGGTCGATGTAAGGGCTGCGCCATTCGGTGGGGTAGTAGGCGTAGGGCTCGCTGTGGCGAGCCCGTTCTTCAGGGTCGTCGAAAGCGGCGCGGATGTCGCGCGAGAGCGCTGCCTTGGCTTCACCCGTCAACACGTGCACCTGCCAGGGCTGCGTGTTGGTGCCCGACGGTGAACGGGCCGCCACGGCCAGGATGTCTTCGATGGTCTGGCGCGCCACTGGCGTGGACAGAAAGGCGCGGATCGACCGGCGCGAGGTGATGGCAGCGTCCACGGCAGCGGTGGTCTCGGGCGTGATCAGCGGTTCAGGGCTCATGCGGGCTTTCGGCTCAAAGATTCGAGAGCAGTGCGCAGCGCCGGTGGCAGCGGCACCGGCCGACGCGTGGCGCGGTCGACGTAGACATGCGTGAACTGGCCCACGGCGGCGGCCAACGGGGTGTCGTCGGCAAACAGACCCAGTTCGTAGCGCACGCTGGACCGGCCCAGGTGGTCCACTCGCAGGCCGGCATGCACGGTCTGCGGAAAGGCGATGCTGTCGAAGTAGTGGCACTGCGTGTGCACCACCAGGCCGATGACACTGCCGCCGTGGATGTCCAGCACACCGGCTTCGATGAGCGTGCGGTTCACCGCGGTATCGAACAAGCTGTAGTGCACGACGTTGTTGACGTGGCCGTAGACGTCGTTGTCCATCCAGCGCGTTTCTATCGTCTGGAAGTGGGCGAACTGGCTGCGCGGCAGCCGCCGTGGGCGCTGGGCTTCGTCGGGGTTCGGGCTCATGCCGCCGATTCTTCCACCGGCCGCTGCCGGCTTTTGTCTTGCCAGGCCAACCAGGACTGCATCGCCAGTGCCAGCGTCTGGCGCTGGATGGCCACCGTGGTGGCCAGTTCGCGGCCATAACCCCCAGCCATCGACAGCGCCACCGGAATGCCACGTTCGCGCAAGCCCTGCAGCACACGGCGGTCACGTTCAGCCAGGCCGGCCTGCGTGAGCTTCAAGCGGCCCAGGCGGTCGTTTTCATGCGGGTCGGCGCCGGCCAGGTAGAAGGCCAGGCCGGGCGCAGCCGCTTCGTGATGGCGCCAGACCTGGTCCAGTGCGGTGTCCAGCGCGGCCAGATAAGGCTCGTCGGTGCAGCCGTCGGGCAGTTCCACGTCCAGGTCACTGGCTTCCTTGCGGAAGGGGAAGTTCTTGGCACCGTGCATCGACAGCGTGAACACGGTCGGGTCGTCCTTGAAGATGGCCGCCGTGCCATTGCCCTGGTGCACGTCCAGGTCGATCACCAGCACCCGCAGCAGCCGGTGGTGGTGGCGGTGCCACTCGGCCTGCATCAGCCGCGCGGCCACGGCCACGTCGTTGAAAACACAGTAACCCGAGCCCTTGTGGGCGTAGGCGTGGTGCGTGCCGCCAGCCAGGTTGGCGGCCACCCCTTCGCCGCCCAGCAAGGCGGTGCGGGCAGCGCCGATCGACGCACCCACCGAGCGCCGGGCCCGTTCGACCATGCGCTCGCTCCACGGGAAACCGATCTCGCGCTGTTGTGCGGCGCTAATGCTGCCACTGACCACGGCGTGGATCCAGACCGGCTCGTGCGCCAGCGCCAGTTCGCCGTCGCTGGCCGGTGTCGCTTCGCTCACCCGCAGACCAGGCAGGGTGGTTTCAGCCGCTTCGCGCAGCAGCCGGTACTTGCCCATCGGGAACGGGTGCCCCGGGGGCAGCGGCAGGGAAAAGGTGTCGGAGTGGAAGGCGCGCACAGCGGCGGATTCTAGAAAGCCGCCCCTAAAATGCTGCGTCGCAACAAAAACCGCTTGCGTCGTCACGGGAGAACCCTATACTTCGGGTCATGTTGCAGCGCAGCAAAGTTGTTTGGCCAGCGCGGCAAGTGCCCGTCCCAACCGCAACCTCTCAGGAGATTTTCATGAACACCACCCCCTTCACCGCTGATCAATTCCTGGCCGCCCAGAAGGCCGGCGTCGAAACCCTGTTCGGCCTGACCAGCAAGGCTTTCGAAAGCGTTGAAAAGCTCGTCGAACTGAATCTGCAAGTCGCCAAGACCTCGCTGAGCGAAGCCGCCGAAACCACCACCGCCGCCCTGTCGGTCAAGGACGCGCAGGAACTGCTGGCTCTGCAAGCCGGCCTGCTGCAACCTGCCGCCGAAAAGGCTGCGGCCTACAGCCGTCACCTGTACGACATCATGGCCGGCGCCAGCGCCGAGTTCACAAAGGCCGCTGAAGTCAACATGGCCGACAGCCAGAAGAAGGTGCTGGCCCTGGTGGACAACGCCGTCAAGAACGCACCCGCCGGCACCGAAAGCGCCGTGGCGCTGGTGAAGTCGGCCGTGGCCGCTGCCAACAACGCCTACGAAAGCGCGCACAAGGCTGCCAAGCAGGCTGCCGAAGTGGCCGAAGCCAACTTCACGGCCATCAGCAACACCGCCGTCAGCGCCACCAAGAGCGCGGCCAAGAGCGCCAAGCGCGCGGCCTGATCGATTGGCCCCGTGCGAGCCGCCAGCCTCACGGCTGCCGGCCTGCTCGCCACAACGGCGCCTTCGGGCGCCGTTTTTCATGGTGGGTAACAGCGAGTTGCCAAATTCTTCTCGGACCGCAAGACGGTGCCTGAACTTTTTGCAGGCGGGCGCGTCTATTGCCTATCCCGCCGCTCAGCGGTTGGGCCTCTGGTTCGTGGAAATCAGACTCCTCAGCACCCCGTCCAGGTGCATTGCGGTCCAGTCAGCCGGCTGGGCCGCTCTTTTTTGTGCGAAGCACTTGCGCTTCGAAGCCCGCCCTAGCGGGCCAGCGCTTCCAGCTTGGCGCGGATGGCCGGCAACATGGCCGTCGCCGTTTCCCGGCCGGCGCGCAGAGCCCGCACGCGAGACGTGAAGTCTGCGCCACTGACGCCCAGCAAGGGCGGGCGCAGCACCACATCGGCATCGCGCAGTTCGAACTGCTTGATGCTCTGGCCCATGATGGCAAAGGTTTGCAGCAGCAGCTTCAGCGTGTCGCCCGTGCCTGCGCCGTCGGGCGGCGTGGAGATGTCCACCGCCAGCACCATTTCAGCGCCCATCTGGCGAGCAAAGCGCACTGGCACCGGCGACACCAGGCCGCCGTCGACGTATTCCCGCCCGCCGATACTGACCGGCCGGAAAACTGCCGGCACCGAGCTCGATGCCCGCACCGCCTGCCCGGTGTCGCCGCGTTCGAAGAGGATGGCGCCGCCGCTGTCCAGGTCGGTGGCCACGATGCCCAGGCGCAGGGGCATTTGCTCGATGCTCATGCCCGCCGTCTGCTCGCGCACGAAGCGGGCCAGCGCATCGCCGCGGATCATGCCGCGGCCCGGAAACGCCCAGTCGGTGATGGCCCCTTCATCCAGCGTCAGCGCCAGGTTGGCCAGTTCGGCGCCTTTTTTGCCCGACGCATAAAGAGCAGCCACCAGGCTGCCGGCCGAGGTGCCGACCACCAGGTCGGGCCGGATGCCGGCTTCTTCCAGCACCTGGATGACGCCGATGTGCGCAAACCCTCTGGCAGCACCACCGCCCAGCGCCAGACCCAGACGTGGCGGCCTCTTGGGTGCGGCCGGGGGTGGTGGGGCCGGCGAGGCGGGAGCCGCAGCCGGTGCTGGCGTTTGTGTGGAAGGTGCCGTCTGGCAGCCGGCCAGCGCGGCAGAAAGCAGCGGTGCAGCGGTCAAGAGGCCCATCAAGTCACGGCGATTCATCGGGACAAGTCTATGCGGGCGGCTGTCGAGCACTCGCTTTATATCTTTTGCAATCTAAACAAACGCCAAATAAGTAGTTCTCAATATGACAACGGGTTCCTAGAGTCCAACCCTTGCTCCCGTGCCGCCGGCGTGGGTGCACACACCCTGCCATGAAGATCCGCGACCTCGACTACAGCAACCACCCGGTGAACGCCGAGCACCAGGCCCTGGGACTGCCGCCACTGGAGCGAGAAGTCACGGCGGCGGCAGAACACCCGGTGCTGCGCGTGGCGATGTGGTCGGTGCTGCTGTTGATGGGTGGTGTCATCGTCTACCTGACATCGCAGTGGCTGCACCGCCCCGACAGCCTGGCCCTGGCGCGCGCCGTGCTGCACAGCGAAGCCTTCTGGTGGGCCGTGGCGGTGGGCCTGCTGGCGCAGGCGGTGGACGGTGCGCTGGGCATGGCCTATGGCATCACCTCCACCAGCTTCCTGATGGCCACCGGCTCCAGCCCGGTCGTTGCCAGCGCTGCGGTGCACATCGCCGAAGTCTTCACCACGGGTGTGTCGGGCATCTCGCACATCAAGCTGGGCAATGTCAGCCGGCAGCTGTTCTTGCGGCTGCTGCTGCCCGGCATGGCCGGAGCCACGCTGGGCGCGTGGCTGCTGACCAGCGTGGACGGTGAGGCCATCAAGCCCTACGTGTCGGCCTACCTGCTGCTGATGGGCGCCTACGTGCTGAGCAAGGCCTGGCGGCGCGTTCGCCGCAACGGCCAGCCGCCGCGCCACGTGGCCAAGCTGGGCCTGGTCGGCGGCTTCGTCGACGTGGTGGGTGGTGGTGGCTGGGGCCCGGTGGTCACGACCACGCTGGTGGGCAGTGGCCACGACCCCCGCACCACCATCGGCTCGGTCAACCTGGCCGAGTTTTTTCTCACTTTTGTCAGCGCCGGTTTGTTCACCTTGCTGGTGGACGGCGTGCCGTGGGCCACCGTGGCAGGTTTGGTGGTGGGCGGTCTGTTCGCCGCGCCGCTGGCCGCCACGCTGACCCGCCTGCTGCCCACCCGTGCACTGCTGGTGCTGGTGGGCACCGTGATTTGCAGCATCAGCCTCTTCAACCTGTGGCGCGCACTGGCCTGAGCGCGCCCTCCAGCAACACCCCATGTACCGCTACACCGACTTCGACCGCCAGTTCGTGCGCGCCCGCGCCGCGCAGTACCGCGACCAGCTCACCCGTCACCTGATGGGCGAACTGCCCGATGAAGAATTCCGCCCGCTGCGCCTGCAAAACGGCTGGTACGTGCAACGCCACGCGCCAATGTTGCGTGTGGCCGTGCCCTATGGCGAACTGAACAGCCGGCAGCTGCGCCAGCTGGCGCGCATCGCACGCGACTTCGACCTGCAGGACGCCGGCACGCCACAGGAACGGGGCGGCTTCGGTCACTTCACCACGCGCCAGAACCTGCAGTTCAACTGGATTCCGCTGCAACGCAGTGCCGACGTGATGGAGCTGCTTGCCGATGTGGACATGCACGGCATCCAGACCAGCGGCAACTGCATCCGCAACATCACCAGCGACGCGCTGGCAGGCATCGCGCCAGACGAGGCGGTGGACCCGCGGCCGTACTGCGAAATCCTGCGCCAGTGGAGCACGCTGCACCCGGAATTCGCCTTCCTGCCGCGCAAGTTCAAGCTGGCGGTGACGGGTGCGCTGGAAGACCGCGCGGCCACCGACTGGCACGACATCGGCCTGACGCTGCGCAAGAACGCAGTCGGCGAGGTGGGCTTCCGTGTCGCCGTGGGTGGTGGCATGGGGCGCACGCCGGTGATCGCGACTGAGTTCAATGCCTTCGTGCCCTGGCAGCAGATCCTGGTCTACATCGAAGCCGTGGTGCGCCAGTACAACCTGCACGGCCGACGCGACAACATGTACAAGGCGCGCATCAAGATTTTGGTCAAGGCCGAAGGCCAGCGTTTTGTCGACGACGTGAACCGCGAGTTCGCCGCGCTGCTGGCCGACCCGGCCACGCCGCTGATCCCGCAGGCCGAACTGGACCGTGTGAAGGCCAGCTTCCCGCTGCCCGCCGCCGTGCAGCCCGCCGCCAGGGCCGAGCCCGCGCACGAGCCGCTGGCGGCCTTCGACCGCTGGCAGCAGCGCAATGTGCACGCACACCGCGTGTCGGGCTACCGCGCCGTGACCTTGTCTCTGAAACGCGCCGGCCTGCCGCCCGGTGACGTGACGGCCGACCAGATGGACGGTGCAGCCGCGCTGGCCGACCGCTTTTCCCTGGGCGAACTGCGTGTCACACACGACCAGAACCTGCTGCTGCCCTGGGTGCGAGAAAACGAACTGCGTGCGCTGTGGCTGGCAGCGCGTGAAGGTGGTTTTGCCACGCCCAACATCGGCCTCTTGACCGACATGATCGCCTGCCCCGGCGGCGACCTGTGTGCGCTGGCCAATGCACGTTCCATTCCGATCGCGGCTGCCATCACCGAACGTTTCGACGACCTGGACGAACTGCACGACATCGGCGACATCGACCTGCACATCAGCGGCTGCATCAACAGCTGCGGCCATCACCACAGCGGGCACATCGGCATCCTGGGCGTCGATAAAGACGGCAAGGAGTGGTACCAGGTCAGCGTGGCCGGTGCTGACGGCAGCACGCTCAGCGGCGCGGCACTGGCGGGCAAGGTTATCGGGCCGTCGTTTGCGGCCGACGAAGTGCCCGACGTGATCGAAGCCGTGATCGCCACCTACCTGCTGCAGCGCCAGGCCGGCGAACGTTTCATCCACACCGCACGCCGCCTGGGCCCCCTGCCCTTCCGCCATGCCGCCGACGCCGTGCGTCGCAGCACCGCCGAACGGGCCTGAGAGAACACCATGCGATTCATTGCCAACACCTGTCCCGTGGACGAAGGCGCCCTGCTGCTGGGCAATAACGAAGACGTGCTGCAGCGGGCCGAAGAAATCCATCGTCAGCCTGCGGTGGTGCTGCAGTTCCCCAAGTGGACCGACGGCCGCGCGTATTCGCAGGCCGTGCTGCTGCGTGGCCGGCTGCGCTACACCGGCGAGATCCGCGCCAGCGGCGAAGTGCTGGCCGACATGCTGCCGCTGCTGCGCCGATGTGGCTTCGACGCGGTGCAACTGCGCGCCGACCAGCAGCTGGAAGCGGCGCAGCGTGCGCTGGGCTTTTTCAGCAGCCACTACCAGACCGTGCCGCCCGAGCGCCACGACAGCCGGAGCCCGCGATGAGCCGCGCCATCGAATTGAACGCCCGGCTGAAACCCGGCTATGACCAGCGCGTGGCGCAGACCGTGCTGCGCTTGCAACACGCCACCGCCGCGCACCCCGGCCGCATCGTGCTGACCACCAGCCTGGGTGCCGAAGACATGGTGCTCACCGACCTGATCGCACGCCACCAGTTGCCCATCGCCCTGGCCACGCTGGACACTGGCAAGTTGCACGCCCAGACGCTGGCTTTGATCCCGGCCATCGAAGCCCGCTACGGCCTGGCGGTGGAACGTTGGCAGCCGGTGGCCGAGCAGGCCATCCACTTCGTCAAGACCCATGGCGAACTGGCCATGCGCCAGAGCGTCGGCCTGCGCAAGGCCTGCTGCAGCCTGCGCAAGCTGGAACCGCTGGCGCGCCTGCTGGCCGGCCGCACCGCCTGGGTGACTGGGCTGCGGCGCGAACAAAGCGGCGCGCGCGCCGAGGTGCCCTTCGAAGAAACCGACGAACAGGGCCGCGCCAAGTTCAACGCGCTGGCCGACTGGAGCTGGGCCGACGTCTGGCACCACATCGCCACCCACGAAGTGCCCTACAACGCCCTTCACGACGAGTTTTTCCCCAGCATCGGCTGCGAACCTTGCACACGCGCCGTTGCGATGGGTGAAGACTTCCGCGCCGGCCGCTGGTGGTGGGAAGGCGAAAGCGCCAAAGAGTGCGGCTTGCATGTGGCCAGCGATTACCAACCCGTGCCGGAGGTTCGGACATGAACGCCCCGACAAACACTGAACACCTGTTGCCCGGCCTGGACCACCAGCACCTGGATGCACTGGAAGAAGAAGCCATCTTCATCCTGCGTGAAGTGGCAGCGGCCTTCGAGCGCCCGGCGCTGCTGTTCAGCGGCGGCAAGGACTCGTGCGTGGTGCTGCGCCTGGCAGAAAAAGCCTTCAAGAACCACGTCGCGGGCCAGGACTTCAGCGGCAAACTGCCCTTCCCGCTGCTGCACGTGGACACGGGGCACAACTTCCCCGAGGTGATTGAGTTCCGCGACCGGCGGGTGGCCGAGATGGGTGACCGGCTGTTGGTGGGCAGTGTCGAAGAATCCATCCGCCGCGGCACTGTGCGCCTGGCCGACCCGATGGAATCGCGCAATGGCCACCAGACCGTGGCGCTGCTGGAAGCCATCGAAGAACACCGCTTCGATTGCCTGATCGGCGGCGCGCGGCGCGATGAAGAAAAGGCGCGCGCCAAGGAACGCATCTTCAGCCACCGCGACAGCTTCGGTCAGTGGCAGCCCAAGGAGCAGCGGCCTGAACTGTGGACCTTGTTCAACACCCGCATCCGCCCGGGCGAGCACTTCCGCGCCTTTCCCATCAGCAACTGGACCGAGCTGGACGTGTGGCTGTACCTGGCACGCGAAGGCATTCCCTTGCCCGGCCTGTACTACAGCCACCCGCGCGAGGTGGTGCGCAAAAAGGGCCTGCTGGTGCCGGTGACCGTCGTGACGCCGCCGCAGGCTGGTGACGTGGTCGAAACGCTGCCGGTGCGTTTTCGCACTGTGGGCGACATGACCTGCACCTGCCCGGTGCAAAGCGATGCCGCCAGTGCGGTCGACATCGTGGCCGAGACCTTGACGGTCACCGTCAGCGAACGCGGCGCCACGCGCATGGATGACCGCACGTCCGACTCCTCGATGGAGCGCCGCAAGAAAGAAGGCTATTTTTAGCCCCCACGCTCCCTATCGGTCGCTGCCCCCCGAGGGGGCGCTTGCAGCGGCCCGGCAGAGCCGGCTCCGCGCAAGAACCTTGATCAAGACCCAAACACCATGACCGCCACTCACAAAGTCCTGCGCTTCCTGACCGCCGGCAGCGTCGACGACGGCAAGAGCACGCTCATCGGCCGCCTGCTGTACGACAGCCGCGCCATCCTGGCCGACCAGCTGGACCACCTGCACGCACGTGCCGCCGGCGAGCCCATCGACCTGAGCCTGCTCACCGATGGCCTGGAAGCCGAACGCGAACAGGGCATCACCATCGACGTGGCCTACCGCTACTTCGCCACGCCCAAGCGCAAATTCATCATCGCCGACGCGCCGGGCCACGAGCAGTACACCCGCAACATGGTCACTGCCGCCGCCGGCAGCGACGCGGCCGTGGTGCTGGTGGACATCACCAAGCTCGACACGACGGCTGCATCGGTGACGCTGTTGCCGCAGACCCGCCGCCATGCGCTGCTGGCGCAGTTGCTGCGGGTGCCCAGCATCGTGTTTGCCGTCAACAAGCTGGACGCGGTGGCCGACCCGGCGCAGGCATTCGCCGCCGTGTCGCGTGCACTCAAGGCTTTTGCCGACGAAGCGCAGATCGCACACGCCGGCATCGTGCCGGTGTCGGCACTGCGCGGCGACAACGTCACCACGCCCTTGAATGCCATCTGGTACCAGGGCCCCACGCTGCTGCAGCTGCTGGAAGGCCTGCCGACCGTGGAAGAGGCGGCCGACGGCGGTTTTGCGTTGCCCGTTCAGTACGTCGCCAAGACGTTCAAGGAACAAGGCCAGGGCACCGGCGAACAGCCGCGTGTGCTGTGGGGCCGCATCGCGCAGGGCCGGCTGCATGTGGGTGATGAAGTGCAGGTGTTCCCCAGTGGCCAGACAGCCACGGTGGCGGCCTTGCGGCGTGCCGGCAGCGGGGTGTTGCAAGCAGGCGCGGGCCAGTCGGCCGGCGTGGTACTGGACCGGCAGTTGGACGTGTCGCGTGGCGACTGGTTGGCGTTCCCAGGCCAGTTGCAGACCGTGCAGCGTTTTGTCGCCACGTTGGCCTGGCTGGACGTTGAAGCCGCCACTGCCGGTCGCAAGTACTGGCTGCGCCACGGCAACCGCTGGGTGCAGGCGCGGCTGTTGCAGGTGCGGCACCGGCTGGACATCCACACCCTGGAACCTCAGCCGGCCGACAGCCTGCAGGTCAACGACATCGGCGAAGTGCTGGTCGAACTGCAGCAGCCGCTGCCGCTGTCCACCTTTGCCAGCAACCGCGTCGGCGGCGCACTGATCGTGGTCGACCCGGCCAGCCACCGCACCAGTGGTGCGCTGCTGGTCACCGACACCGAGGTGCAGCCATGACCGGCCGCGTGATCTTCATCGGTGCCGGCCCGGGTGCGGCCGACCTCATCACCGTGCGCGGCGCGCAGCGCCTGGCGCAGGCCGACGTGGTGCTGTTCGATGCGTTGACCGACCCCGCGCTGCGCGAGTTTGCACCCCGCGCACGCTGGGTCGACGTGGGCAAGCGCGGCTTCTGCGCATCCACCGGCCAGGCTGCCATCGACGCGCTGCTGGTGCGCATGGCGCAGCAGCATGCCGTGGTGGTGCGCCTGAAAGGTGGCGACCCCAGCATCTTCGGCCGCCTGGAAGAAGAGCTGCTCGCGCTGGCCGCTGCCGGCATCGACAGCGAAGTGGTGCCAGGTGTCACCGCGGCCATCGCCGCTGCGGCCCACACAAAAAGACCGCTGACCCGCCGCGGCAAAGGCCGCAGCGTGAGCCTGACCACGGCCATGTCGCACCTGGGCGAACTGGGCGCCGGCCACCACGCGGACACCGAAGTGTTCTACATGGCGGGCCGACAACTGGGTCAGTTGGGCCGCGCGCTGCAGGCTGCCGGCTGGCCGCAGGACACGCCAGTCAACGTGGTGTCACGTGCCGGCTGGCCCGACTGCGTGGCCAGCGACCACGCGCTGCACGAACTGGGCGCTGCCGGTGTGCTGCACGCTGGCCGCCCCACGGTGGTGACGGTGGGAGCAGGTGCCCGGGCTGTGGCAAAGCCACCAAAGACCTTCAACCATGATCTTGCGCAAGCCGAGCACCGGGCGATCGCACCGTAAAATGTGGGGTTGACCCGGGTCTGGGCAAAAGCGCAGACCTCGTCCATCCAACCGAGCCCCTGTCCATGACCCACGTCGTTCTCGAATCGTGCATTCGCTGCAAGTACACCGATTGCGTCGATGTCTGCCCTGTGGATTGTTTCCGCGAGGGCCCCAACATGCTGAGCATCGACCCCGATGAATGCATCGACTGCGCGGTGTGCATCCCCGAATGTCCGGTGAATGCCATCCTGCCCGAAGAAGACGTGCCGACTGAACAGCTGGGCATGATCAAGCTCAATGCCGACCTGTCGCGCAAGTGGCCCAGCATCACCAAGCGCAAGGCGCCGCTGCCGGACGCCGACGACTGGAAAGACAAGACCGACAAGCTTGACCAATTGGTTCGTTGAGCCCCCAAGCTCGCTGTCGCTCGCTGCCCCCCGAGGGGGCGCTCCGCAGCGGCCCGGCAAAGCCGGTTCCGCGCGGGTAGCTTGATCTAAAACTCCTCCTACTTTTCATGCAAACCGAACCGATCCAGACCGACGCCGTCATCGTCGGAGCCGGGCCTGTGGGCCTGTTCCAGGTGTTTGAACTCGGCCTGCTCGAGATCAAGTGCCACATCATCGACAGCCTGGCCTACCCCGGTGGTCAGTGCATCGAGCTCTACCCGGACAAGCCCATCTACGACATCCCGGCCGTGCCGGTGTGCACCGGCAAGGAACTCACCGACAACCTGCTCAAGCAGATCGAGCCCTTCGGTGCCACCTTTCACCTGGGCCAGGAAGTCATGGTCGTGCAGAAGCAGGAAGACGGCCGCTTCTTCGTGCAGACGTCCAATGGCACGACGTTCCTGACCAAGACGATCTTCATTGCCGGCGGTGTGGGCAGCTTCCAGCCGCGCACGCTGAAAGTGGACGGGCTGGAGAAGTTCGACGAAACGCAACTCTTCTACCGCGTGCGCAACCCGGCGCAGTTTGCGGGCAAGAACCTGGTCATCGTGGGTGGTGGTGACTCGGCACTCGACTGGGCGCTGAACTTCGTGGCCGAAGGCCCCAACAAGGCCGACAGCGTGATCCTGGTGCACCGCCGCGACGGCTTCCGCGCCGCACCGGCCAACGTGGCCAAGATGAGGGATCTGTGCGAGGCCTACGAGATGCAGTTTGTCGTGGGACAGGTCACCGGCTTCGAAGAAAGCGCAGGCCGCCTGAGCAGCCTGAAGGTCACCGGCTCCGACGGCGTGACGCGTGTGATGCCGCTGGACATGCTGCTGGTCTTCTTCGGCCTGAGCCCCAAGCTGGGCCCCATTGCCGACTGGGGCCTGGGCATCGACCGCAAGCAGCTCACGGTGGACACCGAGAAGTTCCAGACCAACATCCCCGGCATCTTTGCCGTGGGTGACATCAACACCTACCCCGGCAAGAAAAAGCTCATCCTGTCGGGCTTCCACGAAGCTGCACTGGCCGCCTTCGGTGCTGCGCCCATCGTGTTCCCGGAAAAGCGCATCCTGCTGCAGTACACCACCACCAGCCCCAAGCTGCACAAGGTGCTGGGCGTCGAGTCGCCGGTGTTCGACTGAAGCCAGCAGCGCCTTCGACGGCATCCTCGCTCACGACAACAGCCCGCCTCGTGCGGGCTGTATTGTGGCGGGGTCGAGAAATGCACACAGCGTCTCGTTGATAATCTGCTTCGGCCAGCGTTTGTCGTTGGCCACTCGCTAGGGGTGTTGGCGCTGCCGCAAGGCGGTGCCGACTGAGAAAGTCCCTTTGAACCTGATTGAGGTAATCCTCGCGCAGGGAAGCTGTCTCCAGTTGGGGGCCCGCCATGGGCCCGTGTCTGTCGTGACTTGCCGACCTGCCATCTTCTGAAAGCTCAGGATGGCATCCACCACCACCACGTTCCGCTTCGCGGGCATCGCCATGGCCACCGCCATGGTGTGTTGCTCACCCGTGTCTGCACAGGACACCGTCACCATCACCGGCCGCAGCACCGGCACGGCAGGACTGGCCGGCTTTGGCAACACGCCACTGGCCAGGGCACCGCTGCAGGCCAGCGTCATCGGCCAGGGTCTGCTGGCCGACCAGGGCATTCTGCAGATCAGCGGCCTCACGCGGCTGGACGCCAGCGTGGGCGACGCCTACAACGCCGAGGGCTACTGGAGCGTGCTGTCGGTGCGTGGCTACACGCTGGACAACCGCTTCAACGTGCGCCGCGACGGCCTGCCCATCAACGCCGAAACCGCCATTGCGCTGGACAACAAGGACCGGCTCGAACTGATCAAGGGCACCAGCGGCATTCAAGCCGGCACCAGCGCCCCTGGCGGTTTGTTGAACCTGGTTGTGAAGCGACCGAACGGCAATCTGCGCCAGGCGCGGCTGGAGTGGCGTGAACGGGGATCGGTGCTGGGTGCTGTCGACCTGGGCCAGCGGTTCGGCAACGACGGCGCCGTGGCCGTGCGCCTGAATGCGGCCTACGAAAAGCTGGACCCGCAGGTGCGCAACACCAAGGGGGAACGCTCTTTGGCGGCCCTGGCCGCGGACTGGCAACTGTCACCCGACACGCTGTTGCAGGCCGAACTGGAAAGCAGCCGACAGCGCCAGCCCAGCGTGGCCGGCTACAGCCTGCTTGGCAACAGTGTGCCGTCGGCCAAGTCCATCGACCCAGGCCGCAACCTGAACGACCAGCCTTGGCGGCAGGACGTGAAGCTGGACGGCGACACCGCATCCTTGCGCTGGCAGCAGCGCCTGAGCGGGAACTGGCGTTTCACCGCCCACGCCATGCAACAGCGCCTGCACAGCGACGACCGCACCGCCTTCCCCTTCGGCGTCTACGACGCCAGCTACGACTGCCCCGACTGGTGCGACCGCTACGCACCCGACGGCAGCTTCACCTACTGGGAATACATCAGCGACCAGGAACGCCGCACCAGCAGCGCCTTGCAACTGGCCGTGGCCGGCACCTTCCGCACTGGCACCGTGCAGCACGACATCGAAGCTGGAGTCCTGAAAAGCCGCTACCGCGGCCGCTTCCAGGACCAGGTCTTCGACATCGCCGGCATCGGCAACATCGACGGCAGCCTGCAAACGGCGCCCTCTTTCGGCTTTCTGGACGCCAACACCAACCGCGACGAAACCTCCACCGAATGGTTTGTGCGTGACGCCGCCAAGCTGTCTGAACGCTGGCAACTGTGGGCCGGCCTGCGCCACACCCAGATGGACCGCAGCAGCAAGCGCACCAGTGTCGACGGCAACGGCAGCCTGCGCGCCACCGACTACGACCGCAGCGCCACCACGCCCTGGCTGGGCCTGGCTTTTCAGCTGACCGCACGCACGCTGATGTACGGCAGCTGGGGCCGCGGCCTGGAAACCGATGTCGCACCGAACCGCGCGCGCTACAGCAACGCCGGCGAGTCCATCGCGCTGCAGAGCCGGCAATTCGAGCTGGGCATCAAACACGGCGACGAAGCCGTCGAAGCTTCGCTGACGCTGTTCGACATCGACCGCAGCCAGACCGCCGACGTGGGTGACTGTGGCGCGGTCGACACCTGCCGCCGCATCATCGACGGCAGCGCGCGGCACCGTGGCATCGAAGGCAGCCTGGCGCAACAGTGGAGCGCCTGGACGGTGCAAGCCAGCGCCATGCTGCTGGATGCCAAGCGCCAGGGTTCGCAGCAAGCGGGAGTCAACGGCAAGCGACCGGTGAACGTGCCTGCCGCAACACTGCGCCTGAGCACCGAATACCGCGTGCCCGCCGTGACAGGCCTGGCCCTGCTGGCCGGTCTGTCAGCAGAGAGTGACCGCGTCGTGCTGCCCTACGACGACACGGTGCGCATCGCCGGATGGACCCGCCTGGACCTGGGCGCACGCTGGAAGCAGGTCGTGGACGGCACCACCCTGACCTGGCGATTGGGCGTGGACAACGCCGCCGACCGGCAAGCCTGGAAAGAGTCGCCCTACCAGTTTGGCCATGTCTACCTGTACCCCTTGGCCCCCCGAACCTGGCGCGCTTCGGTGCAGGCCGCCTTCTGAGGCCCTGATTTTTCGGGCTATACTCACAGGCTACATTCCTCGATAGCTCAGTCGGTAGAGCGCCGGACTGTTAATCCGTAGGTCCCTGGTTCGAGCCCAGGTCGGGGAGCCACCCAACAAGTGGCGCAACATGTTGATTTCAAAGGCCTTCTTCGGAAGGCCTTTGTCTTTTCTGACCTCGAAGCCCGGTTTGATAGCGCAATTGATAGCGCTGGCTGCCACAGGCGTAGGATGGTTCTCGGACGCTGACGCACGAGTAATAGCGCGCCGCGCGCTTTGGCAGCGATTTCCGCCGCCTTTGGCAGTAAACGGCGCGCGCTTTGGCAGTGACTTAAGGCCCAAAACACGCGGCCGGGCCGTTGTTTAAGGTCGCGGCGGCTTTCTGACCTGTCCACAAGCTGACGCCGTCGTCAGCGCAGGTTGTGGATAACCAGCTCGCCAGTCGGCTTCCGAGTGCCCGCCTTGCCGACCGAGTAGGTGATCGTCAGACGGCTCATCTTCAGGCCCTTAAACGCCTCCCGCATCTCCGGGATGTCGTTCACGCTGACCACCGCCTGGCCTTTCATGGACCGCATTAGATCGGCCATCCTGGCGTAGTTTTCCAGGCCGAAATCCACCCCATAGCCCTCGGTTCCCCAGTACGGCGGGTCCATGTAGAAAAGCGTGTGTGGCCGGTCGTAGCGCTGCACGCAGGCGTCCCAGGCCAGGTGCTCGACCTGGACCCCGCTGAGCCTCAGATGCGCCTCGCTCAGCTCCTCCTCGATGCGCAGCAGGTTCAGCCTGGCCGGCGCCGTCGTGGCGGTCCCGAATGTCTGGCCTTGCACCTTGGCCCCGAATGCCAGGCGCTGCAGGTAGTAGAAGCGCGCAGCACGCTGGATGTCGGTCAAGGTTGCCGGCGGCGTCTGCTGCGCCCAGGTGAACATCTCGCGGCTGGCCAGCGCCCATTTGAACTGCCTGACGAACTCTTCCAGGTGATGCTGCAGCACGCGATACAGGCGCACCAGCTCGCTGTTGATGTCGTTCAGCACCTCGACCTGGCTGCGCTCTTTCAGGAAGAACAGCGCGGCCGCCCCACAGAAGGGTTCGACGTAGCAGGTGTGGGCTGGAAACATGGGTAGCAGGTGCTGAGCAAGCCGGCGTTTGCCGCCGATCCAAGGGATGATGGGTTGCGTCACGGTGGACTCCGTTTAAGGGCCTTAAACTGACCCCGCCTCGCGCGAGGTAGCAGGGCCTTGGCTGGTTCGCAGTCCACTGCGGCTGGCGGCTCGGTCAGGTGTTAGCGCACCTGGCCGGGTCGCCCTGTTTTTTATGGCTGGTGGCCGGGGTCTCCTGTGGCCAAACCCAGCGGTTCTGCGTGCAACAGGTCGGCCGGGAAAATCGTCTCGCAGCGGCCCAGTTCCCACCGGCAAAGCTGGCCCTGGCCAACCTGCTGTTTGCCTTTCTTCAATGGCTTGGTGGAAGGCACGCAGCCCTGCATCAGCAGGGCCGCAGCAAGGCAAACAACACAGAAGCTGGAACGCATGAATCTCACCCCTTCAGGCCGCTGAACGGGCCCACAAATAGCCACTGCCAACGACCATCGTCAGCCCGTCTGAGCGACGCCGGATGTAGTAGTTGAAGAGCAGGTCCGAATGCACGGCCGACACGGTCTCTTCAACAGCAAAGGTCCAGCTGGTGTTCAACTGAAGCCAGGTGTTGTAGGTGCCAAGCAAGTCGCCCTGCCTGTTGACCACGTCCACCCGCACGTCGTAGTCGTCACCGACCGTCGAACTGCCACCCTCGTACCAGTTGCCGAACAGCGAGTAAGAGGCCCCGGTGATGGGCCCTTGCGCCGTGTGCACGGTGCCGTCGCGGCGGAACTGAACGATGGCGCCGGCCACATCGGGAAACACTTCGTCGTGACTCACCTCGATGTAGCCCGGTGACACCGGCCCTTCCGCCGGCGGGCCAGACACCTGGCGGTTGACGGTCACCGTGTCGCTCAATGCCCCCAGCGTGGCCTCAACCACCGCGTAGGCCGCCGAGCCAAACTGCGCGGCCGTCATTGACCTGGTGTTGCCGCTGCCACCCAGCGTCACGGTGCCCAGGCTGGTGTTGCTCAGGTCATAGCGGGTAGCCACAAAGGTGGCCGTGCCAGACACATTGGCCAGCGTCGCCGTGAAGCTGATCGTCTGGCTGCTTGGCGACGCAGCGCCAAAGGTGTCGAAGGTGAAGACGTCGGCCGTCTTCTGCAGCGTCAGCAGCGTTGCAGGAGCACCCGGGTCGCCAGCGGCACCTTGCTTGCTCTTGGTGATGGTCTGCTTCTTGTTGATGACCACCGAACTGCCGTCGGCGCGGTAGACGGTGACCGGGATCGTCAGCAACACCGAGTCGACGCCGTCGGCCATCGCCGAGTGCACCGCCATGGTGGCCACGTTGCCGGAGTAGCTGACCCCGCCAATGGTCAGCGTCGAAGCGGGCACCTGAGTGATCGTGCCGATGCGGAAAGCGCTCACCACCGCGCTGGCGCTGGCCGCCAGCGCCGAACCACCTTCGAAGGCCTCCAGCTGCGCGCCGCTGCCGGCATAGCTGCTGACAACGCCAGCGCTGGATGCAGGCACGGTGTGGGCTTCGTTGTCCAGCACCACGGTCAGGCCGTTCGTGCCGCCAGCGCCGCCGGCGCCGTCTTGCACACGCGAGACGGTCACTTGGTCACTCAGCGCCCCCAGCGTTGCCGAGATGACGGCGTAGGCCGCCACGCCAAACTGCGCCGCGGTCAGCGTGCGAACGTTGCCGCTGCCACCCAGCGTCACGGTGCCCAGGCTGGCGTCGGCCGCGTCGTACCGGGTGCACACAAACGTGGCCGTGCCGCTGACGTTGCTCAGCTGCGCTGTGAGGGTGATGGTCTGGCCCGAAGGCGCGGCCGCGCCCGAGCTGTTGAAGGTGAAAACGCCGGCAGTGGCCAGCAGGGCCAGCAGCGTGGCGTTCGCACCTGGGTCGCCGGTGGCGCCCTGCTTGCTCTTGGTGATGGTCTGCTTCTTGTTGATGACCACCGAGCTGCCGTCGGCGCGATAGACGGTGACGGGGATCGTCAGCACCACAGCGTCGACGCCACTGCCCATTGCCGAGTGCACCGCGATGGTCGCGGTGTTGACGGCATAGCTGACTGCGCCAATCGTCAGCGAGCTCGCAGGCGCCTGCGTGATGGTGCCGATGCGGAACGCACTGACCACCGCGCTGGCGCTGGCAGCCAGCGCAGCACCGCCCTCGAAGGCCACGATCTGCGCGCCGCTTCCGGCATAGCTGCTGACGACACCGGCACTCGATGCCGGCACCGTGTGCGATTCGTTGTCGATGGCCACCGTCAAGCCGTCCACCCCGGTACCGCCGGCGCCGTCCTGCACGCGCGACAAGGTGATCTGGTCGCTCAAGGCCCCCAGCGTGGCCACCACGATGGCGTGGTGGGCCACACCGAACTGCGCCTCTGTCATGTTGCGCACGTTGCCGCTGCCGCCCAACGTCACGGTGCCCAGGCTGGCATTGCTGGCGTCGTACAGGGTGGCCACGAAGGTGGCCGTGCCAGTCAGGTTGATCAGCTGAGCTGTCAAGGTGATCGTCTGGCTCGAAGGCGCGGCCGCGCCGGCTGCGTTGAAGGTGAACAGCTGGGCCGTCGCCGCCAGGCGCACCAGCTGCGCCGAGGTGCCGGCAACGATGGTGCCAAGCGTCACGTCGTAGTCCACGCTCACGCTGGTACCGGGCCGGCCCAGCTGGTCGAAGGGCCGCACCTCCAGCACGAAGATGCCGTCGTTGCCCACCAGCACTGGGCCGAATCGCGGCACCACGGTCTGGCCCAGCAGCTGCAGCACCTCGCCCTGCGGTGCGCCCCAGATCTGCGCACTGTTGAAGGGCCCGGTCACATCAAAGGCAATCCAAAGCTCTGCATCGTTGGTCACGTTCAAGTCCAGCCTGCGCTGGGTGACCACCACGTTGCTGGCCACCAGCGGCTCGGCAGCGGCTGGCGCAGGTGAAGCGGTGTAGGCGCCGCTGGCCATGTACGTCCACAGCGCATCGGGCTCGGGCACGGCCACGATGCGTGCGCCCTTCATGTCCTCGGTGGGCGCGATGTCCACCACCCGCATGCGCTGCCCCGGCTCGGCCTTGAAGTCGTAGATCCACAGGGTGTCCTCGGGCGGGTTGGCGGCACTGTCGCCAGGAAATGGCACGCCGCCCGGCCAGGCGCCCACCAGCGTCACGCTGTGGGCAGTGCCAGAGAAGGTGGCCACGCTGAACACGCGGTAGCCCTTCTCGCCGGGGATGCGCAGGCCGATGTAGCGGGTGGCGCCGGCGGGCACTTCGTCGTCCAGCTCAAGCGTCACCACACCACCAGGGCTGACTGCACTGCGCACGCGGCCGCCGTACCCCCACTGCGTCAGGTCGTGGCTTAAGGCGATGATGCTGTAGCGCCTGAAGGCCAGGTGCTCCAGGTCCATCTCCCAGGTCACCGACTTGCGGCCCGAGATGTTCTGGCCCATGGTCCACCGTGCCACGCGAACCGCAGCGGCCTCGGTCACCACACCGGCAGGCGACAGACGGGCCGTCTCACGCGGCACCGTCACACCAGGCGCCAGGATGCGCAGGCTGCGCGGCTTGTAGCCCGAAGCGCGGTCGAACCAGCTCACCTCCAGCTCTTCGGCCACTTCGCGCGTCACGTACTCCACGCTGAAGGTGCCCGCGCTGATGTTGCCCATGTTGACCACGGCTTCAATCGGCTGGCCCGGCGCGGCCCACACCACGCCCAGCTTGCCGGTGTGGTCGCTGATGCTGCCCAGGCCCACCGCGGCAATGCTGTCCATCAGGTCCTGGCAGCTCAGCGGGGCGTCAAACCAGTGGTCAAACTCGTAGCCGTTGGCCGCGCAGTGCAGCGTGAAGGCCTTCAGCTGGTCGATGTCGATCTGGTCATCGGGCAGGCCCATGCCGGCCTGCAGGCGGCCGTCGCCGTCGTACAGGCCGCGTGCGAACTGCAGAATCTGCGCGCCTGGGTTGCTGGTGACCTGGTCGACAAAAGCCGAGCCGTTCCACACCTGCGTGGCCCTCTGGCTGCCCACCCAGCTGAGCTGGTCTACGGTGCCGTTCAGCTGGCCGCTGGCCCTGATGCGCAGGCCGTACTGCGGGTAGCCGGCCAGCGGTGCGCTTTCCACCTGGTAAGACTTCAGCGACTGCCACTCCAGCGCATTGCTCTTGCGGCCGGTGGCCACGTCCACCTCGCGCTTGCGCACGCGGATCTCAAACTGGCCCGCCGCGCCCGGGTCGGGCAAGGTCACCGTCCGCCGCACTGGCCGCGTGCTGCCGCTGGTGAAGGTGTATACGCCCACCGCCGCAAACGTGCCTGAAGGCAGCAGGCGCTCTTCGACGTCGACCGACACCGACAACAGGTTCATCGTGCCGTTGTCGGCCATGTCGTACAGCTGCGCCACGAAGTCCAGCGACCGGCGGCGCGTGCCTGGCGAAGTGGTGCGTGTCACCCAGGCGCCAGGCGCCACGGTGGGCGCCTCAAGAACCGCGCCATCCACGCTGTCGACGTTGTTCCAGTCGATGTTGATGGTGTTGCCGCTGGGAAAGCCGTCCCGCATCTGAAAGACGTCTTCGTAGCTCTCGATGGGCGTGTCGCCGATCTTCAGCGTGCCGATGGCACCCACGTTGAGACCGCCCGAGAAGCGCATCGACAGGAACTGATCGTCAGCCTCGAAGAAGCTGTACGGCTGCGCCGCGTAGTCAGGCACCACCTTTGTGGTGCCAAACAGCAGCCCCAGCGGTTCGTAGTGCCGCATGCGGTTGCGGCCGCCCGCCAGGCTGTAGGTGCTGCCCGTGCTTTGGTCATAGGTGGCCGGGCGCGCGCGCTGCGGCGGGAGCACCTTGTTGATGACGGCAGAACCGATCATGAAGACAGCCGTCTGCGCCAGAAACGTGCCCAGGCCACCACCAGCGGCCCAGCCGGCACCTGCGCCGAAGGTGTAGTAGGCCAGGACTGCAAATGCGATCGCGCGGAACACGTCTCGCCCGGCCACACGCCTGCATTCGATGATTTGCCCGTGCTTGGGCCGCGTGCGCGGCCACATCAGCGCCGGCACCACTGCCCCGCCGATGGACACCACCCAGTCCTGCTGCGACAGGTCCACGCCGGCGCGGCCCAGAAAGTCGGCAAGCGACTCGCCGGGAATCAGCTGCACTACCTCGGTGATGGTGCGGCCTTCCAGGGTCAGCGGGTGCGGGGTGACAACCAGATGCGTCATTGCGGCACCGCCACTTTCCAGCGGTAGAACCCATCCAGGCGAAGGCCGCGCGCCTTGCAAGACGCCAGCAATTCCAGCACCACGCTGCCGGCGCCGGCGTGCGTGTGCAGCACCCAGGCCTGGCCCAGGCCATCCAGGAACAGTGTGCCCACGTGCCACAGGTCGACCAGGCCGGTGCCTTGCACATGCACTGCGTGCTTGAAGAGCACCGCGTCGCCGGTCTCGGGTTCGGCCACCAGCTCGGCCAGTTCAGCACGTGCGGTCTCGATCAGCTGGTGCTGCGCGTTTGGGCTCACCGGGTGCCGGCGCGGAAGATCGGCGCCCACCTCACGGTTGAACAGTTCTTTCTGCACCTGCACTGCCAGGTGCGCGCAGGTGAAGCGCGCCGGCTGGTACGGCAGGCCCACGTACCGCTCGGCCTGGCGGAGTAGCTGGTTGGGCGTCATCCCGCAAACAGCCCTGGCGTCAACATCGGGTCAAAGCGCACGCGCACCGCCGGCGCACGGCGGGCGTCGTCGTTGCCCACCTGGGCCCGCACGCTGTTCACTGTCACCGACACGTTGGACAGGGGCGCCGTGAACTCGTAGTCCGTCACGGTGGGCGTGGCGCGGCTCACCAGGCGCATAGTGCTTTGCACGGCCGCGCCGGCCGGCAGCTTTTCCAGCTCGGTGCTCAGCCCGCGCCCCACGTTGTCCACTTCCAGCGTGGCCCGCTGCGCCTGGCCAGCGGCACCGCGTGGCAGCTTGAAGCGAAAGGGCAAGCCCACCCACGTCTGGCCGGAGATGACCCAGTCGCGGGTGTCGTTGACCACATAGACGGTGTCGATGCTGGGGTGCGTCAATATCAGCAGCACCAGCATGCCGGCGCTGTCCGTCACGCGCTGCAGCTGCGCGCGGGTGGCGTCGGTCACCATGTGGACCGCCAGTACTCCACCTTGATGGTGAGCTTGCTGTCCTCGAAGTCGCGGCGCAAGTACTGCGGCGCACCCAGCTCGCCACCCACAATGCGGCCCACGATGGCGGCGCCCGTGCGCGGGTGGTTCATGTCGAAGCTGTCCTGCCCGGCCTTGATGTCCACGTCGAACCAGCTTTCAAACGCCGCCAGCTCCGCCTTGGTGTCGAAGTGCAGCGTCATCTGCATCTCCACGCGCGCGTCGCTGTTGGTGCGGCGCTGCTTGGGCCGCCCGCGCTCCATCGGCGCGCGCGCCACCACCGAGTCGGCCTTGTCAGAGAAGGTCCGCCAGTCCAGCTTGACCGTGGGGAAGGTGGCCATGGCTCAGGCGCTGGTGAAGCTGCTGCGCAAGCCGAAGCGGTTGCCCATGGCCGCCACCACCGAGCCTTCGCCGTTGTTGATGTCGTCGGCCAGGGACGACTTCATGGCCGTGAGAATGACCTCGATGCCACCGTCAGGCATGCGCGTTGCGCTTGCCTGGGCCGGCGTGCCGGTCTGGTTGATCAACGTCACCTGCACGCCGGTACCGCCACCGCCGGCTGCACCGCGCTTCAGGTCTTCGTTGCTGGTGATCCAGCCGTCCTCGCCGCCCATCTCCAGCATCTCGGGGCCGTGCTCACCCACCCAGTAGCGCCTGCGGCGCCCCACAGGGCCGCCACTGGCGCGCGGTGCCGGGTAGTTGCGGCCTTCGTTGCCGTAGTTCACGTCGCCGCTGACATTGAAGTCGGCGATGGCGCGGCTGCCAAACTGCACGGCCTGGCCGATGAACCAGCGGTAGGCTTCGCGGGCCATCAGCTGCTCGATGTAGTCGGTCAGGTCTTTCGAGCTGGTCTTGCCAGTGGTCGCAAAGCGGATGAAGGCCTGTTCGCCCAGCTGCAGGCTGCCCACCACGGCTTCGTCAAAGGTGCTCTTGATGCGCTGGCCCACGTCGGCCCAGGCGTCCACCATGCGCTGCCACTCGGGCTTAAGGTCTTCGGTCAGCTGCTGCTCGCGCAGCAGCCGCCAGGTGGCCACCTCGTCGTTCAGCCGCTTGATCTGGTCGCCGGTCATCGCAGCCGTGTCAATGCGCCGGCGCATCTCTTCTTCGTCCAGCGCAATCAGCGCCTGGCCACGGGCCTGCGCGTCCTTGATCATCTCGGCATTGCCGCGCTTGTTTGCGTCGGTAATGGCCGTGATCGACTCTTCAGCCTGGCGCACACGCAGCCGGTGCTGGGCAGCGGCTTCATCAGAGCCTCGGTTCTGGTCGGCGTAGCCGGCAAGGTCTGCTGCGCGCACGGCGGCTTCTGGGCTGCGGTTGCGCATGATGTCGTCAACGTTGGCCCGAGGGAATCGTTCGTCGAACGACCTGGACTCCTCCTGAGCGTTCTGATCGTATGCACCCTTTTCGCTGCGCAGAAAATCCGACTGATACTGGCGCTGTGCGCTGCGGATCGCACCGGGGTACTCCGGTTTGGTCTTGCGATTGGCAAGTCGAAGACGTTCTTCGTAGTCCTTCCTCAGGCGCTCCATTTCAGATTGCTCAGCACCGGCGGCAATTGCGGCATCCACCCGACGCATGGCATCGCGACCGGTCAGGTTGCGCAGACCTGCAGCTTCTTGCCTGATCGGGGCGACGCTTGAAGCGATGGTTCCGAACAGGTTTCGGCCTTCGTCAACGTCACGCAGCTGCGATGTCAGCTTCGCCAAACGCTGGTCGATGGTCTCGTCGCTGACGAATCCCTTGATCGTGGCCCAAAGCCTGGACCACGCTTGGTTGTGCTCTTCGATCTGCCGGTCAAGCCCGGTCATGGAATTGCCGACCCGCTGCTCCAACGTGTCAGCCAGCTGGCCCAGTACCGCTCGCGTGGCTTCGGCTTCGCGCCCCTGCTCTTTAAGTGAAATGACGTTCTTGAACTGCGCAGCAGACAAGAAGCCATAGGCCGCGTTGGCTCGCTGCGCAAAGTCCACCGCGTCTTTGCCAGCCGCCGCCAGCATCTTGGCCACCTTGTCTGCGTCATCACCGGTGAGCCTTTGCAGCGCCACGGCGGCCCGCGTGCCTTCTGCCAATGCAGCCACGCCAGTCGAACCTGACTTCAGCATTTCGGCGGTCATTTCGCGCACCCGGCCTATCGACGAGTTGCTGCTTTGGGCGATGGCTTCTTCCAGCTCTCGAACCTGGCTTGCGCTGCGCTGGGCGGTCGGCCCCATCAATTGAATCTGTCGGTTCAGATCACCTGTTTCGTCGTAGGCCGCCTTGGCAGCAAACGCAAGCAGTCCGCTGACCCCTGCGATCGCGCCAATTCCCAAGGTCAATGGCGAGACCATGCTCAGAATGCCCTTGAAGGCATTACCTGCGCCGTTAAAGCTGTCCCGAATCTGGCCGCCTTGTTGCACTGCGACTAGCCACAGCGGCATGCCGCTGGCCAGGCTTGTGGCCACATCGGTTATCTGCATGGGCAGCTGGCGAAGCGCTTGCTGATATTGGCCCAGCGAGATGGTGTTTCGGCGAATTCCCAGCTCGGCTAGCTTGTTCGCCTCTTCAAGTTTCTTTGTCGCATCGGCCGACTGGCCAGCGGCCCCAACGTAGCTGCTCGCCTCGCCTTCAATCCGAATGCCGACCCTGCGTTCCATGCCGCTGCTACCCGCGCGTCAGGCCACGGCCGGGCGGTTGTTCCACACCAGCACCATCTCGCGCTCAACCGTCTGAAACTGCCGCAACAGCAGCGCGGCTTTGGGGCCGCGCATCGGCAGGCCCAGATCGCGCTTCACGCCGTCGAAGCGGGCGTAGTCCAGGCCCAGGTACAGCAGCCCGGCCATGCCGGCCACCACGCGGGCCTGCGTGCGCAGTGCGTTGGCCAGCTGCACGGCGGGCCACAGGTGGGCCGCCAGCACCAGGCCGTCGTCAGGCTCGGCCTGGGCCGGTACCGGCGGCGCAGGTGCTGCGGCCTGCAGCTGCTGCACAGACACGCCAAGCCGGGCGAAGTCGGCCATGTCGTCCTGATCCAGTCGGTGCTGTGGGGTGCCGCTGCGCGCGCTGCTTGGGCTTTTGGGGCTCAAGAGCCAGCGGGCAGCGGCGCGGAGTTTCCCTCGGTGGCCTCGTCGTAGCCGTCGTAAAACGCCTTCAGCAGCGCCATCGGTGCGCCGGGCACCTTCAGCAGCTTGTCCACGGCTTCGTGGCTGAAAGGCATGTCGCTGCCGTCCACGTCTTGCACCTGGCCAGCTGGCCAGCCAACCAGCCACTCTTTGGTGAAATTCTCGGTGGTGATCTTGCGTTCGGCCTGTTCCTGGCGCAGATGTTCCAGGCGGTCGGTGTGCAGCAGCAGGCACTCCACCACAAAGCTGCACTGCAGACCCTTCAGGTTGATGTGCGCGGTGGTCGTGAAGCGGATGTTCGGTTCGATCTTCAGCATGGGGATGCTCCGTTGGGTGAGTTGACTTCGAAGGGGGGCTCAGCGCACGGTGATCGAGAACTCGTCGTTGCCGCTCACGGGCATGAACTTGGTGCTGGTGTTCACCATCGCGTCGCCTTCGAACTCGCTGTAACTGGCCTCGCTGATCTGCACAGCAGGTGCGTTGATCTCGACGATGTTCCCGGGCGTCACGCCGTGCACCAGCTGCAGCGCGCCGGTGGTGGCGTCTCGCACGGTGTTGAACCAGTTCTTCACGGCCATCAGCTCGGCTGCCATCTCCAGCGTGCCCACGGGCTTGCGGTCAACGATGCGCACGGCCTCGCTGTTCACCAGGTTGCGATAGACCACCTGGTTGCCCATGCCCAGCGTGAAGTTGCGCAGCACCTGGGCCGCCACGCCGTGGATCGCAAAGGTTGGCGTGTTGGCCTTGTTGAAGGCCAGAGGTTTCTGGAAGGCCGTGTACACCGCCGTGGGCAGCGCCGCGTCGGTCACCGGCACGAACAGGCCCATGAAGTCATAGGTCCACATCAGCGCGCTTCGGTAGCTGCCGCGCAGCCCCAGGTCGCCGCGCGTGCCCAAAAACTTGTGCAGCACGCCGTCCAGGTGGAAGTACTGCACCACCGATTCCATCGCGGCGCTGATCGGCGTGAACACAGTGCTTGTGCCCGGCGTGTTCACCTGCGCCAGGCTGCAGGCGCGGTGCAGCGGGGCATAGGCCGGGATGGTGCCGGCGGCGCCACCGCCTGCGGCCTCGACCTCGTATCGAATCTGGCCGTAGAAGGCGCCGATCACGTCTTCGCTATTGCCCAGGTAGGGGCGGTACAGGTCGCGCGATTCCCGCACGGTGGCAATTGGCGTGACGGCCACATTGCGCACCAGGATCGCGTTGGCCGCGCCCGTGGGCGTGCTGTCCACGCCATAGGTCACTTCGGTCTTGGCCAGGATGGCCAGTTTGCGCATGAGCAGCGGCATGTCGGTGTCTCCGTTAGGTCAGCGGTTCACTGCGCGGCTGCGACGCGAGGCCGAAGCCTCCGGCGAGGACGGGGGCTCCCCAGATGTGGCACCCACCACAGCCCCCGCCTCACCATCGGCCTCTTGCGCACCCGCCAGGCCCGCTTGGGCCGGCAGGGTGGGTCCTTCAACGCGGACGATCACTCCGTCACGCACTTGATAGGCGCCGCCGTACTCCACCTGGTGGAGCTCGGTGATCGGCTTCGTGTCTTGGTTCATCAGGCGTACCCCCATGTCTCAAGTTGCAAAGCGGCGCTGTTGCACAGCACGCCGCAAAAAACGACCGGGCCGGCACCGACCTTCTGCACGCCGTCGGGCCCTTCGCCAAACATCTCGGCGGTGCACACACCGCCCAGCGTGGGGTCGGCCTGGTAGACGTCGGCAATGGCCTCGCACAGGGCATCGAACACCAGCTCGGACCGGTGTTCGTCGTTGAACACCAGGTAGCCGCGCACCGTCCAGGCGTTCTTGATCAGCACGCGGCCAATGCCCAAGGTGCGTCGCTCTTGGTCGGTGTGGCTCACCTGCCAGCCGCGCAGGTGCGGCAACATGGGCGGCGCGTCGTAGATGTACAGCGACCGGAAGACGCTCTCTTCACGGCTATAACGCTGAAACTCGTGCACGCGGCCGATGTCGGGCACGCTATTCAGCAGCGCCACCAATGCGGCGCGGTGCGTGGCCACGCTCATGCGGCACCGCCTGGCCCAGCCAGGTGCGCGGCCACGCGGCCGGCGGCGCCTTCGAACATGCGCACGATCGCGCCTTCATGGCGCTGGGCGGCCTGGGCAAACTTCGGGTTGGCCTTGGTACCGCGTGCGCGAATCTTGCGCTGAATGCCGCGCGCGGCCGCGTAGCCTTCGTCGCCGGTCTTGCCCAGCACGTCGCGCACCCACAGCAGCAGCGGCTCAAGCGGCGGCGTGTGCGGCCTGGTGCCCAGCTCGGTGAACACGGCCACCGGTGCTGCGCTGCCCACCACGCCCAATACGCCTGCGGGCGTGCTGAACGCGTCGCTGGTGATGCTGGCGCTGGTCAGACCGGTGTGGCGCGGGTAGTTGCCCTTCACGTCGCTTTCCAGCAGGTTCACGGCCTCGGTGGCGGCGGCCAGCAGCTCGCGGCGCGTGTAGTCGGGCGACTCGTGAAAGCCCCGCTGCAGCGCAGCCAGGCCGTAGGGCGTGAAGGTGCTGCGCACGGCTTAAAGCTCGTTCACGCCGGCGTCGTTGGTGCGCCAGCTGGGGCGGGCACGGCTGCCCCAGCTGACCACTGCACCTGCACCCGTAGCGCTGCTGGCGCTGTTGCCGCCGGTGCCACTGGCCATGGGGTCGGCCACGCCGATGGTGGCGTAGTAGGCGCTGCGAAACTCGCGCGCCCGGAACGCATAGTTGCGCGCCCGGCTCTCTGAATTGCTGCCGTCGGCGGCGATGCTGCTTTCGCGTTCGGCGCTGTACAGCGTGGCCAGCTCTCGGCACAGCAGATGCGCGGCGTAGGCGGCCACGCCGTCGCGGTGCTTGGCCGGTATCGTGTCTTTGGGGGTGGTGCCCTGCACGAGCTCGTGCTCCGCCGTGAAGGTGATGCGCAGCAAGGCGCCGGCCGGCAGGCTGGTTTCGCACAGCAAGCCCAGCGGGCCTTCGGTCACGTACTGCAGCAAGCCCACCAGGCTGGCGGGCTGCTGGCCCACCGGATATTCGGCTTGCAGGATGACGCTGTGCTCGGTCAGGTCAGTCGGCACGGTGGTGCTGATGAAGCCGGCGGTGTCCCAGGTGAAGTCGCGCACCAGCTGGCGCGGCACGTCTTCGCTGTACTGGCGCACCGCGCTGGCAATGACGCGGTCGATGTCGCTGCTGGTGACGTGCGAAGCCTGCTCGCGCACCAGGCGCGGCAGCAGGGCTTGATAGTCGGCAAGTGACATGTTGGCGGCGTGGGGGCTGCGTGGGTGGAACAGACGAGAGAAGGAGCGCTTCGCTTGCGGAAGCGGCCGGCGCTTTAAGGTCTGCGGGGCCGCTTTCAAAAGCGGCCGGCCTGGTGTGGCCGGCCGAAGGTGGCCGCAAAGCCACCGGAGACGCTGTCAGGCGTTCAGGCGACCACAGCCTTGGTGGTGCCCTTCTCGCCCTCGGGCAAGACGGCACCGCTGTAGATGTGGCGAATCTTGTAGGTGATCTTGTCGGCCGCAAACAGGCTGCCCACGTTGGGCATGTCCTGCAGAAAGACCTCGGGCTCTTCGCGGCCGTCCAGGAAGCCGATCTCCAGAACCGGCAGCTTCATCGGGTCGGCCACGGTGCACCAGTCGTTGGCGTCGGTCCAGTAATCGGGCACGATGATTTCGGGCTGCACCGTCGACACGAACTTCGGGTCGTTGTTCTGGTCGCGCTGGAAGGCGTCAAAGCCGGCTTCCTGCAGGTCCACGGGCAGCAGCAGGAACTTGGGCGTGGTGCCGCGACGCTTGGCCGAGCTCAGCCGCACCTGTTTCTGCATGGCCAGGCGGTGGACCTGGAACTGTGCTGCAGAGAAGGCCGTCGTGAACAGGTTGCCCTTGCCCACGGTGTACAGCGCCGCCGCGTCGTAGATCGTCGGGTTGGTGCGGAAGAAGTCGAACACGAACTCGTACAGCGTGTTGGCCGCAGCCAGTGCCATCTCGATGGGGATGCGCCGCACCATGCCCACGTCATCGTTCTTGATCGACTCCAGCGTCAGCGTTTCCAGGCCGCCGCGCTTAGTGACGGCGTAGGTTGCCTTCAGGTCGCTGGGGCTTGTCAACGCCGCGTAGTCGGCGCCCTGCGCCACCGCCGGCAGGTTGCCGTAGCCGCCCATGGTGGTGCGCTCGTTCGAACGGAAGTCGCCCACCGAAGTCACGCTGGCCACACGGCGCCACGTCTGCAGGTCAGTCTGCTGGCCGTACACCGCCAGCATGCGGCGGGTGATGCTGTCGCCCAGCACGTTGGCAAAGGTGCTGGAACTGATGGCCTCGCGGAAGTCGATCGCGGCGCCCAGACTCTCGCGCAGGCGCGGCATGTCGCAGTCTTGCAAGCGGCCGGTGACGTACTTGTCGCCGGTGATCTCGATGTAGCACTCTTTGAAGGAGTGCACCTTGCGGTGGTCCTTGTGCGCCGGGTCGAAGAACGCGTCCAGCATCTCGCCCACGGCCACGCTGCGGTCTTGCACCTCGATGCTGCCCAGGCCGCCCATGCGCACGGCGCCGCTTTCGGTGAAGCGGGCCAGGTAGGCACGCTCGGCCGCGATCACGGTGTCGACGTCGGCTTCGGTGAAGCGCTCACGCGCGTCCAGCTGCTGCTGCACCCGTTCACGTGCGGCCTGGGGCAGACCGCACCCCGCCACCTTGAGCGCAGCGGTGCTGCGCGTGCGAAACATGGCCAGGTCGGCCTGCGTGACAGGCGCATCGCCGCCGCCGGCGGCCGAGGCGCGGCGCGCTTCGGTCACACGCACAGCTTCCACCAGGCGGGCCACGCCAACGGTGACTGCGGCTTCGTCGGCGGCGCCTTCGATGACGGCAACCACCTGCGACAGCTCCACACCAGCGGCCTTGCAACCTTCTTGCAAGGCCGTGAAGACCTGGGCGCCAGGCGAGGCTTCGGTCAGGACCACCGCAGAGGTGGCGCTCAGGGCCGCAACAGCGGCCAGCAACAGGGTCTTCTTGAACATGAGTTCTCCAGTGTCGGGAGTGAGATCGGTGGAAACGGTGGGGTCGGCGGCGGCTTCGGCAAGTCGGTCCAGGCCGCCACCGGCACCGGGCTCGACAATCAGGTCGACGCTGTTGACCTTGGCAAAGCGCTGCGCCACGCGCACCTGCTTGCCGCCGCGGGCTTCGCGCTTGGTGGTGGCGGTGGCGTCGATGGAAAGGCCCATCAGGCCCTGCAGGCCGCGTTTGACGGCCTCGGTCATCTTCACCACCACGGCATCGGCCGGGTCGATGGGCTTGAAGGTGCCCACCAGCGCGCCGCCGTCGCTGCCGGCACCGGCCACGAAGCGCACGCCGTAAACACCGCCCAGCAGGCTGCGCACGTCTTTGCCACCGCCCTTGGTGTGCACTTCGTCGCTCTTGACGAACACACGCACACCTTCGAACAGCGGCACCGCGGCCTGCAGCGCTGCGTCCGGGTAGAAGTTGCCGTTCAGGCTGAGGCCGGCGCGGATCAGCGTCACTTCGATGCTGCCGTCGGCAGCTTCGCGCATGCAGACGTCCAGGCCGGCGGCCGATGCGGCCTTCACGGCCTCTCGAACCAAGGCGAAGGTCAACACCACTTCGCTGGGCTCACCCACCGCGATGGTGTTGTCGGCCGCCACGGTGTACGGGTAGGCCCACAGGCGGCCGTTCAGCCGCACCACTGCGCGGTCGCTGTACATGCCCTGCACGTCCACGTAGTGGTCGCACCAGGCCGGCGTGAGGCGCACCTTCTCGCGCACGGCCTGGCGCACCAGGTCGATGAGCGCGCCGAACTCGGTGGTCACCGCTTCGGTCAGGGCGTCGAAGCCCTGGCCAGCGGGGATGAGCTTCAAGCCCATGGCTGGCTCAAGCCTCGGCCGAGCTGAACTTCTGGCCGTCGGTGGTGACCACCACCACATGCGTGCCGTAGTCCTTGTGGGACAGCACTTCGGCTTCCTTCACAGCCACCAGCTTGACGGTGGGTTCACCGCCCTTTTCGCCCGCGACCAGCACGGGGCGCTTCACGAGCTTGGCGGATTCGGCCGCAGTCATGCCCTTGGCGGACTTGGTGGTGGTATCGGGGGTCTTGGTCGGGTCGGTCACGGTGCGCTCCAGTTGGGCGAGCGCTGTGTGCGCTCGGTTCAGGCTGAGCGCATCGTGCCGATCACGAAGCTATTGCATCAGGGCGAAACGTTTCGCCCCGGGGCCGCTTGCGTGTGGGTATCAGGGTAGCGGAAAGAAGCGATGGTGCAAAGCTCAGGTCGGCGTCAGCACGAGCCATCACCTTCTGCCACGCGCTTGGCAATGGCAGCATCCCTATCGGCCCAGTACCTGAAGTACATGGTCAGACGTGTGGCACCTGGCGCAACCTCGACCAAGTCATAAACCTGGAAGATGTCGCGCCCGAAACCCTGAGCGCCGCGCACGATCGTTGCAGTCCGCAAGTCCGGGTAGTGGTCGACGTCGTTGATCACCGAACCGATGGGTAGAAGCGGACCACCAACGCACTTTCGATTGTGGTCAACCAGGCGTTTGAGCACGGTCTGATACCCGACACTGAGAACCAGCTCGCGCTTGCCACTGACATTCTCTCGAAGTCCATCGGGTGTGCTGGCGCAGCCTGATAGCGCGATCAATGCTGCGAATGTCGTAACTCTCAACTTGCGCATCTGGACCTCCCTTGGTTGTTGGTCAGAGGGTAGGCCTCACCCGGTGATCGGTCAACGCGAAGCACCCCTCGAACCTAGGGCCGTGCGACCACTGCCATAGCTCTGGTGCAACGCTCCAACAGCACGCACTATGGCTTTGCTTGCCGTCGCCGGCATCGGGCCTTAAACTTCGTCCGCCCCTAGAAATAGGGGCCGGGTGTGGAAGCCCGAATGACCCCGCGGCACGAGGCCGCACCGACACCGTTGCGGCCTTTTCGCCTTCGGCGCCACTTCTATGGCAGCCTTGGCGGGGAGCCGCAAGGCTCGCCGGGTTCCGCTCCGCGGGGTCACCGGTCTTCCAACCCGTCAGGGCTGCCGCCCCGTTTGGAAGCTGAGCGGCAGTCATTCGATGACTGACCCCTCGGAGGCCAAAATGGCTGAAGCATCTAGCGCACATGCGCTTTCTTTCGCACCCACGTTGCCCATTGCGACCGGAAAGTGGGGTGCCCGATGAGCGCCCGAATCACCTGCCTGCACAACCGCGTGGAGATCACCCAGCGGCTGCAAACGCAGAGCCTGCGGTTCGAGCAGGCGGTAGCCGCGCTGCGCGCGATTAGCGACCTGGCCAACATGGTCAAGGCCGCGCACGGAGCTGGCTTCAGGGGCTGCGACGAGCTGGACGTTGACAGCCTGGCTGGCTTGGCTGCCACGTTGGCGCAAGGCATAGAGCGCCCACTGATTGAACTAGACCAGACCATCGGCCAACTCAAACGAGGCCACAACTGAACCTTGACTCGCTTGCACTGTGACGCGGGCGCACCTTAAACAGCACAAGCGCTGCCAAACCCCTACCGCATCCGCCCGAAATCCGGCACGGTAGGGCCACCCCCACATCACGAGACAGACGAGACCGCGATGAAAACAGCAAAGCAACTTGATGAAGTCGAGGACCTGGAGCAAGCCAAAGCTCGCATTCGATCGCTCGAAGATCGGGTAGAAGAACTGAGCAAGTTGCTCAACATGAGTCACACCCAACAGCGCGAGTGGCTTAGGGCTCAGTTGGGCACACCTGATGTCCCCCACCTGGTTGGCCTGACCGTTCCAGGCAGCCGCGTCAAACTGACGTGCGAAGTCTTGCTTGAGGTGTACCGGACACATGCGGAGGACGGTGTGGCACCCTACCGAATAGCGAAGACACTGAGGGTTGATCACAAGTGCATCGCCAACTTCTTGAAACGCGACTACAGCAGCCAAGAGGCACTGAAGGCCTACAAGATTCTGGGTCTCACGCCAAAGTGGCTTGAGTGAAGCCCCTCGGTGACCAAAGGATTGCCCCGCCAAGGGCCGGAAAGGGCATAAGACCCAACTTAAACCCAGTACACAGGTACTAGGGTGGCAGGTAGAGCCGGAAAACGCGCCAAACCGCCGAATTCACAAATGCCACTGAAGCGCCCTTCCGGGCGCTTTTTTTACGCCCCCCGGCCCGCCAACCACCCCTTGCCGGCCGCCTTCATCGGGTTCAGCGCAACCTCCCGGTCGCTGAACGGCGTGCCGCCGGGTGGCAGGCCCCAGCGGTTGAGCCAGGGCCTGGCGATGCAGCCGCAGTTGATGATCTCGCTGGCAGGCGCCTTGGGGTCGTGCGGGTGCATCATCTTCACGAACACGCCCAGGCCCTTGGTTGGCACCAGGAAGGGCTTGTCGGCATCAACCACCTTGCCGTCCATCGCGTCGTGGCTCCAGCGGCTGTGGATCTTGCCGCTGCGGCGCCACTGCTTCTGCATGCCAGGCACACGCTCAGCGGCCGCTACCAGGCGCTGCTGGCTGGCCACGGCGTAGGCCTCGCCCATGCTGGTGACCACGATCTTGCGCGCCCTGGCCAGCGTGGGTGCGTCCTTGGCGCCCAGCGCGGCCTGCACGGCCTTCATGGTTTCGCCGGGCGTCTGCGCGCCCAACACCGCCAGGTGGATGGCCTGGTCGATGGCCGCGTCGGCGCCGGCGGCCAGGTCCTTGATGCGGCCGGCGGTGAAGCTGCGCAGCGCGGTCAGCACGGTGGCGTCCATCTGCGGCAGGAAGATCTGCACGTTGACGTCGGCCGCGGCCAGTGGCGCGTCGACGCTGGCCACGCCGGTGGCCCAGGCGTCCACCAGCGCCTGGTCGACGGCGCTGGTCAGCGTGCCCTGCAGGCCGTCGATGAGCGCCTGCACCTGGGCCTGGATGGTGGTCAGCTGCCACTGCCGCCAGTCGGTGGGCTGCTCGGCCAGCAGCACGGCAATGGCGCCGGCCAGGCCCTGCAGCTGCTGCAGCGCGCTGGCCTGCACGCCCAGAATCAGCTGGGCGCGCTGGCGCAGGTTCTGGCGCAGCGCGGCCTGAAAGGCGTTGCGTGCCGCACGCTCTTCAGGCGTCAGCTTCATCGGCCGGGTCTGCGGGCGCACCCTTGGCACCCGGCGTGGTGAAGGCATCGCCCTCATCCTGGTCGGCCTGGTCCTTCTGGCGCTTGGCGCGCTCTTCGCGTGCCTTGACGATTTCGGCCGCGGCGTCGATTTCTTGGCCGAAGCGGCCAGCCACGTCGGCCACCAGGCCCAGCGCCCGCTCTTCGGTGATCAGACCCTTGTCCAGCAGCATGATCACAGCGGCAGTCACCTCGCGCATGGCGCTGGCAAACTTGGTCAGGTCCTTCGACACCAGCTCGGGGAAGGCGGCGGTCACCTTCCACTTGGGGTCGGCCCAATCGGGCTTCACGTCGGGTTGGCTGGCCAGCACGTAGCGGCCAATGCATTCCAGCAGCAGCTTCAGCTGCGTCTGGCGGGCCGTCATCAGCTTGAAGGTGGGGTCCCCCATCTCGGCGGCCGCGGCGCGGTTCACGTCGCCGCCGCCGCCAAACCAGTGCTCGGGCACGGTGGCGCCGGCCAGCACGTGGTTGCGGAACAGGCGCGCGGCCGTGCTCATGTCCACTGCCTCCAGGCCGGCGGCCTTGGGTTGCAGCTCTTCGCCATCGTTGTGAACAAACACGCTGTTCGGTGTGGGCGGCTTGAAGGTCCTGGCTCGGGCTTCGACCTCGGCCGGCGTAGCGGTCTTGATGTTCAGGTCCCACACAAAGGCTCGCATGAAGCGGGCGCGGTCCAGCTCGCCGAACAGGAACTCGTCGTAGGCGTCGATCCAGTCGATCTGCCCCAGCAGGTCACTGCGGCCGCGGCTGCCGGTGGCCAGCTTGTTCACCTGGAACAGGAAGACCTCGCCATCACGGAAGTCCTGCCGAATGGCCGCCGTGCGGCGGCTGAACATCTCTTCGTCTGGCTTGTCGCTCACCACCAGCACGCGAAACTTCTTGTACTGGCCCTTGCGGTCCTTCTTAGTGATCACGCCGATGGGCTGCTCGGCGTTGTCGGGGTCCAGCACCACTTCGTTGATCTGCCGCGGGTCCACGTAGCCCAGGCGCACGTGGCCCGATGCTTCGTTCTTGAACACGGCATAACACTGCTCACCCAGGATCGCCAGGTCGCGGGCGCGGGCGGTCAGCTTCAGCGGCCAGTTGTTGATGGGGTCTTGCCAGAAGGCGTCCAGCACGGCCTGGTGGTCAGGGTCGGCGCACTGCAGCTTCACGCCCTCGGCCATCAGATAGGCCAGCGGGATCTCCACCAGGCGGTTGCCCAGCAAGTTGCTCTGCCACAGGAATTCAGCCAGGCGCTGCATGCGCTCGTGACTCATTGGCGTCAGGTCGCGCGTGTTGCCGGCGCCCATGCCGTTGGCTGACAAGCGCGTCCAGCCGGCTTCGTCGTCGCCCAGGCCGTTGATGCCGGCCGATTCACGCACGGGGGTCTTGTCAGGTAGCGGCAGTGACAGCGGCACCCGGCTGGGCAGAGAGTCAACAAAGGCGCGCGCAGCGGCGCGCAGGGGGTCGAACAGCTTCATGGCGGTCAACGCCTCCGGGTGAACATGCGTTGCGCCTGGCGCGCGGCGCGGTCGAAGTACTCACGGCCACGCGCGGTGGTGTCTTCCACCTGCGTGCCCGCGCCAATGCCGCCGGTGATAGCCAGCATCCACAGCATCTGCGCGGCGTCGGGCCCGTCGTCGTGGTCAGCCTTGGGGTAGTGGCGAAACTGGTCGATCAGCGTCGTCTGGCTGCTGTGCAGCCGCAGCAGGCCGTTGTGCATGTGCGGCTGCAGGCTCTCAATGCGCAGGGGCTTGTCGGAAATGGGGTTCAGCGGCCGCGCCGGCACCGGCACGCCAGCGGCCGCGCTGCGCTTGACGAGCTCGGTGCGCACGAACTCGGCAAACACCACCGCCTCGAAGCCCCAGACGATGCAGGCCCACTCGCGCTGGCACTCGATGATGTCTTCGATCAGCTTGTCGGGCGTGCGGCGGCGGATCTGCGCGTGCACCACGTCCAGAATGCCGCGCTCGCGGTCGAAGCCGCCCACCAGCACAGCACTGGGGTCGCGCCCGGCGGCCTGGCGGCCCATGCTGGGGTCCACGGCGCCGTAAAACTTCCACTCCGCCAGGCGGTTGACCCAGAAGCGGATGCTGTTGGCAAACGGCGCGTCGTCGCCACTGATGGGGTCGTTCTGCTGCTCGCTGTCAAAGGCCGGGTGACCGTCGCGTGCGCGCTTGATCATCAGCCGCACCAGCGGACGCACGGCCGGCCAGCTGACCACGGCGCCTGCATCCATCTCCACCTGGTGGTCGGCGTAGTGCGCCATGGCCATGGTCTCGCCTTCGTCGGGCGTGTCGCCGCTGAGCAGCAGTTCCTCGAAGCGTTCCCACAGGTCCATGCGGTCAGGCCAGGTCAAGATGGCCTTGAAGACCTTGCGGTTCCACATGCGGTTCTTCAGGAACCGGCTCAGCACGCTGTCGTAGTGCAGCACGGTGCCAATCAGCACCGCGTCCATGCTGTCGTCAGGCGGACCCAGGTTGAGCACGCCCTTGGTGACGAAGGCCTCCAGCTTGTCGCGCTGCGCCGGCGTCAGCACGTTCTCGTCGTTCTCGATGTCGTCCAGCACGGCCAGGTCGGGCCGGTGCGGGCCGTGGCGCCGGCCGCGGATCTTCTTGTTGCTGCCGAAGGCTTCGAGCTTGCGGTTGTTGGCCGTGACGATGCAGCCTACGCGCCACACGCGGCCGCGGCCGCAGGCTTCGGGGAAGTCGCTGGCCAGCCGCGGATTGACTTCCAGCTCAGCCTTCACCGCCTCCAGCATCTCGGCCGCCTGCTCGAAGGCGTCCATGATGATGATGGTGTAGTGCTTCAGCTGCTGCACCACGCACCACAACACGAAGACCAGGCTCACCACGGTTGACTTGGCCTCGCCCCGTGGCGCCGCAACCGCGTCGCGTTGGCCGTTGGCTGCCCGCACGATGGCTGGCAGGCGCTGGTGCAGGTACTCATGCAGCACGCTGGGCGCGGCGCGGCCATAGTGCGGGAAGTACGTGCGGTGAAAGAAGGCGAATCCCGTCGCCTCATCGGCCGCCTGGCGACGTCGCGCGGCAATGCCTTCGGGGCTGATGTCCCAGCCCTCGGTGTCCGCGTCGACCTGGCGGCGCAGGCTCTCGGCCAGCGCTGCGATGTGGGCCAGGAACTCTTTGTCAGTCTTGGCCATCAGTCGTCGTCCGTGTCGCAGCTGATGCACTCGACGGTGTCGCCCATGTCACACATGCAGCACTTCTCGGCGCTGCAATGCGGGCACTCGCGCAGCCCCTGTGGATCTTCGGGTCGGTTGCGGACGCGGTCACCCGAGGTGGCGCCGCACCCGGGGCACTCATCGTCGATCTCTCGGTAGCCTGCGCTGGTGGTCATTGGCCGCTCACCCGTAGGCCTTGGCCAGCTCTTCGCCAAATGGCTCCAGCATCTCCAGCAGCGCCGGCACGTGCTTCGGGAACTTGCCCTGCGCAAAGCCCGCAAACCGCTGCAGCGCGTCCAGCGCGATCGCATGGCGGTTCAGCTCGGGGGCGATGCGGCGGAAGGCCGCGATGCTCTTGTTGAAGCTGTCGCTCAAAGACGCGAGCATCTTGGTCTTCCGCTCGGTGTTCAGCTTCGTGTTGACCTTGATCTCATCGATCATGGCCTGGTGCAGCGTCAAGTAGTCCTGCAGCAGCCGCTGGCTCAGCTGCTTGAAGTTGTCGTCGCCCAGCGCCACAGCGGCGCGGGCCGACTCCCAGTCGTCGCCCTGGCCCTTCGCGTCGGCCTTCCAGCGGTTGCCCGTGGTCTTGGGCAGGCTCATGGCGGCGCAGGCGGCCTCCATGGGCAGCTGCTTGAACACAAACAGGCCGCGCAGTTGCTGCCGGCGTTCTTGGGGGTGCGCCATGTCGGGGTGTCAGCTGCCCGGGCCGCGGCCTGACCAGTTCTTCAGGCCCTCGATCAACAGTGCGATGCCCACGCTCACCACGCCGCCGCTCACGGCGCCGGCGGCGGCGGCCTTCTGTTCCTGCGTGCGCAGGCGCGTGTCGATGGACTGCAGCAGCTCGCCGTGGGCCTGCATCGTTCCGTCCTGCGCCTCGACCTTTCCCTTGATCTCGCCCAGCAGCACCAGGTGCTGATCGTTCATGGCTGTTCCTTCCTGTTGCGTGTTGATGTTTAAGGGCGCGTGCGCACAGGCAGCCGGCCGGCGGCCACCAGCTGCTCGCCGTTGGGGCCGCGGGCCTCGCAACGCACCGAGTAGCTGTTGCCGGCGGTGCCGCCTTGCACCAGCTGCTGCACCTGGTTGCCGGTGAGCACGAAGTCGCCGACCACCGTGGGGTTGCTGGTGCCGTCGTTGCCGCCCACGCGCGAGATCACCCAAGTCGGCACCGGGCTGGCCAGCGGGGTGAAGGGCGTGAAGTCGGCCACCAGGCGAACGATCTCGGCCGGGTCTTTGGCCGTGAGGTCGGGCGTGGCCGTGGGGTCGAGCACGCTGTACATCAACGTCACGTTGCGACGCGGCACGAAGGAAGCCGGCGGGGGTGGTGGCGGCGGGGGCGGCGGTGTCACCGGCACAGCAGGCAGGGTCACCGATGCCGTGAGCGGCGTGCTCCACAGCCCAGCTGCGTCGCCGGCCGCCATCTGCAGCGTGTCGGTGGTTTCAGGCGTGCGCCCGGTGATGTTGGCCACGCGGCCGCCGGCGGCAATGACCGTCCAGCCGCCGCCGTTCACCTGCCAGCGGTACTGCGTGACGGCCACGTTGTCGGCACCCACCGGGCAGGTGGCCGTGTAGCTGGTGCCGGTGGTGTTGTCGGTGATGCCGATGCTGCCGCTGAGCGTGGGCGCGGTGCCATCGGCCGGCGTGCCCACCACCAGCGTGCCGGTGAAGTCGGGCGCCAGGCGCACGCCGAACTCTTCCAGGAACATGGTGGCCACGTAGGTGCCGTCAGGCAGACCTGAGATGGTGCCGGCGCTGTAGTCGTCCAGCGGCAGGCCGAAGGGGAAGTTGTGGGTCAGGATCCAGTAGGCGTATTCCTTGGCCGCGTCGGCCGGCAGCGCCAGGCTGGCGTACATCCACGGGGGCATGCTGCCGCCTGAGCTGGGGATGAGGTCCCCGCGGATGCCGGTGGTGCACAGGCCCAGGCGGCGCATGCCGCCCGGGTAGGTTTGATTCCAGTCGCGCAGCATCGCAGGCTCAGGCCAGCGTCAGGAACTGGCCGAACACGCGGTCGTTCACCACAGCCGGGCCCGGCCGCCGACCCAGGACCACGAAGCCATCACCAGGCGCGTTGTGCGAGATGGTGGCGCGGCCCTGGGCGTTGACAGCACCGCTGCCCTGCACCGGGTTGACCAATGCACCAGGCCGGCCGGTGGGGAACCAGGTCCAGTACACCGTGGTGCCGACAGTCAGCGGAATGCCGGCCTCGCCGATGATGTCAGTCAGCGCGCTGTAGGTGACGACTTCGGCGTTGATGGTGATGGTGAACGACGTGCCGTTGGTGCCGTTGCCCGCCGGGTCAGCGCCGCGCGGCGTGTAGCTGGCGCTGGCCTGGTCGGCGCTGGGCGTGCCCTGCAGCTGGCCGCCCACCACCGACAAGCCTGCCGGCAGAGCCTGGACGATGCTGCCGGTGATGGCCAGGCCTTCGGGGTCGGTGAAGCGCGACGCGATGTTGATCGGCGTGATGGGCACGCCCACGGTGAACACCTGCGCGCCGATGGCCGGGCCCACGTGAGTGGGCGCCTCGTTCACGTCGGTCAGGTTCAGCGCGTGGCTCTGCGACACCGAGGCCGAGGCCTCGAAGACGAAGTTGTAGACGCGGTTGGCGCCGGCGTCGTCAGGGGCTTCGTAGTTGCCGGCCACCAGCTTGTCGACGCGGTAGGAGCCACCGCCCTGGTTGACCAGGCTGAACAGTGCCGCGTCGGTACCGGTGATGCGCGGGTACGGCGACGACATGCTGCCGCTGACGCTGAAGACCGGGCCGGTGGTGGTGTTCTCGGCCAGGTTGGCGGTGCTGCTGCCGGCGCCTGCCGATCCGCTGGGGCCAGTGATGACAGGTGCGACTGGCGCCGCCGCCTTGATCGCCAAAGCTGTGACCGCCCAGCGCGAATACCCGCCACAAGACACATTGGGGTTCAGCGGCGCGGCGGTGGCCTGGTTGAAGTGGCCGGCGATGCACTCGGTGTTCGACGTGTCCACCGTGAAGGCAGCACCGCTGATGGCGCGAGGGTCGGTGGCGTTGGAGAAGCCACCGCCAGCGAACCAGAGCGTGTCGTTTTCGGCGCCTGGGTCGATGCTGCCAGGTTGGCCACCAGGCCCACCGAAAGTGCCATCGTGCGCTCCGGTGTTGTCGATGACGGTGATCGTCCCGGCCTTGTCGAAGATCCAGAAGTTGACGGTCGCGTAGGACACATCGCCAAGGCTGTCGGCGATCTGGTGCGTGGCGCTCTTGCGCGCCAGGTTCAGACACCAGAAGAACTGGGCGCGGTAGCTTGAACCGGTTGACTCGATGTAGTCGCCGGCCACCCACACGTTGTCGCCGCTGCCCGTGTCGGTCGAGTCGTCGATGACTGTGGTCGGTGAGTGATGGGTCACCAGCGCCACTGCGCCGACGGCGCTCAGCGTGTTCAGCACCGGCCATCCGGTGGTGAACTTCCCGGCGGCGTGCCCTGTGGTGGGGAAGGTCATGATGGTGTCCCAGTCAGGGTGTGGAGTCGTTCAGCGCCCGCTGCGTAGACGTGTGCCATCGCCGCGTTCTGCGCAACGCGAATGGCCTGGCGCTCAGTGGGCGTGATGAGCAAAAGCACGCGGCAGTCGAACCGCTTGCAGATTTCAGGTGCCTTGCCCTTGATGCTGCAGCCGGTGTCGGTGAGGTAGGTGCAGTCGCCGTTGTCCTTGCGGTCCAGCACCCGAACCTGGCCGCCTGCGTGCGGCTCCAAGTGGTGCCGGTAGTCGTCGTGGCGGTCGAACTGCGGGTGCAGCACGATGCGGTCGCTTCTGCAGCAGGCTGTGCAGCCGTTGCACGGCACGTCGCTGTGCTGCTGGCGCTTCTGATCGAGTTGGGCGGGTGTCATCCCTGATCCAGGTCCACGGTGATGCGCGCAAACACCCAGCGCCTGCGGGCTTCATCCCAAAGCGGGGTGAAGCCGCTTTGCGTCACCGTGCCATGACGCTCCAGGTCTGTCGGGCCGTCGTGCTCAAAGAGGCCATCCGAGCGATGGAACCAGGTGAACAGTGGCGGCCTGTCCACAGGTCCGCGCGGCGGCGCACCGCACGCCTGCACAGAGGCCGGCGCCGGTGGCAAGGTGGGGAAGGTGATGCGCATGTCAGGCTTTCACCGCTTCAGAACAGCGGGAAGAAGAACAGGTTGGCGCCGCCCGTGGGCAGGTACGCCACGCCGCGCAGGTGCGGCAGGAAGTCCATGCGGTTGTAGACCGACTGGTTGTAGCGGTTGGTGGCGCTCTGCGGCACTGTCGGGCCGGTGGCCACCACCTTCGTCACCGCCCAGGTTTCCGGGTGGATGAAGAACAGGGCGTTCCCGGCTGCGCCCTGGCGCACCACGTACCGGTCGATGTGGGGCACGTAGCACATGGCCGAGCCCATCGGGTACGGCGGATCATCCGGCTGGCGGTCGGTGGAGAGCGACAGCGCGTTGCACATCTCGTCCCTGGCCGCGCCGGCAGCGAAAGCGTGTGCCGCGTTCCATGTGTACGTGGCCAGGTCGCAGGTGATCGGGTCGTTGCGGCCGTTGCCCAACATCCACACCAGGCGGTTGCGCGTGGTGTCCACGGCCATCGCGCCATAGCCGCTGACCGAGGCGTGCGCGTTGCCGATTTCCACCCACGACCCGCCCGCGCTTGTCGGCGACGGCGTGAACTTGTAGAGCTTGGTCAGCACCGTGTAGATGCACTCGGTGGTGGGGTCTTTGGCTACGCAGGTGTGGTCGCCGCCAGTCACCCAGCCCTCGGCGCCGCCTGTGTTGCGCATGCCGATGCTGAATCCCCAAGTGTTCTCCGCGTCCCACTCTTTGGTCGTGAGGTCGTAGCCTTCGACGTTCTCGAAGATCGACCCACGCGGGCTTGTGGAGCCGCCCAGCATCAGCGCCCGGTTCTGGCGCTCGCAGGATTGGCCGAAGTAGTAGCCGTGCTTACTGCACGGCAGGCCGTCTTTGTAGCGGCGGTACCGCTTGTCCGCACCGTCGGGCACCTCGGCCACGGTCCAGATTTGCGGACCCAGGGAACCCACCCGGTCTTCCACCCAGCCTGGCACATCGGCCATAAGGTCGATGACCAGCACTTCATTGCCCCAATAGTCGCCGTGGCCGCCCTGCGCGGGCAAGGACAGCTTGCTGCGCTGGGCCATCGTGACCATGCCGTTGTAGGCATCGGAGCGGGCGCCAGTGTTGAAGCGCCCGAAGCCGCCCATGGTGCCATCGGACTGCGTGGCTTCGTTCGTGGCCGGCGTCGCGGCCTGAGCCGTATTGGCGATGGAAAGAACTTGACCCGGCACGTAGCCGCGGCGCCACAACGGCATGGCCTGGGGTGAGATCGCCCACAGCGGATTGCTGTCGAGCGTGTTGGCGAAGGTGTGCCAGTTGCTCGCGGACCTGATCCGCAGCAGGCCAAGTTCGGCGCCGGGGATGCCCCGCTTGACCGCAATGGCGATGGCCGCCAGGGCTTCGGCGCACTTGCCCTGCGGGTCACCAAAGGCGCCGTTTCGCAGGTTGCCCTCGGTCTTGGTGCCGGTGGAATACGGGTAGGGAAGCGCCGTTCCATCGGGTACGGTGCCCGCGTAGGTCGCGGCGTAGATCTGGCCCCAGTCGTCCCACCAGGGGCCGGTGCCGCCGTCCCAGTCCGGCACCTCGACTGGCGCAAACGGCAGGGTGTAGGGCGCGAAGTTGCGGTACAGATACTCGGTGGCCCCGGTGAAGCCGAGGCGGCCAACGATGGCCTGGGCCTTCCAGGTGTACAGCTCGGTCATGCGAGCCGTGAACGTGGCATCAAGCCCGCAGCCCATGTCGAACAGCTGACCCCACACCCCTGTGATGTAGTCGTCCATCCACGAGGCGCACCAGTGCTTGCCGTCGTAGGCGACAACCGACATGCCTGCGGTGGGTGTGGTGTCCCAGGCCGGGCTGACCGTGTACGTCTGAATGCCGCCCACGGGGTGGGTGTAGCCGGTGCAGGTTCGGGTCTGCCCGTTGCACACCAGCGTCCAGCCGACAAAGTGCCCGTCGCGAGCATTTGCATAGCCCGGGGCCACACCGTCGGCCTGCGTGATGGTGGTGGACGTGGCGCCTGTGATGGCCCCGTTCAGGTTGGCCTGGTAGGGCGAGCCGCCCGGGCTTTGCTGGATGAACCCCTGGCGGTTGCCGCGGGGGTTGTACGGGTCGTTCGAGCTGCCGATGTAGCGCGCGTGGTACCAGGTGATGTTGTTCTGCAGTTGCGTGCGGAACTCGCCCTTCAGCGGGTCACCGGCATCGGGGGTGATGGCCGCGGCCTGCGCCAGCATGCGCCACGTCCACGCGGCACCCCGAGCAGAGCCGGCGAACTGGCTCTTGAACAGGCCCAGGCCGTTCTCGCGATTCGTGGACGACAGGCCGCCCATCGCGTTGTTTGCCGCGATCATCTGCACCGTGTCCAGGTGGTAGCGGCGGCCGGTGATCAGGTAGGCCAGGATGCCCGCGTTGGGCTGGTGATCAACTGACCAGGCATCTGAAGCCGTGCCTGATGTGGCCGGCGTGGTTTCCCAGCCAGAGGACGGCTCGGCCAGGTTCAGGCTCGGGCGCAGAGACAGGCGTGGCGGACGATGGCCGTTGGACTCATCGCGGTAGTGGATGCCATAGCGCCCCACGCTGTAGGCGTTGAAGACGACGGCTTTGTAGGTGCTCAGCGCACTGCTGGTCAGATGCGCAACATCCCACTCGGGCAGCATGCCCACGTAGGCGTTCCCGCCAACACCGCCCAGGCCGGCGGGGAATGAGCCGCGCTGCAGGGGCGTGAACGTCGTCGGCAGGCCGGTGACAACGGCCGCAGACTCCGGTGTCACAGCGAAGTAGGAGGCCACGAGGCCCGACTTCTGCAGCCCCGCGCCGTCGTGCTTGACGATGACATCCGGGTCGGTGGCGCCCAGCCAGTGCGAGAGGGCTGTGCCGCTGACAAGAGGGGCGCGGCAGTGGTGGGGGATGTCGATGGCTGCGCTGAAGCGAAGCACTCCGCCCAGCGTGAAGGTGTAGGTGGCTGATTTGCTGGTCGGGCCGCTGACCATCAGCATGCCGTTCTCCACCCACGGCAGTACTTCGACGATGGCGCCCGCGTACAGGCGCACTTCGAGCCAGGCCACCAGGTGCGGGTCGCTGCCGATCGGCTTGCGGTAGACCCACGACGACATGCGGTGGCCGGTGATCCAGACCTCGAACGGGCTGGCCCAGTCCGCACCGCTCCACGATGCCGACCCGAACGCGCCGGCTGTTACCTCGGCTGTGTTCGACGGCACCGCCTGCAGGTCGGTCAGCGTCAGCGCTGTGCCAGTGCTGGGTGTGCCGGCCACCGGCAGGATTGGCAGCGGCACGCCAGCGGTCATCGCTGCACTACCGGAAAGAATGGCGAACTTGGCCGAGCCATCGGGCCAGGTGTTCTTGATGACAGCCTGGGCCGTGGCGCCGCCGACCGAGATACCGACAGGGATCAGGCCTTGCGGGAACGCCATGCCGAACGTGAAGTTGTGCGTGCCGCTGGCCGGCGCCATCACCAAAACGCCGCTTGGAGCTGAGGCTGGGGCCGCCGGGGGGGGCGGCGGCGGGGTTGGAGCATCCACGACCGTCAGGTCGAGTTCGTTCGAGAGCACCGTGCTGCCACCGATCACCGCAGACGCCCGCAAGCGCAGCGTGCCAACGGCCGCAGCGGTGGCATAGGCCAGCTTCGTCAGCTCGCCAGGCTCGGGATTCACCGGCACCGGGCTGATGGTGGCTGCAGGGCCGCTGACGCGCGCCACCGTCACGGCCACGGCCGCGTCGATGTTCGCAGCCGTCACCGTCACGGCCTTGGCAACGCCTACGGTGGCGTCTCCATTGGCGGACAGCACCAGACTTGGTGATGGTGCCGGGGGCGGCGCAGCCACGCCGATGAGGGCTGCCGCACCAGACGCAATCGTGGTCGAAACGTTGGTAGGCGTGGCCATGGTTGAGCTGTGTCCAGTGCCGGGCCTACGGCCGCTGCAGGTAGTCGATCAAACGCTGATGCCTGGCGCGGTCTTCTCTGCAGCGGGCGGCGTTTTCGACGTGGTTGCTGAAGGCGTCGTCGATGTCGAAGGCGCTTGCAAGGGCACAGGCTGCTGCGGCGGGGTCATCAGGTCCGCAGGCACCCTGGGACACATCAGCACCCGCGAGGGCGCTGTTCCACATGCGCACAGCACCAGCGCTGAGCCGCAGGCCGCGGCCAGGCGCAGCGCTTGGCGCAGCAGGGCTTGAAGAACCTGCGCTGGATGCAGCCATTTCAAGCGGCAGCGCCAGGTTGGCCCGGGCGGCGTGGCAGTCGCCACTCGAAGCAAGCTGCACCAGGCCGGGCGCGGCCACCAGCAACGGTTGTTCTTGTCGTCCATGCCGGAGCTCCCTTTGCAGCTTGGCTGCGTGTTCGCGTGCGGCCGTCGCATCGGCCCTGGCCAAGGCGGCCATCTGGCCGCCGACGCGACTGGCCTCGCGCATCAGCTGGTCGGTGTCGTCTTTGGCCTGTTGACGCTCCTGCAGGCGCCCCTGCTCGATGAGCGATGTGCGCAGGTGCCTCAGCCCGGCGCCTAGGCTCACCACCACCAGCAGCACCAGCAGCAGCACGGTCTGCCACCTCATGGCTGGGGCTCCTGTGCTGCGTCGCGCGTGGGCAGGTGCTGCTGCACCAGGCGCAACACGCCGATGGCGAAGGCCATGCCGCCGCTGACCCACGGCCACTGCTCGGGCGCCACAAGCGGCTGCACCAGGGGCATCACGTCGGCCTGCACCATGCTCAGCAGCATCAGCAGCACGGCCAGCACCCAGCTGGCCATGCGCCAGCAGTCGCGCCATTCAGGGATGATCTGCAGCTTCAACGTGGCACCTCGCCAGTCCACACGTGGCGGTCGGCCGGCTTAAGGCCGGCAGCCAACCAGGCTGACACGTCGAAGCCAGGGCAGGTCTTCAGCCAGTCGGTGCGGTTGATGCGGCCGTCGCCATCGGCGTCAGGGCTCAGGTCGCGATGGCCACACACGCCGCTGCCGTTCATGAACGGGCGCATCGGCACGCTCAGGTGGTTGCACAGCTGCAGCACCAGGTCCTGCAGCGTGGCCCACTGCGCGGCGGTGTACTGCGCGTCCAGCTCGGCGCCGCCCACCAGGCAGATGCCCACGCTGTCGGCGTTGTGGCCGACCGCATGCGCGCCCGCTTCCACCAGGTGGCGGCCTTGCCAAAGGCGGCCGTCCAGGTCGACCACGTAGTGGTAGCCGATGCTCTTCAGCAGCGGCATGTGCCGCGCCACCCACGCCGGCTGCCGCTTAAAGCCGCGCCGGGCGTGCCACAGGTCGATGCTGCGGCTTGGGCTGGTGTAGCCCGCGCGGCCCGGCACATGGCCGCCGACCCACTGGCCGCTGGGCGTGGCCGAGCAATGCAGCACGATCAGGTTGATCGTGCGCGTGATGCTGGCCGTGGCCGGTAGGGAAAGTTCGAGCGCCATGCCCGGCATCGTGCCGAGCGGGCCCCTTGCACATCAGGGCGAAACGTTTCGCCCCGGCGTCACCTTGCGTGGGTGATACAGGCTAACCGTGGGTGACGCAGGTGGTCAAGCACCGGGCCTTTTTCGCCCCGGACTTGCCACCTGCGCCAGATGCCTGAACGCGCTATCTCACGCGCGGCCAGACCATGCGGCCCAGCACCTCGATTTCGCCCGCGCGGCCGCGGGGCACCGGTTCGCGCTCATAGGCCACGTTGTCGCTGATGATGATCAGGCTGCCGTCACTCTTGCGCTGTATTCGTTTGACCAGGCGCGTGCCAAGCATGTGGATGACGTAGATCGCATCGGCCACCACTTCGCGCACACCGCGGTCGATGATGATCGTGTCGCCGTCCAGCAACGTGGGCGACATGCTGTCACCCATCACCTGCACCGATGCCAGCTCGCCGCTGGTGTGCTGCAGGTGTCGATAGAGCCACTCATGGCTCAGCGCAAAGTCGCCAGCCCTATCGAAGTCCAGACGGTCGACGGGTGTGTCCCCGCTGCGACCGGCTGCTGCGCCTCCCAAAACTTTCGGAATCACGTGGTAGTCCAAGGTTCTGTCGGCCACTTGCGAATGCAGTGACAACACCAGGGGCCTGACATCACCGGTGCCTGCAGCGAGAAGTAAAGCACTGGCGCGGGGGTCCGCACCCCCCCGGGGCGAGCGGCCGGGCAAACGCCCTCTTGCGTCATCTTCCGGTGGGGCTTTGCGCCACGGAGCGCCCTGCTCTTCTGCCACCACCACGCTGCAACCCGGGCCGGCACTCGCCGTGGGGCTCAGGTTCATTTTTCGACTTGCCGAGGCCCCAAAAAGAGACTCGGCGCCGGTGGCAAGCCAATCCAGGCTGCGGCTGGTGTCGGCTGACGCCCGCACCAGGTGCTCCAGCCGCACCGAGTCCCGGTAGTGCCAGTTCTTCACCGTCGACAGGCCCAGCTCCATGCGCTCGGCCAGCTCCGGGAAGGTTTTCACCCCGTAAGCAAGCAGCAACCGGCCGACGAGCGTGTGCTCATCAGCAACAGGTGCAGTCTCGTTTTGGGGCTTTGCCGCTTGCGTTGGTTTCAAAGTGGGTCTAGTATTGATTTCAATTTGAGATTTCGACTACCCCTAGCTTAAATCACACGGCTCAGCAGATGCACCCAGAAGACATCAAGGCTCACATCCGCAAGGCTGGCCACTCGCAGACCAGCGTTGCAGGCAAGGTCCAAGGCCGCAACGGCAAGGTTTCTCCCGGCGCGGTGTGGGCGGTCATTCAGGGCGTGATGACCAGCGCGCCCATTGCGCGCAGCGTCAGCGAAGTCACCAGCATCCCCGTCGGCCAGCTCTGGCCCGGCCGCTACCCCACGCTGGAAGCCGAGCAGACAACGCAGCGCCGCGGCGGCAAGAAGGCGCGGGCCTGACATGAGCGCATCCACCTGGCTCACCGCCGCCGAGCTGGCCGCTCTTGGCCTGCCCGACTGGCCCGGCAGTGAATTCCGCAGCCGCGCCAAGCTGCAGGCCCTGGGTGTGCCTTCGCGGGTTCGTGAAGGGCGGCAGGGCGGCGGTGGGCGTGAATTCGACACCGCCGCGCTGCCCACCGCCTTGCGCCGCGCGCTGCTGGTGCGCCAGCACGGTCTTGCCCAGCAAGTGGCGGACACGGTCGTCCCCGGCCCAAGTGTGTTGACCGGCCAGGTGGCCGTCTGTGCGCCAACGCAAGTAGCGCAGCACCAGCCGGCCCGCACACCGCCCAGCAAGGCCGACTCGGCCTGCGCAGACGCCCGGGTGCTGCTGGTGGCCCACCTCCGCGGCCTGGCGCACCTGGGCATGACGAAGGCTGTGCAGCAGCTGTCCGACGACTTGCACGGCGGCTTCGCGCCGCAGCAGCTGCTGGACACCGCCGCCACTGCCAACCAGCGGCCGCGCAAACCGGGCACGAACGGAGTGACGATCAGCACCCGCACGCTCTTTCGCTGGGTGGGCGAACACCGCAAGGGCGGCTGGGCAGCGCTGCTGCCCGCACCCAGCCAGGCCGCGCCGCTGGCCAGCCTGGCTGACGACGTGGCCTTGTGCCTGAAGCGGTACGCCAGCCCCGCAGGTTCATCGCGCGTGCTGATGCAGGTGTGCCGCGACGTGACGGCCGAGCTGGGCCGCCACTTCGACGACGCCACCGTGCTTTACGGCCGCGTGCGCCGCGCGCTGCCCAAGGTGGACAAGGTGCAGCTCATCAAGGCCCGCCACCGCGGCGCCGAGCGTGCAGCCAAGCTGCCCTTCAAGCGCCGCCTCACTGAAGGCCTGCACACCAATGACGTGTGGGTGATGGACGGCCACACCTTCAAGGCCAAGGTGCGCCACCCTGACCACGGCCAGCCCTTCGCGCCTGAAGTCACGCTGGTGCTGGACGCATCAGACCGCTACATCGTTGGCTGGTCTGCCAGCCTGTCTGAAAACGTGCATGGTGTGGCTGCCGCCTTCAGGCACGCGGTCACCGCGCACGGCGTGCCAGGCATCGTGTACAGCGACAACGGCGGCGGCGAAACGGCCAAGGCGCTGGACTGCCCGGTGGTGGGCATGTACGCCCGCCTGGGCGTTGACCACCGCACCGGCCTGCCAGGCCACCCGCAGGGCCACGGCCTTATCGAGCGCAGCTGGCAGACGCACATGATCCGCGCCGCGCGCAAGTTCGCCACCTACCAGGGCAGCGACGCCGACGCCAAGTGCGTGCGCGACATGCGCGGCACCATCGACAAGGAACGCCGCGCGCTGGAGCGCACCAAGAGCACCGGCGAAGTGATCACGCTGAACCAGCGCATACCCAGCTGGAAGCAGTTTCTGGACGAAGTGGCTCAGGCGGTCGTTGACTACAACGCCCAGCACCGCCACCGCGGCTTGCACAAGCACGAGAGTGGCCCCTTCATGGGCAAGCGCCGCACGCCCGCCGAAGAGCGCATGGCCCGCATGGTGCCCGACGAGATCGTGCGCCTGGCCGAGTTCGACGCCCGCAACCTGGCGCTGCCTTCGGTGGTGCGCAAGGCAGTGCGCGGCGAAGTGCAGTTCCTCAGCCGCTTCTACTTCAACGCCGACCTGATGCAGGTGGACGAACAGCAGGTGCGCGTCGACTACGACCTGGCCGATGCCAACCGCGTGTGGATCTGGACGCTGGACGGCCAGTACGTGTGCGAGGCGCTGGAAACCCGCCAGGCCGGCAGCAACGGCATGCCCTACTTCCCGGCCAATGCGCTTGACGCCGCCCGCCACCGCCGCGTGCAGGCCGCCGTGAAGCGCCGCGAGGCGCAGATCGACCTGGCCCGCCGCGAGCTGCAACCCACGCTGCCCGCGCCAGCTGCTGAATTCCAGGTGCCTGGCCTGCAGGGCCTGAACAGCGGCCGCCGCAAGAGCCATGACGACATGGCCTTCGTTGAACGAGTCGAGCCCACGACCGAGCAGCTCGCACCCGCCGACCCCAACGCCCGCCCGCTGTGCTTCGACAGCCACAGCAGCCGCTACGAGTGGCTCATGCGCGACCGCAGCCGCTGGACGGCAGAAGACGGCGCCTGGCTGGCCGCCTATGCCGCCAGCAACGAATACGCGGGCCTGCGTGACTTCTACGCCAGCCGCGGTCTTGGCTGGCCCGAAGACCCAGCGGCTTTTAACGCCGCCGGCTGAGGCCACCCACCGCAGCCGGCTGACTTTCTCACCCACCACCCACCACCCCAGGAGAACACCCCTTGAAGAAAGGCTTTGTGATCACAGAGAACTTCCGCCGCCTGGCGGACGCCCAGGCCGCCGTCGAGAAGCGCGGCGCGCGCGAGGCCGGCATCGTCATCCTGAAGGGCCCCTACGGCGTGGGCAAGAGCGAGCTGGTCGAGCGCTGGGCCGTCGACAACAAAGCCATCTTCGTGCGCTGCAAGGAAACCTGGACCAAGCGCGCGCTGCTTGACGAACTGGCCGACTGCATGGGCCTGGACAAGCGCGGCCGCAACAGCGAAGTGCAGGCCCGCATCATCGGCCGCCTGGCGGTGGACATGGTGCCGCTGGTCTTCGATGAAGCCGACTTCCTGATCCGCAGCACGGCTGCGCTGCTGGAGATCATTCGGGACATCACCGACATGACGGGCTGCGCCTGCTTCCTGGTGGGCATGGAACTCTTCGGCGACACGCTGGCCCGCTACGGCCACATCGCCAGCCGCGTGAACCGCGTGGTCGAACTGCAGCGCCTGACGCTGGCCGACGTGCAGGCCGCGTGCGACCGTCTGGCCGAGGTGGGCATCGAGACCAACCTGGTCGAGCAGATCCTGCGCGACAGCGACGGTCGCATGCGCCTGGTGCTGAACGCCATCGCCAACATCGAGCAGCTGGCCGCCGCCAACGGCTGGAAGCGCGTGAGCGTCGAACACGTCAAGGGCAAGCCCCTGTGCGTGGAATTCAAGGGCCGAGCGCTGGGTCGGGGTGCTGCTCAATGAGCGAGGGGACCGCTCCACGCACGTGGGTCACCGCCACAGTGCTGCAGGCGTTGGCCGACCAGGCCGTGCGCGCCGGCGGTGAGTTCACCGCCGCGCAGCTGCAGGCCTGGGTGGGCAACGACATCACGTCCGATCAGCGTGTGCACGCCACCAGCCGCCTGTGCGCGCTGCAGTTCGTGCGGGACCGCGTGGCGGTGGTGGACGACGAACGTGTCGACGTCTACACCGTCACGCCCGATGGCGAAGCGGCAATCCATGCAACCCGCCTGGGCCACGTGCGCAAGAGCGGCCCCAAGACCACCCGCAAGGCCAACCCGGTGCTTGCCAACGCCTTCACCACGCGGCTGTGGCAGCTGGTGCGCATCCGCAAGGTCATCACCCCGCGCCAGGCCGCAGAGACGCTGTGCGACGCAGGTGCCGATGACTTCGAGCGGCGCCGCGACACCGCGCGCAAATGCCTGCGCCGCTGGGCCAACGCCGGCGCCCTGGCCGAGGGCAAGCAGCGCGTGGGCGCCCAAGGCACCAGCAACGGCGACAAGCGCTACGTGCTGGTGAAGGACAGCCCGCAACCGCCCGTTTGGCACAAGCCCAAGCACGCAGCCAAGCAGTCAGCCAAAGGCGGCCAGCCATGAGCCAGCCCGCCTACATGCAAGAGCGCTGGTTCAGCCTGCTGCAGGCCGCCTGCAAGCCACCGGCCGTGAAGGCCGAAGTGGCGCAGCGCCTGGGCGTGAGCGCACCGTTGCTGTACCAGGTGCTCAACGGCAGCGGCCTCTACGGCAGCGGCAAGGCCAGCACGCGGCGCCTGGCCGACAAGGTGCTGCACCAGCTGGGCAGCTACACCTGCCCGCACCTGAGCGAGCAGCACAACGAAGAGCGCGTCATCACCAGCGACCAGTGCCGCAACTACGCGCACCGCCCCGCGCCCACCGCCAGCCCGCGCGACCTGGCGCACTGGCAGGCCTGCCGCAAGTGCCCCCACCGCACGGCCGCCGCGCCGGCCGTGCAGCGGCCCGTGGTGCCACGCAAAGGCAAAGACGAAGCCGCTGACCAGGTCGGTCAGCTGCCCACACCGCCAGCACCCACCACCCCACCTGATGAGGAAACCGCCCCATGAAGATGCCCCGCATGCTGTTCCGCGAGAGCGGCCACGTTGTGCGCACACGAAGAGAAGGCACCGGCCTGGGCTTCGTGGTGCTGTCCCTGCTGATCCTGGCGTTGCTGTACGGCAGCCTGGACTGGCTTGACGAACGCGCCAAGGCCAAGAGCCAGCGCCTGGCAGAGCGCGCCCAGGCCGCGCTGGATGAACGCTTCGAAGAAGGCCGCAAGGCCGGCCACCACGAGATGCTTGACACCGCCCGCGCCGCGTGGAACGCCGCGCTGCAAGAAGGCAAAGAGCGCTGTGACCGGAGGCAACCATGAGCCGCGGCGGCATGCAGCTGGAGTCACGCCTGATGTGGCGCCTGGTGCGCGACAGCCAACCGCACGGCGTGCCCTTCATCGACCTGCAGGCAGCATCGCGCGTTGCCAAAGAGAACGCGAACTTCCGGCTGAAGTTCATGTGCTCAAGCGGCTACTTGACGCTTGAACCTGGTGGTGAAGCGCCCATGTGGCGCTTGGGCGACAAGCTGCCGCGCGGCGAGTCATGGATGCACGGTGCCGGCCAGGTGGAAGACGCGGCCGCGCCTGCACCTGCACCTGCAGCAGCGGCACCAACGCCATCGGCCACCAAAGCGGACAACGCTGCCAGCAGCGGCCTGAACTGGGTTCAGCGCAGAAAGCCCGGCACGGCCGCTGAAGACCCGGACGACGGCGACGACGAAGCCGACTTCCGTGCCAAGGCAGCACCCAAGGGTGTGCCCCGAGGCGTGCCCAACAGCGTCTTTGCACTCGGTGGTCTGGTTGCCGGCAGCGTGGGCACAGCGGCAGCAGCTGGCGCAGACGCAGTCAGTGCGGTGGTGCACGGCGCGGTCACATCGGCCAGCGACGCGGCAGCAACTGCACTTCAACGCGTCACCGGCGGGCCCGTGCCTGACATGAATGCCCGCGTCGAGCTGGAAGAGCGAGAGCTGTTCATTTCAGCCGCGCATCACAGCGACCGCGCCTTGCCGCAAACGCTGAACCCGCGCTTCGAGCTGCACAGCGACAACCTGCTGGTGATCCACCTGTCGGGCGATGACCCCGAGCCCATCTCTCTGCCGGCCACTGTCACGCGCGCGCTGTTTCGCTGGCTCGACCGCCTGGGTGGCACCCAGCTGGCCCGCCTGACCGAAGAGGCCACCACGTGATGACCTTCGCACTGCCCGCCGCGCTGCTGATTCACCTGCAGGCCAACGCCGGCCGGTGGTTGCCACTTGCCGACCTGGCCGCCCACGTGGCGCTGCCCGCTGAAACCGTGCAGCAAAGCCTGGACGAACTGGTTGCACGCGGCGAGGCGCACCAGGCGCAGCGCGACGGCCAGCTGCTGTACGGAGCGGGGGTTGAGGGCGTTGCGCCCTGACCGCTGCAGCCGCCCTTTGCCCCTTCACTTTCCCACTTTGCAACCCTTAAGGAGTCGCATGAGCACGAAGAAGAACAGTCGCAGCGCCACGGTGCCCGACGGCTACAGGATGGACGCCCAGGGCCGCCTGGTGCCCATCGACATGGTCAAGCCCATTGACCTGACGCGTGATGAGCTGGTCGTTGAGCTCATCGAGAAGGCAAAGAAGCTGAGCCTTGTGATCACCCAGTTCAAGGCGGATGTCTTCAGCCAGGCCGATGGCTTTGTCGCGCTGTCTGCCGCGCAGTACGGCGCCAGCCTGGGCGGCAAGAAGGGCAACGTCACGCTGCACAGCTTCGACGGCCGGTACAAGGTGCTGCTGGCCACCGCGGAGAACATCACCTTCGACGAACGCCTGCAGGCCGCCAAGGCCCTGATCGACGAGTGCATCAACGAATGGAGCGAGAGCAGTCGCCCCGAAATCAAGGTGCTGGTCGGCCAGGCGTTTCAGACCGACCGAGAGGGCAAGCTCAACACCGGCCGCATCCTGGGCCTGCGCCGCCTGGAGATCGAAGACAAGCGGTGGAAGCGCGCGATGCAGGCCATCGGCGAATCGACGCAGGTGGTGGGCTCCAAGCGCTACGTGCGCTTCTATGAGCGCATCGGCGACAGCGACGAGTACCGCGCGATCTCGCTCGACATTGCCGGAGCCTGACATGAGCAGCAACGCACCCCAGAGCGTTCTGCCGCTCAACTTCTTCACCGCGCTGCCCGAGTCATCCGACGGCTTGCACGTGGTGGGCACGCTGGACGCGCCCACCGTGCGCATCGAACGCGCCGTGCTGCTGGTGGACATGCAGGCCGGTGCCATCAAGTTGATGGCGCCCTGCGGCTGCTATGTGCAGATCAGCCTGGCCGCAATGGTGCTGGGCCTGGCCGACACAGCCGCAAGAGCACCGCATCCCGACGCGGCCAACCCACCTTCGCACCCGACCTTCACTGACAACTTCCTCAACCAGGGCACCCACCCATGAGCACCCCAACCACCCAGGACATCTACGTCAAGCAAACGCACGACGGCTATTCCACCAACAACATCCGCGGTGTGCGCAGCGCGTGCACGCACAGCCCCGAGCTTGCGGCCCAACGCCAGGCTGAAAAGCTGTTCGGCCCCAGCCTGATCAGCGTGGCCGAAGTGAAAGAAGGCAACGTCTTCATCCGGCGCTTCGTTGCCACTGCCGACCCCGAGGTCAACGCTTTCTGCTGGGCCAATGGGCGCATCCAGATTGCCGACACCGTGCCGGACGGGGCACTGAGTGTGGCCGTCGGCCCAGAGCGCGCGCTGTTCGAAGAACTGTGTGCAAATGCCCAGAAGGGCAAAGGCGATGCAGAGGCTTGGCTGCTCGTGCCCGGCGTGGCCGATGCCGGCAACCCGATCGACGCCGTCGACGCATTGACGCTGTGGTTGGGGCTGCGAGCCCACCAGGTCAATGGCAGCAAGAACTGCTACGGCGTGCAGTACACCGTGCCGAAGCAGGCTGTGCTGGACACCGCGGCGAGGGCCGCTGCAACACGCTTGGCGGCCGCATGAGCACCGCCGACCTGGTCGAAGCCCGGCCGCACAACCATCTGCCGCCCTACGGCACCAAGCGCGAGCCCAGCCCCGTGCGGCTTGAGGTCAACCGCACCGGCCTGTGGGCTGCGGTGTGTGACTTCGACGCCCACGACGCCATTGCCGAGGCAGCCGTGTGCGAGGCCGTGCAGCTGCTGGCCGCTGAGTTCAGCGCGCGCACGCGACGCGTTCATGGACCGGTGGCACTTGGTGATGGGAGACGAGGCATGAGCAACTTGGACCAGGAATGGCAGCAAAACACTGCCAGCAGCGCCGCTCACGCAGCGCTGATGGTCCAGGCGTCAATACAAGCCGCTGCAGCACGATACGAGGCGCCAAGCGCTGTCTATCGGCCAAGGCTGAGCATCGACGGTGATCAATGGTGTGCGCTGTACGGAGACAACTTGCAAGACGGAGTAGCCGGCTTTGGCAAATCGCCTGCCGATGCGATGTGGAATTTTGATCAGGCGTGGACCCGCCGCCTGACGGCAAACGTTCGAGCTGAGCCGGACCCAACGGCCAGCACGAACTGACAAGGAATGCTTGACTGTTGCCAGCCGTTGGGGCTCGGTTCGAGCGAGGGGTTGTGCTTCACCCATCCGAAGCGCGCACATATAGGAATGCCATGAGCAACCCGATTGCCGAGATCGTCGCCGAGCTGACCCGTGCCACTCGCAAGTTTCCGACCTGGCCGACCGACCCGCTGCATGCGCTGGCGGTGCTGGGCGAGGAATTCGGCGAACTGACAAAGGACATGCTGCAGCTCACTTACGAGCCGCACAAGACCAGCCGCGAGAACGTGCGCAAGGAAGCTATCCAGACCGCCGCCATGGCGCTGCGGCTGGCGATGAGCCTAGACCGCTACGAGTACACGCCGAGCGCGCAGCACAGCCAGGCTCCGGGCGCGCTGACGCCAGCCGAAGACGACGAGGCGCAGGCGATGAACGATCTGGCGCCAGCCGCGTGAAGCACAACGTTCGAGGAAAGCTGGAGCCGCGATGACCACTGACACGACAAACACCACCGATGCCGGCGGCTCTCAGCTTGTGCGAGGGGTTATGCGCCAGGTAGAGTACCGAACGGTGGCGGCCCTATACGTGGAGCCGAAGGGCTGCTACGTGGGCATGCCGGGTGTTGACCCGTGGGACGAAGCCCGCGACGCCAGGAAGTACGCAGGACCGCACCCGGTGGTGGCGCACCCGCCTTGCCAGCGGTGGGGAAGGTTCTGGCACGGCAGCACGCGGAAGCCGCACTAATACAAGATGGGTGACGATGGCGGGTGCTTTGAAGCGGCATTCAAAGCGTTGAAGCGGTTTGGTGGCGTGCTGGAGCACCCTGCGCACAGTCGGGCCTGGGATGCGTTCAGCATCCTCAAGCCCGCCGCTGGTGCTGGCTGGCAATTCGACCGGCCGCATGGCGTCTGGGTCTGCCACGTCGAGCAGGGCCACTACGGGCACACCAGTCGCAAAGCGACATGGCTGATTGCCTGCGGCATGCAGCGCCGGGAACTGCCCGAACTGAATTGGACGAAGGGCGCGCAGCGTTTGCCCGAATGGATGATCGAGCGCTACGGCTACGAGAAAGCTAGGCGCATCGGCGTGGTGGCGATGGTGGGCGGGAAGAACAAGACCGCGATCCGCAACGCAACGCCTGAACCTTTCCGCGACCTGCTGCTTTCGATAGCGCGGCAGGCGCACTAACCGAAGGAGAGAACATGGAACTGAACACCCGCGACGAGAAAAGCCTGCTGCTGTACTTTGAGACACAGGCCGTGGACTACGGCGGCACCCTGGAAGGCGTGCGCATGAACGCCGACGACTTCGCCATTGCGAAGCGCTGGAACGATGCCGGTTTCGTGAGGTTCGGGCGCATCGCATTCCACGACATCAAGAAGCACAGCGGCGTGGCGCGCGATCACTGGTGCGTTTTGAGCGATGAAGCCTGGAAGCTGGCTCACGCCGAGCGCCGCGCTCGATGCGAGCGCGTGATGGCGACACTGAAGGTGGAGCGCAAAGGCTTTGAGCCGGAAGTGCAAGGCGCATAACGTGTTTTCGACAACTCCCCCCGTCGCATAAAGCGCCAAACCTCATGCAACCCGTTGTCACGCCTCAAGTGCCCGCCGTCGAAACCGACGGCATCGCCCCGGCCGATGGTGGCCCGATCAGCGGCCAACGCCTGATGACCTCGATCCGCGACAAAATTCGCTTGCTGCACTACAGCCTGCGCACCGAAGAGGCATACGCCGGGTGGATCAAGCAGTTCATCTACTGGTCGGGCATGCGGCACCCCAAGAACATGGGCGCGCAGGAGGTGGAAGACTTTCTCAGCTTCCTGGCCACCCATCGCCAGGTGACCGGCGGCACGCAGAACCAGGCGCGGTCTGCGTTGCTGTTCCTGTACGGCAAAGTGCTGGGCGTGCAGCTGCCCTGGATGCAGTCCACGCCCTCGGCCAAGACATCGCGCCGGCTGCCCGTGGTGCTCAGCGTGCCCGAAGTCCAGCGCGTGCTGGCGCACACGCACGGGCGCTCTGGCCTGGTCTTGCATCTGATGTACGGCACCGGCATGCGCATCACTGAGGCGCTGCAGCTGCGCGTGAAGGACATCGCCTTCGCGCACCACGCCATCGTGGTGCGCGAAGGCAAGGGCAGCAAAGACCGCGTGGTGCAGTTGCCTGGCGTGCTGCAGGAACCTTTGCGCGCTGAGCTTCAACGCCGGGCCACTGTGCACAGGCAAGACATAGAGCGCGGCAAGGTGGACGTTTACATGCCCTTTGCACTGGCCAAGAAGTACCCCCGCGCCGCGCAGTCTTGGGCATGGCAGTACGTCTTTGCTGCTGACGACTATTCGACGGACCCCAGGTCAGGTGCGCACCGTCGGCATCACGTCAGCCCGGAAAGCATCCAGCGGGCGATGAAGACCGCCGTTCAACGGGCGGGTGTGATCAAGCCAGCCACGCCGCACACCATGCGCCACAGCTACGCCACGCACCTGCTGCAGGCGGGCTACGACATCCGCACCGTGCAAGAACTGCTGGGCCACGCTGATGTGAGCACCACCATGATCTACACGCACGTGCTGAAGATTGCAGGGCGAGGTGCGCGCAGCCCATTGGACATGCTGCCGTGAGTCGCGATCTCGGGCGCCGCAATCCGTTGGTGGACGCTGATCGGCGGCGAAGCATCGCAGCCATCCACGCGGCAGCTTCCAACTTGGGTCTGGACACGGCGGACAAGAACCCTGGAAGCCCCTATCGCACTATCCTTCGCGTGCAAGGTGGCGGCAAGGTCTCTTCATCTGACATGTCCGACGCCGAGCGCAAGCGCGTTCTGGCCTACCTGCTGCGCCAGTCGAACCGCGGAAAGGTGGCCGTTCACAAGGACGGCTGGCAGGTGGCCAAGATCGAGGCGCTGTGGGCCGATCTGGGCACGGCCGGCGCGCTGCGCGACCCGACTCCGGCCGGCCTGCAGGCCTTCATCTTCAGCCGCTTCAAGGTCAACGCCGCGCGCTGGCTGACGGCGGTGCAGGCGTCGCAGGTGATCGAGGCGCTGAAGGCCTGGAAGGCGCGCGGGGCGGCCGCTGAATGAGCGACCAGGCCAGCCCCAACGACCTGCAGCTGCTGCCCCCAGAGCTGCGCATCGTGGCGCAGGCGGCAGGGCTGGCGGCGGCGCTTCGCCTGGTTGAAAAGCGGGGCGGCGTGGCCGTCTACGTGCCCCACCAGGCGCACGTCGAGCACGAGCTGGTGCCCATCGTCACGCTGGCTGGTTTGCAGGCGCTGTGCCAGGCCTATCCGGGCGAGCATCGCGTGGTGCCGATGGCCCGCGCCGTGTTGTGCGAGATCCGCAACCGGCGCATGCTGGCCGAGCGGCCAGGCAAGTCGGTGCGGGAGCTGGCGCTGGCCTACAAGATGCACCGCCGAAGGGTCCAGCAGATACTGGCCGAGGGCTGTGAACAACCGGGCGCCGAGCACCCCGATTTGTTCGCCTGAGCGCTTGAGTTATCCACAGGCCTGCAGACTGGGCCTGATGGCCGCAGCAGCAGCTGACGCGGCCGCACCTTAAACCCTGATTCGGCACGTGCGACCTCGGCAAGGTCGCACGTAGGGCCTGGTGGCAGGGTCAGGGCAGCCAAGTGCATGATTCACCAAGGGAATCTGAGGTCGCACGCGGTTGGCACCGTGCGACCTCGCAACGTGCGACCTCAGCGGCACGAGCTGGCGGCCCATGCCGGCCTGGGCTCATAGGGCCCGGGCGTGGCGCCTGCGGGGCGTAGAGGCGATTCCTGGGGCCATCCCAAGGCGACCCACGCCAGACCCACTCCCGCCCGCCTACCGGCCGCCACGGCCCGATTTAAGCCCCCGAAGGCCCGTTTACTGCCAAAGGGCCGATTTGCCCCCGACCGACCGTAAACCCGCGCCACGTCTAGCGTTTGGCCGCTTTGGCTCGGTGTGGGTCACTGCCAATCCGGTCACCCCCCCATCGAGTGGGCTCACAAGGCCCGTCGGTGCGTCCCAGGACGCAGGACCAACCTTCGTGAATGTCTGTGCAGACCGCGCCATGCAGCGCTGTCGGTAGCGCGTGAAAGCGTTTGGCCAAAGGGCTAAACGCCAATCGCAATACCCGTCATCCACCCACCTTGGAGATGATGGAATGACACAGCAAGTTCGCTCAAGACCGCAGCCACCACTGGCGCTGCACCATCGGCCCGCTTCGGGCCTGCCCAACGCGGATGCCTTCACGGCCGTCCGCATGGGGAGGCACCATGGCTAAGGTCCCTCAGCCCTTCAGGTACCGAGGCCGTTGGCGCGCCCAGGTCACGTTGAAAAACGGAACCCGGCCGCTTGACGATTTCGACGCCTTCGCAGACGCCAAGGACTGGATTGCCAAGACTCTGGCGGAAGCGACCACCGAACACATGCCCGAGCTCGGGGGGCCGGTGAAGGCCACGCTGGCCCAGGCGCTCGTGCACTACGCGGGGCTGAACAGCATCACAAAACGGGGCGTGGATGGCGAGCTCAACCGCATCAACCACTACCTGGCGGGCACGGACATGCCCTTGTTGCGCACCGCGAAGGACGAAAAAGGCGCGACGGTCCTGGAAACCTACAAGCCCAAGCCTCAGCCTCCTGGCTGGCAGGCGCACAACGACAGGCGCCGTAGCCTGCGCAGCAAAACCTACCAGGCCATGGCAGAGCTGGGGCGCATGCGCTGCAGCACCATCACCACAGCTGAGCTCCGTCGATTTATGACGACGATGCAGAAGGAAGGGCTGTCGGACAGCACGATTCAGAAGGAGATTGCGTTGCTGCGGGCCATGTTCAACGTGACCATCAAGGAGTGGAAGTGGACGGGGTTCGAGAGCCCGACCCTGACTCTGAAACTGGGCAAGTCGGCCGCACGCTTCGTGTTCCTGACGCCCGAGCAGGAACAGGCGCTCTGGCAGGCCGTCGGCAAGTGCGACAACCCTTACTTCTGGCCGCTCGTCGTCTGTGGCCTGGAGACCACCATGCGCAAAGGCAGCCTTCTGGCCATGCGCTGGGACAAGACCGATTTGGTGGGGCGCGTGGCACAGGTTCCGTCAAAGACGGGACCTGTCATGCAGCCACTGTCCAAGCACATTGTGATTGTCTTGTCCGACATGCCACGCGATGCCAGCGGGATGGTCTTCCCGATGACAAAAAACGCCGTGCAGGAGGCCTGGAAGGGCGCTCGGGACAATGCGCTAGTCCCATGGCTTCAGTTCAAAGATGTCCGCCACCTCGGGGCCACTGAATATGCTCGCAGGGGCGTCGGCGCGCAGGCCTTGCGCAAAATCCTGGGGCACAAGACAACCCACATGGCCGACATCTATGTGAATCTGGCGGCCTCCGACGTTCTCAATGCCATGGACTCGACGGCCAAGGTGGTGCCGGTAATTCAGATTCCGCCCCCAGCTGTCGGAACGGCCGCCGACATCGTCAATGGGCGGCGCTCGGCTCGCCTGGTCAAAGCGCTTGAAGTGCGGATGAGCGCGCTGAGAAGCGGCGTCGACGTCGATGCCAACGGTCGGTCGGCGTCCGAATCCGAGCCCCAGCTCAAGGCCCATAGCAAAGCCTCTCCCGGCCAGACTGCGGCACAACTCGTCGAAGCCGGTGGCAAAGACGCCGATGCACCCCTGGGAATGACGGCCAGGAAACCTGCCCCGAGGCGCGACGTGCCTGCAGCGTCGCAGAAGGATTTGCGGCCGGCTGTGCCTGCGGAGGCCGATTCGTCGGCAACGCCAGTTGCCACGGTTTCTCTGCCTTTGGAGCCTCTGGGAGGCGCGGCAGACGACGACACAGCGCCTATGACCAACGTCGTACCGTTCAAGCGGCGTCCCAGGGTCGCTTGACGAACATGGCGATGTCGCGGCGCCGCTGGCAGATGGCATCACCGTTGCAGCCAGGAGTGCAATGAACAAGGAAAGGGCCAGACGCCTAGTCAGGTGTCCGGCCCCTTTTTTTTGGGCGCTTTGCTCGTTAAGTAGGGACGTGGCTCACGTCATGAGCCTGACGAAGCCCAGACTGACCTCGAAGTAGGCCGAGGTGGCCGTCGGGGGTAGTGATGAAGAAGCAGGAGCTGCAGCGTCTGCTGGCGCTGGTCGGGCGGCTCACGAGAGGGCAGCGCCAGGAACTCGTATACCGGCTCAAGGCGCAGTCCAACGCGGAGGCGTCCGTCGAAGTGCTGGAGTCGACCGGCAGCCAGGCGCGGACGCGCCCGCACTGCACGAGCCAGCGGCTCGTGCGCAACGGCATCACCGACGGGCCGCCAAGTCGTCGGCCGTGCACCTCGCAAGCGCGGTGGGCGCGCGGCCGCGGACGACGTCCTCAGTTAACGAGCAAAGCGCCTTTTCTTATGTCTGCCGACGGATGCGACTAGGTCGGCTTCAAGGTCCCGGGCTGCGAGCGGGCATGCGCACGGTGCGCTTGCTGGGCTCCCAGGTTTCTTGCGGTTGCAATCTGCGCTCCAGCCAGCGCAGCACGACTGAACCGCACCGGGTTTCGAGGAGGCCTGTTGGCTTGAGTCAGACCGGGTTGGCCTGACTGTCTTGGGTTCGGACTTCCTCTCTTCCAGCCCCCCCGCAGGGGCCGCCGGAGGCCCTCCGGTTGGGCCATGTACTCATGG
>JAURZM010000033.1 GCA_030653385.1 Rubrivivax sp. | reverse complement strand
AGTCTGCACGGGACAGGGCCCGGTGCGGCGACCAGCCGGGTCTATCTCAAGGGCGCGGTGGAGGCGGTTCTGGCTCGATGCGACAGCCAGCTTGACGCGCTGGGCAACCCGGTTTCCCTGCAAAGCTCCGAGATTCAGGGGGCGGTGGAGGCTATGGCTGCCAAGGGACTGCGGGTGCTGGCCATGGCCAGCAAGGAGGTGGGGCCGGAAACCTCGGAGATTCACCATGAAGATCTGACCACCGGCCTGGTCTTTCTCGGGTTGCAGGGGATGATCGATCCGCCGCGGCCGGAAGCGGTGGCCGCGGTCAAGATCTGCCAGGGCGCCGGGATCCGGGTCAAGATGATCACCGGCGATCATCCCGTTACCGCCGCGGCCATTGCCAAACAGGTCGGGCTCTACAACCTGGGCTCAACCAAGGGGAATGGGGTTCCGGTGCTCACCGGCGCGGAACTGGAAAAGCTCTCGGACAGCGAATTCATCGACCGGGCCGAAGACACCGTGGTCTTTGCCCGGGCAACCCCGGAACAGAAGCTCCGCCTGGTGGAGGCGCTCCAGGCCAGGGGCCAGGTGGTGGCCATGACCGGCGACGGGGTCAACGACGCCCCGGCCCTGAAGCGGGCGGATATCGGCGTGGCCATGGGCATCACCGGCACCGAGGTGGCCAAGAGCGCGGCCAAGATCGTGGTCACCGACGACAACTTCGCCACCATCGTGGCTGCGGTGGAACAGGGGCGGGTCGTCTACGGCAACCTGAAGAAGGTCATCCTGTACCTGTTCGCCACGTCGATGGCGGCCTTGCTGGTGCTGATGCTGGCGCTGTTGGGCGGCTTTCCGCTGCCGCTGGCGGCGGTGCAGATCCTGTGGATCAACATCGTCACCGAGGGCACCGTCACCGTGAACCTGGTGATGGACCCACCCGACGGCGGCGAGATGAAGCGCCGGCCCGAGCCGCGCGACGACCGGCTGCTGAGTGCCGAGTTGCTGAAGCGCGTGGCGCTGATGACGCCGATGATTGCCGGTGTCACCTTCGGTTGGTTCGCCTGGCGCCTGGCGCAGGGTGCGCCGGAAGACCTGGTGCGCACCGAAACATTCACCGTGCTGGCGATGTGCTGCTGGTTCAATCTGCTGAACTGCCAGTCGGCCACGGCCAGTGCGCTCAGTGGCCGGCTGCTGCGCAACCCGTGGTTGCTGGGCGGGCTGGCGCTGTCGATGGCGCTGCAGGTGCTGGTGCTGTACGCGCCCTTCATGAACACGATGTTCCAGACCGTGCCGCTGGCACCGGCCGCGCTGCTGCCGCTGGCGGCCCTGGCCAGCCTGGTGCTGTGGATCGAAGAGACCCGCAAGCTGATCGTGCGGATGCAGATGCGGTCACGGGCGGCGAAGCCGGGGGCTGGCCAGGGGGTGGCGGCGTGACGCTGCCCATGCTGCTGCTGCAACTGCTGGTGTGTGCCGCACTCATCGCCCGTGCCGGTTTCGTGCTCAGTGCCAGTGCCGACCGGCTGGCCACCGCCCATGGCTGGGGTCGCGGCTGGGTGGGCCTGGCGCTGCTGGCCACCGTGACTTCGCTGCCCGAGCTGGCCTCGGGCATCAGTGCCGTGGCGCTGGTGGGTGCGCCCAACCTGGCGGTGGGCAACGCACTGGGCGCCTGTGTCGTGAACCTGGCCTTCCTGGTGGTGGTGGACGCACTGCAGCGCCGCCAACCCATGTACCGCGATGCCAGTGCCACCCACTTGCTGTCGGCCGGTTTCGGGGTCGTGATGCTGGGTTTCGTGGCCATGAGCCTGCTCACCGGCGCCCGTGTGCCGGCCGTGCTGCACGTGGGCCTGTACAGCCCGGCGCTGCTGGGCCTGTACCTGCTGGCGCTGCGGGGTGTGCATGCCCACGAACAGCGTGCGATGCGGGTCATGGCTGCGGCTGCATCGGCCGGGCCCGGCGCTGCGCCGCCGGCAGAGGGCATCGACACCCAACGCGAGTGGCGACGTTTTGCGCTGGCCGGGCTGGTGGTGCTGGCCGCCGGCACCTGGTTGCCGCAGGTGGGCGACGCGTTGGCGCAGACCCTGGGCCTGTCGCGCAGTTTTGTCGGCACCGTGTTCATGGCGGTCATCACGACCTTGCCCGAGATGGCCGTGACCCTGGGCGCCCTGCGGCTGGGCGCGCTGGACATGGCCATCGGCAACCTGCTGGGCAGCAACCTGTTCAACGTGCTGGTGCTGGCCGTCGACGACCTGTTCTACACACCCGGCCCCTTGCTGGCCGCTGTTGCGCCGGTGCACGCCAGCACGGCGGTGACGGCGATGGTGATGACCGGCCTGGTCATCATCGGCCTGGTGATGCGGCCGCAAGGGCGTGTGCTGCGTGTGGTCAGCTGGGTCAGTGTGGGTCTGGTCGCAGCCTATGTCATCAACGCGGCACTGGCTTTCCTGAGCGTGGCCTGAAGCGCGAGAGACATCGGCATGCACGCCAACCTGGGCCCCTTTGCCGAGATCGCGCTGCTGCTGCTGCTGTGCGCGCTGGCCGGTGCGGTGTTCGTGCGCCTGCGCCAGCCGGTGCTCATTGCTTACATCGTGGTGGGCATCGCGGTGGGTCCTGCCGTCTTCGGCCTGGTGACGGCGCACGACCCCATCGACCTGCTGGCCCAGGTGGGCGTGGCGGTGCTGCTGTTTGCCGTGGGCCTGAAGCTGGACCTGCACCACGTGCGCCACATCGGGCCGGTCGCGCTGGCCACCGGGCTCGGCCAACTGACCTTCACCATCGTCATCGGCTTCGGCCTGGTGCTGTTGCTGGGCAAGGGCATGGTCGAAGCACTCTACGTGGCCGTGGCGCTGACGTTTTCCAGCACCATCATCATCGTCAAACTGCTGTCCGACAAACGCGAACTCGACAGCCTGCATGGCCGCATCGCGGTGGGTTTCCTGATCGTGCAGGACCTGGCGGTGGTGGTGGCGATGATGGCCATGAGCGCCATGCGGGGCACCGGCGCGGAAGTGGGTGCGGAAGGCAGCGCGGCCCACAGCGGCTGGCTCGACGTGCTCTGGTCGCTGACGTGGCGCTTGACGCTGGCCGCCGCTGCCCTGGCCGTGCTGATGCGCTGGGTGCTGCCGCGTGTGGTGGCCGCGATGGCCCGTTCGCAGGAACTGCTGCTGGTGTTTGCCATTGCCTGGGGCGTGGCGCTGGCGGCGCTGGGTGAATGGGCCGGCTTCAGCAAAGAGGCCGGCGCTTTCCTGGCCGGTTTTTCGCTGGCGTCCACCCCTTACCGCGAGGCCATGAACGCGCGGCTGACCGGCATCCGCGACTTCCTGCTGCTGTTCTTTTTCATCGACCTCGGCGCCAAGCTCGACTTTTCGACGCTCGGTGCCGAACTCTGGCCGGCATTGGTGCTGTCGCTGTTTGTGCTGATCGGCAACCCGCTCATCGTGATGGCCATCATGGGCTTCATGGGCTACCGCAAGCGCACCAGTTTCCTGGCCGGTCTGACGGTGGCGCAGATCAGCGAGTTTTCGATCGTTTTCGTGGCCATGGGCATCACGCTGGGCCATGTGGGTGTGCAGGCGCTGGGCCTGACCACGCTGGTGGGGCTGATCACGATCACCGTCTCGACCTACATGATCCTGTATTCACAGCCGCTGTACGAACGCCTGTCGGGCGCGCTGGACATCTTCCAGCGGCGTTCGCCCTTCCGCGAACTGGCGGCCGAGCGGGCCAAGGGCGGCGACACGCCGACCCAGGTCATCGTCTTCGGGCTGGGCCGTTACGGCACCCGGCTCTTCGAGCAGCTGCGCAGCGCCGGCGTGGTGGCGGTGGGTGTCGACTTCGACCCCGAGGCCGTGCGTGCCCTGCAAGCGCGCAAGCTGCCGGTCTTGTTCGGTGATGGCGAAGACCCCGAGTTCCTGGCCACACTGCCGCTGCGCGAGGTGCGCTGGGTGATCACGACCTTTCCGCAATGGGAATCCAACCGCGCGCTGTTGCATGCCTTGAAAGAAGTGGGCTTTGCCGGCCAGGTGGTGGGCGCCGTGCGCGACCCGGTGCACGGCCGGGCGCTGGCCGCTGCCGGTGTGTCGCAGGTGCTGAGCCCCTTCGACGACGCCGCCGACTTTGCCGCCAGCCGACTGGCGTCCGACATCCTTCAACAGGAGCACAGAGCATGAACGCACCCCGCACCCTGCTGGCCGCCACCGACTTTTCAGACTCCGCCCGCCACGCCGCCGAGCGTGCCGCAGGCCTGGCCCATGAAACCGGTGCATCCTTGACCTTGATGCACGTGCAGGCGGCCGCACCGCTACAGGCGCTGCGCCAGTGGCTGGGCCAGGGCCATGCGGCCGAGGCACACCTGCAAGCCGAAGTCGAGCAGCAGCTGCAGGCCCTGGCCACCAGCCTGCAGGCGACACACAAGGTGCCCGTGCGCACGGTGTCCAGCAGCGGCCCGGTGCTGGACGAGCTGTTGCGCGAGGCGGCGGAGCAACAGGCTTCGTTGTTGGTGCTGGGGGTCAGGGGCATCGGTTTCGTGCGGCGGCTGGCGCTGGGCAGCACATCAGAGCGGCTGCTGCGCCGCACCCAGCTGCCGCTGCTGGTGGTGCGGCAAACACCGCACCAAGCCTACCGGCGGGCCCTGGTGGCGGTGGATTTTTCGGCCTGGTCGGGGAAGTCGCTGGCGCTGGTGCACGAGGTGGCCCCCCACGCGCACATCGTGCTGACCAGCGTCTACCAGGTGCCCTTCGAAGAAAAGCTGCGTTTTGCTGGCGTGGACCTGGCCACGGTGGACCACTACCGCGAGCTGGCCCGTGCCGAGGCGCTGCAGCGGGTGCATGAGCTGGCGCGCAGCGCCGACCTGAAGCCGGGCCACTGGGAACCCTGTGTGGTGGAAGGCGAGGCCTGGCAACGCCTGATCGAACTGGAACAGGCGCGCGACTGCGACCTGGTGGTGCTGGGCAAACACGGCCAGTCGGTCACCGAAGACCTGCTGCTGGGCAGCGTGACCCAGCGTGTGCTCGCTGAAGGTGACGCCGATGTGCTTGTGTCGACGGCACGCTCTTAGCGGGAGCCTGCCCCCAGCCGCCCCGGCCCTTGGCGGTTCGCGGGCTGGCCTGCAGTGTCTTCTGTGAGGTGCAATGATTGGCAAATCCGGACCCATCACTCACGGTTTCACGCGTGGATTCACCAGCACAGGAGGCGCAGCTCGAAGGTCTTGACGGCTTCTTGAGCTACAGCCACATCGACCGCAATTCCGTTCGTCTCGTCCAGGAGTTCATCGAAGACTATCGGCTGCCAGCAGAACCTGGTGCCCAGCGCAGGACGCTGCGGATCTTCAGGGACGACACCGACATCCGAACCGGTAGCTTGCCGCAAGAGCTGAGCGAAGCGTTGACGCGGTCCCGCTACCTCATTGTTTGTGTTTCGCCGTCGGCGCTGGCTTCGCCATGGGTGCGTCAAGAGCTTGCCGCCTTTGCCACCCGACCCCACGCCATCCTGGCGGTGCTGCTGCAAGGCCAGGCACAGGATGTGCGCCAGCTGCTGGGGGTGGAGAGCCGGTACGCTGACCTGCGGGGCCTGGCCAAGTCCAGGCGCATCGGGCGAACCGAGCAGGTGGAACTGGTACGGGTCATTGCGCAACTGGCGCAGACGGACGTCCGGGTCCTCGTTCCGTGGCACGAAGAACGCAGGCGGCGGCGGCGGCTGGCGGCCATGGCCGCATCGCTGGGTGTGCTGGCTTTGCTCTCCACCGCTGCGGGCGCGTGGTACGTGCAACGTGAGTTGGCCAACACCGCCAAGGCCCAGTCAGCCACCGCCGAAGCCCAGGCTGCCACCGAAAGCGCCCAGGCTGCCCTGCAGAAAGCGCGCGCGGACCATGAGGCCCAGGAAGGTCAGCGGCAGCGCGAAATCGCCGAGCTCAACGCCAGGGAGGCGGCGCGCAACCAGGCCGACAGTTACGTTCAACGGGGCCAGCGTGCGGCGCTTTCGGGGGACCGTTTCCAGGCACAACACTGGTTTGCCCAGGCCTTCGAGATCGTCGACACACCACTTGCGCGTGCCGGACTGGTCGACTCGGTCGGCCTGCCGCTGGCCTTTGCTGCGCAGTGGCAATCAGCCGCCGGTGCGGGTGTCGCGCGGGCGGGCATCACCGCCATGGCTTTTGTGGACCCGCGCCGAGTGGTCGCAGGTGATACCGCGGGGCGCCTGACACTGGTGGACCTGGAAGGCACGCGCAAGGGCTGGACCTTGGACCTGGGGTCCGCCGTCAATGGCTTGTCCTACTCAAGCCATTCCAGGCGGCTGTCCGCGGGCCTGAAGGACGGACGCCTGGTTGACCTGGACCCGGAAAGCGGCAGGCAGCTCGGGTCGCGCACCTTTGACCAGGCCATCCTCTCGGTGCGCCACTCGCCCGACGGAAGCCGGCTGCTCATCGGGCTGACGCAGCCCGGCGGTGTGGTGGTGCTGGATGGCAAGGGCGACACCGTCTGGGCCCTTCAGCACAACCATGCAGGCAGCGTGCAGGGCACCGCCTTCACTCGACAGTCAGACCACGTCTTCTGGGGTGGGTCCAGCTCCTACGTCTGGGCCTGCAAGCTGCCCGACCAGGGCTGCGACCGGCCGGCGCGGGTGGAGTCGTGGGTGTACGCGATCGATGTCAGTGCCGACAACCGCTTCATCGGATTCGGGGCGGGGGGCAAGTTGCAGCTCGTCGACCAGGTCATGCGCCAGCAATCGACGATTGCCGAGTTGGCCGGCCATCTGTTTGCCGTTTCCTTCGACCCCTCCGGCCAATACCTGGCGGTTGCCGGCAGTGACAAGACGGTATCGCTCTACGACGTGCGCTCGCAGAAACTGGTGGCCAAGAGTGCCGCGCACCAGGGCGCTGTCAACGCACTGGCCTTCAACGCGGGTGGCAGTCTGCTGGTTTCGGGCGGCGCTGACGGGCGCTTGGTGATCTGGCGCGTCGAACCCACGGGCGTTGCCGTGCCGGCACATGGTTTTGTGCCGAGTCCCCAGATGTTGGCGGCCACGCAACGAAACTCGATCTCCGACATCCGGGTCATCGACGAGCAGGCCGCCATCGTTTCGACGTGGGACCAGCGACAGCGTGTTCTGCGTCTGCGCCGCGCGCCCAAGGGGTCTCGGCCCTTGACCGAAGGGCAGATGTCCGTGCGATTGATCGAGTCCCTGGACCTGGCCAGAACCTCGACGTTCAAGGTGCAGGCGTTCAGCCATGCCAAGTTGTGGGGCCAGATCGACCAGGACGTCTCAAGCCAGCTGTCTGCACTGGAGTCGCCCGACGCCAAACCGCTGATGGCACTTGAACGATCGGGCAAGGTGCTGGCAGCGGCCACCCCCGATGGACAGCTTGTGCTCTTCAAGCGTGGTGGAAAGTCCGTCCGGCTGAACCTGGCGCGAAAAGGCGCCAGTGCGGTCGCGGTCTTCGGCCGAGTCGCCTATGTCGGATTCGAGGACGGTTCGATCGTGGGCTTCGACATGGAAACCCGGTTGCGCCGATTCATGTCCCGGTGCGGCGACAGCCCGGTGCAGTTCCTGGTGGGCAAACTGCGAGCGCAGCAGGTGGTTTCTGCCCTGCGCGGGGGCGGCGTGTGCGTGCTGGACAGCAGCGGCAAGGTCGTCGTCGAGGAACCCGGTTTGCTGGCGGATGCCATTGCACTTTCCCCCGACGAGAGCATGTTGGCGGTGGGCGGATTGACCGGGACCGTTTCCCTGCGTGACGCCGGTGACCTGGCCGAGCTGGCCAGCTACGAAGGGCATCGTGGCGCGGTGCATGCGTTGCATTTCACGCGAGACAGCCAGCAATTGGTGTCGGGAGGCGCAGACGAGATTCTGCGGCAGTGGCCCGCTGCAGAAGCCCGGCGCATTCAGCAAGCGTCTGCCCTGCAGCTCAAAGTCTGGCTGGCCAGCAGAAAGGCCATGCCGGCAGGCCCATCAGCAGCACCCTGGGCGGCTGGGTACTCGGCATCCCTCGTGGGCCGGTAACCCCCGCGCACGTGCTTCGGTGAACCGCCCGCCGGCCCGCCGGCCCGCGGCCCGCGGCCAGCGTGCGTTGCGGCCGCAGCGGTGGCGAGTCCATGCCCGAACCCTGAGCCGTTTGCCGTGTCAGCCAGCCTCAACCGGCCCCGACACGCTTGCGCAGCAGCGCAGACGACAGGCTGAGGCCCGCCACGGCTTCGGCCGTCTGCAGCAGGGCGTCGCTGAGCTCGACCATGCGTGCTTCGCTCAGTCGCACCATTGGCCCGGCTATCGTGACCACGCCCAGGGTGGTGCCGCGGTAGACCACCGGCGCTGCCATGGACGCCATAGCCGGCGCAAACATGTCGCTGATCATCGCGTAGCCACGGCGACGCGCCGCGCGCACGAGGCCCAGCACCGCCGAGATGCTGGTCGGCGCGCGGGGCCCGTGTTGACTGGGGTCACCGAGGCCCTGCTTGGCCACCAGGGCCAGCGCGGCGTCGTCGCTGAGCGTGGACATCCAGGCATGGCCGGCGGCGCTGCACGACAGGTTCACCGACAGGCCCATGTCCGGGTCGTAGCGCAGCCCGCGTGTGGCGCCTTGGGCCTTGGCCACGAAGACCAGTTCGTCACCGTCGACGATGGCCAACCGCACCAGTTCGCGCGAGGTTTCGGCCAGCGCATCCAGCGAAGGCTGGGCGACGTCGACCATGCCCGATGCGCTCAGGAAGGACAGGCCCAGCGACACCAGCTTGATGGTCAGCACGTAGTCGCCCTGGCCGCGCAGCTGGCGCACATAACCCACGCGCACCAGCTCACTCAGCAGCCGGTGCGTGGCACTCAGCGGCATGCTGCCGGCCGTGGCGATGGCCGACAGGGCCAGTCCTTCGGGGTGGCCGGCCAGCAATTCCAGCACCCGGATGCCACGTTCGAGAAGGCTGCTCATGTGCCCGCATGCTAGCGAATTGTGTGAGTAGTTTCCATAATGGAAACACTTTCCACAATGTTAGGATGCCGGTGTTCGCTGAAAGGTGCAGCCAGTCGCTGCAACGACACCGCCATGATCCAGTTGCTGGTCCTGCATGGGCCGAATCTCAACCTGTTCGGCCGCCGGGAGCCCCACATCTACGGCACGACCACGCTGGCGCAGATCAACGAGCGCCTGCACTCGCTGGCGCAGGAACTGGGCGTGTCTCTGGAGTGTTTCCAGTCCAATCATGAAGGTGCGCTGATCGACAAGCTGCACGACAACATCGACCGTGTGCAGGGCGCGCTGGTCAACCCGGCCGGGCTCACGCAGCACGGCGTGCCGCTGCACGACGCCATCAAGGCCATGCCCTTCCCGGTGCTGGAAGTGCACATGAGCAACATCGCGGCGCGCGAGTCCTGGCGCGCCCATTCGATCATCTCGCCCGCCGTGCGCGGCACCGTGCAGGGCCTGGGCTGGCGCTCGTACACCGTCGCCTTGCGGGCCATCGCCGAACTGGCCGCCGAACAAGCTGCCGAACCCCGTTCCACCCCGAAGGAGACCAACCCATGAGCCATGACATTTCTCGCCGCGTCGCGCTAGCCGGCGCGGCCGCGCTGGCTGCTTCGCCGCTGCTGCCAGCCTGGGCCCAGGCCAAGCCCTTGCGTTTTGCCGCGGTGTTCTCCGACAAGGACATTCGCGCCGAGATGATGCAGCGCTTTGCCAAGGACATCGAGCCCGACTTCAAGGTCGAGCCTTTCCTGAATTCGACGCTGTTCAAGCAGGGCACCGAACTCGTGGCTCTGCAGCGCGACAACCTCGAGATAGGCAATATCGCGCCGCAGGACTTCTCCAAGCAGGTGCCGGCCTGGTCGATCCTGACCTCGGCCTACCTCTTTCGCGACGCCAACCACCTGAACAGCTTCTTCGCCAGCGACCTGGGTGCGCAGATGAAGAAGATGGTCGAAGACCAGGTCAAGGTGAAGATCCTGGGCCCCACCTTCTTCGGCACACGCCAGGTGGGCCTGAAAGCCAAGAAGAAGGTGGCCACGCCGGCCGACCTGGCCGGCGTCAAGCTGCGCATGCCACCGGGCGACGCCTGGCAGCTGCTGGGCCGGTCGCTGGGTGCCAACCCGACGCCGATGGCCTACGCCGAGACTTACACGGGCTTGCAGACCGGCGCCATCGACGGCCAGGACAACCCGTTGCCCAACGTGCAGAACATGAAGTTCAACGAGGTGATGTCGCAGATCGTGCTGACTTCGCACCTGGTGGCCTTCGACCTGCTCACCATCAATCTGAAGACCTGGCAGGCCATGTCGCCCGCGCAGCAGGCCAAGGTGCAGGCGGCCGCCGACAAGGCCATTGCCTGGAGCGCGGCCGAGCACACCAAGCGCGAAGCAGCGCTGGCCGACGGTTTCCGCCAAGCGGGCCTGGACGTCTACGTGCCCAACATCGCGGCATTCCGCGAGCACGCGCAGAAGGTCTATCTGGCGTCGGACGAAGCGAAAAACTGGCCGATCGGCATGGTCGACAAAATCAACGCCATGAGGTGATCTCGGCAGCCGCCGGCCTGGCCGGCGGTGCCGCAGAACCGCAGTCCACCGGGATATGCCGATGCCCGCACCCCATCCCCTGCGCACGCTGGCCCGTCGGGCCCACAAGGTGGCCGAGGCCGTTGCCGCCTTGTTGCTGGCCGTGATTTTCGTCGGCTTCCTGATCCAGATCGTCTTCCGCTACGCCTTCAATTTTCCGGTCGGCTGGACTTCGGACCTGTCGGTGGCCGCCTGGCTGTGGCTGGTGCTGTGGGGCGCGGCCTTCGTGCTGAAAGACGAAGATGAGATCCGCATCGACATGCTGACCCAGGCCGTCGGGCGGCGCACCCGCATCGGCTTGGGCATCGTCGCCGCGGTGGCCATCGTCGTGCTGTTTGCGATGTCGCTGCCCGCCGCCTACGACTATGTCAGCTTCATGAAGGTCGAGAGCAGCTCCTACCTGAAGATCCGCTTCGACTGGATGTACTCGATCTACATCGTCTTCGCGGTGGCCGTCATCGCACGTTATGTCTGGAAGCTGGCCTTCCTGCTGCGCGGGCGTGAGCCGGCTTCAATCGACGGCCCGCAGGACAGTCCGACCCCGTGAACCTGACGAGCCCTTTTGCGATCGCCGTGATGGCGATCATCGTGCTCAGCCTGCTGGGCCTGCCCGTCGGGCTGGCCATGATCGGCGCGTCGGTGCTCTACCTGTATCTCAAGGGCGCTGACATGGGCATGGCGGCGGAGCAGCTGCTCAACGGCACCTACGGCAGCTATCTGCTGCTGGCGATTCCGCTGTTCATCCTGGCCGCCACCTTCATGAGCACCGGCAGCATCATGGACAGGCTGCTGCGCTTCTGCAACGCGGTGGTCGGGCGCTTTCCCGGTGGCCTGGCGCAGGTCAACGTGCTGCAGAGCATCGTCTTTGCCAGCATGTCGGGTTCTGCACTGGCCGATGCCGCGGGGTCGGGCAAGCTGATGCAGGAACTGATGACACGCGGCAACAAGTACAGCAAGGAATACGCGGCTGCGCTGTCGGCGGTGTCGTCGGTCATCGGGCCCATCCTGCCGCCGTCGATTCCGCTGGTGCTGTACGCGTTGGTGTCCGACGCGTCCATCGGCTACCTGTTCATGGCCGGTGTGGTGCCCGGGCTGCTGATCGGTGCGGTGCAGATGACGCTGATCTACTTCCAGGCCAAGTGGCGCCGTTTTGCAGTCGAAGAACCGGTGCCGCTGCGTGAGCTGCCGCGCATCACACGCGAAGCCTTGCCTGCGTTGCTGCTGCCGGTGATCTTGCTGGGCTGTCTGTACAGCGGCGTGACCACGCCCACCGAAGCGGCCGGTGTCGCCGCCGCCTACGCGCTGCTGGTGTCGGCGGTGCTGTACCGCAGCCTGAGCCTGCGCAGCATCTACGTGTCCTTGGTGTCGAGCGCGCGCATCAGCATCTCCATCGGCATGTTGATCGCCGGTGCGCTGGTGTTCAACTACGTCATCACGGTCGAGAACATCCCGCAGTCGGTCAGCGCCGTGCTCAAGACCTACGAGCTGTCGCCGCTGGTCTTCCTGCTGGTCGTCAATGTGATGCTGCTGCTGCTGGGGTGTTTTCTGGAAGGCTCGACCATCATCCTGGTCGTGCTGCCGGTGCTGCTGCCCACCGCGCAGGCGCTGGGCATCGACCCCGTGCACTTCGGTGTGCTGGCCGTGTTCAACATCATGCTCGGGCTCGTCACGCCACCCTACGGCTTGCTGCTGTTCATGATGACGAAAATCGCCAACATCAGCCTGGCTGGGCTGACACGCGAGGTGCTGCCCTTCCTGGCGGTGATGATCGCCGCGCTGGCGCTGATCACGCTCTTGCCCGACGCCGTGTTGTGGCTGCCGCGCATGGCGGGTTACACCGGCTGAGCTCTGAAGGCCGGGTCAGAATCCGACAGGCCACTGCATTGCTCAGCACCACCGACACGACAGATGATCACCGGCAACACCTCATTCATCGCCCACATCGGTTGGCCGACCCACGCCTTCCGCGCGCCGGTCATCTACAACCCCTATTTCGAACACGCGCAGATCGACTGTGTCGTGGTGCCGATGGGCTGCCGTGCAGAGCATTTCGCCAGCTTCCTTCGTGCCGTCTTCACGCTCGAAAACATCCGCGGCGCCCTGATCACGATGCCGCACAAGATGTCCACCGTGGCGCTGCTCGACGAAACATCAACCGCCGTGCAGATTGCCGGCGCCTGCAATGCGGTGCGTCGGGCTGAAGACGGTCGACTCGTCGGCGACATGTTCGATGGCGAGGGCTTCGTGCGAGGTCTGCGCCGCCAGGGTTTTGCACTGAAGGGTGCCGATGCCCTGGTGGTCGGCGCGGGGGGTGTGGGTTCGGCCATCGCGGCTTCGCTGGTGGCCGCGGGCATCGGGTCGCTGGGTCTTTTCGACGCGGCGCCGGCTGCGGCCGAGGCACTGGCTGGGCGCCTGAAACGGCATCACCCTGCTTTGCATGTGCAAACGGGCAGCAGGGACCCGGCTGGTTTTGGCCTGGTGGTCAATGCCACGCCGCTGGGCATGAAAGATGGCGACCCGATGCCGGTGGATGTCACGCGCCTTGATCCTGCCAGCTTTGTCGGCGAGGTGGTCATGAAGCGTGAGCGCACTGCGTTTGTCGAGGCCGCCAGCGCCAGGGGTTGCCGGGTGCAGGTGGGCAGCGACATGTTGTTCGAGCAGATTCCGGCCTACCTGGAGTTTTTCGGTCTGCCCAGCACCACGCCGCAGCTGCTGCGGTCCTTGGACAGACTCGATCCCTGACGACGCCCGCCTGCAGGCCAGCTCAGGGCGCCGTGGGTGCCCGCTGCTGCGCCAGGGCGGCCATGCGTGCCGGGGCATTCAGCGTGCCATAGGCATCGTAGCCACCGACACGTTGCACGATCTCGAAGAGGAACCGCTCGTGAAAGGGTTCGGTGTAGGCGTGCAGGAAGTCGCCGTCGGCGTTGCGATCGAACAGGATGCCGGCGTCCCGCATGCGCTCGACGAAGGCCGGGGCGATGTCGAAACGGCTGCACAGGTCGTCGTGGTAGTTGCCGGAAATCGGCACCAAGCGCACGCCTCGGGCACGCAGCGTCTGCACGGTTGAAAAAATGTCCCTGCTGTTCAGGGCGATGTGCTGCACGACCACGCCGCCCTTGGCATTGGCGGCGCGCGCGGTGCGGGTGCGTTGACTGGGCGACACGTTCAGCACCAGGCGCAGCTGGCGCCCTGGGTCGGCCATGCCGAAGTTCCTGATCAGCCCGTAGGGGTCGGCCACGTCGATGCTGTCGCCCGCCTGCAGGCCCAGCACGGCGCGGCCGAAGAGCACCCAGGTGTCGACCCGGTCCGGCGCCAGCGCGAGCACCAAATGGTCGACAGTTTCCAGGTCGGCCGGTGACGCCCCGGTGGGATCGCCTGGCGGGTGCTCGAGCTCGAAGTCGGTCTCGAACAGGTCCGCATCACCCAGTGCTGCGTCGATGAAGTGCACGATGCCGCCGCCGGGCGCAACGATCGATGGCAGACGGTGCTCGCCGGGTCCTTCGGCCGGGTCGAAGCGCGCGGATTGCATCTGCACCGCACGTTCGCAAGCCGCATGGGCGTCGTCGACGCGCACGCCGATGGCGCAGACCGAAGGTCCATGCGCGGCAAAGTGTTCACGAGCGAGTGCATGCGCCAGGCGGTTGACGACGAAGTGGATGTGGCCTTGTCGGTACAGCACCACCGGCTTTGACCGGTGCCGGCCGGCACGCTGGAAGCCCATCTGACCCAACAGCACGTCCAGTGCTTGGGCGCTTGCATCGTCAACCGCAAACTCGATGAACGCCAGGCCGTGGCACTGGGGCATTGCCGGCAGCGCGACCAGCCGGCCTTCTTGCAGCCGTTGCCGGGCAACGGCATCACCGGCTGCCACCAGGCGATCGTGGATCTGCGCTTCGAGCCACTGCAGCGAACGCATCGCGTCCACCGCGATGCGACGGTTCGGCGACTCGCGGAACACGTCGTTGAAGATCTCCAGCGACAGCGGCCCGGTGTAGCCGGCACGCACCGCCTGTTCGAAGAACCCCACCACGTCGAACTGGCCCTGGCCCGGGAAGTTGCGGTGGTGGCGCGCCCATTCGATGACGTTCAGGTCCAGGCGCGGTGCGTCGGCCATCTGCACGAAGAAGATCTTGTCGCCGGGCAGCCGGGCAATGCCGGAGGGGTCGTCCTGCAGGGACAGCGTGTGAAAACTGTCCAGCACCAACCCGAGGTTCGGGTCCGCGCCTGTTTCGACGGTGCGCCAAGCCTGTTGCCAGAGCTTCACGTGGCGGCCCCAGGCCAGGGCTTCGTAGGCAATGCGGATGCCACGCTGCGCGGCCCGCTGCGCCAGCTCGCGCAGTTGTTCGGCGGCCAGGTCGACATCCGGCAGGGCCAGCGGCGAGGTGTTCGAACACACCAGCATCAGGCGCACACCCAGGGCCGACATCAGGTCGAACTTGCGCTCGGCGCGGTCCAGGTTGCGCCGATGCTGCACATCGGCCATGCCCTCGAAGTCGCGGAAGGGCTGAAACAGTTCGATGGCCAGGCCACGGTCGGCGCACATCGCGCGCAGCTCGTGGGCCGAGCCCGCGAAGTGGGTGAAGTCGGGTTCGAACAGCTCGATGCCATCAAAGCCCGCTGCAGCGATGGCATCGATTTTTTCGGGCAAGGTGCCGCTCAAGGAAACCGTGGCGATGGAACGGCGCATGGCAGTCAGTCCCCTGTGCGGCCCCCACTAGAGGCGCACATCCTCGATGGTCCGCTGCAACCGGCTGCGTTCGGCGGCAAAGGCCATCAGGTGGCTCTCCACCGAGTCTTCGATGGATGAACTCAGCAAGGCCGGGTTCTTCTGGCCCACCGCCTGCACCCAGTCGCGCACCATCGGGTGGTCACCACCACCGTGGGCATCGGTTTTCATGGTCCAGGTGCTGCGCTTGCCGGTCTTGAAGGTGGTCAGCGTGAAGCTTTCCATGTCGCCGGTGATGTCGCCCAGCGAGCCCATCACGCGGGTGCGGCGGCCTTCGTAGGAAACAAAGGCCTCCATCGAAAACGCCGCAGTCACGCCTTCGCGGAACAGGATGTTCACGGTCAGGTGATCGGGCTGGTTGTTGTCCATGCGGTAGACGCAGCGGCCGTAGTCGGTGGTCTTCAGGCCGTCCATGATCAACTCGTCCCAGCGGCTGCGGTCTTCGGGCAGGTCGAACACATACAGGCGTTTGCGGTCGCGGTAATAGATCTGCAGCGCCGAGTACGGGCACTGGCCTTCGACCTTGCAGCCGTCGGTGCAGCGCTCGGTGCTGCCCTCGGGTGCGTTGGCGTTGTGGAACCACTTCAGGTTGCCGAAGCAGTGCACGTTGTCGGCATGCTGGCCCACCAGCCAGCGGATGATGTCGGTGTCGTGGCAACTCTTGGCCAGGATGATGGGCGTGGCGTCGTCGCTGTTGCGCCAGGCGCCGCGCACATAGGAATGGCTCATGTGCACGTGTTCGATGGGTTCGAGGTGCTGCACGCTGATGACCTGGCCGATCAGGCCGGCGTCGATGATTTCCTTGATCTCGCGGAAGTAGGGCGTGTAGCGCAGCACGTGGCACACGCCCACGATGCGACCGGTGCTGCGTGCGCGGTCCAGGATCTGGCGGCACTCGGCCTCGGTGGGGGCGATGGGCTTTTCCAGCAGCACGTCCAGGCCCTGGTCCAGTGCCTGCAGGCAAGGCACGGTGTGCAGGTGGTCGGGCATGGCGATGATCACCGCGTCGGCCAGCTGTTTCAGGTCGGGCTGCGCCATCGCGGCGTCCCAGGTGACGAAACAGCGTTCGTCGGGAATGCCGTGGGCGCGTGCGGTGCGCAGGCGCCGGCGGGGGTTGGGGTCGGCCACGGCGACCAGCTTCAATTCGGCCGGGTTCTTGGCCGCAAAGTCGGCGTAGATCGAACCGCGGTGGCCGGCCCCCAGCAGCACCGCGCGCACCGGCTGTGCCAGCGGGCGGTGCAGCGGGTTGACGTACAGGTCTTCCTGCAGGCCCAGCACACGGGCGGTTTCGCTCCAGCCGTGCACGACGGTGTTTTTCATCGCGGTCAGGGTGCGCGTCAAGGGTCGCAGGGACATGAACTGGCGCAAGGACATTCGGTGTTTCTCCTGGAATCAGCAAGGGCCGGCGTGCGTTTCAGCGCACACCCAGCCAGAAGGCCACGGCGGCCATCGCCGCGGCCCAGATCAAGAGCAGTGCCACGCTGCCGCGGCTGTCGGTCCAGCCTCGGCGCAAGGCGGCACCATCAAGTGTGGTGCCCTGCAACTGGGCCGGCAAGGGCGGCGCCAGCAGGCGGCTGAGCACGGTGGTCACAAAAACGGCCACCACCAGGCCGCTGATGTTCCACCACATCCAGAACACCGCTGCGCCCAGGGTGTTGGCCAGCAGCAGGTTGGCCGCCAAGCCGGCGCAGACACCGGCCAGCACGGCTGGGCCACGCGCACGGCGGTCCAGCACGCCACAGGCAAAAGCTGCCAGCAAGGGGCCGTAGAACAGCGCGCCGATGCGGTTGATGCCTTCGACCACGCTCGTGGCCATGCCACCCACGCCCAGCGCAAACAGCACGATCAGCAGACCCCACACCACCGTCACCAGCCGTCCGGCCAGCAGGGCATGCGTCGGTGACCGCAGGCGCGGCTCGACGAAGTCTCGCAGCGTGGCGGCCGACAGGCTGTTCAGTGCCGAGTCCAGGCTGGACATGGCCGCCGCCAGGATGGCCGCCACCAGCAGGCCGCGCAGGCCCGGCGGCACAAAGAGCTCGATGAAACGCGGCACCATCAGGTCCAGCCGGTCGGCCGGCACCGCGGCGCGCAGCGTTTCGTTCTGCATCAGCACCGCGCCGATGGCCAGGCCCAGCCCGGCGTACAGCAGCGTCAGCGGGAAACGCGCCATGCCGTTGAACACCAGCGCGCGCTGCGCGGCCCGCACGTCGGTAGCGGCCAAGGTGCGCTGGGCCTGGCTCTGGTCGACACCGTAGTAGGCGATGTACAGCACCAGACCGCCGGCCACGAAGCCCCACAGCGGCGCCCGCGCGCCGTCGCCCAGTCCGTGGGCCATTTCGACGGCTGCCAGCCGCGCCGGCTCGTGTGCAGCGATGATGGCCGCGCCGCCACCGACCAGGTTCCACGCGATGCTGCCGCACAGCACCACGCCCAGCAGCAGCACGGCCATCTGCAGCACGTCGGTCCAGACCACCGCGCGCATGCCGCCCAGCGTGTCGTAGACCACCGTCACCGCACCCATCAACACGATGGAGGTGGTGAGCGTCAGCCCGGTACTGACCTGCACCACCAGCGCCGCCGCGTACAGCGCCACGCCGGTGGCCAGGCCACGCGACAGCAGGAAGACGGCGCTCAGCAGCAGCCGGGTCGGCCGGTCGAAGCGGCGTTCCAGGTATTCGTAGACGCTGATCACGCCCAGGCCGCGCAGCACCGGCACCAGCACCAGCATGACCACCACCATGGCCAGCGGCAGCATCAGTTCGTACTGCAGCCAGGTCAGCCCGCCACCCGGCACCAGCGCCACGTAGGCCGGAATGCCCAGGAAGGAATTGGCCGAGGACTGCGTGGCCAGGATCGAGATGGCCAGCGCCCACCAGGGCAGCTTGTTGCCGCCCACGTAGTAGTCGGCGGCGGTGGCCTGGCGCCGCGCCAGCCACGCGCTGAGCCCCAGTGTCAGGCCCAGGTAGAACGTGATGACCAGCCAGTCCAGCGGGGTCATGCGTGCGGGTCAGGCCGCCTGGGCAGCCGGTGTCGCCGGTGTCGCCGGTGTCGGCTGTGGTGCCTGGGTCGTCTGGGCCGCACCGGCTGTCGGCACCTGCGCCAGCAATTCGTCGAAGGACGTCACCACCGTGACGCCGGATGTCTGCGCCAGCAGCGGCGACTTGGGGTCGATCGCAAAGGCCCGGTCCACCAGGCGCAGCAGACCCAGGTCGTTGACGTTGTCGCCGACAGCCCAGCTTTCCTGGATCGGCGGCTGCCGGCCGTCGGCACGCATGCGCCGCAGCACATGGCTCTTGCACACCGGTGGACCATCACTGTCGTTCAGCGGCAGGAAGGCCGGGTTGATGCGCACCGTGCCGTTGCAGACCTCGTTGTCGAACTGCAGCGTGTGGGCCAGCGCGAAGTCGGCAAAGATGCGCTTGCGCACGATGTCGGCGGCCACGAAATAGCTGTCGCTGAGCAGGCCGACCATGAACCCTTCGCGCCGCATGCGGTTGACGAACTCGATCACACCGGGTCGCAGCGTGATGCTGCGGGCCACCTTTTCGAAGTCCTGCTTGTGCACGAAGCGGAACAGCGCCGCGATGCGTTCGCTGCGTGTGGCGTCGTCGTCGCTGGGTTGGTCCAGCAGCTGCATCAGTTCGGCCTGGCGGCCGCTGGCGGCGGCAATCTGCACCACGAAACGCTGGGTGCTGACGGTGCCGTCCATGTCCAGCAGCAGCACCCGCTGACGGCCGCGGCGGCGTGTCAGGATGTGGTCGAGCTCAGCCGTGGCCTGGCGCTGGGTTTCGTACATCGCGATGATCTGTTCGACATGCAGACGGCCGCTGGCACGGGCCCGCTGGTAGATCACACGCGACACTTCGTTGGCCATCACCGTCAGGTCCAGCAGCGGCTGGCTGTCGTGTTCGAGCGAGCCGATGTCCACCTCGGCCAGCCTTGCGCCGGCGCGGTGGGCGTCCAGCAGCAGGCCGATGTCGACGCCGTAACCGTCTTCGAAGGCCAGCGGTTGCAGCAGGCCACGCCGTGCCGCGATGACACCGCCCAACGGCTGCGCGAAGTGCGCCACCTCGGGGAAAAACACCTTCAGCATCGGTTTGGCGGTGAGCTCGGTGACACGCCCGCCGCCGCGGCCGAACCGGGCCTTCACGAAGTCGGCCTCGCCTTGCACCAGAGGCCGCACGAGGTCGGAAATGATGCCGTTGCGCAGCCCGGCCAGGTCACCGTCCAGGTAGACCAGCAGCTCGTTCCTGGCGTCCAACATGCCGTCGCGCATGCTCGTACCCTTGCCCAGCATGCTGCTGGTGATGACACGTGCACCGGCTTCGCGCGCCAGTTGCACGGTGTCGTCGATGGAGCTGTCGTCGACCACCAGCACCTCGGCCGTGGCGGGGTCGGCCAAGGCAAAGCGCACCACCTCGGCGATGCGCTTGGCTTCGTTCAGCGCGGGAATGACCACGGTGCAGCTGCGGGTCAGCGGCAGGGGCTCGGCCGTGGCTGGCTCGGTGCTGGCCGCACGGGTCTCGACCGGCGGCCGGCGCAAGGGTCGCGCGGGCTGGTCGAGCCAGCGGTTCCACCAGTTGCGCATGCGCTGCACAAGCGATTGATCGGGGTTGTCCATCGGGTGTCCTCCAAGGCCTTGGGCAGCGGCTGCTGCGGCACTGCCCTGCGGTGCAGCCAGGCACCGGGCAGGGGCGAAGTATATTTGTATCAAGACATTGGAGTCTTGCCCCCGGGTGCCGCTGGTGCTGATCGGTGGGGCTTTCCTGTGGTGGCTGGCTTGGCGCCAAAAAAACAAAGCCCCGCCGAAGCGGGGCCGTGCATCCGGAAAGCCGCCCGCGTGGAACGGCCATCAGCCCTGCGGGGCGCGTGGTGTGCGGCTCACCACCTGCGCGCCAGAGGCGGCAGTGGCGGCCATGTTCACGTCGGCTGCAGGCTGCGTGGCCAGCAGGTTGACGCTGAACAGCATGCCCAGCGTCAGGCTCAGTGCCAAGGCGGCTGCGCCGGTGCGTTGGCGGGTGTTGCTGAAGGTGTCGATGTTGGTGCGGATGGTGTTCATGTGAGGCTCCTGGTGGCGGGCTGCGGTCTGTCGATGGAGTGGAATGTAGGCAAGCCCCAACCGCGGCGCCACGGCCATGCGATGAAGCGCGGCAAGCCGGCGCCGAGTTGCCTTTGCTGCGGATGAACGGTTTCCGCCAGCGCCGCGCGGGCGCCTGTCCGCGGGCGGGGATCAGCCCTGCGGGGCCGTGGCCAGCAAGGTGGCTTCGCGCTCTGGCGCAAGGCCCACGGCGGGCCGCGCAGGGCCGTTTGTGTCCGGCCCCCTGGGGCTGGCCGAGGCCTGCTGGTCGGCCCAGTCGGCGGTGTCCCGCAATGTGTCCTGCAACGGACGGCACTGCAGCCCGGTGGCCAGCGCACGTGCAATGTTCACGGTGTGCAAGTTCGCCTGGGCCGTGGGCAGCCAGACGGGCAGGTCGCTCCACGGTGCCACGCCCTGGTCCAGCAGGAACTGTTCGTCCACCCACTGCAAGGTGGCCGCCGGGTTCAGGGTCTGCCGGCCAGTCTCCAGGAAGTGACCCATGGTCAGGGCCTGGGCCGGGCCGGTGAGGTTGAAGGTGCCGGTGGTGTGCTGCTCGGCCTGCAGCAGCATCCAGGCTGCGGCATCGCGTGCGTCGATGAACTGCACCGGTGTGTCTGGCCTGCCGGGCGCCAGCACCGTGCCGCCACGCTGCAACCGCTGCACCCACCAGGTGAAGCGGCCGGTGGGGTCGTGCGGGCCCACCAGCAAGCCCGGGCGGTTGACCAGGCAGCGGCCGGCAAAGGCCCACATCGCGGCCTGTTCGCACAGGGCTTTCAAGCCGCCGTAGGTTTCGCCGGTGACGGTTTCCACTGAAGGGTCGGGCAGCACCGCCGTGGCGCCGTTTTCGTCGGTGCCGGCCCGGTCGAAACTGGCATAGACACTGATGCTGGACACCAGCTGGTAGTGCGCCACCCGTGAACCCAGCGCCGCAGCCAGTGCGCGCACCTGGCGCGGCACGTAGGCGCTGGTGTCGATGGCAGCGTCCCATTCGCCCTGCGCCAATGCCGCCAGGTCGCCGTCGCGGTCGGCAAGGCGGTGATCGGCCTGCGGAAAGAGGCCCGGCCCGCTGCGCCCGCGGTGCAGCAGCGTCAGCCGATGGCCCCGCTGCAGAGCCTGTTCGGCGATGTGGCGGCCCAGGAAGCGGGTGCCGCCGATGATCAGCAGTTTCATGCGGACTCCCGGGGCGCCGCAGCGGCGTTCGTGTCGCTGGTTTGTGCGGCGGCCAGTTCACGCAGGCAGTTCAGGCACAGGCAGCCGCTGTAGCGGACTTGCAGTTGCGCCTGCAGCACCGCGCTGAGTGTCAGCGTGGTGCAGGCGCAAGGCGCGGGACCGGCCGCGCCGCAAGAGAAGCCACTGCCGCAGCGTGGGCAGGTGTCGGGTGCTGCGGCTGCGTTCAAGCGCGTCCCGGTTCAGGCAGCGGCTGCCGTCACTTCGTGAACAGGTTTTTGTGCTTGTCGCGCAGCAGGTTCTTCTGCACCTTGCCCATGGCGTTGCGCGGCAGGTCGGGCACCACGTCCACCAGCTTGGGCACCTTGAAGTTGGCGATCTGGCTCTTCAGTGCGGCTGCGATGTCGGCGCCGCTGATGGCAGCATCCGGCTTGGGCACCACCACGGCGACCACGGCTTCGCCGAAGTCGGGGTGCGGCACACCGATAACGGCACTTTCGGCCACGCCAGGCATGTCGTTGATGAAACCTTCGATCTCGGCGGGGTAGACGTTGTAGCCGCCACTGATGATCAGGTCCTTGCTGCGGCCGACGATGGTAACGACACCGTCGTTGTCGATCTTGCCCACGTCGCCGGTCTTGAACCACAGGTCGGTGGTGAATTCGTCGGCGGTTTTCTCCGGCATGCGCCAGTAGCCCTTGAACACGTTCGGGCCCTTGACCTCGATCTGGCCGATCTCGCCCGCCGGCAGCGGCACACCCTTGTCGCTGTGCACCCGCAGGCCCACACCCGGCAGCGGCAGGCCCACGGTGCCACCTTTGCGCGCAGTTTCGGGGCGGTAGGGGTTGGACGTCAGCATCACCGTTTCGCTCATGCCATAACGTTCAAGAATGGTGTGGCCGCTGCGTGCGCGGAATGCGTTGAAGGTTTCGATCAAGAGCGGTGCCGAGCCGCTGACAAACAGCCGCATGTGTCTGCACGCGGCCTTGTTGAAGCTGGGTTCGCCCAGCAGCCGCACGTACAGCGTGGGCACGCCCATGAAAACCGTGGCTTCGTCCATGCGTGCGGTAGCCGCGCGCGGGTCGAAGCGGCTGAACCAGATCATCTTGCTGCCGTTGATCAGCGCGCCGTGGCTGGCCACGAAGAGGCCGTGCACGTGGAAGATGGGCAGCGCGTGGATCAGCACGTCGCCCTCCTGCCACGCCCACACGTCCTTCAGCACCCGTGCGTTGGACAGCAGGTTGCCGTGTGTGAGCATCGCGCCCTTGCTGCGCCCCGTGGTGCCGCTGGTGTACAGGATGGCGGCCAGGTCGTCCTTGTCGCACTGTGCCGGCGTGTGCGTGTCGCCAAAGAAGGCCGCGCGTTCCAGCAACGTGCCCGTGCGGTCATCGTTCAGCGTGAAAACGTTTTTCGTGCCGGCCAGGAAGGCGATCTTGCTGACCCAGCCGAAGTTCTTGCCACTGCACACCACCAGCGCCGGTTCGGCGTTGCCGATGAAGTACTCGATCTCGGCCGCCTGGTAGGCGGTGTTCAGCGGCAGGAAAACATGGCCTGCGCGCAGCACGGCCAGGTAGAGCATCAGCGCTTCGACACTTTTTTCCACCTGCACCGCCACGCGCGACGAAGCCGGCAGATCGAGCGAATCGATCAGGTTGGCCAGCATCGCGGTGCCCCGCTCCAGGTCTCGCCAGCTGTAGTGCAGCGGCGTGGCCGTGTCCGCCGTTTCGATGGCGGTGGTGTCCAGGTCGGCCGGAAAGGCCGCACGCAGGGCGGTGAACAGATTGCCGTTTGTCATGGGTGGTGGGTGTGTTGATCAAGTGGCCGCCGCGGAACCGGCTCTGCCGGGCCGCTGGCGGCGCCCCCTGGAAGGGGGAGCGCCGGCAGGCGCTACGGGGGTCAGTCCAACTTCGCCCCGGAGTTCTTGACCACTTCGGCCCAGCGCTTGACCTCGCTGCCCACGAAACGGCCGAAGTCGTCGCCCCACAGATTGGGTGTGTCGGTGCCCAGGCCGGTCCACATGGTCTTGAGCTCGTCGCTGTTCAGCGCCTTGCGCATCTCGGCCGCCATGGCCTGCGTGGCTTCGCGCGGTGCACCCTTGGGCGCCCAGATGCCGTACCAGGTGGCCACCTTGTAGGTGGGCACACCACCGTCGGTGGACGTGGGCGTGTCGGGGAAGCCCGGTGCCCGTTTGTCGCTGGCCACCGCAATGGCGCGCAAGCGGCCACCCTTGATGTGGGCTGCGCTGCTGCCCAGGCCGTCAAAGGCCATGTCCACCTGACCGGCGATCAGGTCTTGCAGCATCGGCCCGGCGCCGCGGTACGGAATGTGCGTGATGAAGGTCTTGGTCTGCAGCTTGAACAGTTCACCGGCCAGGTGGTGGCTGGTGCCGTTGCCGGCCGAGCCGTAGTTCAACCTGCCCGGGTTCCGGCGCAGGTGTTCCAGCAACTGCGGCAGCGTGGTGGCTGCCACCTTGCCCGGGTTGACGACGATGACCTGCGGCACGCTGGACACCAGGCCCACGGGCACGAAGTCGGTTTCGATGTTGTAGTCCAGCTTCGGGTACATGCTGGGCGCGATGGTGTGGTGCACCGCGCCCATGAAGTAGGTGTAGCCGTCGGGGGCGGCCTTGGCCGCGATGCCGGCGCCCAGCGTGCCACCGGCGCCGCCCTTGTTGTCGATGATGAACTGGCGGCCGACGTTTTTGGTCATCAGCGCAAACAGCGGCCGCGCAAAGGCGTCGGTGCCGCCGCCCGGCGGGAAGGGCACGACGATGGTCACCGGCCGGCTGGGCCAGGCGCCCTGGGCCTGCACCCAGGGCGCGGCCAGCGTGGCGGCGGTGGCTGCGGTGCCCAGCAGGGCCTGGCGTCGGTTGATGGGGTTCATGGGGTGTCTCCTTCTGGGTGATGGGTCCGGGGTCGAAACCCGCTTGCAAAAACTGCCTGCAAAAACTGCTTGCGAAACCTGCGGTCTACAAAGGGCTGCCGACGGCACGTGAACGTGCCACTTCGCCCTGGCGGAACTTGGCGTGGCTGGCTTCGACCTTGCTCAGGTCGTAGAGGTAGTTGACCATCATGCCGAAGGACTGGCGCAAGCCCTTGCCGGACATGTCGCCGCGAGGGTTCAGCCTTTCCAGCCTGGCACCATTGTCCAGGTGAAAACGGGCCACCGGGTCGCCCGCGGGTGTCGGTGAAAGCCCCAAGAGGTAGGCGCTGCACAGCAGTTCCAGTGCGGCCACGTCTTCCTTGGCCATGTGTTCGTGCACGGCCGGGCCCTGCAGTGCGCTCAGGTCGCCCTTGCACAGCTTGCGCAAGCGTTCACGCGCGGCTTCCAGTTCGGCCAGCGCCGACTTGCGGGTGCTGGGCAGCAGGCTCAGGTCGGGTTCGGACAGGAGCCAGCTGGCAAAACCCGGAATCGGCGACAGCGTGCAGAAGGTGCGCAGCCGCGGCAGTTCGCGCTGCAGCTGCAGCGCCACGGTCTTGATCAGGAAGTTGCCCAGGCTCACGCTGCGCAGGCCGGGCTCGCAGTTGCTGATGCTGTAGAAGGCCGCGACGCGGTAGCGGTCGGCGGGCAGCGGCGTGCTGGCCTTGTCGATCAGCGGCGCAATCGACGACGGCATCTCGGGAAGCAGCGCCACTTCCACGAAGATCAGCGGTTCGTCACGCAACTGCGGGTGGAAAAACGCGAAGCAGCGGCGGTCGGGCTGCAGGCGCCGGCGCAGGTCTTCCCAGCCGTCCACCACGTGCACGGCCTCGTGGTGGATGATCTTTTCCAGCAGCTGCGCCGGTGAATTCCAATCGACGCGTTTTTTCTGCAGAAAACCCGGGTTGAACCAGCTCGTCAGCAGGTGCAGCAGGTCGGCCTCGATGACCTGCAGCTCGGGTCTGGCCTTCAGGCGCTTCAGCAAGGCGCGGCGCAGCCGCAGCACGGCCTCGGTGCCGCCGGGCATGCGGTTCAGGCGCCGGAAGAGTTCCTGCCGAGCCGGTTCTGCCGCTTGTGTCAGCGCCAGCAGCGAAGCCGCGTCGGGTTGCTCGGCATAGGCCTGCGCGAGCTTCAACACACTTTGCGGGTCGGGGCTGAGGTCTTGCGCCAGGAAGTCGAAAAACTCTTCCAGTTCTTCGTCGGCCAGGCTGTCCAGGCGTTCGATCAGGTCGGTGGCGGTGGCCATGCCACCGAGCTCGCCTTTTTCGCCCAGCAGGCGTTTGCAGTCGGCCTTCATGCGGCGCACGGCACGTGCGGTGCGCTGGCGCGCGGCGGCGTGGCGGATTTCATCGAGCATGGCGGGGCTCCCGGGTGGCACGTTTGGACTTGGCAGGTGGGGTGGGTTTCGCCATGCCGGCGGCCCGGCGGGCGGGTGCACGAAGTTCCGCGCGTCGCAGCTTCTTCAGCGCCGCCAGCTGCGCCATCAGGTGGTCGTGCATCGCACGTTCAGCACGCGGTGCGTCGCGCTGCACGAAGGCGTCGATGATCACCCGGTGTTCGTTGATCGACGCGTCGATGCGACCTGGCAGCGCCAGCTGGCGCCCGCGCATCAGGCGCATGAAACGGCGCAGGTCGCTGGTGACGCGGTCGAGCCAGCGGTTGGCCGCCAGCTGCTGCACGAAGGAATGGAAACCGTGGTTGGCACGGTAGTAACCGTCGATGTCCTGCGCGGCGGCATGGCGCTCCAGTTCTTCGTGCAGGCGCTTCAGCTGGTGCAGGTCTTCGTCGCTGGCCTTGCTGGCGGCTTCGAAGGCGCAACGGCCTTCCAGCAGCGCCATCACCGGGAACAGCGCATCGGCGTCTTCTTCGCTCAGTTCGATGACCCGGCAGCCGCGGTGCGGCACCAGTTCCACCAGGCCTTCGGCGGCCAACACCTTCAGCGCTTCGCGCAGCGGTGTGCGGCTCACGGCCCAGGCTTGCGCCAGCTGTTTTTCGTCGATGAACTCGCCGGGGGCCAGTTCCCGGTCGAAGACCATGCCACGCAGCCGCGTGGCCACGGCGTCGTGCATGGAGGTGCCGCGCAGGGGGGTGGGTTCGACCATGAGAGGCATCGTAACGCTGTAATTACAGAATCACAAACGGGGGCAGACCCTGAGCGATTCCAGAGCAGGGGCCTGTGCAAGGCGCCCGGACAAGGGGTTGGTCAAGTGGGCGGCCGCGCTACATTGCCGCACCCGCCATGCCCGACACCCACCCGCCCCTGACACTCGACGCCGCCCGCGTGCTGTCGCTGGCCGCGCAGAGCATGTTCGACACCTTCGCGCGCACGGCGATGGGCACGCTGGTGGTGGACGCGAACCACCGCATCGTCTGGATCGACGACGGTTACCGCCGTTTCCTGCCCGCGCTGGGCCATGCCGAAGGTGACTTCGTGGGCCGCCGGGTCGAAGAGGTGGTGCCCAACACGATGATGGGCCAGGTGGTGGACAGCGGGCAGGCCATCCTGGTGGACCTGCTGTCCAACCAGGCCGGCACCTTCCTGGTCACGCGGCTGCCGCTGCGCAACGACCAGGGTGTGGTCATCGGTGCCGTGGGTTTCGTGTTGCTGGACCACCCGGAAACCACGATGCAGCCGCTGATCAGCAAGTTCGGCCGCCTGCAGGACGAGTTGGACAGCACACGCCGCCAGCTGGCGCAGCAGATGGCCGAACAGCGCCGGCCGCGGCACAGCATCGCCAGCTTCATCGGCACCAGCCCGGCGGCAATGGAGGTCAAGCGCCAGGCGCGGCGGGTGGCGCAGACCGAAAGCACCGCGCTGCTGCTGGGCGAAACCGGCACCGGCAAGGAACTGCTGGCGCACGGCATCCACCGCGCCAGCCGGCGTGCGGCCAAACCCTTTGTGGGCGTGAACATCGCGGCCGTGCCCGACACCTTGCTGGAGGCCGAGTTTTTCGGCGTTGCACCCGGCGCCTACACCGGCGCCGACCGCAAGGGCCGCGAGGGCAAGTTCAAGCTGGCCGATGGCGGCACGCTGTTCCTGGACGAAATCGGCGACATGCCGCTGGCGCTGCAGAGCAAGCTGCTGCGCGCGCTGCAGGAGCAAGAGATCGAGCCGCTGGGCAGCAACCGCGTCGAACGGGTCGATGTGCGCATCGTGGCCGCCACCAGCCGCGACCTGGCGGTGATGGTGACGCAGGGCACCTTCCGCGCCGACCTGTTCTACCGCCTGAACGTCTTGCCGATCCGGCTGCCACCGTTGCGCGAGAGGCTGCCCGACCTGGAAGCGCTGGTCGAGGCGCTCAGCGAAGACATCGCCCGGCGCAGCGGGCTGCCGGCCCGCAGCGTGTCGCCCGAGGCCCTGTCGCTGCTGGCGCTGCAGGCCTGGCCGGGCAACATCCGCGAGTTGCGCAACACGCTGGAGCAGGCGGCACTGATGACCGACGACCTGGTGCTGGAGCCGCGACACTTCGGCGCCGCCATGGCGGTGGCCTTGGCTGGTGATGCCGCGCCACAAACGGCACGGGCTGCACCCGCCACCGTGCCGGCTGCCCCGGCACCGCGCCTGTTGAGCGAGCAGGTGGCCGAGGTCGAACGTGCTGCCATCGCCGCCGCGCTGCGCGCCACGGGCGGCAACCGCGTGCGCGCGGCGCAGCAACTGGGCATGTCACGGGCGGCGTTGTATGACCGGCTGGCACGCTGGCCCACCTTGGATGATGGTTTTTCAGACACACCAAGTGTCTGAGATTCGAACACCACAACCGCAATACGTCTGGTAAACAGACATTCCACGGGCCGTTTAGAGCAAAATTCAGGGTTTGCACTTAACTGGTGCGCTTGGCACGGCGATTGCGATAAAGCGCCATCCACAAGATCGGAGACCTGAATGAACCGTCGCCACCTGATCCCCACCGCGCTGGCCCTGGCCGCCTGCCTGGCCATGCCTGCCGCCTTTGCCCAAGGCAAGGACGTCAAGATCGCCATCATCGCCAGCAAGACCGGCCCTCTGGAAGCCTATGCCAAGCAGACCATCGTCGGCTTCAACATGGGCCTGGAGTACGCCACGGGCGGCACCATGACGGTGGCCGGCCGCAAGCTGGTGGTGATCGAAAAAGACGACCAGGGCAAGCCCGACGTGGGCAAGGCGGCGCTGGCCGCAGCGTATGCCGACGACAAGGTCGACATCGCGGTGGGCCCGACGGCCAGCCCGGTGGGCCTGGCCATGCTGCCGGTGGCCGAGGAATACAAGAAGATCCTGCTGGTGGAGCCTGCCGTGGCCGACAGCATCACCGGCGACAAGTGGAACAAGTACATCTTCCGCACCGGCCGCAACTCCTCGCAAGACGCCGCCGCCAATGCTGCCGCGCTGGACCTGCCGGGCAACGTGGTGGCCACGCTGGCCAACGACAATGCCTTCGGGCGTGACGGCGTGAAGGCGGCCAAGGAGTTCATGAAAAACGCCAAGATCGTGCACGAGGAATACCTGCCCGTGGGCACGACCGACTTCACCGCCGGCCTGCAGCGCATCATCGACAAGCTGAAGGACCAGCCGGGCAAGAAGTACATCTCGGTGGGCTGGTCGGGCGCGCCGACGCCGTTTTCGAAGATCGCCGATCTGGAACTGGACAAGCGCTACGGCATCAAGCTGGCCACCGGCGGCAACATCCTGCCGGCGATGGTGGCCTACAAGCAGTTCGAGGGCATGGAAGGTGCGCTGTACTACTACTTCGGCATCCCCAAGAACGCCGTCAACAGCTGGCTCGTGGCCAACCACTACAGCCGCTACAAGGCACCGCCCGACTTCTTCACCGCGGGTGGCATGAGCGCGGCCATCGCGGTGGTCGAAGCCCTGAAAAAGACCAAGGGCGACACCGACACCAACAAGCTCATCACCGCCATGGAAGGCATGAGCTTCGAAACGCCCAAGGGCAAGATGACCTTCCGCAAGGAAGACCACCAGGCGATGCAGGACATGTTCCATTTCCGCATCAAAAACGACCCGGCCTTTGCCTGGGGCGTGCCTGAGCTGGTGCGGGTGATTCCGGCGGCTGAGTTGAACATCCCCATCCGCAACAAGCGGTAATCCCCCCCCGGGAGCGGCTTCGCCGCACCCCCCCAGGGGGCGACGCCAGCGGCCCGGCAGAGCCGGTTCCGTGGCGTCCGCTTGATGGCAACTCATGGCCAGGTGCTTCCTTTGCTTGAAACCAAAGACCTGACGATCCGGTTTGGCGGCCATGTGGCCGTCGACCATGTCTCGTGCCGATTCGAAGCCGGCACGCTGACGTCCATCGTCGGCCCCAACGGCGCGGGCAAGACCACCTATTTCAACCTCATCTCGGGCCAGCTGCCGGCCAGCGAAGGCACGGTCACGCTGGGTGGCGAAAACATCACCACCTTGCCCGCGGCTCTGCGTTCGCGGCGCGGCCTGGGACGCGCCTTCCAGCTGACACAGCTCTTCCCCAACCTCAGCGTGCACGAAAACGTCCGCCTGGCGGTGCAGGCGCGCGATGTGGGCCGCAGCGGCGGTGTCTGGGCTGCGCTGGACCTGTGGCGGGTGTGGTCCGACCACAAGGCCTGGATCACCGAAGCCACGCAGGTGCTGGAGCAGGTGAACCTGGCCGACAAGGCCCAGCTGCCGGCCAGCAGCCTGCCGCACGGCGACCAGCGCAAGCTGGAAGTGGCGCTCTTGATGGCGTTGGACCCGAAGGTCTACATGTTCGACGAACCCACCGCCGGCATGAGCGTGGACGAAGTGCCGGTGGTGCTGGAACTCATCCGCCAGTTGAAGCGCCGCAAGGACATCGTGATCCTGCTGGTCGAACACAAGATGGACGTGGTGCGCGAACTGTCCGACCGCATCGTGGTGCTGCACAACGGCCAGCTGGTCGCCGACGGCGAACCGGCCGCGGTGATCGCTTCGCCGGTGGTGCAGCAGGCCTACCTGGGCATGGCGCCGGAAGAAGAAGCGGCATGAACACTTTGCTGGAACTCAAGGGCGTGCACACGCACATCGGCGCGTACCACATCCTGCACGGCGTGGACTTCGCGGTGCCGCAGGGTCAGGTGACGATGCTGCTGGGCCGCAATGGCGCGGGCAAGACGACCACGCTGCGCACGATCATGGGCCTGTGGCAGGCCTCGCTGGGCGAGATCACCTTCCGCGGCCAGCCGCTCAACGGCTTGCCGACCCCCGACATCGCCAGCGCCGGCATCGCCTACGTGCCCGAAAGCATGGGCATCTTCACCGACCTGACGGTGAAGGAAAACATGGTGCTGGCCGCCCGCAGCGCACGCCACGAAGGCGAACTGGACAAGGCGCGGCTGGCGTGGATCTTCGGCCTGTTTCCCGCGCTGCAGAAGTTCTGGCTCTACCCGGCCGGCAAGTTGAGCGGCGGGCAGAAGCAGATGCTGGCGGTGGCGCGTGCCATCTGCGAGCCGCGTGCGCTGATCCTGATCGACGAGCCCAGCAAGGGCCTGGCGCCGTCGATCATCCAGAACCTGATCAGCGCCTTCCGTGAACTGAAAGAGCAGCAGACCACGATCTTGCTGGTGGAGCAGAACTTCATGATGGCCAAGGCCCTGGGCGACCGGGTGGCGGTGATGGACGACGGACGTGTCGTGCACACCGGCGAGATGGCCGAGCTGGCGCGCGACAGCTTCCTGCAACAGAAGCTGCTGGGCTTGTCGCTGGGGACACATCAATGAACACCACCACCGCGCCGGCCGCGGCCACGCCGCAGGCCATTCCCAAAGCCAGCTTCGACTGGAAACCGGTGCTGCTGCTGGTGGGCCTGATGCTGGCCGCCATCCCGGCCATCGGCAGCACCAGCAGCTGGATCACGCTCACCGTCGCCGGCCTGGCGATGGGGCTCATCATCTTCGTCATCGCCTCGGGACTGACGCTGGTGTTCGGCCTGATGGACGTGCTGAACTTCGGCCACGGCGTGTTCATTGCGCTGGGCGCCTTCATGGCCACCACGGTGATGGGTGGCATGGCGGTGTTTGCCGACCAGGGCGCGCTGCAGGCGCTGCTGGCCATCTTCTGCGCCATGCTGGTGGCGATGGCGGTGGCCGGTGGCGTGGGCCTGGCCTTCGAACGTGTGATCGTGCGGCCGGTCTACGGCCTGCACCTGAAGCAGATCCTCATCACGATGGGCGGCATGATCGTCGGTGAAGAGATCATCAAGGTCATCTGGGGTCCGCTGCAGATTGCGCTGCCGCTGCCCGAACCGTTGCGCGGGGCCTTCCTGTTCGGCGACGCGGCGATCGAGAAGTACCGCATCGTCGCATCGCTTGTGGGCCTGGCGGTGTTTGCGCTGCTGGTGTGGACACTGTCGCGCACCAAGGTCGGCCTGCTCATCCGCGCCGGTGTGCAAGACCGCGAGATGGTCGAGAGCCTGGGCTACCGCATCAAGCGCCTCTTCGTGGGCGTGTTTGCCGCCGGCTCTGCGCTGGCCGGCCTGGGCGGCGTGATGTGGGGCCTGTACCAGCAGTCGGTGACGCCGCAGATGGGCGCGCAGGTCAACGTGCTGATCTTCATCGTCATCATCATCGGCGGCCTGGGCAGCACGCTGGGTTGTTTCATCGGTGCGCTGCTGGTGGGCCTGCTGGCCAACTACACCGGCTTTTTGGCACCGAAGGTGGCGCTGTTTTCCAACATCGGCTTGATGGTGGCGATCCTGCTCTGGCGGCCGCAGGGCCTCTATCCCGTCACCAACCGCTGACCATGTTGCTCGACCGCATCCTGTCTCACGACCGCCCGCGCAGCCGCTGGCTGGCGCTGGCGCTCTTGATCGTGCTGGTGGCGCTGGCCGTCGCGCCCTTTGCCTTTCCGGGCGTGAAGGCGCTGTCGGTGGCGGCCAAGGCGCTGGTGTTCATCCTGCTCGTGGCGAGCTTCGATTTGCTGCTGGGTTACACCGGCATCGTCAGCTTTGCGCACACCATGTTCTTCGGCATCGGCGCTTACGGCGTGGCCATTGCCAGCTCGCGCATGGAGCCGGGGTTTGCGGCCGTGCTGGTGGGCATGGCGGCCGCGCTGCTGGTGTCGCTGCTCTTGTCGCTGGTGATCGGCCTGTTCAGCCTGCGCGTGAAGGCGATTTTCTACGCCATGATCACGCTGGCCGTGGCCAGCGCCTTCCAGACGCTGGCCTCGCAGCTGTCGGACTTCACCGGCGGAGAAGACGGCCTGAGCTTCAAGAACCCGCACTGGCTGAGCCCGGCCTTCGAGCCTTTCGAAGCGCCTTTCCTGGGCGTGACCATCGACGGCAAGATCTTTGTCTACTACCTGATCTTTTTCGTCGTGCTGCTGCTGGTGCTGGCGCTGCTGCGCATCGTCAACTCGCCTTTCGGACGTGTGCTGCAGGCGATCCGCGAAAACGACTTCCGGGCCGAGGCCATCGGCTTTCGCACCGTCGTCTACCGCACCTGGAGCAATGTGCTGTCGGCGCTGTTCGCCACCGTGGCCGGTTCGCTGCTGGCGCTGTGGCTGCGTTACGTGGGGCCGGACACCACGCTGTCCTTCGAGATCATGCTGGACATCCTGCTCATCGTCGTCATCGGTGGCATGGGCACCATCTACGGCGCGGTGGTGGGCTCGGCGCTCTTCGTGCTGGCGCAGAACTACCTGCAAGACCTGTTGAAGCTGGGCGCCGAGGCCTTTGCCGGTGTGCCGGTGTTGTCGCAGGTCGTCACGCCCGACCGCTGGCTGCTGTGGCTGGGTGTGCTGTTTGTGCTGTCGGTGTATCACTTCCCCACCGGCATCGTGGGCCGCCTGCGAGCACTGGCGCTCAAGATGCCGGTCAAGGCCAAAGCCAGGGACAAGGAAGCGGTCCGGCCATGACACCGCGTTCACGCTACGTGGTCTGTGAAGGCCGCGAACTGCACGTCACCGACTGGGGCCATGAACAAGCCCCCGTGGTCCTGGCCTGGCATGGGCTGGCCCGCACCGGTCGCGACATGGACGCCATCGCGCTTCACCTGGCGCCACGCTTTCGTGTGGTCTGCCCCGACACCATCGGCCGCGGACTCAGCCAATGGAGCCCCGACCCGGCGGCCGAGTACCAGCTGGCCTTCTACGAAAAACTGGCGCTGTCGCTGGTGGACCAACTGGGCATCACGCAGATGCATTGGCTGGGCACCTCGATGGGCGGTGCCATCGGCCTGCGTGCGGCGGCCGGCAGCCTGCGTGGCCGCATCCAGCGGCTGGTGATCAACGACATCGGGCCGACGCTGCCGCAGGCGGCCATCGACCGCATCCTGTCCTACGCCGGCCACCCGGCGGCCTTTGCCACGGTGGGTGAACTGGAGCAGTATTTCCGCACCATCTACAAGCCCTACGGCTGGCTCAGCGACGAACAGTGGCGCCTGCTCACCGAAACCTCGTGCCGCCGCCTGCCCGACGGCCGCGTGACACCGCACTACGACCCGGCCATGGTGCAGCAGTTTGTGCACCACCCGCGTGACTACGAACAGTGGGACGCCTGGGACTCGCTGAACCTGCCGGTGCTGTGCCTGCGCGGAGAAAGCTCGGACCTGCTGCTGGCCGACACCGCCGAAGCGATGCGCGTGCGCGGCCCGCGTGCCGTGGTGGCCACCATCGCCGGCTGTGGCCACGCGCCAGCGCTGAACAGACCCGATCAGTTTGCGCTGGTCGAAAGGTTTCTGCTCGGGGCCTGAAGCCCGGTCACCGCATGAACCGGCCGTTGGCTCCGATGATCGACAGATCCACGAAGTCCAGCCCGGTGTGGTCGCGGGGCGAATAACCCACCTCGATGCCGCCCAGGTCGAAGCGGCTCAGTCCGTTCAAGGCCCGCTGCAGACCTTCACGGGTGACCGGGTTGCCGGCACGGCGCAAGCCGGCCACCAGCACCTTGGCCGCGGCAAACCCCTCCAGCACGGCCGGGCTCAGCGCAAAGTCGCCCTTGGCCGCGGCCAATGCAGCCGCCTCTTTCACGAAGCCGGTGGACATCGAACGCTCCGAAGGAAACACCTGCGCCACGATGACCCCCTGAGCGTTGGCGCCCAGCGACTTGATGAAACCGCCGGACGCATTGTTCGAGAAGGTGACCACCTGGGCCGTGACGCCGCGCACACGCAGCGCGGCCACGCCCTCGGCCACCACATTGCCGCTGCCGATGAACAGCAGCGCCTGCGGATTGGCGCGCACGGCGGCGGGCAGCACGGTGCTGAAGTCGGGCTTGGCGCGGTCGAAGGTGGCCACGAAGGCCGGTTCCAGCTTGGCCGCCGCGAAGCCGCGGCGTGCGCCGGTCAGCAGGTCGGCGCCGAAGCTGTCGTCGACGTGGATCACGCCGATGCGCGTGACGCCGATCAGCGCCAGGTGGGCTACCGCCCGTTCGGCTTCACGCTGGTAGGTGGCGCGCACATTGAAGAGCCAGGGGTGCACCGGGTCGTGCAGCACCATCGCGCCCGTGGAAGGGCCCACCAGCGGCACGCCGTACTGCGTGAGCAGCGGCATGATGGCCTGGGTGTGGGGCGTGCCGCGGGTCAGGAACATCGACAGCACCTGGCGCTCGACGATCAGCGTGCGGGCGTTTTCCCCAGCCAGCTTGGGGTCGAACTTGTCGTCCAGCGACACCAGCTCGATGCGCTGACCGCCGATGCCGCCTTCGGCATTGATCGCGTCGAGGTAGAGCTGAGCCCCGGCGGTGGTTTCTTTCACGCCGGCCGCCACCGGGCCGCTGAAACCGGCGGTCTGGCCGATCAGGATCTGGGCCTGGCTGGCCACGCTGGCGGCCAGCAGGCAGGCGCCCAGCGCCGCGCGCAGCAGAGTGTGAAGGGTCATGGGGGGCTTCTCCCGGGGACGAGCAGACCCAGAGTGTGGCGCCAGCCCGCACCCTGAAGGCCCGGGAAAACAGCCGATTGAAGGCACAGTTTCACGGCCATGCCCGTGCGGGCCCCTGGCGGCCCCGCGATGCCTAGAATCCCCCGCCTTCAAGCCTCAAAGGTCTTCATGTCGTCCGGTGTGATCCGAATTCGCGGTGCGCGTCAGCACAACTTGAAGAACCTGGACCTGGACATCCACACCGGCGAGATGACGGTGGTCACCGGCCCCAGCGGCAGTGGCAAGAGCAGCCTGGTCTTCGACACGCTCTACGCCGAAGGCCAGCGGCGTTACGTCGAGACCTTCAGCGCCTACGCACGCCAGTTCCTGGACCGCATGGACCGGCCGGCCGTGGACCGGGTGGACGGTGTGCCACCGGCGATTGCCATCGACCAGACCAACCCGGTGCGCACTTCGCGCTCGACGGTGGGCACGATGACCGAGCTGAACGACCACCTGAAGCTGCTGTTTGCCCGCGCCGCGCAGCTGTTCGACAAACAGACCGCGCTGCCGGTGCGCCACGACACCCCCGAGACCATCTACGCCGACCTGCTGGCGCGTGCCGCCGCGGCCGGCGACCCGCGGCTTGTGTTCACCTTCCCTGCCGAACTGCCGGCCGACACCAGCGCGGAACAGCAGGAACAGTGGTTGTCGGCAGCCGGTTTCACACGGGTGCAGGGCGAACGTGTCGAAGGCACGAAGAAAGTGCTGGACGTGGTTGCCGACCGCCTGCGCCTGGCCGGTGCAGAAAAGGTGCGGGTGCTGGAAGCCATCGAGCTGTCGCTGAAGCGCGGCAGCGGGCGCCTGACGGTGTTCGTGGGCGACGAGCAGGGCGTGTGGAGATACAGCACCGGCCTGCACTGCCCGGAAAGCGACCTGCGGTATGCGGACCCGCAGCCGGCCCTCTTCAGCTTCAACAGCGCCTACGGCGCCTGTGACACCTGCCGCGGCTTCGGGCGCGTCATCGGTGTCGACATGGGCCTGGTCATTCCCGACCTGCGCAAGACGCTGCGCAACGGCGCCATCAAGCCGATGCAGACACCGGCCTGGAAGGACGGCCACGAAGACATGCTGCGTTACGCCGGCGAGGCTGGCATTCCGCGCGACACGCCGTGGAGCCAGCTGACGCAGGCGCAGCGCGACTGGGTCATCGAAGGCACACCCAACTGGACCGGCAACTGGAACAAGCAGTGGTACGGCGTGCGCCGCTTTTTCGGCTACCTGGAAAGCAAGGCCTACAAGATGCACATCCGTGTGCTCTTGTCGAAGTACCGCAGCTACACCCCGTGCGGCGCTTGTGGCGGTGCACGGCTGAAGCTGGAGTCACTGTTGTGGCGCATCGGCAGCAAGGCCGATGCCGATGCGGTGCTGCCGCCGGAGAAGCGTTACCTGCCCGTCGGCGCGGCCTGGTCGCGCGAACAACTCGAAGCCCTGGATGGCCTGAGTCTGCATGACCTGATGCAGCTCAGCATCGAGCGCCTGCGCCGGTTCTTCGACCAGCTGAGCCTGCCGTCCACGATGCTCGACGACGCACTCAAGCTGCTGCTCGACGAAGTGCGCACGCGCCTGAAATACCTGTGCGACGTGGGCCTGCAGTACCTGACGCTGGACCGCCAGAGCCGCACGCTCAGTGGCGGCGAGGTGCAGCGCATCAACCTGACGACCGCGCTGGGCACCAGCCTCGTCAACACCATGTTCGTGCTGGACGAACCCAGCATCGGCCTGCATCCACGCGACATGAACCGCATCGTGCAGGCCATGCACCGGCTGCGCGACGCCGGCAACACGCTGGTGGTGGTGGAGCACGACCCGGCGGTGATGCTGGCCGCCGACCGCCTGATCGACATGGGCCCGGGCCCGGGTGAACGTGGCGGCCAGATCGTCTTCGACGGCACGCCACACGAAGCACGCAGCGCCAACACGCTGACCGGTGCGTACCTGGGCGCACGCAAAACCGTGGGCCTGGGTTTTCGCAAGCCAGTCGAGGCCAACACGCCGCGCCTGATTCTGGAAGGTGCACGCGACCACAACCTGCAGAACGTCACCGTCGAACTGCCGCTGCAGCGGCTGGTGTGCGTGACCGGTGTCAGCGGTTCGGGCAAGAGCACGCTGATCCAGGACGTGCTGTACCCGGCGCTGGCGCGTCACTTCGGCAAGGCCACCGAAACACCAGGGGCCTTCGATCGCCTGCTGGGTGCCGAGCTGCTGAGCGACGCCGTGTTCGTCGACCAGAGCCCCATCGGCAAGACTGCGCGCAGCAACCCGGCCAGCTACGTCGGCGCCTTCGACGAACTGCGCAAGATCTTCGCCGAAGCGCCGCTGGCGCGCGAGCGCAGTTACAGCGCCGGCACCTTCAGCTTCAACGCTGGCGACGGCCGCTGCCCCACCTGCGGCGGCAGCGGTTTCGAACATGTCGAGATGCAGTTCCTGAGCGACGTCTACTTGCGTTGCCCCGACTGCGATGGCCGCCGCTACCGGCCGCAGATCCTGGACGTGAAGGTGGTGCGCGGGCCGATGCGGCTGAGCATTGCCGACGTGCTGGACCTGACGGTGGCCGAAGCCGCGCACTGGTTCCAGAACGACCGCGAGGTGGTGGCACGGCTGCAGCCGATCATCGACGTGGGTTTGGACTACGTGCGTCTGGGGCAGCCGGTGCCGACGCTGTCAGGCGGCGAAGCGCAGAGGCTGAAGCTGGCAGGTTTCCTGGCCGATGCCGCCAACAGCCCGCGCCAACCGGCAGCCAGACACGGCACGCTGTTTTTGTTCGACGAACCAACCACCGGCCTGCATTTCGACGACATCGCCAAGCTGATGCGCGCGCTGCGCAAGCTGCAGTCGGCCGGGCATTCGCTGCTGGTCATCGAACACAACCTGGATGTCATCCGCGCCAGCGACTGGATCATCGACCTGGGGCCCGAAGGTGGCGAGGGCGGTGGCCACGTGGTGTGCATCGGCACGCCGGACGACGTGAAGGCACACGGCACCTCGCACACCGGCTTGGCGCTGCGTGAATACGAATCGGCGCTGGGCCTGGGCGCCGTGCTGGCCGAAGAAGGTCGGCCCTTGCAGAGTGTGATGCGCGCCCGAAGGCAAGCTGCACGCGAGGCCGACAACAACATCCGCATCGTCAACGCCAAGGAACACAACCTCAAGAGCCTGAGCGTCGACATCCCACGTGGCAAGTTCAGCGTCGTCACCGGCGTCAGCGGCTCGGGCAAGAGCACGCTGGCATTCGACATCCTGTTCAACGAAGGGCAGCGGCGTTACCTGGAATCGCTGAACGCTTACGCGCGCAGCATCGTGCAGCCGGCCGGGCGGCCCGAGGTGGATGCGGTCTACGGCATTCCGCCCACCGTGGCCATCGAACAGCGCCTGTCGCGCGGCGGCCGCAAGAGCACGGTGGCCACCACCACCGAGGTCTGGCACTTCCTGCGCCTGCTGTGGGTCAAGCTGGGCCTGCAGCACTGCAAACACGACGGTGCGCCGGTGAAAGCCCAGAGCGCCGAGAGCATCGCCGCGCAGTTGCTGCGTGACCATGCCGGTCAGCACGTGGGTTTGCTGGCGCCGCTGGTGGTCAACCGCAAGGGTGTCTACACCGACCTGGCCAAGTGGGCCAAGGCCCGTGGCCACACCCACCTGCGTGTCGACGGCGAATTCCTGCCCACCTTGCCCTTCCCGCGCATCGACCGCTTCAAGGAACACACGCTGGAACTGCCGGTGGGCGACATCGTCATCAACCCGGCCAACGAAGCCGAACTGCGTGCGCTGCTGAGCAAGACGCTGGAACTGGGCCGTGGTGTGCTGCACCTGCTGCACCCGCTGGACCAGCTGGCCGTGGCGATGGACTTCGGTGGCACCGGTGCCGGTGTCGGCCAGGTGAAGGTCTTCAGCACCAAACGCGCCTGCCCCGAGTGCGGCACCAGCTACCCCGAGCTGGACCCGCGCATGTTCAGCTACAACAGCAAACACGGCTGGTGCACGGCTTGTGTGGGCACGGGCCTGAGGCTGACGCGTGAACAGCGCAAGGCCTACGACGACAGCATCCGCGACGATGACAAGCAGGGCCGCGAGATGACGTTTCCGTCGGAAGAGGCCGAGGTCGAAGGCCTGGTGGACGAGCCCTGCAGCGACTGCGGCGGTGCGCGGCTGAACGCCACGTCGCGCAAGGTCACCTTCGAAGACCATGCCATCGAACAGGTGGCGCGCATGTCGGTGCACGAAGCGCGCGCCTGGATCGCCGGGCTGCACCTGCACGGGCGTGACGCTGACATCGCACGCGACGTGGTCAGCGAAATCGCCAGCCGGCTGGAATTCCTGTCCGACGTGGGCCTGGGCTACCTGACGCTGGACCGCGCCGCGCCCACGCTCAGCGGCGGCGAAGCGCAGCGCATCCGCCTGGCGGCGCAGTTGGGCAGCAATCTGCAGGGGGTGTGTTACGTGCTGGACGAGCCCACCATCGGCCTGCACCCACGCGACAACGGCATCCTGCTGGGTGCGCTGGCCAAGCTCAGCGCGCTGGGCAACACGCTGGTGGTGGTGGAACACGACGAAGACACGATCCGCCGCGCCGAACACCTGATCGACATCGGCCCCGGCGCCGGCAAACGCGGTGGCACGCTGGTGGCACAAGGCACGGTGGCCGACCTGTCGAAGGCCGGCGCGTCGGTCACGGGCCGGCTGCTGGCCCATCCGCTGAAACACCCGCTGCAGGCGCGGCGCACGGTGGACCCCGAAGGCCTGGCGCTGACGCTGCAGGGCGCCCATCTGCACAACCTGCGTCACGTGGACCTGCGTGTGCCGCTGGGCCACCTGGTGGTGGTGACGGGTGTCTCGGGCTCGGGCAAGAGCACGCTGGCGCGTGACGTGCTGCTGGCCAACGTGGCCGCGCTGGTGCAGCACAAGGTCACCAAGGCCGGGCGCGACGCGCTGGCAGCGGGCCGCCGGCCGTCGCTGGTGGGCTGCACCGGCCTGCAAGGCTTCGAAACCATCGACCGTGTGCTGGAAGTGGACCAGACACCCATCGGCAAGACACCCCGCAGCTGCCCCGCCACCTACATCGGTTTCTGGGACAGCATCCGCAAGCTCTTCACCGAAACGCTGGAAGCCAAGGCGCGCGGTTATGCCGCCAACCGCTTCAGCTTCAACACCGGCGACGGCCGCTGCCCGGGCTGCGAAGGCCAGGGCATGAAGACCATCGAGATGAGCTTCCTGCCCGATGTGAAGGTGCCGTGTGATGTGTGCCACGGCGCACGCTTCAACGCCGAGACGCTGGCCGTCACCTGGCGCGGCAAGAGCATCGGCGACGTGTTGCGCATGGAGGTGGACGAAGCCGTCGACTTCTTCGCCAGCATGCCCAACATCGGCCACCCGCTGCAGTTGCTGAAGGACGTGGGCCTGGGTTACCTGACGCTGGGCCAGCCGTCACCCACGCTCAGCGGCGGCGAGGCGCAGCGCATCAAATTGGTGACCGAACTCAGCAAGGTGCGCGACGACGTCACGCGCCGAGGCCAGCGCCCGCCGCGCACGCTGTACGTGCTGGACGAACCGACCGTGGGCCTGCACATGGCCGATGTCGAGCGGTTGATCCAGGTGCTGCACCGTCTGGTGGACGGCGGCCACAGCGTGGTGGTGATCGAACACGACCTGGACGTGATTGCGGAAGCCGACTGGGTCATCGACCTCGGGCCCGAAGGCGGCGGTGCGGGTGGGCGCGTGGTGGTGGCCGGTCCGCCCGAAGCGGTGGTGGCGGCGGGTTCGCACACGGGGCAGGCCTTGCGGCCTGTACTGGCGCGCGTGTAGCGCGGCAGCGCTGCTGCGCAATGACCAACGCCGCCCGAGGGCGGCGTTTGTGTGTCTGCCGGAGACGCTGTCTCAGCGCTTGCCGCGGCGCTGCGCAGCGCCCACCACGGCCAGCAGGCCCAGGGCCATCAGGCCGTAGGTGCCGGGTTCGGGCACGGGCGCAAACACCAGGTTGTCGACGGCCACCCAGTCGTCGTAGGAGCCCATGGCCACGGCCACGCTCGTGATGCTGGCGGCGGCATAGCTCAGCGTCAGCTGTGCGACGCTGGAACTGGGCAGCGTGGCGCCCACTTCGGCCAGCAAGGTGCTGCCGTTGTAGATGAAGAGGCGGCTGTCGGGTGCGTACAGGTTGCCGCTGACACCGGCGAAGTCCAGGCTGACGGAGGTGACCGGGGTGGAGAAATTGATCAGGAAACTCGGGTCCCCGTCTTCACCCAGCCAGTTGTTGTAGCGGTGCAGCACATTGCCGCTGACCAGCGAAGGCGAACCCAGCGCACCCACGTCGGCGGCGCCGCCAGTGACGGAGGCCAGGGTCATGTCGGTGTTCGAGGCCCAGGGCTGGCCCGAACCCGAGCTGCCGGGGCCGGAAAACGCGTTCGGCGAGAAGGTCACGCCCAGGCCGGCGTACTGGTTCGACAGCGTGCTGCCGGTGGCCAGGTCGTCGAAATTGATGGTCACGGCGCTGGCCTGGCTGGCGGCCAGCACCAGGGCGCTCGTGATCGCGAGACGTTGCAACATCAGGAAACTCCGCTTCTTGTGGGGGCCGCGAACACGGGGTCACGGCGCATGGGATGAAGGATGACTTGCAAGAGACAGGCCGGAAGGCCGGGTTACTACCAAGCGCAACGGCCCGCCCCCCGGAATGGAGGGGGCGTTGCCGGCCGCATCAGCCGTCCGCCAGGCGGCCCAGGCTGGCCAGCTGCAAAGGGTCGACGGCCGACTCACCACCCGGCAGCTGCATCAGGCGCAGCGCCCGTGTCTGCAGGTGCACGGCGTCGTCGCGGTCACCAAAACGGTCCAGCACGTCGGACAGGTGCAGCAGCACCTTCACTTCCCAGCGCGGGTCGGCCACACGGGTGGCCAGGCCGGTGGCTTCGAAGATGTGGTCGCGGGCGTTTTCGCGCGCGGCGCGGCCGCTGCCCGCGAACTGGGCTTCCAGTTGATCGGCATGGCTGGCCAGGGTGCTGATGCGTTCGCACAGCAGTTCGACCCGCTGGTCCAGCCCCTGTGCGCTGGCCAGGCCCTGTTCCAGCAGCGCCAGCGCAAAACCCAGTGCACCCATGCGGGTGTAGACACGGGCCAGCCCGAGCTGGGCTTCGGCCACGGCCCAGGCCAGACCACTGGCTTGCGCCACTTCCAGCGCGGCGATGGCCTCACACAGGGCGTCGCGGGTGGCAGGGTCAGCGTGCAGCGGGGAGCGGTTCATGGCAGGGCTTCCGTGGCCTGGGTGTGAGTTCATCCTAGGCCCAGGTGCCCCGATGTGGCTTCCCGCAGTTGCGGGGGCGGTGCCGCATCAGCGTGCCACCGAAGTCACAGCCCCAGCGTCTTTGGCAGCCACAGGCTGATGGCCGGGAAGGCGATCAGCACCGCCATGCGCAGGATGTCGGCACCGATGAAGGGCATCACGCCCCGCCAGATGGCCACCGTGGGGATGCCCGGCACCACGCTGCTGAGCACGAAGATGTTCATGCCCACCGGTGGTGTGATGAGGCTGATCTCGATCACGCAGACCACGATGATGCCGAACCAGATGGGGTCGAAGCCCAGCGCGGTGACCAGCGGAAAGAAGATCGGCACCGTCAGCAGCATCATCGACAGGCTTTCCATCGCCGTGCCCAACACCACATAGACCAGGCAGATGGCCACGATGACGACGACAGGATGGGCATCGAAGCTGGTGACGAAGTCGCGCAGCGCGCCCGGCATGTCGGTGAAGTTCAGGAAGCTGGCAAACAGCGACGCACCGATGACGATGGTGAACAGCATGGCCGATGTGCGGGCCGACGACACCAGCACCTCGTTCAGCACCTTCAGCGTCAGCGCGCGGCGCGCCCAGGCAAACAGGAAGCCGCCCATGGCGCCGACGCCGGCCGCTTCGGTGGGCGTGAAAAATCCGCCGTACATGCCGCCCATGACCAGCGCAAACAGCAGCAGCACACCCCAGATGCGCGCCAGCGCCGCGCGCCGCTCGGGCCAGCTGGCCTTCTCGCCTGGCGGGCCCCACTCGGGGTGGCGGCGGGTGGTCCACCACGAAGCGGCCAGGTAGAAGCCGGTGGCCAGCAGGCCGGGCAGCACACCGGCGGCAAAGAGGGCACCGATGCTCTGCTCGGTCATGATGCCGTAGATGACCAGGATCACCGACGGCGGGATCAGGATGCCCAGCGTGGCACCGGCGCACACCGAGCCGGCTGCAAACGAAGGCGCGTAGTTGTAGCGCGCCATCTCGGGCATCGCCACACGTGCCATCGTGGCCGTGGTGGCGATGGACGACCCGCAGATGGCGCCAAAACCCGCGCAGGCCGCGATGGTGGACATCGCCAGCCCGCCACGCTTGTGGCCGATGAGCGCGTAGGCCGCCTGGTACAGGTCCCGCGACATGCCGGCGCGGGTGACGAAATTGCCCATCAGCACAAAGAGAGGCACCACCGACAGCGTGTAGCTGCCGATGTCGACAAACTCGCCGCCGGCGGCCGACATCGCGGCCGGCCACGACCGCATCAGCCCCAGGCCAGCCAGGCCCACCAGGCCCATGGCCACGGCGATGGGCACCCGCAGCGCCATCAGCACGAACATCGCGGCAAAGCCGAGCAGCCCTTCGGTCATGACTCGGTGTGCGGTTGGGTGCCAACGGCTGCCGCACCGCCAGGAAGCACCGGGCGGCGGGCATCGCGCCAGGCCAGCGCCAGGTGGGTGATGGCGGTGACTGCCAACAGCACGGCCACCGCCTGCTGGAAGGGCGCGATGCGGATCTCGAGCGTGGCCGTGGTGTCGCCCATGTCGGTGGTGCGCAGTGCGCGCAGCCAGACGATCCAGGCCGCACCACCAAACACCAGTGCCGTCACCGTGTGGGCTGCCACTTGCTGCCAACGTACCAGTGCATCAGGCAGCACGCGGTCCAAGAGATCGAACACGATGTGCTCGCCGGCCAGCGAGGCCAGCGGCAGCGCGCAGAAGATCATCAGCAGCATCGCCAGCTCGGTGAGCTCGACTGCGCCGGTGATCGAGTTGCCCAGGAATTTGCGGCTGAACACGTCGGCAAAGGTCAGCAGCATCATCGCGAACAGCGCGATGGCGGCGACCCCTGCAAACAGCGAGGGGATGCGTTTCATCAGCACGAAGGGCGGCACGTCAGGCCGCCCGGGTGGGGTGCGTCGGGCCGGTGGTTGCCGCCGACCTGCGGGCCGGCGGCGTGTCCACCTTACTTGACCTTGGCGATTTCGGCGCGGAACTCCTGCAGGATGGCAGCGGCGCCCTTCAGGCCCTTGCTTTCGGCCTCTTGCACCCAGGCGGTTTCGATGGCGGCGGTCTTGGCCTTGAACTCGGCCACGAACTTGGCGTCAGCCTGGGTGATCTGCACCCCCAGCGTCTTCTGCACGGCCAGGCTCTTGTCGTCTTCTTCGTCCCAGTACTTGCCGAAGTGGCGTGCCGCGTACTCACCCGACAACTTGTCGATGGCGGCCTGGTCGGCCTTTCCTATCTTGGCCCAGGTGGCGGGGTTCATCACAAAAGCGAAGCTGGTGTTGTACAGCCCGCCCGGCACCGCGGTGCGGAACTTGATGAGCTTGTCGAGCTTGAAGGAAACGATGGATTCGTCGGGGAACCAGACACCGTCCACCACACCCGAGGACAGCAGTTCATACGACTGCGGGGCGGGCTTGAGCGTCATGTTCACCCCCAGCGCCTTGCCCACGTCGTTGACGACACCACCGCCGACGCGGAACTTGATGCCGTCCAGGTCGGCCAGCGTGTTGATGGCCCTTTTGTTGTTGAAGATGACACCTGGGCCGTGCGTGAACACGGCAATCACCTTCAGGCCCTTGTGTTCGTCCAGCTTGGCCAGGTGTTTTTCGTGGATGCGCTGGTAGGCCACACTGGTGGCCACGGCCGACTCACCCAGGAAGGGCATCTCGGCCATCTTGGTGATGACGAAGCGGCCCGGGGTGTAACCCTGCACGCTGTACGACAGGTCGGCCAGGCCGTCGCGCACGGCGTCGAAGGTGCCAGGCGGCGGTGTCACCGGCTTGGGCAGGATGTTGCACTTGACGCGGTCCTGCGTGACCTTGCTGACCTCGGTGCACCAGTCGGCTTGTGCGCGCGACAGCAGGTGAGTGGGTGCCAGCCAGGAAGACGCGGTCAGCGTCACCTGCTGGGCCTGGGCCGGGAAAGCGGCGGCCAGCAAGGCCGTCAGGGCAGAGGCAAAGGGAAGGTTACGGCGCATGGCTTTACTCGCGTGCTGGGTAGGCTGATGGGTGGTGATGCCAGCGCATGCCTTCGAGGGCAGGCCGCAGGCCGGCGTCTGCGAATGTTAGCCAGCGCTCGCTGGCACCCGGCTCATCAGTTACCCGATGCCCCGCCCTGCGGTTTGCACAGCCTGATGGTCTGCGGCTGCGCAGGGTTCGTGCCGTACCCCAAGTCAACGTCACGACCTGGCCGGCATGGTGACGGCCCCGGCACAGGGGCGACCACGCAGTCTGGAGAACTTCGACCCCGCTCAGCGCCTGCTTGCGACCTTCCACCGGGCTCGCCATCCCAGCAGCAGGGCCAACACGCGCGCATCGACGCTGCGCTCACCAGAAGTGGCGGCCAGGTCCAAGCCTATGTCGGGTCGGGCAAACCGAGCTGCGCATCGGCGCGCTGCCGCGACGCCTTCCCGGCCACCTGGCCCGCAAACAGCAGACCCAGCCCCAGCAGCGTGAGGGCCAGCGCCGAGGGCGCCGGTACGCCACCCGGCACGCTCTGGGCGATGGTGATGTTGTCGAGGCCTGTGTTCAGCACGCCTCCCAGCGTGGATACGAAGGTGGCGCGTGTGATGACGTTGGCCCCGGCGTCGTAGAACAAGGAAACCAGGTTGTTGCTGCTGTCGCTGTCGCTGGCATAGCTGAACGACGTCAGCAGCGTATCGCTGGCGTCGTAGAAGCTCATCATGGCCGGGCCCAAGTCGTTGAGGTAGATGTCCAGCCATACCGTGGCGGCTGTGAAAGACAGCGTCCACTCGAAGTTCTCGGGCCCGCTGGCGGTGAGGATGGAACTGGTCGTCGGGTTCAGGCCCGGGCCGAAGTTGGTGTAGCCAGGTGAGGCGACAAACACGTTGCCGCCGCCCACGGGCAAGAAGGTGCCGACCAAGGTGCTCAAGGATGGCAGCGCGACATCCTTCGCCGGCATCGACTCGAAGTCCTCGAACGCGATCAGCGGCGAGCCCTGCGCCGAACCCATCAGACCGGCGGCGGCAACCAGGGCGCACATGGTGCGCGAGAAGGTACGAGCTTGGGTCATGACGGTCCCTTTGTGCGGCCAACGGCTTCAAGGACTGTCTGCCTGCGGCCCCACAACCACAACCCTGCGGACGTGGGATATGACCCGTCGGCTCGGCCGCGCTGCGCGTCAGCGCGCGCTGAATCGGCGCTTCAGCCGCCAGCCCAGCAGTGCACCCACGACCAATGCGTACACGCTCCACTCACCAAAGTCATTTTTCCCTGCGCGCATCCAGAAAAAATGCAGAAGCGCCAGCAGCGCCACCGCATACACCGCACGGTGAAGCATCTGCCAGCGAGCCGCGCCCATCCACTTGATGGCACGGTTGAACGAGGTGGCCGCCAGCGGCAGCATCAGCAGCAGCGCCATGGTGCCCACCAGGATGAAGGGCCGCTTGGGGATGTCGGCCACGATGGCCGCCAGGTCCAGCCCCATGTCGAGCCAGGCGAAACACAGGAAGTGCAGCACGCCATAAAATAAGGTGAAGAGCCCGAGCATGCGGCGCAAGCGTGCCAGGGCTGACCAACCAAAGCCCTGGCGCAAGGGCGTGACGGCCAGCGTCAGGCACAAGAATCGCAGCGTCCAGTCACCCGTGCTGCGGATCAGTGTTTCGGCCGGGTTGGCGCCCAGGGTGTTGGCCACCGCGCCCCACACCAGCCAGGCCAGTGGCAGCAGGCACAGCCCGAAGATCAGCGGCTTGGCCGCCGGGTGCAGCAAGAGCTTGTTCACGTCGCGGCCAGCGGGGCCCGGCAGGCGGTCAGTAGAACTTCTTCAGGTCCATGCCGGCGTACAGCTGCCCGACCTGGGGCTCGTAGCCATTGAACATCAAAGTTGGTCGCTTCTTCGCAAACAGGCCGTCTTCGCCGATGCGGCGTTCGGTGGCCTGGCTCCAGCGCGGGTGGTCGATCTTCGGGTTGACGTTGGAGTAGAAGCCGTATTCGCTGGCCGCCGCTTCTTCCCAGCTGGTCTTCGGCTGCTGTTCGACAAAGCGGATCTTGACGATGCTCTTGCCGCTCTTGAAGCCGTACTTCCAGGGCACCACCAGGCGCAGCGGCGCGCCGTTCTGGTTGGGCAGCACCTCGCCGTACATGCCAAAGGCCAGCATCGTCAGCGGGTGCATGGCCTCGTCCAGGCGCAGGCCCTCGACATAGGGCCAGTCCAGCACACCCGAGTTCAAGCCCGGCATCTGCGCCTTGTCGGCCAGGGTCACGAACTGCACGAAGCGTGCTTTGCCGGTGGGTTCGACGCGTTTGATCAGCTCGGCCACCGACCAGCCCACCCACGGGATCACCATCGACCAGCCTTCGACGCAGCGCATGCGGTAGATGCGCTCTTCCTGCGGCGCCAGCTTCAGCAACGTGTCCAGGTCGTAGTTGCCGGGCTTCTTGACCTCACCTTCGACGGCCACCGTCCAGGGCCGAGTTTTCAGGCTGCCGGCGTACCGGGCCGGGTCGGCCTTGTCGGTGCCAAATTCGTAGAAGTTGTTGTACGTGGATGCGTCGGTGTAAGGCGTGGCCTTTTCCATCGTGACGGCGCCCGCCACGGTGCTGCGAACAGTGGGTAGCGCGGCCAGCTTGCCGGGGCGCGCCGTCTGTGCGTTGGCCTGGTGCGTGGGCAGGGCCAATGCGGCAGCACCGGCTGCCAGGCCCTGAATCAGCTGGCGACGGCGCAGGTAGACAGCTTGTGGCGTGATCTCCGACGCCACGTGATGGTTGTAGCCGCGGTCCTGGATGAAATGCATGGCGTGCCGTTGGTTTGCGGGGTGCAAGCAGGCCAGTCGGCCCCTGCTGCCCGGTTCTTACAGTTCGCCGTAGGAGTGCAGTCCCGACAGGAACATGTTCACGCCCAGGAAGGCAAACGTGGTGATCGCCAAGCCTACCAGGGCCCACCAGGCCGAGATCGTGCCGCGCAGGCCCTTCATCAGCCGCATGTGCAGCCAGGCCGCGTAGTTGAGCCACACGATCAGGGCCCAGGTTTCTTTCGGGTCCCAGCTCCAGTAACCGCCCCAGGCTTCGGCGGCCCAGAAAGCGCCCAGGATGGTGGCGATGGTGAAGAAGGCAAAGCCCACCGCGATGGACTTGTACATCACGTCGTCCAGCACCTCGAAGCTGGGCAGGCGCTGGCCGATGTGGCGACGTGCCGAGATGATGGCCGCCACCACGAGCGCGCTGATGCCGAAGTAGATGAACCAGTAGGCACCGCTTTCCGCCGCGCCGCGGCGGAACACCAGCGGCTCGAAACACAGCACCACGCCCAGCAGCCACAGCGGCGCCAGCTTCCACCAGCGGGTTTCGGCGGCCATCGACTTGATGAGGTAGGCAAAGGCCACCATCGCGGCGATGGCAAAGGTGCCGTAGCCGATGAAGTTGGCCGGCACGTGCAGCTTCATCCACCAGCTCTGCAGCGCGGGCACCAGCGGCTGGATTTCATGCGCTTCACGGATCACCGTGTACCAGAGCAGAAAACCCACCGCCGCGCTGACGATGAGCATGGCAAAGGGCCCCAGCGCGCGGGTTTTGTAGATTTGTTCGTAGTACAGGTAGAACAGCGCCGTCATCCAGCAGAACATCACGAACACTTCGTAAAGGTTGCTGACCGGGATGTGGCCGATGTCGGGTGCGATCTGGTGGCTTTCGAACCAGCGCACCAGCGAACCCACCAGCGCCATCACCACCGCGGCCCAGGCCAGGCCGGTGCCGATGCGCAGCGCGGTGTTGTCGCTGCCACCGGCGCCCAGGCGCGCAAACAGGCCGATCCAGTAAAACGCCGTGCTCATGAAAAACAGCAGGCTCATCCACAGGATCGCGCTCTGGCTGGACAGGAAGTACTTGAGCAGGAAAACCTTGTCGGCGGCGGCCAGGTCGGCGCCGAAGTCGTCAGGCGTTTTCATGTACAGCGCAATGGCCATCAGCACCAGTGCGCCCACGCCGATGGACAGTGCCCGCAGCGGCCCCCAGAACCAGCCCAGTGCAATGAGCGAAGGCACCGCACCCGCCAGGATGCTGACTTCGTAGACATTCATCGACTTGCCGTCACGCTGGAAGGCGTAGCCCGCCCCCAGCACGATGAGCAGGGCGTAAGCCCAGTCGAAGGCGCTGCGCCGCGCCAGCGGATTGCCGCCACGGCCGATTTCGAGGGTGGTGGTGTTCATGCGGAGCTCTCTTTCAGCAGGGCGCTCTTCAGGCGTTCGAATTCGGCGTCGCCATCCAGGGTGCGGCGGGTGCTGGACAAGGCGGTGCTGATGCGTGTGTGGCCGGCGTCGTCGGCATCGGCCTGCAGCCAGACCCAGAGGCGACGGTCCCGCACGTACAACATCATGAAAACGCCCAGTATCAGCGCCACGGCACCCAGGTAGACCAGGTTCTTGCCAGGGGCACGTGCGACCTGGAACACGCTGGCCTGCACCTGGGTGAAGTCGGTCAGCTGGAACACCAGGGGCGAGGGGTAGAAGTAGCTGTCGGACAGCGAGGTCACGGCCTGGGTCATGAACTGCTCGGCCTCGGGGCCGGGTTTCAGGGCTGGCAGCGAGGCCTTTTCGCGCGTCAGGTTCAAGAGCTCGAACAGCGAGCCGTTCAGGATGCGCAGCAGCACCTCGGACAAGCGCATGCGCTCGGCTTCGGGCACCGAGGTCTCCATGAAGTCGGCCAATGCCTGCAGCCCGCTGACGTTCTGGCCCTGCATGCCCCCGGCCTTGCCTTTTTCGGCGCCGGCAAACAGGCCCAGCGCACGGCGTGTGGTGCCGGTCAGTTGTTCGACCACGTCGGGTCGGTCGGGCGGCGCGGCCAGAGCGACGTAGCGGCGTGCCGCCTGGTCCAGCAGCGCCGGGTCGTTCAACGCCTGGCGCAAGCGCAGCCAGCCGTCCAGCTTGCTGTTTTCATCGGCCGGAATGCGCAGGTAGCGGAAGGATTCTTGCGGGTTGTCGCGCACGCCCACCAGGAAGACGTTGCTGCCTTCCAGTTCGATGGGCGACATGAAGTTCTGGTACTCACGCGCCTGGCCGGCGCCATCACGCAAGCGGTAGGTGATGGACGGCCCCACGTTCTGCAGCGTTTTTTTGCTGATCACCTTGGTGCCGGCGCCCAGGCGCGAGTCGATGGCCTGTGCCAAGTCGACCTTGCGCACGTCGGTGGCCGTGTCACCCGCGGCGGCGCTCATGTTCTCGACATTGATGACACGCAACGTCGCAAATTCCAGCGTCACGCGCTCTTCGCCCTTGGGCCCGGTGGACATCAGCTCGGTCCTGCCGCCGATCGTGCCCTCGACATCAAAAGCCTGGCCCGGGCCCAGCGGCAAGGCGCGCAACTTCACCCGCGAGCCGCCGTCGTCGAAGCTGCTCTGGTAGATGGCCACACCCTCGTGAAAGGCCGGTTTGTTGACCTCGACCCTGTGCTCGAAGGACTTGCCGGTGTTGTTGTCGTGCACGACGATTTCACTGGCAAAGAGCTTGGGCATGCCGGTGGCGTAGTACTCGACGACAAAACGCTTGAGTTCGACATCGAAGGGCAGGTCCTGCAGCACCATGCCGCCGGGCATGTTGAGCACGGCCACGCCGGCACGGGCGCCCTCGGGCACAAACAGGTTGCCGCGGAAGGTGGGGTTGTTGACCGACAGGCGGTGCTCGGGTGGCACGTCGGTGAACAGGCCGCCGCCGCTGAAGGTGCTCTTGCCCAGCAGCGCCATCTGCGTGCGCACAAACAAGTCGCCATCGAGCAAGCCGCCGACGCAGATCAGCACGATGGCCGAGTGCGCCGCCAGGTAGCCGATCTTGTTGCTGCGGCCCTTGCGCGCCGCAATCATCACGCCGTGGTTGCGCTGCTGCACCTTGGCGCGCCAGCCCTGCTGCACCAGCAACGCGCTCACACGCTGCAAGGCTTCAGCCTGGGGTTCCGCCACCCGTGCCTGGCCTTTGTGGGCAAAGGCCTTCAGCGCCTGTTCGCGCATGCCTTCTTTGTACTGCGACCAGTCGGCCACGATCTTGGGCAGGTTGCGCGCGATGCACAGGCTGGTGGACAGCACCAGGAAAGCCAGGATCAGCAGGAACCAGGGCGCGCTGTACACGGTGTACAGGTTGACTGCGCCGTAGACATCGGCCCAGAAGGGGCCGAACTGGTTGACGTAGTTGTTGAGCGGCTCGTTCTGCTTGACAACCGTGCCGATGACCGAGGCAATGCAGATCACCGACAGCAGCGAGATCGAAAAGCGCATCGACGACACCAGCTCGAGCGCTTCGCGAAAACGACGCGAACCCAGTTTCACGTCAACGCCAGAGGTGGATACAGCCATCACGCGGTTCATTGGGTAGCGGGTCGACAAACGGTCAGAAGGCCGGTGCAAGACCGGCCTTCAGGTGCTGGAAAAGCTGGCAACAGTCGTTACCGCAGGCCCGCCACGTAGTCGGCAACGGCCTTGATCTCGCGGTCGTTCATCTTGCCCGCGATGGTGCTCATCTGCGCGTTGTTGGCCCGCAGGCCCGAGCGGAAGGCCAGCAACTGCGCTTCGGTGTAGTCGCCATGCTGGCCGCCGATGCGCGGGTACTGTGAAGGCACACCGGCGCCGTTGGGGCTGTGGCAGCCCGCGCAGGCTGGCACGGCCTTGCCCAGGATGCCACCGCGCCAGATCTGTTCGCCCAGCGTCACGGTGTCCTTGTCCCTGGCAAAACCCGGCTTGGACTGCTTGCTGGCATAAAACGCGGCCACGTGTTTCATGTCGTCTTCAGACAGGATGGCTGCCATGCCCTGCATCACGGCGTTCTTGCGCTTGCCGCTCTTGAACTCGATCAGCTGCTTGACGATGTAGTCCGGGTGCTGGGCCGCGATGATCGGGTTGGCCGGCACACCACGTGTGCCATCGGCCGTGTGGCAGGCCAGGCAGGTGGTGGCCAGTTGCTGGCCCTTGGCCAGGTCGGGTTTGAAGACCGGTTTGGCTTCGGCGGCAGCGGCCTGGAAGGACAGCGTGGCAAGGCTCAAGGCCAGGGGGGCCAACAGGGTCAGGGCGACGGGCGACTTCATGCGGCGGGCTTTCAAACGGGCAGGCTGGCAATGCAGGGTGGCGGGGCAGGGCGGGGCGCCGATAGGGCACTTGTTTCCCGCCTTGGCAGGACACAAACCACGGAATTTTACAATGCACCATGACAACCCCCTTTCGGACTCCGGTCGGCGGCCCGCCGGAACTGCCCAGCGCTGCTGAAAAGGCGGCCCTGGCCTGGACCCACAGCGCCCGTTTCCTGACCACCGCCAGCCGCCTGGACCAGCTGCCCGCGGGTGAATTGCCCGAGATCGCCTTCGTGGGCCGCAGCAATGCCGGCAAATCGACCGCCATCAACCGGCTGGCGCAGCAAAAGCGCCTGGCCTTTGCCTCTCGCACACCCGGGCGCACGCAACACATCAACCTGTTCGAGGTGGGTCCCAAGGACGCGCCCGACGCGCTGCTGGCCGACCTGCCTGGCTATGGCTACGCGGCCGTCGAACGGGCCGCCAAGCTGCGCTGGCAGGAGGTGATGGCCGAGTACCTGGAACTGCGCCGCAACCTCTTCGGCGTGGTGCTGATGATCGACTCGCGCCTGGGCTTCACCGACCTCGACCGCCGCTTGCTGGCCCTGTTGGCGCCCCGGCTGGCGGGTGGACAGGTCAAACTGCTGACGCTGCTGACCAAGGCCGACAAGCTGAACCGCAGCGAAACCCAGACGGCGGTGCGGGCCGCCCAGGACGTGCTGGGCGAAGTCAGCACCGAAAGCTCGGACATCGGCGTGACACCTTTTTCTGCCCTGTCCCGCCTGGGCCTGGGCGACGCCGCGGTGGCCTTGCACCAATGGATACACCCAAGCTGAACACCGACCCGGTGCGTCGCTTCGACCTGAGCCTGCCACACGGCATCACGCTGGCCTGCCGGGGCAGTGGCCTCGGCCGCACACGGGTGATGCTGCTGCACGGCTTTCCCGAGGCCGCCTTCGTGTGGGACGAGGTGATGGCGCGGGTGGCGCCGCAAGCCGCCTGCGTGGCGCCCAATCTGCGCGGCTACCCGGGGTCCAGCGCCCCGACCGAGGTGTCGGCCTACCGGCCCAGGCACCTGGTGGCCGACGTCGCAGCGGCCATCGAAGCCCTGGGTGCGCCGCTGGACCTGCTGGTGGCACACGACTGGGGCGGTGCATTGGCCTGGAACCTGGCGGCGCAGCGGCCCGAGCTGATGCGCCGCTTGCTGATCGTCAACTCGCCGCACCCCGCGACTTTCCTGCGTGAGCTGAAGCACGACCACAAGCAGCAGGTGGCCAGCGCCTACATGAATTTCCTGTGCCGGCCCGACGCGCACCTGCGGCTGGCCGAAGACGGCTTCCGCCGCCTGTGGCCTTTTTTCGGTGATGCGGACTGGCTGACTCCTGGGCTGCGTGAGCAATACCAGGACGCCTGGCACAACGGCGGTCGTGGCCTGACCGGGCCGGTCAACTACTACCGCGCCTCGCCGCTGCGGCCACCGCTGGGCGCCGACGACGCGCTTCACCGCTTGGAATTGCCCGACGAAGCCGTGACCGTGCGGGTGCCCACCACCTTGTTGTGGGGCGAGCAGGACAAGGCCTTGTTGCCGGGCCTGCTGAACGGTCTGGAGCACTGGGTGCCGCAACTCGACGTGCGGCGTGTGCCCGAAGCATCGCACTGGATCGTGCACGAACAGCCTGACCGCGTGGCCGAACTGATCCAGTCGCTGCTGGACTGAAGGCGGGGATCAAGCGGCGTTGGCCGCGCCCACCTGCTCCTGCACCTTGGCCGCGGCGCTGCCGACGATGGAGCGCTGTTTCAATGTCTTGATGAGGCCGTTGCCGTGCATCATCAACAAAGCGCCGCTGCGCACCGCCCAGTTGTCGTCTGATGCGCCGTCACCGAAGAGCAGGAACTCGCGCCTTTCACCGGTCCACAACAGCTGCGCCTGCAGCCAGCGGCCCTTGAAGAACATGCGCACCCAGTTGCCGGCGCGCAGGCCGTTCAGCCAGTCGGCTGCGCTGTTGCCGGGCTGCGGTGTCGGCGGCACCGTTTCCATGAATTCGGCCGGCACGGTGTCGAGCTGGTGGAAGTCCAGCGGGCCGCTCATCGTGGACGGCGGACCCGGGTTGTCGCCTAGCTTGTCTTCGAGCTTCTGCAGTGAGCCAACCTGTGTGGCCACGCTGGCCAGGCGGCGGGTCAGGCGCTTGTGCAGGAAAGCGTCCAGCCTTTCCAGCGCCCAGCGGTAGAGCCCCGAGTTCTGCACCGGTTCGCTGGCCAGCTGGTCGATGGTGGCCTGCGCCAGCCTGAGCAGCATCACGCGTTCGGGGTCGGCCGCATCGGGCGACATTTCGGCCGCGAAAACGAGCTGGTTGACGAAGCGCCACAGCGGATGTTTGCCCTGGTCGAGCAGCGTGCGGTCGCGCAGGGCCAGGCGCATGGCCGGGCCGTGCAGGCGCGAGATGAGCACCGTCACGTCCTGTGGCACGCGGTTGTCGGCGAGCATGGCTTCGAACAGGCGGCTGACCAGTTCGATGGCCTGGCGGTCGGCACGCTGCGTGGTGCCACGCGCCACCTCGCGCCAGTTCTCGCGGCCCGTGGGCTGCCGCTGCGGACTGTTCAGGCTGACGCCGCTGGCGGTGTCCAGCGGTGCCGGCATGGTCTCGCTCATGCGGTACAGGTCGGGTGTGTAGGTGGTCTCGACCGAGCGCCCGCCCCGGCGCGAGCCGCTGGGCAGGATCAGCGTGCGGTAAGCCGCCGGTTCGACCCCCATGCCTTCCAGGCGCGAGGTGGTGGCCGCGTAACTGGTGCGCAGCAACTGTGCCAGCGGCTTCGAGGCGTGGCGCATGAAGGCCACCTGGTGGCCACGCGACAGCGGCAGTGCCTGCGCCGAGTTCCAGACCGCACGGGCCCAGGTTTCGGCGCGGAAGGGGTTGTGGTCACGCGCCATCTCCAGGTCGCCGACCATGGCCGAGGTAAAGGTCTGCAGTTCGCGCAGTTCGTATTCAGCCACGCTCTTGATGGCTTCGATGGTGTGCGAGAGCTCGACGTCGATGGCGACTTCTTCTTCATCCACCAGCGCCAGTGTCTTGGGCTTGTCGGGCTTTTTGTCCGGCTTCGGGGCCTGGCGCGAGAGTTCTGTCTGCACCTGTTCACGCAAGGAATGCATGAAGTAGTCGCCCATGCGCAGGCGCTGCACCGGCAGGGCCTGCACCAGGTCGGCCACCGCTGTGCGTTGGGGCGTGGGCATGGCCGGCAAGCCGTTTCGCACCTCGTCGGCGACGGCGTCGAGCAGTTGGTCGAAGAGCAGCGGTGCGCGCAGCAATTCGTCTTCGACGAATTGCTGGAACAGCTGGGAGACCGGGGAGAGAGCCATATGAGCAAAATTATGGGCTGCTGTGGCGCTTTCGATCAAAGAAAAAGGCCTGCGTTTCACAACGCAGGCCTTGTTTCGAGCTTCAGGGTCGCCGCATCGCGACGCCCGCTGGGTTGCGGCCCGAAGAAGGTGGGGGTGCCACGCCTCTTCGGTGTCGCAACAGGACTTACATGTCCATGCCGCCCATGCCACCCATGCCGCCCATGCCGCCGGGCATGCCACCAGCGCCGGACTCGTCCTTCGGCGCTTCGGCCACCATGGCCTCGGTCGTCAACATCAGGCTGGCCACCGAAGCGGCGTTCTGCAGCGCCGTGCGCGTGACCTTGGTCGGGTCCAGGATGCCCATGTCGATCATGTCGCCATAGGTGCCGTTGGCGGCGTTGTAGCCGTAATTGCCCTTGCCGGCCAACACGGCGTTGACCACCACGCTGGGCTCGTCACCGGCGTTTTGCACGATGATGCGCATCGGCTCTTCCACCGCACGCAGCACGATGCGGATGCCCGCTTCCTGGTCGCTGTTGTCACCCTTGATGGTGCCTGCGGTCTGACGGGCACGCAGCAGCGCCACGCCACCACCGGCCACGATGCCTTCTTCCACTGCCGCACGCGTGGCGTGCAGGGCGTCTTCGACACGTGCCTTCTTTTCCTTCATTTCCACTTCGGTGGCGGCACCGACCTTGATGACGGCAACACCGCCGGCCAGCTTGGCCACGCGCTCTTGCAGCTTTTCACGGTCGTAGTCGCTGGTGGCTTCTTCGATCTGCACGCGGATTTGCTTCACACGCGCTTCGATGTCGCCAGCGGCGCCGGAGCCGTCGATCAACGTGGTGTTTTCCTTGCCCACTTCGACGCGCTTGGCCTGGCCCAGGTCGGTCAGTGCCACCTTTTCGAGCGTCAGGCCCACTTCTTCAGCGATGACCTTGCCGCCGGTCAGGATGGCGATGTCTTCCAGCATGGCCTTGCGGCGGTCGCCGAAGCCCGGCGCCTTGACGGCCACGACCTTCAGGATGCCGCGGATCGTGTTGACCACCAGGGTGGCCAGCGCTTCGCCTTCAACTTCTTCGGCGATGATCAAGAGCGGACGGCCGCTCTTGGCCACTTGCTCCAGCACGGGCAGCAGGTCGCGGATGTTGCTGATCTTCTTGTCGTACAGCAGCACGAAGGGGTTGTCGAGAGTCGCGCTCTGCTTCTCGGGGTTGTTGATGAAGTAGGGCGACAGGTAGCCGCGGTCGAACTGCATGCCTTCGACGATGTCGAGCTCGTTGTCCAGGCTCTTGCCGTCTTCGACGGTAATGACACCTTCCTTGCCAACCTTGTCCATGGCCTTGGCGATGATCTCGCCAATGGACTCATCCGAGTTGGCGCTGATGCTGCCGACCTGGCTGATTTCCTTGCTGGTGGTGGTGGCCTTGGAAGCCTTCTTCAGCTCTTCGGTCAGGGCCAACACGGCCTTGTCGATGCCACGCTTCAGGTCCATCGGGTTCATGCCGGCGGCGACGTACTTCATGCCTTCGCGGATGATCGACTGCGCCAGCACCGTGGCGGTGGTGGTGCCGTCACCGGCGTTGTCGCTGGTCTTGGAAGCGACTTCCTTGACCATCTGCGCGCCCATGTTCTGGAGCTTGTCCTTGAGCTCGATTTCCTTGGCCACCGAAACACCGTCCTTGGTGACGGTGGGGGCGCCGAAGCTGCGCTCGAGCACGACGTTGCGGCCCTTCGGACCCAGCGTGACCTTGACCGCGTTGGCCAGGATGTTCACGCCCTCGACCATGCGGTGACGGGCGTCTGCGCCAAAGATGACGTCTTTTGCTGCCATGTGTGTATCTCCAAAAAATTTAAGGTGCCGGCTGTCGCCGGAGAATTCTTTTGTCTGCGGCCGGGCCTGCGGCCCTTAACTTCGCTGCGCGAAGTTAGCCTGCGACGAAAGTGATCGCGTAGCGATCACTTTTCAACAACGGCAAACAGGTCTTCCTCGCGCATCACCAGCAGTTCGTCGCCATCGACCTTGACGGTCTGGCCGCTGTACTTGCCGAACAGCACGCGGTCACCGACCTTGATGTTCAGGACGATGAAGTCGCCCTTGTCGCTGCGCTTGCCCGGGCCCACGGCCAGGACTTCGCCCTGATCGGGCTTTTCGGCGGCGTTGTCGGGAATCACGATGCCGGAAGCGGTCTTGGTTTCTTGTTCAAGGCGCTTGACGATCACGCGGTCGTGCAAAGGACGAAGTTTCATGTTATCTCCTGTGGAGTGACGTTAAGGCGGGTTGGCCAACGAAGTAAGCCCCCGCTGACAAGCATTGATCGGAGGCCAATGTGGGAGCTTCCCTGGCGGTTTCCGATCGTTAGCACTCAACATCGGTGAGTGCTAGCAAATCAATTATAGGGGCCGATCGTGTCAATTCAAGGGCTTCGTCAAAGCCCGGGTGAGCAGCGCCTTGGGGTGATGTCAGCCGCTTCAGCTGTCGCCACCGTCCACGTCATGACCCTGCGCGCGCCAGCGCAACATGCCACCGGCCAGGTTGGCCACCTGCGGGAAGCCGGCACGGGTCAGCAGCACACAAGCCTGCGCCGACCGGGCGCCCGAGCGGCAGACCGTGACCACGGGCCGTTCGCGCTGCAGTTCACGCTTGCGTGCATCCAGTTCGGCCAGTGGCAAGAGCAGTGCACCGGGTATGTGGCCGAGCGTGTCCGTGAACTCGGCGGCTTCCCGCACGTCCACCACTTGCACACGGCCGGCGAGCTCGGCCAGGCTGTCGGGTGCGATTTCCCAGATGCCACCAAAAGTGAAGGTCAGCGGTGCCCAGGTCGGCTCGACGCTCGGCCCGACGGCCTGCAGCGGTTCGCCGCAACGCAGGTTGGCCGGCACGGCCACGTCGATCAGCTTGGGGTGGGGAAGACCGAGGTGGTTCATGTAACCCGCGAAGTCGGCCTCACTGGCGCTGCCGCCCAGGCGCGGGTTGTAGATGCGCTCTTCCGCGACGCTGCTGACCGTGAGCCCGCGGTAGTCGTGGCCCGGGTACAGCAGGCACTGGGCGGGCAGCGTGAAGAGCTGCTCGTGCACCGAACGGTACAGCTCGCTGGCGTTGCCCTGCTGGAAGTCGGTGCGGCCGCAGCCGCGGATCAGGAGCGTGTCACCGGTGAAGGCCATGCTCAGGTCGTCCAGCACCCAGCTCGTGCAGCCCAGGGTGTGACCCGGCGTGGCACGGGCCTGCAGGTGGCGTGTGCCGAAGCCAACCGTGTCGCCGGCTGCCACCAGGGTGTCGGCACCCACCGCGCCGGCCGCCTTCGACAGCACGATGCGGCTGCCGCTGCGCTGGCGGTGCAACCAGGCGCCGGTGACGTGATCGGCGTGCACATGCGTGTCCAGCGTCGCCACCAGTTGCAGGCCCAGTTCGCGCAGCAGGGCACTGTCGCGGGCGGTCTGCTCGAAGACGGGGTCGATCAGCACCGCCTGGCCGCTGTCGGCCAGCAGGTAGGTGTAGGTGGACGAAGTGGGGTCGAAAAGCTGGCGCAAGACAAACATGGTCAGGACTCCCGGTTGCGGGCAAGCAGCAGGTCATGCACGGCCATGCCGGCCAGCATGGCGGCCCCGAAGATCCAGGCTTCCTGCAGCCCGCTGGCCATGGCCACCAGCGCCGGCCCCGGGCAGAAACCGGCCAGGCCCCAGCCGGCGCCGAACAGCGCACCACCCAGCAGCAATCGGCCGTCGATGCCTCTGGCCTGCGGCCAGTCGATCGTGTCACCCAGCCAGGTGCGCTTGCGATGCCGCGCCCAGGCAAAGGCCAATGAGGCGATGGCCACGGCAGCACCCATCACCAGGGCCAGGCTGGGGTCCCAGGCACCGCCCACGTCCAGGAAACCTTGAACCTTGGTGGGGTCTGTCATGCCGCTGGCCAGCAGCCCCAGACCGAACAGCAGGCCACTGGCCAGCGCAAGCAGGTGTCGCACGGTGTTGTCCTTCATGCCCATTGCCGCAGCGCGGCCACGGTCAACATGCCCACGCCCATGAACACCAGCACGTTCACCAGCGAGCGGCCCGAACCCTGGCTCAGCCCGCACACCCCGTGGCCGCTGGTGCAGCCATTGCCCATGCGGGTGCCCACGCCGACCAGCAGCCCGGCGGCCACCAACACCAGCGTGCCCGCGACGGGCCTGGACGGTGGCAGCGGCGCCACCAGCTGCCACAGCCAAGGCGCGACGAGCAGGCCCGCCAGGAAAAGCAGGCGCGTGCTTTCGGGCCGCATCGAACCGCCCCTAAGCAGCGTTTGCAGCGGACTGGCCACCAGCGTGGTGATGCCGGCGATGCGGCCGCTGCCCAGCAAGAAGAGGCCGGCAGCCAAGCCGATCAGCAGGCCGCCAGCAACTGCGCTGTAGGGGGTGAACTCGGACCAGGCAATGTTCATGAGCGAAGGCATAGGGTGGTGGGAACGGCGCAAGACTGCCACAGTGCCAGGGAGACACCGCCTTGGCTACGATGTGTCGCATCGGCCATCAGCGAAGCGGAACCCGCCATGTCCAAGCCCCATGCACCCCTGAACCGCTGCCGCCGGCTGCTGTCCTTCGCTGCCGTGGCCAGTTGCCTGACAGTGCCCATCGGGGCCATGGCAGCCGACGCGCCGATGCCCATTTTCGACGCCCACCTGCATTACAGCCACGATGCCTGGGAGCGCCTGCCACCCAAGGCGGCGGTGGCCTTGCTGCGCCAGGCGGGCCTGAAGCGGGCCATGATTTCCAGCAGCAGCGACGAAGGCACGCAAAAGCTGTATGCCGAGGCGCCCGACCTCGTGCTGCCCTCGCTGCGCCCCTACCGCAGCCGCGGCGAACTGGGCAGCTGGATGCACGACAGCACCGTCGTGGCGCACCTGGAATCGCGTCTGGCCAAGTACCGCTACGTGGTCATCGGCGAGTACCACATCTACGGCGCCGACGCCGACCTGCCGGTGATGCGCCGCGTGGTGCAGCTGGCACGTGAACATCAACTTTTCCTGCATTCACATTCCGACGCCGAGGCCATCGACCGCCAGTTCAAGCAGGACCCTCAGGCGCGCATCCTGTGGGCCCATGCGGGCTTCGACTCGCCACAGAATGTGCGCGAGATGCTGCGCAAGCACAAGAACCTGTGGTGCGACCTGGCCTTCCGCAGCGACCACGCCAGTGGCGGCAAGGTCGACCCGGCCTGGCGCGAAGCCTTCCTGGAGTTTCCCGATCGCTTCGTGGTGGGGACCGACACCTTCACACCCGAACGCTGGTACTACGTGGGCGAACACGCCCGGTGGACACGCCAGTGGCTGGCCGATTTGCCGCGTGACGTGGCAGAACGCATCGGCTGGAAAAACGGTGAAGCGCTGTTCACGCCAATGATCGCGCGCACGGGGGCGAAGTGAAGGGCTTGGCGGCCTTCGGCGGCTGGGCTGTCGCTTGCCTGGCGGCGATGCCTGCACAGGGCGCCTGCCCACCAGCCGCCCCTGGGGCGCAGCTGATCAGCGGCGAAGCGGTGCAGGCTGCCTGGTTGCCCGAGCCTGCGCCGATGAAGGTGGGCCAACCCTTCGCCTTGCTGGTGCAGCTGTGTCCGGCCGACGCCGAACTGCTGCGGGTCGACGCCACGATGCCCGAACACCGCCACGGCATGAACTACCGCCCCTCGCTGCAGTCTTTGGGCCCAGGCCGCTGGCGCGTCGAGGGACTGATGTGGCACATGAGCGGCCGCTGGGAATTGCGCCTGGACGTGAAAGCCCAGGGCCAGGACCACCGGCTGCTGCAGTCGGTGGTTCTGCCCTGATGACCGGGTTGGCGTGAAGCGCCGTGCCCTTGCAGCGGGGACGGCTGCCTTGCTCATGTTGGCGGCGGTCTGCTGCGCCGCCGTGGCCCAGGCCGCACCGGAACTGCTGGACTTCAGCCCGGAAGAGCGCGCTCGCATCGTGTCGCATGGCCCCTGGCCACCGGTGGCTCCGCCCGACGGCGCCAACCGTGTGGAAGGACAGCCGGCAGCGGTTGCCTGGGGGCGAGAGCTGTTTTTCGACACACGGCTGTCGGCCAGCGGGCAGCTGTCGTGCGCCAGCTGCCATGTGCCGGCGCGTGCCTTCCAGGACGGTTTGACCACCGCACGTGTCGGACCCGGCGCCGAGCCGGGCCGCCGCAACACCCCCAGCCTGCTGGACAGCGCGCAGCACCGCTGGTTCGGCTGGGACGGTGCCAACGACTCACTGTGGGCCGCCAGCCTGGCGCCACTGCTGGCCCGCGACGAGATGGGCCAGTCGGCACCGGCCCTGGCGGCGCGTGTGCGCGGTGATGTGCAGTCGGTCGCCCGCTACCGGCGGGCCTTTGGCCATCTGCTGCCCGCCGACGACGAACAACTGGTGGTGGACATGGCCAAGGCGCTGGCGGCCTTCCAGGCCACCTTGACTTCTCCACGCACGCCTTTCGACACCTTCCGCGATGCCCTGGCGCGGGGGGATCTGCGCGCTGCGGCCAGCTACCCCATCGCGGCGCAGCGCGGCCTGCGCATCTTCGTCGGCCACGGCCGCTGCAGCGTCTGCCACGCCGGGCCCAACTTCACCAACGGCGAGTTTGCTGACATTGGCGTGCCCTTCTTCGTGCGAGGTGGTGTCGATCCCGGTCGCCACGGCGGTCTTCAGCAGCTGCAGGCCAGTCGCATGAACCGGCTCGGTGCCCACAACGACGCCAGTCCGCAAGACCCGCGGGCGGTGACCACCCGGCACGTGATCATTGAGCCCCGCCACTTCGGCGAATTCCGTGTGCCCGGGCTGCGCCAGTTGACGCACACCGCGCCCTACATGCACAACGGCAGCCTGGCCACGATCGAAGACGTGGTGCAGCACTACTCGGCGCTGAACGAAGAGCGTCTGCATGCCGACGGCGAGCGCATCCTGCGGCCCCTGAACCTGGCGCCGGAACAGGCCAACGACCTGGCGGCCTTCCTGCGCAGCCTGAGCCAGTGAGCTAGCCCTTGAGCTGAATCGGCTCGCCTTCCACCCACACCTGCTGAAGCTGCAGTTGCGGGTTCAGCACCACCAGGTCGGCCCAGGCACCCGCTTCGAGGCGGCCGCGGTCGGTCAGGCCCACGTGTTCTGCCGCCAGCGTGGACGTGCGCCGCGAGGCTTCGGCCAGCGGCAGGCCCAGGCCCACCAGGTTGCGCAATGCCTGGTCCATCGTCAGCGTGCTGCCGGCCAGCGTGCCGTCGGCCAGCCGCACACCGCCCAGGCATTTGGTGACGGTGTGGCGGCCCAGCCGGTAGTCGCCGTCAGGCATGCCGGCCGCGGCGGTGGAATCGGTGACGCAGTACAGGCCCGGGATGGCACGCAGCGCGACGCGGATGGCGCCGGGGTGCACATGCAGCAGGTCGGGGATGATCTCGGCGCGGTCGGCATGCGCCAGCGCGGCGCCGGCCATGCCGGGTTCGCGGTGGTGCAGGCCGGTCATGGCATTGAACAGGTGCGTGAAGCCTGTGGCGCCGGCCTGCAACGCCGCCACGCCGTCTTCGTAGCTGCCGGCCGAATGGCCGATCTGCACCACGAAGCCCTGCTGACGCAGCGCCACGATGAGCGCCAGATGGCCTGGCAGTTCGGGGGCGATGGTGATCAGCTTCAGTGGAGCCAGGTCGTGGAGCGCCAGCACGTCGGCCAGCGTGGCCGTGGCGGCGAAGTCGGGTTGTGCACCCAGCCGCGCGGGGTTGATGTACGGGCCTTCCAGGTGCACACCCAGCACCCGTGCCGCCTGGGGCGGGCGCCGGGCGATGTGGGGCGCCAGGGCGCGCAGGGCGGCCCGGATTTCGTCCGGTGGCGCCGTCATCGTGGTGGCCAGCAGCGCGGTCGTGCCATGGTGGGCGTGCACCCGCGCGATGGTCGCGATGGCATCACCACCGGCCATCGTGTCCTGCCCGCCGCCACCGTGCGCGTGCAGGTCGACGAAACCGGGCAGCACGATGGCTTCCGACGTGTGCATCACTTCTGCTTCGCTGACGGCCTGGCCCTGCAGGCCGACGATGCGCTCACCCTCCAGCGTGATCGAACCCCGCACAAAACCTTCGGGCGTGAGGATGTGGCCGTGCAGCACCACCGGGCGCGTGGCGCCGCCCATCAGTGGCTCTCGGGGGGATGCGGGTTGTCGTCGGTGGGTGCTTCGGCCGGCACGCGGAAACGTTCATTGGCCCAGTCCCCCAGGTCGGCATTGCGGCAGCGCTGGCTGCAGAAGGGCCGCCAGGGGTTGGTGGTGCTGTAGGGCGTGTGCTGGCGGCAGCCGGGGCAGGCCACCAGGCGTTCAGCGGACGGACTCATCGGCGAAGCTCAGGCACACAGGCTCAGCTCGAAGGTGGTGTCGGCCGCCGCCGGGCGCAAGCGGCCTTCGGTGTCGGGCCGCATGAAACGCACCGACACCATCAGCCGGTGACCGGTGATTTCCGGCACCACGCCATCTTCGGCACTCACGCGCACACGCAGCAACTGGTACACCTTGCCTTGGGGCGTGCCTTGCTGGTTCTGCAGGCTTTGCTGGTACTGCCCGCCGGTGGCCACCATGCGCTGCGGCGTGCCGCTGTCGCGCAGCAAGCCCAGCAGCACCTGCAGCGCTTCGGCCATGGGCGTGAGCGTGGCCATCCAGCCCTGCAGGTCGCTGCGCCTGCGCTCGGGTGCGTGCTGCTGCCAGGCGTAATAGGCCGGCAGGTCGAATTCGCAGGTGCCGCCGGGAATGTTGATGCGGCTGCGGATGCTCATCAGCCAGTCGTTGCTGGCCAGCGCCTGGCCGGCCTTGCCCTGCAGCGCGTTCAAGCCCGCAAAGGCGTGGTCGATGCGCGCGGTGACGGCGTCGAGCACACTTTCTGCGATGCCCGGGTGGCCGCGGAAGGCCTGCAACTGCGTGCGGTGACGGTCCAGTTCCTTCAGCAGGTCGCTCTTCAGGTCGGCACGCGAAGCCACGTCCATGATCTCGAAGATGGTGGCCAGCGCGAAGTGGTGGTCCACCGGCGCGTCGCGCGCGGCCAGCTGACCCAGGCGGTCGAACAGGTGTTCGAGCCGCAGCATCGTGCGGATGCCTTCGTTGAACGGGTACTCGTAAAGGACCAAGGCAGAGTCTGTGGCTGGGGGCGACGCAAGGGGCGCGCTGCCTGGGGCGATTGTTCCACAGGCCTTTGAAGACACAGCCCTACCTGGGGCCAGGGTTCGAGCGGGCCGTCCACAGCGACCAGAGTGCACGCACCTCTTGCTGCAGCTGCACGAGCGAGATGCCGTCGTTGTGGATCACCGCATCGGCCAGGGCGCGCCGCTCGGGCCGGCTGGCTTGTTGGGCCACGACAGCTCGTGCGCTGTCTGCGGTCCAGCCGGGCCGTTGTGCCACCCGGGCCACCTGCGTGTCGACGCTGCAGTCCACCACCAGCACCCGCGCCACCCGTTGGCGCCAGTGGCTCGATGCGGTGAGCAGGGGCACGTCGAAGACCACCACGTCGACAGTGACAGCGGCGGCTTGCCGCAGGGCTTCCCGGCCAATCAAGGGGTGCAGGATCGCCTCCAGCCGCAAGCGCGCCTCGGCATCGGAAAAAGCCAAGGCCCGCATGTGCGCCCGGTCCAAAGCACCGTCGGGGGTGAGCGCGGACGGTCCGAACGCCGCAGCCAGCGTCGGCATGGCGGCGCCGCCGGCCTGCGTGATGGCACGGGCGATGGCGTCGGTGTCGACCAGCTGCGCGCCGCAGTTCACCAGCAAGTTGGCCACGGTGCTCTTGCCGCTGCCGATGCCGCCGGTGAGCCCGATCTGCAGCCCGGCCGCCGTCTCTGCGGGCGCTGCGACCATCGGCGCTACCAGCCGATCCAGCCCAGCGTGCGCTGCAGGCCCACCAGCATCACCACCAGCCCGCCACCGGCCAGAAAGGGCCCGAAGGGCACGAAGCGCCCCTCGCGCAGCGAACCGGTGGCCTTCATCACCAGGCCCACCAGGGCACCCAGCACCGACGCCATCAGCACGATGGGCAAGATGGCCTGCCAGCCCAGCCAGGCACCCAGCGCAGCCAGCAGCTTGAAGTCGCCGAAGCCCATGCCTTCCTTGCCGGTGGTCAGTTTGAACAGCCAGTACACCGACCACAGCGACACGTAGCCCAGCATCGCACCGCCCAGCGACTGCGGCAGGCTCAGGCCAGGCAGCCAGCCCAGTGCGGCCGCCGCCAGGCCGGCCCACATCAGCGGCAGCGTCAGGGCATCGGGCAGCACCGTGGTGTCCCAGTCGATCAGCGTCAGCGCCAGCAGCACCGCGGCCATTGCGCACCAGAGCAGCACCACGGGCTGCGGGCCCATGCGCCAGGCCAGGGCCGCAAACAGCGCCGCCGTGCCCAATTCGACCAGCGGGTAGCGCCAGCCAATGCGTGTGCCACAGGCCGAACACTTGCCCCGCAGCACCAGCCAGCTGATGACGGGGACGTTTTCGTAGAAGCGGATGCGGTGCCCACATGCCGGGCAGCGAGAGCCCGGCTTGGACAAGGTCAACACGGGAGTGTCGGCCAGTGCCTTCTCGACCGTGCCACCCGCCATCTTCAGGCGTTCGGGGGCTTCGCTGCCAAAAACCCGCTTGAAGGACTCGGCATCGAGCAGCTGCGCGGCCACGTCGCCCCACCATTGCCGCTCGAGCATCAGCGGCATGCGGTGGGCCACGACGTTGAGAAAGCTGCCCACGGCCAGGCCCAGCAGGCCCAGCGCCCAGGGCGACAGGATCAGGTCGAGCGGCAGGCCGGCCAGCCAGCCCGCAATGGCGCCATCCACCGTCAGACGGCCATCAGACCACGGCACCCAGCTTGAAGATCGGCAGGTACATCGACACCACGATGCCGCCGATCAGCACGCCCAGGATCACGATGATGAAGGGCTCCATCAGGCTCGACAGGCCCTTGACCATTTCATCGACCTCTTCTTCGTAGAACTCGGCCGCCTTGGCCAGCATGTGGTCCAGCGAGCCCGATTCTTCGCCGATGGCCGACATCTGCAGCACCATGTTCGGGAACACGCCGGTGGTGGTCATGGACGTGGTGAGCGCAGAGCCCGTGGACACGTCACGCTGGATCTGTTCGGTGGCAATGCGGTAGACCGCGTTGCCCGAGGCGCCACCCACGGAATCGAGTGCTTCCACCAGCGGCACGCCGGCGGCAAACATGGTGGACAGCGTGCGTGTCCAGCGGGCGATGACCGACTTGTTGATGAGGTCGCCAAACACCGGAATCTTCAGCAACAGCCGGTCCATGGCCACCTGCATCTTTTCGGACCGCCTCCAGCTTTCCATGAAGAAGTAGAAGCCGCCGCCCAGGAGGCCGAAGATGGCCCACCACCAGCTGACGAAGAACTTGGACATCCAGATCACCGCCTGCGTCGGCGCCGGCAGTTCACCACCGAAGGACTTGAACACGTCCTCGAAGGCCGGGATGACGAAGATCATGATCACCGTCAGCACGACAAAGGCCACCACGATGACCGCCACCGGGTACATCAGCGCCGACTTGATTTTCGACTTGATGGCCAGCGTCTTTTCCTGGTAGATGGCCAAGCGGTCGAGCAGCGCTTCCAGAATGCCGCCTGCTTCGCCAGCTTCCACCAGGTTGCAGTACAGCGCGTCGAAGTGCATCGGGTGCCTGCGGAAAGCCGACGACAGGCTGGTGCCGGTTTCGACGTCCTGCCGGATGTCGGTGAGCAACTTGGTCAGGCGCGGGTTGGTGCTGCCCCGCGCGACGATGTCGAAGGACTGCAGCAGCGGCACGCCGGCTTTCATCATCGTCGCCAGCTGGCGCGTGAAGATGGCAATGTCCTTCTGCTTGATCGACCTGCCGCCGCTGGTGCGGCGCTTCTTGACCTTGGTGATCAGGATGCCCTGGCGCCGCAGGCTGGCATTGACCACGGCTTCGCCGCCAGCGCGCATTTCGCCGCGCACGACCTTGCCGTTTTTGTCCTTGCCTTCCCATTCGAAGATGAGTTCCTTCGTCGAGGGCTTGGCGAGTGCTGCTGTGGCCATGGATGTGGGCTTGTGATGGGTGAAGGGGTGGGCGGGGGCGGTGAAGCGGACAGCTACTCGTTGGTCACGTTGATGATCTCTTCGAGTGAGGTCCAGCCCCCTCGAACCTTGACCAGGCCCGATTGCCGAAGGTCGCGCACGCCATCGACTTCAGCCTGCTTGGCGATGTCGATGGCGGTGCCTTCGCTGAGGATGATGCGCTGAATGGACTCGGTGATGGGCATCACCTGGTAAACACCCACCCGGCCTTTGTAGCCGTTGTTGCAGGCCGAACAGCCCACCGCACGGTAAGGCTTCCAGTTGCCGTCCAGCTCTTCGGGCTTGAAGCCGGCCTTGAGCAGCGAGTCGCGAGGGTAGTCCGCGGGCTTCTTGCAGTTTTCGCAGAGCTTGCGCGCCAGGCGCTGGGCCGTGATCAGCAAGACGCTGGCTGCGATGTTGAAGGGCGCCACGCCCATGTTCAGCAACCGGGTCAGCGTGGTGGGCGCGTCGTTGGTGTGCAGCGTGCTCATCACCATGTGACCGGTCTGCGCCGCCTTGATGGCGATGTCGGCGGTGTCGAGGTCGCGAATTTCGCCGACCATGATGATGTCCGGGTCCTGGCGCAGGAAGGACTTGAGCGCAGCTGCAAAGGTCAGCCCGGCCTTGTCGTTCACGTTCACCTGATTGATGCCCGGCAGGTTGATTTCGGCCGGGTCTTCCACTGTCGCGATGTTCACGCCCGGCTGGTTCAGGATGTTCAGGCAGGTGTACAGCGACACCGTCTTGCCGCTGCCGGTTGGGCCGGTGACCAGGATCATGCCGTAAGGCCGCTGGATGGCGGACATCAGGCGGTCCTTTTCGATCTTCTCGTAGCCCAGGGCCTCGATGCCCAGCTTCGCGCTGGACGAGTCCAGGATCCGGATCACGACCTTTTCGCCAAACAGCGTGGGCAGGGTGCTGACGCGGAAGTCGATCGACTTGTTGCCGAACTTCAGCTTCATGCGGCCGTCTTGCGGGACGCGCTTCTCGGCGATGTCCATGCGCGAGATGACCTTGATGCGCGAAGCCAGCTTGTCCTTGATGGCGATGGGTGGCTGGGTGATCTCGCGCAGTTCACCGTCGACGCGGAAACGCACGCGGTAGTTGTACTCGTAGGGCTCGAAGTGCAGGTCGGAGGCACGCATGTTGATCGCGTCGATCAGCATCTTCTGCAGGAAGCGCACGACCGGTGCGTCTTCGACGTCGGCAGTGACTTCGGCGCTCTCGGGTGCGGTGGTGTCTTCTTCGGTGACGTCGAAGTCGAACTCGCCCGTGGTCAGCGTCTCGAGCACCTCGCTGGCAGTGGCGCCCTGTGTCTCGAGCTGCCGCATCAGCTTGTCGTATTCGACGATCACCCATTCGGGCGTCAGCTGCGTGGCGAACTTGATGCGCTCGACCGCTTCCTGGTCTGTGGGGTCGGCCGCACCAATGAACAAGCGATTGCCGCGTTTGCCCAGCACCATCAACTGGTACTGGTTGGCGATCTTCGGGTCGACCAGGTTGCGCGGCAGCTTCTGAAGGTCAACCGCGTTCAGGTCGAGCAGGGGCAGCGCCAGCGCGGTGGACAAGGTGTGAGCCAGCTCGTCGGGCTTGACGGCGCTGGCGCCAATCAGCGTGGTGACAAAGCTGGCCTTGCGTTCGCGGGCGCTTTTGGTGAGCTCTTCCGCAGCCTTGGCGGTCAGCTTGCCGGCATTGACCAACACCCGGGCAACGCCCGACAGGGATGACGGTGATGGTTCAACCAGCGTTTCGGCAACCATCGGATTCAGTGCGCGGTATGCATATCTGAATGATCATCGCCGATCCACCGCGGGGTGTAAACGGCAGAAAGGCCGGAGTAAAGCCGCCTTTCGACCGCAAAGACAGACGGTTACAGCGCCCGGCGGCGCATTGGATGAGGCATCCAACGGATCAGACTGGTCGGGGTGAGAGGATTCGAACCTCCGGCCTCTACGTCCCGAACGTAGCGCTCTACCAGGCTAAGCTACACCCCGATGTGGCAAACAATCAGCGTCGAGCCGAAGCTGCCGTCGATCGACCATTTGGACCGTTCAGGAAGAACGGTGGATCGACCGAGCGCATAAGTCTAGCAGAGCCTCGCGCGCCCTTGAGGCGGGCAGGTGCGACAAAATGGCCTTGCGTGCCTTGTCGGCCTCTGCCTGGGCCGCCTGCCGCGTGGCGTCCAGCGCGCCGGTCTGCCGCACGATGGCCAGGATCTGCGGCAGCTTTTCTTCCTCGCCGTGTTCGATGGCCTGGCGGATCAGGCCGCGCTCGCTGTCGCTGGCCCTTTCCATGGCCAGCAGAAGGGGCAGCGTCGGTTTGCCTTCCCGCAGGTCGTCACCGACGTTTTTGCCCAGTTCGCTGCTGTTGCCCTCGTAGTCGAGCAGGTCGTCCACCAGCTGGAACGCGGTGCCCAGCGAGCGACCGTAATCGGCACAGGCTTCTTCCAGCGCGACGTCGGCGCCGGCCAGCACAGCGCCCAGTCGCGCGCTTGCCTCGAAGAGCTTGGCGGTCTTGAAGCGGATCACCTGCAGGTAATCGGCCACCGCCAGGTCGGGGTCGTGCATGTTCATCAGCTGCAGCACTTCGCCTTCAGCGATGACGTTGGTGGCGTCGGCCAGCACCTGCAGCACGTGCATGCGGTTAACCGACACCATCATCTGGAAGGCGCGCGAGTACAAGAAGTCGCCCACCAGCACGCTGGCCGCGTTGCCGAACATCGCGTTGGCCGTGGCGCGGCCGCGACGCAGGGCGGATTCGTCCACCACGTCGTCGTGCAGAAGTGTCGCGGTGTGGATGAATTCGACGATGGCCGCCAGCTCGTACCGCTCGGGTCCTTCGAAGCCCAGGGCCTCGGAAAACAGCAGCACCAGCCGCGGGCGGATGCGCTTGCCACCGGCACCCACGATGTAGTGCGAGATCTGGTCGATCAGCGCGACGCGAGAGGACAGGCGATCGCGGATGACCTCGTCCACGCGCAGCATGGCCGACTCGGTCGGGTCTGCGGCTGTGAGCGTGATGGAGTTGGAGTCAGGCACGGGAAGAAGGCGGGAGATTGCAGATTATAGGAAGCTGGCGGCTCGCCATTGCCCTGCGGATGCCACTCCCCTGACCCGTGTTATAGTCAAGGGCTCTGCGCATTGTGGCGGCCCGCCTCTGGGCGCTTGCAGCGCGCAGGGTTCTTTGAAAGGTCACACATGTACGCGGTCATAAAAACCGGTGGCAAGCAATACAAGGTTGCAGCCGGCGAGAAGATCAAGGTAGAACAGATTGCTGCGGACGTGGGCCAGGAAGTTGTGATTGAGCAGGTGCTCGCCGTCGGTAGCGGTGCGGACCTGAAGGTCGGTTCTCCCTGGGTCGCGGGTGCGACCGTGTCGGCGACGGTGGTCGCCCACGGCAAGCACGACAAGGTGCGCATCTTCAAGATGCGCCGCCGCAAGCACTATCAGAAGCACGGCGGCCACCGCCAGACCTACACCGAGCTGCACATCGGCTCGATCAACGGTTAAGGAGCAGCACACATGGCACAGAAAAAAGGTGGCGGCTCCACCCGCAACGGCCGCGACTCCAAGCCGAAGATGCTGGGCGTGAAGGTGTTTGGCGGCCAGCAGATTTCTGCCGGCGCCATCATCGTGCGCCAGCGCGGCACCAAGTTCCACCCCGGCACCAATGTCGGCATCGGCAAGGACCACACGTTGTTTGCGTTGGTCGATGGTTCGGTGTCCTTCCAGGTCAAGGGCGAACTCAATCGCCAGACCGTCTTCGTCACGCCGGCCTGACCGTTCATTCGCTCAGCCAGCGAAGCCCCGGCCTGCCGGGGCTTCTTCATTTCCAGGCTGCCCTGCTGCCTCGCACCACCGCCTTCGCTACCATCACCTGATCATGAAATTCTTCGACGAAGCCCTCATCGACATCTCGGCCGGCCACGGCGGCGCGGGGTGCGTGAGTTTCCGCCGCGAGAAATTCATTCCTTTCGGAGGCCCCAACGGGGGTGACGGCGGCCGCGGTGGCAGCGTTTGGGCCGTGGCCGACCTGAACATCAACACGCTCATCGACTACCGCTACACACGGCGCTTCGATGCCAAGAATGGCGAGGCCGGCCGCGGTTCCGACCAGTTCGGCGCAGCCGGCGAAGACATCGAGATGCGCATGCCCGTGGGCACCATCATCTCTGACGCCGAAACCGGCGAGGTGATGGTCGAACTGCTGGAACACGGCCAGCGCGCGCTGCTGGCCAAGGGCGGCGACGGCGGCTTTGGCAACCTGCACTTCAAGAGCAGCACCAACCGCAGCCCGCGCCAGAAGACGCCCGGGTGGCCAGGCGAGGCCCACAAGCTTCAACTGGAACTTCGGGTGCTGGCCGACGTCGGCCTGCTGGGCATGCCCAACGCCGGCAAGTCCACCGTCATTGCCGCCATCTCGAATGCCCGGCCCAAGATCGCCGACTACCCTTTCACCACGCTGCACCCCAACCTGGGTGTCGTGCGGGTGGGACCGGAACGCAGCTTCGTGGTGGCCGACATCCCGGGCCTGATCGAAGGGGCCTCGGAAGGCGCCGGCCTGGGCCACCAGTTCCTGCGCCACCTGCAACGCACGCGGCTCTTGCTGCACATCGTGGACGCGGCGCCCTTTGACGACGGCACAGACCCCGTGGCGCAGGCCAAGGCCATCGTCGCCGAACTGAAGAAGTACGACCCCAAGCTTCATGCCAAGCCGCGCTGGCTGGTGTTCAACAAGCTCGACATGGTGCCGGTGGAGGAGCGCGAAGCCCGCATCAAGGACTACGTGCGTCGCCTGCGCTGGAAGGGGCCGGTGTTTGCCATCTCTGCCCTGGCGCGCGACGGGTTGCAGCCGCTGCTGGAAAAGATCCAGAACCACGTGGCAGCCCAGCACAAGCCCGACGAACCCTTGCCCGACCAGCGTTTCGAGGCGCCAGCCGATGAGTAGTGTGCTCCAGGGGGCACGCCGCATCGTCGTGAAGGTGGGCTCCAGTCTCGTCACCAACGAAGGCCGCGGCGTGGACGCCGAGGCTATCGGCAACTGGTCGCGTCAGCTCGCGGTGCTGGCCCAGCAGGGCCGCGAGCTGGTGATGGTGTCCAGCGGGGCCATTGCCGAAGGCATGAAGCGCCTGGGATGGCTGACACGGCCAAAAGAAGTGCACGAGCTGCAGGCCGCCGCCGCCGTGGGCCAGATGGGCCTGGTGCAGATGTACGAGACACACCTGCGGGCCCATGGCATGGGCAGCGCACAGGTGCTGCTGACCCACGCCGACCTGGCCGACCGCGAGCGCTACCTGAATGCCCGATCGACGCTGTTGACCTTGCTGTCCTTGCGCGTGATTCCTGTCATCAACGAAAACGACACGGTCGTCAACGACGAGATCCGCTTCGGCGACAACGACACACTGGGTGCGTTGGTGGCCAACCTGGTGGACGCCGATGCCTACGTCATCCTGACCGACCAGCGTGGCCTGTATTCGGCCGACCCGCGCAAGAACCCGCAGGCACGTTTCATCGACGAAGCGACCGCCGGAGACCCGGCACTCGAGGCCATGGCCGGCGGTGCCGGCTCCAGCATCGGCCGCGGCGGCATGTTGACCAAGATCCTGGCCGCCAAGCGTGCAGCGGGCAGCGGCACCAGCACGGTCATTGCCTGGGGCCGCGAAAACGATGTGCTGCTGCGCCTGGCCGCTGGCGAACGCATCGGCACCGCGCTGTTGGCGGGCACCGCCAAGCTGGCGGCTCGCAAACGGTGGATGGTCGACCACCTGCAACTGCGCGGCGCCGTGCTCGTGGACGACGGTGCGGTGGTCAAGTTGCGCGACGAAGGCAAGAGCCTGCTGCCGATCGGCGTGCACGAGGTGCATGGTGAGTTCGTGCGCGGCGACGTGATCGCCGTGCGCACCCGGGCCGGTGTCGAGGTGGCGCGTGGCTTGGCGAACTATTCGTCGGCCGAATCGCGCCTGATCGCGCGCCGGCCTTCGGCCCTGATCGAGTCCTTGCTGGGGTACGTCAACGAGCCGGAGCTCGTGCACAGGACCAATCTCGTGCTGATGTGAACCCGGCGCTACGCGCCGCCAGCGGTCTACTTGGCCGCGTTGGGCTCAGGCTCGATCGGTTGTGGGCCAAGGGGCGCGCCTAGCGGCGAAGCGGCCTGCAATTCGAGTTCCGGTTCCTGTTCCTGCCGTTGTGAGCGCAGCCCGGAACGCAGATAACGGTTGTGGTGATGGGTGCGAGGCAGGTGACGCGCCAGTTCGGTCAGCGCCATTTCATAGACGCCTCGCTTGAACTCGATCACCATGTCCAGCGGCACCCAGTACTCGTTCCAGCGCCAGGCATCGAACTCGGGGTGGTCGGTGGCACGCAGGTTCATGTCGCTGTCGCGGCCCAGCAGCCGCAACAGGAACCAGATCTGCTTCTGACCCCGGTAATGACCACGTGCGTCCTTGCGGATGAAGTGCTCCGGTACCTCGTAGCGCAACCAGTCGCGTGTGCGCGCGATGATTTGCACATGCTCGGGCCTGAGACCCACTTCTTCGTGCAACTCGCGCAGCATCGCCTGCTCGGGCGATTCACCGTGCTTGATGCCACCCTGTGGAAACTGCCACGAGTGCGTACGCAGACGTTTGCCCCAGAACACCTGGTTGCGGGTGTTCAAGAGCACGATGCCGACGTTGGGCCTGAAGCCTTCCCGGTCGAGCATAATCGGACCCCGAATTTGTGACTGTTTTCATTATTGCACCGGCACTGTGCGAGTCGCGAACCCTCGCTAACCCGCATGCGCCATTTGGGGTCATCCAGGGCCGTCGCGCAGCCTGCTGCGCCAGGTGCATGGGCCACCATCGCCGCAGACGCTGCGGACAGTGCGGATGCCACCCGACCCCTCATGCGCCAGGTGCGCCAGAAAAGCCCATGAAAGCCTCTGCGACCTTTATCTCGACACAGAAAGAAGCCCCGGCCGATGCCGAGATCGTCAGCCACCAGTTGATGATGCGCGCCGGTTTCATCAAGCGCCTGGGTGCGGGCATCTACAGCTACATGCCGATGGGTCTGCGTGTCATCCGCAAGGTCGAAGGCATCATCCGCGAAGAGATGAACCGGGCCGGTGCCGTCGAGTTGCTGATGCCGGTGGTGCAGCCGGCGGAGCTGTGGCAAGAGACCGGGCGCTTCCAGGCTTATGGCCCCGAATTGATGCGGGTGAAAGATCGGCACGACCGCGATTTCGTCATCCAGCCCACCAGCGAAGAAGTCATCACCGACATCGCGCGCCAGGAACTGCGCAGCTACAAGCAGTTGCCCAGGAATTTCTATCACATCCAGACCAAGTTCCGTGACGAACGGCGGCCGCGTTTTGGCGTGATGCGGGGGCGCGAATTCACGATGAAGGACGCTTACTCCTTCGACCGCGACAAAGCCTCGGCGCTGAAAAGCTACGACACCATGTTCGCGGCCTACAAGCGCATCTTCGACCGCTTTGGTCTGCAATACCGTGCCGTGGCCGCCGACACCGGGGCCATCGGCGGCGACGCGTCGCATGAGTTCCAGGTCATCGCCGACACCGGTGAAGACGCCATCGTCTACTGTCCCACCAGCGAGTACGCCGCCAACATCGAACTGGCCGAAGCTCTGCCGCTGATCGCGCAGCGTGCTGCGGCCACGCAGCCCATGGCCAAGACCCCAACGCCGGCCAAGAGCACTTGCGAAGATGTCGCTGCGCTGCTGGGTCTGCCCTTGTCGAGGACGGTGAAGTCGCTGGTGCTCGCCACCGACGCCAAGAACGAAGCTGGCGACATCGTCAAGACAACTGTCTGGCTGCTGCTGGTGCGCGGCGACCATCATCTGAACGAGATCAAGGCCGGCAAGGTCGAAGGACTGAAGGACAGCTTCCGCTTTGCCACCGTGGCCGAGATCGAAGACCACTTCGGCTGCAAGCCGGGGTACCTGGGTCCTGTCGGAACTCGCAAGCCCGTCAAGGTCGTGGCCGACCGCACCGTGGCCGCGATGAGCGACTTTGTTTGCGGCGCCAACGAAGTCGACTTCCACTTCACGGGCCTGAACTGGGGTCGCGACCTGCCCGATCCCGACCTGGTGGCCGACATCCGCAACGTCGTGGCGGGCGACCCTTCGCCCGATGGCCAGGGTGTGCTGGCGATCCAGCGGGGCATCGAGGTGGGTCATGTGTTCTACCTGGGCACGAAGAAATACAGCGTGCCCATGAAGGCCCACTTCCTGGATGAAACCGGCAAGCCGCAGCCCTTCGAGATGGGCTGTTACGGCATCGGCGTGACTCGCATCCTGGGTGCCGCCATCGAACAGCAGCACGACGAACGTGGCATGGTCTGGCCAGCGTCCATCGCCCCGTTTGCCGTGGTGATCTGCCCCATCGGCTATGAGCGCAGCGCCGAGGTTCAGACGGCAGCCGACAAGCTGCACGACGAACTGGTGGCCCTGGGCATCGACGTGGTGCTGGACGACCGCGGTGAACGCCCCGGCGCCATGTTTGCCGACTGGGAACTGATCGGCGTGCCCTTGCGTGTGGTCATCTCCGACCGTGGCTTGAAAGCTGGCACGCTGGAAGTCCAGGGCCGGCGAGAAGCGACTGCCACGGCGGTGGCGCTCGCCGAAGTGGTGGCCACCGTGAAGGTGCGCCTGTCGGCATGACGCTTGCGAGGCGGGCCCTGTTGACGGCGCCGCTGGCCCTGTGCCTGCCGCGCGCCCAGGCCGGGGCGCAAGTCGAAGAGCCGCTGGTGGACTCGGTGCGCACGGCACTGGCCGCTGCGGTGGCCGATGCCGCGCCGCCCAAACCGCGCTTCGATCGGCTCGAGGACCGGCTGGCGTATCTGAAGTGGCTGGGCGCAGCCAGCGACAGGCTGAAGCGCCGCAAGGCCGACCACCACACGCGGGTCGAGTTCCTCGAAGCCGTCTGGTACGAAAGCCGCCGGGCTGGGCTCGAGACTTCACTCGTGCTTGGGCTCATCCAGGTGGAAAGCGGCTTTCGCAAGTACGCCATCAGCAGCGCCGGTGCGCGAGGTTACATGCAGGTGATGCCGTTTTGGACGCGGGTCATTGCCGACGGTGATGCACGGCGCCTTTTCCACCTGCAGACCAATCTGCGTTTTGGCTGCGTCATCCTGCGCCACTACCTGGACCGCGAGCGCGGCGATCTGTTCATGGGCCTGGGTCGCTACAACGGCAGCCGGGGCCGGGCTGAATACCCGAACCTGGTGTTCGGTGCGAGGAAATCGTGGACTTTCCCGGCCTGAGGCGCCGCGAAGCTTGCGTTACAGCCCCGCCCACTGCTGCGGCGCAGCGCCGCGCAGACCCAGCAAGGCCAGCACACGTTCCACGCCTTCGGTGACCAGTTCGTCGATGCTCTGCGGCTTCAGGTAAAAAGCCGGCAAAGGCGGATAGACGATGCCGCCCATCTCGGTCACGGCGGTCATGTTGCGCAGGTGGGCCAGGTTGAATGGTGTCTCGCGCACCATCAGCACCAGACGGCGGCGTTCCTTCAGCGTCACGTCGGCTGCCCGTGTGAGCAGGTTGTCCGACAGGCCATGGGCAATGGCTGCCAGTGACTTCATCGAACACGGCGCCACCACCATCGCTGCGGTGTCGAAGCTGCCGCTGGCGATGCAGGCGCCCACGTCGCCGGGGGCATAGGACTGGTCGGCCAGCGCTTCGAGCTTGCCGCGGTCCAAGCCCAGCTCGTGGTGCGCGTTCAACACGCCAGAAGGCGTCACGACCAGATGCGTCTGCACGCCCAGTGCACGGGCACGTTGCAGCAGCTTGACGCCATAAACGGCGCCGGTGGCACCGGTGATGCCCACCACCAGCCGCGGCATCGCGGCTTGCGGGGCCACGTCAGGCCTTGGTCAGCAGCTGCTGCAGTTCGCCCGACTGGTACATCTCCATCATGATGTCCGAGCCGCCGACAAACTCACCGTCGACGTAGAGCTGCGGGATGGTGGGCCACTGCGCGTAGTCCTTGATGCCCTGGCGGACTTCTTCGTCTTCCAGCACGTTGAAGGTCTTCAGCTCGCCCACGCCACAGGCCTTCAGCACCTGGATGGCGCGGCCGGAAAACCCGCACATGGGGAATTGGGCGTTGCCCTTCATGAAGAGCACCACGCGGTTGCCCTTGACCAGTTCGTCGATGCGCTGTTGCACGTCGTCCATGTCCGTTGTCCTGACTCAATCCGAAGGATGTGAGTATGCGACAAAGGCCGCAGCGGCCGGCCTGCATGGACAATGCGCTGTCGCGGCCGCCCCGGCCGCTTGCCTGGGCCTAAAAAGCGTAGCGCACGCCCAGTTGCAACACTGGCGCCAGGCCGATGTCACGCAGCGCACTTTCCCAGCGCTGGTTGCCGAAGATCGCGCGCCCGACGCCGCCCATGGCCGAAGGCTGTTCCGCCACCCAACCCAGGTCGGCCGACAAGGACAGCCTGTCGCGCCAGGCGGTGGTGAAGCCCAGTCCCAGATAAGGCACGGTGCCTGCCGTTTCGGTCGACGCGGCAGTGGTGCTGGTGCCTTGCATGGCCAGACCCAGGCGGGGCGATGAAGCCGCCTGCCCCAATGGCGCGCCGCCGAAACTGCCAAACATCACACCGCCGCTGGCGCGGAAACTGCCCATCGAGGGCTGGGCAAAGTAGTAGTCACCCAGCACCGCACCGCCCCGGCCGGTGCGGGCTGCCAGGGGGCCGTCTTGCAAACCCCACAGGTTCAAAGGCGACATGGCCTGCGTCACCAACGTGACCCGGGCCTGCCATTGCGGCCACACGGTGTCGGCCGGCGGAGTCGCCAGACCCCCGGCCGCCTGGCTGGCGCCGGCACCCATCAGCAGCGACGTGAGAACGAGCTTCGAGCACAGGTCACGGACCTTCATCTCAGCCTCCCGGGCAATGACACTTGCCCTGCATCATGCGCCGCCCGTCGGCCGTTGGCACCCCCAGTCTGTGGCGCCGCCGCGTAAGCACAGGCTACGCAGGCTCAGGGCGGCACAAGTTCTCGATTGGCAGGTGCGCGCCAGTGCAACGTGGCTGGCCGGCCAGGTCTGCACGGGTCTGCATGCCCTGGAAGCCGGCCGCGGACAGCAGGGTTCGCACGGCTCCGGCCTGGTCGTGCCCATGTTCCAGCAGCAGCCAGGCGCCGGGCAACAGGTGCCGCGGCGCGCCGGCGATGATGAGCCGCAGCGCATCCAGGCCGTCGCCGCCGGGGGTCAAGGCCTGCAGCGGTTCGTGACGCAGCGCGGCCAGATGGGGGTCCCCGGCCTGGATATAGGGCGGGTTGCTGAGGGCCAGTCCGAAGCAACTGTCGCCTGCTGCGTGCCACCAGTCGCCCAGGGCAAACTCCACCTCCACCCGCAGCGCGCGTGCGTTGGCGGTGGCCACGGCCAGGGCCTCGGCGCTGGCATCGGTGGCCAGCACCCGGGCTTCGGGCTGCCGATGTTTGAGCGCCAATGCCACCGCGCCGCTGCCTGTGCCCAGGTCGATCACCGACGGTGCCGGTGCCGTGGCCCAGCAGGCCTGGGCCCACTCCACCAGCAGCTCGGTTTCCGGGCGCGGCACCAGCACGGCCGGCGACACGACCAGGCGCAGGCCGCAGAACTCACGTTCGCCCAACACATAGGCCAAGGGTTCGCCACCGGCCCGCCGCGCCAGCAGCGTCGGCCATGCAGTCAAGGCGCTGGCGGGCAGTGGCTCGTCGTCATGCGCCAGCAGCCAGGCGCGTGGGCGCTGCAACAAGTGGCCCAGCAGCCACTGCGCGTCCAGTCGCACGACACCCGCCTGCCTGGCTTGGTCCAGGGCATCGCGGATGCAAAGGGGTTCAGGCACCACCCGACTCCAGCTGCGCCAGCTGTTCGGCGGCCCGTGCGGCCTTCAGCGCAGCCAGCACGTCACCCAGGTCGCCGTCCATGATCTGCTGAAGTTTGTACAGCGTCAGGTTGATGCGGTGGTCGGTGAGTCGGCCCTGCGGAAAGTTGTAGGTGCGGATGCGGTCGCTGCGGTCGCCGCTGCCGATCAGGCCCTTGCGGGTGGCCGCTTCCTTGGCCGCGCGTTCGTTGCTGTCCTTGTCGCGCAGGCGCGCGGCCAGCACGGCCATGGCCTTGGCCTTGTTGCGGTGCTGGCTGCGGTCGTCCTGGCACTCGGCCACCAGGCCGGTGGGAATGTGGGTGATGCGGATCGCGCTGTCGGTCTTGTTGACGTGCTGACCGCCCGCTCCACTGGCGCGGAAGGTGTCGATGCGCAGGTCGGCCGGGTTCAGCTGCACTTCTTCGGCCTCGTCGGGCTCGGGCATCACGGCCACGGTGCAGGCGCTGGTGTGGATGCGGCCCTGGCTTTCGGTGGCCGGCACACGCTGCACCCGGTGGCCGCCGGATTCGAAGCGCAACTGCTCGTAGACCCGCTCGCCCTCGACACGCAGCACCAGTTCCTTGTAGCCGCCGATCTCGCTGTCGCTCTGGCTCAGCACCTCGGTGCGCCAGCCCTGGCGTTCGCAATAACGCAGGTACATGCGCGCCAGGTCGCCGGCGAACAAGGCCGACTCGTCGCCGCCCGTGCCGGCGCGAATCTCGACGAAGGCGTTGCGCTCGTCGTCGGGGTCGCGGGGGATCAGCACCGCTTGCAGCTCGGCGTCCAGCCGCTCCATGTCGGCGCTGGCAGCGGCCATCTCCTCTTCCGCCATCTCGGCCATTTCCGGGTCGGCCAACATCTCGCGTGCCGATGCCTGGTCGGCCTCGCGCTGTTGGTAGCGGCGGAAGCGGTCGACGATGCCCTGCGCTTCGGCCTGCTCGCGTGACAGCGTGCGGTAGCGCTTGATATCGGCCGACACCTGCGGGTCAGACAGGGTCGCATCCAGCTCCGCCAGGCGCAGCGCCAGGCGTTCGAACTGTTCACGCAGGGATGGGGTCATGAGGACAAGTGGATGCCGTGGCAGAGCCGCGCAGCTTCGCGCGGCCGGACAAGTGGAAGGCCGCTAACGCCCGGTTTCGCCGTTGCCCGGGCCGGGCTGGCGGGTGCTCTGGCGCAGGAAGAGGCGCGACACCGTGTCGGCCAGCCGGGCCCGCTCTTCGCCTTCGGCGGCATGCAGCTCGGCCAGGGTGCCGTGCAGCATCTTGTGCGTGAGGCCCCGTGCCAGCGCTTCCAGCACCTGTTCGACTGGTTCGCCGCGCGCCAGCAGCTTGCGCGCCCGGCCCAGCTCGGTGGCGCCCCAGTCGTCGGCTTGCCGGTTCAGGGCCTGGATCAGCGGCACGGCGGCCCGCTGGTCGAGCCAATGCGAAAAACTCTGCACACCCGCGTCGATGATGGCCTCGGCCTGTTCGACCGCGGCCTGGCGCTTTTCGCTGGCGGTCTGCACCAGGGCCGACAGGTCGTCCACGGTGTACAGGTAGACATCGGACAGCTGCGACACCTCGGGTTCGATGTCCCGCGGCACGGCCAGGTCCACCATGAACATCGGCCGGCGCCGGCGTGCCTTCAGCGCCCGTTCCACCGCGCCCAGGCCGATGATGGGCAGCGTGCTGGCGGTGCACGAGATGACGGCGTCGAATTCATGCAAGCGGTTGGGCATGTCTGACAGCCGCATGGCCTGGCAGCCGAAGCGCGAAGCCAGGCGCTCGCCACGTTCGAGCGTGCGGTTGGCCACCGCCATGGCCTTGGGCGTGCGCGCAGCAAAGTGCGTGGCCACCAGTTCGATCATCTCGCCGGCGCCCACGAACAGCACCTTGATCTGGCCCATGTCCTCGAACAGCTGCGAGGCCAGGCGCACCGCAGCGGCGGCCATGCTGATGCTGTGGGCGCCGATTTCGGTGGAGGTGCGCACCTCCTTGGCCACCGAAAACGAGCGCTGAAACAACTGGTGCAGCGTGGTGCCCAGCGTGCCGGCTTCGTCAGCCAGGCGCACGGCCTGCTTCATCTGGCCCAGGATCTGCGGCTCACCCAGCACCATGCTGTCCAGGCCCGCCGCGACGCGAAAGGCGTGGCGCGCGGCGGCGCGGTCTTCCATCACGTAGCTGTGCGTCAGCAGATGGCCGCCGCTGATGCCGCCCTGTTCGGCCAGCCACTCGATGGTGGGGCGAACCAGTTCCTGAGCCTGCGCCCTGGGCGCGGCCACATACAGTTCGGTGCGGTTGCAGGTGGAAACCAGCGCGGCCTCGGGCAGATCGCGCTGCAGGCGTTCCCGAAGGCCCTGCAGGGCCGGGCCCATTTGCTCGGGTGCAAACGCCAGACGACCGCGCAGGTCGAGCGGCGCAGTGGTGTGATTCAGACCGAGGGCAAAGACACTCACGTCAGAATTGTAGGTTTGCGGGCCACTTGGCGCCGCCCCGCTGTTCGACGCAGATCAAGCCGCGCCGACAAATCGAACGACAGGACCGAGAACACCGGACAAACGATGGGACCGCTGGACGCACTGTGGCACCTGGGCAACCTCTTCATCCCCGCGCTGGGATTGGGTGGCCTTGCCGCCGCCATGGCCAAGCTGCTGTGGCGGCGCGAACTGGCGGCCGTGCCCTGGACGCGCCTGGCCGGACCGGCTTGTGCGGCCTGTGCCGCCGTGGTGCTGGGAGGGCTGGTGCTGCTGGGCAGCGACGGCAAGATGCTCACCTACGCCACGATGGTGGTGGCTTGTGCGCTCACGCTGTGGTGGCGAGGTTTTGGGCCGGGTCGCGGCTGAGGGCGCCGTCAGCCGGATGTCCGTCGTGCAACAGCAATTCGCCGCGCAGTGAATGCGGCAGCGCGCTGCTGATGTGCACGTCGAGCATCTGCCCCACCAGGCGCGCCGCCTGTGGTCCGCCGTCGAAGTTGACGATGCGGTTGCACGCGGTGCGCCCCATCAGTTCCTGAGCGCCAGAACCCGCCTTGCCGGCCTTGCCACTGTTCCGAGAAGGCCCTTCGACCAGGATGCGCTGCACCGTGCCGGCGCGGCTGGCGCTGATGCGCCGCACGTTTTCTTCGATGCGCGCCTGCAGCAGTTGCAAGCGCTGGAACTTCAGCGCCTGGGGTGTGTCGTCGGGCAGGTTGGCTGCGGGTGTGCCGGGACGCGCGCTGAAGACAAAGCTGAAGCTGCTGTCGTAGCCCACGTCGTCGATCAACTTCATCATCTTGTCGAAGTCTTCCTGCGTTTCGCCAGGAAAACCCACGATGAAGTCGCTCGACAGGCTGATGTCGGGCCGCACCGCACGCAACTTGCGGATGGTGCTTTTGTACTCCATCGCGGTGTAGCCCCGTTTCATGGCCATCAGGATGCGGTCGCTGCCGTGTTGCACCGGCAGGTGCAGGTGGCTCACCAGCTTGGGCACCTTGGCATAGACGTCGACCAGCCGTTGCGTGAACTCGTTGGGGTGGCTGGTGGTGTAGCGGATGCGCTCGATGCCGGGGATGTCGGCCACGTACTCGATGAGCAGCGCGAAGTCGGCGATCTCCGAGGTGCCACCCATGCGGCCACGGTAGGCGTTGACGTTCTGCCCCAGCAGCGTCACTTCCTTCACCCCCTGGTCGGCCAGGCCGGCCACTTCGGTGAGCACGTCCTCGAAAGGCCGGTGCACCTCTTCGCCGCGGGTGTAGGGCACCACGCAGTAGCTGCAGTACTTGCTGCAGCCTTCCATGATCGACACGAAGGCCGATGCGCCGTCGACACGCGCCGGCGGCAGGTGGTCGAACTTCTCGATCTCGGGAAAGCTGATGTCCACCTGCGGCCGCTGCTGGGCACTGCGCGCGGCAATCATCTGCGGCAGGCGGTGCAGGGTCTGTGGGCCGAACACGATGTCGACAAAGGGGGCGCGGTCGATGATGGCCGCACCTTCCTGGCTGGCGACGCAGCCGCCCACGCCGATCAGCACGCCCTTTTTCTTCAGGTGCTTGACGCGGCCCAGGTCGGAGAAGACCTTTTCCTGCGCCTTTTCGCGCACCGAGCAGGTGTTGAAGAGAATCAGGTCGGCTTCTTCGACATCGGTGGTGGGCTCGTAACCTTCGGCCGCGCGCAGCACGTCGGCCATCTTGTCGGAGTCGTAGTCGTTCATCTGGCAGCCGAAGGTGCGGATGAAGACTTTCTTGCTGCCCTTGACGGCGCCGTCGTCCGCCGCGCTCATGGCTTGCTCCAGGTCTGGGCGTCGGGGTTGAAGCTCCAGGTCGCGGCCTCTTGCGGTGTTGCCGGCCAAGGCCTGCGCGCCGCCTCGTTGGGGGTCAGTACCCAGACGTTGAGCAACTGGCCCTGCAGGTCCAGCGTGTAGTGAACCAGCATGCGCTGGTTCACGGCGGCGCCCGACATCACGAGCATGTTGTCGGCACCACGGATGCGCGCACCTGGCGCCAGGCGAGCCGGTCGCTTGTTCAGCAAGATCTCGGGCGGTGCCGTGATCACCAGCTCACCACGCAGTGCGGTGGCCGGGAAGTTGCGCTGCACCTGCGCGGCAGCGCTGGCAACACACACGGTCAAGGTGGCAGCAATCAAGGCACAGCGGAGCATGGTGTGGATCCAGGGGCTGTGGAAACAAAAACGGCCCGAGGGGTCGCCTGGGGCCGCGGGAATCTTGGTGGCGCTTCAGGGATTTGAACCCCGGACCTGCGGATTATGATTCCGTCGCTCTAACCAGCTGAGCTAAAGCGCCTGAGCCCCAGATTATAGCGAGCACAGACGCTCGCGCGTCGGCAGGTCCCAAGTCCACCCCCTGGCTCGTCTGGCTGCCCGTGTCCATGTTCAGTTTTTTCAAGAAAAAGCCCCCAGCGCCGCTGCCGGCGCCTGCTGGGCTGCCTGAGTCAGTGGCGCCGCTTGGCACGCCCGCGAACCCTGGGCCGCCAGCCACGCAAGACATGACCGTCGTGGACAAACCGGCAGCGCCGTCGCGCGGGGGCTGGCTGGGCCGCCTGAAACAAGGCTTGCGCAAAACCGGGGCCGGCATCGCGCAGGTCTTCACCGGCACACGCATCGAGGAGTCGTTGTACGACGACCTCGAATCGGCGCTGCTGATGGCCGATGCCGGCGTGGCGGCCACCGAGTTCCTGCTGTCCGACCTGCGCCGGCGCGTCAAGGACAGCAAGGCCACCGAACCCGCTGCCGTGAAAGCCCTGCTGGCCGACGCCCTGACGGCTTTGCTTGTGCCCTTGCAACGACCCCTGACCATCGGTGCCGCCGCTCCCACCGTGATCATGGTCACCGGTGTCAACGGCGCCGGCAAAACCACCAGCATCGGCAAGCTCACGCGTCACCTGGCCGAGGCCGATTGCAAGGTGCTGCTGGCGGCTGCCGACACCTTCCGTGCCGCGGCCCGTGAACAGCTGGCCGTGTGGGCCGGCCGCAACCAGGTCGAGATCGTCAGCCAGGAGGGGGGTGACCCGGCGGCCGTGACCTTCGACGCCGTGACCGCTGGCCGAGCCCGGGGTTGCGACGTGGTCATTGCCGACACCGCCGGCCGCCTGCCGACACAGACACACCTGATGGAGGAACTGAAGAAGATCCAGCGGGTCATTGGCAAGGCGCAGGCTGGCGCACCGCACGAGGTGCTGCTGGTGGTGGACGGCAACACCGGCCAGAACGCGCTGGCACAGGTCAAGGCCTTCGACGCAGCGCTCGGGCTCACGGGCCTGATCGTGACCAAGCTGGACGGCACGGCCAAGGGTGGTGTGCTGGCGGCCATTGCCCGCTGGGGCACGCAACGCGCGGCCGGGCCGGTGCCGGTCTACTTCATCGGCATCGGCGAAAAGATGGAAGACCTGCAGACCTTCGATGCGCGTGAGTTCGCGCAGGCCCTGCTGGGCTAGCCTGCGCCAGCGCGCACGCCGTCAGCGGGCGTCGGCCGGTTCCGGTTCGATGTCGTCGTAGAAGCCGGAAGGCACGGGTTCCATCGACGGGTCGAAGGCGCCTTCCAGTGCGGCGCGGTCGCCCTCGGCCAACACCTCGAACATCTCGGCGATCGGAATCAGCGGCATCGGTCGCGAAGCCGAGCCCTTGATGCCGGCGGCTGCCTGGCCACTGACATGCGCCATGGCCGTGCGCACTTCGGCCGCCGTTGGCAGAGCACCTTCGCGCCACACGTGCACGTGGATGTTGGCCGCGCGCATGACCCGGGCCATGCGTTCGTGGCGGCGGCGGCTGCGTTCGCTTTCGGTGGCGGGCCGGATGTCCACCACCGCCAGCACGCGCGAGCCCGCATCGCACAACAGCAGGTCGGCGCTGAGCGAGCCCACACGCTGCAGCCAGTCGTTGTAGGAATGGCGTGCCGGCACGCGGATGAAGCGGGCCAGCGGCACCTGGCCCAGCACCAGGTAACCCGGCATGGCGCGTTTGAGCAAATCGTAGGCCTGGCGCTCGGTGATCGTGAGCACACGCGCGGCTTCGGGCGGCCAGGCGGCCACCGTGTCCAGGGCCTCGCGGCGTTCCTTTCGAGCGCGCCGCTCGGTCATGCGCTGACGCACGCGGAACAACAACAGCGTCAGCAAAAGGGCCAGCGTGGCGGGCAGGGCGAAAGATGCGAAAGACGGAATCGAGTCCATGGGAGGGCTGGCGCGCATGAGCGAACCCCGAACATCGGCGAATTGGCGCCCGGGATCAACGTCCAGGTGCACAAAAGACGTATCCAGGCGTATCGGTGGCGGCCCGGATCAGCCCCGTCCGTGAAGCCGGGCCGCCGGCGGTGGCCGTGGCGCGGCGCGTGCAGCTCAGCGGGGCATGCCCGGGAAGCCGCCGCCGCCGATACCACCACCACCCATGCCGCCGCCCATGCGCTTCATCATCTTCATCAGGCCGCCGCCCTTCATTTTTTTCATCATGCCCTGCATCTGCTCAAACTGGTTGAGCAGGCGGTTCACCTCTTGCACGTGCACACCGGCACCAGCGGCCACGCGGCGTTTGCGGCTGGCCTTCAGCAGTTCGGGCTTGCGGCGCTCGAGCGCGGTCATCGAATTGATGATGCCTTCCATGCGGCGCACGTCGCGCTCGGCCTTGTCCATGTCGGCACCCTGGGCCTTGGCGGTCATCTGGCTGGGCAGCTTGTCCATCAGGCTGGACAGGCCGCCCATCTTCTTCATCTGGCTGATCTGCTGCAGGAAGTCGTTCAGATCGAAGCCGCTGCCCGACTTCATCTTGTCGGCGAACTTCTGCGCCGCCGCGACGTCCACGCCCTGCTGCACCTGTTCGACCAGCGCCAGCACGTCGCCCATGCCCAGCACACGGCCGGCATGGCGGTCGGCGTCGAACACTTCCAGGCCGTCGATTTTTTCCGAGACACCGGCAAACTTGATCGGCGCCCCGGTGATCTGCCGCACCGACAAGGCCGCGCCGCCGCGGCTGTCGCCGTCCAGCTTGGTCAGCACCACGCCCGTCAGCGGCAAGGCGTCCTTGAAGGCCTTGGCGGTGTTGACCGCGTCCTGGCCCTGCATGGCGTCGACAACGAACAGCGTTTCCACGGGCTTCAGCACCGCGTGCAGCTCGGTGATCTCGGCCATCAGCGCTTCGTCGATGCCCAGCCGGCCGGCGGTGTCGACCAGCAACACGTCGAAGTAGTGGCGCTTGGCGTAGTCCAGCGCCGCCAGCGCAATGGCACGTGGCGTCTGGCTGGGGTCGGATGCAAACCACTCGGCGCCGGCTTGCGCAGTGACGGTCTTCAGCTGCTCGATGGCCGCCGGCCGGTAGACGTCGGCCGACACCGTGAGCACCTTTTTCTTGCGCTTGGTGATCAGGTGCTTGGCCAGCTTGGCCGTGGTGGTGGTCTTGCCCGCGCCCTGCAGGCCGGCCATCAGGATCACCGCAGGGGGCTGCGCCGCCAGGTTGATGTCGGCGACCCCTTCGCCCATCGTCGCGGCCAGCTCCTTGTGCACGATGCCCACCAGCGCCTGGCCGGGGTTCAGCGAGCCGGCCACTTCCTGGCCCAGCGCTTTTTCCTTGACGCGGGCAATGAAGTCGCGCACGACGGGCAGCGCCACGTCGGCCTCAAGCAAGGCCATGCGCACTTCGCGCAGCATGTCCTGCACGTTGCTTTCGGTGATGCGCGCTTGGCCGCGCATCGTCTTGACCATCCGGGACAGGCGGTCGGTGAGGGTCGTGGCCATCGTCTTGGCGGGCTGTTTTGCAGGGGCCCGCGATCAGTACACTGTCTGGATGATTCTATCGACCGCCTCCCCCACGCTCGTTCCGGGTGGCGCGCTGCTGCTGATCGGCGTGGCTGCGGTGCTGTACCTGCTGTCGGCCTTGCCTGCCGGCGGGGTGCGCCACCCGTCGGCGGCCGCGCTGTTCGGTGGCTTCCTGCTGCACGGTGTGCTGCTGCTCATCGACATCGGCGGCTTCGGCCAGTCCGAGCCCGGTGCGCGGCTGGGTTTCGGACCGGTGCTGTCGATGACGGTGTGGCTGGTGATTGCCGTCTACACCGTCGAAAGCCGCCTGGTACCGTTGCCGGCCGTGCGGCGCTGGCTGGGCGCGGCCGGTGTGCTGGCCGTGGTGCTGGCCGGCCTGTTCCCCGGTGACCCCAAAGTGCTGACCTCACCCTTGGCGCCTTTGCACTTTGCGCTGGGCGTGGGCTCCTACGGCCTTTTTGGCGCTGCGGTGCTTCACGCCCTGTTGCTGGACGCCGCCGAGCGGCGCATGCGCCCGGCACAAGCGGGGGCGCCGCGCGCCGCGCCGGGGCCGGCCTTCGGCATGCCGCTGCTGCAACTGGAGCGGCTGACCTTCCGTTTTGTCGAAGCCGGTTTTGCCGTGCTCACCGCCACGCTGGTGCTGGGCATCGTGACCACCGTGCAGTGGCGATGGGGCGACCACAAGGCGGCGTTTTCGCTGCTCGCCTGGGGCGTGTTCGCGGCCCTGCTGGTGGGGCGGCGGCTGCGGGGCTGGCGCGGGCGCCAGGCCACACGCTGGTTGTACGTGGGTGCGGTGTTGCTGCTGCTGGCCTATGCAGGTTCTCGCTTCGTGCTCGAGGTGATGCTCAGCCGTGGCGCCTGAGCGTCGGTGACCCGATGAAGTACCTGCTGGTCTTGCTGGTGGTGGTGGTGGCCGTCTGGCTCATGCTGCGCCGACACGACACACCACCACCGGCGGATCCGCCACCCGAGCCGAAGGACAAGCCAAAGGCCGAGCCCCAAGCCAAGTCGCCGCAGCCCATGCTGGCCTGTGCCCATTGCGGCGTGCACTTGCCGCAGGCCGAGGCCCAGCTGGACGCTGCTGGTCGACCTTTCTGCAGCGAAGCACACCGCCTCGCCGGGCCGCTGTGATGGTGCGTCCCTTGTTGCGCCCCTTGGTGCGTCGCTAGCGCCACGCACCATGGAATCGCGCGAGGCCGACCGCCGACGGGGCGACCGCCGCAGCTCCGACCGCCGCTCGCCGCAGGGCCGGCGGCGTGAAGACGGCAGCGACTCCGGCGAGTCCTATTTCGACCCGGGCTGGCTGGCCTCGGGCGACCTGCCCACCGACAGCCGCTTCCTCGACCGCCAGGCGCGCAGCCTGGTCCGCGCGCAGGACACGGCGCTGACCCGTGTCTACCGCACCTACGGCGCGGCGCGTGCGGTGGTCGGCCTGGGTCTGGTGGCGGTGATCGGTTTGAGCAGCGTGCAGGGCCTGCGCTCATCGGAGTGGCTGGTGCTGGTGTCGCTGGCCTACGCGGTGCAGGCCATCACCTTGTGGCTGCTGCCCCGTTTCAGTCCGCTGGCGCGGCCACAACACCAGGCCCACCAACGCCGCCGGCAGTGGCTGGCCACGATTGGCGTCGACCTGCTGGCTTTTTCCACGCTGCACCTGCTGGAGGTCGGCGCGTCGCTCAACTACGCGGCGCTGCTCGTGCTGCCGGTGCTGATGGCCGGTGTGCTGACCTCGCGTTTGCTGGCCCTGGGCACGGCCGCTGCGGTGGCGCTGGTGCTGCTGCTGGCCGCCGGGCGGGCCCTGGGTGAGGGTGAAGCGCCGGCCCTGATGCTGCAGTCCGGGCTCTTGGGTCTGGGCATGTTCATGATCACTTTGCTGGCGGGTGAACTGGCGGCCCGCCTGGCCCGTGAAGAGGTGGCGGCGCGTGGCAGTCTCGAGCTCGCGCGGCAGCAGGCGCAGTTGAACCGCCTGGTGATCGAAGAAATGGCCGACGGCGTGCTGGTGGTCGACCGCCGGCTGCAGGCACGGGCCGCCAACCCGGCGGCCCGCGCGCTGCTGGTGGACCAGGGCCTGGGCCCGCAAGCGCCCTTCAACCTGGACCAGCGCAGCGCCTGGGGTGCCCTGCACCAGGCCGCACAGCAGGCGCTGGCCGAAGGCCAATGGCCCGAAGCGGGCCAGGACGTGACACTGGTCTTCGGCGAAGGCCACATACGCACCTTGCGCTTGCGCGTGCGGTTCATGCGCAGCCGCCCGGTCGACCGCACACAGCGCAACGAGGAGCTGCCGGACGACAGCCTCGCCCAGCCCGCGGCGGTGCTGCTGCTGGAAGACCTGCGCACCTTGCAGGCGCGCATCCGACAAGAAAAGCTGGCGGCCATGGGCCGTGTGTCGGCCGGCATTGCACACGAGATCCGCAACCCGCTGGCGGCCATCTCGCAGGCCAATGCCCTGATGATGGAAGACACGCTGGCACCGGCGCAATTGCGCCTGGCCACGATGGTGGCCGACAACGTCGAGCGGCTGAAGCGGCTGGTCGATGACGTGATGGAAGTGGCCCCCGGCGGGCAACCCTCGCACCGTGCCATCGACGCCAGTGGCGAGGTGGGCCGCGCAGCCTCGGAATGGGCGCGCACGATGCACCTGCCGATGGGCGCCGACAGCCGCCTGCGTGCCGAGATCAGCACCGAGCCGCTGGGCGTGTGCTTCGACCCCGAGCACCTGCGACGGGTGCTGGTCAACCTGCTGGACAACGCTTTGCGACATGCCACTGCCGACGCCGGTTCGGTTTTCCTTCGCCTGGCCGCGCGCGACGAAACCTGGGTCGTGCTGTCGGTGCTGAGCGACGGTGCGCCGATTGCCCCGGATGTCGAACGGCGTCTGTTCGAGCCCTTCTTCTCGACCCGCAGCCGCGGCTCGGGCCTGGGCTTGTATATTTGCCGCGAGTTGTGCGAACGCTACGGCGCCCGCATCGAGTACCGGCCGCGCCCGGCTGCCGAAAGGCTGCGCAACGAGTTCATCGTGACCATGCGCCGCGCCGAATGGCTGGCCCCCTTGGACGCGCTGCCCCTGGACACCTGAAAGCTAGTGGCCCCCACGTGAGCGCACCTGCCAACCCCCGCCTGCTGGTCGTCGATGACGAGCCCGATCTGCGTACGCTGTATGAACTGACGCTGCTGCGTGAAGGCTACGACGTCGAGTGCGCCGGTTCGGTGGAAGAAGGCTGGGCCCTGCTGCAGCAACGTGGGCCGGGGGGTTATCAATTGCTGATCACCGACATGCGCCTGCCCGACGGCAGCGGCCTCGACCTGTTGCGCCGCATCGAAGAAGCCGGGCGCGGCGAAAAGGCGATGGTCATCACGGCCTACGGTTCACCGGAAAACGCGGTGGAAGCGCTGAAGGCCGGTGCCTACGATTACCTGACCAAGCCGGTGGACCTGCGGCAGTTTCGTGCCGTGGTGGCGTCGGCCCTGGGGCGCACGCCGTCGAGTGCAGCTGCGCCGGGTACGGGCAGCCTGGCGGCCTTGCCCTCGCGCCCGGCGGCGCCGCGGCGCACGGCGCTGGAACGGTTGCTGGGCGAATCCATGGCCATGCAACAGGCGCGCAGCCTGGTCGAGAAGGTGGCGCGCAGCATGGCACCGGTGCTGGTGACGGGTGAGTCCGGCACCGGCAAGGAACTGGTGGCCCGCGCCATCCATGACTGTTCACCACGGGCCGCCGCGCCCTTCGTGGCGGTGAACTGCGGCGCCATTCCCGAAGCCCTGCTCGAGGCTGAGTTTTTTGGCTACCGAAAGGGTGCCTTCACCGGCGCCAACGAAGACCGCGAGGGCTTCTTCCAGGCCGCCCAGGGCGGCACGCTGTTCCTGGACGAAATCGGAGACCTGCCGCTGGCCATGCAGAGCAAGCTGCTGCGCGTGATTCAGGAGCGGGCGGTGCGTGCCCTGGGCGCAGTGGCCGAACTGCCGGTGAACGTGCGCATCCTCAGCGCCACGCACCGCGACCTGGGCCACGAAGTGCAAGGTGGGCGTTTCCGGCAGGACCTGTTCTACCGACTCAACGTCATCCGCATCGTCGTGCCGCCGCTGCGTGAACGCATCGGCGACGTGCCGGCCATCTGCAGTGCGGTCATCGAGCGCATCGCGCGCGATGCCGGTGTCAGCCCGGTGCCGATGCTGACCGCCGACGCGCTGCAGCACCTGTTGCGTTACGCCTTTCCCGGCAATGTGCGCGAACTCGAGAACCTGCTGCACCGCGCGTTGGCGCTGTCGGGAGGGCCCCACATCAGCCTGGCCGATCTGGGCCTGCCCGACACCCTGCTGGGTGACTCGGCAGCAGAAGCCCCTGCCGAGCCGAAGCAGGCTGCAAGCGCGGCACCGACGGCTACCAACCCGTCGCAGGGTTCCACGTTGCCCAGCGACCTGGCGGCTTACCTGGACGACGTCGAGCGCGACATCCTGGAGCGCGCGCTCGAGCGCCACCGCTACAACCGCACGGCAGCGGGCGCCAGCCTGGGTCTTTCCCTGCGGCAGATGCGCTACCGCATGGCGCGGCTGGGCGTGGGTGCGGCTGACGGCGAAGCGGACTGAAGCGCACGTGGCAAGGCGGTGGGTCTGGCAGGACGGCTGGTGGGCGCACGCACGCCGCTGTGTTTCGCCGAATGCCGGGTCCAGGCCAGCCGGTGCACAGGTGAGCTTGGCCGTTGTTCACTCCATCAGCCTGCCGCCCGGTGAATATGGCGGCGACGCGGTGCAGCGTCTGTTCACGAACCAACTCGACTGGGAGGCGCACCCCTACTACCAAGGCATCAAGGGCCTGCAGGTCTCGGCGCACTTCTTCGTGCGGCGGTATGGGGGCGTGATCCAGTTCGTGTCCTGCGACCAACGCGCCTGGCATGCGGGTGTTTCGCAGTGGCGTGGCCGGGACAATTGCAATGACTGGTCCGTCGGTATTGAACTCGAAGGGCTGGAAGGGGGTGTCTTCGAAGACGCCCAGTACCTTCAGCTGGCGCGGCTGCTGTGTGCGCTGACACGGCGGTATCCCCTGTTTGAAGCGGTTGGCCATGAGCACGTGGCACCCGGCCGCAAGGCCGACCCCGGGCCCGGCTTCGACTGGCCGCGGCTGCGCAGCCTGTTGCGCCGCCAGGGCCCGCGCCTGCCGGTGCTGCAGCGACCGAAGACCTGATCGCCCGCGGCGTCTCGCGGCTTTTCCCTTGCAAAGCCAAGGTTGGCGCGGGTGGCGGACGCAGCCGTCAACGATCACGCGGCATGCCGCGGCGTGTCGTGTCGGCCGTCACATTCCAGGGCCCGCGCCGAGCCCCGTGCACGAGCGGCGACAATCCGGGTAGGCACCGACCAAACGCTAGCCCTAGTGGCTTGATGGGGGGGGCTACCCCAGATATAGTGCTTGCCTGTGATCAACGTGTGACAGCGACATTGGCAATTCGCCTTCACTGTTTCGACCTCACCACCCGGCCTCTCCGCCTGATTTCGCCGCCCGCTCCTGCCGGTCCACTGGCTGCACATCACACCACCTTGATGTCGACCGGGTCACCGGCCCCGTCCAGCCTTTTCGGCCCACACGACCTGCAGTCGGCACCACAACAAGCCACCCATAAATCCAGAGGGGATTGAATGCAATCTGTCCAGACCACCGCGGCGCCCGGCGCCACCACCGCACGCAACCCGGCAGCGGCGACCAGCACTGTCGGCGCACTGAACAACACCTACGTCGGCTACCAGATCATCCGGCGCAACGGCGCGGTGGTGGGCTTCGAGCCCAACAAGATCGCGGTTGCGCTGATGAAGGCCTTCCTGGCCGTGCACGGCACCCAAGGTGCGGCATCGGCGAGCGTGCGTGAAACGGTGGAAAGCCTGACCGAAGCGGTGGTGCGTGCGCTGCTGCGCTCGCGCCCAGGCGGTGGCACCTTCCACATCGAAGACGTGCAGGACCACGTCGAACTCGGCCTCATGCGCAGCGGCCACCACGAAGTGGCGCGTGCCTACGTGCTGTACCGCGAGCGGCGTTCGCAGGAGCGTGCGCGCCAGGGCACGCCCGCGCCGGTGAAGGCGGCCGAACTGCATGTGCTGGAAGGCGGCCAGCGGGTGCCGTTGGACATGGACGCGCTGCGTGGCCTGGTCGAATCGGCTTGTGCCGGCCTGGGCGCCGACGTGGGTGCCGAGCCCATCCTGGCCGAGACACGTCGCAACCTGTACGACGGCGTGCCCATCGACGAGGTCTACAAGGCCGCCATCCTGGCCGCGCGCACCATGATCGAAAAAGAGCCCTCGTACACACGGGCCACTGCGCGGCTGCTGCTGCACACCATCCGCCGCGAGATTCTGGGCGGCGAGGTCACGCAGGCGCAGATGAGCGAGCGTTACGCCGAGTACTTCCCGCAGTTCATCAAGAAGGGTGTGCAGGCCGAATTGCTGGACGAGAAGCTGATGCAGTTCGACATGGTGCGCCTGGGCGCGGCCATCGACGCCAGCCGCGACCTGCAGTTCGACTACCTGGGTCTGCAGACCCTGTACGACCGCTATTTCCTGCATATCGATGAACAGCGCATCGAAATGCCGCAGGCCTTTTTCATGCGCGTGGCCATGGGCCTGAGCCTGAACGAGATCGATCGCGAGGCACGTGCCATCGAGTTCTACAACGTCCTGTCCAGCTTCGACTTCATGAGCAGCACACCCACGCTGTTCAACAGCGGCACACGCCGCAGCCAGCTCAGCAGTTGCTACCTGACGACGGTGGCCGACGACCTGGACGGCATCTACGAAGCGTTGAAGGAAAACGCGCTGCTGTCCAAGTTTGCCGGCGGCCTGGGCAATGACTGGACCCGCGTGCGCGCGCTGGGCAGCTACATCAAGGGCACCAATGGCAAGAGCCAGGGCGTGGTGCCCTTCCTGAAGGTGGTCAACGACACGGCGGTGGCCGTCAACCAGGGCGGCAAGCGCAAGGGCGCGGTGTGCGCCTACCTGGAAAGCTGGCACCTCGACCTGGAAGAGTTCCTGGAGTTGCGCAAGAACACTGGCGACGACCGCCGGCGCACACACGACATGAACACCGCCAACTGGATTCCCGACCTCTTCATGCGCCGTGTCGTGGAAGGCGGCGACTGGACGCTGTTCAGCCCCAGCACCACCCCCGACCTGCACGACAAGTTCGGGCGTGCCTTCGAAGAAGCCTACACCGCCTATGAAGCCAAGGTCGACCGCGGCGAGATCAAGCTCTTCAAGCGCATGCCGGCCAAGGACCTTTGGCGCAAGATGCTGTCGATGCTGTTCGAAACCGGCCACCCTTGGATCACCTTCAAGGACGCCTGCAATGTGCGCAGCCCGCAGCAGCACGTGGGCGTGGTGCACAGCTCCAACCTGTGCACCGAGATCACGCTCAACACCAGCGACACCGAGATCGCGGTGTGCAACCTGGGCAGCGTGAACCTGGTGCAGCACTTGAAGGACGTCGATGGTGTCAAGACGATCGACCAGGTCAAGCTCAAGCGCACCACGGCCACGGCCATGCGCATGCTCGACAACGTGATCGACATCAACTACTACGCCGTCAAGAAAGCGCGTGACAGCAACCTGCGCCACCGGCCGGTGGGCCTGGGCATCATGGGTTTCCAGGACTGCCTGTACCAGCTGCGCCTGCCCTACGCCAGCACCGAAGCGGTGGAGTTTGCCGACCGCAGCATGGAAGCCGTCTGTTACCACGCCTACTGGGCCAGCACCGAACTGGCCGAAGAGCGCGGCCGCTATAGCAGCTACCGCGGCAGCCTGTGGGACCGTGGCATCCTGCCGCAGGATTCGCTGGACCTGCTGGCCGAGGCGCGCGGGGGTGCGCAGTACGTGCAGGTCGATCGGTCCAGCACGCTGGAATGGGACGCGCTGCGTGCCCGCATCGCCGAACACGGCATGCGCAACAGCAACTGCGTGGCCATTGCGCCCACGGCCACCATCAGCAACATCATCGGTGTCGACGCGTCCATCGAACCCAGCTTCGCCAACCTTTCGGTGAAGAGCAATCTGTCGGGCGAATTCACGGTCATCAACGAGTACCTCGTGCGCGACCTGAAGAAGCTGGGTCTGTGGGACGATGTGATGGTCATGGACCTGAAGCACTTCGACGGTTCGCTGCGTCCCATCGACCGTGTGCCCGAAGAGCTGAAGCGCCTGTACGGCACGGCCTTCGAGGTCGACGCCCAGTGGCTGGTGGAAGCCGGTTCGCGGCGCCAGAAGTGGATCGACCAGGCGCAGTCGCTGAACATCTACATGGCCGGTGCATCGGGCCGCAAGCTCGATGAAACCTACAAGCTGGCGTGGCTGCGTGGCTTGAAGACCACCTACTACCTGCGCACCACGAGCGCCACCTATTCCGAGAAGTCGACCGTGGCGCCGGGCGCGCTGAACGCGGTGTCCAACACACAATCGAGCGCGGCCGCTGCGGCTTCCAGCGAGCCGGCAAGCGACGTCAAGTTCTGTTCGATCGACGACCCGGACTGCGAGGCTTGCCAATAGGACTGCCACACATGGACTGCCACACATGCCAAACGAGCGGAGCCGGCGATGTGTGCCCGTGCACACGAAGTGACCGCATCAACGCGCTTCCGCGCAGTTCTCACACATCACTCACACCGTGAAGCAGTCATCGCATCGGCCACGCAAGCAGCGTGAGTCGATGCGCTGCTGCAACAACGAGAACGTCGCAAAGTCAACCAGTGCTTGGTGTTTGCGAGCAACACTCGGATAATTCGAAAGACAGGACATACGCACATGCTGGTCTGGGAAGACGAAGTCAAAAACAGTTCGAATCACGCGCCAAGCCTCGCGCCGCGCGTCACCCCATCGGTGGCGCCACGCGAGCCGGTCTCTGCACCGGTTTTCGCTGACGGCGCAATGCACCCATCAGCCGCCTCTTCAGTGACGCTGGCACCGGCAACTGCGCAGTCAACTGCGCAGACAGGCACGCTGGCAAAAGCGCAGGCGGTCGTGCAGGCCAAGGCGCAGCAAATCCGAACCCCGCAACTTGCCGCAGCCCCCTCGACGCGCCGTGTGAACGCTGCCGACAAGCGCATCATCAACGGCCAGACCGACGTCAACCAGTTGGTGCCGTTCAAGTACAAGTGGGCTTGGGAGAAGTACCTGTCCAGCTGTGCCAACCACTGGATGCCGAACGAGGTCAACATGTCGCGCGACATCGCGACCTGGAAAGACCCGAACGGCCTGACCGAAGACGAGCGCCGCATCATCAAGCGCAACCTGGGCTTTTTCGTCACCGCCGATTCGCTGGCCGCCAACAACATCGTGCTGGGCACCTACCGCCACATCACGGCGCCCGAGTGTCGGCAGTTCCTGTTGCGGCAGGCTTTCGAAGAGGCGATCCACACACACGCCTACCAGTACATCGTCGAAAGCCTCGGGCTGGATGAAAGCGAGATCTTCAACGCTTACCACGAGGTGGCGTCCATTCGCGAGAAAGACGAGTTCCTGATTCCGTTCATCGACGCGATCATGGACCCGCACTTCCACACCGGCACGCCCGAGACCGACCAGACACTGCTGAAGAGCCTGATCGTCTTTGCCTGCCTGATGGAAGGCCTGTTCTTCTACGTGGGCTTCACGCAGATCCTGTCGATGGGCCGCCAGAACAAGATGACCGGTGCTGCCGAGCAGTACCAGTACATCCTGCGCGACGAGTCCATGCACTGCAACTTCGGCATCGACCTGATCAACCAGATCAAGCTCGAGAACCCGCATTTGTGGACCTTGACATTCAAGGCCGAAATCAAGGCTTTGTTTGAGAAGGCAGTCGAACTGGAATACCGCTACGCCGAAGACACCATGCCACGTGGTGTGCTGGGCCTGAATGCCAATATGTTCAAGGGCTACCTGCGGTACATCGCCAACCGGCGTGCCACGCAGATCGGCCTGGAGCCGCTGTTCCCCAACGAGGAAAACCCGTTTCCCTGGATGAGCGAGATGATCGATCTGAAGAAGGAACGCAACTTCTTCGAGACGCGTGTCATCGACTACCAGACCGGCGGTGCGCTGGCGTGGGACTGAGCATTCAGCACACGACACCGTCACTGCCAAGCAGGGTCGATGCAGCCGCCGCGCTGCGTCGATCGTGTGAGCGTGAGAGATCAAGAATTACGAGCCAAGGCCGGCGTCAGATCGCGCCCAGGCTCGTGACCCCGTTCATCGCACTGGGGCGACCGCCAGGGAGCTTTGGCTCTTCGGCAGACCACCGGGCGATGAATCACCGCGCTGCCAGACGTGGCGCGGCGTTTTTTGTAACTTGATCAAGGAGATCGTTATGGCAACTGCGAAAAAGGCCGCCCCGGCCAAGAAGGCTGCGGCGAAAAAGGCCGCCCCGGCCAAGAAGGCAGCAGCGAAGAAGGCTGCACCGGCCAAGAAGGCGGCAGCGAAGAAAGCTGCACCGGCCAAGAAGGCGGCGGCGAAGAAGGCTGCACCGGCCAAGAAGGCTGCAGCGAAGAAGGCTGCACCGGCGAAGAAGGCAGCCCCGGCCAAGAAGGCGGCGGCGAAGAAGGCTGCGCCGGCGAAGAAGGCTGCTGCGGCGAAGAAGCCGGGCTCCAAGAAGCCTGCGGCCAAGAAGGCTGCGAAGAAGGCGGCCCCTGCCGCGCCCACTGCCCCTGCTGCCCCTGCGCCTGCGAAGACGACGCTGAATCCGGCAGCGGCTTGGCCGTTCCCGACAGGCAACAAGCCCTGAAAGATCGCCGGCCAGTTGACGAGGGTTCTCGCAACTGACGAGCAGGTCCACGGAGCCCAGCGAAAGCTGGGCTCTTTTTTCTTGTTGCGCAAGGGTTGATACTCTTCCGAGCGCGACGCACGTGTTGAACGGCATTCTTGAACCTATCCATCAAGAGGGAGTAAGGCTCGATGACTTCACCACTCTTGAATCGTCTGCTTCATACGCTCAGCACCACGACGGATCCCGTTAGCTCAGCAGTGCTGTCAGCGCAAATTGCGTGCTATCAGGCACGTGTGGGGGAGTTCGAGGACGCGGAGAGTCGCCGCATTGAGTTGCGCAGGGTGTTTGGAGATGGCCACAGTCCTCAAGTCTCCATCCTCGTGATGTGTCTGGAAGCACTCCTGATGTTCTTCAAGGAGCTTGATCCGAATGCCCGGGACAGGCTCCTTCGGGCCAACCTCATTAGCGTTGCCTGTCATGAGCGACCACTCATTGCTCTTACAAGCGCATGGATGGCTCATTTGGATTTCAATGCTGGCCGTTATGAGTCCATGGCGAAGTCTATGCAGGCTTGTGCTACCAACCTAGACGCCGACGATGGCACAGCGGCTTGCCGACTTGCTTTGGTCCTGGGAGATGCATTTGACTTCGTAGGTAACTCTCAAACTGCGAGGGTGTGGTACGAAGATGCAAGAATCACTGCTAGCCGCCTGGGGGACCAAGCTGCTGTTGGAGCAATCACCTACAACCGCGCTGCGTTGCACGTCTCGAATGGTCGTGTGAAGCGGATTTCTGGTGAGCTTGAGCGAACAGAAGTCGCACTCATTGGTGGCGAGGTCAAATCCGCGATCAACTATCAGGCTGTGGCACGGCTCAAGTCGCTCGACCATCTATTGCGTTCGGCTAGCGTTGGCGCTCTTATGCTGGAAGACCGATTCGAAGAGGCCTCTGTCGCGATCCTCACACTTCTGGCGTCCTCTGCCGTGCCTGCCGGATCTGCAGAGTTGGCGCTCTTGTACGCTGACCAAGCGCTCTGCCTCGCGAAGATCGGAAAGGGCGACCAAGCGCTTGAAATGGCTGGCGCAGCGAAGGCGATGAACTCAGGCGACTTCGATCCTGATGACCGCGCCCTCATCTCGAACAGCCTGAGCGAGTACAGCGCCACCACTGGAGACTACGACCAAGCTAGGACTCTTCGCGAATTGGCGAGAGTCGCGCTTGAAGAGCATCAGGTCACAATTGGGCGCCTGTCCGGCCTGCTGTCCGCCTTCGCCTCCGGGCCAACTTCGGGTCAAGGTCATCGGCGGCCGTCGTCGTCCTGAAGTGTCTCTTGCCAAAACTCCCGATTCACCATGCCCCCCACCATCGCCCTCCTAATGGGCTCCTCCAGCGATTGGGAAACCTTGCGTCACGCGGCTGAAATCCTGGACCGCTTTCAGGTGTCCTACGACAAGCGCGTGGTCTCCGCGCATCGCATGCCGGACGACATGTTTGCCTACGCCCAGACGGCGCAGGCGCGGGGTCTGCGCGCCATCATCGCGGGTGCCGGCGGCGCGGCGCACCTGCCGGGCATGCTGGCGGCCAAGACCACGGTGCCGGTGCTGGGTGTGCCCGTGGCCAGCAAGCAGCTCAGCGGCCTGGATTCGCTGTACTCGATCGTGCAAATGCCCAAGGGCATTCCGGTGGCCACCTTTGCCATCGGGCCTGCGGGCGCGGCCAATGCGGCCTTGTTTGCCGTGGCCATGCTGGCGGCCGGCGACACCGTGATGCAGCAGCGCCTGCAGGCCTTCCGCACCGAGCAGACCGAAGCCGCCCGAGCCATGACGCAGGACCTGCAGTGAGTGCACCGCGGGGTGAGGGCCCGGCTGCGCCGGGTGCCGGGCCAGTGATGCCCGGCGCAGGCGTGCTCGGTGTGATGGGTGGCGGCCAACTCGGTCGCATGTTCGTGCACGCGGCGCAGGTGCTGGGTTACCGCGTGTTCGTTCTCGAACCCGACAGCGCCAGCCCGGCCGGTGTGGCGGCCGACCGACACCTGCAAGCGCCTTATGCCGATGCGCAAGCCTTGGCCGACATGGGCCGGCTCTGCCAGGCCGTGACCACCGAGTTCGAAAACGTGCCGGCTGGCGCGCTGCGGCAACTGGCTCAGGCCAGCCGCGTCGCGCCACCGGCCAATGCCGTCGAGATCTGCCAGCATCGCGCGCGCGAAAAAGCCTGCTTCCTGCAGGCCGGTGTGCCTTGTGCGCCGCATGCCTTGCTGGGCCACACCGACGATGTGGCCCGGCCCGAACTGGCCAACTTGTTGCCGGGCATCCTGAAAACCGCCAGCCTGGGCTACGACGGCAAGGGCCAGGTCCTGGTCAATACCCTGGCCGAACTGCCCGCCGCCTGGGCGCAACTGGGTTCGGTGCCCTGCGTGCTGGAACAGCGGCTGTCGCTGCGCTGCGAGATCAGCGTCATCGTTGCACGTGGTGCCGACGGCCAGCAGGTGCACCTGCCGGTGCAGCAGAACCTGCACCGCGACGGCATCCTGGCGCTCACGCAGGTGCCGCCGCCCGATGTGTCGCCCGAGCAATGCGCTCAGGCACTGGCACTGGCCGCGCGGCTGGCCGACACGCTGGCTTACGTGGGTGTTCTGTGTGTCGAGTTTTTTGTGCTCAACGACGGTTCGCTGGTGGCCAACGAGATGGCACCGCGGCCGCACAACTCGGGGCACGCCAGCATCGACGCTTGCGATGTCTCGCAATTCGACCTGCAGGTGCGCACGCTGGCCGGCTTGCCGCTCGTTCAGCCGCGCCAGCATTCACCGGCGGTCATGCTCAATCTTCTGGGTGACCTGTGGTTCGCCGGTGCTGACGCTCAGTTGCAAACACCCGACTGGGCCGCCGTGCTGGCGCTGCCGGGTGTGCACCTGCACCTGTACGGCAAGACGGAAGCGCGGCGGGGCCGCAAGATGGGCCACCTGACCGTGACTGCGGCCACGGCGCAGCAGGCGCGCAGCACGGCGCAGGAAGCCGCCCGGCGCCTGGGCCTGCCGCGTTTCTGGCCCGACGATGCCGCAAGCGGCTCCAGCAGCGAAGCCGCTCCGCCGCCGTCGAAACCATGATTGCCACGGCAGCGGACCTGGCCGCCGCAGCCCAGCGGCTGGCCGCTGGCGAACTGGTGGCGTTTCCCACCGAAACGGTCTACGGCCTGGGCGCCCGTGCCGACGACGATGCGGCCGTGGCCCGCATCTACGCGGCCAAGGGCCGGCCCCAGCAGCACCCGCTGATCGTTCACGTGGCCAGCCTCGCAGCCGTGGACGTGTTTGCCCAAGACATCAGCCCTGCCGCGCGGCAACTGATGGCGGCCTTCTGGCCCGGCCCGTTGACGCTGATCGTGCCGCGCCGGCCCGGGGTGGCTGCGGCGGCGGCGGGTGGCCAGGCCAGCATCGGCCTGCGCTGGCCTTCGCACCCGGTGGCGCAGGCCCTGTTGAGCCGAGCCGCCGCGCTGGGCGTGGCGGGTGTCGCGGGCCCCAGCGCCAACCGCTTCGGCCGTGTCAGCCCCACCACCGCGGCGCACGTGGTGCACGAGTTCGGGCCCGAACTGATGGTGCTGGACGGAGGCGCTTGCGAAGTGGGCATCGAGTCGGCCATCGTCGACTGCACCCGCGAGCAGCCGGCCCTGCTGCGACCGGGGCAATTGACGCGCGAGCGGCTCCAGCAGGTGCTGGGGCAGACCCTGGCCGAACCCGATGCATCTTCACCGCGGGCCTCGGGCACGCTGGCCTCGCACTACGCCCCGGCAGCGCCGGTGCAGTTGTGGCTGCCGCCCGCATTGGCCGAACGCCTGCGCCAGCCGCCTCTGGCGCAACAGGTCATCGGGGTATATTCCCGGCTTGCGCCTGCACCCGGGCCCGGCTGGATCCATCGCCCGATGGCCACCGACGCGGCGGCTGTGGCGCACGACTTGTTCTCGGTGCTGCGCGATCTGGACGCTGCCGGTGTGAACGCCATCTGGGTCGAGCGCCCCCCTGTCGGGGCCGACTGGGAAGGTGTCATCGACCGCCTGCAGCGTGCTTCGGCCTGATGGCCGTGCCGGCTGCCCGTGTGCAGCCCGCGGCGCGGCAGTGCCGCGCAACACCCCCACCCGATGAGCGGAGTTCCCATGATTTTCAGCAACAAGGCCACCCGACACTGGCGCCTGTCCGCGGCCGGCGCAGTGGCCGCGGCCGCTGCGGCCGTGCTTGTCGCCTGTGGCGGCGGCACCTCTCAGTCCGAGCCCTTCATTGCCGAACGGGTGCTGGTCTTCGGTGACGACGCCAGCGCACTCACCAGCGACGGTCGCCGCTACGGCATCAACGGCCTGGCCAGCACGGGCACTCCGCCGCCGATCGACTGCAACCTCGAACCCATCTGGGTGCAGGGCGTGGCCGGTCTTTACGGTTTTGTCTTTGCCGAATGCAACACCGCCACGCCACCGCCCGTGCCCAAGGCCTTCAACTTCGCTGCACCCGGTGCCACGGTGGCCGATGTCGCGGCCCAGGTCGACGCCCAGGTGGCGGCCGGGGGCTTTCGCGACAAGGACCTGGTGCTCACGATGGCCGGCATGAACGACGTGCTCGAGCTGTATGCCCAGTACCCGACACGCTCGGAAGAAAGCCTGATCGCCGAGTCGCGGGCCCGTGGTGAACGCATGGCCATGATCGTCAACCGCATGATCAGCCTGGGTGCCCGTGTTGTCGTGTCGAACCTGCCCGACATGGGCATGAGCCCCTACGCACGGGCAGAAGCGCTGGCCCACGCCGCCACCGGTTTCGACCGCAGCCAGCTCATCACCCGCCTGACCACGGTGTTCAACGAACAGCTGGGGGTGAAGGTGCTGCTGGACGGCCGCTTCGTCGGCCTGGCCCAGCTGGACCTGCGAACGCAGGGCGCCAGCCGCTCACCGCTGAGCTTCGGTTTCACCGACGTCAGCACCGGCTTCTGTGCGGTGGCACCGCCCAATTGCACCACGGCCACGCCCGTCACTGCCGGCGCGATCTCGACCCAGTACCTGTGGGCCGACGCCACACGATTGTCGACCGGTGGCCAGAACATGCTCAGCGCATTGGCGCAGGAGCGCGCGCTGCGCAACCCCTTCTAGCTGGCGCTCGCGCTGCCGCTGGCGCGCTGCTTGCGGTCTTCGACGATCTTGACGACCAGAATCGTGGCGGCCAGCAGCAAGGTGACCATGTTCGCCACCACGATGGGCCACTCGCCCAGCCACAGGCCATAGATCAGCCACAAGGCCACACCGGCCGTGAACGCGCTGTACATGGCCAGCGAGATGCCGCTCACGTCGCGGGTGCGCAAGGTCAGCCAGGCCTGTGGCACGAAAGAGCCCGTGGTCAGTGCGGCGGCAGCGAAGCCAATCGTGTCTTGCAGGTCCATGGTGTTGATGCGGGCACGGTTCAACGCGCGGGCGCGTCGCGCATTGTCCACTGCACCAATGCGTCCAGCGCCGGCCGCGCGGCACCGGCATTGGCATGGTTGACGATGGCCACCAGCACATACCGTTTGCCGCTGTTGGACAACACGTAGCCAGCCACGCCGGACACATCGCGCAGCGAGCCGGTTTTCAGGTGTGCCCGGCCCGGTGTCGCGCGGGACCGACGCAGCGTGCCGTCCACGCCAGAAATCGGCAGCGAAGACATCAGCTCGCTCATCACCGGGCTGTCGTGGGCCTGCTCCAGCAGCCGTGCCAGGGCCTGCGCGGTGATGCGGCCCCGGCGCGACAGGCCCGAGCCGTTGTCCACGACCGTGTCGGCGCCCAGTTCGCCGGTGCGTTCGGCCAGCCAGCGCGACAGCGTGTCGCGGGCCCCTTCCAGCGTGGCCGGGCTGCCGCGCCGCGCCTGCAGCGCCAGCGTCAGGAAGAGCTGCTGCGCCATCACGTTGTTGCTGAACTTATTGATGTCGCGCACCACCTCGCCCAGTGCGGGTGAAGCGTGCTCGAAGGTGGGCTTCACGTCGGCGGCCGGCGCCGGGCCCTCGCGCACCGTGCCTTGCAGGCGGCCACCCATGTCTTTCCACAGCGTGCCGATCAGGCGTGCGTCGTAGGTGCCGGGTTGCGGGTCGGCCACGGGCCAGTTCAGCTCGCCACAGGACTGCGGATAGAAGCCGGCAAAACGGGTCTGGCCGGGCTCGAAACTGGCCTTGAGCTTGCCGCGCCAGTCGCCGCAGCCGCCGGCCACCAGGGGCACGGTGCGGTCGACCGTGGTGCCGGCCAGCGCCGGCTGCACCAGCACACGTGCCACGCCGGCGGTTTCGTCGACGACAAAGGTGTAGACCGCCGAGCGGTAGTTCAGCAGCAGCGCCGAGGGCCGCACGTTGTAGGGCCGCAGCGCTTCGCCGTCGAAGTCGCCGGGGTCGGCGTCGGGCACCGCGAAGGCGCTGTTGTCGAGCACGATGTCGCCGCGGATTTCGCGCACGCCGTACTGCTGCACACGGTGCAGCAGCAGCCACACCCGTTCGAGCACCAGTTTCGGGTCGCCGCTGCCCTTGATGTGCAGTGAGCCGTCGAGCACACCGTCTTTCACCGGGCCGGCCAGCCACACCGGTGTCGACCAGGCCCAGGCAGGTCCCAGGCGGTCGAGGGCGGCCAAGGTGGTCAGCAGCTTGGCCAGTGAAGCCGGGTTGACGCTGCGCTGTTCCTGCCAGCGCAAGGCGCTGCGGCTGCTGTAGAGGTCGTGCACCACCACCGAGAGGGCGTCGGCCGGGATGCCCGCACGTTGCAGCGCCTGCGCCGCTTCGGGGGGCAGTTGCTGCGCCGCTGGTGCACTGGCTGACAGGCCCAAGCCCAGCAGCAGGCCTGCCAGCGTGGCGCCGCCGCCATCACCCGTCACCTTGAAAAACACGCGCCGCACAGCCGAAAACACCTGGAACATGCGCTCGATGATCGCACGGCTAAACTCGTTCGATGGCCGAACTGCCCCCGTCGAAGGTGTCGCCCTGGCCCTTGCTGGCACTGGACACCGCCACTGAACAGATCGCGGCAGGCCTGCAAACGGGCCATGGCGCTTTCACCTGCACGGTGGCGGGTGGTGTGGCCGCGTCAACGCGCCTGCTGCCCGAACTGAAGCAGCTGCTGGACCAGGCGTCGATGGGCTGGGCTGACCTGCAGCTCATTGCCTTCGGCCAGGGCCCGGGGGCCTTCACGGGCTTGCGCACCGCCTGCGCCGTGGCCCAAGGCCTGGCCTTCGGCTTGCGGTGCCGTCTGTTGCCGCTGGACAGCCTGCTGATCGTGGCTGAAGACGCCCGCCTGCAGCTGTCGAATGTCGACGAAGATGCCAACGCAGGCGCCAACGCAGGCGCCGACCTGGACGTGGCGGTGCTGATGGACGCGCGCATGGACGAGGTTTATGCCGCGCGTTACCGCTGGCATGCCGGGTGCTGGCAGGTGCTGCAGGCGCCGGCCTTGTACAGCCTGCCCACCTTGCACACGGCCTGGGCGGGTGTGCCGCTGCAGGTGCTGGCGGGCACAGCGCTGGCCGCCTTCGGGCCTCGACTGGCATTGCCATCCAGCGGCCAGCGCCTGATGCAGGAACATGACCGCGCCGCCGCACTGCTGCGCCTGGCGGTGCAGGTGGCGGCCGATGATCCAGGTGTCGAACCTGCCGCTGCGCTGCCGCTGTACCTGCGCGACAAGGTCGCGCAGACCACGGTCGAACGTGAACAGGCCAAGGCCGCCGCTGTCGCCGCGGCCGAGCTGGCACCATGAATGCCCGCCTGCAGCCCAGCCCGTCTGCCGACACCACGCGCCGCGTGATGAGCCTGAACGACATCGACGCCGTGTTGGCCATCGAAACCCAGGCCTACAGCTTCCCCTGGACACGCGGCAACTTCATCGATTCACTGGCGGCAACCTACCTGGCCGAGGTGCTCGAAGACGACAGCCAGGTGGTGGCCTACTTCGTGGCCATGGCAGGGGTGGACGAAATGCACCTGCTCAACGTCACGGTGGCACCCCACCGCCAAGGCCAGGGCCATGGCCAGCGCTTGCTGGACGTGGTGCAGGCCCATGCCCAGCGCCTGGGTCTTCGCACTTTGCTTCTCGAAGTGCGCCGCAGCAATGCCCGCGCCCGTGCGCTCTATCTGAGACGTGGCTTTGTCGAAGTGGGCTTGCGCCGCCACTACTACCCGGCCCCGCAGGGCCGGGAAGACGCCATCGTGATGAGCTTGGCACTGCCAGAGCTGGCACGGCCGGACACCGAGGGTGGCCATGTCCTGGTCTGAGCGCCAGCAAGGCATGCTGCGGGCCATGGGCCTGCGCCTGTGGTCGCCCCCGGCGGCGCCTGGGGTCACGCCCCATTCGCCACGCGTGCCACCTGCCCAACTGGCCGCCGCACCGCAGGCGGGGTTGGCAGTGCCGCCGCCGCCCGCACCGCTTGTGCCGGCGCTGGGCCGGGCGCAGGTGGCGCGTGCTGCCAGCGGCGTCGGGCAGATGGACTGGCCGGCCTTGCGCGAAGCGGTCGCCAGTTGCCGCGCCTGCACACTGTGCGACAGCCGCAAGCAGACGGTGTTCGGCGTCGGCCATCCGCAGGCTCATTGGCTGGTGGTGGGCGAAGCGCCGGGCGAGCAGGAAGACCAGACCGGCGAACCCTTTGTCGGCCCGGCCGGCCAGTTGCTGGACCGCATGCTGGCCGCGTTGCAGCTCAGCCGCGCGACCGACGGGCCCGCGCCGCCGGAGCAGAGGGTGTACATCGTCAACACCCTGAAGTGCCGGCCGCCGCGCAACCGCAATCCGCAGCCTGAAGAGCTGGCGCAATGCGAGCCCTTCCTGGTGCGGCAGATCGAATTGCTGCAGCCGCGCCTCATCCTGGCCATGGGCCGGTTTGCGGTGCAGTCGCTGCTGCGCACCGACGAAGCCATCGGGCGGCTTCGGGGTCGTGTGCACCAGTACCAGGGTGTGCCGCTGGTCGTCACCTACCACCCTGCCTACCTGCTGCGCAACCTGGCCGACAAGGCCAGGGCCTGGGACGACCTTTGCCTGGCAGCCAGCGTGGCAGAACGCGAAGACGGGTCAGGCCCATGAAACCCCACGAGCCGCCCGACGAACTGCGTGCCCTGCGTGCCGAGGTGGCGCAGTTCAGGCGTGTGTGCAATGCCGTGCCGGTGGCCATTGCCTATTACGAAAGGGTCGGCAACGTCTGCCGTTATGCCAACCAGGGTTACGCGCAGATGTTCGGTTTCGACCAGCAGTCGATCCTGGGCCACACCGCCGAAGAGGTCATCGGCGCCGCAGCCGCGCGGGCCATCCAGCCGCAGGTGGATAAGGTGCTGCGCGAAATCAAGGGCATCAGATACGAGCGGCAGTTGCCCGGCCCCGATGGCCGCATGCGGTCGATCGAAGTGCACCTGCTGCCACACGCCGACGAGTCGGGCGTGGCCATCGGTGCCTTCGTGCTCATCACCGACATCACGCGCCATCGCGAAGACGAAGCCGCCTTGCGCGAAAGCGAAGAACGGCTGTCCAAGTTCATGCTGGCCAGCGCCGAAGGCATCGTCTTTCACAAGGGCGGTTTCATCACCGACATCAACCCGCCGGTGATGGCGCTGATGGGCTACTCGGCTGAACAGATGATGGGCCGCTCGACGCTGGACTTCATCGCGCCCGACGAACGGGCCAAGGTGGCTGCGGTCATCGCGGCTGGCCACGAGATCGGCTACGACAGCGTGGCCCTGCATGCCGACGGCTCACGGGTGCCGGTGGAATTCATTGTGCGCACGATGCACTACCAGGGTGAAAAGCTGCGCATGACCATCGTGCGCGACATCCGCGACCGCGTCGATGCGCAGGCACGCATCCACCACCTGGCCCACCACGACGCCCTGACCGGCCTGCCCAACCGCGTGGCCTTCATCGAACGTGCCAACGTGCTGCTGGCACAGGCGCAGGCCCGGGGGCAGAGCCTTGCGCTGCTGTTTGTCGACCTCGACCACTTCAAGCGTGTCAACGACTCGCTGGGCCACCCTGTGGGTGACATGCTGCTGCAGACAGTGGCCAAACGCATCACCGGCACGCTGCGCGAGGCCGACCTGGTGGCGCGCTTTGGTGGCGACGAGTTTGTGCTGCTGCTGGCCGGCGCCGCGTCGGAAGCTGCGGTGGCCGAAGTGGCGGGCAAGCTGGTGGCCGCGGTGGGCGCACCCTTGCAGGTGGAAGGTGCGTCGATCTCGGTCACGCCTTCGATCGGCGTGGCGCTGTTCCCGGCCCATGGCAGCAGCGCCGGCGAGTTGATCAAACACGCCGACACGGCCATGTACCAGGCCAAGGCCCACGGCCGTGCCGGTTATGAGTTTTTCCGTCCCGCCATGGCCGAAGCGGCACGCGCCGAACTGGCGCTGGAAAGCCGACTGGCCCAAGCGGTGGTCGACCAGGAGTTTGTGCTGCACTACCAGCCGCAACTGCGCATCAGCGACGGTGCGCTCTTGGGCGTGGAAGCGCTCGTGCGCTGGCAGCACCCCGACAAGGGCTTGATGGCACCCGACCAGTTCATCCCGCTGGCCGAGGCGCGGCGCTTGATCCTGCCCATCGGCCAGTGGGTGCTGCACACCGCGTTGCGCCAGGCCGTGCGCTGGCACCACGAGGGTCTGGCGCCGGTGCCGGTGGCCGTGAACCTGAGCGAACTGCAGTTCCAGTCGCGCGGCTTTGTGCAGTCCATCCAGCAAGCGCTGGCCGACACCGGCGCGCAGGGCGACATGCTGGAGCTGGAACTGACCGAGCGCATGTTGATGGACGACCTGGACGCCGTGCGCGACACGCTGAGCCAGCTGCGTGCGCTGGGCGTGCGTCTGGCGGTGGATGACTTCGGCACCGGCTACACCTCGCTGAAGCACCTGAAGGAACTGCCCCTGGACCGGCTGAAGATCGACCGCTGCTTCGTGCAGGGCCTGCCCGCCGATGCCGGCTCGGCGGCCATTGCCGCGGCCATCGTGCAGATGGGACGCGGCCTGGGGCTGACGGTGCTGGCCGAAGGTGTGGAAACTGCCGCTCAACGTGAACACCTGCTGGCCCTGGGCTGCGAGGCTCAACAGGGCTTGCTGAGCTGCGCGCCGATGCCAGCGGCGCAGCTGGCAGATTGGTTGCGGCAGCGCGCGGTGCAGGCCTGAGCGGCTCAGGCGCTGTTGCGGTCGAAGCTCAGCGCGGGCCTTTTTTCGGGCGTGTCCAGCCGGGCAAGGTGACTTGCCGTGCACGTGCCACGGTCAGCTGCCCGGCCGGCACGTCCTTGGCGATGGTGCTGCCACCGCCGATGGTGGCGCCGTCACCCAGCTTCACCGGCGCCACCAGCACGCAGTTGCTGCCCACGTGCACGTCATTGCCGATTTCGGTGCGGTGTTTGTTCGCACCGTCGTAGTTGGCGGTGATGCTGCCGGCGCCGAAGTTCACCCGCTCGCCCACCGTGCTGTCACCCAGGTAGGCCAGGTGGTTGGCCTTGGCACCGGCGGCCAGGGTGCTGTTCTTGACTTCGACGAAGTTGCCGATGTGCACCTCGGTGCCCAGTTCGGCGCCGGGGCGCAGGCGCGCAAACGGCCCCACCAGCGAGCCCGCGCCGACCGTCGCGCCTTCGATGTGCGTGAACGGGTGGATGACCGCACCGGCGCCGATGTGCGCGTCGCGGACGATGCAGTTGGCGCCGATGCGCGCGCCGTCATCGACTTGCACACGGCCTTCGAAGATGCAGTTGACGTCGATCTCGACGTCGCTGCCGCAGACCAGCGTGCCGCGCTGGTCGAAACGTGCCGGATCGGCCAGGCGAACGCCGTTTTCCAGGTGGGCATCGGCCTGCAGGCGCTGGAAGCGGCGTTCCAGGTCGGCCAGCTGCACGGGGCTGTTGACGCCCAGCACCTCGGTGTCGGTGGCGGCCGGTGCGGTGACCACCGGCACACCCTCGGCCACGGCCATGGCCACGATGTCGGTCAGGTAGAACTCTTTCTGCGCGTTGTCGTTTTTCAGCGCCATCACCCAGCGCTTCAGCAGCGCCGTGGGCGCGGCCATGATGCCGGTGTAGACCTCGCGAATCTGGCGCTGCGCGGGGCTGGCGTCCTTGTGTTCCACGATCGCACGCACACCGTCACCTTCGCGCACGATGCGGCCGTAGCCGGTGGCGTCGGCCAGTTCAATGGTCAGCAGCGCGAGCTGGCGGCCGCCACAGGCCTGCACCAGTGCCTGTGCGGTGGCGGCACGGATCAGCGGCACGTCGCCGTTCAGGATCAGCGTCGTGTTGTGGGCATCGTCCAGCTGCGGCACCGCCTGCTGCACGGCGTGGCCGGTGCCCAGCTGCGGCATCTGCCGCGCGAACACCGCGCCGCTGCCGGCACAGGCCGCTTCGACGGCTTCTGCACCGTGGCCGGTGATGACGACCGTGCGGTTGGCAATGTCACCCTGCGCCAGCTGCGCGGCCGCATCCAGAACATGCTGCAATAGGCTGCGACCCGCCAAGCGGTGCAGCACCTTGGGGTTGGCCGATTTCATGCGGGTGCCCTTGCCCGCGGCCATGATCACGACGTTGAGTGCCATGCAGATGTCTCGGATCAAAACACTCATTATCGGGCTCGTGTTGCTGCTGTCGGGCCCTTTGCTGACCGGCTGCAGTGCGTTGCGACTGGCTTATGCCAACGGCTCGCAGCTGTCGTGGTGGTGGCTGGACGGCTACTTCGACTTCAGCCGCGAGCAGGCGCCGCAGGTCAAGCAAGCCATCGACCGCTGGTTCGACTGGCACCGCGGCACGCAGATCGGGCCCACCACCGCCTTGCTGGCTGCAGCGGGGCAGCGGGTGGTGGAGCCCACCACGCCCGAGCAGACCTGCCAGTGGCAGGACCGCATCCGCGAGCTGTTCGAACCCTCGCTGGCACGTGCCATCGCCGACTTTTCGGGTCATGTGCCGGGTCTGGGCGAAGCGCAGTTCAAGCACCTCGAACAACGCTACCTGAAGGCCAACGACGAGATGCGCGACGAATTCCTGCAGCCCGACGCGGCCCTGCGTCTGCAGGAGTCGATCAAGCGCACCGTCGAGCGGGCCGAACGCATCTACGGCACGCTGGCCGACACTCAACGGCGTGTGATCAGCAGCGGTGTGACCGCCTCGCCCTTCAACCCCGAACTCTGGCTGGCCGAGCGGCAACGCCGCCAGCGCGACACGCTGCAGACGCTGCGGCAGCTGGTGGCCGACAAGGCAGACCGCGAGCAGCGCATCGGTGCGCTGAAGGCCCTGGTGCAACGCACGGAAGTTTCACCGAACCCGGACTACCGGGCTTACCAGGCCAAGCTGCGGATCTACAACTGCGCGCTGGCCGCGCAGATCCACAACAGCACCACGCCGGCTCAGCGGCTGCAGGCGCGCGACAACTTGCGGGGCTGGGAAGAAGACCTGCGCACGCTCGTGGCGCCGGGCGGCTGAGCGGGCCGCCGGCTACCGGGCCGTCACGACGGCAGCTGCACCACCACCCGGCGCGGGTTCATGCCCAGGCGGGGAAAGTCCATCAGCGCCGCTTCGAACATGGCCGCCAAGGTGGCGCTGCCGGCGGTGGACGAATTGCCTTCGTTGCTGGCACGGGCCTCGAACAGCGGCTTGCCGCTGGCGCGGTCGCGGATCAGCACCGCCACTTCGCGTTCGTACCGTGCTGCGTCGAAGTGCAGGCCCATGCCCCAGCGCGGTCCGCCCCAGGGGCCGTGGCGGTAGTAGCCAAACCCGCCGCGCCACCAGATCGGGTCGGCCCAGGGCTGTTGGTCGGCCCGGCCCACACGGGCACCCACCTGCACCAGCACATCGGGTTGCTGACCGCTGGCCACCACGGTGAAGCCGGCTTTTTTCAAGGCGCCGGCGGCGGCGGCTTCCAGCGCTTCGGTGGTGCCGGCGTTGGCCTGTTGCGAGGGCAGGCGTTCGAAGGCGTAGCTGCCGGCCTTGCGGTCGGCCGGCCATTCGCCGAAGCTGGACACATCGCTGCTGACGCTGTTCAGCGCGGCGCAGCCGCTCAGTGCCACGGTGGCGGCCAGCAGGCAGGCAAGGGCGGTTTTCATGCTTCAGTCCTCCAGCTCGGTGGCAGTCGGGCGGTGCAGTTGCACCGTGGCCGGCGGTGGCGCACAGGGTTCTTCATCGAAGGCGAGGTCACCTTCGGCGGGCACCACGCCCGTGGCTTGGAGCGTGTTGAAGGGGAACAGGTTCCGGTCCATCATGTGGCTGGGCACGATGTTGCCCATGGCGGTGAACATGTTGTCGATGCGGCCCGGGTACTGGCGGTCCCATTCGCGGATCATCTTTTTCACCTGCACCCGCTGCAGCGTGGTCTGGCTGCCACACAGCGTGCACGGAATGATCGGGAACCGTCTGTGCTCTGCCCAACGTTCCAGGTCGGTCTCTGCCACGTAGGCCAGCGGCCGGATGACCACGTTCTTGCCGTCGTCGCTGACCAGCTTGGGCGGCATGCCCTTCATGCGGCTGCCGAAGAACATGTTCATCAGGAGCGTCACGACCATGTCGTCGCGGTGGTGGCCGAGCGCGATCTTGGTCGCACCCAGTTCACCGGCCACGCGGTACAGGATGCCGCGTCGCAAGCGCGAACACAGGCTGCACATTGTCTTGCCTTCGGGCACCAGCTTCTTGACGATGGAGTAGGTGTCCTGCGCTTCGATGCGGAAGGGCACGCCGCGGCTTGTCAGGTAGTCGGGCAGCACGTGGGCCGGAAAGCCGGGTTGTTTCTGGTCCAGGTTGACGGCGATGAGCTCGAAGTCGATCGGCGCGCGCTCGCGCAGGTTCAGCAGGATGTCCAGCATCGCGTAGCTGTCCTTGCCACCACTCAGGCAGACCATGACCTTGTCGCCGGCTTCGATCATGTTGAAGTCGCCGATGGCCTGGCCCACCTGGCGGTGCAGCTTCTTGCTCAGCTTGTTGGCTTCGAAGGCCGCTTTCTTGACGGCGGCGGCATCGGCGGGGGCATTCATGCTCAGGCTTCCTTCAAGCCGAAAACTTCGCAGCCGACCGCATCGCAGTCGGGGTACACGTCGGGCTTTTCGGTGCTCACCAGCGCGGCGCGCACCTTGGGGTGCGCCAGCATGCGCGCCAGCACGTCGTCGGCCAGCGTTTCCTGCAGGTGCACGTGGCCCTGCGCCACACGGGCCATGATCTCGCGGCGGATGAAGTCGTAGTCCAGCACCTCTTCCAGTTTGTCGTCGACCGGCGTGGACAGCGCCAGCGGAACGTACAGGTCGACGTTGATCTTCACGCGCTGCTCGCCCTTCTTTTCGAAGTCGTGCACGCCGATGTTGATCCAGACCTCGTAGTCGCGCAGGAAGAGACGTCGGCAGTCCATCAGTTGCGGGTGGTTCAGCAGGCTTTGCATCAGGGGGCTTTCGTGTCGGCAGCGGCCCGGGCGATGAACATCACGTCGCGGGCTTGGGCTTGCAGGTGTTGGCCGCCGTCCACCAGCAAGGTGGTGCCGGTGATGGCGGGGGATTCGAGCAGGAAGCGCACGGCACGTGCCACGTCCAGCGGCGTGCTGCTGCGCTGCAGCGGGGTCATGCGGTGCGAGGCGGCAAACTCGCTGTCGTTCATGTCGCCCGAGTGCAGCGTCACACCGGGGGCCACGCCACACACCCGCACCGATGGTGCCAGCGCCTGGGCCAGCAGCGTGTTGGCGGCTTCGAGCGCGGCTTTGCTCAGTGTGTAGCTCAGGTGGTCGGGGTTGGGGTTCCAGAGCTTCTGGTCCAGGATGTTGACCACCACACCACCACCGGCGCGGTGCAGCGCGCGCGCCAGCACGATGGCCGGTGCGGTGTTGGCACGCCAGGCGCGGTCCATCGCGGCAAAACCGAAGCTGGCGACGTCGTCGTGTTCGAAGAGCGAGGCGTTGTTGATCACCGCGTCGATGCGGCCCAGGCCCTGCACCACCGCCGGCACCAGCGCTTCGCATTCACTTTCCACCGCCAGGTCGGCCGCGAAAGCCATCGCCTGGCCGCCGGCTTCGTGCACCGCAACCACGGTCTGTGCTGCGGCCGCCGCCGAGCTGCGGTAATGCACCGCCACCTGCCAGCCGTGGGCTGCCAGATCGAGCGCGATCTCGCGCCCGATGCGCTGCGCGGCGCCGGTGACCAGGGCCACGGGCTGCTGAGACAAGGGCAAGGAGGTGGGAGAGGGCATGGTTCCTACAATGCGGCCGATGGCTTCCACCGGGGCAGTGAGTTTATCGGCGCGACTGCAGCAGCGCGTGTTTGCGGCCATTGACCAGGCAGGTGGCTGGTTGCCCTTCGACCGTTACATGTCCCTGGTGCTCTACGAACCCGGCCTGGGTTACTACGCCAGCGGCCAGCGCCTGTTCGGCCTGCTGCCGGCGTCGGGCAGCGACTTCGTCACCGCGCCAGAACTGTCGCCGCTGTTCGGCCGCACGCTGGCGCGGCAGGTGACGCAGGCCCTGGACGCGGCGCAGGCCGACGAGGTGTTCGAGTTCGGCGCCGGCTCGGGTGCGCTGGCATCACAACTGCTGGATGCGCTGGGGCCGCGTGTGCGGCAATACAGCATCGTCGACCTGTCCGGCACGCTGCGCGAACGCCAGGCGCGGGCGCTGTCCGCCTGGGGCGACCGTGTGCGCTGGCTGGACACCTTGCCCGATCAGATGCACGGCGTGGTGGTGGGCAACGAGGTGCTCGACGCGATGCCTGTGCAGTTGCTGCACTGGGACGGCACACACTGGTTCGAACGTGGCGTTGCAGCGGTCAGCGACACCCTGGCCTGGGCCGACCGCCCGACCGATCTGCGGCCGCCGCTGTCGGGCCCCTTCGTGCCCGGCACGGTGACCGAAGTTCACCCGCAGGCCGAAGCCTTCATCCGCACGCTGGCTGACCGCCTCACGCGCGGCGTGGCGCTTTTCATCGACTACGGTTTCCCCGAAGCCGAGTACTACCACCCGCAGCGCAGCGGCGGCACGTTGATGTGCCACCAGGCCCACCGGTCCGACACCGACCCGCTGCAAAGCCCGGGGCAGAAGGACATCACCGCGCATGTCAATTTCACCGGCGTGGCGCTGGCCGCGCAGGACGCGGGTCTGGACGTGCTGGGCTACACCTCACAAGCGCGTTTCCTGCTGAACTGCGGCATCACCGAACTCTTGCAGGGTGCCGACCTGCGCACCGTGGCCCACGCGCAGAAGCTCATCACCGAACACGAGATGGGCGAACTGTTCAAGGTGCTGGCCGTGGGCCGTGGCGTGAGCCTGGAGCCGGGCCGCGACTGGCTGGGTTTCGTGGCGGGTGACCGCATGCACACGCTGTGAAAGACTTGGGGCTGATGAACACGTCTTTGCCGCCACCTGTTTCGCTGATGCACGCCGAAACCCTGCAGGCACCCGCCGCCGTGGCCCTGCAACTGGCCAGCGACACCGACACGCTGGCCGCGCTGGCGCACGACCTGAATGCGCATCCACCCACGTCGGTGCTGACGCTGGCCCGTGGCAGCAGCGACCACGCCGCGCATTACCTGGCCTACCTGGCGATGGCCAGGCTGGGCCGCCTGGTGACGTCGCTGCCGATGTCGCTGGTGACCTTGCACCCCAGTCGTTTGAATTGCGAGGGCCTCTTGTCACTGGCCTTTTCGCAAAGTGGCCAGAGTCCCGACCTGGTGATGCCCACACAGACCTTCCGCGAACGCGGCGCACGCACGCTGGCCGTGGTGAACGACGCCGCGTCGCCGCTGGCGCAAGCCAGCGCCTGGGTGCTGCCGCTGCACGCCGGGCCCGAACGCAGCGTGGCCGCCACCAAGAGTTACATCGCCCAACTGGTGGCCGGCGCGCGGGTGGTGGCGCACTGGCAGCACGACAAGCCGCTGATCGCCGCCTTGTCGGCCCTGCCCGATGCGCTGACGCTGGCCACCCGCTGCGACTGGAGCGCGGCGCTCCCTGTGCTGGAAAAGGCCGAACGCCTGGTGGTGGTCAGCCGCGGCTTGGGCCTGGCGGTGGCCATGGAGGCGGCACTCAAGTTCAAGGAAACCTGCGGCATCCAGGCCGAGGCTTTTTCAGGCGCCGAGTTCCGCCACGGACCGATGGCGCTGGTGCACGAGGGTTACCCGATGTTGATCCTGGCGCCACGCGGCGCGGCGCAAGCCGGCCTGCTGGAACTGGCGCGCGACATGCGCGAACGTGGTGCCCACGTGCTGCTGGCCGCGCCGCTGGGCACACCCGGCGCCGACCTGCCGCTGGCCCCGGCCGGTCACGAAGACCTGGACCCCATCACCGCGGTGCAGTCCTTCTACCCGATGGTCGAAGCGCTGGCCCGTCTGCGTGGCCGCGACCCCGACGTGCCGCCGCACCTGTCCAAAGTGACACGCACACGATGACGGCGGCCCGACGATGCGCTGGTTGATCGTCTTCCTGCTCGCCTGCCTGGTCTTCAACGGCCTGCAGGGCTGGATGCGCAAGATCGGCCTTGGCCGCCTGCCCGGCGACTTCAGCTTCCATGCGCGGGGGCGTGACTGGCATGTGCCGTTGGCCAGCAGCGTGGTGCTGTCGGTGCTGGCGATGCTGATCGGTCTGCTCTTCTAGACTGCGCGTCACATGAAGATCTTCCTGTCCTACCCTTCGGCGCGGCGCGAGCTGGCGCTGCGGCTGAAGCTGGCACTGGAAGCCGAACAGCACGAGGTCTTTTTCGACCGCGACGACCTGGCCGCGGGTGATGCTTTCCATCAGCCCATCCGCGACGCGCTGGCGGCGTCCGAGCTGTTCATCTTTTTCGTTTCGCCCGAGTCGGTGGCCGCCGGCAACTACACGCTGGCCGAACTGGGGCAGGCCGAATCGAATTGGCCGCGCCCGGCCGGCCGTGTGCTGCCGGTGCTGGTGGCGCCCACGCCACGGGGCGACATCCCGCCGTACCTGCTGGCCGTGACCCTGCTCGAGCCGCGCGGCGAGCCGGTGGCCGAAACGCTGGCGGCGGTGGCGCGGCTTTCGCAGCCGCCTGTCCAGCAACTGCGGCGCACGGCGGTCGGGGCCCTGGTGGTGCTGACGCTGGGCGTGGCCGCCTGGCTGGGCTGGGGCAACTGGCAACGGCAACAAGCGCTCGAGGCCGAACGCCAGCAGCTCGCCGCCGAGTCCTTACGTGCCGTGCAGCTGTGCAGCCAGGGCAGCCATGCCGACGGCTTCGGGCTGCTGGATGCACTGGCCAAACGCGCCGCCGCACCGCCGGCGGCACTGACCGCGCTGCAGGACTGCGCCATGGCCTGGTTGCGTGCGGCGCGTGTCACCGAAGGCGAAACCACCTTCGCGCAGCTCACCGCGCCGCTGCGCCCGGTGCTGCTGCAGGCGCTGACCGCCAGTCAAGGCGGCCCACGTGCGGCCGACCTGCGCGCCCACCTGGGCTGGGCCGACTATCTGGTCTGGCGCGACGGGCGCAGCCCGTCCATCGACCCCTCGCCGCACTACCGGCAAGCCCTGCTGGACGATGCCGACAACGTCTATGCCAACGCGATGTGGGCGCACTGGCTGCTGTCCAAGCCACCGCTGCGGCCGGCGCAGGCGCTGCTGCTGTTCGACAACGCCTTGAAGAGCCAGCGCGACCTTCCCTTCGTGCGCAGCCTGCAGCTGGGCACGATGCTCACCAACGACCGCCTGGCCACCGAGGCGCTGCGGGTGCTGGACCAGATGCGCCAGGGCAAGGAGCCGCTGGAAGCGTCGCGCAAGCAGCGCATCTGGTCTTACCTGTACGCACCCGCCTTCCGGCCCGACCGTGCGCGCCGCCTGCTCGAAGCGCTGCCGCCCGACAACGGTCTGCAGACCTTCCTGTGGCTGTTTCCGCGCGACCAGCAAGAGCCTGCATCGATGAACCAGTGGCGCCTGCTGCAAGGCCTGCTGCTGCACCATGCCGGGCGCGCTGAAGAAGCCCGGCCCGACCTGCAATTGCTGCAGGCCGAACTGGCGCGCGCCCGTGTCACCGGTGCGCTGGCCGACAGCGTGGGGCGTCTGCTGGCCAATCCATGACCCAGACGCTGCTGCTGCCGTCAAGCGCTGATGTGCCAGCCGTGTCCGCACTTGCGGCAGCGCACCTGCACCAGGTCACCGTCGTCCTGCGTCTGCACCTGCACCAGCTCGAGCCGGCCGTAGGCCTTGCAAGATGGGCAGTCGGCCTGGTGGGCCACCGCTTCAGCGTTGGCCAGCAGGCGCAGGTAGCGGCGCAAGGCCCAGATGCCGACGCCGGTGCACAGCAGCACGGTCAGGATGTTGACGAACTTGTCCTGCAGCGTGTGGAACTGCGAGGCGGCTTCGAATGCGGCAAAGATGCCGATGATGCACAGGAAGGTCAGCACCATGTGGGCGTGGCTCTGCAGCAGCTCACGTTCGTACCACTTGCGAAACCCGTGCTTGCGGATGCCTTCGGCCAGTTTCATGGTCACTCCCCGGCCGCCCAAGGTCGGCAGCCGAAGGCATCGTGTCACAAACCGGTTCGGCTGGCAGCGCCCGTGTTTTGTGCCGGCATCGCATCCAGCGCCTGCTGGATGCGATGCACACGCTCGGCGCGGATGGCCTGGCCGATGTCGGGCCCTGCGTGCCCCCGCTGGCTGGCGTTGGCGGCCACGGTGGCCGTGTCCACCTGCAGCGCCGCCTGCAGCAGACCCGGCAGCCGCTGTGCGGGTGGGTAGGGCTGGTCCTGCAACCCGGTGCGGCCGCGTGCATCACAGGCGCAGGCCAGCAGCACGGCCGCAAAACGGTCGGGCCGCCGGATGGCGTCGCAGCGTTCGAACAGCCGCAGCATCGCGGCTGCCCCCAGGCTGCCGCTGCCGTGAACGTGGCCGTGTTCACGGGCCACCACGTCGGCCAGTTCGCGGCAGTCGCTGCTGACGCGCAAACGCTCGCCCAGGTTCTTGGCCAGCTTGGCACTGCGCGCCTCGTGGCCGATGTGGCGGGGCCACTGTTCGGCGGGTGTGCTGCCCTTGCCCAGGTCGTGTGTCAGGCAGGCCCAGCGCACCGGCAAAGGTGCCTGCAGCTGTGCCGCCATGTCCAGCACCAGCATCAGGTGCACGCCGGTGTCGACTTCGGGGTGATGCGCAGGCGGCTGCGGCACGCCCCACAGGCGGTCGACTTCGGGCAGCAAGCGCGCCAGCGCGCCGCAGTCGCGCAGCACTTCGAACAGGCGGCTCGGCCTGTCGCTCATCAGCCCGCGCGACAGTTCCTGCCACACCCTTTCCGCCACCAGCGCATCCACCTCGCCATCGGCGACCATGTGGCGCAGCAGGGCCATGGTTTCCGGCGCCACCGTGAAGGTGGGAAAACGTGCCGCCAGCCGCGCCAGCCGCAGCAGCCGCACGGGGTCTTCGACAAAGGCTTCGGACACGTGGCGCAGCACACCGGCCTGCAGGTCGGCCCGGCCGCCGTGGGGGTCGATCACGCTGCCGTCGGCGGCCTGCGCCATGGCGTTGATGGTCAGGTCCCGACGCGCCAGGTCTTGTTCCAGCGTCACTTCAGGTGCGGCGTGGAAGGTGAAGCCGTGGTAACCCACGCCCACCTTGCGTTCGGTGCGTGCCAGTGCCACCTCTTCGCCGGTGTCGGGGTGCAGGAACACCGGGAAGTCCTTGCCCACCGGCCGGTAACCCTGGTCGACCAGTTGCTGGGGTGTGGCACCCACCACCACCCAGTCGCGGTCGGTGGCGGGCAGGCCCAGCAGCGCATCGCGCACGGCGCCGCCGACCACGTAGAACTGCGCCTTCACATCGGGGCCCGGGTTTGTCTCACCGATGCTGGCGGTAAGGCTCTTCGAAGTCGAGGAAGTCCTGCTCTTCGAGGGCGTCGACCACCCAGGCCTTGACACCGGGTGCGGTGGCCACACGGCCGATGTACTCGTGGGTCAGGTGCGGCATCGGCAGGGCGTAGCTGCGCATGCGCATGCACACCGGGGCAAACATGGCGTCGGCGGCGCAGAAGTCGCCAAACAGGAATGGCCCGCCGCTCTGGATCAAGGCCTCGGCCCAGGCAGCTTCGATGCGCGTGACGTCGTCGCGCACGCTGGCCTGTTCGGCCCAGATGCGCGCACCCACGTCGGGCAGCGCGGCTTCGATGTTCATCGGGCAGTGGCTGCGCAGATGGCCAAAACCGGCATGCATCTCGGCGCACAGGCTGCGTGCACGTGCCCGCTGGCGCATGTCGGCGGGCCAGACACCACGCCCCGGGAACTTGTCGTGCAGGTACTCGATGATGGCCATCGTGTCCCACACGGCAAAGTCGTCGTCCAGCAGCACTGGCACCTTGCCGGCGGGGCTGAACTGCGCCACCTTGCGCCGGAAGGCCGAGTGCGGTTCGAAGTCGAAGCGCAGCTTGACTTCCTCGAACGCAAAACCCAGCTGCTTCATCAGCACCCAGGGCCGCATCGACCAGGAAGAGTAGTTTTTGTTGCCGATGATCAGCTGCATGCCAGGCTCCGGTGGACAGTGCCGACGATGCTAAGCCGGTCGGCCTTGGCGGGTGATGCGGCTTTGTCATCGGCGCGATGACGGCCGGGCATGGCTGGCCCGGTGCGTTTTGCTGCGTTCAGCTGTGTTCAGCTGTGTTCAGCTGCGCGTGGCGCGGAAGCGGTCCAGGTCGGGCCGCTGGAACAGGTCGCCCAGGTAGGTGGGTGCCACGGCTTCCAGCGCAGCCGCCGTGATGCCCAGCGCCGCCAGCCCCGGCATGCCCGGCGTGGCGACATTGGGCACCTGCATGGACTGGAGGTTGTCGCGCGACATCAGGGGCTCACCTGGCAGCAGCTCCATGGCCGCGGCCTGCAGCCAGCCGGCCCAGCCGGGCAACGCGATCTGCATCCGTTCATGGCCGGCCCAGCGGCCGGCCAGTCGCACCAGCTCACTCAGCGTGTAGACCCCGGGCCCCGTGCATTCGAAGGTCTGGCCGATGGCCGCCGGGGTGTCCAGCGCCTGCACCACGGCCGCGGCCACGTCGTCCACCCACACCGGCTGGAACGGCGCCTGGCTGCCGGCCAGCGGCATCAGCGGCGCCACCGACTGCAGGCGGGCAAACAGATTGAGAAAGCGGTCCTGCGCGCCGAAGATCACCGACGGCCTCAGCACCGTGACGTCCAGGCCCGACGTGGACAACACGGCTTCACCCGCGGTTTTGCTGCGCAGGTACAGCGAGGGTGCGTCCGGCCCCACGCCCAATGCGCTGACATGCACCAGGCGCCGCACACCGGCACCGTGGCAGGCGTTCACCAGCTGGCGCGGCAGTTCCACGTGCACCCGCTGGAAGGCCGCTTCGCTGCCATGCAGGATGGCCACCAGGTTGATCACCGCATCGCAGCCTTGCAGCAGCCGCTGCAGGGTGCTGCTGTCGTGCACGTCGGCTTCCACCAGGTCCACCGTGGGCAGCAGGCGAATGGTGTTGCCGCGCGGCAGTTGGCGCGTGGGCACCACGGTGCGGCTGCTGCTGCTGCGTCGGGCCAGTTGTTCACACACCGCGCGACCGACAAAGCCGGTGCCGCCCAGGACAAGGATGCGGCCCATTCAGGGAATCTCTTTGTCGGGCGCCGCGGCCGTGGGTGCTCGCGGCGCGATGGGCTTGCCCAGGCGCGACTTCAGCGTCGGCAGTGGCTGCCCCAGCAGCGCCGTGTAATACACCGTGTTGGACAGCACCTTCTTCACGTAGTCGCGTGTTTCGGTGAAGGGAATGCTCTCGGCCCAGGCCGCCGGTTCCATCTCGGTGCCACCTTCGCGCCAGCGGCGCGGCCGGCCGGGGCCGGCGTTGTAGGCTGCGGCGGCCATGGCCAGCGAACCGTCCAGGTCGTCCATCACCCGCTTGAAGTAGGCCGTGCCCAGTTGCAGATTGACATCGCGGTCGTTGATCATCTGCTGGGTGTAGTTGATGCCCACCTGCCGGGCCGTCCAGCGCGCGGTGGCCGGCATCAGCTGCATCAGGCCCGATGCGCCGACACCCGATCGGGCGTCCATGATGAAACGCGATTCCTGGCGGATGAGGCCCAGCACCAGGGCCGGGTCCACACCGGCCAGGCGGGCCTTGGCTTCAATCTGGCCGCGGTGGGGCGTCGGGAAGCGCTGCGCCATGTGAATCTCGGTGCGCGTGCGCTCGCTGGTGTTGATGCAGCGGTCCCAGATTTCCTTGTCGCAGGCCAGCTGGGCTGCTGCCAGCAGAGCCCTGTCGTCCAGGCCGCGCAGCGTGAAATTCCACTCGCGCACACCTTCGGAACGCAGGCCCAGCTGGATGAGATGCAGCGCCCGTGTGAAGCCAGGCTGGGCCAGGGCTGCTTCGCGCTCGGTTTCGCTCAGTGCCACCGGCGTGGGTGGCAGCGTGAGGCGCACCCCCAACTCATCGGCCGCCAGCTGGCCGTAGAAGTTGAGCTGCGGTGAGATGCCTTCCAGCGCCAGCCGCGCGGCGGCCCGTGCCGGCTCGCCGTCGGGCCCTGAAGGTGCCCGGGCCAGTTGTGCACGTGCTTTCCAGTAGACCCAGCTGGCGTCGCGCTGTTCAGCCGGGCTCATGGCCTCGATGGCACGCTGCACCAGGGGCCAGCGGTGTTTGTCCTTGGCAGCGGTGCGCAAGGCCGCACGCACGTGCCAGGCCAGCAGTTCGTCGCTCCAGGCGGGCTGGGTGCCCGGGCGCGCTGCGCTGTCCCAGCGTTGCCAGGCCCGGCGCGCGTACTCGGTGGCATTGGTCTGGTGCTTCAGGGCCGCGTGCCTGGCCACGTGGGCCCAGGCCGTGGCGGCCTGCGTGACGGGCAGTTCCTGGTCCCACTTGCTGTCCAGCTCGCGGGCGGCCAGGTCGGGGTCGGTTGCGGCCACTCGCATCAGCGCCAGCACGTCCAGTTCGTGGGCATTGACCGAGCTGGGATGAGGCCGGCGCGTCAGGTAGCGCATCGGGTTGTCCAGCAATTCGGCCATCGCGGCATCCAGGCCGGGGCGCAGCAGGCCCACGGCGGCGCGCGCTGCACGTGGCCGGTTCACTTCCACCGCCAGCCGGGCCTTGTGCCACAGGTCGCTGTCCTTGAACTGGCGTGCTTCACGCAGCGTGGTGGCCATCAGGTTGCAGCCGTCGTCCAGGTCGCGCTGGGCGTTCCACGCGGCCAAGGCGGGTTCGCGCACGTCCTGGCCCGCCAGGTGCTGCGTCAGCAGCGCGTAGCAGGTGACCTCGCGGTCGTCGTTCATGCGAAAACGCGGGAACTCGACGCGGAAGTTGTCCCAGTCGCGGCGTTTGCCCAGTTCCAGCAGCCAGTCGTTGCGCAGCCGGTCTTCGACGTAGGTGGCGGGCCAGCGGGCGTAGAAGTCGTTCAAGTCGGCCTGGCGGGCTTCGACCAGGCGGTTGCCGATCTGCCAGTACTCGACCCACTGCGTCAGCGGGTGGCCACCGGCTTGCAAGGTGCGGGCGGCGTTGACCAGCGCGGCCTGGTCTTTTTTGCGCAGCGCCTCGCGCGCCTGCACCACGGTGTCGTCCAGCCTCTGGGCGGCCAGCGGGCCGGCGCCCAGGGCCAGCAGCAAGGCCAGGGCCGGGACAGGCAAACGAGGTTTCAGCATGTTGCCGATTCTGGACCAGCGCCCAAGACCCTGCGCGCCGTCCTTCATGCGCTGTGCACGGCTTGCACGGCCACGCGTGTGGCTGCGGCCTGCTCCAGCAGCCACTCTTCGAACTGCGCCAGCGCAGGCCTGTTTTGCCGTCCGGGCCAGCGCACCAGCCAGTAGGCAAAGGGTGAGCTGATGCGGCCCGCCTCGCCGAAGGGTTCGACGAGTTCGCCACGCTGGATGCTCTCGCCCACCATCGCCACCCGCGCCAGCGCCACGCCCTGGCCCACCAGCGCAGCCTGGATCTGCTGGTAGGTGTAGTTCAGGTAGACCCAGCCCTTGGGCTGCTGGCCTGGCGGTGCCTTCAGGTTCAGCCAGTGGCGCCAGCTCAGGTACTCGGCGCTGGGGCGCTGGTCGTCTTCTTCAAGCAGCGTGTGGCGCACCAGGTCGGCCGGCTTGCGCAGTGGCACGCTTTTCAGCAGCGCCGGGCTGGCCACTGGCGTGAGCACTTCGCCAAACAGCCGCTCCGACCCGGCGGGTGCGTCGCTGGGGTGGCAGTAGCGCAGCGCCAGGTCGATTTCCGGGTCGTCCAGGTCGGCCATCGCGTCACCGGCCGAGATGCGGATGTCCACACCCGGGTGCATGGCCTGGAACTGCTGCAGGCGGGGCAGCAACCACAAGGACGCCAGCGACGCGAAGGTCGTCACGCCCACCGGCTGGCGTTGCTGGCTGCTGCGGATCTGCCGCACCGTGTTGTCCAGCCGCGCCAGCAAAGGGTCCACGCTGCGCAGCAGCTGCTGACCGGCGCTGGTGATCTCGACGTGCCGCGTGCCGCGCAGGAACAGCGCGGTGCCCAGTTCGTCTTCGAGCGACTTGATCTGGCGGCTGATGGCCGGCTGCGTAACGTGCATCTCTTCGGCGGCGGCGCGAAAGCTCAGGCGCCGGGCGACGGCCTGGAAGCTGCGAAGGGGGCCGATGGCCAGCGGGCGGTGACGGGCTGCATTCATGCGAATCAATTATCAATCAGAGCACCATTGCTGATTGGACGACGCTCGGGGTAAACCCGATCATTGCCTGGCACAAACATCCAGACCGGGCGCCGCCATGAACCAATTCACCATCAGCAGAACGCATCACGCCAACAGCCCCTTCGTGTGGCCGCTGGCGCAGCGCCAGGCCGTGACGCTGGCAGCAGACCCGGGTACCCGTTCCTTGTGGGTGCACGAAGGCCGTGTCTGGCTCACGCGCCAGTGCAGCCACGGCACGGCCGACGACGTGTGGCTCGACGCCGGCCAGAGCCACACCCTGCCGGCGGGAACCGAGTGGGTGGCCGAAGCCTGGCCGCAAGCCCTCGTCAGCGTGGTGCAGGCTGCGGCTGCGGTGCTCAAGCCGCGCCAGTGGACTTCCTGGCTGCCGCCGTGGCTGGCGGCGGGCGGTGGAATCCAGACGCCACAATAGTGCCCCTGCTGCCCGTGCAGTGCTGCAACGCCCGCCCATGTCGCTGAACATGCCTTCTTTCGAGCCGTCCCAGGACAAGGCCGCGCTGCGCCGCCAGCTGCAGGCCGAACGCCAGACGCTGATCGACCGCCACCAGCGGGCCATGCACCTGCAAGAGGTGCTGCGGGTGTGGCTGATGGGCCGCGCCGACATGGCCGTGGGTGCCTACTGGCCGATCAAGGGTGAATTCGACGCCCTGCCGGCGCTGTACCGCTGGGCCGAAGCCGACGAAGAACGCTGCATCGGGCTGCCGGTGATCGACAAGACCACCAAGAGCCTGAGTTTCCACATGTGGTTTCCGGGCTGCGAGATGGAAGAAGACGCCTACGGCATTCCCAAGCCCAAGGACACCCCGGCCTTCCACCCCAGCCTGTTGCTGGTGCCTTGCGTGGGCTACGGGCCCGAAGGCGTGCGGCTGGGTTACGGCGGCGGTTTCTACGACCGCACGCTGGCCACGCTGGTGCCGCGTCCCACCACGGTGGGGCTGGCCTACTCACATGGTTTTGTACCCTGGCTGAAGGCCGAGGCGCACGACGTGCCACTGGACGCCGTGCTGACCGACGAAGGCCTCGTGTGGCAGTCCCCGGTGCTGCCCTGAGGGCTGCAACAAGGCGCCGCTGAATCAGGTCAGGCTCAGGCGCTTGCAGACCTCGAGCGACAGCGGGCTCTGGTTCAGCGTGTAGAAGTGGATGCCGGGTGCGCCGCCGGTTATCAGTCGCTCGCACAGGCGCGCCACGACGTCGATGCCGAAGGCGCGGATCGACGCCGCGTCGTCCAGGTAGCCTTCCATCTTCAAGGCCACCCAGCGCGGAATCTCGATGCCGTCGCGGGCCGCGAACTGTGCGATCTTGGCGTAGTTGTGGATGGGCATGATGCCCGGCACGATGGGCACGTCGACGCCCAGCGCGCGCACCTCATCCACGAAGTGGAAGTAGGCGTCGGGGTTGAAGAAAAACTGCGTGATCGCACTGTTGGCACCGGCCTTGACCTTGGCCGCGAAGTGCTCCAGGTCCTTGCGCGCATAACGTTGCTGCGGGTGGTACTCGGGGTAGGCGGCGACCTCGATGAACCAGTCGTTGCCCTGCGTCTTGCGGATGAATTCGATCAGGTCGCTGGCAAAACGGAACTCACCGGCCACCGCGGTGCCGCTGGGCAGGTCACCCCGCAGCGCCACCAGGCGCTTGATGCCCTGCGCCCGGTAGGTGTCCAGGATCTCGGAAATGCCCTCGGCCGTGCTGCCCACACATGACAGGTGCGGCGCAGCCTCATGGCCGAGCGCGGCGATGTCCTTCACGGTAGCCAGCGTCTTGTCGCGCGTGGCCCCGCCGGCGCCGTAGGTGACGCTGAAGAACTCGGGCTTGACCACCGACAGGTCCTGCACCACGGTCTTCAGCTTGTCGCTGCCGACGGGGGTGTTGGGCGGAAAGAACTCGAAACTGATGGGAACGTGCTTCACACAAAGCTCCAGCACAAAAGGTGAACCGGCCACACGCGCACAGCGCGGTGGCCGCCATCAGGCAGCCGCCGCGGAACCGGCTTCGCCGGGCCGCTGGCGGCCGCCCCCCTGGGGGGGAGTCAATACCTGTACGTATCGGCCTTGTAAGGCCCGGCCTTGCTGACACCGATGTACGCGGCTTGGGCGTCGCTCAGCTCGGTCAGCATCGCGCCCACCTTCTTCAGGTGCAGGCGTGCCACCTTCTCGTCCAGGTGCTTGGGCAGCACGTAGACCTTGCCCACCTGGTAGGCGTCGCTGCGTGTGAACAGTTCGATCTGCGCGATCGTCTGGTTCGCAAACGACGAGCTCATCACGAAGCTGGGGTGGCCGGTGCCGCAGCCCAGGTTCACCAGGCGGCCCTTGGCCAGCATGATGATGCGCTTGCCGTCGGGGAAGATCACGTGGTCGACCTGGGGCTTGATCTCGTCCCACTGGTATTTTTCCAGCGAGGCGATGTCGATTTCGGAATCGAAGTGGCCGATGTTGCAGACGATGGCTTCGTTCTTCATCTTCGCCATGTGGTCGTGGTTGATCACGCTGAGGTTGCCGGTGCAGGTGACGAAAATGTCGCCGAGGCTGGCCACGTCGTCCATCGTTACCACGCGGTAGCCTTCCATCGCCGCCTGCAGCGCGCAGATCGGGTCGATCTCGGTCACCATCACGGTGGCGCCCATGCCGCGGAAGGCCTGGGCGCAGCCCTTGCCCACGTCGCCGTAGCCGAGCACGACGCAGATCTTGCCGGCGATCATCACATCGGTGGCGCGCTTGATGCCGTCGAGCAG
>JAURZM010000032.1 GCA_030653385.1 Rubrivivax sp. | reverse complement strand
ACGCTCACCTATGACCAGGGCTCAGAGATGGCCCTGCACAAGGTCCTGGCCAAGCGCCTTCGCATGGATGTCTTCTTCTGCGATGCTCACAGCCCTTGGCAGCGGGGCTCCAACGAAAACGCCAATGGCATCATTCGCGAGATCTTCCCAAAAGGCATTGACTTGTCCCTCTTCACGGATCAAAACCTCTTGGACGCCGAGTTCGTCCTCAACAACACTCCTCGCAAGATCCTCGGCTTCAGAACCGCTCACGAGGTCTTCTCCGGGCTCACAATCGACGCCATCGCCGGTGTTGCACTTCACGCTTGAGTCGGCCCACACGAACACCCTTTCGCCGCCCCAGTCTCCGGTGCACTTCGTGTCAGTCGGGCGTTTTGGTCCAGTCAGTGAACGCCGCGCCGGAGCGCGGCGGATGACCGTACTCGCGCAGCAGCGCAGATCGAGATGAGTCCCTTTGCAACTGCAAAGCGACATCACTGCTGTTTTGTGGCCACGCATCGCGTCGGCTCCCGCAGAAGAAGGAAACGTGGTGCCAAACTGAAGCTCGTGAACCGCACGCCCAAGTCAGTGGCACAAGGCAGGTCAGCGTGGCACTACACCGCACTTGTTCACCTCGGCCTCAAGCGCCAGAATCAGATGCATGCAAAGTCGCTCGCTCTACGGTGGCACCCTGGTGCAGAACCCCGACACTTGAGCACCTGACCGAGCCGGGTTCCCACATCGGTTGTGCCCGGGGGCGATTCACGCCTTGAACAGAGGGTGCCAGCCCTGCCACTCCTGCCCCGCCGTCCCGCACTGCCCTTCCGCACGCAGTGCTTGTATGCTTGCAGGAAATGTCTGGCTCGCAGATTCACCGCCATGAAACTCGTTCCGTCCCTTGCCCCCGTCGTACCGCTGTGGGCCTGCTCCACCACACCGCCTGAATCGGGGCAGCAGCAGGCGGCCGCCAAGCCTGACATGGTCTGCACACGCGAGGCGCCGACGGGCCGCCAGATGCCCACGACCGCTTGCCGCCGTGTGGAAGATATCGAACGCCGCCGCGACGAAGACCGCCAGGCCGCTGACCGCATTCAGGTCACCCTGCACGACGTGTTGACAGGGCGTTGATTCCGCAGGGCGGCCGCACCATCCCGCCGCGGTCCGGTGGGTGGCTCTTGAAGAATGGTTGAGATGTCCAACTCGCAGGCCGCCCCGGGCGACGCGCCCAAGACCTGGCGGGTCGCCCGGCTGGACCAGCGCGAGGCTGCTGTAGCCCTTGAACTGCACTCGCTGATTCAAGAGGCGCAAGCACAGGAGTCGGCGCTGCTTGAGCAGGACGCCGGCGAGTCCGTCGTCCGCAGCGTGGCAGACATCAGCAACAGCCCGCACCTGTACTTGGGCGTGCGCTCAGCCAGCGGGCTGCTGGTCGGCGCCTGCAGCGTGGGTACAGACGATGAACCTGGGCAGCTGTGCATCCATGTGCTGGTGGTGCATCCGCTCTTCCAACGGCGGGGTGTGGCCAGCGCTGTGCTGCAGCACATCTTCAGGCAAGGCCCGGGGCTGAACTTCGCCGTGGTCGCCGCACAGGCCAATGCGTCGGCACTGGCGCTGTACACGGGTTTGGGCTTCGTGCCCTATCGCTGGGGCACGATGGGCCCCGCGGAGTTGGCACTGGTCAAACTGCGGCGCCCGGCCCGGCCTGATACCCTTGCCGGTCATTCATCGTCCACCCCCTCCTCATGACCTACTGTGTCGGCATCCGGCTCAACGCCGGACTTGTGTTCCTTTCAGATTCACGCACCAACGCCGGCCTGGACGCCATCAGCACATTTCGCAAGATGATGATCTACGAGCAGCCAGGCGAGCGCTTCATGGTCATGCTGTCGGCCGGCAACCTGAGCATCAGCCAGAGCGTGCGCGAACTGCTGCAGGTCGAAAAGCTGGACAACGGCGACCAGGAGCCTCTGACGATCTGGAACGCCAAGAGCATGTTCGACGCCACACGTGTGCTGGGCGCCGCGGTCCGGCGGGTCTACGACCAGGATGGTCCGTCATTGAAGCAGGCGGGTGTCGACTTCAATGCCAGCATGGTCTTCGGCGGCCAGATCAAGGGCGAAGCGATGCGCCTGTTTCTGGTCTACAGCGCCGGCAATTTCATCGAAGCCACACGAGAAACCTGCTTTTTCCAGGTCGGCGAAAGCAAGTACGGCAAGCCCATCCTGGACCGGGTGCTGACACCCGCCACGCCACTGGACGAAGCGGCCAAGTGTGCGCTGGTGTCGATGGACAGCACGCTGAAGTCCAACCTCAGTGTCGGCCTGCCGCTGGACCTGCTGGTGTACCGCGAAGGCACGATGCGCAGCGAAGAACACGTCTGCATCGACGAACACAACCCGTATTTCCGCATGATCCACAACACCTGGGGCCAGCGCCTGCGCGAGGTGTTCGAAGGCATCGACGACCCGCGCTGGGACGGTGGGGACGCCACGCATCCGCTGATGGTGAAGGCGGGACGCTTCGAGGCCATGCGCAAGATCGGCACACCTGGCGAACGCATCGTATGAAGCTGGGCCCCCAAGCTCGGGGGGTTGGCCCCCACGCTCGCTATCGCTCGCTGCCCCCCGAGGGGGCTCTTGCAGCGGCCCTGCGGAGCCGGTTCCGCGCAAGGGACTTGGTCGAACGCGCAGCGTTTGGCGCATGAGTGCCGGCTTGCAGCCACCATTGCCCACCATCTGCTTCAGCCACGCCAACGGGTTTCCGGCGGGCACTTACCAGCTGCTGTTCGAGGCCTGGCGCGAAGCTGGCTTCCGGGTGATTGCCGTCGACCGTTTCGGACACGATCCGCGTTACCCGGTCAGTGGCAACTGGCCGCGCATGCGCGACCAGTTGATCGACCTGATCCAGCTGCAGGCACCGGGCCAGGCGGTGCACCTGGTGGGGCATTCGCTGGGCGGTTATCTCAGCCTGCTGGCGGCCTGCCGCCGGCCCGACCTGGCGCTGAGCCTGGTGCTGGTCGACTCGCCCGTGCTCAGCGGCTGGCGAGCGCACAGCCTGCAGGTGATGAAGGTCAGTGGCCTGCTCAAACGTTTTTCGCCGGGGCGGGTGTCGGCCCGCCGACGCTGGCAGTGGCCGTCGGCCGAAGCAGCCTGGCAGCACTTTGCCGCCAAGGCCGCCTTTGCACGGTGGGACCCGGCCGTGCTGCGCGACTACATCAGCAGCGGCACCGAGCCCGATCCGCAAAGCGCTGAACCGGGCGCCGTGCGCCTGGCTTTCCACCGCGAAGTGGAAACACGCATCTACAACACACTGCCGCACAACCTGGGGGCGCTGCTGCAGCGCCACCCGCTGCGCTGCCCGGCGGCTTACCTCGCCGGCACACGCTCGGTCGAAGGGCGGCAGGTCGGGCTGGCGGCCACGCGGGCGCTCGTGCACGAGCGGCTGCAGTGGATCGAAGGCTCGCACCTGTTCCCGATGGAAAAGCCGCTGCAGACGGCGGCGGCGGTGCTCGAGGCCATTCGCAGCACCACGGCGGCCACGGCCGCCAACGTCAAGCCGGCCTGATCGAGCGAACCAACCGCAGCCGGCGCATCAGCTCTCGAAACGCCCCAGCCGCACGGCCGTGCCACCGGCCTTCAGGTTCTTGGTGCCCGGCATCACCATCACGCAGTGGTCGTAGGGCGTGGTCCAGACATGTTCCCCGTCCTGCGCCAGCGGCGTGCCGGCGTGTTCGATGACACCCAGGCCGCGGGTGGGCAGCAGGAAACGGAAGTCGGGCGAGCGCGCCACCACGGCCTGCGTCACCCGCACCAGGCGCTGCTCGGGCGGCAGCGGCAGGCGGGTGTGCTGGCCCATCCACTCGGCACGGGCCATGCCGGCCAAGGCCAGGAAACGCACCAGGGTGTCGACGGCCACGTCGGCAGCGGCCCGTTCCCAGTGCTGGCCACATTCGACCAGCAGCGCTCGCTTCGGGCTGCTGGGGTCTCCAAAACCGCCCCGCTCCACCATGCGCAGGCCGGCCGGGTGGCCGGTGTCGATGAGCAGGTAGGCCGGCACCCCCAGCTCACGTGCAAACGCGGCGTTTTTGTCGACCGTGCCACACACCATCAGCGGCGCGCAGTCTTCGCTCATCGAATGGATGTCGAGCAGCCAGTCGGTGGTGTCCACAAAGGGCTGCAGCTCGCGGGCGCGCCGCAACTCGACGCTGTCGCCCGGCCCGTGCAGCGCCTCGTCGGCCCATACGCGGTTGAAGTCTTCGTCGACGCAGCGCGACACAAACGGGTTCAGCGGGTCGAATCGTGCATAGGCCGTCACGTTGCCAAAAGCCAGCACCAGTTTGCCGCGCGCCGGGCGCCAGCCCTCTTCCTGGCATTGATGCAGCAGCCAGTCCAGCGCGATGGCGCCGCAGATCTCGTTGCCGTGGGTCAGCGCCTGAACCATCACCTGCGGCCCGGGCTGACCCGAATCCAGCACATGCACCCAGTCGACACCGCTGCCGCCGTCGCGCCAGCGCGCGATGTCGGGCGCCAACAGTTCAACCAGGGGCGTGTCGGGCATGGTCTGCCTTTGCAGGAAAGTGAACAAGGATGGCATCGATCATCTGCATCAAATGCCCTTGCAGACTAACAAACCCGTCGGATTTTTCCAGTCGGGTGTTGTCCATGTACAGGCGCTTGTTCACTTCGAGCTGCAGGCTGTGGCGGCCGGCAGCCGGGTCGGCATAGGCACGCACCAGCTCGACACCCTTGAAAGGGTCGTTGACCTTGACGCTGTAGCCGCACCCCAGCAGGAAGTTGCGCACAAAGGCGGTGAATGCCGGCGCACAGGTGGTGCCATCACGGTCGCCCAGCACGATGTCGGCTCGTGCGACACCGGCGCCGCCGGCGCCCATCACGCCACTGACGGCATTCATCGAGTGGCAGTTCAGGTGGTAGACCACGCCGTGGCGGCGGTGCGCCGCGTCCAGCAGGTCCAACAGGCGCGCATGGTATGGCCGGTGGTAGTGCCGGATGCGGCCCTGCACCTCGGCCACCGTCAGCCGGCGCTCGTAGATGGGCCGGCCATCGTCCAGCGTGCGCCAGATCAGCGCCTTGCCGATGGCCGCCTTGCCGCTGGGCCGGTGTTCTTCGGGCCAGGGCGCGTCCAGCAGGTCCAGGTCCACGTCACTGGCATGGCGGTTGGGGTCGAGGTAGGTGCGCGGGAACTGCGCCGCCAACAGCGGCACGCCCCTTGCTGTAGCTGGCAGGTACAGCTCATCGATGAAGCAATCTTCCCCATCCCGCAACTCGGCGCCCGTGCGCACGGAGCCAAAGTCCGCCGGCATCACATACCCCGAGTGCGGTGAATCCAGCACCAAGGGTTGCCCAGGCAGCAGCGGGCCGTGCACCTTGAAAACCCGGTCGTTCGGGGCAGTCGCTTCTGGCTCGGTCATGCCCTGCAGTATGGCCCCGGCCGGGTACGGGCCGACCCGGATAGCCGCGCACCGGCGAGCCGATAGCATCGTGCCGACTTTGCACCGGTTGGGTGCGTTTTCCCCTTTCCCTTGAACAACCCGCGCCAGGAGATGTGCCATGCAAGAACGTGAACTGCGCCAGCTGATCGAAGAAGTGCGCGAAGGCAAGCTGCCGCGCCGTGGCTTCATCCAGCAACTGGCCGCCCTGGGCGTGACTGCGCCCATGGCGTCGATGATGCTGATGCACGCGGGCGTGGCCAACGCCCAGACCGCCATCCCCTACAAACCCACCAAGCGCGGCGGCGGCGGCCCGCTGAAGCTGCTGTGGTGGCAAGGCCCGGTGCTGCTGAACCCGCAGTTCGCCACCGGCACGAAAGAGCAGGAAGGCTCGCGCATCTTCTACGAGCCGCTGGCTGGCTGGGACGCCGAAGGCAACCTGATCCCCACGCTGGCCGCCGAGGTACCCACGCGCGAAAACGGCGGCCTGGCGGCCGACGGCAAAAGCGTCACCTGGAAGCTGAAGCGCGGCGTGACCTGGCACGACGGCCAGCCCTTCACCGCCGACGACGTGGTCTTCACCTGGGAATACCACAAGGACCCGGCGACCTCGACCTCGTGGATCAGCACCTACCGCGACATCGTCGTCACCAAGGTCGATTCACACACGGTGCGGGTGGCCTTTTCCAAGCCCACGCCCTTCTGGGCCGAACCCTTTGTCGGCACCGTGGGCATGATCATCCCCAAGCACGTGTTTGCGCCCTTCACCGGCGCGAAGTCGCGCGAGGCACCGGCCAACATCCGGCCGGTCGGCACGGGCCCGTACAAGATCGTCGAGTTCAAGCCCGGCGACATGATCCGCGCCGAGATCAACAACAACTACCACGTGGCCAACCGGCCGCACTTCGACACGCTGGAAATGAAGGGCGGCGGTGACGCCACCTCGGCCGCACGTGCCGTGCTGCAGACCGGCGAGTACGACTACGCCTGGAACCTGCAGGTGGCCGACGAAGTGCTGAAGGGCCTGGAAGGTGGTGGCCGCGGCAAGGTCTCCATCGTGCCCGGCGGCAACATCGAGTTCATCCAGCTCAACGTCACCGACCCCTGGAACGAAGTGCAGGGCGAACGTGGCCACGCCAGCAGCCAGCATCCGGCCTTCAAGGACAAGGCGGTGCGCGACGCCATGGCCCTGCTGGTCGACCGCAAGAGCGTGATGGACTTCATCTACGGCCGCACGGGTGTGGCCACGGCCAATTTCCTGAACAACCCGCCGCGCTACCGCAGCAACAACCTGAAGTTCGAGTTCAACGTCGACAAGGCCAACCAGATCCTGGACGCCGCCGGCTGGGCGCGCGGCTCCGACGGCATCCGCGCCAAGGGCGGTACCAAGCTGAAGTTCGTCTACCAGACCTCGGTCAACAAACCGCGCCAGGACACCCAGGCCATCGTGAAGAGCGCCTGCAGCAAGGCCGGCATCGACCTGGAACTGAAGAGTGTGACCGCGGCGGTGTTCTTCGGCGGCGACCAGGCCAACCCGGACACCTACACCAAGTTCTGGTCCGACATCCAGATGTACACCACCACCATGACGCAGCCCGACCCGCAGCTGTTCATGGAGCAGTACTGCAGCTGGGAAATGGCGCAGAAGGAAAACAAGTGGGCCAAGCGCAACATCCTGCGCTGGAAAAACGACGAGTACGACAAGGCGCACCTGGCTGCACAGAGCGAGCTCGATCCGGTCAAGCGTGCCGCCCTGTTCATCCGCATGAACGATCTCATCGGTGCCAGCAACTACATCATTCCGGTGGTGTTCAGGCCACGTGTGTCGGCAGCTGGAACGAAGCTGGCCGCGCCCTTGTCGGGCTGGGACAACGACATGTGGGCCCTGCCGCACTGGTACAAGGAAGCCTGATCTTCCCAGCCGGCGGCTCAAGGGCCGCTTGCCGGGCCCGGCCACATGCACCGCGTGGCCGGGCTCGCAGGAAGCTGCACTGACACAGAAGCGCAGCCTGCGCAAAACCGCGCAGCGCCCGCAGCGGCCTTGTCCGCTGCAGCGTCAACCGCATCGATCACCTCACCTACCGAGCTTCCTTGGGCACCTTCATCCTGCGCCGGCTGCTGATTGCCTTGCCCAGCCTGCTGGGCATCAGCCTCGTGCTGTTCACCGTGCTGGCGCTGGCGCCGGGCGACCCTTTCGAGGAACTGGCCACCAACCCCAACGTGCCCCCCGAAGTGCGCATGGCGCTGCGCGCCAGCCTGGGCCTGGACGACCCGGTGTGGCAACGCTACGTGCACTGGCTGACGAGCATGTTCAAGGGCGAGTGGGGCTTTTCCTTCATCAGCCGCATCGATGTGGACGTGCTGATCCTGCAGCGTCTGCCGGTCACCGTGGTCATCATCGGCCTGTCGCAGCTGGTGGCGCTGCTGATCGCCTTGCCGGTGGGCATCCTGGCCGCCGTGCGACCCTATTCCTGGTTCGACCGCATCGCCAGCACGCTGTCCTTCATCGGCTTTTCGCTGCCCACGTTTTTCACCGGACTGTTGTTCATCCTGTTTTTCAGCATCTACCTGGACTGGCTGCCCTTTGTCTTCCAGGCCGACATTGCCGCCACCGGCATCGACTGGTGGATTGCGCACTTCAAGCAGAGCATCATGCCCATCATGGTGCTGGGCCTGTTCCAGGCTGCCAGCTGGATGCGCTACGTGCGCAGCAGCGTGCTCGACGTGGTGCGGCTCGACTACGTGACCACCGCGCGCAGCAAGGGCCTGAAAGAGCGCGTGGTCGTGCTCAAGCACGTGGTGCGCAATGCACTGATCCCGGTGGTCACGCTGGTGGCCTTGCAGATGCCGGGTGTGTTTGGAGGCGCCATCGTCACCGAGCAGATCTTCCGCATCCCAGGCATCGGCTCGCTGCTCATCGACAGCATCCTGCGCAACGACACGCCGGTCATCATGGCCGTGACCTTCGTGTTTGCCTGCCTGGTCGTGGCCTTCAATCTGATAGCCGACATCCTTTACGGCTGGCTTGACCCCCGCATCACTTACCGCTGACTCCCAGTGAACGCCGTTCCCTCCCCAAACACCCGCGCGCCCGTCAGCACCTCGCCCTGGGCCGAGGCCTGGCGGCGTTTCAAGCGCCATCGCCTGGCGTTTTTCAGCTTGTGGCTGCTGGCGCTGCTTTCGCTGGTCGTGCTGATCGGCCCGCTGGTCTACAAGGTGGGCATCAACGACATCGACTTCACGGCGCGCATGAAGGGCCCGTCAGGCGCGCACCCGCTGGGCACCGACGACCTGGGGCGTGACCTGCTGGCACGCATGCTCTACGGTGGACGCATCTCGCTGGCCGTGGGGCTGGCCGCCATGCTGACGGGCATGTTCATCGGCGTTGTCATCGGCTCGATTGCCGGCATCTCGCGCGGCTGGGTCGACGCGGTGCTGATGTGGGTCACCGACCTCTTCCTGAGCCTGCCGCAGCTGCCGCTGCTGCTGCTGCTGATCTTCTTCTTCCGCGACGCGCTGAAGTCGGTGTTCGGCCCCGAGGTGGGCATCTTTCTGCTCATCGTGCTGGTCATCGGCGGGCTGTCGTGGATGCCGGTGGCACGGCTGGTGCGGGCGCAGTTTTTCAGCCTGCGCGAGAAGGAATTTGTCGAAGCCGCGCGTGCCTTGGGCGCCAGCACGCAGCGCCAGGTGGTGCGGCACATCCTGCCCAATGCGCTGGGGCCGGTCATCGTGGCCGCCACCATCAGCGTGGCCGCCGCCATCCTGGGCGAAAGCACGCTCAGTTTCCTGGGCCTGGGCTTCCCGCCCGACATCCCCACCTGGGGCCGCATCCTGAACGACAGCCGCGACTACCTGGACATCGCCACCCATTGGGCCGTGTTCCCGGGCATGGCCATCTTCCTGGCCGTGCTGACCATCAACTTCATCGGCGACGGTCTGCGCGACGCGCTCGACCCCCGGCGGGTGCTGTAACCATGGCCCTGCTCGAGATCAAGGGCCTGAAGACCCACTTCAAGACCGACGACGGCTGGCTGCACGCCGTGGACGGCGTGGACATCAGCATCGAAGCCGGCCAGACCGTGTGCGTGGTGGGCGAAAGCGGCTGCGGCAAAAGCGTCACCGCCAAGACGGTGATGAAGCTGATCGACATGCCACCGGGCAAGATCGTCGCCGGCCAGGTGCTGTGGCAAGGCCGCGACCTGGTGCCGATGGGCGACGAGCAGATGCGGAAAATCCGTGCCAAGGAGATTGCCATCATCTTCCAGGAGCCGATGACATCGCTGAACCCGGTGTACACGGTGGGCGAGCAGATCGCCGAAAGCGTGCGCCTGCACGAAGGCCTGTCGCGCAGGGCGGCGCTGGACCGTGCCGTCGAGATGTTGCAACTGGTGCGCATCCCGACACCTGAGCGCCGCGTGATGGACTACCCACACCAGTTTTCGGGCGGCATGCGCCAGCGCGTGATGATCGCCATTGCGCTGGCCTGCAACCCCAAGCTGCTGATTGCAGACGAACCCACGACGGCGCTGGACGTCACCATCCAGGCGCAGATCCTGGACCTGATGGGCGAGCTGAAAGACCGCCTGGGCATGGCCGTGATGCTGATCACCCACGCCATGGGCGTGGTGGCCGAAGTGGCGCAGCGGGTCGTCGTGATGTACGCCGGCAAGGTGGTCGAAGAAGCCAGTGCCGAAGAGCTGTTTGCCAACCCGCGCCACCCTTACACGCAGGGCCTGATCCGCAGCATCCCGCGCATCGACACTGCTGCCGTGCAGAAGGTTCGACTCGAAGCGATTCCGGGCACCGTGCCCAAGCTCATCGAACCCGGTGAAGGTTGCCGTTTTGCCGGCCGCTGCAAACACGTGATGCCGGTCTGCCGCAACACCACGCCCGATCTGCTGGCCGTGACCAACGCGAGCTCGGGCCACCGCGTCGCGTGTTTCCTGGAAAGTTCGCCGGCATGAACGCGAATCCGAGCGTGAACCCCGGCACCGCGCCGCTGCTGAAGGTCGAGAACCTGGTCAAGCAGTTCCCCATCAAGGGTGGCCTGCTCTCTCGCACGGTGGACAAGGTGCACGCGGTCGACGGCGTCAGCTTCGAACTGCAAGCCGGCGAAACGCTGGGTGTGGTGGGCGAAAGCGGTTGCGGCAAAAGCACCACCGGCCGCTGCATCCTGCGGCTGATCGAACCTACCTCGGGCGAGGTCACTTTCCGGGGCCAGAGCGTCACGCGTGCCGGCAAGGAAGAACTGCGTGCGCTGGCGCGCGACATGCAGATCATCTTCCAGGACCCCTATGCCAGCCTGAACCCGCGCATGACGGTGTCGGCCATCATCGGCGAGGCGCTCACCATCCACAAGCTGACAAAGACGCGCCAGGAATACGATGCGCGCATCGTTCAGCTGCTGGAAACCGTGGGCCTCAGCGCCGACCACATGCGCCGCTACCCGCACGAGTTTTCCGGTGGCCAGCGCCAGCGCATCGGCATCGCCCGTGCACTGGCGGTGGACCCCAAGCTGATCGTCTGCGACGAAGCCGTCAGCGCGCTGGACGTGTCGATCCAGGCCCAGGTCATCAACCTGCTGGAAGACCTGCGCGAGCAGTTCAAGCTGACCTACATCTTCATCGCACACGACCTCAGCGTGGTGGAACACATCAGCCACCGCGTGGCCGTGATGTACCTGGGCCGCATCGTCGAGATTGCGCCGGCGCAACTGCTGTACACCAACCCGCTGCACCCCTACACCGAGGCGCTGCTGTCGGCCGTGCCCATTCCCGACCCCAAGGTCAAGCGCAAACGCATCATGTTGCAGGGCGATGTGCCCAGCCCCATCCACCCGCCCCCGGGCTGCCACTTCCACACCCGTTGCCCCATCGCGAAGAAGGGGCTGTGCGATGTCGAAAGGCCAGAACTCAAGCAGTCAGCGCCAGGGCACTGGGTGTCCTGCCACCTGCGCGGCTGAAGCCGGGGCTGGGGGGTGTCAGCGGCCCAGCCCCAGCAAACGCGCGGGCAACATCAGCACTGCGCGGATCAACCCGAACACGGCGTCGACGGTGATGCCGATCAGACGCAAGGGCAGCGACAGCAGCCACACCAGCGGCGCCAGCACCAGCGCGAGCAAGGCGATGGGCCAGCTCAGCACCAGGAGCAGGCACCAGCCGATGAAAAACAGCAGCGCTTTCATCGGTGCATCAGGCGCGAGGCGTGGCGGCCTGCGCCCACTGCGCCGAAGCTTCGTCGGGCTGGGCCAGCCGGTCGATGCCACCCAGCATGCCCAACGTCACCGTGACGGCAATCGCCAGTGAAACAGCGCGCGGCAGAACACGTTCGATGAGGCGGTGAAACATGGTGGGCTCCGGTGGTGCAGCAGGATTCGATGGTGTGACTATCGGCCTGCGGCCCGTGTAGGCCCAGTGGATTGCGACGGATGGCGGCCCCAAGCGCATGAAGCGCAAAAGATGGCGACGGGCCGCCGGTGCAACTCCGCATCTGCCGGGCGCCCCACTTCCGGCCGGGCTCAAGTTCAGGGCAGGGGCTGTGTCGCGCGGGCCTGAACCCAGCCCAGGAAAAACCGGTGCAGTTGCTCCAGGCCATCGGTCAGCGCCGCGGGGCCCGGTTGCAGGATGTCGCAGGACTTGATCTCGTGCAGTTGGCCATCACGCACCGCCGGCACCTCGGCCCAAGCAGGGCGCCCGGCGACCTTCTCGGCCCTGAACTTCTTGCCACACCACGAGCCGACGATGACGTCGGGCACCCGCCGCGCCGGTTCCTGCAGATCGGCAATGACCCGGTCGCGGCCCAGGCTCATCACCGCGCGTTCGGGAAACACATCGTCACCACCGGCCAAGGTGATCAGTTCACTGACCCACTGGATGGCGCTGATCATCGGCTCGTCCCACTCTTCGAAGTAGACACGCGGCCGCTGCGGCCAGCCCGCAGCCACGGCCGCGATCTGCGCGTGCCGCGCCTGGCACTGCGCGATCCACGCCTGGGCACGCTCTTGTGCCCCCACCAGGGCGGCCACCAGCCGCAGCGTGTCGAAGATCTGCGCCACGCTGCGCTGGTTGGTGATGAAGACGTTCAGGCCGGCGCGGATCAACTGGTCGGCCAGCGCGGCCTGCATGTCGGAGAAGCCGATCACCAGGTCGGGCTGCAGCGCCACGATCTGGTCGATCTTGCCGCTGAGGAAAGCGCTGACCCGGGGCTTTTCGGTGCGCGCCCGGCGCGGCCGCACGGTGTAGCCGCTGATGCCCACGATGCGGTCTTCTTCACCCAACAGGTAGAGCCACTCGGTGGTCTCTTCGGTCAGGCAGACGATGCGCTGCGGGCCGGGTTGTGCGGGTTTGGCGGGTCTGGCGGGCTGCTGGAGTGTCTGCATCGGCTCATTGTCCGAGCAAGCGGGCCAGCAGCGGCGGATTCAGGTGTTCTTCAACCAGGTCGGCCAGGGTGTCGAAAGCGTGGTCCAGCGTGGGCACGCTGGCACCGAACAGGGCCTGCAACACCGACGGGTTCTCGAACAGGCCGTGTGCGCAGACACCCAGCACCGACCCACGCTGCCAGCCAATGGCTTCCCCATCGCTGTCGTGCAGCACCGCAGTGCCAGCATCGGCTTGCGTCTGGCCGCAGCGAATTTCATAGGCCGGCGCCACCACATGGCTCAGCGCAACCCAAGGGCCCCGGGTGCCGACAAAGCGCACCGGCGTTGCACGCAGACGCTTGGTGGCGCCGAAGTGCGTGCTCAGCGGCAACAGGTCCAGGCCTGGCAGGTGTTCGAAGGCCTCACCATCGTGGCCCTGCGGGTCGTGCAGGCTGCGGCCCAGCATCTGCACGCCGCCGCACACCCCCAGCACCGCACCCCCTGCAGCCGCGTGTCGCCTGATGGCCAGGTCCAGGCCCTGCACGCGCAGCCAGGCCAGGTCGCCGCTGACCTGCTTGCTGCCGGGCAGCACGATCCAGTCGGCACCTTCCAGTTGCGCCGGGCTGCGCACCCAGGCCAGGCGCAGGCCGGGCACCTGCGCCAGCGGCAGGAATTCGTCCAGGTTGCTGATGTGCGGCGGCGCCAGCACCGCCACGCGCAGCTTGACGGCGGCACCACGGCCCAGCACGCCGTCGCCCTGCAGACCGCCATCGAGCAGACCGTCTTCTTCGGGCAGGCCATGACCTCGGCGCAGCGGCAGCACACCGGCCACGGGCACGCCCGTCAGTTGCTGCAATTGCTGCGGCCCGGGTTCCAGCAGCGCCACGTCACCGCGGAAGCGGTTGAGCACATAACCCTGCAGCAGCCCGCGCAAGTCGTCGGGCAGCAGCGCCCAGGTGCCGTGGCAGTGCGCGAAGGCACCACCGCGGTCGATGTCGGTGACCAGCAGCGCCGCCGTGGGGCCGGCGGCCATGGCCCAGCGTGCGGTGCCCAGGTTGACGTAGTCCTGCGGCGCCAGGTTGATTTCGGCTGGCGAACCCGCGCCCTCCACCACGATGAGTTCGTGCCGCGCCGCCAGCCGATCGAAGCCTTCGTGTGCGGCCGGTGCCAGCAGCGCGCTGCGCTCGCGCCACGGCAACTTCGACAAGGCCGCATCGGCGCGGCCGTGCAACACCACCTGGCTGGCCGTGTCACCTTCGGGTTTCAGCAACACCGGGTTCATGTCGGTGTGCGGCTGCACCCGCGCCGCCAGCGCCTGAAAGTACTGCGCCGAGCCGATCTCGCCCCAGCCACCGCCCGCGCAGGCCACGACACGCGCGTTGTTGCTCATGTTCTGCGCCTTGAACGGCGCCACATCCAGGCCCCGCCGCGCCGCCACGCGGCACAAGGCGGTGGCCAGGAAGCTCTTGCCGGCGCCACTGCTGGTGCCCCAGACGATGAGCGCGCGGGTCATGACAGCCCGGGCGTCTTCAGGATGAAGTGCGTTGGCGACATCGGCGGCGTCGATGCCAACCGGCGCACTTCGCCCGGCTGCAAGGCCAAGGGCGCAGCAAAGCCGGGGCCGTGCCACACGAAGGTGTGGAACTCGCCACCTTCACCGCAAGGGCAGACACCGCGCGGCAGTCGAGCGAGCAGCGCGTTGTCGTACTCGGCGCCGACAAAACCGTCGTCCAGCCAGCGGCTGTCCACACACACCAGCCGCGCGCCAATGCCGCGGCGCACGACTTCCTGCGCCAATGCCAGCCGCGGCTGGCCCCACAGCGGAAACACCGCCTGCAAACCGGCACGTTCGCAGGCCGGTTCCAGCCAGTCGCGGTGGGCCTGCAGATCGATGTCGCCAAACACGATCTGCGTGTGGCCCTGTGCGTGCAGGGTCGACAGGGCGGCATCGAAACTGGCCGCATAGACTGGAGAGGCCGCAGGCGGCACCCGCACCGGCATCCAGGTGCCACCGAGTGCAGCCACCTGCGCCGACACCAGATCGGGCGGCAGCGCGTGTGACTTGCTGGTGCCGTCGGCCTCGCACATCGTCAGGAAGGTGTCGACCACCAGCCCGGCTTCGCGGGCGCGCAGCAGCGCCAGCATCGAGTCTTTGCCGGCGCTCCAGCTGATGGCGGCGCGGCCGCTGCTCATGGCAGCGGCACCGCCACCCAGCGCGGCCCGGCTGGCGTGCTCACCGATTCGACGGTGAACGCGTGTTCGAAGACCTGCATCAGCGCCTGGCGCAACACGGCGTCGGACGGCGGGCCGTCGGCCACCAGCCGGCCCTTGTCCATCACCAGCACACGGTCGGCGGCCAGCGCCAGCGTCAGGTCATGCAAGACGGCCAGCACGGCCACGCCGTCGCGCGCACGGGCGGCCAGGCTGCGCACCAGCGCCCGTTGGTGCGGTGCGTCCAGGTGTGTGGTGGGTTCGTCCAGCAACAACACGGGGGCTTCGACCGCCAGCGCACGCGCCAGCAGCACACGCTGGCGCTCGCCGCCCGACAGTTCGTTCAGCCGGCGCGTGGCAAAAGGTGTGGCTTCGGTTTCGGCCAAGGCACGGTCGACCGCCGCTTCGTCAGCCGCCGTCGGCGCACCGAACAGGCCGTGCCGCGGCAGGCGCCCCAGGCGCGCGACATCACGCGCGGCGATGTCGCCTTCGGCTTCGCCCTGCTGCGACAACCAGGCCAGTGCGGTGGCACGTTCACGCGCCGGCAGGCCGGCCATGGCGCGGCTTTGCAGCCACACCTGGCCGGTGTCGGGCTGGCGCAAGCCGGCCAGCAGCGACAGCAAGGTGCTCTTGCCGGCGCCGTTGGGCCCCACGAGGGCCGTCCACTGGCCGGACCGCACCTGCAGCGACACCGCGTCCACCGCCAGGTGCAAACCCAGGCGCAGGCTCAGGCCGTCGGCGCGCAGTGCCGGCTCGGCCATCACCAGCTGCCGCGCCGGCGCAGCAAGGCCAGCAGGTAGATGCCACCGAACACAGCCGTCAGCACGCCCACCGGCAGTTCCTGCGGCACGATGACCCAGCGCGCGGCCACGTCGGCCGCCAGCAACAGCACCGCGCCGGCCAGGGCCGACAGCAGCAGCAGCGGCGCATGGGTCACCACCACCAGGCGGCGCACGATGTGCGGCGACACCAGGCCCACGAAGGCCACCAGACCCGCCTGCGCCACCGCGGTGCCGGTGGCCAGGGCCATCAGCACCACCAGCAGCAGGCGCACCCTGGGCAGGTCCAGGCCCAGGCTGCTGGCGCTGGCTTCGCCCAGCACCAGGGCGTCCAGCGCACGTGCAAAACGCAGCGCCAGCGGCAGCACCAGCGCCAGCGCAGCCGCCAGCACGGCCACGCTGGTCCAGCCCAGGAACGAGGTCGTGCCGAGCAGGAAGATTTGCTTGCCGCGCAAGGCCTCGGGCGAGATCAAGGTCAGCAGTTCGCTGATCGACGACAGCAGGATGCCCACCACCACACCGGCCAGCAGCAGCACCAGCGGCCGTGCCGTGCCCCGCGCCAGCAGCAGCGTCAAGGCCACACCGAGCAAGGCCCCGATGAAGGCCGCACCCACCAGGCCCACGCGCAGCAGCAGGTCGGCCGTGGCCAGGCCAATGTGCTGGCCCAGCAGGCCGCCGGCAGCCAGCACCAACACCACGCCCAGGCCGGCACCCGCAGCAGAACCCAGCAGGTAGGGGTCGGCCAGCGGGTTGCGGAACAGCCCCTGCGCGATGGCGCCGGCCAGGCCCAGCAGCGCCCCTGTGAGCAAAGCGCCCAGCGTGCGCGGCGCGCGGATGGCGGACACCAGGTCCCATTCCCGGCCCCACGCAAAAGACCAGCCCTCGCTGCCAGCGGCCAGGCCCAGCAGGCCGAGCGCGGCGGCCAGGGCCAGCAGCAAGGCGCCCAGTCCGATGGGCCCCAGTGTGCGACGTGTCAGCCGCTGCGGGACGGGCGGGGCGCTGCTTGGCACGGCGGGCAGCATGGTGCGCTCAGCGTGGGGGGGCCGGGCCTTTGCCCGCGCCGACCCTGGCCACCCGCTGGCCGTCTGCGCGCCCCAGTTCCACCAGGCAGTCGGCCACGATGTCGGCCGCCTCGGCCAGGCGTGGGCCGGGGCGCACCAGCACTTCCCAGCGTTCAGCGTCGAAGCCGCAGTGCCGCTGCGCCGTCAGCGCCTGCAGGCCAGACCAGCCCGGGCGGCCGGGCATCTCGGCCAGCGCGCGGCGGCTGGCCATGATCAGGTCGGGCCGGGCCCGCACCACAAACTCGGGGTTGAGCTTGGGAAAAGGTCCCAGCGCGGCCGGCACCACATTGCCCATGCCCAGCCGCGCCAGCATCTCGCCCACAAACGACGACTCGCCCGCCGCGTACGGCGCCGACGCCACTTCGAAGTACACCTTCTGGCCTCGCAGCTGAGCCGGCACACGCGCAGCAGCGGCAGCCACACGGGTCTGCATGGCCTGCCACAGCGCGGGCCCGGCCGGTGCATCACCCAGCAGCCGCGCCAGTTGCACGAGCACGCGCTCGGTGTCCTGCAGGTTCTTGGGTTCCAGCACCACCACCCGCTGGCCCAGCGCTTCCAGGCGATCAATGGCACGCGACGAACCGGCCACCAGCACCACGTCGGGCTTCAAGGCCACCAGGCGCTCGATCTGCGTGTCTTCGAGGCCGCCCAGCTTGGGCAGCGTGAGCACGCTGTGCGGCCAGTTGGAGAACCGGTCGGTGCCCACCAGGCGCTGGCAGGCTTGCAGCGCGCAGACACTTTCGGTCAACGACGGCAGCAGCGACACGATGCGCTGGGGCGGCGTGGCCAGTTCGATGCGCCGGCCACGGTCGTCTTCCACGGTGACGGCGGCGTGGGCAGTGGCGGCGGCGCCGAGCAGGGCCAGCACAGCCAGCATCGACGCCATCGCCAGCCGCCTCATGTCACCGCTCCCACCCACGAGGCCGCGGCACGGTGGCGGCCGTCCATCACGGGAACGCCACACGCAGGGTCACGAACCCTTCGCGCCGCGGTTGGTTGTAGCCCAGCACCGTTTCATAGGCTTTGTCACCGACATTGTTCAGCTTCAGGCCCAGCTTGACTTCACGCGACAGCGCCCATTCCGCCCGCAGGTCCAGCGTGCCGTAACCACCCAGCCGCCTCGTGTTGGCCGCGTCGTCGAAGCGGTGCGAAAACGCCGCCACGGTGGCGCCGGCCGACCACACGCCAGCCTGCCAGTCAGCCCCCAGCCGCAGCGCCTGCTGGGCGCGGCGAACCAGTTGCTTGCCGAAGTTGGCGTTGCCCGTGGTCGCGTTTTTCGGATCGGTGTGGTCAAGCGCGGCCGTCAGGTCAAGGCCGCGCCAGCGGCCTTCGTAAGCCAGCGTCACACCATCGATCTCCACGCGCGGCAGGTTCACCGGCGCCGGGCCGCTGCTGATGAAGCCCCGGTAGCGGTAGTCGTACCAGGCGGCGCGAACACTGTGTTCCCCCGCGGTCCAGCGCAGGCTCAGTTCGCCATGCCGGCCTTCTTCGGGCAACAGGTTCGGGTTGCCAAAACCGGGAAAGTACAGCTGGTTGAAACTGGGCAGCACCTGGCTCGTGCCGAAGCTGGCGCCCAGGCGCCAGGCCGGTGTGAAGGCGTAGCCGTAGGCCAGCGCGCCAGTGCTGATGCCGCCGAACTGCGAATTGCGGTCGTGCCGCAGACTGGCCTGCCAGGCGTGACTGGCCGCCGTGCCGCTCAGGCCCAGTGCCAGGCCGTCGATGTCGCGGTCACTCACTGCGAAGGGTGCTCCCGGCCGGCTGACTTTTTCCGTCGTCCGCTCCAACAAGGCCAGGGCCGTGCCCACGGGGGTGGCGAAGGAGTTCTCCCAGCTCAGCTGGCGGCTGCGGGTTTTGATCACACCCAGTGCGGCAAAGGCGCTGGCACTGGCCAGCGTGTCGTAGGCATCGCTGCTGTCCGACACACTCAGGCGTGTCTGCCAGCCCGGGGTGAGCTTGCCACGCGCCGACAGCGACACCAGGCCGTTGTCCATCTCGGCGCGTGCGTCTGCACCCGGGCCGTCGTCGATGCGCGTCAGGCCAGTGGACTGCAGCGCCAGCAATTCCAGGCGCCAGTCGGCCAGCGCTTGCCAGCCCAGGCGCGCGCTGCCGCCGGTCTGGCGGAAGCCGTCGCGGTCGTCGTTGAAGTTGCCAAACGGGGCTTTCGGGTTGCTGGCCGAACGGCCCTTGGTGTCGGTGTGCTGCACCTGAACAGCAGCGTCCACCACGCCGTTGCCGAAGCCCACGCCACCGGCCACCTGACCGTAGCTGTTGGACCCCGCCGTCAGCTTGGCATGGCCACTGAGGCCCTTGCCAGCCTGGCGCAGGAAAATCTGGATCACACCACCGAATGCGCCGTTGCCGTACAGCGACGACATCGGCCCGCGCACGATTTCGATGCGGTCGATGGCTTCCAGCGGCAGGTTGTCCAGCGAAGGTGTGCCCACGGTGGCCGAGCCGACACGCACACCGTCCACCATCAGCAGCGTGTGGCGCGACTCGAGGCCGCGGATGAACAGCGAGGCCGTCTTGCCCAGGCCGCCATTGCTGGCGAACTGCAGGCCGGCGTGCTGCGACAGCAGTTCCACCAGCGTGCGGCCAGCGGCACGGTCCAGCGCGGCACGGTCGATCAGCGTGACCTCGGCCACCACGTCGTTGACGCGCGTGGCCGTTCGAGTGGCAGTCACCGTGACCTGGTCCTGCGACCAGGCCGGAACCCCGATGGTCAGGCCAAGGGAAAACAGCGCCACCGTCCTGCTGACGCGGCGCGCAAAGGAATGAGTTGAATGGATCACAAAGAGGGCCCTGTGGCCGCACACCCCGTGCGGCTAAGCGTTCAAAACGCCGGGTTCGTGATCGTGCAGACGCAAAGCACAGGGCGGTGCGCGAGAAGCGCTGCCACTGCACATGCGCCGCCCACCGCGACACCGGCTCCCATCACACCAGGCCGGTATCCGGGCTTGCGAGTGCCGGCAGATGTCACTTGTGACACCCGCCGGAGGCGGACCGCGCCTTCCCGGGCCTGTTGATGGGCCCAGTGGCTGTCGTGCGGTTCGCTCCTCGCTGACCGTTGCGGGGGCAGCGCCGGAATGGCAGCGGTTTTTTACCGCCGCGCACCGGCTTCCCGTTTAACCTGCAGCCCTCGATCCAGGCAGCAGGCACCTTGTGCAAGCGGCGCGATGGTAACGCACGGCGCCAAGGCAAAAAGTGACTTGACGCAACGGGTCAGCGGGCCGGTGCGACAGGCCCGGCCGATATACTCACGCTTTACCACCACAGCACACGCGCGAGAGCCGCAAGTGCTGCATGAAATGACCAAGTTCGTGTTTGTCACCGGCGGTGTGGTGTCCTCTCTGGGCAAGGGCATCGCCGCCGCTTCGCTGGCGGCCATCCTCGAGTCGCGCGGCCTCAAGGTCACCCTCATCAAGCTCGACCCGTACCTGAATGTGGACCCGGGCACGATGAGTCCGTTCCAGCACGGTGAAGTGTTTGTCACCGACGACGGCGCCGAGACCGACCTCGACCTGGGCCACTACGAGCGTTTCATCACCACCAAGATGAAACGCAGCAACAACTTCACCACCGGCCAGATCTACAAGAGCGTGCTCGAAAAAGAGCGCCGTGGTGACTACCTGGGCAAGACGGTGCAGGTGATTCCGCACGTCACCAACGAGATCCAGGAATTCGTCAAACGGGGTGCGGCCGACGTCGACGTGGCCATCGTCGAAATCGGCGGCACCGTGGGCGACATCGAAAGCCTGCCCTTCCTGGAAGCCGTGCGCCAAATGAGCCTGAAGCTCGGGCCCACCAACAGCGCCTTTGTGCACCTGACCTACGTGCCCTGGATCGCCGCAGCCGGCGAGCTGAAGACCAAGCCCACGCAGCACACGGTGCAGAAGATGCGCGAGATCGGCATCCAGCCCGACGTGCTGCTGTGCCGCGCCGACCGTGCCGTGCCCGATGAAGAGCGCGAGAAGATCAGCCTCTTCACCAATGTGCAGCCGCACGGCGTGATCAGCATGTGGGACGTGGACACCATCTACAAGGTGCCGCGCCTGCTGCACGAGCAGGGCCTGGACGAACTGATCTGCATGAAGCTGCAGCTGCTGACCCGCCCCGCCGACCTGCGGCGCTGGGACCAGCTGGTGCACGAAGTTGAACACCCGATGGCCACCGTGAAGATCGGCATGTGCGGCAAGTACACCGACCTGTCCGACAGCTACAAGTCGCTGAACGAAGCGCTGCGCCACGCCGGCATCCACAACCACGCCAAGGTCGAGATCGACTACATCGACGCCGAGTCCCTGACGCCCGACAGCGTTGACCAGCTGGCACGATTCGACGCCATCCTGGTGCCCGGCGGCTTTGGCAAACGCGGCATCGAAGGCAAGATCGTTGCGGCGCAGTACGCACGCGAACACCAGGTGCCCTATCTGGGCATCTGCCTGGGCATGCAGGTGGCCACCATCGAATACGCACGCCACGTGGCCGGGCTAACGGGCGCGAACAGCACCGAGTTCGAGCCCGACAGCGCACACCCGGTGATTGCGCTCATCGAAGAGTGGAAAGACCGCGACGGCAGCATCCAGAAGCGCAGCGCCAGTTCAGACCTGGGCGGCACGATGCGCCTGGGCGCCCAAAGCTCCGACGTCAAACCCGGCACGCTGGCACACCAGATCTACGGGCCGGTGGTCACCGAACGCCACCGCCACCGCTACGAAGCGAACGTCAATTACCTGGACCAGTTGCAAGCTGCGGGCCTGGTGATCAGCGCGCTGACGCAGACCGAGAAGCTGACCGAGATCGTCGAGCTGCCGCAAGACCGGCACCCCTGGTTCATGGGTGTGCAGTTCCACCCCGAATTCAAGAGCACCCCGTGGGGTGGCCACCCGCTGTTCACCAGTTATGTGAAAGCAGCGCTGGACCAGCACGCACGGCGTGCAGCGGCACCGGTCAAGGAGGCGGCATGAGATTGTGCGGCTTCGATGTCGGCATCGACCAACCCTTCTTCCTGATCAGCGGCCCGTGTGTCGTTGAAAGCGAGCAGCTGCAGATGGACGTGGCCGGCCGGCTGCAAGAGATCACCCGCGAGCTGGGCATTCCCTTCATCTTCAAGAGCAGCTATGACAAGGCCAACCGCAGCAGCAGCAGCACCTTCCGCGGCCCGGGCATGGAACGGGGTCTGGAGATCCTGGCCAAGGTCAAGCGCGAGTTGAACGTGCCCATCCTGACCGACGTGCACGACGAATCTCAGATCGCGGCCGTCTCTGCCGTGGTCGACGTGCTGCAGACACCCGCCTTCCTGTGCCGCCAGACCGACTTCATCCGTGCGGTTGCGCAAAGTGGCCGGCCAGTGAACATCAAGAAGGGACAGTTCCTGGCGCCGCACGACATGAAAAACGTCGTCGACAAGGCCCGCGCCGCCGCGCGAGAAAAGGGCTTGCCCGAAGACAGCTTCATGGCCTGCGAACGCGGTGCCAGCTTCGGCTACAACAACCTGGTGTCGGACATGCGCAGCCTGGCCATCATGCGCGAGACCGGCGCACCGGTGGTCTTCGATGCCACACACAGCGTGCAGCTGCCCGGCGGGCAAGGCACCAGCAGTGGCGGGCAGCGCGAGTTTGTGCCGGTGCTGTCACGCGCTGCCGTCGGTGTTGGCGTGGCCGGTCTCTTCATGGAAACCCACCCCGACCCGGCCAACGCGATGAGCGATGGCCCCAACGCGGTGCCGCTGAAACACATGAAAGCGCTGCTCGAACAACTGCTGGCGCTGGACCGTGTGGTCAAACAACAGCCGCTGCTCGAAAACGACTTCTCCTGCTGAACAAGAGCCACACCATGCCCGCTGCCTACCTCGTCGTTGAATCGCAGATCACCGACGCCGAAGCCTTCAAGGCCTACATGGCCGCGGCACCGGCCGTGGCCAAGGCCTTTGGCGGTGAATACCTGGTGCGTGGCGGCCGCATGGCCGTGCTGGAAGGCAACTGGCAACCGCCGCGCCTGACGGTGCTGCGTTACCCGAGCTTCGACCAGGCCAAGGCCATGTACGACAGCCCCGACTACGTCAAGGCCCGAAGCTTCCGCAAGGGCGCCACCGCCTGCTTCAACATGGTGTTGGTCGAAGGCATCGAAGCGCCAGTCTAGACAACCGCAAGCCACAAAAAACTCAAGCAACCCCGAGGGAAAAAAATGAGCGCCATCGTTGACATCGTCGGCCGGGAAATCCTGGACAGCCGCGGCAACCCCACCGTCGAATGCGACGTGCTGCTGGAAAGCGGCACCATGGGCCGCGCCGCTGTGCCGTCGGGCGCATCCACGGGCAGCCGCGAGGCCATCGAACTGCGTGACGGCGACAAGGGCCGCTACCTGGGCAAGGGTGTGCTGAAGGCGGTGGAACACATCAACACCGAGATCAGCGAATCGATCATGGGGCTGGATGCTTCCGAGCAGGCCTTCCTGGACAAGACCCTGATCGACCTGGACGGCACCGACAACAAAAGCCGCCTGGGCGCCAACGCCACATTGGCCGTGAGCATGGCCGTGGCGCGCGCCGCGGCCGAAGAACGCGGCCTGCCGCTGTACCGCTACTTCGGCGGCATGGGCCGCATGAGCCTGCCGGTGCCGATGATGAACGTCATCAACGGCGGTGCGCACGCCAACAACAACCTGGACCTGCAGGAGTTGATGATCATCCCGGTGGGCGCGCCCACCTTCCGCGAAGCGCTGCGTTACGGCGCCGAGGTTTTCCACGCGCTGAAGAAGATCATCGACGCCAAGGGCATGCCCACCAGCGTCGGCGACGAAGGCGGTTTTGCGCCCAACGTGGCCAGCCACGAAGCAGCCATCCAGCTGATCCTGGAAGCCATCGACAACGCCGGCTACACCGCCGGTGAACAGATCGCGCTGGGCCTGGACTGCGCGGCCAGCGAGTTCTACAAGGACGGCAAGTACCACCTGGAAGGCGAAGGTCTGCAGCTGACCGCCGCCGAGTGGACCGACATCCTGGCCACCTGGGTCGACAAGTACCCCATCATCAGCATCGAAGACGGCATGCACGAAGGTGACTGGGACGGCTGGAAGCACCTGAACAATCGCCTGGGCAAGAAGGTGCAGCTGGTGGGTGATGACCTGTTCGTGACCAACACCAAGATCCTGCAACGTGGCATCGACGAAGGTGTGGCCAACAGCATCCTGATCAAGATCAACCAGATCGGCACGCTGACCGAAACCTTCAGCGCCATCGAGATGGCCAAACGTGCGGGCTGGACCAACGTCATCAGCCACCGCAGCGGCGAAACCGAAGACAACACCATCGCCGACATCGCGGTGGGCAGCAACGCCGGCCAGATCAAGACCGGCAGCTTGAGCCGCAGCGACCGCATGGCCAAGTACAACCAGCTGCTGCGCATCGAAGAAGACATGGGCGACGTGGCCAGCTACCCCGGCCGCACGGCTTTCTACAACCTGAAGTAGCCGGCACAGGGCTGGACACAAGGCAACACACGTGAAATGGGCCCCGCTCATCCTGGTCGGCCTGCTGGTCGTGGTTCAGGGCGACCTGTGGTTCGGCAAGGGCAACCTGCCCTACGTGTGGGGCCTGCAGAAGCAGCTGGTGCAGCAGCAGCAGGCCAACGTGGCCGCGCGCGAGCGCAATGCCCGTGTCGTGGCCGAGGTCAGCGACCTGAAAGAAGGCCTGGAGATGGTCGAGGAGAAAGCACGCTCCGAACTGGGCATGGTGCGGCCGGACGAGATCCTCGTCCAGGTCACCGCGGCCAAGAAGCCCTGAAGCCGTGATCGACACGCTGCTGCAGGCTGCCAAGCCTGCGCTGTCGGCGGCCTTCACGCTGTGGGGCAGCCCCGTCACCTGGCTCGAAATCGTGGCCTTTGTGCTGGCGCTCTTGATGGTGTGGGCCAATTTGCGTGTGAAGGCCGTGGCCTGGCCACTGGCCATCGTGAGTTCGCTGATGTACGCGCTGCTGTTTGCCGACAGCCTGTTGTATGGCGAAGCCGGCCTGCAGTTTGTCTTCGTCGCGCTGGCCTTGTGGGGCTGGTGGCAATGGTTGCGAGGCACCACGGTGCAAGGCCAGTTGCTGCAAGTGCGCCGCATGAGCCGCCGGGCCCTGTCGCTGACCCTCGTGGCCACACTGATGGCGTGGCCCGCCCTGGCGCTGCTGCTGGACCACGCCACCGACAGCGATGTGCCTTGGTTCGACGCGCTGCCCACGGCAGCCAGCATCACCGGCCAGGTGCTGCTGGGCCGCAAGTTCGTCGAAAACTGGCCGGTGTGGTTCGGCGTCAACGTCGTCAGCGTGGCGCTGTTTGCCTACAAGGGGCTGTGGCTGACGGTGCTGCTGTATGCCCTTTTCGCGGCGCTGTCGCTGCTGGGGTGGCGCACCTGGCAACGCTTGGCGCAGCAGCAGGCATTGAACCGTGCCTGACGCACTGTGCATTGCCATCGTGGGCGCGGAGAGCACCGGCAAGACGACGCTGGCACAAGCCCTGGCCACCCGCCTGGCTGCCGACACCGGCCGCCGCGTGGCCTGGGTGCCCGAGGTGCTGCGCACCTGGTGCGAACACGCCGGCCGCACACCGCTGGCCCACGAACAGGCGTCGATCCTGCGTGCGCAGCACGACAGCATCGCCGCCGCGAGGGCGACACACGACATCGTGGTGTGCGACACCACGGCGCTGATGACAGCGGTCTACAGCCGGCTGATTTTCGGTGACCGGTCGCTGGACGAACGCGCAGCGCAGCTGCACCGCCGTCAAGTCTCGGCCACCTTGCTGACCGCCATCGACCTGCCCTGGGTCAGCGACGGCCTGCAGCGTGACGGCCCGCAGGTGCGCGAGCCCGTGGACACCGCCCTGCGTGAACTGATGCAGTGGCAGGGCATCGGCTACGCAGTGGTGGGCGGGCAAGGCGAAGCACGTGTGCGGCAGGCGATGGCAGCCGTTGCGCCGCTGTTGCTGCCAGCAGGTTCAAGCGACGAGAGCACGGCCGCGACACGCGCCGACGGCCTGTTCACCGGCCTGCAAAGCACCGGCACGAACCGCCGCGCCTGGGCCTGTGAATGTTGCCTGCCCGACCAGGAACGCGCGCTGCGCCGCAGCCGCGCGCAGTAGAGCTTCAGTAGAGCAGCACGCCGGCGATCAACGCCACACCCAGCGCCAGGTTCACACCCACCCACTGCCGAATGGCCGCCAGCGCCACGCCACCCGCCGGCATGTCGCCGGCCTGCACGGCCCGGTCCAGCCGCCGGTACAGCACGAAGCGGATGTGGCCGAAGATGGCGATCATCAACACACCCACCACCGTCATCACGGTCCAGTCCAGCGGCATCGAAAAACTGCCACCCGACTGCACGGCCTGCTTGGCCACACGGCCGATGATCCACAAGCCGCTGGCCAGGATCAGTGCCGCCGCCCACAGCACCGCACCGAAGAAGCGACCCAGCACCGCGTGCATCAACTTCACACGCTGCGGCGGTTCCAGCACCAGCAGCGAAGGCCGCAGAAAAAAGTGCGCGAAGGCCATGCCACCGATCCACAACACCACGGCCAGCACATGCACGGCCTTCAAGAGCATCAACATCATCACTGCACCACTTTCGGTCCGGGGGGTTGGTCGCGTTCGGGGGTGAACATCTCGCCCACGTCGACGGCGTCGAATCGGTACTGCAGGCCGCAGAACTCGCAGCCCACTTCCACCTCGCCGCGTTCGGCGATCAGGCTGTCGCTTTCTTCGCGGCCCAGGCCACGCAGCATGTTGCGCACACGCTCACGTGAACAGGTGCAGGCAAAACGCGGTGTCTCGGGCTCGAACACACGCAACGTTTCTTCCCAGAACAGGCGGTGCAGGATGCGCTCGGCCGGCAAGCTCAGCAGCTCTTCGCGGGTCAGCGTGGCGGCCAGCATCGCGATGCGGTTGAAGGCTTCGCTCAGGCCGATGTCGTCTTCGTTGCGCCGCACCGCGCTGCCTTCCAGGTTGCCCGCACCTTCGACCGGCAGGCGCTGGATCAGCAGGCCGGCGGCCACCTCGTCGTTGGCCGCCAGCACCAGGCGCGTGTCCAGCTGTTCGGACTGCAGCATGTAGTGCTCCAGCACCTGCTGCACCTGCTGCAGCGGCTCGCGCTGGTCGCCGTGCAAGGGCACCACACCCTGATAAGGCTGCTGGCCGGGGAACTTGTCCTTGGGGTCGAGTGTGATAGCACATCGGCCCTGGCCATGCACGTTCAACATGGCTTCGAGTTGCGCGCCGGCGGGCACTTCGCCCACCACCTTGGCGGTGGCGCGGAAGCTCAGGTCGGGCTGCACTTCCACCACGGCCAGCTTCACCGGGCCGTCGCCAAACACCTGCAGCACCAGCGCGCCGTTGAACTTGATGTTGGACTGCATCAGCACACCGGCGGCGGCCATTTCGCCCAGCAGCACACGCAGCTCGGGCGGGTGCTGGCCCACGGTGTGGCGGCGGCGCAGCAGCTCCAACCAGGCGTCGTCCAGCCGCACCAGCATGCCGCGCACCGGCAGGCCTTCGAAGATGAACTTCGTCAGGAGACTCATGCGATCTTTTTCAGTTGCGTGCGGTGGCGCTGCGCGTTGTCCACGTAGTGCAGGGCCGCGTGTTTCATGCGCTCGGCCTGCTCGGGTGTGAGCTGCCGCACCACCTTGGCCGGGCTGCCCAGGATCAGGCTGTTGTCGGGGAATTCCTTGCCTTCGGTGACCACCGCGCCCGCACCCACCAGGCAATTCCTGCCGATCCTGGCGCCGTTCAGCACCACGGCCTGGATGCCGATCAGCGAACCGTCGCCCACGGTGCAACCGTGCAGCATGACCAGGTGGCCCACGGTCACGTCGTCACCCAGCGTCAGCGGAAAACCCGGGTCGGTGTGCAGCACGCTGCCGTCCTGCACATTGGCCCGTGCGCCCAGCGTGATCCAGTCGTTGTCGCCGCGCAGCACCGCGCCATACCAGACGCTGCTGCCTTCGCCCATGCGCACACGGCCGATGACCTGCGCGCTGTCGGCCACCCAGGCGGTGGATGCAAGTTGCGGGGTGTCGTCCCCGATCTGGTAGATGGCCATGTGGGTTCCGGCCCGAGGGTGGGCAAAGCCGATAATTCTAGAGATGGAGCTCCGATCGGCCGCACTGAATGCCTTGCTGCTGGAAGAACCCGTCGCCAAGGCGGCCGCGGCGCGTGCGCTTCACCCGGCGCCGCAGGACAGCATCGACACCGAAGTGGTCTTGCAGACCGCAGCGACCCTGCCCGGCCGCACCAACCGTCCACCGCTGGTGGCCCCCACGGCCGTGAAGCAGCGTTCGTCGTTCACGCCCGAAGGCCGTGCGGCCCTGCTGCACGCGGTGGCTCACATCGAACTGAACGCCATCAACCTGGCACTGGACGCGGTCTGGCGCTTTGCCGGCATGCCCACCGCCTACTACCGCGACTGGCTGCAGGTGGCTTCGGAGGAGGCCCTGCACTTCACGCTGCTGCGCGAACACCTGGCCACGCTGGGCCACCAGTACGGCGACTTCCCGGCCCACGATGGCCTGTGGGCGATGACCGAACGCACCGCCGGCGACATCACCGCGCGCATGGCGCTGGTGCCGCGAACGCTCGAGGCACGTGGCCTGGATGCCACGCCGCCGATGCAGGAACGCTTGCGCAAGGCCGGTGACCTGCAGGCGGTGGCCATCCTTGACGTGATCCTGCGTGACGAGGTCGGCCACGTGGCCATCGGCAACCGTTGGTACCGCTGGTTGTGCCAGCGCGACGGTCTGGATCCGGTGTTGCACTACGACGTGTTGGCCAAGCGCCACGGCGCCCCCGTGTTGCGTCCACCGTTCAACCACGCCGCGCGTCGGGCGGCAGGTTTCACCCAGCAGGAAATCGACGCCTTGGGGGCTTGAACAGGCACCCATCGGGCGCGAACGTGCGTGAAACAAGCGTCAAACAAGCCACAAGGCGCGCATACACTCATGCCCATCTTCATTCTCCTGTCACCCCTGCCATGACGCTGATTTCGACCCGCCGTTTCCTGCAGATCGCCGGCCTTGCCGCCGCGACCTTTGTTCTGGCCGCCTGCGGCAAGAAGGAAGAGGCGCCAGCGCCCGCGCCGGTGGCATCGGCACCCGCGCCGGCACCGGCCACCGTGTACGTGGTGGGCACCGACGCCGCCTACGCGCCTTTCGAGAGCCAGAACGAAAAGGGCGAAATCGTCGGCTTCGACATCGAGGTCGTGCAAGCCATCGCAACCAAGGCCGGCATCGAGGTGAAGTTCGTCAACACACCCTGGGAAGGCATCTTCAACGAACTGGGCCAGGGTGGCCGCGACATGATCGTTTCGGCGGTGACCATCACCGAAGAGCGCAAGGGCACGATGGACTTCAGTGACCCCTATTTCGACGCCGCCCAACTCATCGCCGTCAAGGAAACCAGCAAGGTCGCCAAGTTCGGCGACCTGAAGCGCTTGAAGGTGGGCGTGCAGACCGGCACGACCGGCGACGAAGCCGTCAGCAAGCTGCTGGGCAAGACCAACACCAACATCAAGCGCTTCGAAAGCACCCCGCTGGCGCTGAAGGAACTGGAAGCCGGCGGCGTGGACGCCGTGGTCGCCGACAACGGCGTGGTCACCCACTACGTGGCCAACAACCCGGGCGGCAAGTTCAAGACCGTGTCCGACAAGGAGTTCGTGCCCGAGCAGTACGGCATCGCCTTCAAGAAGGGCAACAGCGAACTGCTGGGCAAGGTCAACACCGGTCTGGCCGCCATCAAGGCGGACGGCACCTACGACCAGATCTACACCAAGTACTTCGGCGCGCCGCCGGCCAAGATGGCCGACGCACCGGCCTCCGCCGCCAGCAAGTAAGCCGGGCCGAGCAAGCGGGAAGCTGCAATGGATCTTCGCTGGGAGATCCTTGCCGGTTACGGGCCGCTCTTCCTGAGCGGCCTTCTGATGACCGTGCAGCTGACGCTGGTGGCCATCGGCGCCGGTCTGGTGCTGGGCATCGTGTTCGGGCTCATCAGCACCTCGTCCGACGCACCGCCGCCACGTTCGCTGGCGCTGCGACTGCTGCTGAAAGCGGCGCGGGTGGTGACGGTGGCCTACATCACCTTCTTCCGCGGCACGCCGCTGTTCGTGCAGATCCTGCTGGTGCACTTTGCGCTGATGCCGGCGCTGATCCATCCCGACCACGGCTGGCTGCTGTCCGGCGACGCGGCCCGCACTTTCCGACAGGAGCACGGCGCCTTCTTCTCGGGCTGCCTGGCGCTGAGCCTGAATGCCGGTGCCTACATCAGCGAAATCTTCCGCGCCGGCATCCAGAGCATCCACCGCGGCCAGACCCAGGCCGCCTACAGCGTGGGCCTGTCGCACACCCAGGCGATGCGCTTCGTGGTGCTGCCACAGGCTTTCCGGCGCATGGTGCCGGCGCTGGTGAACGAGGGCATCACGCTGATCAAGGACTCGTCGCTGGTCTCGGCCATCGGCCTGGCCGAACTGGCGCTGGCGGCGCGCACCGTGGCCGGCGCCTATTCCCGCTACTGGGAACCCTACCTGGCCATCTCGGTGATCTACCTGGCGCTGACGCTGCTGCTGTCGGTGCTGGCCAAGCGCCTGGAAGCACCGGCCCACCTGCGCGGCCGCTGAGCGCCGGGCCGGCCGCGCCGGCTCTCGATTGCCGAAGTGTTGCGCCGATGCTGCGCTGCCGCATGAAAACCACTCAGTGAGAACCCTAAAGGCGGGTTTGCCCTGAGATGACCCTTAGACTTTCAGCACGCCGTCACGGTTTTCTGCGATGGCAAAGCATTTGTATCAACCCTCAAGGACAAGCATGAAGCGCACCCTCATCGTCGCCGCCATCGCCACATTGGCCACGGGCGCAGCCCTGGCGCAAAGCAGCGTCACCCTCTACGGCCGCCTCAACGTGACCGCCGAATCGCTCGACCGCAACGGCGTCAAGACCAAGGAACTGGTCAACAACGCCTCGCGTCTGGGCTTCAAGGGCACGGAAGACCTGGGCGGCGGCCTGAAGGCCAACTTCATCCTCGAGCACCGTTTCAACGCCGACACCGGCACCCCGACCGGCGCCTTCTGGGCCGGCCAGAGCGAAGTGAACCTGGAAGGTGGCTTCGGCATGATCCGCCTGGGCCGTTTCACCAGCGAAGCCTACTTCGCCACCTCGGACTACATCGGTTTCCACAACCACGAAACCGGCACGTCTTCTGACGCGCTGTACGCCTACATCGGCCGCGACACGAACAAGATCGCCTACCGCCTGCCCGGTTTCGTCAACGGCCTGACCATCGAAGCCGGCGTCAGCGCTGGTGAAGGTGGCGGCAACATCCGCACCTGGGACGGCGCCGTGAACTACACCTCCGGTCCCCTGCACATCGGCCTGGGCTACGAAAAGGCCGGCGATGCCAACCAGTTTGCCGCCAGCATCTTCTACGACATGGGCTCGTTCCTGTTCGGCGGCCTGGTGCAGCGCGACGAAGACGGCTGGGGCGCCAACCTGGGCACCCGCACCAACTTCCGCGGCTCGGTGGCCTACATCTTCGGTGTCAACGAACTGCACCTGAACGTGGGCAAGTCCGGCGACTACAGCAAGGTCAGCAACAGCGACGCGCTGCAGTACACCGTGGGCTACAACCACAACCTGAGCAAGCGCACCAAGGTCTACACCTACTACACGAAGATCGACGCGTCGGCCAACACGCCGTATGCCAGCGACTTCAGCTCGATCGCCGTGGGCGTGCGCCACAACTTCTGATCCCGCGGGCCCGTCTGGGCCCCCGGCAGCACGACGAACCGGGCCCAGCGCCCGGTTTTTTCATGGCCGCGGCAGGCCCTCAGCCCCGCGGGTGGTGCTTGGCATGCAGCAAGCGCAGCCGCTCGCGTGCCACGTGGGTGTAGATGGTGGTGGTGCCGATGTCGGCGTGCCCCAGCAGCAGCTGCACCGCGCGCAGGTCGGCGCCGTGGTTCAGCAGGTGCGTCGCAAAGGCGTGGCGCAAGGTGTGGGGTGACAGCGGCGCGGTGATGCCGGCCAGCAGCGCATGCCGTTTGATCAGGTTCCAGAACATCTGGCGCGACATGCCCGTGGCATGGCGTGTCACGAACAAGGCTTCGCTGCCCTGCCCGGCCAGGATGAGCGGCCGCGCTTCGGCCAGGTAACGACGCAGCCAGGCGTGGGCCTCTTCACCGAAGGGCACCAGCCGCTCGCGTGCACCTTTGCCCAGCACGCGCAGCACCCCTTCGTCCAGCCCCAGGTGCACGGTCTTGGCCTGCACCAGTTCGCTCACACGCAAGCCGCTGGCGTACATCAGCTCGATCATCGCGCGGTCGCGCAGGCCACGCGAGGTGTCGACATCGGGCGCGGCCAGCAGAGCCTCGACCTGCGCTTCGGACAGTGTCTTGGGCACACGCAGGGGCTGGCGCGCGGCCTGCAAGCGCAAGGTGGGATCGGCCTGCACGATGTTCTCGCGCAGCGCCCAGCGGAAGTAGCGTTTGAAGACCGTCAGCCGCCGGTTGGCCGTGGTGGCGCGGCTGGCCTGGTGTTGATGGCTCATGAAACCCAGCAGATGGGCTTCACTGCTGTCGTCCAGCGCCAGGCGGTGTTCGGCCTGCAGCCAGGTGGCGTACAGGCTCAGGTCGTGCCGGTAGGCGGCCAGCGTCAGCGCTGCCAGGCCGTCTTCGATCCACACCGCATCGATGAAGCGGTCGATCGAAGCCGCACTGGGCGGCGCCACGCGCGCGGCCTTACTCCAGGCTCAGCTTCTGCTTGACGACAACCTGCTTGTAGACCTCGAGCTCGGCCTTCATCTGCGCCGCGAACTGCTCGGGTGTGTTGCCCACGATCAGCGAGCCGGTGGCTTCGATGCGGCCGCGCACCGCCGGGTCTTCCAGCGTCTTCTTCACCGAAGCCGCGACCTTGTCGACCACGGCCTTGGGTGTGCCCTTGGGGGCCAGCACACCGTAATAGGCCATGCGGTTGACCGGCTCCAGACCCACTTCCTTGAAGGTGGGTACGTCGGGCAACTGCGCCAGGCGGCCCGGCGCGGCCACGACGATGGGGATCAGGCGGCCGTCCTTGATGAAGGGCAGCGCCGAGGGCATGTTGTCGAAGATGATGGTGACCTGGCCGGCGACGGTGTCGTTCAGCGCCGGGCCGGCGCCGCGGTAGGGAATGTGCGTCATGAACACACCCGCGAGGCTCTTGAACAGCTCGGTCTGCAGGTGGCCGATGCCGCCGGTGCCCGAGCTGGCATAGCTGTACTTGCCCGGGTGCTTCTTCAGCTCGGCGATGAAGCTTTTGTAGTCACGCGCCGGAAAGCTGGGGTGCACCGCAATCACGTTGGGCGTGGCCGCGATGTTGATGATGGGCACGAAGTCAACCGCCGGGTCGTAGCCGATCTTCGGGTTGATGGCCGGGTTGGCCGCCGTCGTCGACACCGTGGCCATGCCCAGCACGTGACCGTCGGGCGTGGCGCGGATCATCTCCAGCGCACCGATGGCACCGCCGCCACCGGCCTTGTTCTCGACCACCACCTGCTGTCCCAGCGTGGCACCCATCTTTTCGCTCACGATGCGGGCCACGATGTCGGTGGTGCCGCCAGGGGCAAACGGCACGATCAGGCGCACCGGCTTGGTGGGATAGGCCTGCGCATGAGCGCTCAAGCTCGTGGCCAGCGGCAGGCTGAAGGCCAGGGCGCCCAGCAGCAGGGACAGTCGGGTTCTTTGCATGGCGGAGGTCTCCTAGGTGAACGGGATCGGGGTCGGCTTGTTTCGGGCGCTTGACGCGGCTTGCGGCTGGCGGCAGTTCAATTCTCGGGGCCGCGCAGCAGGCCGGCTTTCAACTTGCGATCATAGGGATGATCGCCCAGGAAGGACCTCAGCAGCGCCTTGTGCAGCCCGTCGCCGGGCAGGGGCTCGGCGCGCAGGGTGCCATTCACACTGAAGAGCATCCCGCGTGCGGGGTCGAGGTCGAGGTCGACGGTGTCGCCCTTGCGTACGGTACCAAGCTTGTTGATGTGCTCGGCAAAAGCCTGCATCTGCGGCCGCAGGGCCGGCATTTCGGCTGCCGGGGTGTTGCGCTCCACACCCTTGTTCAGGGCCTTCACGAATTCTTCTGCAGGCACGTCCTGCAGCATGCGCAGCTGCAGCCGCTTGGGCCCCGGGGCATCCAGCACCTCGGCCATCGAGGTGCCCGGCCGCGTCAGGTACAGGCCCGCCGCATAACCCTTGAACCAGGCCACGGCCCGCACGCCAGTGCCGTTCAGACGCAGGTCGCTGCCGACCAGGTTCAGGCGCTGCACAAACGGCTGGCCTTCGACCATGCGCGGCGGTGCTTTGTCCTGCGCCAGCGCAGGCAGGGCCGATGTCATGCCAGCCAGCAGGCCGAGGGCCAGCAGGCCGGGCGCGAAGTGTCGTCGTTGAATGCTCACGGGCAGGTAGATGCAGCCGCATCGCGGCAGTTCCAGGTCTTTGCACATCGTGCCCCGCGAAAAGGTCCGCGCCGATGTGGGAACCCCCACCCGGGTTAGCCCGATACTTGCAGCAATGTCCGATGCCTTCTTGCTGCTGCCCGACTTCCTGCTCATCGTCTGCGGCTACCTGATCTGCCATCACACAGCCCTGGGTCGACCGGTCTGGGACAGCGCCGAAAAGCTGGTGTACCACCTGCTGTTCCCGGCCTTGCTGTTCACGTCGATCGTGCGCAACCCGCTGGCGCTGGACACAGCGCTGCCGCTGGCCGGCAGTGCACTGGCGGTGGTCTCTGCGGGTGTGTTGCTGGCCTACGCGCTGCGTGCCTTCCCGGGTGTCGATGCACGCCTGCACGCCTCGGGTGCGCAGACGGCCTTCCGCTTCAACTCCTACGTCGCGCTGGCCCTGGCCGAGCGGCTGGCCGGCGGCCAGGGCCTGGCCTGGATGGCCCTGCTGGTGTCGGTGTGTGTGCCGCTGTGCAACGTGGCTGCAGTGTGGCCCCTGGCGCGGCAGGGTGGACACGGTTACCTGCGTGAACTGGCGCGCAACCCACTCATCCTGGCCACCGCGTCGGGCTTGCTGTTCAACCTGCTGGGCCTGAAGCTGCCCGAGCTCTTGAACACCACGCTGGGCCGCATCGGCGCGGCAGCGCTGCCGCTGGGTCTGATGGCCGTGGGCGCGGGGCTGCAACTGGGTGCCTTGCGCGAAGGGCCGCGTCTGGCGGCGGCGCTTTTGACCATCAAACACCTGCTGATGCCTGCGCTGGCACTGGCGCTGGTCATGGCCCTCGACCTGCCGGTGGGCCAGCAGATCGTGGTGGTGGCCTTTGCGGCCATGCCCACGGCTTCGAGCGCCTACGTGCTGGCCGTGCGCATGGGCGGCCACGGCGGCTTCACGGCCGGCTTGGTGACGGTGTCCACGTTGCTGGGCATGGCCAGCCTGCCGCTGTGGCTGGCGGTGTGGCGCAGCCTGGCGCAGTGAGAAGTTCAGCGGGGTCCGGGGCGCTGCGCCAGCGCCCAGTCGATGTGCTCCTGCACCAGGGGCTCGGCGGCGTCGCGCGCAGCACCCAGGGCCGCGGCGATGGCCGTGTCGCCTTCGCTGCGCCAGGCATTGCCCAGCGCCACGGCCAGGTTGCGGCGCCAGCGGGTCCAGCCGATGCGGCGGATGGCGCTGCCTTCGGTGTGGCGAAGGAACTCGGCTTCGGTCCAGGCCCACAGCTGCAGCAGCGTCGGCCGCTGCAAGGGTTCGCGTGTGTCGAAGTCGGGCAGCGTGCTGCGCTGCGCGTACTTGTTCCAGGGGCAGACCAGCTGGCAGTCGTCGCAGCCGTAGATGCGGTTGCCGATCAGTGGCCGCAGGCTTTCGTCGATGGCACCGGCATGTTCGATCGTCAGGTAGCTGATGCAGCGCCGGGCGTCCAGCCGGTAGGGCGCCACGATGGCCTGTGTGGGGCAGATGTCGATGCAGGCGCGGCAGTGGCCGCAGTGGGCGCTGGTGGGAGTGTCCAGCGGCAGGTCCATGTCGATGAAAATCTCGCCCAGGAAAAACATCGATCCGGCATCGCGCGACAACGACAACGTGTGTTTGCCGCGCCAGCCCAGGCCGGCTTGTGTGGCCAATTCCACTTCGAGCACAGGAGCCGAGTCGGTGAACACCCGGTGGCCCAGCGGGCCGACGGCGGCGCCGAGTTTGTCGGCCAGGCGCTGCAGCCGCATGCGCAGCACCTTGTGATAGTCGCGGCCTCGGGCGTAGAGCGAGACCACGGCTTCTTTCGTGTCGGTCAGATGGGCACGTTCAGCTTCCACCCAGTCACTGCCGGTGTCGCGTGGCAGGTAATCCATGCGTGCGCTGATCACACACACCGTGCCTGGCACCAGTTCCGCCGGCCGCGCGCGTTTCAGTCCGTGCCTGGCCATGTAGTGCATGCTGCCGTGGTGGCCGGCCTGCAGCCACGCCAGCAGCCCTGCTTCGGCCTGGGTCAGGTCGACGCCAGCGATACCGATCTGGGAGAATCCCAGCTCACGCGCCCACTCCCTCAGCTGCACGACGAGCTGCTCCTTGCTGAAGTGATGCTCACCGGGCATGTGCCCATTCTAGAAACCCGCACCCTGCACTGGCCCGATGAAGCGGCCTGTGAGGCCTTTGCACGTGGCCTGGCGCTGCAGCCCGGCCTGCGCGATGCCTTCATCGAACTGCACGGCCCGCTCGGTGCCGGCAAAACCACCTTCGTGCGCCACCTGCTGCGGGCCCTGGGTGTGCAGGGGCGCATCAAGAGTCCCACCTATGCGGTGCTCGAACCGCATGCGGTGCCGGGCCTGGACATCTCGCACCTGGACTTCTACCGCTTCAACGACCCGCGGGAATGGCTGGACGCCGGCTTTCGCGATGTCTTCGCCGCACCGGGCCTGAAGCTGGCCGAGTGGCCCGACCATGCGGCAGGCCTTTTGCCCGTGGCCGACCTGAGCCTGCACATCGAACCGCAGACCGATGACAGCCGCACGGTCACCGTGCAGGCCCACACGGCACGCGGCCAGGCGCTGCTGGCATGACCTTGACCAGCCGCCGCGCCACCTTGCGCGCCATGGGGCAGCTGGTGCTGCTGCTGGGTGGGCACCAGTTGGTGCAGGGAGCCGCGGTCACCGCCACCATCCTGGCCGTTCGCCTGTGGCCGGCCAAGGACAACACCCGCGTCACCATCGAGTCCGACGCACCGCTGCTGTCCACCTACTTGCTGACGGAAGCCCCCCACCGCCTGGTGGTCGACATCACCAACGTCGAGCTCAACCCGGCGCTGCGCGAACTGGTGGGCAAGCTGCGCGCCGACGACCCCTTCATCGCCGGTCTGCGGGTGGGCCAGTTCCAGCCGCGTGTGGTGCGACTGGTGTTTGACCTGAAGCAGCCGATCCGTCCCGAACTGTTCACGCTGACACCCGTGGGTGTGTACAAGAACCGGCTGATGTTCGACCTCTACCCACAGCAAGAGGCCGACCCGCTGCTGGCGCTGATCCGCGACAAGGAAGCGGCCGAAGAACGTGCCGCGAAGGCCGTGCAGGACGCGCTGGGCGAGCTCATCGCGCGCATCGACAAGCCGCCCAGCACCGCCACGGTGCCCGACACGCCGGCCAGCGCGATGGCCCCTGCGCCACCGGCCTTGCCACCTGCACCCCCGCCGGTCGCGCAGCAGACGCCAGCACCCGCACCCCAGCCCGCACCGGTCACGGCTGAAGAGCGGCGCCGTGTGGACCGCCTGGTCATCGTGGCGCTGGACCCGGGCCACGGTGGCGAAGACCCAGGGGCGGTCGGCCCGACCGGTCTGCGCGAAAAGGATGTCGTGCTGGCCGTGGCGCTGCAGCTGCGTGACCGCCTGAACGCCGTGCCGGGCATGCGCGTGATGATGACGCGCGACGGCGACTTTTTCGTGCCCCTGCACGAACGGGTGCGCAAGGCCCGCCGTGTGCAGGCCGACCTGTTTGTCAGCATCCATGCCGACGCCTTCTTCCGGCGCGAAGCACGCGGTGCCAGCGTCTTTGCGCTCAGCACCAGCGGCGCCAGCAGCACCGCCGCACGCTGGATGGCCGACCGCGAGAACTCGGCCGACAAGGTGGGTGGTGTCAACGTCGCCGGCGTGCGCGACAAGCAGTTGCTGCAGGCCATGCTGGACATGAGCACCACGGCCCAGATCAAGGACAGCCTGATGCTCGGCAAAGAGGTGCTCAGCCGCATCGGCCGGGTCGGCCGACTGCACAAGAAGCAGGTCGAACAAGCGGGCTTTGCGGTACTGAAGGCCCCCGACATTCCCAGCATCCTGGTCGAGACGGCCTTCATTTCCAACCCGGAGGAAGAGCAGAAGCTGCGCAGCCCGGCGTTCCGCGCCGAGCTGGTGAATGCGCTGGCCAGCGGCATCCAGCGCTACTTCGAACGCAACCCGCCGCTGGCGCGCAAGCGGCAGTTGTAAGAGGAAGGTTTGAGTGGCAGTTCGATGACACCCCAACCTTGTGATCGCCAACGCCGCCTGTGCCTGCTGGGCCTGGCCGGCACCGCCCTGGCCAACGCATCGCTCGCCGGTGCGCAGGGCACGCCCGGCCCGATGACACGCCGTGTGCCGTCCAGCGGCGAAGCCCTGCCCGTTGTCGGCCTGGGCAGCTGGATCACCTTCAACGTCGGCCAGGACCGCGGTGCGCGCGACACCTGCACACAGGTCGTGAGAGCCTTTTTTGCCGAAGGTGGGCGGCTGATCGACAGTTCGCCGATGTACGGTTCATCGCAGGCCACCATCGGCCACGCGCTGCAGCAGATCGGGCGCCCGGCGGCGCTGTTCTCGGCCGAGAAGGTGTGGATCGGCGACGTCGACCGTGGCGACGCGCAGATGGAAGCCTCGCGCCAGCACTGGGGTGTGCCCCGTTTCGACCTGATGCAGGTGCACAACCTGCTGTCATGGCAGGCCCACCTGCCAAGCCTGCTGCAGATGAAGGCCGACGGCCGGCTGCGCTACGTGGGCATCACCACCTCGGAAGGCCGCCGCCACACGCAGATCGAAGAGGTGATGCGCACCCAGCCCGTCGACTTCGTGCAGATCAGCTACAACCTGCTCGACCGTGAAGTGGAGCAGCGCATCCTGCCGCGGGCCCAGGAACGCGGCATCGCGGTGCTCGTCAACCGGCCCTTCCGTGAAGGTGCATTGCTGCGGCAGCTGGCGCGCCACCGGCTGCCGGGCTGGGCGGCCGACATCGACTGCAGCCACTGGGCACAGGTGGCGCTGAAGTTTGTCGTCACGCACCCGGCGGTGACCTGCGCGATACCGGCCACCAGCCAGCCCGCGCATCTGCTGCAGAACATGGCCGCCGCACGCGGTCGCATGCCTGATGCCGCCTTGCGTGCGCGCATGGCCCGCGACGTGGCTGCGCTCTGAAAAGCGGGCCGCGCGGTGGACGAGTGGTGGAGCTACCGACCGTCTGACCTGCTGATGTTTTCGCCGCGCATCTACTGGCGGCTGTTCGAGTCGATCAACCGGGAAGCGTGGCCTGCACAGCCGCTGCTGCTGGGGGCCGGCCTGGGCTGGCTCTGGCTGGCCCGGCGCAACACCGCAGGTTTGCGCACCTGGCGCAGCGCCGCCGTGGCGCTGTCGCTGTGCTGTTTTTTTGTGGCCTGGGCTTTTCTGTGGCAACGTTTTGCGCCCATCCAGTGGGTCGCATCCGGCTACGCCGTGGCCTTCGCAGTGCAGGGCGTGGGCTGGCTGATCTTGGCCACGAGGCTGGCCACACACGCGACGCCGCACACCAGCCGCCAGGCGTGGCGGCGGTGGGTTGGCCTGGGCCTGGCGCTGTGGGCCTTGTTGATGCACCCCATGCTGGCGCTGGCCGACGGCCGACCCTGGCAGCAGGCCGAATTTTTCGGCCTCGCACCCGACCCCACGGCGATCGGCTCGCTGGCAGTGCTGCTGCTGCTGAATGCCGACAACCCGCGCACACAGACCCTGCTTCGCTTGCTGTGGCCGCTGCCCCTGACCTGGTGCGCGATGAGCGCAGCCACCTTGGCCACGATGGGCAGTTGGCAAGCGGCCGTGCCGCTGACCGCGGCTGCCCTGGCGGTGGCGGCGGCATGGGCCGGCCGACGCTGACACAAGCGGCGCCCTTCAGGCCGCTCCAGGCCGCTCAGGCCGGTGGCCTGCGCTTCAGCAGCACCAGGCCGATGGCCAACACCATCAGCACCACCGCAGCCCAGTCCTGCCAGTGCAGCAATTCGCCAAGCAGCAGCGCGCCGCTGAACACACCCAGCACCGGAATCAGCATCACGCTGATCGAACTGGCCACCGGCGGCATCGTGCGCGCCAGGTAGAACCAGGCAGCGTGGGCAAAGCCGAACACCCCCACGGCGTTGTAGACGATGGCGCCCCAGACATGCGGCTCGGGCGCCCGCCAGACGTTGCGTTCGAAGACCAGCGACAACACGGCCATCAACACCGCCGTGCACACCGTCATCCAGAACACCAGGGTCAGCAGCGGCACGTCCAGCGTCGAGCGGCGCAGCCGGTGTGTGCCCACCGCCCAGATGGCCGCCGACACGACCACCGCCAGCGCAGCCAGCGGCGCACCCGACAGGCTGTTGAATTCGCCCGACAGCAGCAGAACCACACCCAGCCCGGCAGCCGCGACACCGGCAAACTGCATCCAGCCGAGCCTTTCGCCGTAAGCCCAGCGGCCCCACAGCGCAGCAAACACCGGCATCGTGTAACCCAGGATCGCCGACCGTCCCGAGGTCAGCTGCTGCACCGCCAGGATGACCACGATATGCCAGACGACCATGTTCAATGCCGCCAGCTTGCCCACTTCCAGCCAGTGTTTGCGTGGCACGGCAAAGGGCACCTTCAGCGCCAGCAGCGCCAGGCCCAGCACCGGCAGGCCCAACCACATCGACAGCGCGCGAAAACTCAGTGGCGGGTAGGCCATGGGCGCCCCCGGCAGGCCGCTGACACCCACCTTCATCACCGGCCAGTTCAGGCCCCACACCAGCGTCAGGATCAGCAGGATCCAGAGCTGGCGGCTGTTGGGCCTCACCGAGGGTCCGGCCACCTGGGGCGGCAGGCCATCATGTGTCGCCGCCGCCGATGAAACGCTGGCGCCGGAACACCAACCACAGCACCACCGCCACGGCCAGCATCAGCCCCACGGCCACCCAGACACCCGTGCTTTCGTGGATGAACGGCAGGCCGTCGAAGTTCATGCCGAAAAACCCGGTGATCAGGTTCAGCGGCAGAAAGATGGCCGTCAGCACGGTCAGCGTGCGCATGATGTCGTTGGTGCGGTGGCCCAGCGCCGAGAAGTGCATCTGCACCGCGGTTTCAGCACTGTGTTCCAGACGCCGGACATGCGTCAGCACGCGTTCCACGTGTTCGAGCACGTCGCGTGAACGCACCCGCAGCAGCTCACGTTCGCGGCGCGCTTGGGCATTGGCTTCGTCGGGCCATTCGTCGAGTGCGTCGATCCATTCCTGCACCGCACTGCGCTGGTCTTCGCACACGTCTTCCAGCAGGTGCAGCGCATTGCGCGACTCCAGCAGCACGCCCCAGTCGTCGAATCGGCTGCGTGGGTTCAGCAATTCCTGCTGAAGGTAGCCCAGTTGCCGCGTCAGCAGGCGCCGCAGGTCGAGATAACCGTCGACCATGTGGTTGATCATGCGCAGCATAAGGTCGGCCGGACCGGCTGGCATGCGCGCGTTGCCGCGTGTTTCGGCCGAGGCCGACAGCGACAGCAGGCGCTGGGCAAAGAAGTCGCGCACCGCGCAGTCGGCCGGGTGCACCGTGACCAGCACGCGGTCGAAAACCGCGAAGCCGACGGGGCTGGTGTCGATGTCGCTCAGCGCCTGGCGCGCGCTGGCCAACGTGCCGCTGTTTTCGCCCAGGAACAGGCTCTCGCTGCCGGCACCCGCGGCCAGGCGGCGAAAGACCATCAGGTCGTACCACGAGGTGTAGTCGAAGTGGCTGGGCAGCTGGTTGTTCAGCAGGTCGGAGATGTGCAGGTCCACCAGCTGACCGCCCACCCAGCGCTGCAACGCCGTCTGCACCTCAAGTGAACGCACCTCGAACTCGCGCCGCGCGCTGCCCACCCACAAAAATCCGTGATCGGGCAGCAACTCGGGCAATTCATCGAGTTCGATGAACTGTTCGCCCAGCACATGGAAGATGCGCATGGGTCTGCTGCTGCCGTCTGTGCGCCCGCGCGCAGTTCAGCGCGCGCGCAACAACCGCGCGGCGTCGAGCGCGAAATAGCTCAGCACACCGTCGGCGCCGGCCCGCTTGAAGGCCATCAGCGCTTCCATCATCACCGCGTCGTGGTCGAGCCAGCCATTGGCGGCTGCGGCCTTCAGCATCGCGTATTCGCCGCTGACTTGGTAAGCGAAGGTGGGCACACGGAATTCGTCCTTCACACGGCGCACGATGTCGAGGTAGGGCATGCCAGGTTTGACCATCACCATGTCGGCGCCTTCGGCAATGTCCAGCGCCACTTCACGCAGCGCTTCGTCACTGTTGCCGGGGTCCATCTGGTAGACCTTCTTGTCGGCCTTGCCCAGGTTGCCGGCGGAGCCCACCGCGTCGCGGAAGGGGCCGTAGAAGGCGCTGGCGTACTTGGCGCTGTAGGCCATGATGCGTGTGTGCACGAGGCCCGCTTCTTCCAGCGTGCTGCGCACCGCACCGATCCTGCCGTCCATCATGTCGCTGGGCGCCACGATGTCGACACCGGCTTCGGCCTGCACCCGCGCCTGCTGGCGCAGCACCGCCACGGTGGCGTCGTTCAGGATGTAGCCGTTGTCGTCGAGCAGGCCGTCCTGGCCATGGCTGGTGAAAGGGTCCAGCGCCACGTCGGTGAGCAGGCCCAGTTCGGGAAATCGCTTCTTGAGCTCGCGCACGCAGCGCGGCACCAGGCCATCGGGGTTCAGGGCTTCGCGCCCGTCAGGCGTTTTCAGTGACCCGTCGATGACCGGGAACAGCGCCATCACCGGCACCCCCAGCGTCAGGCACTGCTCGGCCAGCGCAAACAGGCCGTCGATGCTGCGCCGCTGCACCCCCGGCATGCTGGCCACGTCCTGCACCTGCCCTTGGCCGTCGAGCACGAACACCGGCAGGATCAGGTCCTCGGGCTTGAGGTGGTTCTCGCGCACCATGGCACGCGTGAACGCATCGCGTCGCAAGCGGCGCGGCCGGCTGACCGGGAACGGTGGGGGGTTGGGCAAGCGCGGCTCCTTTTGGGCCAGAAAGGTCGCGCCGCAGCGGCGTGAAACCGACGTAGCGCGCAGATTTTCGTTCTGCTAAAGTGGTCGGTGAATGATAGCTGCGAGGTTGTCATTCCCTGCTTTTCCTCCCTGAGCAGGTGCCTTAGCGTGATGACAGCGATAAGGCTTGCCAGCCCCGGCTTCGGCCGGGGCTCTTTTTTTGGTGCCCGCGATAATGCAAGCCATGAGCAGCGGTTACCTCTGGGTCAAGGCCTTTCACATCATCTTCGTGGCGAGCTGGTTTGCGGGCCTCTTCTACATGCCGCGGCTGTTTGTCAACCTGGCCATGGTGCCACCCGACAGCCACGCCGAACGTGAACGCCTGCTGCTGATGGCCCGCAAGCTGTATCGCTTTTCGAGCCTTCTGATGGTGCCCGCGCTGGTGCTCGGCCTGTGGTTGTGGCTGGGTTATGGCATCGGCAAGGGCCAGGGCTGGATCCACGCCAAGTTGCTGCTGGTGGTGGGCGCGGTGGGCTACCACCACATGTGCCGCACCTTGATGCGCAGCTTCGAGCAACTGTCCAACAAACGCAGCCACAAGTGGTTCCGGGTTTTCAACGAAACCTCGGTGCTCTTGTTCGCGGCCACGGTGGTGCTGGTGGTTGTGAAGCCGTTTTAGGGCACGCCGGTGGCAAACGCGCGCCATCGCAGTTCGGCCACCCTGCTGGCACTGGTTTACGCGGCGCTGGTGCTGTATGCCAGCCTCTACCCTTTTGCCGGCTGGCGATGGCCGCCCGGACAGACCCTGTGGGCGCTGGCCGCGCTGCCGTCGGCGCTGTACCAGTCGCCCTTCGACGTGGGCTCCAACCTGCTGGGCTACCTGCCCCTGGGTGCGCTGATCACGCTGGCCGCGCTGCGCAGCGGCGTAGGCGCCCGTGCTGCCGTGCTGCTGGCGCTGTTGCTGGCCACGGGCCTGTCCTACCACTGCGAAGTGCTGCAGCAGTTCCTGCCCGGCCGCGTGCCGGCACGCGAAGACCTGGCCATGAACGCCGCCGGGGCTGCGGCGGGCACGGTGCTGGCGCTGGCACTGCACGCGGCCGGTCTGGTGGACCGCTGGAACACCCTGCGCGCTCGCTGGTTCTCGGGCGACGCGGCGGTGGCGCTGGCGCTGCTGGTGCTGTGGCCGGTGGGCCTGCTCTTTCCGGCGCCGGTGCCCTTGGGCCTGGGCCAGGTGGGCGAGCGGCTGCGCGAATGGCTGGCCCAGGCGCTGCTCGGTGTGCCCTGGGCCGAGCCGGCCTACGAGTTGCTGGCCGCTGCGGCGCCGCCGGCTTCACCGCTGCGGCCCTTGACCGAGTTGCTGATCGTGGCCCTGGGCCTGCTGGCACCGGCTGTGGTGGCCTATTCGGTGGTGGCACCCGGCTGGCGTCGGCTGGTGATGGCACTGGGCGCGCTGGCCCTGGCCATGGCGGCGATGGCCTTGTCCACGGCGCTGAACTTCGGGCCCGAGCACATCTGGGCCTGGCTGGGCCCACGCACCATGCCGGGTTTGCTGTTGGGCACGGCACTGTCGCTGCTGCTGGTGCCGATGTCGCGCCGCCTGGTGTCGGGTGTCGGGCTGGTGGCGCTGACCGGGCTGGTGGTGGGCGTTGCGCAGGCGCCCGACGACCCCTACTTCGCACAGAGCCTGCGTGCGTGGGAGCAGGGCCGCTTCGTGCGCTTCCACGGCCTGGCGCAGTGGATCGGCTGGATGTGGCCCTATGCCGCGATGGCCTGGCTGCTGTCGCGCCTGGGGTCTCGCACGGGGTCTCGCTAGGACAGGCGCAAGCAGGCCCTTCCCTACAATCCTGCGCATGAGCTACTACAAACACCATGTGTTCTTCTGCTTGAACGAACGCAGCAACGGCGAAGCCTGCTGCGCGCACCAGGGCGCGCAGGCCGCCTTCGACCACTGCAAGTCGCGTGTCAAGTCGCTGGGCCTGGCCGGCCCGGGCGGTGTGCGTGTCAACAAGGCCGGCTGCCTGGACCGTTGTGCCGGTGGTCCGGTGGCCGTGGTCTACCCCGAAGAGACCTGGTACACCTTCGTCGACACCGACGACATCGACGAGATCGTCGACAGCCACCTGAAAAACGGCCAGGCGGTGCAGCGTTTGCTGCTGGCACCGAACGTCGGCCGATGAACAGCGCCACGCAGCGCACCACGGTCACCGGCCCGGCCGGCGCCATCGAATGCGCCATCGACACGCCACCGGGCGCACCGCGCGGCCTGGCCGTGGTCTGCCACCCGCACCCGCTTCACGGCGGCACGATGGACAACAAGGTCGTGCAGACCCTGGCGCGGGCGCTGGTGCAGCTGGGTTACACCAGCGTGCGCTTCAACTTCCGCGGCATCGGTGCATCAGAAGGCAGCTGGGACGAAGGCCGGGGAGAAGTCGAAGATGCCTTCGCCGTGGTGAGCGCCCACCACCAGGCCGGTGTGCCGCTGGTGCTGGCCGGTTTTTCGTTTGGTGGCTACGTGGCATCACAAGTCGCGTCACAAAGCTCGGCGCGGATGCAGTTCAGCGCAGAGCGTGTCGTGCTGGTCGGCCCGGCGGTGCAGAACTTCGATGTGCCGGCGGTGCCGGCCGACACCGTGGTGATTCATGGGGAACTCGACGACGTGGTGCCACTCTCAGCCATCTTCGACTGGGCGCGGCCGCAGGCCCTGCCCGTGACAGTGCTGCCCGGCGCCGGTCACTTCTTCCACGGGCAACTGCCCGTGCTCAAACAGATCGTCGTCGGCGCGTGGGCTTCACGCGCTGCCGGCTGAACCCCGACTTCATGAAATCACTCTTTGCGACCTTCCTGGCTTTCACCCTTGCCGCGGCACTGACCACGGTTTCCACCGCTGCCCTGGCGCAGACACCGCAGCCGCCCGAGATTGCCGCGCGCCAGTACATCCTGATGGACCTGTCCAGCATGCAGGTGCTGGCCGAACGTGAAGCCGACGCGCAGGCCGACCCGGCTTCGCTGACCAAGCTGATGACCGCCTACCTGGTGTTCAACGCGCTGCGCGACAAGAAGCTCACGCTCGAACAGACCCTGCCCGTGTCGCAGCGGGCCTGGGCGCAGCGCAAGGGCGGTGGCTCGCTGATGTTCATCGACACCACGATGCAGCCCACGGTGGCCGAGTTGCTGCGCGGCTTGATCGTGCAGAGCGGCAACGACGCCGCGGTTGCACTGGCCGAAGGCGTGGGTGGCACGGTGGAAAACTTCGTCACTGCGATGAACCGCCAGGCCCAGGCCTGGGGCCTGAAAAACACGCAGTTCAAGAACCCCGAGGGCCTGTCGGAAGCGGGCCACTACAGCAGCGCCCGCGACGTGGCGCTGGTGGGCGCACGCATCGTGCTCGACCACCCGGAGCACTACGCGCTGTACAGCATCCGCCAGTACACCTACAACAACATCAAGCAGGACAACCGCAACATGCTGCTGGGCCGCGACCCGGCGGTGGACGGCATGAAAACCGGCTACACCGAAGCCGCCGGTTATTGCCTGGTGTCCAGTGCGGTGCGCGACACCCCGGCCGGCAAACGGCGCCTGGTGAGCGTGGTGATGGGCACCAACAGCCGCGATGCCCGTGCTGCAGAAAGCCAGAAGCTGCTGAACTGGGGCTGGTCGGCCTGGGACGCGGTGCGCCTGTTCGAAGCCGGCAAGCCGATGGCCACCGTGCCGGTGTGGAAGGGCGACAAGGCCGAAGCCAGGCTGGGCGCCAGCGGCGGCCTCATCGTCACCGTGCCCAAGGGCGAAGGCGACAAGCTGAAGACCACCATCCAGCGCACCGACCCCTTGCTGGCACCGCTGACGGTGGGCCAGGCTGTGGGGCAGGTCAATGTCACGACGGCCGGCGGCGCCGTGCTCACCTCGCGGCCACTGGTGGTGCTGGAGCCGGTGGGTCTGGCCGGCATCTTCGGCCGCGCCTGGGACGCCATCCGGCTGTGGATCCAGTAGCGCCGCTTCTCAACCGCACACGCCGAAGCTGAACCCATGCTCGACCTGGTGATCAGCGGCGGTGAAGTAATCGACGGCAGCGGCGCTCCCCGCTGGCGCGCCGATGTCGGCGTGCTGGGTGGTTTGATCGCGGCCGTGGGAGACTTGTCATCGACAGCTTCCCACCGCCGCATCGACGCCAGCGGCCACATCGTGGCGCCGGGTTTCATCGACAGCCACACCCACGACGACCAGCTGCTGCTGGAACACCCTGAACGCCACCCCAAGCTGCTGCAGGGCGTGACCACGGTGATCACCGGCAACTGCGGCATCAGCCTGGCGCCGCTGGTGTGCGAAGACGCACCGTCGCCGCTGGACATCCTGCAACGCCACTTCACCCACGCCAGCTTTGCCGACTACGTGCAGGCCGTGAAAGCTGCAGGGCCCGCGGTCAATGCCGCCATGCTGGTGGGCCACACCACCTTGCGGGTGGGCACGATGAGCGATCTGGATCGCGCAGCGAACGCCAAGGAAATGCAGCGCATGCAGGCCGCACTGGCCGAAGCGCTGCAGGCCGGCGCCATCGGCCTGTCCACTGGCGTGTTCTACCCGCCGGCACGTGCGGCCACGACGCAGGAACTGATCGACGTCGCGCAGCCGCTGGCCGGCGGCCGCGGCATCGTCACGATGCACATCCGCGACGAAGCGGCGGCCATCGACGACGCCTTGCGCGAAGCCCTGGCCGTGGGCCGTGCGCTGGACACGCCGCTGGTGCTGTCGCACCACAAGCTGATGGGCCTGGCGCAGCACGGCGGCTCGGCACGCACGCTGGCGCTGATCGAAGCCGCAGCCCAGGTGCAGTCGGTGTGCCTGGACTGTTACCCCTACACCGCCTCGTCGACCATGCTGCTGCCCGAACGGGTGGCCAGCAGCACCGACGTGCAGATCACCTGGTCGCAGAAGGAACCGCAGGCCGCGGGCCGGTCCTTGCGGCAGATGGCCGCCGAACGGGGCATCGACCCCACCGCGCTGGCCGCGCAGCTGATGCCCGGGGGTGCGATCTACTTCGCGATGAGCGACGACGATGTCGACCGCATCCTGGCGCACCCGCTGGCCATGATCGGCTCCGACGGCCTGCCGGCGCCGGGTGTGCAGCACCCAAGGCTGTGGGGCACCTTTCCGCGTGTGCTGGGCCACTACAGCCGGCAGCGGGGTGTGCTGCAGCTGGAAACCGCGGTGCACAAGATGACCGGCCTCACCGCACGCCGGTTTGGCCTGGCCGGCCGCGGCCTGGTGCAAGCCGGGCACGCGGCCGATCTGACCGTCTTCGACCCGGCCACGGTGATGGACCGCGCCACCTACGCCGAACCCGACCTGGCACCCAGCGGCATCCACAGCGTGGTGCTGAACGGCCAGCTGGCGGTGCAGCATGGCCAGGTGCAGGCAGCCCATGCAGGCCAACTCTTGCGGCGGGTCAACTGAAGCGCGGCGCGGCCTGTGCCATCATGTTCTGCATCCCCGCACACCTTCACCTGGCGCACCCGCGATGAGCGACAACCTCTGCTTCTTGAACGGCGACTTCATGCCCCTGGCCGAAGCGCGCATCCCGGTGCTCGACCGCGGTTTCATCTTCGGCGACGGGGTCTACGAAGTGGTGCCGGTCTACGGCCGCAAGCTGTTCCGTTTCGACGAACACCTGGCGCGCCTGAACCGAAGCCTGGGCAAACTGCGACTGCCGCAGCCGGCCACGCGTGAAGAATGGCTGGCGCGCTGCCGGCAGCTGGTGGCGGCACGGCCTGAAGAAGACCAGGTGGTCTACATCCAGGTCACGCGCGGCGTGGCCCCGCGTGACCACGTGATGCCCGCCAACCCGGTGCCCACGGTGTTCATGATGTGCAACCCGCTGAAGCCGGCCACACCCGAGCAGCGCCACCAGGGCGTGAGCTGCACCACCGCACGCGACTTCCGCTGGGAACGCGGCGACATCAAGAGCATCAGCCTGCTGGGCAATGTGCTGGCGCGGCAGATGTCGGCCGACCACGGTGCGCTGGAAACCATCATGTTCCGCGACGGTCACTTGACCGAAGCGGCGGCCAGCAATGTGTGGATCGCGCACGAGGGTGCGCTGCTGGGCCCGCCGAAAAGCGACCACGTGCTGGAAGGCATCCGCGTCGAGTTGCTGCGCGAGCTGTGCGAAGACGCCGGCATCGCCTACAACCTGCGGCCCATCTCGGAAGCCGACGTGCGGGCCGCCGACGAGGTGATGCTGAGTTCGGCCACCAAGGAAATCCTGGCCGTCACGCACATCGACGGCGAAGAGGTCGGCCACGGTGCGCTGCGCGGCAAACCCGGCCCGGTCTATGCGCGCCTGTACGAGGCCTACCAGCGCGCCAAGACGACGATGTCGATCTGAGCGGCTTGCAGGTGGCAGACGTGGCAGCGCACATCCCCCCCGAGCAGAGCCTGATCGAGTACCCGAGCGCCTTCCCCATCAAAGTGATGGGCGCACAGGTGGACGGCTTCGAAGAGGCCATCGTCGCGGTGGCGCAGTTTTTCGACCCGGGATTCGACGCCAACACGATCGAGCGCCGGGCCAGCAAGGGCGGCAAATACCTGGGGCTGACGATCACCGTCACGGCCACCAGCCGCGAACAGCTCGACGAGCTGTACCGCACACTGAGCTCGCACCCGATGGTGAAGGTGGTGCTGTAGGCGGGCGCGCCTGCAGCGCTTTCAGGTCTTCGGCGCCGCCAGGCGGGTGTCCAGTTCCTTCAGCTTGAAGGGCGCGGCTTCGTCGCCGTTGTGCGCTGCCACGCCGTACCAATAACGCGCCAGCCGCAGGTCACGGTCGACACCGTCACCCTGTTCGTACATCGACGCCAGCAGGTACATCGCACCCACGTCGCCACCCTTGGCCGCTTCGCGGAACCAGTGCACGGCACGTGCCGGGTCCTTGGCCAGGCCGCGCCCCAGGAAATGGGCGGTGCCCATGGCCACCTGGGCATCGACGCTGCCGCCTTCGGCTGCCACTTCATACCACTGGTGGGCGAGCTTCAGGTCGCGCGGACCCAGTTCGCCGCGGTCCAGCGCCTGGGCCAGCATGAACTGGGCGGTGACAAAACCGGCCTTGGCAGCGCGTGTCAGCAACTGGCTGGCGCGTTGCGGGCTGGCTTGCGGCACTTCACCGCGCAGGTGCATCACCGCCAGGTTGTAGTCGGCTGCCGGCACACCGCGTTTGGACAAGGACTCGAAGGCTTGCCGTGCGCGGACGTGGCGACCGGCTTCATAGTCAAGCACCGCCGCATCGAGTTCGGCTTGCAGCGGGGGCGCCAGCGGCGCGGCCTGCAGCTGGGGCCCGAACATCAGGGCCAGGCTCAGCAAGAGCTGCTTGATGGCATTGCGCATCACGTTCGGTTCCATGTCCAGGTGTCGAACACGATAGCGTTTTCTGACATGGCCCTGCGCTTGCGCTGGGCCATGCTCCAATTGCGTCATGGCCGAACGTCCCAAGATCAGCATCAAACCCAGCGCTCCGGCGCGTGACCCGCACCGCCCGCGGGTGCGTGGTGTCACCTCGCCCCGGCCAGCGCCCAGCGCCAAGACCCGCAGCACGGAACGTGACGTACCGCCGGCCACGCCAGCCGCACCGGCGGCGCGGCCCAGGCCCCCCGCCCCGCGAGACGAAGCGCCGCGCCGTGAAACCCGCCCGCCACCCCGCCGCGATGAGCGTCCCGCAGCGCCCCGTGCCGCACCCCGGAACGCACCACCCAGCACCCCGGCACCGCGGGTCGTGCCGGCACCGCAGCGCGCTGCCCCCGCACGTCCCGCAGCGCCGGCCGCGCCGCGCCCGGCCTCGGCCGACGGTGTGCGTGTGTCCAAGCTCATCACCGAACGCGGCTTGGCCTCGCGTCGCGAAGCCGACGACTGGATCGCCGCCGGCTGGGTGAAGGTGCAAGGCCGCATGGCCGAACTGGGCCAGCGTGTGCCGCCCGACGCGGTGATCGACATCGACCCGCGTGCCCGCGAAGAACAGGCGCGGCAGGTCACCGTGCTGCTGCACAAGCCCATGGGCATCGTCAGCGGCCAGGCCGAAGACGGTTACGAGCCGGCCATCACGCTGGTCACCCCCGCCAACCGCTGGTCGGGCGACAGCTCGGGCATCAACTTCCACCCCGGCCACCTGCGGCACCTGGCACCGGCCGGGCGGCTGGACATCGACTCCACCGGCCTGCTGGTCTTCACGCAGGACGGCCGTGTCGCCAAGCGCCTGATCGGCGACCAGACGCGCGTGGAAAAAGAATACCTGGTGCGTGTGGCCTACAGCGGCGAAGGCCGATTGCCGGAAGCCGCCATGGAACAGCTGCGTCACGGCCTGAGCCTGGACGGTGTGCTGCTGCGCCCCGCCGCCGTGAGCTGGCAGAACGAAGAGCAACTGCGCTTCGTGCTGCGCGAAGGCCGCAAGCGGCAGATCCGCCGCATGTGCGAACAGGTGGGCCTGCAGGTGCTGGGCCTGAAGCGGGTGCGCATCGGCAGCGTGCCGCTGGGCCAGCTGCCCCCCGGGCAGTGGCGCTACCTGCGCGACGACGAGCGGTTTTGACGCGCGTCGTTTCGCACACGCTGGCCGCGCTGTCGCTGGCCCTGCTGCTGGGGCTGCAGCCCGTCACGACCGACGTCTACCTGCCCGCGCTGCCCGACCTGACACGTGAGCTGGGCGCCAGCATGGCCGGCGCGCAGCTGACGATGTCGCTGCTGATCCTGTCCTTTGGCCTGGCGCAGATGGTGTGGGGCCCGGTGGCCGACCGTTTCGGCCGCCGCCCGGTGCTGCTGACTGGTCTCACGCTGTACTTGGTGGCCAGCGTGGGCTGTGTGCTGGCCGCCAGCATCGAAACACTGATCGTCTGGCGGGCCTTGCAGGGTGCTGCGATGGCCGCTGCCGTGGTCTGCGCACGCGCGGTGCTGCGCGACCTGTACGAACCCGTGCAAGGCGCGCAGGTGATGGCACTGGCGCTCACCGGCCTGGGGGTGATTGCACTGCTCGGCCCCTTGATGGGTGGCCTGCTGGCCAAGTTCTGGGGTTGGCGGGCGTCGCTCAGCGCAGTGGCGCTGGTCGGCGCACTGACGCTGGTTTGGGTGCTCACCTTGCTGCCTGAGACCCTGGCGCGCCGCAACCCGGCCGCGACACGTTTCGGGCCGCTGCTGGCCACCTGGTGGGCCATTGCACGCCACCCGGTGTTCATCGCCTGGGCGCTGCTGGTGGCCTGCACCTACGGCGGCCTCTTCACGCTGCTGGCGGGTTCGTCGTTCATCTACATCGACGTGCTGGGCCTGTCGCCAGCCGCCTACGGCCTGGCCATGGCCGTGGGCTCGCTGGCCTACATCGCGGGCACCGCCGTCTGCAGGCGCTGGATCCGCCGCCACGGCATGCGCGGCACCGTGGCCCGCGGCGCCGGGTTCACGCTGGCCGGTGGCGCATTGGGCGCGGCGCTGGTGCTGGCGGGTGTGGAAGCGACCTGGGTCGTGCTGGTGCCGCAGTGCCTGTTCCTGTTCGGCCACGGCCTGCACCAGCCCTGCGGCCAGGCCGGTGTGGTCGGGCCCTTCCCGGCGGCAGCGGGCGCGGCGTCGGCACTGGCCGGCCTGCTGCTGGCGCTGGTGGCCTTTGGCATCGGCCGTTGGCTGGGCGTGGCGCTGGACGGCACCTTGTTGCCCTTGATGCTGGGCCTGGCCTTCTGGTCGGCAGCCACCTGCCTGGTGGCCTGGACGCTGGTGCAGCGCGCGGTGCGATGAAGCAGCGGCCATGAAACCACTTGCGCTGTGCCTGGCCGGACCCACCGCCAGCGGCAAGTCGGCCGTGGCGATGTTGCTGGCGCAGCAATTGCCGGTCGAGATCATCAGTGTCGACTCGGCCCTGGTCTACCGCGGCATGGACATCGGCACCGCGAAGCCCAGCGCCGCTGAACGTGCCGCCGTGCCGCACCACCTGATCGACATCCTGGCGCCGACCGAGACCTACTCGGCCGCGCAGTTCGTAGCCGACACGCTGGCGCTGGTGCCGCAGATCCAGGCTCGCGGCCGTGTGCCCGTGCTGGTGGGCGGCACGATGATGTACTTCCACGCCTTGCGCCAGGGCCTGCACACCATGCCACCGGCCGACGCCCAGGTGCGGGCCGACATCGACGCCCGTGCGGCGCAGCTGGGCTGGCCGGCTTTGCACGCCGAGTTGGCGCGCATCGACCCGGCGACGGCACGGCGCCTGGCGCCGGCCGACGGGCAGCGCATCCAGCGTGCGCTCGAGGTCTGGCAGATCAGCGGTCGCACGCTGTCGCAGTGGCACGGCGACGACAAACACGCGGCGCCGCCAGCCGCCAACTGGCCGCTGGTGTCGCTGGAGCCCGAATCACGCGCCTGGTTGCACCGGCGCATCGAACAGCGCTTCGACGCCATGCTGGCCGCCGGCCTGCTGGACGAAGTGCGTGTGCTGCAACAACTGCCCGGCCTGCACGCCGACTTGCCGTCCATGCGCTGCGTGGGCTATCGGCAAGCCTGGCAGGCGCTGCAGAACCCGACACCGGGCTGCACGGTTGACGACACCCAGCGCAGTTTTCGCGCGACGGCCCTTGCCGCCACACGCCAACTTGCCAAACGGCAGCTGACCTGGTTACGTTCGATTTCATCGCGGCAGGTGATCGCCTGCGACCAGGCTGGGGCCCAAGTTGAAGCATTGCGCACACTGAAGGCGCTGGCCAGCAGTGCACACCTTCCTTGAAGTACCCCCTCGGGTGAGTGGGAGCCGGGTCCGGGCGCTGCGACGTGTCGCCAACAGCCCGACGTCTGGCCCCTTTCTTGCCTGCCACGTCAGAGTTACTGGCGGGGTACCGACAGGACCAGAATTGCCTAGGGTGATGCCCGGGGCGGGCCCCCAAGGCTTCGCGATATAGTCGCGCGCCTCGGATGTGTCCATCCGGGGCGGCTCACAAGGCCGTGAACAGCACAGTCGCCGAGCGATGCATCACACAGGTGCAGGCTTGGCTGGAGGATCGAGTGGATTTCGCCGAACAACAACGCAAGCCCGGCAAACACGTGGTGGGCTTTGGCGTCGTGCTGGCGCTGCACCTGCTGCTAGCCTGGGCCATGGTCACCGGCATGGCACAACGCATGGTCGAAGTGATCAAGGGGCCGCTGGAAACCAAGATCATCGAAGAGACCAAGCCGCCGCCGCCGCCGCCGCCCGAGAATCTGCCGCCACCGCCCAAGTTCGCGCCGCCGCCGCCGTCCTTCGTGCCACCTCCGGAGGTGGTGGTGAACCCGCCGCCGAACCCGGCGCCGACGATCACGACCACGCAGGTGGTGCCGCCACCTGCGCCGCCGGTGACTGTGACCCCCGTTGCGCCCCCGGCTCCGGCTGCGCCGCCGGCGCCGCCGGCGCCACCACGGCAGCCGGTCCGCACGGCGCCACGCATCGACTTTGCCAATGTCTGCGAACGGCCGGAGTATCCGCGCGCCGCACGCAACACCGAGGCCACCGGCAGCACGACCATCGTCTACACGATGGACATCACCGGGGTCATCAACGAAGCCACTGTCGAGAAGTCCTCAGGCCCCACTCGGGAACACAAACAGCTCGACCGCCTGGCCGTGCAAGCCGTCAAGGATTGCAAAGGCACGCCAGGTACGCTGGATGGCAAGCCCGAAAAACTGACCGGTCGCATCATCTACGACTGGAAGCTCGACAACTGATCACGTCCCCCCGCAAGCGCGGCTGAGGGGCCGCGCGACCCGTTCCCTTTGGAGTCCACATGTCTATGAACCAATTCATCGCCGCCCGTTCGCGGGCTGCCAAGTCGCTGGCCACCTTGCTGGCGGGGTTTGTGCTGGCCCTCAGCACACCGATGCTGGCTTTTGCCCAGGCCGCGTCCGAGCCGGCGGCAGCCCCGCCTGCGGCAGCACCTGCGCCTGCCGCCCCAGCCACACCCGTCATCACTGAAGAAGCCGTCGACAACCCCTATGGCCTGAAGGCCCTGTGGACCCAAGGTGACACCGTCGCCCACTCGACGCTGGTCATCCTGGTCATCATGTCGATGGCCAGCTGGTACGTCATCATCGTCAAGCTGATCGAACAGCGCTCGATGCTGAAAAGCGCCAAGGAGTCGGCCGAGTCGTTCTGGAAGGCCAGTTCGGTGAAGGCCGGCGCCGGTGCCCTGAAGGAAGGCTCAGCCTTCCACTACATCGCGCAGCAAAGCATCAAGGCCAGCGACCATCACGAAGGCACGATGGTCGAGGCGATCGACAAAAACACCTGGATCAGCATGGCCGTCGACCGCGCCGTGGGCAGCATCAACAACCGGCTGCAGGGCGGCATGGCCATCCTGGCGACGGTGGGTTCCACCGCACCGTTCGTGGGCCTGTTCGGCACTGTCTGGGGCATCTACAACGCGCTGGTCAAGATCGGCATCAGCGGCCAGGCTTCGATCGACAAGGTGGCGGGCCCGGTGGGCGAGGCGCTGATCATGACCGCCATCGGGCTGGCCGTGGCCGTGCCGGCGGTGATGGGCTACAACTGGCTGCTGCGTCGCAACAAGGCCGTGATGGACGAGACCAAGGCTTTTGCCGGCGACCTGCACAACGTGCTGATCGCGGGCAAGCGTTGATCGTCCTGGCAACAGCCTTCACTTCTGCAAGCCGGGAGCCCCGCCCATGTCCATGAATGTCGGCTCCGCGTCGGAAGACGACGAGCCCCAGCTCAACAACACCATCAACACCACGCCCCTGGTGGACGTGATGCTGGTGTTGCTGATCATCTTCCTGATCACCGTGCCGGTGGTCACCCAGACGATCAAGCTCGAGCTGCCCAAGGAACGCAATCTGCCCACGCAGACCAAGCCCGAGAACATCGTGCTCGCGGTCAACCGCGATGGCGAGGTCTATTGGGGGGCCGAGCGCATGCCCGACAACGAAGCGCTGGTTGCGCGGCTGAAGATCGAATCGGTGAAGGAGCCGCAACCCGAAGTTCACATCCGGGGCGACTCGGAAGTGCGCTACGAGTCCGTCGGGCGCCTCATCGTGGCCTGCCAGCGGGCGGGCATCTTCAAGGTCGGCTTCATCACCGAACCACCGGCCGGCAGCGCCACGCGCGCCAACTGAAAGCAAGACCATGGGAATGAATGTCGGCAGTTCAGGCGGTGACGGCGAACCCGAAGTGATGATGGACATCAACACCACGCCGTTGATCGACGTGATGCTGGTGCTGTTGATCATGTTCATCATCACGATCCCGATCCAGACGCACGCGGTGAAGATGAACATGCCGGTGCCCAGCAACGCCGCACCGCCCCCCACACCGCCCGAGATCGTGCGCATCGACGTCGACTTCGACGGCACCATCGGCTGGAACGGCGAGGTCATCCAGCCGGGCGACCGTGGCGCCATCGAAGCGCGTCTGGCGGTTGTGGCCGCACAACCCGACCAGCCCGAGGTGCATCTGCGCCCCAATAAACTGGTCGAGTACAAACACGTGGCCATGATCATGGCCACGGCGCAGCGTCTGGGGGTGACCAAGATCGGCATCGTCGGCAACGAGCAGTTCCTCTGAACTTTTTCGCAAGCAAAGGCATCCCACGAGCCATGAAGTCTCCGCGCGTTCCCGTCCTCGCCATGCTGCTGACCGTGGTGGCCCTGAGTTGCAGTTGGTCCGTGGCACACGCCCAGGGTCTGCGGGCCGAAGTGGGCAGACCGCTGCAGCAGGCCTCTGATCTGCTGAAGGCCGGCAAGGCCCGCGAGGCCATGGCCAAGGTGCGCGAAGCCGAAGCGGTGAGCGGCAAGACGGCCAACGAGCAGACCACCATCGACCGCATGAAGGCCGCCGCCGCGCAGCGAGCCGGCGACCACGGAGCAGCCATCCAGGCGCTGGAGAATCTGTACGAACGCGGGGCGGGTGACAAGGGCCAGCTGGCCGAGCAGCTGGCATCGGCTTACGCGCAACAGCGCAACAACGGCAAAGCCACCGAATGGTTGAACAGGGCCATCGCGGCGGGCAACACCAGCGGCAGCGTGCGGCAGATGCAGGCCTATCTGCAAGGGGCCAGCGGTGACTACGCCGCCATCGCCAAGGACGCCGCCGCCTCGGTCGCCAGCGCCGAGCAAGCCGGCCGCCGCCCTGACGAAGGTGACCTGCTGCGACTGGCCGACGCGCAGCAACGCACCGGCAACAACAACGGTTACGTGGTCACGCTGGAAAAGCTGCTGGCCCACTACCCGAAGAAAGACTACTGGACTGCCTACCTGAGCCGTCTGCCGCGCAAGGCCGGTTTTGCCGATCGTTTTGCACTCGACCTGCTGCGCCTGCGCCTGGCCAGCGGTACGCTATCCAAGACAGACGAATTCATGGAAATGGCGCAGCTCGCCCTGCAGGCCGGTCTGCCCGCCGAAGCGCGCCGCATTGCCGACCAGGGTTTCAAGAGCGGTGCGCTGGGCACCGGCCCGGAAGCGGCACGCCATCAACGTCTTCGTGACCTGGCCATCAAACAGGAAGGTGAAGCGCAGGCCAGCCTGGCTACCCAGGCGGCTGACGCGGCAAGCTTCAAGGAAGGTGACGGCCTGGTGAAGGTGGGCTACGCCTACGTGTCCATCGGCGAAGTCGACAAGGGCATCGGCCTCATTCAGCAGGGCATCGCCAAGGGCAATCTGAAGCGGGCCGAAGACGCGAAGCTGCGCCTGGGCATGGCCCAGTTGCAGTCGCCGAAGGCCAAGACCGCGGCCGTGCAAACGCTGCGCAGCGTCAAGGGCAACGACGGCGTGGTCGAGATCGCCCGCCTGTGGACGATCCTCGGCGCACCCTGAAGGCCATGACCGGCGCCTAGTGCGCCGAACGGTGCGGCCCGCGTGAGCAGCACAGCCCTGCCCCCCTTTGTCCAGGCGCTGGGGCACGGTGTGTTTGCCATCGACACCGCCTTCCAGCGCGACCACTTCGACGCCGCCTACCTGGTGGTGCATGGCGGCAGGGCCGCCTTCATCGACACCGGCACCAACGATGCGGTGCCGCGCCTGCTGGCCGCCCTGCAGTCCCTGGACCTGAGACCCGAGGACGTGGACTGGGTCATTCCCACCCACGTGCACCTGGACCATGCCGGCGGCGCCGGGCTGCTGATGCAGCACCTGCCCCAGGCGCGTTTGCTGGTGCACCCCCGCGGCGCCCGCCACCTGGTCAACCCCGGCAAGCTGTGGGCCAGTGCCACGGCGGTGTATGGCGCTGAAGAAATGGCACGGTCCTATGGTGAAGTGGTGCCGGTGTTGGCGGCCCGTGTCGATACCTCGCATGACGGCATGACCGTCCACCTGGCCGGCCGCCCGCTGTGGCTGGCTGACACACCCGGCCATGCCCGCCACCACCACTGCATCTGGGACGAAAGCTCGGGCGGCTGGTTCACGGGTGACACCTTCGGGCTGAGCTATCGCGAGTTCGACACCGCGCAGGGGGCCTGGATCGTGCCCACCTCGACACCGATGCACTTCGACCCCCAGACCCTGCGGCAGTCCATCCAGCGCCTGCTGGCCCAGCAGCCCCGTTGCATGTACCTCACGCACTTCGGCCGTGTGCAAGACGTGCCGCGGCTGGGCGCGCTGTTGCTGTCGCTGCTGGATGACATGGCCACCCTAGGCCGCCGCTTGCGCCATGCGCCCGACAGGCACCAGACACTGAAACAAGGGCAGCTCGAGATGTTTGCCCGCAGCCTGCAGGCCCACGGCTATGCCGGCAGCCTGGCGCAGATCGAGCAGCTCTTGGCCATGGACCTGGAGCTGAATGCCCAGGGCTTGGGCATCTGGCTGGACCGTTAACCTGCAACACAGCTGAACAAGACACCCAAAGTTTCACATCTCCAGCGTTTGAGCCGCTGGGTGCACGCAAAAGTTCTGCAGTGCCTCCGAACAACCGGGCACGGCGTATGGGCAAGTTTTCCCTGCCGCCCGACCTGACACAGCAGATCGACGCCAGCAGCGACGACGTGCTCGACCGCATGGCACGTGCCTTGTCGCAGTTGAACGTGAACCTGCGCTCGATCAATGCGCGGCCCATGCCCCAGGCGACGCGCCGGACGCGGTGGCCTTGCGCAAGCGTGCGCGGGAAGGTGCGTCAGCCGAGACGGTGTGACACGCCGCTGCTGAAACGCTGAAGCCGCGGCCACACCCCGGCCCGGCAGCTACACTGCCGGCCCTTACCGTTTCAGCGCAGGCAGCAGATGGCAACAGGTGTGCACTTTGGCTTCGAAGGCCGCGTCATGGTGGTCACGGGTGCGGCGCAGGGCATCGGCCAGGCCTGCGTGCGCCGGCTGCTGAAAGATGGCGCCGCCGTTGCGCTGTGGGACGTGGCGGATGCCGCTGGCCAGGCGCTGGCTGGCGAACTGGAAGCCGGGGGCGCACAGGTTGCCTACTTTCACTGCAACGTCGCCGACAAGGCCCAGGTGGACAGCGCACTGGCCGCTACGCTGGCACGCTTCGACCGTGTCGACGGCCTTGTCAACAACGCCGGCATCTTCAAGGCCGCGCCCTTTCTCGAGGTCAGCGAAGCCGACTGGGACGCCGTCATCGCCGTCAACCTGAAGGGCAGTTTCCTGGTCGGCCAGGCCGTTGCACGGCAGATGGTGGCGCAAGGCAGCGGTGCCATCGTCAACATGAGTTCGGTGAATGGCACGCTGGCGATTCCCACCATCGCCAGCTACAACGCCAGCAAGGGCGCCATCAACCAGCTGACACGGGTGATGGCGCTGTCGCTGGCCGACCAGGGTGTGCGTGTCAACGCCGTCGCGCCCGGCACCATTGCCACCGAACTGGCGCGTTCGGCCGTGCTCACCAGCGATGAAGCCAAGGCCCGCATCCTGAGCCGCACGCCGATGAAACGCCTGGGCGAACCCGAGGAAATCGCCGACGTGGTGGCCTTTTTGCTGAGCGACGCTGCCAGCTACGTCACGGGCGAAATCGTGGTCGTGGACGGCGGGCGCATGACGCTGAACTACACCGTACCGGTCTGAACGGTCAGGCGGCGGCCGCCGGTATCACCCGCATCAACGGCCGCGTCTGCGGCGCTGCGGGGCGGTGCTCAGTCAGGGCCGGTTTCCTGGTCCGACGAAGCCGAGGCCGCCATCAAGGGCAGGCATTCGTCGATCAGGCGGTGCAAGGCAGCCACCCGCTGCACGCCCAGCTTGTCGTTCAGCGCCAGTTGCGCACGCTTCCACGCCCGCTGGGCCTGGCCACGCAGTGCCCCGCCGGCGGGTGTGGCGTGCACGACGCGGCTGCGTGAATCCTGGCCCACCTGCACCTGCGCCAGGCCCTTGTCCAGCAGCGGCTGCAGGTTGCGGCTGAGCGTGGAAGGCTCCAGGCCCATGGCCTGCGCCAGTTCGCCCAGGCGCACCGGACCCAGCTTGACCACATGCGACAGCAGCGAGTACTGCGTGATGTGCAGGCCCGTGGGCGCCACGAAGGCCTCGTAGTGGCGGGTCACGCTGCGGCTGAGCTGGCGCAGCTTCAGGTTCGTGCAGCCGCGAGGTGCGGTGGTGGAGGTGTCGCTCATGCTGGCCTGGTATAGTTGCATATGCAACTTTAAACCCCGTGCAAAGGAAAGTCCATGGACACGCACGACCCGCTGGCCGACTGGCTGGCAGCCGAGGTCGCGCAGCGCGCGCGCAACGCCAGCGGCCCTGGCGCCGGTGTCGCTTCGCCCGATATCGCGGCTTCGATGACCGGTCTGCAATTGCTGCAGGCCACCTTGCGCGGCGAGCTGCCCCACGCCGCCATTGCCACCACGCTGGACTTCCTGCTCATCGCTGTCGAACACGGCAAGGCCGTGTTCCAGGGCACACCCGGCCCCGCACACCTGAACCCGATGGGCGGTGTGCACGGTGGCTGGTACGCCACGCTGCTGGACTCGGCCATGGGCTGCGCGGTGCACAGCGGACTGCCACTGGGCAAGGCCTACACCACGCTGGAACTGAAGGTGAACCTGGTGCGTGCCATCACACCGCAGGTGCAGCGGGTGCGTGCCGAAGGCCGTGTCATTCACCTGGGCGGCCAGACGGCCACCGCCGACGCCCGCCTGGTGGGCCCCGATGGCCGTCTGTACGCCCACGCCTCGACCACTTGCCTGGTGTTCGACATGCAGCGCAGGAAACCCTGACGCGGCTGCCGTGCCGGTGGCCGCCACCGGCCAACAACCGCGGCGCTCCGGTATCCTGCTGCCCGGGCTGCAGCCCGCCTCGCGCCCCCGGCAGTGCGCCGGGCGCAGATCAACTTCTTCGATGAACGGCATACCCTCCATGCAACTCCTCCACACCATGCTGCGCGTGGGCAACCTGCAGCGATCGATCGACTTCTACACGCAGGTGCTCGGCATGAGCCTGCTGCGCACCAACGAACGCCCCGACCAGAAGTACGACCTGGCCTTTGTCGGTTATGGCCGCAACCCCGAGCACGCCGAGATCGAGCTGACCTACAACTACGGCGTCGACACCTACGAACTCGGCAGCGCCTTCGGCCACATCGCCATCGGCGTGCCCGACGTGGCCGCCACGTGCACGGCGGTGCGCGACAAGGCCGCTGCGCTGGGTGGCGCGATCACACGCGAGCCAGGCCCGGTCAAGGGTGGCAGCACCGTCATCGCCTTCATCACCGACCCCGACGGCTACAAGATCGAGCTCATCCAGCGTCCGGCCTGAGCGAACCGCCACCTTTCAGCCCTGCGCCGTGTACCTGCCCCGCCACTTCGAGCAGCACGACGCGGCCGCCCTGCACGGGCTGCTGCGTGATCACCCGCTGGCCACGCTGGTCACCACAACGGCCGAAGGGCTGAGCGCCGACCACGTGCCGCTGGAATTCGACGCCACGGCGGGGCCACACGGCACCTTGTTCGGGCACGTGGCGCGCGCCAACCCCGTGTGGCAGCACGCCAACGGCGCCCCGGTGTTGGCGGTGTTCAGCGGACCGCAGGCCTATGTGAGCCCCAGCTGGTACCCCAGCAAGGCCGCCACGCACAAGGTGGTGCCGACCTGGAACTACGCCGTGGTGCACGCCCACGGCGTGCTGGAAGCGGTGGAAGATGCACCTTGGCTGCACCAACTGGTCAGCCGGCTGACACACCACCACGAAAGCGGCCGCGAAGCGCCTTGGGCGGTGTCGGACGCACCCGACGACTACGTGCAGCCCATGCTGCGGGCCATCGTCGGCATCCGCATCCCGCTGACGCGGCTGGTGGGCAAGTGGAAGGTCAGCCAGAACCGCAGCGAGCCCGACCGCCTGGGCGTGGCTCTGGGGCTGCAGGACAAGGCCAGCGCCATGGCCCGGCTCGTGCGCGACACGGGCCCACCCCACAAGGACACGCCATGAAAACCGTCACCTGCGTCACCACGCTGCTTCTGGCCCTGGCTGGGCCGGCGGCGCAGGCTCAGCAGCTGCGGCCCGGTCTGTGGGAACACCAGATGACGATGAAAACCGGCAGCGGCGAGCTCGAAGCGGCCATGGCCCAGATGCAGGCCCAACTGGCCGCGATGCCACCCGAAAAACGCAAGCAGATCGAAGAGGCGATGAAGGCCCAGGGCATGGGCACCGGCATGCCCGGCGCCGGCCCGGGCATGAGCCTGAAGGTCTGCTTGACCCCGGAACAGGCCGCGCGCAACGAAGTGCCGCAGTCGGACCCGGACGGTCAGTGCAAGCAGACCCAGATGAGCCGCAGCGGCAAGACAGTGAAGTTCAAGATGGAGTGCACGGGCGAGCGCAAGGCCAGCGGCGAAGGCGAATTCACGCTCATCAGCGACAAGGAACACCAGGGCCGCATCCGCATCACGTCGGCACGCAAGAGCCGCGACGAAACGATGGAGATGCAGACCCGCGCACGCTGGCTGGCCGCCGACTGCGGCGACGTCAAGCCACGGCCCTGAAACCGCAGCCGGCTGCCGGCCGGCTCAGGCGCGCAGCGCCGAAGCCGCCTGTGCCAGCTGGGTGATGCGGGCCCAGTCGCCGGCTTCCACCGCGTCCTGCGGCGTCAGCCAGGAACCACCACACACCTTCACGTTGGGCAGCGCCAGGAACTGCGGCGCGGTGTCCACGGTGATGCCGCCCGTGGGGCAGAACACCACATCGGGAAAGGGCCCGGCCAGCGCCTTCAGCATCGGGATGCCACCCGCGGCGGTGGCCGGAAAAAACTTCAGGAAGGCCAGCCCGTCGGCCTGCGCCGCCATCACCTCGCTGGCCGTGGCCACACCCGGCAGCAGCGGCAGGCCGGCGTCGCGGCAGGCAGCGCCCACCTCGGCGGTGTAACCGGGGCTGACGCCGAAGACACTGCCCGCTGCGCGCGCTGCACGGGCATCGGCGGCGCTGCGGATGGTGCCGGCGCCGACGATGGCCTCGGGCACCGCCCGGGCGATGGCCTCGATGGCGGCCAGCGCCACCGGCGTGCGCATCGTCACTTCCAGCACCCGCACACCGCCGGCCACCAGGGCTTGCGCCAGCGGCACGGCGTCTTGCAGGCGCTGGATGACGATGACCGGGATCACGGGGCCATGAGCGGCCAGTTCAAGGGTGTTGTTCATGGGTTCGACATCGCCATCGTGAGCGGTTCGGGATCGAATCTCGGGTTCGGGGTGGCCGCTCACCGGCTAGAGCCAGGTCACGGCACCTTCTTCGGCACTGCGCACGTTGCGCCGCATGCCGGCAAACAGTTCGCGCCCCAGGTCGTGGGCGTTGACTTCGGCCTGTTCGGGTGACAGATGTGCGAGCGGCCGTGTGGCCCATTCATCGGCAGCCACCAGTGCCTGCAGTGTGCCTTGCGCGGCGTCGAGCCGGATGATGTCGCCGTCGCGCACCTTGGCCAGCGGGCCGCCGGCCAGTGCCTCGGGGTTGACGTGGATGGCCGCCGGCACCTTGCCGCTGGCGCCGCTCATGCGGCCGTCGGTGACCAGCGCCACCTTGAAGCCCTTGCCCTGCAGCACCGCCAGGGGTGGTGTCAGCTTGTGCAGTTCGGGCATGCCATTGGCACGCGGGCCCTGGAAGCGCACCACCGCCACCAGGTCCCTTTCCAGTTCGCCGGCCTTGAAGGCAGCCAACAGGGCTTCCTGGCTGTCGAAGACACGCGCCGGCGCTTCGATGACATGGCGGTCGTCGGGTATGGCCGAGGTCTTGATGACGCAGCGGCCCAGGTTACCCTGCAGCAACTTCAGGCCGCCGCTGGTGGAAAACGGGCGCGCAGCGGGTCGCACGATGCTGCTGTCGCCACTGTCGGGCGGCAGCGCGGTCCAGCGCAGTTTGTCGCCGTCCAGCAGCGGCAGTTCGCTGTAGGCCGGCGTGCCACGTGCCGACACCGTGGCCACGTCGGTGTGCAGGCCACCACTGACCATCAGTTCCCGCAACACATAGGCCGGGCCGCCGGCGGCCTGGAACTGGTTCACGTCGGCGCTGCCGTTGGGGTAGACGCGGGCCAGCAGCGGCGTGGCGGCCGAGAGGTCGGCGAAGTCGGTCCAGTCGATGACGATGCCCGCAGCCCGCGCCACCGCCACCCAGTGGATGAGGTGGTTGGTGCTGCCGCCGGTGGCCAGCAGCGCAACCATCGCATTGACGATGACCCGTTCGTCCACCAAGCGGCCGATCGGTGTGAAGCGTGTGCTGCCGCCCTTGCCCGAGATGGCCAGCGCGTTGCGCACGGCTTCACGTGTCAGCGCTTCGCGCAAGCCCGCGTGCGGATGCACGAATGCCGCCCCCGGCACGTGCAGGCCCATGGCCTCGAGCAGCATCTGGTTGCTGTTGGCGGTGCCGTAGAAGGTGCAGGTGCCGGGGCCGTGGTAAGCGGCGCTTTCGGCGGCCAGCAACTCGCCACGGCCCACCAGGCCCTGCGCCGACTGCTCGCGCACCTTGCTCTTGGCGTCGTTGCTCAGGCCCGTGCCCATCGGCCCGGCCGGCACGAAAACACAGGGCAGATGGCCGAAGTGCAAGGCCCCGATCAGGAGCCCGGGCACGATCTTGTCGCACACACCCAGCAGCAGCACGGCGTCGAAGACGTCGTGAGTCAGCGCCACCGCGGTGGCCATGGCAATGGTGTCGCGCGAAAACAGGCTCAGCTCCATGCCGGGCAGGCCCTGCGTGACACCGTCGCACATGGCCGGCACACCGCCGGCCACCTGCGCCGTGGCGCCGTGCAGGCGGGCTTCGTCGCGGATCAGCGCCGGATAACTTTCGTAGGGCTGGTGTGCCGACAGCATGTCGTTGTACGCCGTCACCACGCCCAGGTTCGGCGCCTTCTGCACCACGACACGGAACTTGTCGTTGGCCGGCAAGGCCGCAAAGGCATGGGCGACGTTGGCGCAGCCCATGCGATCAGCACCCGGGGGTCGACCCACCAAGCGGTCGATGCGTGCCAGGTAGGCCGAACGGGTGGGCGCGCTGCGCTGCACGATGCGCCGCGTGACGGCCTGGACCACCGGATGCAGGCCCGAAGAGGATGTAACCATGCCATTCATTGTGAAGTAACCAAGTTACAGCGTCAATTCAAGTGGAAGAGCCCGCACGGGCCTCGCGGGCTGTGCGATGCTGTCGCTTGTGAGCCTTTTGCCCCCTGCCGAAACCCGCGCTGCCGTCAGTGCCACCGGTACCGCTGGCACGGTCTCACCCGACTTGATCATGCGTGACCCCGCAGCGGCCCTTGTGCAGTTGCGCCAGCGCTGGCAGGCCTCGGCGGACCAACAAGCGCAGGGCCACCCGGGCAAGGCTGCCCTGTGGGTTTTTGGCTATGCCTCGCTGATCTGGCGCCCGGAATTCGACGCCGCCGAACACCGCAGCGCACTGCTGCACGGCTGGCACCGCGCCTTGCGCATGCGGTCCCGCGTCAACCGCGGCACGCCGCAGCAACCGGGTCTTGTGTTTGCGCTGCTTCCGGGTGGCGCCTGCCGGGGCGTGGTCTACCGGCTGCGACCCGAAACCGCCGACGCCGAGCTCGACCGCCTGTGGGCGCGCGAAATGCCCACTGGCGTCTATGACCCGCGCCTCTTGCCCTGCCGCACGCCGCAGGGCACCGTGCTGGCGCTGGCCTTCACGCTCAGCCGCCGCAGCGAAGCCTGCCTGCCGCGCCTGCCCGACGACGAAGTCACGCACATCCTTCGCCACGCCAGCGGCCGCTACGGCACCACCCTGCAGTACCTGGCTGAAACCGCCACCGCGCTGCGTGAGCGAGGTGTGCATGACCGCGAGATCGAGCGCCTGATGGCCCTGGCGCAGCGCCAGGGCCTGCTGTAGTCAGCTGCGGCTGGCGGCCGGGCTGTCCATCGGCGCCGTGTGGCTGCTGGCCTGCAGGGCTTCCAGGTCGGCCGGCGTGTCGACGTCCATCAGCACGCCGGCGTCTTCGACGTCGACACCAAACGCCGGGTAACGTGCCACGACACGACGGGCACCGTCGTCGTTGTCCAGCAGGATCAGTTCGGAATACAGCTCGGCAGCAAAGCCCACCGGGTGGCCACGCCGGCCCTTGTGCTGCGCGTAGACCACCGGGTGTTGTTCCAGCGCCGTGGCCACGGCCAGCAAGGTGCCGGGCTGCACCCGGGGCATGTCACCCGGCAGCACCAGCCAGCCCGGTGCACCGGAACGTTCGGCCACGCCGGTGGCGATGCTGTAGCCCATGCCGCGCGCGGCTTCGGCGGCACCGAGCACCACCATGTCGCGTGTGGCCACCAGGCGCGCCACCAACGGCGCCATCGCTTCGCTGGTCACCACCACCACCGGCAGTTGGGTCTGGATCGCATGCCGCAGCGTGGCGCCCAGCACGGTCAGGCCGTCGAAGGGCTGCTCCAGCTTGTGCTGCGTGCCGCCAAAACGGCTGCCACGACCCGCAGCGGGCACGACGATGGTGGGTCTGAAACGCATTTTTTGTTTGGAGCCAGCAGCGCCAGTTGCGCACCGCGGACGTCCTCCTTGGCCGGAAGAATGACCACCACAACAGCCATCAGCTAGTGGGGCCATCACTTACGTCGTTCCCCGTAAGGGATGCACCCCGGGTCGGCCGTGCATACTGCCGCATGGACATCGCCGCGCTGCGCAAGAGTTACGAGAGAGACGAACTGGACGAAAGCGCTTCAGCGGCCGACCCGCTGCAGCAATTCCAGCGCTGGTTCGACCAGGCTCTGCAGGCGCAGCTGCCCGAACCGAATGCCATGACGCTGGCCACCGTGGGCAGCGACGGCAGGCCTTCGACCCGCATCGTGCTGATCAAGGGTTTCGATGCGCGCGGCATCGTCTGGTACACCAACTACCAAAGCCGCAAGGGCCAGGAACTGGCCCACCTGCCGATGGCGGCCTTGCAGTTCCACTGGGTTGAACTGGAACGGGTGGTGCGCATCGAAGGGCGGGTTGAAAAAACCAGCGCCGAAGAGTCCGACAGCTACTACGCCAGCCGCCCGCTGGACTCACGACTGGGTGCCTGGGCCTCGCCGCAGAGCCAGGTCATCAGCTCGCGCGCCGTGCTGGTGACGGGTGCGGCAAAAGCCGCCGCCTTGCACGCGCTGAACCCACCACGCCCCCCGCACTGGGGCGGCTACCGCCTGGTGCCCGACCGCTGGGAATTCTGGCAAGGCCGCAAGAGCCGCCTGCACGACCGCCTGCGTTACCGCCAGGCAGCTGCAGAGTGGCTCAGGGAGCGCCTGGCGCCGTGACGCGGGCGGGTGGCTCGGCCTGCCGCAGCACACGCTGCGGGAAAGGGATCTCGACACCCATCTCGTCGAACAGCTTCAGCAGCGCAAGATTGACCTGCGAACGCGGGCCGAGCAGGCCCTTGTCGGGATCGGCAATCCAGAAACCCACGGTGAGCTCCAGCCCATCGGCCGCGAAGTTGCTGAGCAGCACGCCTGGCGCGGGGTCGTCAATTACCCGCGGCACCTGGGCCACCACCTCCAGCATGCGTGGCATCAACGCGTCCAAGTCGGTGCCGTAGGCCACCTGCACCACCGTGTTGAGCCCCACCTTGGGGTCGGCCAGCGAGGAGTTTTCGACCCGCTGCGTGATCATCATTTCGTTGGGCACGATGCTTTCGCGGCCGTTCAGCGCGCGGATCACGGTGAAGCGTGTGGTGATGTCGGTGATGCGGCCCTCGAAGTTGTCGACCCTGACGATGTCGCCGATGCGCATGCTGCGTTCGGCCAGGATCACAAAACCGCTGATGTAGTTGGCCGCCAGCTTCTGCAGGCCAAAGCCGATGCCCACGCCCAGCGCACCGCCCAGCACACCCAGCGCCGTGAGGTCGATGCCGGCAGCCGACAGCGCAAACACCAGGCCCATGAACAGCAGCACGGCACGCAGCGCGTTGGCCGCCATCTTGCGAATGCTGATGTTGTCGGTGGCGCCCTGCAGCAGGCGCGCTTCCAGCAGCGAGCTCACCCACAGCGCCAGCAGCAGCGCCATCACGGCCGTGATGGTCGCTTCCAGCATGCTGCGCACCGAGACCTGTGTGCTGCCCAGCTTCCAGGTGATCTCGTCGAGCTCCTGCAGCAGCAGCGGCAAGACGCCGGTGACCCACAGCACCATCGCAACCCAGGCCAGCCACGACACGCTGCGTTCGACGATGCGCATCAGCGCCGAATTCGGGAATGTCACGCTCAGCACCCGCACCGTGAGCCGGATGACGGCCAGCGACAGCAGGATGGGCACGACGAGCTTGAAGACCGCGATCGGCAGCACGTCCTGCAAGAGCCAGCGTGCCAGCAGCGCCAGCAGCAGGGCCAGGCCCGGAAACAGCGCGCCGTCGATGATGCGGTCGCCGAACCAGGTCGAGCCCGGCGTGGGCGTGCTGCCGCGCAGCAGGCGCACGATGGCCCATGCCAGCACCAGGCAGCCGGCAAAGATGCCCAGCTCGACCAGGGCCGAAGGTTTGAGCAACGCGCCGGCCAGCTGGCCGATCTCTGCGGCCGACAGCGTGGGGGTCATGGTTCAGTGAAGGACAAAAGTGGCCGAAACGGCCTCAGGCCACGTCGGCCAGCACCCGCACGTGCGCAGCCACGCTGCGTGCCAGGGCGCTGAGGCTGTAGCCGCCTTCCAGGCACGACACGATGCGGCCGTGCGAGTGACGGCGCGCGACCTGCACCAGCTGCTGCGTGATCCAGGCGTAGTCGTCCTCGACCAGCGCCATCTGGCCCAGGTCGTCTTCGCGGTGGGCGTCGAAGCCGGCGCTGATGAAGACCATCTCGGGCTTGAAGCGGTCCAGCTCGGGGATCCACATGTCCAGGATGGTCTGGCGCACGGCCGGCCCGCGGGTGTAGGGCGCCACCGGCACGTTGACCATGTTGGTGCCCTTGGGCACGGCGCCGCTGTACGGGTACAGCGGATGCTGGAAGAAGCTGCACATCAGCACGCGGTCGTCGCCGGCGATGATGTCTTCGGTGCCGTTGCCGTGGTGCACGTCGAAGTCGATGATGGCCACCCGCTTCAGGCCGTGCACGTCCAGCGCATGGCGTGCTGCGACCGCCACGTTGTTGAAGAAGCAGAAGCCCATCGTCTCGTCGCGCGTGGCGTGGTGGCCGGGCGGGCGCACCGAGCAGAAGGCATTCTGTGCACGGCCGCTCAGCACGTCGTCGGTGGCGGCCACCGCCGCGCCGGCGGCATACAGCGCGGCCTGCAGCGTGCCGGGGCAGGCGATGGTGTCGGGGTCCAGTGCACGCGGTTCACCGGCGGCCTGCACCTGCTGCAGCAGGTCTTGCAGTTCGTTGACGTAGTTGCTGGTGTGGGCGCGGCCCAGCTGTTCCAGCGTGGCCGGTGGGGCTTCGCGGTAGTCCAGCGCCACGTCCAGGCCGGTGGCCAGCAGGTGGTCGGCGATGGCGTCCAGCCTTTGCGGGCATTCCGGATGGCCAGGCCCCATGTCATGGCCACGGCAGGCGGGATGGCTGTAAAACGCTGTGCTCATCGTCGGATTGTGTCCCCGGCTTATCAGTTATGGTCTTGCGCATGGACGCAAGCCTCACGCGTCAGCTGTCCAGGCTGGCTGACCAGATTAGCACGATCGTTGTCGGCAAACGCCCGCAGATCGAAGACTGCATTGCCTGCCTGCTGGCCGCCGGCCATCTGCTGATCGAAGACGTGCCGGGGGTCGGCAAGACGACGCTGGCCCACGCGCTGGCGGTGTCGCTGGGGCTGGACTTCCGCCGCGTGCAGTTCACCGCCGACCTGATGCCGTCGGACCTGATCGGGGTCAGCGTGTTCGAACGCGCCAAGGACAGCTTTGTGTTCCACCCCGGGCCGGTGTTCGCGCAGGTGCTGCTGGCCGACGAAATCAACCGCGCCGGGCCAAAAAGCCAGAGCGCGCTGCTCGAAGCCATGGAAGAGCAGCAGGTGTCGGTGGAAAACGAGACCCGGCCGCTGCCCAAGCCGTTTTTTGTGATCGCCACGCAGAACCCCAGCGACCAGCTTGGCACTTACCCGCTGCCGGAAAGCCAGCTCGACCGCTTCCTGCTGCGCATCACGCTGGGTTACCCCGACCGCGCCGCCGAACGTGAACTGCTGGCCGGCGGTGACCGCCGGCATGCCACCGCGCTGCTGAAGCCCATCATGACGCCGCAGGAACTGATGGCCGCGCAGCAGCAGGTGCTGGCCGTGCGCGCCGCGCCGCCGCTGCTGGACTACCTGCAGGCGCTGATTGCCGCCACCCGCTCGGGCGCCTGGTTCACGCAGGGCCTGAGCCCCCGCGCCGGCATCGCCGCGCTGCGCGTGGCCAAGGCGCGTGCGCTGCTGGGTGGGCGCGACTACGTGGCACCCGACGACCTGCAAGCGATCCTGCCGCAGGCCATCGCACACCGGCTGGTGCCGGTGGCGGGCGCCGGGCGTGGGCCGGTCGAACAGGTGCGTGCCATGGTCGAGGCAACGCCGATTCCATGACCCCCCGCGCGCGCTTCCGCCAGTGGTGGCAGAACCGCCTGCCGCTCACCGACACCTGGGAACTGGGCCAGCGCAACATCTACATCCTGCCCACACGGGCCGGCTTCACCTTCGTCGGCACGCTCATCGTGATGCTGCTGGCGGCCATCAACTACCAGCTGAACCTGGGTTATGCGCTGACCTTCCTGCTGGCCGGTGCCGGCCTGGTGTCGATGCACCTGACCCACGGCAACCTGCGCGGCCTGACGCTGCACCTGCGGCCGCTGAGCAGCGGTTTTGCGGGCGAACCTGTTCAGTTGGACGTCGTGCTCAGCAACCCCGGGCGCGAACGTCACGGCCTGGCGCTGCGCTTCGAAGACCGCCGCCAGTTTGGTCCTGCCACCGCCTGGTGCGACGCACCGACCGGCGGCCAGGCCGGAGCACAGCTCAGCTTCGTGCCACCCCACCGCGGCTGGCACCCGGCGCCTGCGCTGGTGCTGGAAACGCTGTTCCCCTTCGGCCTCTTTCGCGCCTGGACGGTGTGGCGGCCGGCCGGCCGAGCACTGGCCTGGCCGCAGCCCGAACACCCGGTGCCGCCTTTGCCGCACAACGCCAGCACGGCAGGCGACGAACACGCGATGCACCGCAGCACCGGGAGTGAACTCGACGGTGTGCGCCCCTGGCGGCGCGGCGACACGATGCGCCAGGTGGTGTGGAAGAAAGTCGCACGCAGCGGTGAACTGGTGAGCCGCGAAACCGCCGGCACCGCCAGCCGCGCGCTGTGGCTGGACTGGTCCGAGGCCGGCGTGGCCGGCACCGAAGAACGCCTGTCGCGGCTGGCGGCCTGGGTGCTGCTGGCCGACCGCGAAGGCCTGGACTGCGGCCTGCGGCTGCCCGGGCGGGAACTGCCGCCGCAAAACGGCGACGCCCACCGCCGCGCTGCGCTGGACCTGCTGGGGCAATGGTCATGATCGGCACCCTGCGCGAACGCCTGGCACACCTGCCGCGCGACACCCGCGACACCTTGTTCCAGCTGACGGTCATCGGCTGGACGGTTGCACCGCATCTGCTGCACCTGCCCTTGTGGTGCGGTTTCATGACGGTGGCCCTGCTGCTGTGGCGTGCCCGCCTGGCCCTGCGGGCTTCCGCCTTGCCCAACCGCTGGGTGGTGAGCGCCATCCTGGTGCTGGCTGGAGCCTTGACGCTGTGGGGCGAACGCACGCTGCTGGGCAAGGAAGCCGGCATCACACTGCTGGTGGTGCTGATGTCGCTGAAGACGCTGGAACTGCGCGCCCGGCGCGACGCGCTGGTCGTTTTCTTCCTGGGCTTCTTCCTGGTGCTGACGCACTTTCTGTATTCGCAATCGCTGCTCACCGGCGTCTGGCTGCTGGTCGCGGTGTGGGGCCTGCTGACCGCTCTGGTGCTGGCCCACATGCCGGTGGGCCGGCCGCCGCTGAAACGCGCCGGTGCGGTGGCCGCCCGTGCAGCGACGTTGGGTGTGCCGGTGATGGTGGTGCTGTTTGTGCTGTTCCCGCGCATCGGTCCGCTGTGGGGTCTGCCGCAGGACGCGGTGGGCCGCACGGGCTTGTCCGGCACCTTGCGGCTGGGCGGCGTGGCGTCGATTGCCGAGGACGATTCGGTGGCCCTGCGGCTGCGGTTTTTCGGCCCGGTGCCGCGCCCCGAACAGCTGTACTTTCGGGGCCCGGTGCTCAGCAGCTTCGACGGCCGTGAGTGGACACGCCTGGTGCCCAGTTTCCAGGTCCAGCACCGCCCGCGCCTGGAGCTGCAGCTGCAAGGCGAAGCGCTGAACTACGAGATGACCGTCGAGCCCAGCCAGCTGCCGCTGCTGCCGCTGCTGGAAATGACGCCCAACCTGCCCGGCAGTGCGCCGCGCATCGAAGGCTGGCTGCTCACGCACCGGCCCGACGGCCAGTGGCAGACCGACCGACCGATCATCGAACGCCAGCGGGTGCAGGCCGCCGCCTGGCTGAACCACCGCCACGGGCCGCTTGAGCCGGTGCTGGGCCTGCGCGACCTGGTCGACCTGCCGCCCAACACCAACCCGCGCACCTTGCAGTGGGCCGCCGAACTGCGCCAGCGGCCCGAGCTGGCCACTGCCGACGCCACGGGCTTGGCCAACGCCGTGCTGCAGCACATCCGCACGGGCGAGTTCACCTACACGCTGGAGCCGGGCCCCTACCCTTCAACGCTGACCGGCCACGCCATCGACGAGTTCTGGCTCGACCGCAAGCTGGGCTTCTGCGAACACTTTGCCAGTGCCTTCGTGGTCATCATGCGGGCGCTGGACGTGCCGGCGCGCATCGTCACCGGCTATCAGGGCGCCGACCCCGATCTGCAGGACGGCTACATGGTCGTGCGCCAGCGCAACGCCCACGCCTGGGCCGAAATCTGGCAGCCCGGCCGCGGCTGGCTGCGGGTCGACCCCACGGCCGCGGTGGCGCCCGAGCGTGTGCAGCGCGGCCGCAGCCTGGCCCCCGCGCCGGGCCTGATGGCCGGCGCCATGAACAGCATCAGCCCGGCCTTCGCGGCGCAATTGCGCGGCGCCTGGGAAACCGTCAACAACCGCTGGAACCAGTGGGTGCTGAACTACTCACGCGGGCAGCAGTTCGACCTGCTCAAGCGCCTGGGCTTCAGCAGCCCCAGCTGGCAGGACCTGGCCTCGACGCTGATCCTGCTGCTGTGTTCTGCCGCCCTGGCCGGCGCCGCCTGGGCCTGGTGGGACCGCCGCCGGCAAGACCCGTGGCAGCGGCTGCAGACACGTGTCATGCGCCGGCTGTCGAAGCTGGGCGTGCACGTGCAGGCCCACCACGCACCGCGCGAGCGGGCGGCACGTGTGCGACAGGCCCTGGGTGCCCGGGGCGAGACCCTGGCCGGCGAACTGGATGCACTGGACCGTCAGCGTTATGGCGGCGCCGTCAGTGCAGTTGCGTTGTCGGCCTGGTGGCGTCGTTTCCGACGTCTGGCAGCGGCGGGCACTTGATGCGCCGCGGCAGCTCACCAAGCGCAAGGCCCAGGTTCGACCTGGGCCTTGTCGACACAGCCCGCCTGGCGGGCTGATCAGAAACGGCGAATCAAGCCCGCGCGCTGGCGCGCGACTGGCGCAGCACCAGGGCGCCGATGCCCAGGGCCATCATCAGCCAGGTGCCGGGTTCTGGAACAACAGAGCCGACCGTGAAGTTGTCCATGCCGACATACAGCGATGCGCCGGGCGCACCCACGGTCAGGCTGGTGATGGCCACGGCGGAGGTGAAGCCACGGAAGCTGCCGATCACGCTGGAGGGTGTGAAGGTGGTGGTCGTGCCGTCGCTCAGGCTCAAGGTCACCGGCACCGCCTGGAAGGCATCGCTGAAGTTGGTGGCGTAGAAGTTGCCGCCCAGCGCCGTCACAGGTGCGCCCGTGAAGGACACCGTCAGGGCTTCGTTGGGCAGGTTGGTGCCCAGGAAGGTGCCATTGCCATACAGCCCGCCGGGCGCGGAGATGGTGTAGCCGTAACCGCCACCACTGAAGGAGGCCGACGGGTCACCGCTGAAGCCGGAGTCGGCAAAGGTCTCGGTGTAGGAACCGGGCGCAAGGTTGGCCTGGAAGGCGGCCAGGTTGGTGTAGACGGTGGTCTGTGCAGAAGCGAAGGCCGAAAAGGCCAGGACCGCAACGGCAACAGCAAGCGAAGAAGCTTTCATACGAAGACAACTCCTGTGGGCGGGTGGAACGACGGGGCGGCCTGAACAACGACCGCGAAGTTATGTAAAGGCACTCGATAGTGCCGACTTCCGTGCCGAATGCACCCCCCCGACATGCGGGGTTCGGCGCTCGCTGTCGACAGCCATGCGCCCAACGGCGGATGCCTCGCTCAAGCGCCGCCCGCAGCGGCCGATACCGTGGTGTGCAGGTTCTGCCCTGCGGCGCGAGGGTCGTGGCTGCGCGCGGCCTCCCAGACGAGCATCCCAAAAAGCAACCCCCCATGAGCCCAGCCGTCCGCATTGCCTTGATCGGTTTCACTTCCTTCGAGCGTGCGCACATCGAGGCGGCCCTGCAACCGGCCGACGATCACGGACCGCGTTACCTGGTGGGCGACGACCTGGCGGCCAGCAGCCTGGCCGTGGTCAATGCCGACGACGGGGGGGCTGTTGCGGCTGTGATCCGGCAGGGTCGCCTGGCCAGCACGGTGATGCTGGGCACCACCCAACGGCCCGGCGCAGCGGCGCAGTTGCCACGCCCGATCAAGCTGGTGCTGCTGCTGCGCACGCTGCAGGGTCTGGTGCAAACGGCACCGCCGATGTCAGCCGCCGTGCAGCGTGTGCAGGAGGAACTGGCGCAGATGCGCCGCCGCCTCAGCGCGGCGCCCGCACCGGCCGTACATGCGCCGACGCAGTCGGCGTCGACGCTCACGATGCCTTTCAACGAAGGCCAGGCCGCCCCTGCACGAGCGGCCCGCCAGCCGGTGGACCACGTGCTGGTGGTCGACGACAAGGACCTGGTGCTGCGTTTCCTGGCCACCCACCTGGAGGGGCTGGGCTTCGAAGTCCACCTCGTGCGCAGCGGCGCGCTGGCGCTGGAACGGCTGGCCCGGCGCCACTACCGCCTGGTGTTCCTGGCCACCGGACTGGACGGCCTGGACAGCTTCCACACCTGCAAGCGGATCAAGCGCCAACCTGTCGCCGACGGCCACGCGGCGCCCAGGGTGGTGATGCTGCTGAGCGAAGATGCGGCGGTGGACAAGGTGCGTGCAGAAATGGCCGGCGCCGATGCCTGCCTGAGCCAGCCCCTGAGTGCAGAAGACCTGCGGCAGGTGGTCGGTGAACACGAAGCACGGACCCCGATCGACGCGCAGACCACCCGGGCCGCCAACACCCTGCTCTAGCGGGCAAGTCCCCTCTGCCAGGGGGTCTCGATAATCGCGGCATGTCCACCCATCGATCGAAGACCCGCGCGCCCTTGCGCCGCGATGCCCTGGGCCTGCTGCTGGGCCTGCTGGCCTGGCCCACCTGGGCCCAGACCACGACACCCAACCGCCAGGCCCGCACCCCAGCGCTGGCCCAGCCCGGCCCGTATGCCCGCCACGAAGCGGCACGTGCCTTCGCTGCGTCTGCCGCCGAACGCCAGGGCCTGCCACTGGGCTGGGTGTTGAAGCAACTGGCGCAGGCGCGGCGCGAAGAAAGCGTGCGGCGCCTGATCATGCCGCCGGCTGCAGGCACCGCAAAAAACTGGGCCGCTTACCGCGCCCGTTTCATCGAGCCGCGCCGCGTGGCGGCCGGTGTGGCCTTCTGGCGCGACAACGAAGCCTGGCTGCAGGAAGCCCAGGACCGTTGGGGCGTGCCGGCGGAAATCGTCGTCGGCATCATCGGTGTGGAGACCTTCTACGGCCGCATCATGGGCAACTTCCGCATCATCGATGCCCTGGCCACGCTGGCCTTCGACTTCCCGCCGGGCCGCCGCGACCGCAGCGAATTCTTCCGCGAACAGTTGGAGGAATACCTCGTGATGTGCCACCGCGAAGGCACCGACCCGCTGTCGATCAAAGGGTCCTACGCCGGCGCGATGGGGCTGCCGCAGTTCATGCCCGGCAGCGTGAACCGCTGGGCGGTGGACATGGACGGCGACGGCCATGTGCAGATCCACAACAACAGCGCCGACGCCGTGGGCAGCGTGGCGCACTACCTGGCCAGCTTCGGCTGGCAGCGCGACATGCCCACGCACTTCGGCGTGGCGGTGCCGGTCGACAGCGTCGACCGCGCTGCCTTGCTGGGCCCCGACATCGTGCCCACCTTCAGCGCCGAGCAGTTCGCCCAGCGTGGCGCCGTGCTAGACGAAGCCGGCCGCGCGCACAGCGGCCCGCTGGCGCTGGTGGAACTGCAAAACGGCGACGCCGCGCCCAGCTACGTGGCCGGCACGCAGAACTTCTACGTCGTGACCCGCTACAACTGGAGCAGTTACTACGCACTGGCGGTGATCGAGCTGGCGGCTGCCGTCGCGCAGGCGCGTGCGGCCCGCCGCTGAGCCGGCCTACTGCTGCAGGCCGGCCACATCCAGCACAAACGCGTACTCGCGCGCGTACTCCGCCAGCGAAGAGAACCGGCCCGACGCACCGCCGTGGCCGGCGCTCATGTTCACCGCCAGCAGCAGCGGGTTGTTGTCGGTCTTCAGGGTGCGCAGGCGGGCCACGTACTTGGCGGGTTCGAAGTACTGCACCTGCGAGTCCCACAGGCCGGTGGTCACGAGCATTGCCGGGTAGGCCTGCGCACGCAACTGGTCGTAGGGCGAGTAGGACAGCATGTAGTCGTGTGCCGCCTTTTCCCGCGGGTCGCCCCACTGCGTCCATTCATTGGCCGTCAGCGGAATGGTCTCGTCGAGCATGGTGCTGATGACGTCGACAAAGGGCACGTCCATCACGATGCCGCGGTACTTCTGCGGCGCTTCGTTGGCCACCACGCCCATCAGCAGGCCACCCGCAGAACCGCCGGCGGCAAACACCCGGTCGGCGGCGCCCCAGCCGGCTTTCACCAAGGCGTCGGTGGCGTCGATGAAATCGTTGAAGGTGTTTTTCTTGTTCATCAGGCGACCGGCTTCGTACCAGGCCTGGCCCAGTTCTGCGCCGCCCCGCACGTGGGCGATGGCCACCACCACGCCGCGGTCGAGCAGGCTCACGCGCTGGGCCGAAAACTCGGCGTCGTAGGACATGCCGTAGGCGCCATAGCCCAGGATGTACAGCGGCGCCTGGCCGTTGGCACTGGCCTTGTCACGCCGCCAGGCCAGCGTCACCGGCACACGTTGGCCGTCACGCGCTTCGGCCCACAAGCGGCGGGTGTCGTAGGCGGCTGCGTCGTAGCCAGGCACGCTGCGCTGCTTGCGCAGCAGGCGCCGGCCACTGGCCAGGTGCAAGTCCCAGGTGGCGTCGGGTTGCACCATCGAGCTGATGCGAAAGCGCAGGTGGGCGGCGTCGGGGTCGGGGTTGCTGCCCAGTTCCACCGTGTGCGCAGGCTGGGCGGCCACCGGGGTCCAGCGGCCGGCTTGCAGCAGGCGCACCTGGGAGTCGGCATCCACCCTTTCCTGCACCGCCAAGCCGGCCTTGAGCAGTGCAAACGCTTCGATCGTGGCCTGCTCACGACCCGGCACCAGCGTCTTCCAGCGGCGGCGGTCGTCGGGCGTTTGCTGGGGTGCCGCCACGAGCTTGAAGTTGGGCGCGCCTTCGTTGGTCTGGATGACCCAGCGGCCGTGCAGGTGGTCCGCCGTGTGGCGCACCTTGTCGCGCCGCACCAGCACCACACGCGGCTGCGTCAGCGGCCGGCGTGCGTCGATGGCACGTGTTTCGGTGGTGTCTGCGCCGCCAATGGTGATCAAGACGTAGCGGCGCGAAACGCTGTGGCCCAGGCCCACGAACAAGGTCTTGTCCGCTTCGTCGAAGACCAGCGCATCGGCCGCCGCTGGCGTGCCCAGGCGGTGCCGGTAGACCGGGCCGCTTTGCAGCGTGACCGGGTCTTGCCGGATATAGAACAGCGTGCGGCTGTCGGCAGCCCAGGCGATGTCTTCGAGCACACCGTCGATGGACTCGGCCAGGTCCTGGCCGGTGAGCAGATCTCGCACGCGCAAGGTGTGGATGCGGCGGCCGCCGGTGTCTTCGGTCCAGGCCAGCAGGCGGCCATTCGGGCTGAAGGCATGAGCGCCCACGCTGTAGTAGCCGTGGCCTGCAGCCTGAGCGTTCTGGTCCAGCACCAGCTCGCGCGGTGCACGCGGGTCGGGCCTTTCGCGGTTGCCACGCTGGCGGTAGAGCAAGGGGTACTCACCACCGGCCTTGAATTGACGCCAGATCCAGAAACCGCCGTCGTAGGCCGGGGGTGTGCTGTCGTTTTCCTGGATGCGGCTGCGCATCTCGGCCACCAGCTTGTCCTGCAGCCCCTGCAACGGCGCCATCACGGCCTGCGTGTGGGCGTTTTCGGCTTCCAGGTGGCGCAGGATCTCCGCGCGCTTGACCTTGGGGTCGTCGTCGCGCAGCCAGTGGTATTCGTCGACACGCTCGCCGTGCGGGCCCTTGACGACATGGTGGACGGTGGGCGCCACGGGCGGCGCCGCGAGAGCGGCCGCGGTGGCGGCAGACAGCAGAATCATGGGCAGCCAGGCTCGCAAAGACATGCGATCCATCATAGGGGCGCGGCCCATGCCCGACGACCCCCAGGCCGTCAAGTTGGCATCAAGCAGCCATCAAGCCGCCATCGGCACCAGGAAGTCGCGGCTGATGCCCACGCCCAGGTCATTCACTCGGTCCAGGAACTGCGTCAGGTAGGCGTGCAGCCCGGTGGCCAGGATCTCGTCGATACGGCCGTAGCGCAGGTCGCTTTTCAGGCGGCCGGCACGGCGCAGCGTTTCGCTGCTCTGCTGGTTGGCCACCAGCGCCAGGTTGGCCACCGCTTCGTTCATGCAGGCGGCCAGGGAACGGGGCATGTCGGGGCGCAGGATCAGCAGCTCGGCCACCTTCTCGGGGTGGATCACGTTGCGGTAGACCTTGCGGTAGATCTCGAAGCCCGAGACCGAGCGCAAGATCGCGCTCCAGTGGTAGAAGTCCACCTCTTCCTGCAGCTTGCTGGCGTCGGGGCCGAAGTAGTCGCCACCGTTCAGGGCCTGGAACTTGACGTCCAAGAGCCGCGCGGTGTTGTCGGCACGTTCCAGGAAGGTGCCGATACGCAGGAAGTACAGCGCTTCGTCCTGCAGCATGGTACCCACCGTCACACCACGGCTCAGGTGGCTGCGGAACTTGACCCACTCGAAAAAGCTGGCCGGGTCGCGTTCGAAGGCGCCGCCCTTGAGCATGCGGTTGAACTCGAGCCAGGTCTGGTTCTGCGTTTCCCACACTTCGGTGGTTAGCGCGCCGCGCACGGCACGCGCGTTTTCGCGCGCCGCGCGCAGGCAGGCCACGATGCTGCTGCTGTTGGTCTCGTCGCGCACCATGAAGTCCATCACGCTGCGTGGGCTGACTTCCTTGTACTTCTTGGAAAAGCCCCAGGTCAGCTCGCTGATCGACAGCAGGCCGCTCCAGCCCTGCAGCGCCATGTCGGTGCTTTGCGGCAGCAAGGACGTCTGGTAATTGACGTCGAGCATGCGCGCGGTGTTCTCGGCGCGCTCCATGTAGCGGGCCATCCAGAACAGGTGGTCGGCAGTTCTAGACAACATCGTCAATCTCCACGAATCCAATGACCAAGCTTCCCGCCGCGGAACCGGCTTCGCCGGGCCGCTGGCGGACGGCCCCCTTGGGGGGTAGCGAGCGACAGCGAGCTTGGGGGCCCCATTTCAGTCTTCGAGAACCCAAGTGTCCTTTGTGCCACCACCCTGCGAGGAATTCACCACCAGCGAACCTTCCTTCAGCGCCACACGGGTCAGGCCACCGGGCACGGTATGCACGTCCTTGCCGGACGACAGCACATAGGGCCGCAGGTCGATGTGGCGCGGCGCGATGCCACTTTCCACATAGGTCGGGCAGGTGGACAGGCTCAAGGTCGGTTGCGCGATGTAGTTGGCCGGGTTGGCCCTCACCACGGCACTGAACTCGACAATCTCGGCCTTGGTCGCGGCCGGGCCCACCAGCATGCCGTAACCGCCCGCACCGTGCACTTCCTTCACCACCAGTTCGTGCATGTGGTCCAGCACGAACTGCAGGTCCTTGGCTTCGCGGCACAGGTAGGTGGGCACGTTGTTCAGGATCGGTTTTTCGCCCAGGTAGAACTCGATCATCTTGGGCACGTAGGGGTAGATGCTCTTGTCGTCGGCAATGCCGGTGCCGATGGCGTTGGACAGCGTGATGTTCCCGGCGCGGTAGACATCCAGCAGGCCGGCGCAGCCCAGCGTGCTGTCGGGCCGGAAGGCCAGCGGGTCCAGGAAGTCGTCGTCGACACGGCGGTAGATCACGTCCACACGCTTGGGGCCCTGCGTGGTGCGCATGTACACAAAACCTTCCTTGACCACCAGGTCCTGGCCCTCGACCAGTTCCACGCCCATCTGCTGGGCCAGGAAGGCGTGTTCGAAGTAGGCGCTGTTGTACATGCCGGGTGTCAGCACCACGACGGTGGGTTCGCTGACACCGGCCGGCGCCACCGCACGCAGCGTTTCCAGCAGCAGGTCGGGGTAGTGTTCGACCGGCGCCACGCGGTGGATGCTGAACAGGTCGGGGAACAGCCGCATCATCATCTTGCGGTTTTCCAGCATGTAGCTCACGCCGCTGGGCACACGCAGGTTGTCTTCGAGCACGTAGTAGGCACCACTGCCGTCGGGGTTGCCAGCGCGCACGATGTCGATGCCCGAGATGTGCGAATACACACCGCCGGGCACGTTCACGCCCATCATTTCCTTGCGGAACTGCGCGTTGTTCAGCACCTGCTCGGCCGGCACGATGCCGGCTTTCAGGATTTCCTGCCCGTGGTAGACGTCTTCGATGAAGCGGTTCAGTGCCGTCACGCGCTGGCGCAAGCCGGCGTGCATGCTGGTCCATTCCTGCTTGGGAATGACCCGCGGGATCAGGTCAAAAGGAATCAGCCGTTCGGTGCCCGAGCCGTCTTCGTCCTTGGCGCCGTAGACCGCAAAGGTGATGCCGACCCGGCGGAAGATCATTTCGGCCTCATGACGGCGGGCCCGCATCGTTTCGCCGGGCTGGCCCTTCAGCCAATCGCCGTAGGTGCCGTAGTGCTGGCGCACACCCTTGTCGAGGGTGTGCATTTCGTCGAAGGCCGACTTCATGATGGGACGCTCTCCATGCGGTTCACTGTAGCAACTCGTGTTCCCGGGCGGCAGGGGTATCACCCCCGGCCAGGCGGCGGGTGCTGACACCCACCGTCAGGGTGTGGTGGCCACCGCCACGGATCACCCCCCGCAAGGGCGTGACGTCGCCAAAGTCGCGGCCCACGGCCACACGCACGTGCCCGACGCCAGGCACGATGTTGTTGGTGGGGTCCAGGTCCAGCCAACCGTCGGCGGGCACGCCGGTGGTGCCCGGGCACCAGACCTGCACCCAGGCGTGAGACGCGTCGGCGCCCAGCATCGGCTGACCTGCGTCGGCCTGCAGATCATCGGCCGCCTCGGGGCCTTCTGCGCCCGGCGCGTGGGTCAGCAGGTAACCGCTGACGTAACGCGCCGGCAGGCCCCACATGCGCAAGACGCCGGCCATCAGGTGCGCGAAGTCCTGGCACACACCACGCCGCTGCAGCAGCACCTGGGCGAGCGGCGTGTCGACCTCGGTGCTCAGGCTTTGGTATCTGAAGTCGGCGTGGATGCGTTGCATCAATTCGATGGCCGCGGCCGCCAGCGGGCGGCCCGCCGAGAGGCTGGCCGTGCCGTAGTCACGCAGCGCCTTCAGGCGTGGCACGTAGGGCGACGGCAGTGCGTATTCGAGCGCCGCTTCGTAGTGCGCCTGGGCGACATAACGCAGGCTGGCGGCCACGTCGGCCCAGGGCGCAGAAGTCTCTGGCGCCAGCCCCAGGAAACGCGGCTGCAGACGCACCCGGCTGCTGGCGCGCACGGTCAGCGCCTCGTGGGGCTGCACCAGACTGAAGTGGCGCTGGCTGTTGCCCATCGCGTCCAGGCTGTCGCTGGCCTGCGCCGCCGCCGGTTCGATGGCCATGTCGAAGGCCAGCAGCTGCTGGTGCGCGTCCTGCAGCGGCTGCAGGTGCGCCAGGTGGTGCGCCAGCGACACCGGGGCGGTGTAGGCATAACGCGTTTCGTGAACGACCTCCAGCTCCATCCTCAAACCCTTTGATCGGCACCCTGGGCCAGCGTGAAGTAACGGGCGCTGATGCGGTCGGCCAGCGCGGCTGCGGCGTCACCCAGGCCCAGCGCCAGTTCGTTCAGGCGTTGTGCCAGGTCGGCGTCATCGACATCGCGCAGAGACTCCAGCGTCAGCCCGGCCCCTTCGGCCGGCAGCAGCGTCAACAGGTCTTGCAGGTCTTCGGCCAAGCCAGGCAGCTTGGTCAGTTCGGTGCGCAGGCGGCGCAGCACACCGGCAAAAGCGCGTGGGTTGGCGCTGTCCAGCACCAGCAGGTCGGTCACCGCCAGCAGGTCTTCGTGGCGCTGGTAGCGGGCGCGGAAGGTGATCAGGCTGTCGAACAGCTCGAGCAGCAGCTCGACACCGTTGACGGTGCCCAGCGCGCCGGCATCGACGAAGGCCTCCATGCGCAGCGTCAGGCCGTGCAGCCGTTCGAGCAGGCGGCCCACGGTCAAGAGTCGCCAGCCGTGGTCGCGGGTCATGCGGTCGGTCTGCGCGCCGGTCACCGCGGCCAGCTGCAGCGCCAGGCGGTCCAGCGCCGGCAGCACCTGCGGCAGTGTCGGCAGTTCACCCGCCGGGGCAACGACCGCACGGGCGAAGGACTCGCCCATGCTGCGGATCAGGCCCCACTGTTCCGACGACAGGCGTTCACGCAGGCCCTGCGCCGAGCGTTCCAGCGCCACCAGGTTGTAGGCGATGCTGACACCGCCCTTGACGTCGCCCAGCGCGGCCAGCACCGCGCGTTCGAAATGCCGAGCCGACTTCACCAGCGTGGGCACACCGTGCGGCGCCAGCCCGGTCTGCACGGCCAGTGTGGACAGCGCCAGGCGCAGCGGCGCCGGCGCTTCGGCGTCGGCGTCGATCAACATCAGCGTGGCCTTGGCCAGGCGCACCAGCTGTTCGGTGCGTTCGGTGTAACGACCCAGCCAGAACAGGTTTTCCCCAGTGCGGCTGCTCACCGGGCGGCGGCGCTGCAGGATGTCGTCCACCTGCAGGCGCTGCGGCAGCATCGAAAAGCTGTCCACCGGGCCATCGGTCAGCACCCAGGTGTCCAGGCTGCTGCCGCCACGCTGCATGCTGATGCTGGCGTCTTCGCGCTGAGCGACACGGGTCATGCCCCCGGGCAGCACGTGCCAGCGCCCCTTGCCTTCGGCGATGGCATAGACACGCACCATCGCCGGGCGCGGCGTGACCGCACCACCGCCCCAGATGGGTGCGCGCGAAAAACGCAGGCGCCCCTGCACGGTCCAGGCATCGGGGTCGTCGTGCACCGCTTCGTCCTGCGGCTCGCGGCCCTTTTCCATCGTGCGCGAGGTCCGGCCCTCGCGGGGAAACGTGCTGCGCAGGATCTTGTTGTCCAGGTGCTCGCGCACATCGCGCCAGGCCGCCGCTTCGCCACACCACCAGGTCGGCAGTGCCGGCAGCGACAGCGACTCGCCCGTCAGCCGCTGCGCGATGGCGGGCAGGAAACCCTGGATCGCGGGGGACTCCAGGAAGGCACTGCCCAGTGCATTGGCCATCACCACATGGCCGCTGCGCGCGGCCTGCAGCAGGCCCGGCACGCCCAGCGCACTGTCGGGGCGCAGTTCCAGGGGGTCGCACCAGTCGTCGTCCAGCCGGCGCAGCACACCGTGCACGGGTTCGAGGCCTTCCACGGTTTTCAGGTACAGGCGTTCGCCGCGCACCGTCAGGTCGCCGCCTTCGACCAGCGGCAGGCCCAGGTAACGCGCCAGGTAGGCGTGTTCGAAATAGGTTTCAGCGTAGGGGCCCGGCGTCAACAGCACCACCCGCGGCGTCTGGCCACCGGCCACTTCGGCGGCGCGCTCTTCCAGCGCGTCCAGCAGGCGGCGGTAGCTGCTGGCGATGCGCTGCACGTGCAGGTCGCGGAAGGCATCGGGGAACTGGCGCGCGATGACCAGGCGGTTGTGCAGCACATAACCCAGGCCCGACGGGCCCTGCGTGCGTTGCGCCACCTGCCACCATCGGCCGTCGGGGCCACGCGCCAGGTCGAAGGCCACGATCATCAGCCGCTGGCCACCGGCCGGCCGCACGCCGATCATCGGCCGCAGCCAGCCCGGGTGGCGCAGCAGCAGCGCCGGTGGCAGCAGGCCTTCGTGCAGCAGTTTCTGCGGGCCGTACAGGTCTTCCAGCACCTGTTCCAGCAGTTCAGCCCGCTGCTGCACGCCGGCTTCGATGGCCTTCCAGTCGGCGGCTTCGATCAAGTGCGGCAGCAGTTCCAGTGACCAGGGCCGGGTGGCCACGCCGCCGTCGGGTGCGTCGGTGAAGACGTTGTGCGTGACACCGTCCAGGCGGATGCGCTGTTCGACCTGGCCGACCCGCCGGTTCAGGTCATCGACCAGGTCCATGCCACCCGCCGGCGCGGGCAGGCTGTGGGCGAAGGCCTGCCACGGCGGCCGCAGCGCCTGCGCAGCGCCGCGCAGTTCGTCCCAGACACCGGTTTCCGCCGGCATCGCACGCGCCGCCAGCGCATGCGCCGCCGCGCCCGTGGCTGGCGCGCTGGTCTCGAAAGGCAGCGAGCCCTGGGACTGGGACTGAGTAGGCACGTCAGCCACCCAAGGGCCCCACATGACCAAGCTTCCCCGCACGGAACCGGCTCCGCCGGGCCGTCGCGGGACGGCCCCCTTGGGGGGTAGCGAGCGCCAGCGAGCTTGGGGGCACCATCTATCGACGCAGGTCCAGCGTGAACGGCAACTCGAGGCTTGCCGTCGCCGGCTGCACATCCACCCGTCCCGGTGTGTGGCCGAAGCGGAAGAAACGCGCCAGGCGGCGGCTTTCGGCTTCGTAGGCATTGACCGGGAACACCTCGTAGCTGCGGCCGCCCGGGTGCGCCACGTGGTAGCGGCAGCCGCCCAGGCTGCGCTGGTGCCAGCGGTCGACCACGTCGAAGGTCAGCGGTGCGTGCGACAGGATGGTGGGGTGCAGCGCCGACGGCGGCTGCCAGGCGCGGTAACGCACGCCGCCGACGTATTCGCCCATGCGCCCGGTGGGCTGCAGCGGCACCGGGCGGCCATTGGCCGTGACGACGTGGCGGTTGTCGTTGAGGCCCGTGACCTTGACCTCCAGCCGTTCCAGTGACGAGTCGACGTAACGTGCCGTGCCGCCCGGTGCACCTTCTTCGCCCATCACGTGCCAGGGCTCCAGCGCCGTGCGCAGCGTGAGCTCGAGCCCGCCCGCGGCGACCTGCCCCACCAGCGGGAAGCGGAAGGCAAAGTGCGGCGCGAACCAGGCGCTGTCGAAGGCAAAACCGGCTTCGCGCAGCTCGGCCATGACGTCGTCGAAGTCCATCTGCACGAAGGTGGGCAACATGAAGCGGTCGTGCAGGCCGGTGCCCCAGCGGGTCAGGCGCGTGTTGCCGTGGCCCTTGTACGGTGTTTTCCAGAACCAGGCCACCAGTGAGCGCAGCAGCAGCTGCTGCGCCAGGCTCATGCGCGCATGCGGCGGCATCTCGAAGGCACGCAGTTCCAGCAGGCCCAGGCGGCCGGTGGGGCCGTCGGGCGAATACAGCTTGTCGATGCAGAACTCGCTGCGGTGGGTGTTGCCGGTGACGTCGATCAGCAGGTTGCGCAGCGTGCGGTCCACCAGCCAGGGCGGGCACTGGCCGTACAGGCCCATCTGGCGGTCGAGTTCGTTGAGACCGATTTCCACCTCGTAGACCTGGTCGCCGCGTGCTTCGTCGAAACGCGGCGCCTGGCTGGTGGGGCCGATGAACATGCCGCTGAACAGGTAGCTCAGGCTCGGGTGGTTGTGCCAGTAGGTGATCAGGCTGGACAGCAGGTCGGGCCGGCGCAGGAAAGGGCTGTCGGCCGGCGTGGCGCCGCCCAGCACGAAGTGGTTGCCACCGCCAGTGCCGGTGTGGCGGCCGTCGAGCATGAACTTCTCGGTGCTCAGGCGCGTCTGGTGCGCCGCGTCGTACAGGAATTCGGTGTGGTCGACCAGTTCGTCCCAGCTGGTGGCGGGGTGGATGTTGACTTCGATGACACCCGGGTCGGGTGTGACGGCCAGCGTTTTCAGACGCGGGTCGCGCGGCGGCGGATACCCTTCCAGCACCACCTTCATCTGCAACTCGGCCGCCGTGGCTTCCACGGCTGCGACCAGTTCCAGGTAGTCCTCCAGGAACTTCAGTGGCGGCAGGAACACGTACAACACACCCGACTTGCCGCCGTTTTTGATCTCGGCCGCACGTTCGGCCTTGGGGCCGTTGCCCCGTTGCGGGTCACGCACCTCGACACACAGGGCCGTGCGCGTCACTTCACCCGCCGATTCGAAGCGGCCGGGTGTCGCCAGCGGGTTGCGGACGGAGGGCTGCACCGGGTCGTGCGATGTGCCGCTGCCGACCATGCCCATGCGTGGAGCACCTGCGCCGGCCACGAACATCGAGGCGCCGGATGCACCCTCACCCCAGCCCTCTCCCGCGCGCGGGAGAGGGGGAATGCCGGGGTCCGTCCAGCCGGCCGGTGTTGCTCCCTCTCCCCCCCGGGGAGAGGGCTGGGCTGAGGGGCGCCCCGCCACCGGCTGCTGCATGCGCAGTGCCGCCGCTGGCGGCAGTTCGTTCAGCGACGCAAACGGGTCGTGCTCCACCATCACCGGCCGGTCCGCCGTGGCAGCCCAAGGCGTGGAATCCAGCGGCAGGCGGTAACCCATGGGCGAATCACCCGGCATCAGGTACAGGCGTTCGTCACGCAGGAACCAGGGGCCCGTCATCCAGGCCGGGCCGGCGGTGCCGACCTGCCATTCACGCTTCAGCGGCAGCAGGTAACCCACCGTGGCGTCGAGGCCCTGCGTGAACACCCGGCGCAAGCGGGCCCGTTCGAGTTCGTCGTCGAGCCGCGCGTCGAAAGGGTCGACGTTCACCGGCAGGCGGCGCTCGCGCCACAGGTAGTACCAGGTGTCTTCGTACCCCGGCAACACGAAGCTCGGGTCCAGGCCCAGGCGCTTCGTCAGCGTGTGCACGAAGGTCTTGGCATCGTCGGCGGTGTAGCGGTGGGTGTCGCGCTCGTCGGCAAACAGCGAGGGGTCGTGCCAGATGGGCTGGCCGTCGGCCCGCCAGCCGATGGTCAGCGCCCAGCGCGGCAGCTGTTCGCCCGGGTACCACTTGCCCTGGCCGAAATGCAGGAAACCGCCCTGCCCGTATTTCGCGCGCAGGCGATGCACCAGCTCGGTGGCCAGGCCGCGTTTGGTGGGGCCCAGCGCGTCGGTGTTCCATTCACCGGCATCGCGGTCACCCACGGCCACGAAGGTGGGCTCACCGCCCATCGTCAGGCGCACGTCGCCCTGGCGCAGCTGGCCGTCCACCTCGTGGCCGAGCTGCACGATGCGTTCCCACTGTTCGTCGGTGTAGGGCAAGGTCACACGCGGCGACTCGTGGATGCGCGTGACTTCCATGTGGTGCGAAAACTCGACTTCGCTTTCGTCCACCGCGCCGCTGATCGGCGCTGCCGTGCTGGGCTCGGGTGTGCAGGCCACCGGAATGTGGCCCTCGCCGGCCAGCAGGCCGCTGGTGGGGTCCAGGCCGATCCAGCCGGCGCCGGGCAGGAAAACCTCGCACCAGGCGTGCAGGTCGGTGAAGTCGACTTCCGCGCCGCTGGGGCCGTCGAGCGACTTCACGTCGGGCTTCAGCTGGATCAGGTAACCCGACACAAAACGTGCCGCCAGGCCCAGGTGGCGCAGCGTCTGCACCAGCAGCCAGCCGGTGTCGCGGCACGAGCCACTGCCATTCGTCAACGTGACCTCGGGCGTCTGCACACCCGGCTCCATGCGGATCAGGTACTGGATGTCGTGCTGCAGCCGCTGGTTGATGCTGACGATGAAGTCGTTGGTGTGCATCGGCTTGAGCGGGATGCTGTCGACGAAGGCCTTGAACTTCGGTGTCAGCGGCCCTTTCACCATGTAAGGCGCCAGGTCGCGTGCAGCTTCTTCGCTGTAGGTGAAAGGGAACTGCTCGGCCTCGGGCTCCAGGAAAAAGTCGAAGGGGTTCAGCACCGACATCTCGGCCACCAGGTCCACCGTGACCTTGAACTCGCGGGTCGGCTCGGGGAAGACCAGCCGCGCCAGGTGGTTGGCAAACGGGTCCTGCATCCAGTTGATGAAGTGGGTGGTCGGCTCGACCCGCAGCGAGTAACTCAGGATGCGGGTGCGGCAATGGGGCGCCGGGCGCAGGCGAACCACTTGCGGCGACAGGTTCACCCGCCGGTCGTAGCGGTAGTGGGTGACGTGGTTCAGCGCGACATGGATGGACACGGGGCGGGGCTCCTGGAGGGTGCGGCAGTGGCGCCGGTTGGGGTCGTTTGCCTGGAGCTTGCAAGCAGCGGGCCACCAACTCAGGGCACGGCGGTCTGGCCTGGATGATGCCAGTACCGGCGGCCCTCTTCGCGTTGGCAGAAGGCCGGGCCGGCAGCCGGCAGCGTCCACGCGCCGCAGCGGTCGCTGCGCTGCACGGCAATGCCCCGTGACCGGTAGCGCGCCACCACGTCTGGCGCGGGGTGCCCGAAGCGGCTGCGGTAACCGGCCTGCACCAGCGCCACGCTTGGCGCCACGGCGTCCAGGAAGCTGGCCGTGGACGAGGTTCGGCTGCCGTGGTGCGGCACCAGCAGCACGGTGCTGCGCAGCGCATCGCCAGCACGCCGCACCAGCGCGGCTTCCTGTGCGGCTTCGATGTCGCCGGTCAGCAGCAGGCTGCTGCCCTGCCCGTCCACACGCTGAACGCGCAGCACGCAACTCAGCGTGTTGCTGCGCGCCGAAGGCTGCGCCAGGTCGTCGGGCAAGGGGTGCAGCACCTCGAAACGCACACCGTCCCAGGTCCAGGACTGGCCGGTCTGGCATGCCGTGTGCGGCGCCGCGACCGCAGCGCCCCGCGGCAGATGTGTCAGCAGAGGGTGGCCCGCTTCGAGTGAAGAGCTCAGTGCCCGCACCGGCAAGGCCCGCATCAGGGTGGCGGCGCCACCCACGTGGTCGGCGTCGCGGTGGCTCAGCATCAGGTGGTCGATCTGGCGCTCGCCTCGTGCTTGCAGCAGCGGCAGCAGCACCCGCACACCGGCGTCGGTTTCACGCGAATACACCGGGCCGGTGTCGTAGACCAGCAGGTGGCCGTGCGTGCGCACCAGCACCGCGGTGCCCTGCCCGACGTCCACCACCACGGCCTCGAAGCTGCCCGGCGGCGGGCGAGCCACGGCCGGGGCCAGCAGCGGCAACATCAGCGGCAAGGCCAGCGCGCGCAGGCGCCAGGGCAAGGGCAGCACGGCCAAGGCTCCGGCCAACAGGCCACAGGCCACGGCCCAGGGTGGCGCCGCTGCCGCCTGCCAAACCGCCAACGGCAGCCCCGCCAGCGCCTGCAGCAGCAGCGTCAGCATCTGCACCAGCCAGGCCGCCAGGCCCCACAAGGGTGGCAGCAGCAAGCCCAGCAGGGCCAGCGGTGTGATCAGCAAGGTGACCACCGGAATGGCCACCAGGTTGGCGGCAAAACCCACCAGCGAGATCTGCTGGAAAAACAGCAGCGACAGCGGCGCCAGCCCGGCCGTGGCCACCGCCTGGGTGCGCACGCCACCGCGCACGGTGGCCCAGGCGCGCTGCAGGCGCGACAGGTCGCGTGGAGACGACGCCTGCACCGGTTCCGACACCACCAGCAGCGCCACCGCCACGAAAGACAACCAGAAGCCCGGCTGCAGCAGCGCCCAGGGGTCGATCACCGTCACCACCACGGCCGCCGCCAGCAGCACCGCCGGCAGCGGCCAGCGCACACCGGCCTGGCGCAGCAGCACCACGGCGGCGATCATCCACACCGTGCGCTGCGCCGGCACGCCCCAGCCGGCCAGCAGCGCATAGCCCACTGCCGCCAGCAGACCGCCCCAGCGCGCAGCGGTGGGCGCTGGACAGGCCAGCAGCAGGCGCGGCTGCAGCCGCCACAGGCGGCCGATCAGCAGCCCGGCCAGCCAGGCGAACATGGTCACGTGCAGGCCCGAGATGGCCATCAGGTGCGCCACGCCGGTGCTGCGAAAGGTGTCCCAGTCGGCCCTTTCGATGGCCGCCTGGTCACCCACCGCCAACGCCGCCAGCACACCAGCCGCCGCGGGGTCGCTGACACGGCTGTTGATGGCCGCCCGCCAGTCCTGCCGTGCGGCTTCGATGCGGTGGCCGGCTTGTGCGGCCAGCAGCACGGCCTCGTCCCCCGGGCGGGACCGCACGTAGCCGGTGGCACGCACGCCCTGGTCGAAAAGCCACAGCTCCAGATCGAAGCCATGCGGGTTGAAGGCGCCGTGCGGCTGGCGCAGACGGGCCGTCAGGCGCCACTGCTGGCCGGCCCGAACCGCCTGCGCCGGGCCGCCCAGCACCGTGTCTTCGTCGAAGCCGCGGTACCAACCCAGCGACAGCAAGGGCGGCACGGCAACCGGCTGGCCGCGCAGCTGCGCGCTGTCCACCGCGAAGTTGAAGCGCACGCCGTCGGGCCCCTCGCGCGGCAAGGAAGCCACACGGCCGGTCAGCACCAGGTCCTGGCCTTCCAGTGACGGCGGCAGGGCATCGGCCAAACGCCAGCTGGCACGCCCGTGGGTGCTGGCAAAACCCAGCGCCAGGGCGGCCAGGCTCAGGAGCAGCAGACCAGCCGTCGACTGACGCCAGCGCCAAGCCACGAGGGCCAGCACCGCCGCCTTGCTGAGCAGCAGCCACAACCACCAGGCGGGCCACAGGGCGGACATCTGCAGTTGCAGGGCGCAGCCCAGCAGCCAGGCCAGGCCCAGCGCTGCCCAGGCGCGGGCCAGACCCGTTCCCCCTGCCGTCATGGGCCCCAGTGTAGGATGCTGCGTCAGTTTTCCTGGCCCCTGCGGGGCCGTGTTTTCCGGCCCTTGCGGGCCGCGCCCAAGGACTCCCCATGACCCCTGCCGACCGCCTGCAAGAACTGGGCATCACGCTGCCTCCCGTGGCCATTCCCGCCGCCGCCTACGTGCCCTTTGTGCGCACGGGCAAGCTGGTCTTCATCAGCGGCCACATCGCCAAGCGCGAAGGCAAGGCCTGGGTCGGCCAATTGGGCCTGACGATGGCCACCGAAGAAGGCAAGGCCGCCGCGCGCGCCATTGCCATCGACCTGATGGGCACGCTGCAAGCCGCCGTGGGCGACTTGGCCAAGGTCAAGCGCATCGTGAAGGTGCTGAGCCTGGTCAACAGCACACCCACCTTCACCGAACACCATCTGGTCACCAACGGCTGCAGCGAACTGCTGGGTGCCGTGTTCGGTGCCGAGGTGGGTGCCCACGCGCGCAGCGCGTTTGGCGTGGCGCAGTTGCCGATGGGCGCCTGCGTCGAGATCGAACTCATCGCCGAAGTGGACTGATGCCGCGCGCTTCTGCGCTGCTGCTCACGGCGGCGGTGGTGAGCCTGGGCGCCGTGGGCGCCGCGCTGGTGTCGCAGCATGTCTTCGACATGCAGCCCTGCCCCTGGTGCGTGCTGCAACGGGTGGTGTTCGTGGCCATCGCCATCGTGGCCTTGCTGGGCCTGGTGCTGCGCGCGGCGTTTCCGCGGCAGGTGGCCGCCATTGCGATCTTGCTGCTGTCGGCGGGAGGTGTGGCCGCCGCCCTGTGGCAGCACTTCGTGGCCGCCAGCAGCACCAGCTGCAAGCTGACACTGGCCGACCGCATCGTCGGCGGCCTGGGCCTGGACAGTTTGTGGCCCGAGGTGTTTGCTGCCTATGCCAGTTGCGCCGACGCGGCCGTCAAGCTGGCCGGCGTGTCCTACGAGTTCTACAGCCTGGTCCTGTTCGTGGCCATGGCTGCAGTGGGCTTCGTGGTTCTGCGCCGGCCGCGCTGACACGCGGCCAGCTGGGTTCAGGTTCGGTTCAGGCGCGGCGGCGCGCCAGGCCCAGTCCGGCCAGCGCCAGGCCCACCAGCGCCAGGCTGCCGGGTTCGGGCACCCGCAGCGTGGTGATCAGGAAGTCCTGCTTGCCCGCCCGCGTCAGCGCAAAGACGTCGTAGCGGCTGGCCACCGTGCTGGCACCTTCGAGCATCGACGAAGCCAGCGTGCGGTAGCTGCTGCTGTCGCTGAAGGCACCTGCGCTGACCAGCGAAGTGTCGGTGTCGTAGACGATGTTCCACACCGCCAGCTGCATCGCGGTCGACTCGGCGGCCGTGTCGACACGTGTCGGGTCGTCGTTGAGCCAGGTCATCAGCTGGCCCAGGCGTTCGGCCACCAGGTTGCCGTCGGGCCGGCTCGGGGTGATGTCCTGGCGGTCACTGAAGTACTTGGCAGCCGCTACCACGGTGTACCCCGTCATCGGCTTCGCGCTGAAGGAAAAGCTCTCTTCCAGTTCGATGCAATAGGTCAGGAAGGACGTGGTGTTGAAAGAACCCGCCGCACCCAGCGAACCCCTGAATCCGCCGGCCTGGCCGCTGAAGCTGCCCGCCACGATGCCGGGGCCGCTGGCCGCCACGGTGTTGCCGCTGCCGTAGGCCCAGCCGGTGAGCGTGACTTCGGCAGCCTGGCTGGCCAGGGAGCAGGTGGCCATGGCCAGGGCTGCACACGTCGCAAGGACGGATCGGTTCATGTTGTTCTTTCGACTCACGACCGGTCGCCCAACGCGCCGGTTTCTGATGTGAGCAGTCTGAAGAACATCGGCCGCGTGCACACCTCCTTGAGTCGAGGTCCCACCCCGAGACGGGGGGCCTGTTTGCAGTGCCACAAGTCACGGGCCACCGAGGGGTGACGTAACGGCCGCTGCAAGCCCCCCGCTTCAAGGGGGGTGGTCAGGGCACCTCAGGGGGCGAGCACACGCAAGGCTTTCTGCAGGCCGTCCACCTTGTGCCCCTTGCGGGCGCGTTTGCCGGTGTGTGCAGCCAGCGCCGTGGCTTTCAGCAGTTCTTCCTTGGACTTGCCACCCCGTCCGCTGCCTTGCACCAACAAGGAGTCGCCACAACTGGCCACGCTGACCAGCGGCACCTTGGCGTCCACGTCCATCAGCGTCAGGCCCTTGCCACCCTTGCTTTGCAGCTTCAGCTCGTCCAGCGCAAACACCAGCAGGCGGCCGTCCATGGACAGGCAGGCCACCTGGCGATGGTTCGGTGCCACCACCACCGGCGGCAGCACCTGGTGGCCGGTGTCCAGCGTCAGGAAGGCCTTGCCGCCGCGGTTGCGGCCCAGCAGGTCGGCTGCCTTGGCCAGCAGGCCGAAGCCGCCGGTGTTGGCCAGCAGCAGCGTGCAGTCGGCGGCGCCGGCAAAGTAGTGCGCGATCTGGCTGCCGGGTTCCAGGTCGATCAAGGTCGTGATCGGCACACCGTCACCACGCCCACCGGGCAGCACCGAAGCCGGCACGCTGTAGACACGGCCGCTGCCCTTGTTGGCGCTGCCGAAGACCAGCAGCGTGTCGACACTGCGGCAGGTGAAGGTGCCGTAGAGCACGTCGCCGGGCTTGAAGGCCAGCGTGGCGGCGTCGACCTCGTGGCCCTTCAGTGCACGCACCCAGCCCTTCATCGACACCACCACCGTCACCGGCTCGTCGACGACGCGGATCTCGGCCACCGCCTTTTTTTCTTCCTGGATCAGCGTGCGGCGATCGTCACCGTGCGCCTTGGCATCGGCTTCGATCTCGCGCACCACCGTGCGCTTCAGCGCCGTGGGGCTGGACAGAATGTCTTCCAGCTTGCCCTGCTGTTCGCGCTGGTCCTTCAGCTCCTGCTCGATCTTGATGGCTTCCAGCCGCGCCAGTTGCCGCAGGCGGATTTCGAGGATGTCCTCGGCCTGCCGGTCGCTCAACCTGAAACGTGCGATCAGCGCGGCCTTCGGCTCGTCGGCGTTGCGGATGATCCGGATCACCTCGTCGATGTTGAGCAGCACCAGCTGCCGGCCTTCGAGCACATGGATGCGGTCCAGCACCTTCTGCAAACGGTGCCGCGTGCGGCGTTCGACGGTGATGAGCCGGAAGTCGATCCACTCCTGCAGGATGCGGCGCAGTCCCTTGCCCACCGGGCGGCCGTCCAGGCCCACCATGGTCAGGTTCATCGGCACGCTGCTTTCCAGGCTGGTGTGCGCCAGCAGCGTGGTGATGAGCTCGGCCTGTTCCACCGCGCGGCTCTTCGGTTCGAACACCAGGCGCACGGCAGCGTCCTTGTTCGATTCGTCGCGCACCGCGTCCAGCACCGCCAGCACCGCCGCCTTCAGCTGCACCTGTTCCTGCAGCAGCGCCTTCTTGCCGGCCTTGACCTTGGGGTTGCTCAGCTCCTCGATCTCTTCCAGCACCTTCTGCGTGCTGGTGCCGGGCGGCAGTTCGTTGACCACCAGCTGCCACTGGCCGCGCGCCAGTTCTTCGATGACCCAGCGCGCCCGCACCTTGATGCTGCCGCGGCCGGTGCGGTAGGCCTCGCGGATGTCGGCCGAGGGGCTGATGATCTGGCCGCCACCGGGGAAGTCTGGCGCGGGCAGCAGTGCGTACAGATCCTCGTCGCTGAGCTTGTCGTTTTTCAGCAGCGCAATGCTGGCTGCGGCCACTTCGCGCAGGTTGTGGCTGGGCACCTCGGTGGCCAGGCCCACGGCAATGCCGCTGGCGCCGTTGAGCAGCACAAAGGGCAGGCGCGCCGGCAGCACGCGCGGTTCCTGTTCGCTGCCGTCGTAGTTGGGCTGAAAGTCGACCGTGCCTTCGTCGATTTCGTCCAGCAGGAGACGGGCAATGGGTGCGAGACGGGCTTCGGTGTAACGCATCGCGGCAGCACCGTCACCGTCGCGGCTGCCGAAGTTGCCCTGGCCGTCGATCAGCGGGTAACGCTGGGCGAAGTTCTGCGCCATGCGCACCATGGCGTCGTAGGCGGCCGTGTCGCCGTGCGGGTGGTACTTGCCCAGCACGTCGCCCACCACCCGCGCGCTCTTGACGGGTTTGGGCGCGCCACTGGCGCCAAACGCCAGGCCCATGCGCAGCATCGAATACAGGATGCGCCGCTGCACCGGCTTGTTGCCGTCACACACATCGGGCAGCGCGCGCCCTTTCACCACGGACAGCGCGTATTCCAGGTAGGCGCGCTGGGCGTAGTCGCCCAGGTCGAGGGACTCGGCCGCGTCGGGCGGCGGGGGGTCGAACAGATCAGGCATGGGCAAGGGAGTGGGAACCGGGGCGGATGCGCAGAGCGCGGGAGGGGCGGAATTCTCGCCGACGGCGGCCCCGGGGCCGGCAGCCCGTCACAGCTGGTGACTTCAGATGGCCCCTGCCCTGCCGACAATGACGGCAAGCCCCGCCCCGCCCAGGACAGCCGCCACGCCATGAATTCCCCGCTCAATTCGGTTCTGCCCTCGCAGTTTGGTGCCACCGAATCGACTGCCAAGCCGCGTCGGCCCACTCAGGCGGCCTGGCTGCGCCGCTTGCCGGCCTGGCTGCGGCCCGGCCAGGACCTGAAGCTGGTGCCACTGCTGGTGCTGGGCGCGGTGTTGCTGGCGCTGGGCAGCTGGGTGCAGTTCAGCCAGTCCAACCTGGCCGACGACAGGCAGCGTGCCGAGTCCGCGCAGCAGGCACTCACCCGCCTGGCCGAACTGCGCAGCAGCACCGCGGCAGCCGAAGCCAGCCAGCGCGGCCACGCCATCACCGGCGACCCGGCTTTGCTGGAGCCGCTGGCACAAGCCGCCCCGCGTGCAGTGGCGCTGCTGGAAGAGCTGCGCGCGCTCAGCTCAGGCGACCCGGCGCAGTACTCGCGGCTGATCGCGCTGGCGCCGCTGCTGGCGCAGCGCATCGAACAGCTCGCGGCTGCCGCCGACCTGCGCCACCGCGGCACGGCCGCCGGCACGACCGCCGCCGTGGCGGCAGTGGACAACCGCCGGCTGCAGGAACAGATCCAGCGAGCGCTGACCGGGTTGCAGACTCACGCCGACGCGCATCTGCTGTCAGCCCGTGCACAAGCCGCCGCTGCCGCTGCCTGGACCTCCCGGCTCACGCTGCTGGCCACGCTGCTGTCGCTGGCCATTGCCATCGGCGCGCTGGTGCAGAACCAACGCGCCAAGGCGCAGGTGCAGCGGCTGCGCCGTGAGCGCCGCCAGCAGCACGAGGGGCGCGCCCGTGTGCTGCAGGCCCATGCCAGTCTGATGGAATCGTCGCTGGCGCCCATCGCTTTCCTCGACCGCGAAGGCCGCATCCAAAGCATCAACCCGGCCTTCGAAAAACTGCTGGGCCAGCCCAAGGCTTCGCTGACCGGCACGCCGATGGTCCAGCACCTGCTGCCCGACGACCTGCGAAAAACCGAACGTGCGCTGGACGCCGCAGCCACCGCGCCGCAGACCCTGGCCCACCGCTGGCGCCGCGCCGACGGCAGCCTGCTGCACCTGCGCTGGAGCGCACAGCTGGCGCACGACGACGGCACCTTGGTGTGCGTGGCGCAGGACGACACCGAAGCGCGCACCCTGGCCGCCACGCTGGCGCAGCAGCAGGAAAGCCTGCAGCTGGGTGCGCAAGGCCTGGCCGACGCCACCGAGCGCAAGGCCGGCGCCGAACGTTCGCTGAACGAGTTTCTGGCCACGCTGTCGCGCTGCCTGCGGGCGCCGCTGTCGGCCCTGCTGCAACAGACCGCCAACGGTCAGCAAGGGGTGCACGGTGCGCAGGACGCCGCCGTGGCCCGTGCCTGGTCGCAGGCCCTGGAGCGCACACGCGGCATGCAGGAAGCCGTGGAACACGTGCTGCTGCTGGGCCGCATGCAGGCCGGCCAGCTGGAACTGCAGCGCGAAGCCTTCGACGTGGGCGACACGCTGCAGCGCACCGTCGAGCTGGTCAAGGCGCCGGCTGAACGCAAGGGCCTGCAGATGCAACTGCAGCTGAGCGACGAGCTGGGCTACGCCCACGGCGACACGCGCCGTGTCGAGCAGGCGCTGCTGCACCTGCTGCAGGACGTGGTGGCGGCCGCCGACAGCGGTGAAGTGCAGGTCGCGGCGCGCCGCGGCGGCGACGGCTTGATGCACTTCGAGATTGCCCATCACCGCGCCGACGGCGGCGCAGCCAGCCTGGACGACTTGCTGGCCCCGCTGCACGACGCCGACAAACCAGCCAGCGCCGAACGGCTGACGCAGCTGCTGGGCGTGGCGATGGCGCGCACGCTGCTGCAACGCATGGGGGGCAGCCTGGCGGTGGCGCTGCAGCCGCCGCGTGGCTGTGTGATCGCGGTGACACTGCCGGCCGATCAGTTGCCTCAGGCCTGAAGTTGACGGGGGTTTGGCGCGCCGCGGTGCAACCACCGGGGCGGCAGCTGCGTAGGGATGGTTCGTCAAGACCAACCCAGGGAGCCCCGCATGCAGACCACCCTGAGCACCGCCACCCTGGCTTCGATGGCCGCCATCGCCACCCTGGCCGGCTGCAGCAGCACACCGATGTCGTCGATGTCCTCGACGACCCCATGTACAAGCAGGACATGCTGCCCGCCACCGTGCAGGTGCCGGCGGGCCACAAGGTGGCCATGGAAACCGTCGGTGTGGGCGAGATCACCTACGAATGCCGCGCCAAGGCGCATGCCATGGGCGAACACGAATGGGTGTTTGTCGGCCCGAAGGCGGCGCTGAACGACCGCAACGGAAAAACCGTGGGCAGCTATCTCGGCCCGCCTGCCACCTGGGCATCGATGGACGGCAGCAAGCTCACCGGCACCCAGGTGGCCGTGGCCCCGGCCGGCATGGGCAACATCCCGCTGCAGCTGGTGAAGGCCAACCCGGCGATGGGCCAGGGCGCGATGACCGGCGTCAGCTACATCCAGCGTGTGGCCACCCAGGGCGGCGTGGCACCGGCCATGCCGTGCAATGCAGCGGCAGTGGGCCAGCAGCAGATCGTCACCTACCAGGCCGACTACATCTTCTACAAGGCAGGCTGATCGGGCCACCAAGGGCCTAGGGCCCGCCTTCCAGACCCAGGGCCACACGAGCCTGGTACTCGCGGTCGAGCAGGCTCATCACCACCAGGCTGTCGTAACCATCGGCACCCGCGCTGCTGATGCGCACGCTTTCGCGCAGCCGGCCCTCTTCGACAAAACCTTCGCTGGCATACAGCGCCAGCGCTGGCGTGTTCAGCAGCTTCACGTCGAGCCAGAAACGGTGGGCGTGCAGGTCGCGAAAGGCCATCTGCTTGAGCAGCCGCACACAGCGCCGGCCCAGGCCCTGGCCCTTGGTCTGCAGCACCAGGCGCTTGAGCTCGACACTTCGGTGCGGGTTGCGGCAGCCCTGCAGGATCACAAAACCCTCGCGTTCGCCCCACTGCGGGTGCGTGCTGCCGGCTTCGACGATGAAATGGCGGAAGTCCGGGAAACGCACCGCACCTTCGTGCTGCGTGCGTTCCCAAGGTGTGATGAAGGGCAGGTTGTGCTGGTCGGTTTCGACGGCGGCCACGAAGTCCAGGTCGGACAGCAGCGTCGGCCGCAGTCGCAGCGGGGCCGCAGCCGGCACTTGACTAGACATCCACTTCCACGCTGTCGCCGTGCAGTTCCATCAGCTCGCGGCGCGACGCGGCTTCGCCCTTGCCCATCAGCTTGGTCAGCACCGCGGCCGTGGTCTCGAAGCCACTTTCCTTGCCTGCCCCCAGCCAACCCACCGGCAGCAGGCGACGTGTCTCGGGGTTGAGAGTGGTTTCCCACAACTGGTCGGCGTTCATCTCGCCCAGGCCCTTGAAGCGGCTGATGCTCCAGCTGCCGTCGCGTGCGCCTTCCTTGCGCAGTTTGTCCAGCGCCGCTTCCAGTTCACCTTCGTCCAGCGCATAGAGCTTGGCCGCCGGGCGTTTGCCGCGTGCGGGTGCGTCGATGCGGTACAGCGGCGGGCGCGCGATGTAGATGTTGCCGGCTTCGACCAGCTTCGGAAAGTGGCGGAAGAACAGCGTCAGCAGCAGCACCTGGATGTGCGAGCCGTCGACATCGGCGTCGCTCAGGATGCAGACCTTGCCGTAGCGCAGGCCGCTCAAGTCGGCCTTGTCGTGGGGGCCGTGCGGGTCGACGCCGATGGCCACCGCGATGTCGTGGATCTCGGTGTTGGCAAACAGCCGGTCGCGTTCCACTTCCCAGGTGTTCAGCACCTTGCCGCGCAGCGGCAACACGGCCTGGGTTTCCTTGTTGCGGCCCATCTTGGCGCTGCCGCCGGCGCTGTCGCCTTCGACCAGGAAGACCTCGTTGTGCAGCAGGTCGCGGCTTTCGCAGTCGGTCAACTTGCCGGGTAGCACGGCCACACCCGAACCGCGTTTTTTCTCGACCTTCTGCGAAGCCCGCTGTCGTGTCTGCGCCTGGCGGATGACCAGCTCGGCGAGTTTCTTGCCCAGCTCGACGTGCTGGTTCAGCCACAGTTCGAGCGCCGGCTTGACGTAGGCCGAGACCAGCCGCAGTGCGTCACGCGAGTTCAGGCGTTCCTTGATCTGGCCCTGGAACTGCGGGTCCAGCACCTTGGCCGACAGCACGAAGCTGGCGCGCGAAAACACGTCGTCGGGCATCAGCTTCACGCCCTTGGGCAGCAGGCTGTGCAGGTCGATGAAACCCTTGATGGCGCCGAACAATCCGTCCTTCAGGCCGGACTCGTGGGTGCCGCCGGCCACGGTGGGAATCAGGTTGACGTAACTCTCGCGCAGCGTGTTGCCTTCGTCGGTGAACGCCACGCACCAGCTGGCGCCCTCGCCTTCGGCGAAGTTCTCGGTTTCGTTGGCGGTGGCGAACTGTTCGCCCTCGAACAGCGGAATCAGCGGGTCGGCGGCCAGGCTCTGCATCAGGTAGTCGCGCAGGCCCTTTTCGTACTTCCAGGTCGTGGTCTCTTCTTCATGACGGCCGGTTTTTTCCACCGTCAGCGTCACCGTCACACCCGGCATCAGCACGGCCTTGCTGCGCAACAGGTGCACCAGGTCATGGCGCGGCAGTTCCGCACTTTCGAAGTACTTGGGGTCGGGCCAGGCCTGCACACGTGTGCCGTGTCGGCGTTCGCTGCCGGTGGCCTTGCGCAGCGCCAGCGGCTCGATCACGTCACCGCCACCGAAGGCCAGCGTGGCCACCTGCCCTTCGCGCCACACCGTCACCGCCAGCCGCTTGGACAGCGCGTTGGTCACGCTCACGCCCACGCCGTGCAGGCCGCCGCTGAAGCTGTAGGCACTGCCGGCACCCTTGTCGAACTTGCCGCCGGCATGCAGCCGCGTGTAGACGATCTCGAGCACCGGCACCCTTTCTTCGGGGTGCAGGCCAAAGGGAATGCCGCGGCCGTCGTCGTCGACACTGACGCTGCCGTCGGCGTGCAAGGTCACGGCAATGCGCTGGCCGATGCCGGCCAGCGCTTCGTCGGCCGCGTTGTCGATGACCTCTTGAATGATGTGCAGCGGGTTGTCGGTGCGGGTGTACATGCCCGGCCGCTGCTTGACGGGCTCCAGGCCCTTCAGAACGCGGATCGAGGCTTCGCCGTAGCTGTTGTTCTGTTTGATGGATGGCATGCACCGATTCTAGGCAGCCCCCCGGCCGGCCAAGGCGCAGCTCAGTGCTTGCGGCGCCTCACCCATCCCGGCGCCGCAGCCAGCACCAGCCCCACCAGCGCCAGCGTGGCCGGTGCGGGCACGGCGGCGGAAGCCGCTGGCCACGTGCATGTCGAGCTGGCACGCCGTTGTGGCGCCTTTCGAGCAGTACGCACCGCCCTTGCCCGAGCAGGTCTCCCACAGGCGGTGGGAGGTGGTCGGGTACAGACTCGCCCAGAAGGTGCTGTGCCAAGGCCACAACTCGTTGGCCGATCCGCCGGCCGCCCAATCCACGCTGACCGGACCGGCGTCGCCGAAGGTCGGGTCGAGCTCTTCGATGCGCGTGCCGTTCCCCGTCAGGTTCTCGACGCTGACGACGATGGGTGAAGACTGGGCGGCGGTGGCCAGCGCCAGCGCGGCGCTGATGGCCCGGTCAGGACCGCTCAGCGGTAACGCGACATCGCCAGGCCGCTGACGTCGATGTCCGGCTGCCTGCCCGACACCAGGTCGGCAATCACGCGCCCAGTGCCGCAGGCCATGGTCCAGCCCAGCGTGCCGTGGCCGGTGGCCAGCAACAGGTTCTGCACCGGCGTGGGCCCGACGATGGGCGTGCCGTCGGGGGTCATCGGGCGCAGGCCGCACCAGAAGGTGGCTTTGCTGACGTCGCCACCCTTCGGGAACAGGTCGGTGACGACGTGGTTCAGCGTGCCGCGGCGCGGTTCACGCAGGTTCAGCGAATAACCTGCCAGTTCGGCGGTGCCACCCACCCGGATGCGGTCGCCCAGGCGCGTGACCGCCACCTTGTGGGTCTCGTCCATGATCGTGCTCTCGGGCGCGTACTGCGCATCGGTGATGGGCACCGTGATGCTGTAACCCTTCACCGGGTAGACGGGGATGCGGATGCCCACCGGCGCCAGCAGTTGCGGGCTGTGGCTGCCCAGCGCCAGCACCACCTTGTCGGCTGTCAGCAGGCCCGCTTCGGTGTGCACGCCGGTGATGGCGCCGTCTTTGCCTGTTCCTTCCACCTGCAGCGCTTCGATGCGCGTGTTCCAGCGGAACTTCACGCCCAGGTCGGCCGCCATCTCGGCCAGGCGCTGCGTGAACTTGAAGCAGTCGCCGGTTTCGTCACCCGGCAGGCGCAGCGCGCCGACGAACTTGTGCTGCGTGAGCTTCAGCGCCGGTTCGACGGCGCAGAAACCTTCGCGGTCCAGCACCTCGAAGGGCACACCGTATTGTTTCAGCACTTCGACGTCGCCGCCGATGCCGTCCAGCTGCTGCTGCGTGCGGAAGAGCTGCAGCGTGCCTTGCGCGCGGTCGTCGTAGCTGATGCCGGTTTCGGCGCGCAGCGCCTTCAGGCAGTCGCGGCTGTACTCGGCGATGGGCACCATGCGGCTCTTGTTCAGTGCATAGGCCTTTTCGGTGCAGTTGGCCAGCATCATCGCGCCCCAGCGCCACATGGCCGGGTCCAGCAGCGGCCAGATGACCAGCGGGCTGTGCTGCATCAGCATCCACTTGATGGCCTTGATGGGCACACCCGGCCCCGCCCAAGGTGAGCTGTAGCCGGGGCTGACCTCGCCCGCATTGGCAAAGCTGGTTTCCAGCGCCGGACCGGATTGCCGGTCCACCACCTCCACCTGATGCCCGGCCTTGGCCAGGTACCAGGCCGAAGCCACGCCGATCACACCACCACCCAGCACCAGGACCTTCATGCAGAAATGCCTTTCAAGTGGGCGCCACTGTAGCCACGGGCCCGGCGGCAGCTTGCAGCGTTTTCTTCGACAATGACCGAATGAATGCAGCTTCCATGCCGCAGCGCCTGACGATGTCTCAGGTGCTGATCTGCGGCGCCCTGATCGTCACGCTGAGCATGGGCATCCGCCACGGCTTCGGCCTGTGGCTGCAGCCCATCACGATGGAGCGCGGCTGGACGCGCGAGACCTTCTCTTTCGCCATGGCGGTGCAGAACCTGGCCTTTGGCCTGGCCGGCCCGCTGGCCGGCCTGTGGGCCGACAAGTACGGTGCCTTCCGCGTGCTGATGGTGTCGGGCGCGCTGTACGCGGTTGGACTGGTGGGCATGGCGCTGACGACCACGAGCGCGGGCTTCACGGGCACGGCGGGCTTGCTGATCGGCATGGCGCAGTCGGGCTGCACCTATGCCGTGATCTTCGGCGTCATCGCGCGCAACACCCCGCCCGAGAAGCGCGCGTGGGCCATGGGCATGGCGGCGGCGGCGGGCTCGTTCGGACAGTTCCTGATGGTGCCGGTGGAAAACTGGCTCATCGGCACCTGGGGTTGGCAAAGCGCGCTGTTCGTGCTGGCCGGGATGGCGCTGGCCATCCTGCCGCTGGCCCGGGGCATGAAGGAGACGCCGCTGGACCATTCCGCCAGCCCGCCCCAAAGCATTGGGACGGCTCTGCGCGAGGCCTTCGGTTACACGAGCTTCAGGTTGCTGATGGCGGGCTATTTCGTGTGCGGATTCCACCTCGTGTTCATTGGTGTGCACCTGCCCAGCTACCTCAAGGACAACGGCCTGAGCCCCACTGTGGCCACCACCGCACTGGCGCTGATCGGCCTGTTCAACGTGCTGGGCACCTATGGCGCGGGCATGCTGGCCAGCCACCTGGCCAAGCGCCACATCCTGGCCGGCATCTACTTCCTGCGGGCCTTGGCCATCGCGCTCTTCGTGCTGCTGCCGCTCACGCCCTGGAGCGTCTATGTCTTTGCTTCGGTGATGGGCTTGCTGTGGCTGTCCACGGTGCCGGCCACCAACGCCATCGTGGCGCAGATCTTCGGCGTCAGGTACCTGTCCATGCTCAGTGGCTTTGTCTTTCTGAGCCACCAGGTAGGCTCCTTCATGGGTGCCTGGTTGGGGGGCAAGCTGTACGACACCACCGGCAGCTACACGCTGATGTGGTGGATCGCCGTAGCCCTGGGCGCGTTTGCCGCACTGATCAACCTGCCCGTGCGCGAAACCGCCATCGTGCGCGCCGCGCCGCAAGCCGCATGAAGCCGCAGCACTTGCGCCTGCTGGGCTGGGCCGCGGCCGGCGTGGCGCTGGCCCTGGTGTTTGCCAGCTACCTGGACCCGCACCTGGCGGTGGACCTGGCCAACCGGGTGTGGGCGTGCTTCTAGCGCACGCCCACCAGGACCCGGCACCTTCGGCCTGGGTGCAGCGCTTCGCCGGCCTGATCAAGCTCGGCGGCACGGTGCTGGACGTAGCCTGCGGCAGCGGCCGCCACCTGCGCTGGCTGGCGGCCCAGGGTTTTGCCGTGACCGGTGTCGATCGTGACGCAGCAGCGGTCGAACCGCTGCGCGAGCAGGCCGAGATCATCGTGGCCGATATCGAGGCCGGCCCCTGGCCGCTGGACAACCGCCACTTCGACGCCGTCGTCGTCACCAACTACCTGTGGCGACCCCTGCTGCCAAAACTGGCGGGCATGCTGAACGACGGTGGCGTGCTCGTCTACGAAACCTTCGCCGACGGCCAGCAGCACATCGGCAAACCTTCGCGCGCCGACTTTCTTTTGCGGCCCGGGGAACTGCTGGTGGCTTTTGCGGGTCTGCGCGTGGTGGCCTTCGAAGACGGCTTCGAGGCCCAACCGCCCCGGTTCGTGCAGCGGCTGGTGGCCGTCAAGGCCCCCGCTTCGGCCCAGCCAGACAGTGCCGAAGGGCCGCGTTATGGTCTGACCGGGCCCGCCAGCTAAAATCGTCGGCTTGCCTCTCACCCAAAGCGCGGCCGCGCCAGAAACCGAGTTCGAATGAAACCCATCGTTGGCAGCATCGTGGCCCTGGTCACGCCGATGCACGAAGACGGCAGCATCGACCACGACGCGCTCAAGCGTGTGATCGACTGGCACATTGCCGAAGGCACCGACTGCATCGGCGTCGTGGGCACCACGGGCGAATCGCCCACGGTGTCGATGGAAGAAAACTGCGAGGTCATCCGCGCCGCGGTGAAGTTTGCCGCCGGGCGTGTGCCCGTCATGGCCGGCACCGGCGCCAACTCCACCGCCGAAGCGGTCGAGCTGACACGTTTTGCCAAGCAGGTGGGCGCCGATTGCCACCTGTCGGTGGTGCCCTACTACAACCGGCCTTCGCAGGAAGGCATCTACCAGCACTTCTGCAAGATCGCCGAGTCGGTGGACCTGCCGATGGTGCTGTACAACGTGCCCGGCCGCACGGTGGCCGACATGCTGCCCGAGACCACGCTGCGGCTGGCGCAGGTGCCGGGTGTCATCGGCATCAAGGAAGCCACCGGCAACATCGAACGGGCCTGCCAGCTGATCAAACACGCGCCGAAGGGCTTTTCCATCTACTCGGGTGACGACGGCACCGCCGTGGCGCTGATGCTGCTGGGTGGTCACGGCAATGTCAGCGTCACCGCCAACGTGGCGCCGCACCTGATGCACGAGCTGTGCATGGCTGCGCTCGAAGGCGACAGCCGCCGCGCTGCTGCCTTGCACCTGCGTCTGCTGCCGCTGCACAAACAACTGTTCTGCGAACCCAGCCCGGCACCGGCCAAGTGGGCGATGGCCCAGCTGGGCTTGTGCAAGACCCATGTGCGGCTGCCCATCGTGCCGCTCACCGAGAGCGGTCAGGCCCTGGTGCGGCAGGCACTTCACGACAGCGGTCTGCTGGGCTGAAGAACCAGCACCGCATCCGCCCCGCCCCGCCCTTTCCTGGCACCGCACACGTGCTGCCGACCTGCCTGCCTTGCCATCGCACGACCGCCCTGCGGCCCTGCTGGAGACCCTGACCGTGAAACTGCCTTCCGCCCCCGTCCGACCCACCGTGCTGGCCCTGGCCACCCTGTCCGCACTGGCCATGCTGGGCGCGGGTTGCTCTTCGCTGGACAGCAGCTCGTCTTCGGTGGACTACCGCAGCGCCGCCGCCAAGACCAAGCCGCTGGAAGTGCCGCCCGACCTGACGCAGCTCTCACGTGACTCGCGCTACCAGACCCAAGGCGGTGTGGTCAGCGCTGCGGCCGCCGGCGCCGCGCAGCCGGCCACGGCTGCCGCGCCCACGCTGGCGGTGGCGCTGAAGGCCCAGGGCACGATGCGCATCGAAAGGCTGGGACAGGAACGCTGGCTGGTGGTGGAGCAGACACCGGACCAGCTGTGGCCGCTGCTGCGCACTTTCTGGGAAGAGCGGGGTTTCACCATCGCGGTCGAAGACGCCAAGGCCGGCGTGCTGGAGACCACCTGGGCCGAAAACCGCGCCAAGCTGCCGGCGGAAGCCGTGCGCAACACCATCGGCCGGCTGCTGGGCAACTTGTACGACACCGGTGAACGCGACCAATTCCGCATGCGCCTGGAGCGCACCGCCACCGGCAGTGAGATCTACGTCGCCCACCGCGGCGCCGAAGAGGTGTACGCCGACGAAAGGCGCGAAAACACGCGCTGGCGCGCCCGCCCCAGCGACCCGCAGCTGGAAGCCGAGATGCTGTCGCGCCTGATGATTTCGCTGGGGGCCAAGGAAGAAGTGGCGCGGCCCTTGGTGGCCGGTGCCGATGCGGCGTCGCCCAAGGCGGCGCCGCCGGGAACACCGGCTCAGGCTCAGCCCGCACGCGCCCGGGTGGTGGCTGGCGGCGCGGCACTTGAGGTCGACGACCCCTTCGACCGTGCGTGGCGCCGGGTGGGCCTGGCACTGGACCGGGGCGGTTTCACGGTGGAAGACCGTGACCGCAGCCAAGGTGTCTACTACGTCCGCTACGTCGACCCCAAGAGCCTGGGCAAGGAAGAGCCCGGCTTCTGGGCCCGCCTGATGGGCAATGACCGCAATCCACTGGCCGCCGTGCGTTACCGCATCGCCGTCAAGGGAGTGGGCGACAAGTCGGTGGTGGCGGTGCTCACCTCGGCCGGCACGGCCGATGTCGGTGAAAACGGGCAGCGCATCGCGTCGGCACTGGTCACCGAATTGCGCTGAGAGCGCGCGCCGCAGACGGAAAAAGGCCACCCTCGGGTGGCCTTTTTCTGGGCGCCGCACAAGGTGGCCCCTGGATGAGTCACAGCGCGCCAGAAGGCGCGCGGGACATCACTTCTTGACAGCGGAAGCGGCAGCGGCAGCGGCGTCCTTGGCAGCGCCGACGGCGTCCTTGGCAGCGTCCTTGGCCGTGTCGGCAGCGCCTTGCATGGCAGAAGCGGCACCCACGGCAGCTGAGGCAGCCATGTCGCTGGCGGAAGCAGCCAGCTTGGCAGCGCTGGCAGCGGCATCAACCACGGGGGCGGCGACGGGAGCGGGGGCCGGTGCCGGTGCGGGCATGGCTTCTTCCTTCTTGCCGCAGGCGGCCAGGGCAACGGAAGCAACCAGGGCAGCCAAAACGAGCGACTTGTTCATTTGCGAATCCTCAGGAGTAATGGAGTCAGTGCAGAAATTGCAGGAGTGGAACCGTTGGTCCGTGCGCATGAGGATTTGGCCGAATCGGTAAGCCAGGCTCGAAAGCCTCGTTCACCAGTTTCGGCCGCCCTTCGCAGGAGTGCGCGAGCGGATGCACAACGCATGAACTCCTCTGCACGATGACCAACCCGGGATTCTATGCCGCCTAGGTGCATTCCCTAAAGTCCGAGTGTGCTTACTGCAAACCCGGGCTCAGACCGTTGCAAAACCACGTCAACTTTTTCCTGCCACAGCAGACGTGCGCGCACGTCCAGGTCGGCGCGGCCCCGCCAGTGAACCGGGTCGATCAGGTGCACGCTGACACGGCGGTCGTCCAGCAGCAAAGTGGGCAGCCCGGGCACAAACTCTTCCGGCGCCTGCAGCGCCTGGATGGCATGGGCAAAGTCGCGCCGCCAGGCCGTGAAACGCGGCTGCCGCCGCGGCACCTGCTCGTAGCTGGCGGCCAGCAGCACCAGGCGGCGCAGGGGCAAGCGCACCCAGGCCGTCAGATCACTGAGCAGCGCCGGGTCGTCGAGCGGCCAGTCTTCGAAGCTGGGGTCGACACAGGTGATGCAACGGGCCTGCTGCGCAAACGCGCTGTCGAAGCCCCAGCGCAGCGCCTGGATGAAAGCCTCGCGCGAATCGATGCGCGGCAGGTCGTCGTTCATGGGTGCTCTCCTTCGGCCCAGCCTGCGGCCAGCCACTGTTGAAGCAGGTCGCCGGCGCCCGGGCTCAGGCGCGCGATGTCGGCTGCGGCCAGCCGCCGCCGGTCGGCCAGACGCCGCATCAGCTGCGCGTCGCGGCCGCTGGCTTCGAAGGCTTCGCCGTTGATGAAGACATGGCGCTCGTCGTAGAGCATCTTCGTTCGTGCAGACAGACGCAAGGGGCCCGCTGCCACCGCACCCTGTGGGTCCGCTGAAGCCGGGAACCAGACCTGCGGCTTGGGTTCGGTCAGCGTTTCCCCCAGCGCACGGGCCAGCCAGTGCGGGTCGGCCAGCCGCCGTTGCACGGCCGCCTGCGCAAAAGCCAGCAGCGCAGGCGGCATCTGGCCCGGGGTCTGGGTGGCGGCTTGCCCCGGGTCGCGGTACAGCGCTGAGGGCATCACCTCTTCGTCGCCCAGGCGCAGCAGCAGCTCACGCGCCAGCTCATCGGCTTCGGGCACCTTGAAGCCCACCGAGCAGGTCATGCAGTCGCCGCCCACGGCCACGCCGTCGTGGCCCCAGTTGGGCGGCAGGTAGAGCATGTCGCCAGGCTCCAGCACCCATTCGTCTTCGGCTTCGAAGTGGGCGAGCCTTTTCAAGGGCGCGTCGGCCACCCACTGCGGCTGTTTCACCCGGCCTACGCGCCAGCGCCGGCGGCCTTGCACCTGCAGCAGAAACACATCGTAGGCGTCGAGGTGCGGGCCTACACCGCCGCCGTCGCTGGCCCACGACACCATCAGGTCGTCGAGTCGCGCGTCCGGCACGAAACGAAAGGGCTGCAGCAACTGGTGCGCAGCGGGCACGTGCAAGTCCAGGCCCTGCACCAGCAGCGTCCAGCCCGGGCGCAACACTGGCGGCAGCGCGCGACGTGGCAGCGGCCCGCGACGCACCCGCCACTGTTCGGCCGCACCGGGCGGCCGCTGTTCCTGGACCACCAAACGCGACTCGACATCATCCTGCGCCGCCAGCTCAAACAGCGCCGGCCGCGCCAGCGGTGCCTGCACCCCGGGCCAGGCCTGGCGCACCAGCAGCGGCTTTTTCTGCCAGTGGCGTTTCATGAAGCCGGCAGGGCTCAGGCCCCCCAGCAGCGGCAGTTTTGCGTTCACGTCCATGACGCGATTCTGGTGCCGCCGGCGGTGGCAAATGCTGAAGCCGGCGCTCGCTGTGCGATCATCTTTTGATGATCATCACAGCACCTTGTGTTGTCAGCCTCACCTGGGAGCTGACCGACGGCCAGAACCGGCCCATCGACGAACTGAAAGACCCGGTGGAGTTTTTCTACGGCGGAGAGGACCTGCTCGCCAAAGTCGAAGAAGCCCTGGCCGGTTACGAAGCCGGCGCCGAACTCAGCCTGCACCTGGAACCCGAACACGCCTTTGGCGACTACCGCTCGGAACTGGTCTGTTTCGAAGACCGCAAGCTGTTTCCCGAGCAACTGGAAACCGGCATGGCCTTCGAAGGTTTGCCGCCCGGCAGCGTGACACCCGACATGCCCGCCGACACCATCTACCTGGTGACCGAGATCTACCCTTCACACGTGGTGCTGGACGGCAACCACCCGCTGGCCGGCATGTCGCTGCGCATGGCCATCAAGGTGCGTGCGGTGCGCGAAGCCACCGACGAAGAAGTCGACAGCGGCAGCGTCAGCAGCAGCCCGCTGGCGGTGGCGGGCGGAAGGCCGCGCCCCACCTCACTGCACTGATCAGGCGCGCCCGGTCGACCCGAAACCGCCTGCGCCGCGATCGGATTCGCCGAAGGCCTGCACCACTCGGAAGCTGGCCTGCACGACGGGCACGATGACCAACTGCGCGATGCGCTCCATCGGTTCAACCGTGAAGGCGCTGCTGCCACGGTTCCAGCAGCTCACCATCAGCGGGCCCTGGTAGTCGCTGTCGATCAAGCCCACCAGATTGCCCAGCACGATGCCGTGTTTGTGGCCCAGGCCCGAGCGCGGCAGCAGCATCGCAGCCAGCCCGGGGTCGGCAATGTGCATCGACAGCCCGGTCGGAATGAGCGCGGTCTGGCCCGCTTGCAGCACCAGAGGGTTGTCCAGGCAGGCACGCAGGTCCAGGCCGGCACTGCCGGGGGTGGCGTAGGCCGGCAGGTGCTGCGCCATGCGCGCGTCCAGCACTTTCAGGTCGATGGTGGTCATGCTTCGGGTGACCGCAGGGTCAGGCTGGACATGCGACGTTCGATTTCGGCCACCAGCAGCCGCGCCAGGTCGAGCTTGTCGCCGGGCGGCAGTTCCTGTTCACCTGCGGCGTCGACCAGCACCAGCGTGTTGTCGTCACGGCCGAAAGTGGCCGGGCCGATGTTGCCCACGATCAGCGGCACACCCTTGCGCAGCAGCTTGGCGCGTGCGTGCTGCACCACGTCGTGGCTTTCGGCGGCAAAACCCACGCACCAGGGCCGCTGGTCTTCGGGCAGCCTGGCCACGGTGGCCAGGATGTCGGGGTTTTCAACGAGCGCCAGCGCCGGCGGGCGGCCGCTGCCGTCTTTTTTGATCTTGTGCTCGGTGATGCTGGCGGGCCGCCAGTCGGCCACCGCCGCGGTGGCCACGAAGACCTCATGGAGGCCGGCCAGCGGCAGCACCACGTCCAGCATCTGCTGCGCGCTTTGCACGTCGATGCGCTGCACACCCCGCGGCGTGGGCAGGTGCACCGGGCCGGCCACCAGCGTCACCTTCGCACCGGCCTCGGCGGCCGCGCGGGCGATGGCAAAACCCATCTTGCCGCTGGAATGGTTGGTGATGCCTCGCACCGGGTCGATGGCCTCGAAGGTGGGCCCGGCCGTCACCAGCACGGTGCGGCCGGCCAGCCGCTTGGGCTGGAAGAAGGCAATCAGTTCGTCGCACAGTTCGGTGGCTTCGAGCATGCGGCCGTCGCCCACTTCACCACAGGCCTGGTCACCGGCGGCCGGGCCCAGCACCGTGGCGCCGTCGGCCCGCACCTGCGCCACGTTGCGCTGCGTGGCCGGGTGGGCCCACATCTCGCGGTTCATGGCCGGCGCCACCAGCAGCGGGCAAGTCAGCGAAGGGCGCGCCAGACACAGCAGGCTCAGCAATTCATCGGCGCGGCCCTGGGCCAGCTTGGCGATGAAGTCGGCACTGGCCGGTGCCACCACGATGGCGTCGGCGTCACGCGACAGGTTGATGTGCGCCATGTTGTTGGGCTGGCTGCTGTCCCACTGGCTCAAGGCCACGGTGCGGCCGCTGAGCGCCTGCATCGTGACCGGCGTGATGAACTGCGTGGCCGCTTCCGTCATCACCACCTGCACCGTGGCCCCGGCACGGGTGAGCTCACGCACCAGTTCGGCGGACTTGTAGCAGGCCACGCCGCCGGACAGGCCGACGACGAGGTGTTTGTCCTTCAGGGCGGGCTGGGCTGGCATGGCGAGGGACTCTAGCAGGGGCACGCGACCTGGGCCCGCCGCATCACGCGGCCTGGCCGTGGCACTTCTTGAACTTCTTGCCGCTGCCGCAGGGGCAGGGGTCGTTGCGGCCCGGGGTGGCCTCGACCCTGCGCGTCACCGGCTTGGGTGCACGGTCCAGCCAGTAAACGCGCAGGTCTTGCACGGCACCGCAGGCTTCGGCCAGCAGTTCGTCGCGGGTCGGGTCACCCTTGGGGTAGTACAGGGCCACGTGTTCGGCGAAGGCCTGGTGGCCGGCCGGGATCAGCAGCGCCGCGATCTGGTCGATCAGGGCACCGAACATCTCCACGTCTTCTTCGGACTCGGGTTCGACCCAGAGCTCGGGAAACACCTCGACAGCGTCAAGGAAACCTTCGGCCCACAGCGACCCGGTCTGCATCACGGCCGCGTCTTCGGACGACAGCGCTTCTTCTTCGACCAGCCGCTGGCGGTCGGCGTCGGTCCACTCGGACATCAGCGGATCCAGGCGCAGCGCCTGCGGGTCGTCCATCAGCGCGACCGGGTCGAGTTGCTCGCACAGCACCTTCAGGCGCACCTGCAGAGCACGCTGCGCCTGCTCGGCGTCGGGCGGGTCGGCAAAAGCGCGCTCGAAGGCGTCGCCACACAGCTTGCCCAGCCAGTCGGCCGTCTCCGGCAGGCGCGGGCCGGCGGCCAGCGCCGCCAGGAAACCGTCTGCCCATTCAAAGGAGATGTCGTGGTTGAAACCGCCCAGCCGGGCGCAGGTGGAGTCGAAGGCCTGCAGTTCGGCTTCGCTGTTGCGGCGCACGCCGCTGGGCATCTGGATCACGGGCGGTCGCTCCGGGTCGGGGGTTTGGAAACGGGGGTGCTATGGGGCAGGTGCGCTGCCGGTGCCTGGTGCTGCTGCACAGTGCCCCGCGGGCACCAAGGATGTGCCCAACCCATGGGCAGGGCGTCGAGAGGCGCAGCGTGGCGTCGGCGCCACGACGGCAAGTGTCCCATGACGGCGCTGTCACAGTGCCTGCACAGGCGCCGGCCATCATCCCGGCACATTTGTTGCGCATGGGAAGCGAAGCACGAGGAAGCGCCGTCGTCAAGGCGGGCATCTTCGGACGGCTTCCCGCCCGACAGACCCCGGCGCGGGGACGGACCGGCTGCACACTTGCCGTGCGTCGGCCGCGCTGACATCCGATGACAGAAATCAACAACCGAGGAACTTGCATGAACCACCCCGAATGGCTGGGCTTCACCCGAACGGCCGTTGCCGTGGCCGTGGCCGCCGCCACCAGCTTCGTTGCCGCGCCGGTGCTGGCGCAGAACACCACCTCAGGCATCAACGGCACCGTGACCGGGGCCGACGGCAAGCCGGTGGCGGGTGCGAGCGTGACCATCGTGCACGTGGATTCGGGGTCCAGCAACACCGTCACCACCGACGCTGCGGGCCGTTACTCGGCACGCGGTCTGCGCTCGGGAGGCCCATACACCGTCACGGTGAGCAAAGGCGGATTAGCCGAAAAACGTGAGGGGCTGTTCCTCTCGCTGGCCGAGACGCTCGCCTACGACACGACGTTGGCTGCGGGCACACAGACCGTCACGGTGACAGGCAGGGCCGACCGCTTCAACAACAGTTCCATGGGTGCAGGTACCAGCATCGGTGCCCGCGAGCTCGGCGCCTACGCCTCTGTGCAACGCAATCTGGCCGACTACGCTCGGGCCGACCCGCGAATTGCACAGACCGACAAGGAACGTGGAGAGATTTCGGCCGGTGGGCAGAACACCCGATACAACAGCATCACGATCGACGGCGTGACCATTTCGGACAGTTTCGGCCTGGAGCCCAACAACCTGCCGACCATCAAGCAGCCGATCAGCATCGACGCCATCCAGTCGGTTCAAGTCAACCTGAGCAACTACGACGTCACGCAGAAGGGCTACACCGGCGCCAACATCAATGCTGCAACGAAGAGCGGCACGAACGACTTCAAGGGCAGCCTGTACTACGTGGCCCGCAACGACGCCCTGGCCGGCAAGCGCTACAACCGCAGCAACGGGACCTACTCGGATCCGCCGAAGTTCGAAGAGTCGCTGTACGGCTTCACGCTGGGCGGTCCGATCCTCAAAGACAAGCTCTTCTTCTTCGCGAACTATGAGGAACTGAAGAGTTCCCGCACCAGCCCGGCCTTCGGCCCGCTGGGCAGCAACCTGACCAACGTCGGCATCACGCCGGCGGCCATCGCGTCCGCCCAGCAGATCGCGCGCAATGCCTGGGGCCTGGATGCCGGGAACTCCGAAGTGCCGCAAGGTCTGGAAGTCGTCGTCAAGGACACGCTGCTGAAGTTGGACTGGAACATCAGCGACTCGCACCGTGCCAACCTGCGCTACACCAAGATCGAGCAGAACGAGCCGCAACTCAACGGTTTCTCACCCACCGGGCTCTCGCTCAGCTCATGGTGGTTCGACCAGGAGAAGACACTTGAAACGGTGGTGGGGCAGTGGTTCGCTGACTGGACCGACAGTTTCAGCACCGAACTCAAGTTGTCGCAACGCAACTATGACAGCCGGCCCGTTCTGCTGAGCAGCCGGGCCCCGTCCGTAGGCCTGCGCTTCTCGGGCGCGCTGCCGGCCGGCACGCCGACCAGCGTCAGTGCCAACAACCGCTTCCTGAACTTCGGCACCGAAAACAGTCGCCATTTCAACGCGCTCGAGTCCAACACGACCGACGTCTACGCCGGCGCCACCTGGAACGTCGGCGCGCACGAAGTCAAGTTCGGTGCAGACTATTCGCAGAACGAGGTCTTCAACGCCTTCCTGCAGAACGTCTTCGGCAACTACACCTTTGGCTGCGAGCCGGGCACATACAGCTTCGGCACCATCACCAACTGCAATGCGGCGGCGGTCACGCCGGCACAGCGCGAACTGGCCACTTTGGAAAACTTCCAACGCGGCTTGCCCTCAGCCTACACCCTGCAGACGGCGCTCGCCGGGCGCACGGTGAGCGACGCGGCGGCGTCCTGGGAGTACCAGAACCTGGGCCTGTTCGTGCAGGACACCTTCAAAGTTTCATCGGCCTTCAACGTGATGTTCGGCGTGCGGCTGGACCAGCAGAAGGTGCCGAGCCGCCCGATCCTGAACACGGCCGCAGCGGCACCCCGCGTGGCTGGCAACGTGACAGGCACCACGGTCGTGCGGGACACCGGCGGCTTCGGCCTGGACAACACCGTGACGCTGGACAACAGCGAGCTCGTGCAGCCGCGTGTGGGCTTCAACTGGAAGCTGGGCACCAACGAACGCCGCATGCAGTTGCGCGGCGGTTTCGGCCTGTTCCAGGGCGCGGCGGCCAATGTGTGGTTGAGCAACCCCTTCAGCAACACTGGCGCCGCGGTGACCACTTTCAGTTGCACGACCTTCCAGCTGTGCAACGGCACCAGCAACAGCACCTCCGCGCTGTCGCCGGTGTTCCGCCCGAACCCCGATGCCCAGGTCCCCCCGCCCGGCAGCCCGCCAGCCCCCAACGTCGACTTCCTGTCGCCTTCGCTTGAGCAGCCATCGGTTTGGAAGGCCAACCTGGCCTTCGAGACCGAACTGCCAGCGTTGCCAGTCGTCGGTTCGCTGGTCGCCAGTGCGGAATGGCTGCACACGAAGACCAAGTCCGGCATCTTCTACAGGCACCTTAACCTCGGCGCAGCGACGCGCACCGGCACTGACGGCCGCGAGCTGTTCTGGATGCCGCAGAGCTACGATGCGGCGTGCTGGAGTGGCAGCAACCTGCAAACCGCTGGCGCTTGCAGCGGCGGTCGCGACCGTGCCCTCAGCAACTCCAGCTTCGGCCGCAACATCCTGTTGGCCGAAAAGACCAGCCTGGGCGGCGGCGATGCGATCACCGTGGGTCTGCAGATGCCAACCGGTCCCTCGGGCTTTTCGTGGGCCGCGTATTACACGTACACCACGGCCAAGGAGGTCAGCCCGCTGACCTCGTCCACGTCGTCGTCGAACTGGAGCAACCGCAACATCTTCAATCCCAATGAAGAGGTCCTGCAGAACTCCAACTACGTCACCAAGGACCGCATCAGTGCCAACATGGCCTGGTCCAAGGCCTTCGTCGGCACCTACCGGACATCGGTGGGCGTGTTCTACGAAGGCCGTCGCGGCAAGCCCTACAGCTGGACCTACATCAACGACCTGAACGGCGATGGCGCTGCCAACGACCTGATGTACATCCCGTCTGCACCCGGCTCAGGTGAAGTGGTGTTCCGTGGTGCCGACGGCACCTTCGGCGGCGCCTCATCTGCAGCTGCCGAAACGCGGTTTTGGGACATCGTGAACGGCAACGAGCGCCTGTCCGCGGCCAGGGGCGGCGTTGTCGGCCGCAACGACAACTACGCGCCGTGGGTCAACAACTTCGACCTGCGCTTGAGCCAGGAACTGCCCGGCTTCATGAAGGGCCACAAGGCCAGCCTCACCCTCGACGTGCTGAACTTCGGCAACCTGCTCAACAAGAAGTGGGGCCGCATCGACGAGATCAATTTCCCGTCGAGCCGCAGTTTCGTCAACTACAACGGCCTGGACGCCAGCGGCAAATACATCTACAGCATGGGCACCTTTGAAGATTACACGACGCGCCAGACTGCAGGCGAATCGCAGTGGGCCGTGCAAGTCACCTTGCGCTACGAGTTCTGAGCGCGAAGCAGCGCCAACAGCACGTCAAACGGGAAGGGGCGGCTCGCCAGAGCCGCCCCTTTTGCATGGGCCAGCCGCCGAAGCGCTCAGCCCCAGCTTGGCGGCGACGGATGCAGCCGCGCCATCGAATGCACGTCGGCGAACACGCCGTTGCGCATCGCAAAGCCGCGGTGGGTGCCTTCGAGCACAAAGCCAGCCGACCGGTACAGCGCGATGGCGGCGTCGTTGTCGGTGAACACCTGAAGCTCGATGCGCAGCACGCCGGCCCAGTTGTCGGCCCAGTCCAGCATGGCCGCCATCAGCGCGCGGCCCACGCCGCGGCGCCAGTGGCTGGGGTTGACGGCCATGCCCAGGCCCATCGCGTGGCGGCGCCGCAGCTGCAAGCTGGTTGGGTGCAGGCCGCCATTGCCGACGACCTGGCCGTCAAGTTCTGCCACCAGCAGCAGGCGCGGCTCGCCGGGCTTCAGCGAATCGGCCAGGCGCACACGCCACTCGGCCGCATCGTTGTAGGGCAGCTGCAGCAGGCCCGGCAGCACCACCGGGTCGCTCATGGTGATGGCAAAGGCCTCGGCGTCGTCGACGCGGGCGCGGCGGATGACGATGTCGGCCATGCGGTGCGCTACCTGCTCAAAGCTTGCCGGCGACCCAGCCGGCCACGCTGTTCAGGGCTGCCGGCAGCGCCGCGGCATCGGTGCCCCCGGCCATCGCCAGGTCGGGTTTGCCGCCGCCTTTGCCACCCACCTGCTGGGCGACGAAATTCACCAGCTCGCCGGCCTTGACCTTGCCCATCTGATCGGCCGTCACTCCGGCCGCCAGTTGCACCTTGCCGCCTTCCACCGCGGCCAGCACGATGGCCGCGCTCTTCAGCTTGTCCTTCAGCTTGTCCATGGTCTCGCGCAGCGCCTTCGCATCGGCGCCTTGCAACATCGCAGCCACGACCTTGATGCCCTTGATGTCCACCGCCTGCGCCATCAGTTCGTCACCTTGTGAAGACGCCAGCTTGCTCTTCAGCGCTTCGACTTCCTTTTCCAGCGCACGCACATGTTCAAGCACCGCAGCCACGCGGCCGGGCACTTCGGCCGGGGTCGCCTTCAGCGTGCTGGCCAGGCCGTTGACGCTGTTTTCCAGCTGCTGCAGGTAAGCCAGCGCATTGCCACCGGTGACGGCTTCGACCCGCCGGATGCCGGCGGCCACACCGCCTTCGGCGACGATCTTGAACAGGCCGATGTCGCCGGTGCGCTGCACGTGTGTGCCGCCGCACAGTTCGCGGCTGCCGCCGATGTCCAGCACACGCACCTCGTCGCCGTATTTTTCGCCGAACAGCATCATCGCGCCCAGCTTCTGCGCCTGCTCGATGGGCAGCACCTGCGCGTGGGTGGCGGCATTGGCCAGGATCTCGGCGTTGACCATGGCTTCGATCTGCGCCACCTGCGCGTCGCTGACCGGCGTGTTGTGCGCAAAGTCGAAACGTGTGCGGTCGGCGTTCACCAGCGAACCCTTTTGCTGCACGTGGGCACCCAGCACCTCGCGCAGGGCCTTGTGCATCAGGTGCGTGACGCTGTGGTTGCGTGCCGTGCGGGCGCGGTGTTCGCCGTCCACACGCGCCACCACCGTGTCGCCCAGTTCCACTTCGCCTTCGACGATGCGGCCCTGGTGGCCATGCACCGCGGCCTGGACCTTGATGGTGTCTTCGACGACGACACGGCTGCGGGCATTGCGCAGTTCGCCGGTGTCGCCCACCTGGCCGCCGCTCTCGGCATAAAACGGTGTGTGGTCGAGCACGATGACGGCGTCGTCACCGGCCTTCGCCCGTTGCACCGGGGTGCCGTCGACGTAGATGGCCGTGACCTGGCTGTGTTCGCACACCAGGTGCTCGTAGCCGTGGAAGGTGGTGTCGGCGCCGGTGTACTCCAGCCCGGCCGCGACCTTGAACTTGCCCGCTGCCCGCGCCTGTTCACGCTGGCGGTTCATGGCCGCGTTGAAGCCAACTTCGTCGACTTTCACGCCCCGTTCGCGGCAGACGTCGGCGGTCAGGTCGAGCGGAAAACCGAAGGTGTCGTGCAGCTTGAAGGCCAGGTCGCCGTCGATCAGCTTCACACCGCCGCTCAATGCGGTTTCCAGGATGTCCATGCCGTTGGCGATGGTCTGGAAAAAACGCTCTTCTTCAACCTTCAGCACCTCGGTCACGCGCAGCATCTCACGGCGCAGTTCGGGGTAGGCATCGCCCATCCCGGCCGCCAAGGGTGCCACGAGCGTGTAGAAAAAGGGCTTGCGTGCACCCAGCTTGTAGCCGTGTCGGATGCCCCGCCGTGCAATGCGCCGCAGCACGTAGCCGCGGCCTTCGTTGCCGGGAATCACACCGTCGGTGATGGTGAAGCTGCAGGCGCGGATGTGGTCGGCAATCACCTTCAGCGAAGGCGATGTGCCGTCCACGTCGGCACCACCGGCGGCCGACTGCACCGCGCTCTTGGCTTCTGCCAGCAGGTGCACGAAGGTGTCGATCTCGTAGTTGCTGTGCACGTGCTGCAGCACAGCCGCCAGGCGTTCAAGCCCCATGCCGGTGTCGACGCTGGGTTTGGGCAGCCGGTGCATCACACCGTCTTCGGTGCGGTTGAACTGCATGAAGACGTTGTTCCAGATCTCGATGTAGCGGTCACCGTCCTGTTCGGGCGACCCGGGCGGGCCACCGGCCACGTCCGGACCGTGGTCGTAGAAGATCTCGCTGCACGGGCCGCAAGGGCCGGTGTCGCCCATCATCCAGAAGTTGTCGGACATGTAGGGCGCGCCCTTGTTGTCGCCGATGCGCACGATGCGGTCGGCGGGCAGGCCGATGTCCTTCAGCCAGATGTCGTAGGCCTCGTCGTCGTCGGCGTACACAGTGGCCCACAGCTTGTCGGCGGGCAGCTTGAAGTGCACCGTCAGCAGTTCCCAGGCGTAGGCAATGGCGTCCTTCTTGAAGTAGTCGCCGAAGCTGAAGTTGCCCAGCATCTCGAAGAAGGTGTGGTGGCGCGCGGTGTAGCCGACGTTTTCCAGGTCGTTGTGCTTGCCGCCGGCGCGGATGCACTTCTGGCTGGTGGTGGCGCGGCTGTAGGGCCGCTTGTCGAAGCCCAGGAAGACGTCCTTGAACTGGTTCATGCCGGCGTTGGTGAACAGCAGCGTCGGGTCGTCGCCAGGCACCACGGGCGAGCTGGCCACGATCTGGTGGCCCTTGGATTCAAAGTACTTCAGGAACGTGGAGCGGATCTCGGAGGCTTTCATCCAGCGGCTTTCGGCTCGGCACGAAGTCGCACGAATGCGCCAAGTGCTTGATTTTCAAGGGGCTTTGATTATAGGCAGGGGCCTGTGGGCAGCGCCCTATGATGGGCATGAAGGAACCCCGCCATGGACAACAAGACTTCGCCGCTGGCCACGCTGGCCGACCCCGCCCTGCTGAAGACCGACGCGCTGATCAACGGCGTCTGGACACCCGGCCAGGCCAGCACCCCGCGTTTTGCCGTCACCGACCCGGCCACTGGCCTGGAACTGGCGCAGGTGGCCAACCTGGGCGCCATCGACGCTGCGGCCGCCATCTCGGCGGCGGAAAAGGCCTGGCCGGCCTGGCGCAACAAAACCGCCAAGGAACGCGCCGGCATCCTGATGAAGTGGTTTGCGCTGCTGCACCAACATGCCGACGACCTGGCCCGCATCATGACCGCCGAACAAGGCAAGCCGCTGGCCGAAGCGCGTGGTGAGGTGGTCTACGGCGCCAGCTTCATCGAGTGGTTTGCCGAAGAGGCGCGCCGCGTCTACGGTGAATCCATCCCCACCACCGACAACAACAAACGTTACCTGGTGATCCGCCAGCCCATCGGCGTGTGCGCGGCCATCACGCCGTGGAACTTTCCCATCGCGATGATCACGCGCAAGGTGGCACCCGCGCTGGCCGCCGGCTGCCCGGTGGTCATCAAGCCCGCAGAACAGACGCCGCTGAGCGCATTGGCCGTGGCCGAGCTGGCGCAACGCGCTGGCATGCCGGCCGGTGTGCTGAACGTGTTGTGCGCGGACAGCGACAACAGCATCGAGATCGGCAATGTGCTGTGCAGCAGCGACGCTGTGCGTCACCTGTCCTTCACCGGCAGCACCGAGGTCGGCCGCATCCTGGCGCGGCAATGCGCCAGCACGGTGAAGAAGATCAGCCTGGAACTGGGTGGCAACGCACCGTTCATCGTCTTCGACGACGCCGACATCGACAGTGCCGTCGAAGGCGCCATGGTCAGCAAGTACCGCAATGCGGGCCAGACCTGCGTCTGTGCCAACCGGCTGTATGTGCAGGCCGGCGTCTACGACGCTTTTGTCGAGAAGCTGGCCGCCAAGGTGGGGCAGATCCAGGTGGGCAACGGCTTCGATGCCGGTGTGAACCAGGGCCCGCTGATCGACGACGCGGCCGTGGCCAAGGTGGAGAACCACGTCGCCGATGCCCTGGCCAAGGGCGCTCGCCTGGTGGTGGGCGGCCAGAAGAGCGGTGACCGTTTCTACGCCCCCACGGTGCTGGCCGACGTGACCGGCGAGATGTTGTGCGCCCGCGAAGAAACCTTCGGCCCGGTGGCGCCGGTGTTCAAGTTCGAGACCGAAGCCGAAGTCGTCGCGATGGCCAACCACACCGAGTTCGGCCTGGCCAGCTACTTCTACAGCCGCGACATCGGCCGCATCTTCCGCGTCGGCGAAGCACTGGAGTACGGCATGGTGGGGGTCAACACCGGTCTCATCAGCACGGCCGAAGTGCCCTTTGGTGGTGTCAAACAAAGTGGCCTGGGCCGTGAAGGTGCGCGCCAGGGCATGGACGACTACCTGGAAGTGAAGTACCTGTGCCTGGGTGACATCCAGCGTTAGGGCCCGCGCTGTCGCAGCGGCACATCAAGCCGCAGCGGGGCGCGGGGTCAAACCCGCGCAGCGTGACAGGGGCGACCCCGGGGAGCTAAGGTGCGGCGATGAACGAAAAAGCCCAACAGCTCTCTGACATCTTCACCGGCATGCTGGCCGCGTATGGCATGAACGTGATCGGTGCGATCGTGACGCTGATCTTCGGCTTCATGGTGGCGCGCTGGCTGGGCAACCTGACCCACCGCGCGATGCAGAAGGCAGACAAGCTGGATGCGGTGTTCCGGCCCTTGCCGGGCAAGGTGGTGCGCTTCGCGATCATGGTGTTCACCGTGATCGCGGTGCTCAACCGCTTCGGCGTCGAGACCACCAGCCTGATCGCGCTGCTCGGCGCTGCCGGCCTGGCCATCGGCCTGGCGCTACAAGGCACACTCAGCAACGTCGCGGCCGGCGTGATGATCCTGCTGTTTCGGCCCTTCAAGATCGGCGACGCGGTCAAGCTCAATGGCGAGGTCTACATCGTCGACTCGCTGGGCCTCTTTGCCTGCCGCGCCCACCTGCCCGACGGGCCGACCGCGTTCCTGCCCAATTCCCGGATCTGGGGCGAGACCATCGTCAACCTGTCGGTCACCGACCAGGACATGCGCCGCATCGACGAGCACTACGGCATCGGCTATGGCGACGACATCGGCGCTGCGCTGACCATCCTGCGCGACATCGCGGCCAATGAAGCGCGTGTGCTGGCCACGCCGGCGCCGATGATCAAGGTGGACCAGCTCGGCGACAGCTCGGTGAACATCCTGTTCCGTGTCTGGACCGCACGCACCGACTGGCTGGACACCAAGCTCGACCTGATCCAGCGCTGCAAGGAAGGGCTGGAAGCAGGTGGCATCACAATTCCGTTCCCGCAGCGCGACGTGCACTTGCACACGGCGCCAGGTACACCTGCGGAGCGTGACCCTTACCCCGTGCCAGTTGCCCAGTCGCGCGGCCTGGCCTGAGGGCCCATCGGGCCCAGGTGCACCGCTAAGACGCGTCTTCGTTGGCCGCGGCGCCGCCGATGCGGTGCACGCTGGCACTGGCCAGCGCACCCCCGCCCAGCGTGGCCACTGAACCGGCCTGCGCGCTGGCCCTTTGCAGCAGCGACTGCGCGTCCTTGCCGTGTTCGGGGTACTGCGCCAGGCCCACCGCCGCGCCCACGGCACACGGCTGGCCGGCCACCAGGATGGGCTGCTGCAGCGACTTCACCAGTTTGGCGGCCACCCGTTCACCGTCGGTCTTCGCTTCCAGGCGGCCCAGCAGCACGCCGAAGGCATCGGGGCCGATGGCGGCCACCACGTCACTGGCGCGCAGGCCGCTGCGCAGGCGCACGGCCACTTTGCGGCGCAGCACATTACCGGCCTCCACGCCCAGCCGCGCTGCCGCCTGGTCGAAGCCGTGGATGCGCAGCACCATCAGCACCATGGGCGCGGGCTCACGTTCGCGCAAAGCCAGCAGCTGTGTCATGTGTTCCACCAGCTGGGCCTGGTGCGGCAAGCCGGTGGCCAGGTCAGTGGCATAGGCGGTGCGTGCGGCGCGCTCGAGCTGTTTGCGTTCAATGGCATGGCGCAGTGCACGGGCCAGCCCGGGTGAGTTTGCAGGGCCGTGGATGGCTTCGACACCCAGGTGCAGCAGCGCGGTTTCTGCGTCGGTGTCAGCGCTGTCGGCCAGCACCACGACGGCACTGTCGAAGGCCGCTTGCGACAGGTCTTTCAAGTGCGCCAGCTGCTGCAGATCGGCGGTGGTGGCGGCGTGCAGCAGCACCGCGTCGTGGTCGGCCGCATCGGCCAGCGGGCCGGCTTGCAAGGTCAGGCCGGAGCCCACCAGTGCCAGGGCCACGTCGGCCGGCACGACACCCACGCCCAGCACGGAAAAGTTGCTCGCAGCCATGGCGCGATGATGCCGCAAGCGGCAGCTCCGGCAAGCGGTGGCTGCCCTGTCAGTGGGCGGCTGGAGCGGGTGAGGGGAATCGAACCCCTGTATGAAGCTTGGGAAGCTGCCGTTCTGCCATTGAACTACACCCGCAGCATGGCCGATTCTAACCAGCGCATCGGCGCAGCGGGCCCAGCCGCAAAGGCACAATCCCGGCGCCATGAACGAGCCCAGCGATCACCCCGGCCCCCCTGCCAACCGCCCCCCCATCCGCAGCTTCGTGCTGCGTGCCGGGCGCATCGGCCCGGGCCAGCAGCGGGCGCTGGACGAATTGGGGCCGAAGTTCCTGCTGCCCTTTGCACCGCAGCGGCTGGACCTGGACAGCACTTTCGGCCGCCACGCACCGCGGGTGCTGGAAATCGGCTTTGGCATGGGCGGCCCGACGGCGCAGGTGGCCGCCGCACAGCCGGGCACCGACTTCATCGGCATCGAGGTGCATCCGCCCGGCGTGGGCGCCTTGCTGAAGTTGATCGGCGAACAGCAGCTGGGCAATGTGCGCATCGTGCAGCACGACGCGGTGCAGGTGCTGGCGCAGATGATCGGACCGGCCGCGCTGGCCGGTGTGCACATCTGGTTTCCCGACCCCTGGCACAAGAAAAAACACAACAAACGCCGGCTCATCCAGCCGGTCTTCGTGGCGCAGCTGGTGCAACACCTGGCGCCGGGCGGCTACCTGCACTGCGCCACCGACTGGGGACCTTATGCGCAGCAGATGCTGGAAGTGCTGGCTGCCGAGCCGGGCCTGAAAAACACCGCCGAGGGCTACGCGCCGCGGCCCGACTGGCGCCCGCTGACCAAGTTCGAAGACCGCGGCCTGAAGCTGGGCCACGGCGTCTGGGACCTGCTGTTCCGGCGGCCCGCCTGAAGCGCCGCAAGCGCCCGAATCAGGTCGCCCAGCTGACCCAGCCCGTCCAGGCCGTCAGCAGCACCAGGCCGCCAAAGACGATGCGGTACCAGGCAAAGGCCGTGAAGTCGTGGCTGGACACGTAGCGGATCAACCAGCGGATGCACAGCAGCGCGCTGAAAAACGCCACCACGGTGCCCACTGCAAACATCGGTACGTCGCTCCAGGCCAGCAGGTCGCGCTGTTTCCACACCGAATAGGCGCCGGCGCCCATCAGCGTGGGAATGCCCAGGTAGAAGCTGAACTCGGTCGCGGCCTTGCGCGAAAAACCCAGCACCAGCGCGCCGATGATGGTGGCGCCCGAGCGGCTGGTGCCCGGGATCAGCGCCAGGCATTGCAGCAGGCCGACTTTCAGCGCGTCCATCGGTGTCATGTCGTCGACGGTTTCGACGCGGGCCTTGCGGCCACCTTCGAGGTCAAGCTCGCCGAACAGGCGTTTGTGTCGGGCCTCGACGAGCAGGATCACGACCCCGCCCACCACCAACGCCACCGCAACCGGCACCGGATAGAACAGGTGCTGCTTGACCCAGCTGCCCAGCAGCAGGCCAAAAAAGGCAGCGGGCAGAAAGGCCACGAGCACGTTCAACGCAAAACGTTGTGCCACCGGGTCGTGGGTGATGCCGGTGACGGTGCGCAAAAGCCGCTGGCGGTATTCCCACACCACCGAAAACATGGCGCCGGTCTGGATCGCGATCTCGAAAACCTTCACACGTTCGCCGGTGAAGTTGAGCAGTGAACCGGCCAGAATCAGGTGACCGGTGGACGAGATCGGCAGGAACTCGGTGAGTCCTTCCACGACGCCCATGATGGCGGCTTTGAGCAGCAGGATGGGGTCCAAAACAGGCGGCTTTCTTCTGGCGGTCGGGGTTGAAAGGGCGGCGGATGATAGCCAGCACAGACACGAACCCGGCTTCCGCAAGCCCATGGTCGCCAGACCGCAAGCCCAGCACCGTGACATCCGCCCGGCTTGACCGCCAGGGTGGCCAGGCATAGCATTACTGACCAGTCAGTCATTAAAAATGAATCCGAGTTCCCCATCACCCGACGCCGGCCCGCGCCAGCGCCGCAAGGAAGCACGCCCGCAGGAATTGCTGGACGCCGCGCTGACGCTGTTTGTCGAAAAGGGTTTCGCCGCTTCGCGCACCGACGAAGTTGCACAACGGGCCGGGGTGTCCAAGGGCACGCTCTACCTCTACTACCCCAGCAAGGAAGAACTCTTCAAGGCGGTGGTGCGGCAGAACCTGTCCAGCCTGATCGCCGAAGGCGAAGAAATGGCCAGCGGCTTCGAAGGCAGCAGCAGCGAGTTGCTGTCGTGCCTGCTGAAAACCTGGTGGGAGCGGGTGGGCAACACCCCCGCCGCGGGCATCCACAAGATCGTGCTGGCCGAGGTGCGCAATTTCCCCGAATTGGCACAGTTCTACAACGACGAGGTCATGGTGCCTGCCGACCGCCTGTTCAGCGGCTGCGTGCAGCGCGGCATCGAACGCGGTGAATTCCGGCCGATGCCGCTGCACGAAGTGGCACTGGCGCTGATGGCTCCGGTGATCTTCATGGCCATTCACCGCCACTCTTTCGGCGCCTGCCCCGGGCAAGGGGCCGAGGTCGACCCGACGTTGGTGCTCGACACCCACCTGGACCTGGTGCTGCGCGGTTTGGAAGTTCGGACACCGCCACCCCAATGAACAGAAAAACGATCGGCATTGCCGCTGCGGTGGCCACCGTGGTGCTGGCTGCGCTGGCCGCGCGCTGGGTGTTGGCGCCCAAGCCCATTGCAACCCCCGTGGCCGCTGCCAGTGAGGCGGCGACACAGGGCATTCAGCTGGCTGCCGGCGACATCACCGTGGCGGCACATGCCGAGTTGCGCACCACGCTGGCCGTCACAGGCAGCTTGAAGGCGGTGAGCAGCGCCATCGTCAAGGCCCGTGTGGCCGGCGAAGTCAAGAGCCTGCTGGTGCGCGAAGGCGACCGTGTCAGTGCCGGCCAGTTGATCGGCCAGCTGGACAGCACCGAATACCAGCTGCGCCTGCGCCAGGCCGAAGACCAGGCACGCGCGGCACAGGCCCAGCTCGACATCGCACAGCGCACGCTGGACAACAACAAGGCGCTGGTCGACCAGGGCTTCATCTCGCGCAACGCACTCGACACCTCGGTCAGCAGTGCGGCCGGCGCCAACGCATCGCTGCAGGCTGCGCGTGCCGCCGCGGAGATCGCACGCAAGGCGGTGCGGGACAGCGAAGTCCGCGCGCCCATCGCCGGCCTCGTGGCCCAGCGGCTGGTGCAGCCCGGCGAACGTGTCAATCTGGACGCCCGCATCGTCGAAATCGTCGACCTGAGCCGCCTGGAACTGGAAGCCGCCGTGGCACCCGAAGACGTGGTGCAGCTGCGTGTGGGGCAAACCGCGCTGGTGCAGATCGACGGCCTGGCCGCAGCCGTGACTGCCCGGGTGGTGCGCATCAACCCCAGCGCGCAGACCGGCACGCGCGCTGTGCTGGCCTACTTGGAACTGGCGCCGGGCGCCAGCGCAGCTGGTCTGCGCCAGGGGCTGTTTGCACGCGGCAGCATCGAACTGCAGCGCAAGTCGGCCTTGGTGGTGCCGGCCACGGCCCTGCGCCTGGACCAGTCACGACCCTATCTGCTGACCGTCGGCGATGGCCTCGCCAAGGCCACCGGGGTGAGCACCGGCTCACGCGGTGATGTGCTGATCGACGGCCAGCTGGAAGCCGGCATCGAGATCACCGCCGGGCTGGAAGCCGGCACCCCGGTGTTGCGGGGCACCGTGGGCACACTGCGCGAAGGCACGCGGCTGACCTTGCCGGGTGCTGGCGGCGGTGCACCCACGGGCCCGGCCGCGGCAGCGGTCGTGGCTGCACCGGCTGCACCTTCCCCGCCCGCCACCCCACGCTGAAGCCACCGCACCATGTGGTTCACCCGTGTGTCGATCGCCAACCCGGTGATGGCCGTGATGGTCATGCTGGCCTTCGTGGTGCTGGGTTTGTTCAGCTACCAGCGCCTGAGCCTGGACCAGTTTCCGAACATCGACTTCCCCACCGTCGTGGTGTCGATGGACTACCCCGGCGCCAGCCCCGAAATCGTTGAGGCCGAGGTCACGAAGAAGATCGAAGAAGCCGTCAACACCATCGCCGGCATCAGCTCGCTGTACTCACGCTCCTACGAAGGTGTGGCGGTGGTGATCATCGAATTCAACCTCGATGCCGATGGCCGCAAGGCCGCAGATGACGTGCGTGAAAAGGTGTCGCTGATCCGCCCGCTGCTGCGCGAAGAGGTCAAGGATCCGCGCATCTCGCGTTTCGACCCCGCTGCACAGCCCATCTTCAACGTGGCCGTGCTGGCCACCGATGGCAAGGCCACGCCGCAGGAGCTGACCACCTGGGCCACCCAGGTGCTGCAGAAGAAGCTGGAAAACGTGCGTGGCGTGGGCGCCGTCAGCGTGGTGGGCGGTGTGCAGCGCCAGGTCAGCATCCACCTGAAACCGGCGGCGATGGAAGCGCTGGGTGTCAGCACCGAACAGGTGGCCGCTGCGCTGCGCAGCGAAAACCAGGAACTGCCGCTGGGCAACATCCGCTCGGCCGAACAAGACCGTGTGGTGCAGATCAACGCGCGGCTGAAAACCCCGCGTGACTTCCGCGACATCGTGGTCGCCCGCAAGACCACGGCCGCCGGCGGCGCAGCCAACGCCGGGGGCACGGTGGTCAAGCTGTGGCAGGTGGCCGACGTGGTCGACGGCCCGCAGGAGCTGGAAAGCCTGGCGCTGTACAACGGCCAGCGCACGGTGCTGCTCAGCGTGCAGAAGAGCCAGGGCGAAAACACCATCGCCGTGGTCGACGGGTTGGTGCGGGCGCTCGACGAATCCAAGGCACTGACACCGCCGCACATCCGCACCGAGATCAACCGCGACAACTCGCGCAGCATCCGCGTCAGCGTGGCCAATGTGCAGCGCACGCTGATCGAAGGCGCAGTGCTGACGGTGCTGATCGTCTTCCTGTTCCTGAATTCCTGGCGCAGCACCGTCATCACCGGGCTGACGCTGCCGATCGCGCTGATCGGCACCTTCCTGTTCATGTACGTGTTCGGCTTCACCATCAACAACATCACGCTGATGGCGCTGAGCCTGTGTGTGGGTTTGCTGATCGACGACGCCATCGTCGTGCGTGAGAACATCGTTCGCCACCTGAAGATGGGCAAGAGTGCCCACCAGGCGGCGTTGGACGGCACCAACGAAATCGGCCTGGCGGTGCTGGCCACCACGCTGTCCATCGTGGCCGTGTTCCTGCCCATCGGTTTCATGGGCGGCATCGTGGGCAAGTTTTTCCACGAGTTCGGCATCACCATCGTCGCAGCGGTGCTGATCAGCATGTTCGTCAGTTTCACGCTCGACCCGATGTTGTCCAGCGTCTGGCACGACCCGGCCGCGCATGGCCGCGATCCGGGTGCGCCCAAAACGCTGTACGACCGCACGCTGGGCCGTGTCACGGGCCAGTTCGAGGTTCTCACCGAATGGCTGTCGCGGGGTTACCAGCGTCTGCTGGCGTGGTCGCTGGTGCACAAGGTCAAGACTGTGCTGGTGGCCCTGTCCACCTTCGTGCTGGCCATCGTGCTGCTGGGCGGCGTGGGCAAGGAATTTGTGCCCAAGGCCGACTTCTCGGAAACGCAGATCAACTTCTACACGCCGGTGGGTTCGTCGCTGGAAGTGACCGAGATGCGCGCCAAGCAGATCGACCAGGCGCTGCGCGAGCTGCCCGAGGTCAAACACACCGTCACCACCATCAACAGCGGCTTCGCGGCGGGCAAGATCTACGGCTCGGTCTACGTGCGCCTGACCAACCGCAAGGACCGGCAGCGCAGCGTGTCCGACCTGGCGGTGCCGATGCGCGAGCGCATGGAACGCATCCCCGGCATCACCGTCACCAACATCGGTGTCACCGACCTGGGGGGCAGCAAGAGCATCGTCTTCAGCGTGCAGGGCCCCGACCTGGGCGAGCTGGAACGCATCACGCGACAGCTGATGCCGCAGCTGCGCCAGATACCCGGCCTGACCGACCTGGACAGCACGCTCAAGCCCGACAAACCCACCATCGCGGTGGACGTGAAACGCGACGCCGCCGCCGACCTGGGCCTGAGCGTCAACACCCTGGCCAACACCTTGCGGGTGCTGGTGGCCGGCACCTCGGTGGGCAGCTGGCGCGCCAGCGACGGCGAAAACTACGACGTGCGCCTGCGCCTGGCACCCGACAGCCGCAACAGCATGAAAGACCTGTCCGAACTGCCGCTGGTCATCGGTGCCAACGCCGATGGCAGTGCGCGGGTCGTGCGTCTGTCCCAGGTGGCCGATGTGCGCAGCGCCACCGGCCCCAACCAGATCAACCGGCGCGACCTGAACCGCGAAGTCAACATCGACGCCAATGCTGATCCCGTCACTGGCCGCAGCAGCGGCGAGGTCAGCGCCGACATCCGCGCCCTGCTGGACCGCATGGCCTGGCCGCCGGGTTACCGCTACAGCTTCGGTGGCAGCACCAAGAACATGCAGGAATCCTTCAGCTACGCCGTCGGCGCGTTGGCGCTGGGGGTGGTTTTCATCTACATGATCCTGGCCAGCCAGTTCAAGAGCTTCCTGCAGCCGCTGGCACTGATGAGCAGCCTGCCGCTGACGCTGATCGGCGTGGTGGCGGCACTGCTGCTGTTCCAAAGCACGCTGAACATGTTTTCGGTCATCGGCGTGGTCATGCTGATGGGCCTGGTGACCAAAAACGCCATCCTGCTGGTGGACTTTGCGATCCGCGCGCGTGAAGACCACCTGTCGCCCGACGGCACCCTGGTGCGCGGCCTGGAACGGTCCGCTGCGCTGCTCGAAGCCGCGCGGGTGCGGCTGCGGCCGATCCTGATGACCACCTTGGCCATGGTCTTCGGCATGGTGCCGCTGGCTTTCGCGCTGACCGAAGGCAGCGAGCAGCGGGCGCCGATGGGGCAGGCGGTCATCGGCGGCGTGATCACGTCTTCTCTGCTGACGCTGGTGGTGGTGCCGGTGGTGTACTGCTGGCTGGACGATCTGTCGGTCTGGGCCAAACACCGTCTGGGCGCCCGGCCTGCGCTGGCCACGCCCGGACAGCCTGCCGTCAAGGCAGCCCCATAGAATCGGGGAACCGATTCTTCTGATACCCTTACCCGTATAAACATGAACACCGAACTCGCCCGTTTCAACATGATCGAGCAGCAGATTCGCCCCTGGGACGTGCTCGACCCGGCCGTGTTGTCGCTGCTGGCCAGCGTGCGGCGTGAAGACTTCGTGCCGCCGCATCACCGCGCGCTGGCTTTTGTCGACACCCAGGTGCCGCTGCTGGAAGGTGACGCTGCGGGACCTTGCATGCTGGAACCCAAGGTCGAAGCTCGGCTGCTGCAGGCACTGCAGGTGCAGCGCCACGAAAACGTGCTCGAAGTGGGCACCGGCTCGGGTTTCATGGCCGCTTTGCTGGCCCACCGCGCGCAGCAGGTCACGACGCTGGAATGCCGCCTGCCGCTGGTGCAGATGGCGCGCGAGAACCTGGCCCGCAACGGTGTGGCCAACACCACCGTGCAACAGGTCAGCGCAGCCGAAGGCGCTCAGGGCCTGGCTGCCGAAGGGCCGTTCGACGTGATCCTGCTGTCGGGCTCGGTGGCGGCGGTGCCCAAGGCCTTGCTGCAACAGCTCAAACCCGGTGGCCGGCTGGCCGCCGTGGTGGGCGAACTGCCGATCATGCGTGCGCAACTGTTCACCCGAGTCGGTGACACCGCCTGGTCGCAAACCGACCTGTTCGACACCGTCGCACCGCGCCTGGAAGGCTTCGACGAGCCAAGCCGTTTCAGCTTCTAGGCCCATGCAGTCGCTGAACGTCAACGAACTGCAGGCCTTTGTCGCGGCCCACCCCGGTACCTGCCTGCTGGACGTGCGCGAGGGCTGGGAAGTGCAGCTGGCACGCATCACGCTGCCCGGCACCACGGCGCTGCACATCCCCATGCAAGAGCTGCCGCAGCGGCTTGGCGAACTGCCGAGCTCGCAGCCCGTCGTCTGTATCTGCCATCACGGGGCCCGCAGCGCGCAGGTCGTCGCATTCCTGATGCGGCAAGGCCTCGGCCCCGTCTATAACCTCGCCAGCGGCGTGGACGCCTGGTCCACGCAGGTCGACCGTGCCGTGCCGCGGTACTGAACGCCGCGCCCAACGACAACTTCCCAAGGAACCCCGCATGCGCCCGACCCCCTTCACACGGCCACTGCCGGCCCGCCGCCGAGCGGCCTCGCTCAGCACGCTGGCCGCCTTGCTGCTGGCCGCCCTGCCCGGCTGGGCCAGTGCGCAGAGCCTGCAAGAGTTGTACGAAGGTGCCCGGGCCTTTGACGCCACCTACCTGGCGGCGCGGGCCAGCTTCCAGTCGGTCGAATTCCGGGTCGCGCAGTTCGACGCGCTGGTACGCCCGTCGCTGGCCGCCACCGCCGGCGCCAGCACCTCGCAGACCGACACGCCCACCATCAACGGCCCGAAGTCCACGCATTCGGTGTCGGGCGCGCTGAACGGCCGTTATCCGCTGTTCAACCGCGCCAACGGCGTCACCATCGAACAGGCCCGCAAGTCGCTGCTCACGGCGCAGGCCGACCTGGACGCCGCCGAACAAGACCTGATCGTGCGCCTGTCGCAGGCCTACTTCGACGTGCTGGCGGCGCAGGACACCTTGGCCACCACCCGCGCCAACAAGGCCGCCATCACCGAGCAGTTGGCTTCGGCCAAGCGCAACTTCGAGGTCGGAACCGCCACCATCACCGACACCCGTGAAGCGCAGTCGCGCTTCGACCTGGGCACCTTCCAGGAACTGGCCGCCGAAAACGACCTGCGCGCCAAACGCATCGCGCTGGACACGCTGGTGGGCAAGGGGGCCGTTGCGCCCAAGCCGCTGCGTGTGCCGGTGGAACTGCCCTCGCCGATGCCGGCGAATGCCGAAGAGTGGGTCACCGTGGCCGACCAGCAACACCCCTCGGTGCGCCGTGCGCGTGCCGGGCTGGAAGTGGCGACGCTGGAAATCAGCAAGGCCCGCGCTGCCGAATCACCGACGCTCGATGCCGTGGCGTCGATCAGCGGTTCGGACGCCCGCGGCACGCTGCCCAACCTGAGCCGCAGCGCTGGCACCAGCGCCGTGGCCAGCATCGGCGTGCAGATGAACTGGCCGCTGTACACCGGCGGTGCCACGCAGAACCGCATCAAGGAAACGCTGCTGCTGGAAGAAAAAGCCCGCAACGACGTCGAAGCGGCGCGCCGCGGTGTCGCCCAGGGCACGCGCGTGGCCTACTTCGGCGTGCAGTCGGGCCTGTCGCAGGTGAAGGCGCTGGAAGCCGCCGAAGCGTCCACCAAGCTGCAGCTCGAAGCCACGCAGCTGGGTTACCGCGTCGGTGTGCGGGTGAACCTGGACGTGCTGAACGCCCAGACCCAGCTCTTCAGCACCCAGCGCGACCTGGCCAAGGCACGTTACGACGTGCTGCTGGGCACGCTGCGGCTGAAGCAGGCCTCGGGGCAGCTGATGGCTGCCGACATCGACAGGCTGAACCGCCTGCTGGCACCGTGAACACGGCCTGAGCGGGCGGTAAGGGCCCGCTTCAGGTGCCGGTTCGCCCGGCTGCCTCATCGGGCCAGAAGGCCAGCACCTGGCTGGCCATGCGCGCAGCCGCACCGCGGTGCTCGGCGGCGAAAGCCCTGGCGCGACTGGCCAGCAGGGGCCGCTCGGGGTTGGCGGCCAGGGCCACGGCCTGCCGCACCCCTTGTTCGATGCCTGGCACCCTCCACGCCGCGCCGGCGGCCAGCGCCAGCTCGGCGGCCTGGGCGAAGTTGAAGGTGTGCGGCCCCATCACCAGCGGGCAGCCGCAGGCAGCCGCTTCGATCAGGTTCTGGCCGCCCAGCGGTGCAAAACTGCCGCCCAGGAGCGCCACGTCGGCAGCGGCGTAGTAGGCCGGCATTTCACCCAGGCTGTCACCCAGCCAGACATCGGCGGCGCTGTCGCTTGGCGCCGCGTCGCCCCAGGCACTGCGGCGCGACAAGGTGAAACCCGCCTGCTCGACGAGTGCGGCCACCTCGTCGAAACGCTGCGGGTGGCGCGGCACGATGAAAAGCAAGGGCCGCGGCTGCGGCAGTTGTCGCCAGGCCTGCAGCAAAGGGGCTTCTTCACCTTCGCGCGTCACCGCCGCCAGCACCACGGCGCGTGGGCTGCAGCGCCGCCATGACTGGCCCCGGGCCAGCAAGTCGGGCCTGGGTGTCATGTCGAACTTCAGATTGCCTGTCACCTGAACGTTGCGTGCACCCGAATGGCGCAGCCGCTGTGCGTCGGCTTCGGTTTGCGCCAGCACCTGCGCGAAACAGGCCATGGCCGGATGCATCAAGGCTGCCAGGCGCTGGCCCTTGTTTTCGCTGCGCTCGGACAAACGGGCATTGGCCAGCACCAAAGGCACACCCGCGGCTTTGGCCGCGTGCAGCAGGTTCGGCCAGACCTCGGTTTCCATGATCACGCCGACGGCCGGCCGGTGAAGCTGCAGGAAGCGCCGCACCGCACCGGGCGTGTCGTAGGGCAGCCAGGCCTGGGCATCACCTGCTTGCAAAAGCGCGCGACCCGCGTCGCGGCCCGTGGCGGTGCCGTGTGTGAGCAGCAGGCACAAGTCGGGCCGCAGGGCGCGCAGTGCATCGACGAGCGGCACGGCGGCGCGTGTTTCGCCCAGCGAAACGGCATGCAACCACAGGCGGCCGGGCGCGGCGGAAACATCGCTGCGCCCCAGGCGTTCAGACCACCACTGGCGGTAAGCCGGCTCTTGCCGCCCGCGCCACCACAGCCGCGCGAGGTACAGCGGCGTGGCGATGCGCAGCAGCAGCGAATAGGCGCCGCGCGCCAGCCCCTGTTTCATGTGGACCGGATCACGGCGCCGAAGCAATGCGCCGAATCAATGCGCCGAAGCACCCACCTGCGCGTCCGGCTTCACGCTGCGCAGCACGGCCATGAACTGGGCTTCGATGCGGTGCAGCGCCTCTTCGGTGTGACCTTCGAAACGCAGCACCAGCACCGGCGTGGTGTTGCTGCCGCGGATGAGGCCGAAGCCGTCGGCAAAGTCCACCCGCAGGCCGTCGATGGTGCCCACTTCACCGCCTTCGAAGCTCAGACGGCCGTCGGCCACCCGCGCCAGCAGTTCGGCCACCACGGCGTGGTGTTCACCTTCGGCGCAGTTGACGTTGAGCTCAGGGGTGGAAAAACTGGTGGGCAGCGCGTCGAGCAAGGCGCTGGGGTTTTTCTCGCGGCTCAGGATTTCCAGCAGGCGAGCGGCGGTGTACATCGCGTCGTCGAAGCCGTACCAGCGTTCGCCGAAAAACAGGTGGCCGCTCATCTCGCCGGCAAAGGGTGCGCCGGTTTCCTTCAGCTTGGCCTTGATCAGCGAGTGCCCGGTCTTCCACATCAGCGGCTTGCCACCGGCCTTCTTGATGGCCACCGGCAGACGCTGGCTGCACTTCACGTCGAAGATGATCGTGCCGCCCTTGTGGCGCTTCAGGATGTCGCGCGCGAACAGCATGATCTGGCGGTCGGGGTAGATGATGTTGCCCTGGGCGGTGACCACACCCAGGCGGTCGCCGTCCCCGTCGAAGGCCAGGCCGATTTCCGCGCCGGTGGCGTGCACGACCTTGATCAGGTCGGCCAGGTTCTCGGGCTTGCTGGGGTCGGGGTGGTGGTTGGGGAAATCACCGTCGACCTTGCTGTACAGGTCGATGACCTCGCAGCCCAGCGCGCGCAGGATGGCCGGCGCCGTTGCACCCGGAATGCCGTTGCCGCTGTCGACGACGATCTTCATCGGCCGGCTCAGCTTGCAGTCGCTGGTGATGCGGTATGCGTATTCGGCGCCAATGTCCATCTTCGCGCTGCGACCGCGTTTGGTCGTGTAGGTCTCGGTCTCGATGCGGGCCTTCAGCTTCTGGATGTCGTCGCCGTAGATGGCGCGGCCGCTCATCACCATCTTGAAGCCGTTGTAGTCCTTCGGGTTGTGGCTGCCCGTGACCTGGATGCCGCTGTTGCAGCCGTGTTGGCCGCGGGTGGCGGCCACGTAATACAGCATGGGCGTGGTGACCATGCCGATGTCCACCACGTCCAGGCCCGTGCTCTTCAAGCCGCGGATCAGCGCTGCTGCCAGCCCCGGGCCCGACAGGCGCCCGTCGCGGCCCACCGCCACCGCCTTTTCGCCGGCGGCCACCGCTTCGCTGCCAAAGGCGCGGCCCAGGTGCTCGGCAAAGGTTTCGTCGACGTTTTTGCCGACGATGCCGCGGATGTCATAGGCCTTGAAGATGGTGGGATCGATTTGCATGCGGCAGGGCTCGGCTGGTGGGTTGCAGCGATTGTAGGCAGCCGGTCTTGGCCCGCCGACAGCCAAAGCGGACCTGGCTGTCCGTTCATCCGCCGGGCTGTCGATTCGTCACCCGGCACCGGCCAGCGCAGAGCCCCGCTGCCTAAACTGCCGGCCATGAACACACACGCCACCCCCCGCCCGCCTGCGGTTGAGCACCGGCGCGCCACCTGGACCGTGCGCGGCTCCTGGCATTCCTGGATCTCCAACGACATGCAGCGTGTGGGGCCGCACTGGCTGCAGTGGGTGTGGACGCTGATCTTCAGCGCCGTGCTGGCCGCCTGCTTCACGCTGCTGGGCTACGTGATGTTCGCTTCGAAGCTGCCGGGTGCGGGCACCTTGCAGGCCTGGGCTTACTGGTACGGCAAGAACTTCGTCGTCTGCTTCACCATCGCCGCCCTCATCCACCTGATGTTCGAGGCCGGCTCGTGGCTGCTGGGCGGGCCGCCCGCGCTGCGCAAGCTCAAGGACTGGCAGCGCAGCGTGTTTTTTGGCGGCATTCCGCTGCTGGGCGTGCTCATCGGGTGGCCCATCGGCATGGTGTTCAGTGGCTCGGCCGACATCCTGCCGCGCATGATGGGCAGTGCCGGTTCGATTGCCATGTTCACCACGCTCGGCCTGGGCACCTCGCTGCTGCTGCACTTCTACTTCGGGACCAAGGCCAAACAGCTGGCGGCCGAAAAACGCGCCACCGAAGCGCAACTGCGCCTGCTGCAAGGCCAGATCGAGCCGCACTTCCTATTCAACACCCTGGCCGGCGTGATCTCGCTCATCGACACCGACGCAGCGCGCGCCAAACACACGCTGATGGCCTTCACCGAGTACCTGCGCAGTTCACTGGGCACGCTGCGCCGCGACGACAGCACCGTGGGCCAGGAACTGGAACTGGCACGCCACTTCCTGGAACTGCTGCAGGCGCGGCTGGAAGACCGGCTTCGCTTCCAGATCGACGCCGACCCGGCCCTGCTGAACCAGCCGCTGCCGCCGCTGCTGCTGCAACCGCTGATCGAAAACGCCGTCATGCACGGCATCGAACCCAGCCTGGACGGTGGCCTGGTCACCGTGCGCGTCCATGGCAACGCGGGCCACCTGGTGCTGGAAGTGCACGACTCCGGCGTGGGCCTGGAGGCCGCGGCGCGCCGGCCCGTGCGACAAGGCAGCCGGGGCCAAGGCAATGGCATTGCGCTGGACAACATCCGCGAACGGCTGCAGGCGCGGTACAACGGCAGCGCCGAACTGCGTGTTGAAGCTGGCGACCCCGGCACCCGCGCCACGCTCACGCTGCCGCTGGAAGCCGCGACTGCGCCGGCCTGATCCCAACGTCACCACACCCCGGACCATGCCCACCGCCCTGATCGCCGACGACGAACCGCCGCTGGCCCGCGCCCTGGCCGCCGAGCTGGCCTCGCTGTGGCCCGCGCTGCAGATCGTGCACACCGCACGCCATGGCCTGGAAGCGGCCGAGCGCATCGGCGCACTGCAGCCCGACCTGGCTTTCCTGGACATCCAGATGCCCGGCCTGACCGGGCTCGAAGTGGCACAGGGCATCGAAGGCCCGACGCGGGTGGTGTTTGTCACCGCCTACGACGAGTTTGCCGTCGAAGCCTTCGAGCGCGAAGCGCTGGACTACGTGCTGAAACCCGTGAAGACCGAACGCCTGCAACGCACCATCGAGCGTGTCCAACGTTCGCTGCTGCAGCCTGCGGCAGACGAAGGGGCCTTGCTGGCGGCGCTGAAGCGCCTGGTGCCGGTGGCCGGCAGCAGCTCGGCGGCACCAGAGCATCTGCGCTGGGTGCGTGCCAGCCAGGGTGAACTGACCCACCAGGTGCCGGTGGACGAGGTGCTGTTCTTCCGCGCCGACGACAAGTACACCTGCGTGCGGACGGCCAGCGCCGAGCACCTGATCCGCACGCCCATTGCCGAGCTCGCCAGCCAGCTGGACCCGACGGTGTTCGTGCAGATGCACCGCAGCACCATCATCAACCTGGCGCACCTGGCGGGCACGCGGCGCGACGAAGCCAGCCGGCTGTTCCTGCGCATCAAGGGCCATGCCCACGAATTGCCGGTGAGCCGCGCTTATGTGCACCTGTTCAAGGCGATGTGACACAAGCACCGGGCTGCGCTGCAGCCCTGTTTTTCAGAACTCGACCGTGCCTGGGAATCACGGCCTTGGGCGTGATCATGTCCCGAGTGCGCGGGTCAGTGGTTGGCGCAGTCGGTGTAGACCGGCGCGGGTTGCGTGAAGTAGGCGTGCAGGATCTGGTAGACCATCTTGTAGTTCTTCTGCTGGAAGCTCGCGTGGCTGATGCCGTTGAGCACGGTGAACTGCTTGTCCGGGTGCGGCAGCAGCTTGAAAAACTGCAGCAGGTCGTCGAAACCGGCGATGCCGTCGAACTGGCCGCGCAGCACCAACGTGGGTACGGTGATCTTCAGCGGGTCCACCACCGGCAGCTTGCTGCACATGTCGATGTAGGTGCCGTTGGGCATGCTGTCGTCCAGCGCAAGGATGGCGTCGGCAAAGGCCTCCACGGTGTTGGCGTCAGCGCAGTCGGCGTGGTCGCGCGAGAAGATGCTGCGCACAAAAGCGCGGTCGATCGGCCGGCGCTTGCTGGCCGTGAACTCGGGCAACTTCTTGCGGCGCTGTTCCAGCGTGGGCGCACCCTCACCCGTCCAGACGAAGGCATCGAGCGCCAGCCGTGACACGCGGTGGGGGTTGCGTTGCGCAAACAAGGCCGCGCGCAATGCGCCGCTGCTGATGCCATAGGTCAGGAAGCTCGTGACGCCCCGCACCGCGGCGATGTGGTCGGTGGCTGCGAGCAGGTCGTCGGCGCCGTTGCTGATGTCGCAGAAGACGTCACGGTGTTTGTCGCTGCGGCCATAACCTTCCATGTCCACGCACCAGCAAACAAAACCGCGCTCGGCAAACCAGTCCATCACGCTGCTGTCAGGGCGGCCCGGCACCGTCAAGTCGAAGGTGGGCTGGCTGGCCATCGACGAGCCGTGCACAAACAGCACGGCGGGTTTGCCGTTGGGCGAGCCGACGAACTTTTCCCACAGGAAAAGCTTCACGTCGCCGTCGGCGGTCTTTTTGGTGGTCCAGTGTTCCTGGCCGGTGACTTGGGTCATGTTGGCTTTGCTTTCGGAATCAATCGATCTTCGCGCCGGTTTCTTTGACGATGCGCGCCCAGCGGTCGCGCTCTTCGCGGAAGTAGCTGTCCATCTCGGCTGGCGTTGAGCCGACCACCTCGATCCCGGCGTCATTCATGAAGGTGGTGACCTCGGGCGAGGCCAGCGAAGCTTTCAGTTCCCGCTGCAGGCGTTCGATGATGGCAGGCGGCGTGCCCTTGGGCGCCAGCAGGCCCATCCAGACGTAGGCCGAGTAACCCGCCAGTCCCGCTTCGGCCAGGGTCGGCACGTCGGGCAGGCGCGGCGAACGGGTGACACCCGTGGTCGCCAGCGGACGCAGCTTGTTGTCCTTGATGTGCTTGAGCATCGCCTGCGTGCCGGGCACCGCCATCTGCACGGTGCCGCCCAACAGGTCGGTCGTGGCCTGGCCGCTGCCCTTGTAGGGCACGTGCGTGATCTTCACACCCGCCATCGAGGTGAACAGCGCCGCAAACAGGTGCTGCCCACTGCCATTGCCCGACGACGCGTAGTTCAGTTCACCGGGTTTGGCCTTGGCCAGCGCCACCAGGTCGGCGACGGTTTTCACCGGCACCGACGGGTGCACCACCAGCACGCCCGGCTCGCGGCCCAGCAGCGAGATTCCCACGAAGTCGTCGATGGGCGCAAAGGCCAGTTTCGGGTACAGCGACGCGCTGATGGCGTTGGTCTGGCTGGCCAGCAGCAACGTGTAGCCGTCGGGTGCACTCTTGGCCACCATCTCGCTGCCGATGGTGGCACCGGCACCGGGCTTGTTTTCGATGATGACCTGCTGCTTCAGCCGCTTGGCCAGTTCCTGCGCGATGGCCCGCGTGGGCCCGTCCACGGCTCCACCGGGCGAGAAGGGCACGATGATGCGGATCGGCTTGCTCGGGTAGTCCTGCGCCAGCGCGGGCCAGCCGGCGGCGCACGCTGCCAAGCCCAGCAACACCGACCTGAAAAGCCGCTTCACGGTCATGACTTGTCTCCTGATGAATCGCTCAATTGGTTCATATTGGTTTGTTTTGGGTCCGGCTAACAGACTCTATCGACCGGCCGCCAACCGGTCAATGCGGCCGACCCGCAAGCCACCGGGCCCAGGGCCCGGGCGTGCCATCATGGAAACATGCTGAAGACCCTGAAAGACCTCTTCGACAGCTTGATGCCCGCCGCGCCCGGCAGCCCGCCGCAAGCCGAAGAGCACACGCTGCAACTGGCCACGGCCGTGATGCTGGTCGAGGTGATGCGTGCCGACACCAGCTTCCACGCCGGCGAACGAGAAGCGGTGCACGCGGCGTTGCGCAGCAAGTTCATGCTCGGTGCGGACGAAGCGCAACGCCTGGCCGAGTTGGCCGAGGCCGCGGCCTCACGCGCCACCGACCTGTTTGCCTTTACCTCGCGCATCAACGAACGTTTCGACATGCCGCAGAAACTGCGCATGATCGAGCTGATGTGGGGCGTGGCCTATGCCGACGGCCACCTGAGCGAACACGAACGCCACGTGATGTGGCGCGTGGCCGACCTGCTGCATGTGCCGCAGGGTGCTTATGTGCACGCCCGCTTGCGCGCGCAGCAGGCAGCGCAGGCAGCGCAGGACGCGGGTTCGGCAGGCGCCGGCTGAGAACGGGGCTGGCGGACCGCGAGTTCAGTGCCCGAGCATGTTCACGCGCACATGCACCAGGTGCGACAGGCACAGTGCCTTGGCCTTCTCGGCATCCCTGTCCTTCAATGCGGCCACCAGCGCACGGTGTTCCTGCTGGTACTCCAGGCGCCGCTCGGGGCTGGCGCTGCGGCGCTTCAGCACGCCCCACTCACCCTGCGCTCGGGCTTCGTTCATCAGGCGAAAAACACCGACGATGAAGCCGTTGTGGGCGGCCTGTGCAATGGCCTCGTGCAAAGCAGCGTCCCACTTTTCGAAGTCTTCGAGGGTGGTGGCCAACTCGGCGCGGTGGTTGCATTCGTCCATGCGTTGGAAGTCGGCCGCAGTGGCGTTGCCGATGGCCATGTCGATGATGGCCGGCTCCAGCACCAGGCGGGCGCTCATCAGTTCGGCCGGGCTGACCGTGGCACCGCCGGGCAGCGGCAACCACTCGGCCAGCGCATCGTGCACCTGCTCGGTCACGTAGGTGCCGCTGCCTACCGTTTGGGTGAGCAAGCGCCGCCGCTTGAATTCCTGCAGCACCCGGCGCACGGTGGACCGGCTGAGGCCGAATTCTTCGCTGAGCGCACGTTCGGTGGGAATGCGGTGGCCGGCACGCCAGACACGTGAACGCAGCTTGTCGAGAATGGTTTCGCGAAGGATGGCGGCCGTGTCCATGCGGGGTTTGCGGTTCTCTTGCGGTTCTCGTGCGGTCCAGGCTGCACCGCGATCGGGTCCACGATCTGCGGGGTCTCAAGGCCTTAATGGTAGCATTTGGGTGAATTGGTTCAGCTTCGAGGAGAACACCTTGCGCATCGCCACCATCGAGTTCCAGGGCCGGCCGCGGCTGGCGCGCCTGGCGGCCGACGGCACCACGGTCGACGTGTTCGACGTCGACGGCAGCCGGGGTGCCCTGGCGCTGATCGAGGCCGCCACCAGCGGCCTGCCCATGCCTGGCGTGAAAGAAACGCTGCCGCTGACAGACGTGCGCCTGCTGGCACCCCTGCCCGTGCCACGTCGCAACCTGTTTTGCGTGGGCCGCAACTACCACGCCCACGCCAAGGAACTGCGCGACTCGGTGTTCAAGGACAACACGCAGACCGTTGACGCCTGGCCGATCGTCTTCACCAAGGTGCCCGAGACCGTGGTGGGGCCGGGTGCCACCGTGCGTCTGCCCGGCGCAGCCATCTCTTCGCAGATCGACTACGAAGCCGAACTGACCGTGGTCATCGGCCGCGGCGGGCGCAACATCACCGCAGCCAACGCGATGCAGCATGTCTACGGTTACACCATCGTCAACGACGTCACCGCACGCGACGTGCAGATGCGCCATGCGCAGTGGGACCTGGGCAAGAGCTTCGACACCTTCTGCCCGATGGGCCCGTGGCTGGTGACGGCCGACGAGATGGACGGCAACAACACGCGAGTGCGCTGCTGGGTCAACGGCGAACTGCGTCAGGACGCCCGCACCACCGACCTGATCTTCGACATCCCCACGCTCATCGAAACCTGCTCGCGCGGCATCACGCTGCTGCCGGGCGACATCATCGCCACCGGCTCGCCGGCGGGTGTGGGCATGGGCCTGAAACCGCCGCGCTGGCTGCAGCACGGTGACGTGGTGCGCATCGAGATCGATGGCATCGGCACGCTGGAAAACACCTTCCTCGAGGAGACAAGACCATGAACAAGCTGATCGTCTGCGCCACCTGGCTGGCCGCCTGTCTGGCTGCAAGCGGTGCTGCACTGGCCCAGGGCTGGCCCGACAAACCCATCACGATGATCGTGCCCTTCCCGCCCGGTGGCGTGGCCGACACCGTGGCGCGACCCATCGCCGAGGCTCTGGGGCGCGAACTCAAGCAGACGGTGATCGTCGAGAACCGCGCCGGTGCGGGTGGTGCCACCGGCATCGGCGCCGCTTCACGTGCCGCAGCCGACGGCTACACGGTGCTGCTGAGCCTGTCGTCGATTTCCATCCTGCCCGAGGCCGACAAGATCCTGGGGCGCAAGCCGGCTTTCACGCTCGACCAATTCAGGCCCATCGCCCGCTTCACGGCCGACCCCACGGTGCTGGTGGTGCGTGCCGAATCGCCCTGGAAAACTCTGGCCGAGTTCCTGGCCGACGCCAAGGCGCGGCCGGGTGTCATCAACTTCGGCAGCTCGGGCAACTACGGCACCATGCATGTGCCGATGGAGATGCTGAAGGCCAGCGCCGGTGTGCAGCTGACCCACATCCCCTACAGCGGCGCCGGGCCTGCCGTGCTGGCGCTGCTGGGTGGCCAGGTGGATGCCATCGCCAGCGGGCCCAGCACCGTGGCGCAGCAGATCAAGGCCGGCAAGATGCGTGCGCTGGCACACTGGGGCGAAAAGCCGCTGTCTTCATTGCCCGATGTGCAGAGCCTGAAGCAGGCCGGCTATGGCGCCACGTTCGCGCAATGGTCGGCGCTGTTCGTGCCCACCGGCACACCCGACGACATCGTGAGCAAGCTGCGTGCCGCCGCGGCCAAGGCCGCGCGCGACCCCAAGGTGGTGGAAACCATCACCCGCGCCGGCAGCCCCATCGAATACCTGGACGCGCCGGAGTTCCAGACCTACTGGGACAGCGACGCGAAGCTGATGACCGAGGCCGTTCGCAAGATCGGGAAAGTGGAGTAGTTCAACAAAGTCCGGCCCCGGCGGCTAACGCACACTTGCAGCGGCACGGAGCTTGTCCTTCTTGCTCGGCCTTTTGCCTTTCACGCCGCCGTTTGGATCGGCCGGCGTTGGGGGCAGCACAAGCCCCGGCTCGAAGCCGGCCAACTGTTCACGCGCCACCCGCAGCTGCTGACGTTTTTCGATCAGCCTGAAGTGCAGTTCGCTGCCGGGTGCGTCGGCCAGCACAAAGCTCACAGCCACGCCTGAAGCACCGGCACGGCCGGTGCGGCCGATGCGGTGGGTGTGGTCGGTGGCAGAACGTGGCAGGTCGTGGTTGACCACGGCGTCGATGGCCGGCACGTCCAGGCCACGCGCGGCCAGGTCGGTGGCCACCAGCACCTGCAACTGGCCGCTGGCCAGGTCGTCCAGCACTTGCGCACGGCGGCCCTGACTCAGGTCACCGTGCAAGGCCGCTGCCGCCAGGCCGCCCTGGCGCAGCTTGTCGGCCACGTGTTCCGCGCTGTGCTGCGTGGCCACGAAGACCAGCACCTTGTGCCAGCGCTGGCTGCTGATCAGGTGGCGCAACAGCGGCGTGCGTCGGGCCGTGTCGACGACGATGGCACGCTGCTGGATGTCGGGCGCGGTGGTGGAGGTTTCGTCGGCGAGGCTGGCAGCCCGGTCAGCCGACACGGTGTGGGCCGGCGCGGCGGCTTGCATCTGCGCGGCCACCTCGACATGCAGCGCATCGACCTGCACCGCGCGGGCCAGCAACAGCACCTCGTCGGGCAGCGTGGCGCTGAACAGCAGCGTCTGCCGCGGCCGCGGCAGCAACGCCAGCACACGGCGGGTTTCGGGCTCGAAGCCGGCGTCGAGCAAACGGTCGGCTTCGTCCAGCACCACCAGTTGCAGGTCGGCCAGGCGCAGTGCGTTCTGGCGTGTCAGGTCGAGCAGCCGGCCCGGCGTGGCCACCAGCAGGTGGGCGCCGCCCCGCAGCGCCATCATCTGCGGGTTGATGGACAGGCCACCCACCGCCACCACGGTCTTCAGCCGCGGTGCCAGGCCCTGTGCTGCGGCCGCAATCTGCGCCGCCAGCTCGCGGGTGGGCGCAAGCACCAGCGCCACCAGCCGGCGCGGCCGTTCGTCGGCAATGCCGGGCTGCGACAACACACGCTGCAGGATGGGCAACACAAAGCCTGCCGTTTTTCCCGCACCGGTGGGCGCGCGGGCCAGCACGTCGCGGCCGGCCAGGATGGCGGGCACGACGGCGCGCTGGATGTCGGTGGGCTGCGTCCAGCCGGCAGCGGCCGCGGCCTGTTGCAGGGCCGGGTCCAGGCCCAGGTCGGCGAAGGTGGTCGTGGTCGTTTCGATGGCGGTGTTGATGGCAGGGGCAGTCGGCTGAGCAGGCATGCACGGCAGCATAGCCTGCGGCTTGTCGGGGCTCAGCCCTTCGTGATGCGAAAACCGGCGTCCAGCAGCAGCACCTCACCCGTGGTCTTGGCGGCACCGGCACCCAGCCACCAGGCCGCATCGGCCACGTCTTCCGGGGTTAGCGGCTCGCCCAGCGCGGCGGTGTCGGTCCAGGCTTTCAGGTGCGCGGCGTAACGCTCGGGGCCCATGCCCTGCTGCAGCCAGCTGGAAGCCACCAGGCCCGGCGCAATGGCGTTGACGCGGATCTGCGGCCCCAGCGCACGCGCCAGGCCCACCGTCATCGCGTTCACCGCGCCCTTGCTGGCCATGTAGGCAATCGACGAGCCACGGCCCATCATCGAAGCCACCGACGAGATGTTGACGATGCCCGCACCGGCTTGCTGCTGCAGCAGCGGCACGAAGGCCCGCGACAGCTGGAAGGCACCGATGACGTTGACGGCATAGATGCGCTGGAAGTCTTCAGCATCCAGGCCGTCCAGGTTTTTCAGCGCCACGAACTTGGTGGTGCCGGCGTTGTTGACCAGCACATCGGCACGCCCGAAACAGGCCCGGGTTTCGTCGGCCAAACGTCGTGCATCGGCATCCTGCGACACATCGGCCTTGACCAGCAGCACCTGGGCGCCCAGCGCGCGGCATTCCTCGGCCACGGCCTCGGCCGGTGCGGCCTGGCGTGAGTAGTTGATGACAACGTCCCAGCCCTCTTGGGCAAAGCGCTTCACCGTGGCCGCGCCGATGCCGGACGAAGAACCGCTGACGACACAGACCTTGCGTTCGGACATGTCACGCTCCGTTTGTAGGGGTGGGGAATGGGCGGCCATGCTACGCGTGCCGGAACGCCGCTTGACGGCGGCTCAGGCACAGGTCCGAAAACGGCCAGCCGCGGCGCACGGGCTGCCTATGATCCGGCCCATGGTTCTGGACAACAACTCTGCCTACCTGGCGCTGAAAGCCCGCGATGCACGCTTCGACGGGCGTTTGTTCGTGGGGGTCACGTCCACCGGCATCTACTGCCGCCCGGTGTGCCGCGTGCGCACACCGCGGCGCGAAAACTGCCGCTTCTTCGACACCCGTGCGCAGGCCGAGGCCGCCAACTTCCGGCCTTGCATGAAATGCCGGCCCGAGATTGCACCAGGGCTCTCTCAGATGGACTCGTCGCGCACACTGGCCGACATTGCGGCACGTTGCATCGAAGACGGTGTGCACAGCGGTCACGCGCTGGCCCTGCCGCAGCTTGCGACGCGACTGGGTGTGACCGACCGCCACCTGCGGCGCATCTTCCAGGCCTCCCACGGCGTGGCGCCGCATGCTTACCTGACGACGCAGCGCCTGCTGCTGGCCAAACAACTGCTGACCGACACCACCCAGCCCATCACGCAGGTCGCGTTGGCCAGCGGCTTCGACAGCCTGCGGCGCTTCAACGCCGCCTTTGTCGAACGCTACCGCTTCAACCCCACGCAACTGCGGCGCGAAGGTGCCACCAAGCCATCGGGCAACGCATTGCGCCTGGCCTACCGGCCGCCCTACGACGTGTCGGCGGTGCTGGCCTTTTTTGCGCAGCGTGTGGTGCGCGGTGTGGAAGAAGTGCATGACCTCACGCTGCGCCGCACCGTGGGCTGGGTGCAGCAGGGCAGACCGGTCACTGGCTGGGTCAGTTGCCAGTTTGTGCCCGAGCGCCACGAGGTGCACATCAGTGCATCCGACAGCCTCTCGCCGGTGCTCGGTGAAGTGATGCAGCGCGTGCGCCAGTGCCTGGACCTGGACGCCGACCCGGCACGCATCGACCCCGTGCTGGCGCTGCTGCCGGTGCCGCTGCGGCCGGGCTCACGCCTGCCGGGCGCCATGGACGGCTTCGAAGTGGCGGTGCGGGTGATCCTGGGCCAGCAGGTGACGGTGAAGGCGGCACGCACGCTGGTGCAGCGCCTGGTGGACCGCTTCGGCCAGCCCGTCGAGACACCCTTCCCCACGCTGACGCATGCGTTCCCCGATGCCCACACCATTGCCACAGCCGACCCAGCGGCCATCGGCCTGCTGGGCATCGTGCGGCAACGGGTGCGGGCGCTGCAGGCACTGGCCGCTGCGGTGCTGGACGGCAGCCTGGTGCTGCACCGTGGCGCGCCCATCGAAGGCACGCTGGACACCTTGCGCGCCTTGCCGGGTGTGGGCGACTGGACCGCGCAGGTCATCGCGATGCGTGCCCTGAACTGGCCCGATGCCTGGCCGGCCGCCGACATCGGCCTGATGAACGCGCTGGGTTCGCGCGACCGCAAGCACATCACCGCGCTGGCTGAAGCCTGGCGGCCATGGCGCGCCTATGCCGTGATGCGGCTGTGGCATGAACTGGAGAATCCGACATGAACACACCTTTTGTCGCGCAATGCCGCATCGCCACCCCGCTGGGTCCGATGACCTTGGTGACCACCACGCGGGGCCTGGCCGGCGCGTGGTTCGATGAACAAGCCCATCACCCCGGCGAACTGGCCGTGCCGCACACGGCCGGTCACCCGGTGCTGGTGCAGGCCGCACAGGAACTGGCCGACTACTTTGCGGGCCGCCGCTCGCACTTCGCCGTGAAGCTCGATCCGCAAGGCACGGCCTTCCAGCTCAGCGTCTGGCAAGCCTTGCGGCGCATCCGCAGCGGCAGCCTGCAGACGTATGGCGCCATCGCACGGGACCTGGGCCGGCCCGAAGCCCCACGTGCGGTGGGCGCGGCCGTCGGGCGCAACCCGGTGTCGGTGATCGTGCCCTGCCACCGTGTGGTGGGCCGTGATGGTTCGCTGACCGGTTATGCCGGCGGCCTGCCGCGCAAGCAGGCCCTGCTGGCATTGGAAGGTGCGCTGCGGACAAGTGCCACTCCGGCATGACACGACGCGACCTGATCGACCTGTTTGTGCTGGCCGCGCTGTGGGGCGCGTCCTTCCTGTTCATGCGCATGGGCGCTTTTGAATTCGGCCCTGTGGCACTGGTGTTCCTGCGGGTGGCGGGCGCCACGCTGTTGCTGATTCCCCTGCTGGCGGCACGCGGCCAGCTGCCGGCGCTGCGCGCACACTGGCGCGCGATTGCCGCCGTGGGCGTCGTCAACTCGGTGCTGCCGTTCCTGCTGTTTGCCGTGGCTGCGCTGGCACTGAGCACAGCGTTGATGTCGGTCTTCAATGCCACGGCGTCGATCTGGGGCGCGCTGGTGGCCTGGCTGTGGCTGTCAGACCGGCTGGACCGTTCACGCTGGCTGGGCCTGCTCATCGGCGTGCTGGGTGTCGTGGGCCTGAGCTGGGGCAAGGCCGACTTCAGGGCCGGCGAACACGGCGTCAGCGCGGCCATGGGAATCGGCGCCTGCCTGCTGGCCGCGGTGCTGTACGGCGTGGGCGGCAACCTGTCGCGCAAGTGGCTGGTGGGCGTGCCGCCGATGGCCGTGGCCGCCGGCAGCCAGTTGGCGGCCAGCCTGGTGCTGGTGGTGCCGGCCTGGTGGTGGTGGCCAGCCGTCACGCCCGGCGGCAGCGCCTGGCTGGCAGCCACCGCATTGGCGCTGGGCTGCACCGGCTGGGCCTACGTGCTGTACTTCGGCCTCATCGCTCGTGCCGGTGCGGCCCAGGCCATGTCGGTGACCTTCCTGATCCCCGCATTTGCGTTGCTCTGGGGCTGGCTGCTGCTGGACGAAATGCCCACCGGCACGATGCTGATCGGCTGCGCGGTCATCTTGCTGGGTACGGCGCTGGCCACGGGCAAACTGAAGCTGCCAGGGCCCGACCGAGCATGAAAAAAGGCCGCGGTGCACCAGCACGGCGGCCCTTGTCGGTGAAACCGAAGTTCAGCGGAACTTGCTCTGCGGCACAGTGCGCAGTTCACCCGGCAGCGAAGCGATGTAGTCGGCCATGGCCTTGAGCTCTTCGCGCTTGAACTGCTTCACCTGGCCCACCATGATGGCGTTGTTGCGGCCCAGGTACGGCTTGCCTTCGATGGCATAGGCCCGCAGCGACACGAACAGGTAGTCGGCATGTTGACCGGCCAGCTTGGGATAGCTGCCGTCGATGGGTTTGCTGAAGTTGGCACCGTGGCAGGACACACACGCGCCCTTGGCCAGCAAGGCGGCGACAGCGGCCGTGGGCGCCTTCGCCGGGGTTTCGGCCACCGTCTTGACCGACGAAGCACCGTGTTTTTCGTAGTAGGCGCCCAGGTCGGCCATGTCGGCATCGGTGAGCGAAGCCGAGATGCCCTTCATCGTGGGGTGCTTGCGTTCGCCCTTCTTGTAGGCATTGAGTGCCGCGACGATGTACTTGGCGCCCTGGCCCGAGATCATCGGCACCTTGTGCACTTCGGGAAAGCTGGCCTGGTAACCATGGATGCCGTGGCAGCCGATGCACATGGCGGCTTTTTTCTCACCCGCTGCGATGTCCTGGGCCTGCGCCTGGTTCACGATGGAAAAAACACCGGCCAGGGCCAGCAAGAGGGTGATCGCTTTGCTCATCATCGGTGGTGGTGTGGTTTCGCCGGGGGTCACAGCGGGGACAATTCGCGATTATAGGCGGCCCGTATACTGATTCGAGACCCTGGCGCCTGCCTGCGCCCAACGCCCCTTCCCTCCATCCTGATGGGCCCTGCCCGGCCTGCCGTCGCATGAAATTCCAAGGCTCTGACCAGTACGTCGCCACGCCCGACCTGATGTTGGCGGTCAACGCCGCCGTGACCCTGAAACGCCCGCTGCTCGTCAAGGGCGAACCCGGCACCGGCAAGACGATGCTGGCCGAAGAAGTGGCCCGCGCGCTGAACATGCCGCTGCTGCAGTGGCACATCAAGAGCACCACCAAGGCCCAGCAGGGCCTGTACGAATACGACGCCGTCAGCCGCTTGCGCGACAGCCAGCTGGGCGACGAGAAGGTCAAGGACATCCACAACTACATCGTCAAGGGTGTGTTGTGGCAGGCCTTCACCGCCGAGCAGCCGGTGGCGTTGCTGATCGACGAAATCGACAAGGCCGACATCGAGTTCCCGAACGACCTGCTGCGCGAAATCGACCGCATGGAGTTCTACGTCTACGAAACCCGTGAACTGGTGAAGGCCAGGCACCGGCCGGTGGTCTTCATCACCAGCAACAACGAAAAGGAACTGCCCGACGCCTTTTTGCGCCGATGTTTCTTCCACTACATCAAGTTCCCCGATGCCGACACGATGCGCGCCATCGTGGACGTGCATTTCCCCGACCTGAAGAAGGACCTGCTGGCCCAGGCCCTGAAAACCTTCTACGACACCCGCAACCTGCCGGGCCTGAAGAAAAAGCCCAGCACCAGCGAACTGCTGGACTGGCTGAAGCTGCTGGTGGCCGAAGACATTCCGCTGGAAGCGCTGCAGAGCAAGGACGACAAGGTGGCCCTGCCGCCGCTGGTGGGTGCCTTGCTGAAAAACGAACAAGACGTGACGCTGTTCGAAAAGCTCGTGTTCATGCAAAAACACAACCGCTGAACCAGCCATGAGCTGGCCCTTGCCCGTTGAACTGAGCGGGCCGCACGCCACGCTGCGGCCGCTGTCTGCCGACCACCACGCTGCGCTGTGCGACGCCACACGCGACGGTGAACTGTGGCGGCTCTGGTACACGGCCGTGCCTTCACCCGAAGACATGGCGGCCGAGATCGAACGCCGCCTGTCGCTGCAAGTCAGCGGTTCGATGCTGCCCTTCACGGTGTTCGACGCCCAGCAGCGTGTCGTGGGCATGACAAGCTACATGAACATCGACGCCAGGAACCGCCGCGTCGAGATCGGCAGCACCTGGACCGCCGCCAGCGCGCAGCGTTCGCCGCTGAACACGCAGTGCAAGCGCCTGCTGCTGGCACATGCCTTCGAGCAGCTGGACTGCATCGCGGTCGAGTTCCGCACGCACCGCCTCAACACGCAGAGCCGGCGTGCCATCGAAAGGCTGGGCGCACAGCTCGACGGCATGCTGCGAGCACACGCCGTGGCCAGTGACGGCACGCTGCGTGACACTGCGGTCTACAGCATCACGGCGGCCGAATGGCCGGCCGTGAAGTCCCACCTCGACTGGCAGCTCATCAAGCCACGCCCTGTTTGAAGCGCAGTACTTGAAGCGCCCCATCCGGGCGCTGCCCAACCCTTCGGAGACACCTTTCGCATGGCCAAGAAAAAGAACATCACGGTCGAGGACCTGTGGCAGATGGAACGCATCGGCGGCGTGAGCCTCAGCCCCGACGGCGCGCAGGCCGTGACCGCCGTGACGCGTTGTTCGATGACCGACAACAAGTCGATGTCCTCGCTGTGGCTGCTGTCCACGCTGGGTGGTGCACCCCGAGCCCTCACCACCTGCGGCGACAAGGACGGCCAGCCGCGCTGGAGCCCGCACCGCGGCGATGCCGGCGACCTGATCGCCTTCACCGCCAAGCGCGAACAGGCAGGTGTGAAGGACAAGGAAAACCAGCTCTACCTGATTGCACCCGACGGTGGCGAAGCTCGCCGCGCAGCCCAGGTGGCCACTGGCGTGGACGCCTTCCGCTGGAGCCCCGACGGCCGGCGCATCGTCTTCGTGTCCTGGGTGCGCCCTGAACTGAAAGGCCAGAAGGCGCAGGCGGCGGCGCACAAGGCCTTCGGCGAGCGCAAGGAAACCGGCTACGCCACCAGCGAGTCGCAGTACCGCCACTGGGACCACAACCTGCCGCAGGGGCGTGTGCCGCACCTGCACCTGCTGGAGCTGGGCAAAGGCACGGGTGAAGGCAAGGTGCGTGACCTCTTCGAAGGCACCGCCTATGAGCTGGGCCGCGCCGACCCGGGTGCCAACGACTTCGACATCTCACCCGACGGCAAGCGCATCGTCTTTGCCTTCAACCCTGCCGAAGAGAAGCGAGGCGACGGCCGTTTTGCGTTGGCCGAGATGGACATCCGCAGCGGCAAGGCCACGGTCATCGCACAAGACGGCGAATGGGACTTCGCCAGCCCACGTTACAGCCCCGACGGCCAGCGTGTGGCCTTCACCGCCAGCCATGTGGGCATCAAACACACCATGCCGGCGCAGCTGGCCGTGTGGCAGCGTGACGGCGGCCGGTGGGAGGTGGTCAGCGCCGAGTGGGACCACGAGGTGCACGCCCCGCTGCAATGGGAAGCCGACGGTTCGGCCCTGCTCTTCTGCGCCGAACAGAAAGGCCGCACGCACCTGTGGTGCTTCGACCTGGCCGACCGCCGCGCCGAGGTGCGGGTGGCCGGCGGCTGGGTCAGCGCTTTCGACAAGGCCGCCGGCACGCTGGTGACGGTGGCCGACGCCGCGACCCACCCGAACCGCATGCACGCCCACCTGCCGGGTGCCGAGCCGCAGCGCATCGAAAGTTTCAACGACAGTCTGATGGCCACGCTGGCGCTGGGCCAGGTCGAAGAAGTCTGGGTCAAGGGTGCGCTCGAAGACCCGGTGCAGATGTGGCTGGTCTACCCGCCCGGCTTCGACCCGAAGAAAACCTACCCGGTGATGCACAACATCCACGGCGGCCCGCACACCGGCCCGGGTGACAACTGGCACTACCGCTGGAACACACAGCTGTTCGCCGCGCAAGGTTATGTGGTGGCCAGCGTCAACTACCACGGCAGTTCGGGCTTTGGCTACGCCTTCCTGGACAGCATCACGCACCGCTGGGGCGAACTGGAACTGCAGGACGTGGAAGCCGGCACCGACTGGTTGCGCCGCAAGCCCTGGGTCGACAAACAGCGCATCTTCGCCACCGGCGGCAGCTACGGCGGCTTCATGGTGGCCTGGATGAACGGCCATGTGAAACCCGGGCGCTACCAGGCCTACGTGTGCCACGCCGGTTGTTTCGACTGGGTGGGCATGTTCGCCGACGACGCCTGGAGCTGGCATGCCAAGGAACTGGGCCACTGGTACTGGGACGACATGGCGCAGGTGCACAGACAAAGCCCGCACGCCTTCGCGAAGAACTTCCGCACGCCCACGCTGGTGATCCACGGCGCGCTGGACTACCGCGTGCCCGACGCCCAGGGCCTGGCCTACTACAACACGCTGAAGGCGCAGAACGTCGACGCGCGGCTGCTCTGGTTCCCGGACGAAAACCACTGGATCCTGAAGCCGCAGAACAGCCGGCTCTGGTACGGCGAGTTTTTCGGCTGGCTGCGTCAGCACGACCCCAAGTTCAACGCCAAGCCGAAGTCGCAGCCCAAGCCCAAGCCCAAGGCACTGGCCAAACCACGGGTGCGCTGAGCGCCCGCTGCAGCGAGCCCTGGCGCTGTGTTCAGGCCGGCACGGCCAGTTTGGCTGGCGCCGTGGCAGCCGGCGCCTGGGCCACTTCGACGCGGTCGCGGCCGGCCTCTTTGGCGCGGTAGAGCGCGGCGTCCAGCCGCTGCATCACCGCATCCAGCGCTTCACCCGGCCGTTCCGCCGTGGCCACGCCGATGCTCACCGTCAAGGTCAGCGGCTGCGCGCAGCCGGCCACCGTGACCCGCATCTCGCGCACCGATTGCAGCAGCCTCTCGGCCACCCGCCGGGCGCCCTCGGCGGTGGTGCCCGGCAGCAGGATCCAGAACTCTTCACCGCCCGACCGTGCAGCCAGGTCCACGTCGCGCCCCGCCTGGGCCAACGTCTGGCCCAGGGCCTGCAGCATGGCGTCACCGGCGGGGTGGCCGTGGCGGTCGTTGACGAGTTTGAAGTGGTCGATGTCGATCGACAACACGCTGTAGGCCGCGCCGTGGCGCGCCAGGCGGCGCGATTCCTGCAACAGGCGCGCATGGATGCCACGCCGATTCAGCAGCCCGGTGAGCCCGTCGTGGTCGCTGGCACGCTGCAGGCGGCGCAACATGCGGCCGACCACCAGCGCCATCAGCCCCAGGTTCAGGACCAGGCCGCAGCCCACGAAGACCAGCGCCGTGACCAGGTTGCCGGCGCTCGCCGCGTGAACCGAAGCGCCGGTGATCTGCGGCACGAAGGGCGCCAGAGCGCCGCGCAGCAGCAGCACCGCGCCAATCAGCCAGAACGGCACCGCGCAACCGGCAGAAAAGGAAGCGCCGAACTCCAGGCGCAGGCCGCTGTGCACGGTCCAGGCGGTGCGCCACAGCAGGTAACCCAGCGGCGCAGATCCGACGCTCACGAAGGCCCAGGCCGGGCCGTACCAGGTCGCCCAGGCCAGCAGCAGGGCATACAAGACCAGGCCCACCACGTGTCGACGGTCGGCCGGCCGTTGCCGCGCGAAGACCTCGGTACCCCGCCAGAGCAGCACAAAACCCGCAAACAGCAGCACACAGGACATCCAGAAGCCCAGCCAACGGGGCGTCGCATCGCGCAGGACGATCAGCGTCAGCCCGCCGGTGACCGCCGTCACCCCCAGTGCCCATTGCCAGGCCGAGCGGCGCGCCAGGCGTGCCGCGCCCAGCAGCACCCACAGCAGGGCAAAAAGCCCCTGCTGGATGAGCAAGGCGGTGAGCACGGCGCTGGAAACGTTCAATTGGGGCCCACGGGCGGCATCAGGCCGTCGCGGCGAGAATAGTGATATTCGTGTCTCCGGACGCCCGACATGCTGATCAACTTCTTCTACACACTGCGCGCCGCGAAACTGAAAGTATCCGTGAAGGAGTACCTGACCCTTCTGGAGGCCTTGCAGGCCGGGGTCATCGGGCCTTCGGTGGACGACTTCTACTTCCTGGCCCGCACCTCGCTGGTGAAGGACGAAACCCAGTTCGACAAGTTCGACCGGGCCTTTGGCGCCTACTTCAAAGGCGTGGAATTGCTGACCGACTTCACGCAGGACGTGCCGCTGGACTGGCTGCGCAAGACGCTGGAGCTGGAGCTCAGTGCCGAAGAAAAGGCCGCCATCGAGAAGATGGGCTGGGACGAGTTGATGGAGACGCTGAAGAAGCGTTTCGAGGAACAGAAAAAACGCCACGAAGGTGGCAGCAAGATGATCGGCACCGGTGGCACGAGCCCCTTCGGCGCCTATGGCTACAACCCGCAGGGCATCCGCATCGGCCAGGCCGGCAGCCGCAACAAAAGCGCGGTGAAGGTTTGGGACCAGCGCGCCTACAAGGACTACGACGACACCAAGGAACTGGGCACCCGCAACATCAAGGTGGCGCTGCGCCGCCTGCGCCGTTTTGCCCGCGAAGGTGCAGCCGACGAACTGGACCTGGACGACACCATCCACTGCACCGCGGCCAATGCCGGCATGCTGAACATCAAGATGGTGCCCGAGCGCCACAACAAGGTGAAGGTGCTGCTGCTGATGGATGTGGGCGGCACGATGGACGAACACATCCACCGCGTCGAAGAACTTTTCAGCGCCGCCAAGACCGAGTTCAAGCACCTGGAGTTCTATTACTTCCACAACTGTGTCTACGACTTCATGTGGAAGAACAACAAGCGCCGCTTCAGTGAAAAACACGCCACCTGGGACGTCATCCGCAAGTACAACAAGGACTACAAGCTGATCTTCGTGGGCGACGCGACGATGAGCCCCTACGAGATCCTGCAGCCCGGTGGCAGCGTCGAATACAACAACGAAGAGCCGGGCGCCGAATGGCTGCAGCGGCTGACGAATGCCTTCCCGAAGTTTGCGTGGATCAACCCTGAACCGCAGGGTGTGTGGCAGTACCGGCAGAGCATTTCGATCTTGCAGCAGTTGGTCAACCAGCGCATGTTTGCGCTGTCGCTGGCGGGCCTGGAAGGTGCGATGAGGCTGCTCAGCAAATGACCTTGCGGTACCTGCGCAGCGCGCTGCCGGTCGGCGCGGCGCTGGTGGTCACGCTGCTGCTGGGCGCCTGTGCCAACCTTCTGGGCGAACCCACACCCGCACGCACGGGCGTGGGCACCAGCCCCGGCACGGCCGGTGGCGAGTCGTTTTCGCTGGTCACGCCGCAGGAATACGAACAGCAGTCGCCGACGCTGGGCGTGAAGATCGAGATCGAGGCACCGGCCGAGCTGAAGGCCCTGCTGGAACGCCACCTGGACCTGGTTCGCCTGGGCAGCATCCAGCGCGAAGAGGTCGACGACACCGAGTGGGCCCGCCTCATCGACGCCAGCCCGCTGCAGGTGCGCCAACTGCTGCAGACCGAGGGCTACTTCGCGCCCGTCGTGCGCATCGAACGGGCACCGGGCCGTGCCACCGGCCAGCCCGACCTGGTGCGGCTGATGGTGGAGCCTAGCACACGGGCCCGCGTCTCGCGCGTCACGATCGAGGTCGAAGGTGAACTCGAACGCGGTGCCACGGCAGGCGACCCCTACGCGCAGGGCATGCTGGCGCAACTGCGCAATGCCTGGGAACTGCCCGAAGGTGCCGACTTCCGCAACCCGGACTGGGGCGACGCCAAGTCGACCGCGCTGGCGCGGCTGCGCGCTGCCGGTTATGCCACCGCGGTGTGGAGCGGCACCGGTGCCGACGTCAACGTCGAACGCAACGAGGTGCGCCTGTTCCTGGTGGCCGACAGCGGCCCGCTGTTCCGCCTGGGCCAGTTGCAGGTCGAAGGGCTGGCGGCACAAGACCCCGAGACCGTGCGCAACCTGGCCTTCACCCGGCGCGGTGTGCCGGTCAGCGAAACACTGCTGCTCGATTTCCAGGAACGGTTGCAGAAGTCGGGCCTCTTCGAATCGGTCAGCGTCACGCTCGACCCCGACCTCAACAAGGCCGGCGCCGCCGATGTCATCGTGCGGCTGCGCGAAGCGCCACTGCAGATCTACACCTTCGGCGTCGGCTTCAGCGCCAACACCGGCGCCCGGGCCTCGGTGGAACACCTGTACCGCCGGGTGTTCGGCCTGCCGGCGTCTTCGCGGCTGAAGATCGAGGTCGGCCAACTGCGTCAGGCCTGGGACGCGGAACTGAGCGGCCGGCCCAACGAGCGCCTGTACCGCAACCTGCTGGGTGGTGCGGTCGAGCGCCTGGTGTCCGACACCGACGTCGTGCTGTCGCAGCGCCTGCGACTGGGCCGCGCGCAAGACACGCAAAGGCTGGAACGCCTGTTTTTCACCGAGGCCGAACGTTCGTCGCGGCGCATCAAGGCCGGCGGCCGCAACGATGCACTGGCGCTGTCGCTCAACTTCCACGGCGGCTGGCGCGACCTGGACAGCGCGCTTTTGCCCACGCTGGGCGAAACACTGGCCGTGCAGGTGGGCGTGGGCCAGTCCAGCGGCACCGATGCCGACCGCGGCATCTTCGGTCGGCTGTATGGCCGCCTCACGGTCTACCGCCCGCTGGGACGGGCCTGGTATGGGCAAGCACGTGTCGAAGCCGGCCGTGTCTTCCTGGGCTCGCGAATGGTTGTGCCCGATTCGCTGAAGTGGCGAGCCGGCGGTGACGAATCGGTGCGCGGCTACAGCTTTCGCAGCCTGGGCCCGGTGGTCGACGGCGCGGTCGGCAGCGGCATCGTGCTTTTCACCAGCAGTGTGGAACTGGCGCGGCCCTTCCTGGACAGCATGCCTTCCTTGTGGGGCGCCGTGTTTGTCGACGCCGGCAATGCTGCGGCCACCACCAAGGGCGCTCTGAAGCCGGCCTATGGCGCGGGTGTGGGCGTGCGCTGGCGCAGCCCGGTGGGGCCACTGCGCATCGACGTGGCCTACGGCAACGAAACGCGCAAGGCGCGGCTGCACTTCAGCGTCGGCATCGCTTTCTGATGGCCATGGACACCCCCGTGCCACCGCCACCAGCGCCCTTGGCGCCCTCACCCCGACAACATCCCTTGTCGGAACCGGCTCCGCTGGCCGCCAGCCTGTCGCTGCTGCTGCCGCTGGGCCTCGTCCTCGCTTTTCTGCTGCTCGTGTTCGGCGGCTCAACAGCCTTCCTGCGCTGGCTCGCGCTGGACGAAGCCGGTTCGCAGTGGCTCGTGCAGCGCCTGCCCGGTGTTCAGGTGCAGGGCTTTCGCGGCGCGCTGTTCGGCCCGGGCTGGCAGATGGACCGCCTGCATGTCGAATGGGACGGTGGCCAGCAGTCGTTCACCCTCGAAGATCTGAAGACCAACGACATGACGTGGACCTGGCGGCCCCACGACCGCGCCTGGCTGGGCCTGCGGGTCGACCGGCTCACTGCCCGCAAGGCCACGCTGCGCACCGGCCCGCCCGGCAAAAAACCCACGCCGGCCCCGGCCAGCCTGGCCATTCCGCTGGACCTGAGCCTGCAGCAGGGTGAACTGGCCGAACTGCAGATCGATGACCTGGCGCCGCTGCGGGGTCTTTCGGTCAAGGGCCTGCTGCTGGACGCCAAAGCCGGCGCCCAGTACCGCGTCGAACAAGCCGGCGCCACCTGGCAAGGTGTGCAGATGCAAGTGGCCGGTCGCATCGACACCGACGCACCGCAGGCGATGGCGCTGCAGGGCAGCGTCAGGCCGGCCGGTGACAGCGATGCGCCGGCATGGGCCGCGGTGATGCAGGCCACGGGCACGCTGCCACGGCCAGAAGTCAGCGCCACCTTGCGCGGGGTGCCACGTGTCGGCCAGGAGCCCCCGGCGCTTGACGTGCGGGCGGTGCTGAGCCCGCTGCAAGCCTGGCCGCTGGAAGCACTGAGCCTGCACACCCAGGAACTCGACCTGTCGGCCCTGACGGCACAAGCGCCCCAGACCCGGCTGTCGGGCAGTGTCACGCTGGCGCCGCGGGTGGCCGGTTCGCCACTCAGCGCAGCCGTGGCCATCATCAACGCGGTGCCCGGGCGCTGGAACGAGCGCCGCCTGCCGGTCCAGGGTGTGCAGGGTCAGCTTCGCGGCGACCTGGCCCTGCCCGACCGCCTGGAAGCCTCGCGCCTGGAAATCACCCTCGCCGACGCCCGGCGACGTGCTGGCACCGTCAGTGGCAGCGCGCTGTGGAATGGCGCCGATCTGCAACTCGACCTGCGCCTGCAGGACGTGGTGCCTCAACACCTGGACAGCCGGGCCGCAGCCATGGTGTTGTCGGGCCCGGTGGTGATCAACGTCCAGGGCCTGCCCTCACCGGCTGGCGCGCCGGCCGCCGCCAGCACAGCCACGGTGAGCTGGAAGCTCGACCTGGAAGGCTCGCTGGACGCCTCGCCACGCCCCGTGAGTCTGGTGATGGAAGGCCGGGCGGGCGACAACAAGCTGGACATCACGCGACTGCGAGCCACGTCGGGCCAAGCCATCGCCGAACTGCGCGGCCAACTGCACCGCGCCGGCCGCGGCGACTGGCGGCTCGAATCGGCCGGCAGCCTGGTCGACTTCGACCCCGTGCCGTGGTGGCCCGGCGAAGCCGGTTCGGCCTGGCGCCAGGGCCCGCACCGCTTGTCGGCCGGCTGGCAGCTGGACCTGCGCCTGCCTGGCAACGCGGCCGCATTGCAGCCGGTGGAACTGCTGCAGCGCCTGTCGGGCAACGGCACGCTGCGGGTGCACGACTCGGTGCTGGCCGGTGTGCCGCTGTCGGCCGACATCAAGCTGGGATACACCCAGGCCGCAGCGCCCACGGCAGTGCTGCTGCATGCCGAAGCCTTGCTCGGCGGCAACCAGATCATGGTCGACGGCCGCGGCAACCCCACCGGCGACGGCCAGGGCGACCGCTGGCGCGTCGAGGTGAAGGCCAACGCACTGGCGGCGTTGGCCCCTTTGTCACGCCTGCACCCGGCACTGGCCGACTGGGTGCCACGCCAAGGCAGCGCCAGCGCCGTGCTGGCCGCCGACGGCCGCTGGCCGGCCATGCGAACCGAGGGCAGTGCCCGGGTGCAGCAGTTGCAAGTGTCGCAGCTGACGCTGGCACAAGGCCAGGCCGACTGGCGCATGGACAGCGCCGGTGACCGGGCGCTGTCGATGAACCTGGCCCTGGGCGGCCTGCAGTGGGGCGACCAGCGCGCCGATCACCTGAACGCGGTGCTCAGCGGCACCCTGGCCGAGCACCGCATCGACATCAAGGGTGCGATGCCCGTGCGCGCCCCCGAAGCGGCGGTCAAGCTGATGGGCGTGCAAAACGAATCCGGCACCCGCGGCCAGCTGCTGGCCCAAGGCACCTGGCTGGCCGACCCCGCCGGCGGCGGCCGCTGGCGGGCCCGTGTCGAACGCCTGGTGGTGGGCTCGTGGGACGGCAGCGTGGGCAACGCCGCACCGGCTTCGGTGTGGGCCCAGGCTCGCGACTTGCGCGCCGAGCTGCAGTTCGGCGCCGATGGCCAGCTGCTGGCGCTGCAGGCCGACGCCGGCCGTGTGCAGCTGGCCAACGACGTGGCCTTGCGCTGGGACGCCGTGAAGGGCGACTGGCGCGGCACCCGGCCGCAGTTCGAGCTGCGCGCCGACGTCGAGCCCTTTGCGCTGGCGCCGCTGCTGGCGCGTCTGCAACCGGCGATGGGCTGGTCGGGCGACATCCGCCTGGCCGCGCGGGTGGACATCCGCCTGAGTGAACGTTTCGATGCCGACGTGCTGTTCGAGCGGCGCGATGGCGACCTGCACATCGCCAGCGGCGAAGGCATGCAGCTGCTGGGCCTGACCGACATGAAACTGGTGCTGTCGGCGCACGACGGGGTCTGGCTCTTCAACCCGGTGTTCAAGGGCCGCAGCCTGGGCGAAATCACCGGCAGTGTGCGCGTCCAGACGACCCCCGAGCGCAGCTGGCCACATGCCGAAGCCGCGATCTCGGGCGAGGTGCAAGCTCGCGTGGCCGACATCGGCATCTGGGGCGCCTGGATTCCCCCCGGCTGGCGCCTGGCCGGCGAACTGCGCACCAAGGCCACGCTCAGCGGCCGCTTTGCCGATCCGCGCTACACCGGCGAAATCACCGGCAGCGGTTTGTCGGTGCGCCACCTGCTCGAGGGCGTGAACGTCAGCGACGGCCAGGTGGCCATTCGCCTGGAGGGCGACACCGCCACGATCGACCGGTTCACGCTGAAGGGCGGCGACGGCACGCTGGCGTTGACCGGCAACGCCACGCTGGGCGCCACGCCGCAAGCCGTGCTGCAGGTGAAGGCCCAGCGTTTCCGCCTGCTGGGGCGGGTCGACCGCATGGTCATTGCCAGTGGCCAGGCCGAGCTGCTGCTGAACCGCGAAAAGGGCCAGCTCGACGGCCGCTTCACGGTCGACGAGGGCCTGTTCGACGCCAGCCGCGGCGATGCGCCGTCGCTGGACAGCGACGTCACCGTGCGGCGCCCCGGCGACCGCGAGATCGAGTCCGAAGAAAAACGGCCCACCGGCGCCCGCAGCAACTTCCGGGTGGGGCTGGAAGTCGACCTGGGCCAGAACCTGCGTGTGCGCGGCCGCGGGCTGGACACCGGCTTGCGCGGCAGCGTGCGCCTGAGCAACCCGGGCGGCCGGCTCGACGTGCGCGGCACCATCAATGCCGACGAAGGCACCTACGCCGCCTATGGCCAGAAGCTGGCCATCGAACGGGGTTACATCAATTTCGGCGGCCCGCCCGACGACCCGCGCCTGGACGTGCTGGCGCTGCGCCCCAACATCGACACCCGCGTGGGCGTGGCCATCACCGGCACGCTGCTGACACCGCGTGTCAGGCTCTATTCGGACCCCGACATGAGCGACACCGAAAAGCTGTCGTGGCTGGTGCTGGGCCGTGCACCCGACGGCCTGGGCCGCACCGACACCGCGCTGCTGCAACGTGCCGCCGTGGCCCTGCTGTCGGGTGAAGGCGAAGCGCCCACCGACACCTTGCTGAAGAACCTGGGCATCGACGAACTGAGCCTGAGCCAGAGCGGTCAGGGCGATGTGCGCGAAACGGTGGTCACGCTGGGCAAGCAGCTGTCGCGGCGCTGGTACGTGGGTTATGAACGGGGTGTCAATTCCACCGCCGGCACCTGGCAGCTGATCTACCGCATTGCACAGCGTTTCACGCTGCGGGCGCAGAGCGGGCTGGAGAACTCGCTGGACGTGATCTGGACCTGGCGCTTCCAGGAGACCCCGGCCGACGCCGCCATGAGAAAATCCACCATCACGCCGCCGCCCTGACACCGCGCCGCCGAGTGAAGCCGCCGTAGTTCAATGGATAGAACGGGGACCTCCTAAGTCTCAGATGCAGGTTCGATTCCTGCCGGGGGCACCAAGCCGTGGGCCCCAAGAGGCCCTGCGGCCTATTGGGCGGCTTGGTGGGCCTTGCGCCTGCCAGCGCAAGGCCACCGCGAGCCGGCACACAGCCTGAAACCGCCGGCCTCTTGGACAGTTGATTCCCCTCAACTCCCCACCGCCACCCGCACCACCCGCTCCCACACCCCTTCGGGCCTGACTTCCACCCGCTGCTGTGCATTGAACTCCCGCAGCCGCTGCAGCTCACGCACGATGGTTGGCGGGAACCCGGTGCGGCCACCGCGCCGGTCTTCCAGCAGGTCGAGCAATGCCGACTCGCTGAGCGTGGGGTCGGACCAGCACCAGGCCAGCCGGTTGGCCACCCGCGGAAAGGCCTCGCACAGGCGCAACGGCCGGCGGCGCGGCGGCAGCTTGCGCAGCCAGTGGCGGGTGGTGCCGGTGATCGCGTCATCGCAGGGCCGCGAGGGGCGGCGCAGACGTTGCCATTGCAGTTGCTCAGGGTCGTCCTGGGCGTCGGCCACCAATTCCTTGACACGTTCGAACATCGGCTGCATTCCTGCGGCGGCATTGCCGCTGCAGTCGCTTTCGGCCGATCGGGCCCCGGGATGTAGGGCGGCGGCCGAGTCGGGCTCAGTCGGCCTGGGCGCGCAGCGCGCGGCTGAGCAGGATTACCGGAATCAGCCCCACCGCCACGATGGCCAGTGACGGCAAGGCGGCTTCGGCCAGGCGTTCGTCGCGGGCCAGGTTGTAGGCCACCACGGCCAGCGTGTCGCTGCCGAAGGGACGCAGCACCAGCGTGGCCGGCAGTTCCTTCATCACGTCCACGAACACCAGCAAGGCCGCTGCACCGGCCGAGCGCCGCAGCAGCGGCAGGTGCAGGCGCATGAAAACACGGCTGGCACCACTGCCCAGCATGCGCGCGGTTTCGTCAATGGCGGCTGGCACCCGTGCATAACCGGCCTCCACCGATTGCAAGGCCACGGCCGAAAACCGCACCAGGTAGGCGTACAGCAGGCCCAGCAAGGTGCCGGTGACCAGGGCCGTCAGACCCGAGTCGGGCCAGCGCTCCTGCAGCCAGCCCACCGGCAGCAGCACCCCGACGGCAATCACGGTGCCCGGCACCGCATAACCCAGCGACAGCACCCGCGCCGCCGGTTGCAGCAGCCGTCCGCTCCCCTGGCGCAGCGAAAAGGCCAGCAGCAGGGCCAGCGCGGTGGCAGCAGCCGCGGCCAGCGCCGCGAGCTTGAAGCTGACCCAGGCCCAGCCCCCGAACCGCGCCCAGGGCAGGCCCAGTTCAGCCGCCTGCGCTTCCTGCCACAGCAGCCGTGCCAGCCACAGCACAGGCAGCACAAAACCCAGCAACACGGGCGTGGCGCAGGCCAGCAGCATGGCCACGGCGGCGGCACCGCGCAGCTGCAGCGGCCGCGCTTCGGCCGACATCGCGGCGGTTTTGCTGCCGGCAAAACGCAAGCGCCTCTGGGCGGCCTGTTCGGCCATCAACAGGGCGCCCACGACAAGCAGCAGCACGGCGGCCAGTTGCGCCGCCGCGATGCGGTCGTTCATCACCAGCCAGGCCTTGTAGATACCGGTGCTGAAGGTGGCCAGACCGAAGTAGGAACCGACACCGTAGTCGGCCAGCGTTTCCATCAACGCCAGCGCGGTGCCGGCAGCCACCGCCGGGCGGGCCATCGGCAGCGCCACTTCCAGCACCCGCCGGCGCATCGGCGCGCCCAGCAGCCGGGCCGCTTCCATCATGCGCACCGCGCGTTCGCCCAAGGCGGCGCGGGTCAACAGGTAGACGTAGGGGTAAAGGCACAGCACAAACAGCAGCACGGCCACCGGCAGGCTGCGCACGTCGGGCCACAGCGCACCCTGCAGGCCCAGCATGTCGCGCAGCAGGCTTTGCAGCGGGCCGCTGAACTGCAGCGCGTCGGTCCAGGCATAGGCCAGCACATAGGCCGGCATGGCCAGCGGCAGCAACAGCGCCCATTCCAGCGTGCGCCGGAACGGAAACTCGAACAGCGTGACCGCTGCTGCAGCGGCCGCGCCCACCACCATCACGCCCAGACCGACCCCGCCGGCCAGCAGCGCCGACTGCAAGGCGTAGTCGGGCAGCACGGTCTGCAGTTGATGGCGCAAAACGGCCAGCGCGGCTTCGTCAAGTGCCAGCCAAGCCGCCAGCACGCCCAGCACGGGCAGCGCGAGCAGCAGGCACAGCAGCGTCAGCAGGTGGCGCATCGTCGGGCGGGCATGGCAGGAAGGTCCGGGTTGGACGCCGGCACGGGCTGGCAGGGTGATTGAATGCGAACAATGCTCATTCAGTGCGCCGGATTATGATCTGCCGATGTTCCTGAGCCTCGAGTCGGTGGCGGTGCGCTACCCCAAGTCCCCCGCCGGCCGCGCCGCCGTCGAAGGTGTGACGCTGGGGCTGACACGGGGTCAGATCGGCGTGCTGATCGGCCCTTCGGGCTGCGGCAAGACCTCTTTGCTGCGCGCGGTGGCCGGCCTGGAACGCTGCGCCAGTGGCCGCGTGGTCATCGACGGCCACACGCTGTCCGACCCCGCCACCGGCGTGCACCTGGCGCCCGAAAAGCGCCAGATCGGCATGGTGTTCCAGGACTACGCCCTGTTCCCGCACCTGAGCGTGGCCGACAACGTGGCCTTTGGTGTGGCCGGGCTCGACCGCATGGCCCGCGGCAAACGTGTGCAGCAGATGCTCGACCTGGTGGGCCTGAGCCACGCGGCAAAACGGGCGCCGCACCAGTTGTCGGGCGGACAGCAGCAACGTGTGGCACTGGCGCGCGCGCTGGCGCCCGGCCCGCGCCTGTTGCTGCTGGACGAACCCTTTTCCAGCCTGGACGTGGACCTGCGCGAGCGGCTGGCGCAGGAAGTGCGCGTGATCCTGAAGGACAGCGGCACCACGGCGCTGCTGGTCACCCACGACCAGCTCGAAGCCTTTGCCGTGGGCGACCTGATCGGCGTCATGAACAAGGGCCGCCTGGAGCAGTGGGACGACGCCTACACCCTGTACCACCGTCCGGCGAGCCGCTTCGTGGCGCAGTTCATCGGCCATGGCGTGTTTGCGCCGGCGCAGATCGTGGCCTGTGCACACGGGCCCTGCGTGCACACACCGGTGGGTGAACTCGACGACGTCGCCGGCTGCCCGCTGCCCGATGCCTATCCCGACGGCCACTGCGACGTGCTGCTGCGCGCCGACGACATCGTGCACGACGACGCCAGCCCGGTGCGGGCGCTGATCGAACGCAAGGCCTTCCGCGGCTCGGAGTTCCTGCTCACGCTGCGTTTGCACACCGGCGAAAGGGTCATGGCCCACGTGCCTTCGCACCATGACCACCAGGTGGGTGAATGGATCGGCATCCGCGCCGCCGTCGACCACGTGGTGACCTTCCCCCGTGAAGCCGAGGCAGCGGCGGATTGATGCTGGATCTGGCGCGGGGCCGCTCTTGCGGCCGCCGACTTCAGCCCCACCTGCCAAATTGGACCATTAAGCCCCTGCTCGCGGGGTGCAACTTTCCGAGCTGATCGCCCTCGAAGAGGCGTGCCAGTCCTATACTGGGTTTGAGGGCGTTCGTCTTTGAAAGGCGCATTGACACATGGGCTCCAAAATCAAGTTCGCGGGTGTACTGGCTGTCGGCGTCATTGCCGGCGCGCTGACCACGATGCAATTGCAGGCCGTGGCCCGCAATGCGCTGAGCCCCTTGCCGCTGGAAGAAGTCCAGCAGCTGGCTGCCGTTTTCGACCGCGTGAAGACGGAATACGTCGAACCGGTGGATGAGAAAAAGCTCATCTCCGACGCCATCGCCGGCATGGTGGCCGGGCTCGATCCGCACTCGCAATACCTGGACAAAAAGACGTTCAAGGAATTCCGCGAGAACACCGGTGGCAAGTTCATCGGCATCGGCATCGAGATGGGCATGGAAGACGGCCTGGTGAAGGTCGTGTCTCCCATCGAAGGTTCACCGGCCTTCCGCGCCGGCCTGAAGCCCGGCGACCTGATCACCCGCATCGACGACACGCCCGTCAAGGGCATGACCGTGGACCAGGCGGTCAAGCGCATGCGCGGCGAACCGCAAACCAAGGTCGTCCTCACGGTCTTCCGCAAGCTGGAAAGCCGCACCTTCCCGGTGACCATCATCCGCGAAGAAATCCGCATGCAAAGCGTGCGCGCCAAGATGGTCGAACCGGGTTATGGCTGGCTGCGCGTGAGCCAGTTCCAGGACCGCACGGTCGACGACTTCGTGCGCAAGCTCGAAGACCTGTACAAACAGGACCCGAACATGAAGGGCCTGGTGCTGGACCTGCGCAACGACCCGGGCGGCCTGCTCGACGCCTCGGTGGCGCTCAGCGCCGCCTTCCTGCCGGCCGACGTGGTGGTGGTCACCACCAACGGCCAGATGGCCGAGTCGCGACAGACCTTCAAGGCCGCCGCTTCCGACTACGTGCGCCGGGGCGGCCCCGACCCGCTGCGCCGCCTGCCGGCTGCGGTGAAGAAGATCCCGCTGGTGGTGCTGGTCAACGAAGGTTCGGCTTCGGCCAGCGAAATCGTCGCCGGTGCGCTGCAGGACCACAAACGTGCCGTCATCATGGGCGCGCAGACCTTCGGCAAAGGCTCGGTGCAGACCATCCGCCCCTTGCCGGCTGAAACGGCGCTGAAGATCACCACCGCGCGTTACTACACGCCGCTGGGCCGCAGCATCCAGGCCAAGGGCATCGTGCCCGACGTCTTCCTGGACGAAACCGCCGAGGGCAATGTCTTTGCGGCCCTGCGCATGCGCGAAGCCGACCTGGACAAACACCTGCAAGGCGCCGACGAAAAGAAGGACGCCGCACGCGAAAAGGCCCGCGAAGAAGCGCGCAGGAAGCTCGAAGAGCAGATCGCCAAGACCAAGGAACCGGTCAAGCCGCTGCCCGAGTTCGGCACCCCCGAAGACTTCCCGCTGCAGCAGGCGCTGAACCAGTTGCGCGGCCTGCCGGTGATGGCCAGCAAGACGGCCGTCGAACAGCGCGCCGAAGCAAACACCGACACCACGAAGTAGGCCGCTTGGCGGCTTCACGAGACGGGCGCTGCGGCGCCCGTTTTTCATGCAGGCCTGGATTAAGCTTGCAGCCATGGACACCACCAAGAACCCCGAGCTGACCGCGCGCAATTTCCCCAGCGCCGAAGAAGAAGCCGCCACAGTGCCGCCGGCGGGCCTGTACGGCGGCCCGGAAAGTGCCTACCGGCTGGCTTTCACCGACACCGAATTTTTGCTGCGCGAAGAACTGCGGCCGGTGCGCATGCAGTTGGAACTGCTGAAGCCCGAACTGGTGCAACGCCAGCAAGGTGTGGAGTCGACCATCGTCATCTTCGGCAGCGCACGCATCAAGCCGCCGGACGTCGCGGCGCAGCTGCTGGGCGCCGCACAGGCCCTGGGTGAGACCACGGCCATCCGAAGCGCGGAAATCGCCGTCGAGATGAGCCGCTACTACGACGAAGCACGCCGCTTTGCAGCCATTGCCACCCAGCAGTCACGCGCGCACGCCACACCGCTGTTCGTGGTCACTGGCGGCGGCCCCGGCATCATGGAAGCGGGCAACCGCGGCGCCCACGACGTGGGTGGCAAGAGCATCGGGCTGAACATCGTGCTGCCGCACGAACAGGCACCCAACGACTACATCACACCCGAGCTGTGTTTCCAGTTCCACTACTTCGCGCTGCGCAAGATGCACTTCCTGATGCGCAGCATCGCACTGGTGTGTTTCCCGGGCGGCTTCGGCACCTTGGACGAGCTGTTCGAGACCATGACGCTGGTGCAGAACGGCAAAAGCCGCAAACGGCCCATCCTGCTGTTCGGGCGTGAATTCTGGGAAAAGCTGGTGAACTTCGACTATCTGGTGGAAACCGGCATGATCAGCCCCGCTGACCTGAACCTGTTCCGTTTTGTCGAAACCGCCGAAGAAGCCTGGGACTGCCTGGCCGCGCACTACGGTTTCGACCTGCCCCCCACGCAGACCGGCGAGTTTGCCGACGACATCTAGGCCGCCGAAAGCGCCGCGCTGGCGCGGCGCATGAAGCCTTCGGTGGCAGCCGCGTCCAGCCAGCGCACGACGACCACGGCGTCGTGTTCAGGATCCAGCCAGGTGACGTGTCCGCCGGCGCCCAGCATGAAGCTGCTGGCCGCCGACGCGCCGGGGAAGTTCCGGCCCTGTGGGTTCAGCCACATCAGCCAGCCGTAGAACGGCGCAATGGCGCAGGGCTGCTGCATCGCCCGCACCCAGTTCGCCGGCACCAGTTGCCGGCCCTGGTGCACACCACCGTCCAGCAGCAGTTGGCCCAGCCGCGCCTGGTCTCGGGCGCCGATCGACACCCCCGCGCCCCAGTGCGTGCCGCCGGGCACCGACTGCATGCGGCGCCCGTTCAGCTGCACCCAGGCGTCGTCGTAACCACGCCAGGCCCAGCGGCTGCTGGCGCCCAGCGGCCGCATCAGGGCTGCGTCGAAAACTTCGGGCAAGGGCTGGCCAAACAGGTGCAGAAGCGCCAGCGACAGCTGGTTGATGCGCACGTCGTTGTATTCCCAGTGGCTGCCCGGCGCCTGCAGCGGGCGCGCACCGCCCTTCGGACCGCCTGCCGGGCGCGGGTCGTGTGCCACCTTGCGCCAGCGGTCTACGGTGTCGGGCAGACCGAAGCAGCTGCCTTCCCATTCGCTGGTCTGCTCCAGCAGGTGGCGCCAGGTGATCTGGCGGTTGTGGCCTGCGTCGAAACCGATGCCGGGCACCCGCTGCACCACCGGCTCGTCCACGTCGGGCAGCAGGCCGCGACCCTGAGCCACACCGGCCAGCAGGCACAGGTAGGTCTTGGCGATGCTGAAGGTGAGGTCGGCCCGCTCGGGGTCGCCCCAGGCCGCCACCTCGTGGCCGTGCTGCCAGACCACGCCCGACACGCCGCCGCGCGCATGCACAGGGCCCAGCAGCCGGTTGTGCGGCGCGGGGTCCTCGTGGTGCACGCCCCAGGTGTCGGGCTCGGCCATCGGGTCACGCGGCCAGGCCACTTCGTTGGACTGGGCGTACTCGATGCATTCGAGCCAGCGGGCTTCGATCGGTTTGTTCATGGATGGGGTCGGCGACGGCAGGGAGTGCACACACTCTACGCAGCTTTGTGCCGTTCGCCGCCCGCGAAACCGCAAGTGGGGCCGGCGCATGGTGGGCGCATGGCCTGCACAATCCGGCGTCATGAACCGACACATCAGCCTGATTGGCGCCCCCACCGACATCGGCGCCGGCGCACGCGGCGCCAGCATGGGCCCCGAAGCCCTGCGGGTGGCCGGCATCCAGCCCACGCTGGAAAGCCACGGCCTGCAGGTGCTGGACCGCGGCAACCTCGCTGGCCCGGCCAACCCCTGGCTGCCGCCGGTGGACGGTTACCGCCACCTGCACGAGGTCGTGGCCTGGAACCAGGCGGTGCACGAAGCCGTGCACGCTGAACTGGGCTTGGGCCGCCTGCCCGTCCTGCTGGGCGGCGACCATTGCCTGGGCATTGGCAGCATCAGCGCCGTGGCGCGCCATTGCCGCGAAACCGGCAAGAAGCTGCGTGTGCTGTGGCTGGACGCACATGCCGACTTCAACACCAGCGTGCTCACGCCCAGCGGCAACATCCACGGCATGCCGGTGGCGTGTCTGTGCGGCCATGGCCCGCAGGAACTCATCGAGATCGGCGGCACCGTGCCTGCGCTCAACGCGAAAAACGTGCGCCAGATCGGCATCCGCAGCGTCGACCCCGGCGAAAAACGCCTGGTGCACCAGGTGGGCCTTGAGGTCTTCGACATGCGCTACATCGACGAGATGGGCATGCGCCACACGATGGAGCTCGCACTCGCCACGCTGGACGACAAGACCCACCTGCACGTCAGCTTCGACGTCGACTTTCTCGACCCCGACATTGCACCCGGCGTGGGCACCACGGTGCCCGGCGGTCCGACCTACCGTGAAGCACAGCTGTGCATGGAGATGATCGCCGACACCGGCCGCCTGGCCAGCCTGGACGTGATGGAGCTGAACCCGGCGCTGGACATCCGCAACAAAACGGCGGTGCTGGCCGTCGACCTGATCGAAAGCCTGTTCGGCAAGAGCACGCTGATGCGCGACTGAGCGCGATGCGCAGGGGGCTACCGTCCGCGGCTGCGCTGTCGCTCAACGAAGCCGGCGCGCCACGATGAAAACGCGGATGTCCTTGCCCTTCGTGCCATGGCGCTCCACCGCCTCGATCACCAGCCCGTGGCGAACCAACGCCGCCTGCAACTGCGCCGCATCGAAAACCAGCACGTGGGGTGCCTTGCCAAACATGCGCATCAGCGGCACCAGCAGGCGCGTCACCAGCGGGTTCATCTCGGCCAGGCAGGGTGTCTTCGAGATGTACAGGCCACCTGGCTTCAACTGGGGCAAGGTGGCGCGAAGTGCGGCGTCCAGATCGGACACCAGGTGAAGCACGTTGAAGGCCAGCACCACGTCGTGACAGGCCTCGCCGTGCGCGACGTCCTCTGCGTCGGCCACCGCAAACCGCAGCTGCGGCACCGGCTGCGCCGCCAGCTTTTCGCGTGCGATGGTGATCATCGCCGCCGACACGTCGGTGGCCAGCATGCGCCGCGTGCCCGTTGCCAGCCGCAGGGCGGTGGTGCCCGTGCCGCAGCCGATCTCCAGCACAGTGTGCTCGGTTGACAGCAGCGCCTGCACGCGCCGCAGCGTGGCTTCGTAGCCCGCCATGTCGGCAATCGGGTCGGCCGCGTATTTGCGTGCGATCCGGTCCCAGAAGCGGGCCTTGGCGGCAGCGCTGGCTGAGTCGGCTGCGGGGCGTGGCATGGGATGGGTTGACATGGGGCAGATGCTATCCATGCATTCAGCACCTCGCATCCCCGAGAATTGAAGACCACTCATGCAACGGCGTATGGATCAACCCGACTGGAATCAGCTGAAGGCCTTTCTCGAAACCGCCGAAACCGGCTCGCTGTCGGCGGCTGCACGCAAGCTCGGTCTGAGCCAGCCGACCCTGAGCCGCCAGGTGGCGGCCATCGAGAAGCAGCTCGGCGTGACCTTGTTCGAGCGGGTCGGCAAGTTGATGGTGCTGACCGGCACCGGGCTGGCCCTGCTGGAACACGCGCGGGTCATGGGCGCGGCGGCCGAAGACCTGAGCATGACCGCCACCGGCCAGTCGCAGGCGGTGGACGGCGTGGTCTGCATCTCGGCCAGCGAAGCGGTGGCTGCCTACCTGCTGCCCGAGGTGCTGAAACGGCTGCGCCAGCAAGCACCCGGCATCGTCATCGACCTGGTCTCGTCGGACGCGCTGAGCGACCTGCGCCGGCGCGAAGCCGACATCGCTGTGCGTCACGTGCGGCCCGATCAGCCCGACCTCATCGGGCGCTGGGTGCGCGAGGCCACCGCGAGCTTCTATGCGTCGCGGGCCTGGGTGCAGCAGCACGGCCACCCACGTCGGGCCGAAGAAGCCGCACAGCACGCCTTTGTCGGCAGCGACCGATCGGGGCGCTACCTGAGCTACCTGCGCCAGCACGGACTGCCGATCAATGCCACCAATTTTGCTTGCTATGCAGAGAGCAGCCTGACCCACTGGTCGCTCGTTCGCAGCGGCCTGGGCATCGGCGCGATGATGGACGACATCGCCCGCGGCACACCCGACCTCGTGCGTGTGCTGGACGAGGTGCCGCCGGTGCGTTTTCCGATCTGGCTCGTGACACACCGGGAACTGCGCACGGCGCGACGGATCCGACTCGTTTTCGATCTGCTGGCCCAGGCGATGGGTGCGGAGCCAGAGTCGGCGGACTGACCGGTCTGGCGCGCAGACGGGCGCCCAAGGGTGGGGCTCGAAGGCCATCAGCCGCCACGGCAGGCACCGCTCTCAGCCTGATCAGACTTTGCCCGGCGACTCAAGACCTGCCCCAGGCTGCCGGGCACATTCTTCGAAGATGCGGATGCGGCAGCCTGCGCAGATGTCGCCATCCAGCCGCGGCACCACCGTGGCAATGGCGCTGCGCTTGTCGGCAAACAGGTGGTCGGAACCCAGGCGGTCGATGAAACCGCTGGCTTGCCACATCTGCAGCACCTCGGGCCTGGGCCGGTGGAAGTAGAGGTCACCGCCCACGGCCAGCCGGCGCACCCGCTCCTGTTCCCACAGCGCCGCGCCGGCAGCGTCGATCTGGTTCATGCTCTTGCTCATGACCAGCAGGTGGTGTGCCGGCTGGGGCGCGTCGCGCAGCGCCTGCAGGGCATCGGCGACGTGGGCCTGGGCGCCGAACCAGACCGAACCCTCCATGCGCAGCAGCGTGAGCTGGGGGCACACCGCCGCTTCGGGCGGCGCCGTCGCCATCACCACAAAGGGCCGCAGCACACCCGGCGCGGGTGGTTGCAGCAGGCCCATCTCGCGCACCGCGGGGTGGGCCGTGCGGTACAGGTAGAGCACCAGCGACGCCGCTACGCCAGCCAGCACGGCCACCTGCAGCGGCAGCAGCACGGTGGCCACGCAGGTGCCCGCAGCGACCGCGGCTTCGCGCGGGTCCAGGCGCAACAGCTGCTGCCAGCCGGGGCGGTCGATCAACATCCAGGCCACCAGCAACAAAAGGCCGGCGATGGCCGCCAGCGGCACCCAGGCCAGCAGCGGTGCGGCCACGGCCACCAGCGCGATCAACAGGCCGGCGGCCATCACCGCCGCCAGCGGTGTGCGGGCCCCGGCCTGCAGGTGCGGCACCGAGCGGTTGAGCGAACCGCAGCTGGCAAAACACGAAAAAAACGCGCCCACGCTGTTGGCCAGGCCCTGGCCCAGGCATTCGCGGTTGACGTCCAGCACCTGCCCGCTGCGCTGCGCCAGACTCTTGGCAATGGCCACCGACTGGCCCAGCGCCACCAGCGTCAGCGCCAAGGCGATGGCGGCCAGTTGCGGCACGTCCTGCCATTGCAGCGCGGGCACCTGCCATTCGGGCCAGGCCTGCGGCAGGGCGCCGATGCGGCGCAGGTCGATGGCCTGCCACTGCGTCAAAGCAGCACCCAGCAGCGAGCCCGCCACCAGCGCCACCAGCAAGCCCGGCCCCTGGGGCCACCAGTGGCGCAGGGCCGCCGCCACGGCCAGCGTCACGGCACCCACGAGCAGTGCCGCCAGGTCCCACCGTGCCAGTTGCGCAAGCTGCGGGCCGCCGCCCAGGTCGGCCAGCGTGTGCCAGGCAATCAGCAGCGCCGCGCCGGTGGTGAAGCCCAGCAGCACCGAAGGCGCGATGAAGTGCGCCAGCACACCCAGGCGCAACAGCGCCACGGCCAGCTGGATCAAGCCGATCATCAGTGTGACCACCAGCGCCAGCCGCAGGTACTCCGCACTGCCCGCCACGGCCAAAGGCGCCAGCGATGCCGCCAGCGCCAGCGTAAGTGCATTGGTGGGACCCGTCAGCACATGGCGACTGGAGCCGGCCAGGGCCGCAATCGCCGTCGGCACCACCGCCGTGTACAAGCCCCAGGCCGGCGGCAGACCGGCCAGCGCGGCAAAGGCGATGGCCTGCGGCAGCACCAGCACGGCGGCCAGCACGGCCGCGATGGCGTCAGCACGCAAGCTGGTGCCATCCACTTCCTGCACCCAATTGCCCAACCAGCGGCTGAGGGTTTGAACAAGCGCTCGATCCGGCATCGGCGCGAGACTAGCACCCCCCTGCACTAAGATGAGGTGATGCCGGTGCCGACTGCCCTTTCCCTGATCCCCCGTGCCCTGATTGCCCAAGCCCTGTTTGGCCTTGTCTGCGCAGCGCTGGCGCTCTCGGCGCAGGCTGCCTCACCGCCCGCCGCGGCGGCCGTCGAACCGGCACCGGCCGCTGCCGCCGCATCGGCACCCGAGGCCACGATCACCGGCGCCGGCCAGCGCATCTATGAACGCACGCGGCCGCGCCTGCTGCAGGTACGCACGCTGCTGAAAACGCAGGACAGCCAGTCCTCGGTGGGCTCGGGCTTCCTGATCGACGAAGGTGCGCACCTCATCACCAACTACCACGTCGTCAGCCAGTTTGCGCTGCAGCCCAACCGCCACCGGCTGGTTTACGCCACGGTGGACGGCAAACAAGGCGCGCTGCAACTGCTGGCCTTCGACGTGGTGCACGACCTGGCCTTGCTCAAGCCCGTGGACGCCACACCGCTGGCCGGCCGCGGCGCGGTGGAACTGCGGCCGCAGAACGACCCGCTGCCGCGTGGCGCACGCATCTTCAGCATGGGCAACCCGCTGGACGTGGGTTTTGCGGTGGCCGAAGGCAACTACAACGGACCCGTCGAACGCAGCTTCCTGCCGACGTTGTTTTTCGGCGGCTCGCTCAGCGGTGGCATGAGCGGCGGCCCGGCGCTGGACGAGCACGGCCGGCTGGTCGGCGTCAACGTGGCGGCCCGGCGCGACGGTGAACAGGTCAGCTTCCTGGTGCCGGCCGACCCGGTGCGTGCGCTCATCGCACGCGGCCGCGGTGGTGCACCCGTCACCGAACCGGCCTGGCCCGAAGTCACACGCCAGCTGATGCAGCACGAAGCAAACCTGGCCGAACGTTTCATCGCCCAGCCCTGGCGCCACGCCGGCCACCCGGTGTACAGCATTCCGGTGCCGCAGGAAACGTGGATGCGCTGCTGGGGCCAGGGCACGTCGCAGGCCACACGCGGGCTGCAGTTCGAACGTTCGGACTGCGAGATGGACAGCCGCATCTTCGTCAGCGGCCCGCTGCTCACCGGCTACATCACCGTGCGCCACGAGGCCTACGACGGCAGCCGCATCGGCACGCTGCGTTTCATGCAGCGTTACTCGGCCAGCTTCGGCAACGAATTTGTCGGCCAGGACGACCGCTTCCGCACCGCCGGCCAGTGTGTCGAGCGCAGCGTCACCTCGGCCGCGCGTGAAGGCAGCAGCAAGATCGCACCTGCCCCCACCTTGCCATTGCGGGCCGTGATCTGCCTGCGGGCCTACAAAAAACTCGAAGGCCTGCACGACATGATGGTGCTGGTGGCCACGCTCGACGGCAAGACCACCGGCGTGCAGGGCCGGCTCGACGCACACGGCATCAGCCTGGCCAGCGCGCAGCGGCTGGCACAGCATTACCTGGACGGCTTTGCATGGAACCCGGCGCAGAACAAGAACCCGAACGACCCCGTCGCCAAGAACGCCTCGCGCTGATCGAAGTCTTCGAGCGCGACGGCCGCATGGGGCGCAGCGCCAGCGTGCGCCGCTGGCCGCTGACGCTGGGCCGCGCGCTGGACAACGACGTGGTGCTGGACGACCCGCACATCGCGGCCCATCACGCCACGCTGCAGCCCGGTGCCGACGGCCGTCTGCAATTGCAGGTGGGCGACAGCATCAACGGCGTGGCCGTCGGCAAGGCCCACCACCCGGCCGGTGCCCAGGTGGCATTGCCGCTGGAGGGCGCGACGCTGCAACTGGGCGGCGTGAAGCTGCGCTTGCGGCTGCCTCAGGAACAGCTGGCACCCGAACGTGCGCTGCCCGCGCTGGCGCGGGCCCACCTGGCCGGTCCGTTGCTGGCCGGCCTGGCACTGATGGCGCTGGCGCTGCTGGACCACTGGCTGTCGCTGGACCCTGGCGCCGACACCGCCGCCTGGTTGCCGATGGTGGTGGGACTGCCCGTGGTGCTGGCCGGCTGGTGCGGCCTGTGGGCCCTGGCGTCCAAGCTGTTTCTGCACCGCTTCGACTTCGTCGGCCATCTGCGCATCGCCCTGCCTTGGTTGCTGACGATCGAAGTGATGGACCTGCTGTTGACGCCACTGGCCGCGTCGCTGGGCTGGTCCTGGTTGTGGCGTCTGGTGGGCCCGTTGCAGTTGCTGCTGGCCCTGCTGATGCTGCGTGCCCACCTGGCGCAGGTGCTGCCGCAAAGCAGCCGCGCCGTCAGCACGGTGCTGGTGATGGCTGCCCTGGTGGGCAGCGCGATCTCGCTGACCGTGACACAACGAGCCACCGACCGCTACAGCCGCCCGCCCTACATGAGCACATTGCCCTTGCCGGCCTTGAACCTGGCGCAGACCGTGAGCGCGCCGCAGATGGTTCAGGAACTGGCACCGCTGGCCGAACGCCTGGCGGCACGGGTCAAGAAGGCGCGTGAGGACGAACCGCCCGAGGGCGAAGGCCCCAGCGAGTAGGCGGCACAACCAGACAGGCGGTGAACAGAAACATGCACGCGAAATCCGCGGAGGCTCCGCTGCTGATCGGCCTGTCGGCCCGCATCTACACACCCGGCTCGGCCGGGGTTGAGCTGCCCGGCGTCTGGACCAAGACGCTGCACTACCTGGAACAGTCGGCCGCACACTGGGTGCTGTCGGGCGGCGCCATGGCCGTGATGGTGCCGGCGGTGGACAGCAGCAGCATCGTGCTGCGCAGCGACCTCGACCTGTCGCACTACGCCCAGGCACTGGACGGCCTGGTGCTGCAGGGTGGCAACGACGTGGCGCCCCAGCACTACGGCGAAGAGCCGATGCACGCCGACTGGCAGGGCGACCGCGTGCGCGACCTTTACGAGATGGAACTCATCCGCGCTTTTGTCGCCGCCGGCAAACCGGTGTTCGGCATCTGCCGCGGTCTGCAGTTGCTGAACGTCACTTTCGGCGGCACCTTGTTCCAGGACATCCAGACGCAACACCCCGGTGCGCTGGACCACCGGCAGTTGGGCAAGTACGAGCAGCACTTCCACCGCATTCACTTCGTGCCCGGCACACACCTGGCAGGCCTCTTCCCCGACCAGCCCTGGGCCACCACCAACAGCATCCACCACCAGGGCATCAAGGACCTGGCACCCGGCTTCGTGATCGAAGCCCGCTGCCCCGACGACGGCATGATCGAAGCCATCCGCCGGCCCGGCCCGGGTTTTGTCGCCGGTGTGCAGTGGCATCCCGAGTTCCACCGCCCCGGCGACCCGGTGACGCTGGACGATGCACCCATCCTGCAAGACTTCCTGCAGGCGGCTCGGCAGGCACGTGGCGTACGCACCTGAAAGCAGCAGCGACGCACCTCGGTCGAGCAGAAGCCCACGGCCAGCGCGTTTCTAGGGGTGCTGCTTAGTGGTTTGCCTGGGCTTGTCGAAGGGCATGACACCAACAATGTTGGTGACAATGTTCTCCACACCTGAAACACCGGACCTGACGTTGAAAGCCCCTGCCCTGGCGCTGCGCGCCGCATCGTTGTGCCTGAGCCTGTGCGCTGCTTGGGCCCTGTCAACCGCCGCCCAGGCTCAAGCCCCCGGCACAACGCAGTTGCCGACAGTGCCGCCGCTGCGGGTGGCCACCGCATTCGACCCGCAGACCATGGACCCGCATGCGGTGGCGCTGCTGTACCACTCGCGTGTGGCCTTCCAGGTGTATGAATCGCTGCTCGGCCGCGACGAGCAGTTCAATCTGGAACCGGCACTGGCGGTGTCGTGGCTGATGACTTCACCCACCGTGTGGCGCCTGCGCCTGCGCCCGGGTGTCACCTTCCACGACGGCAGCCCCTTCACCGCCGACGACGCTGTGTTTTCGCTGGAACGTGCGATGGCCCCGCCTTCGCAGCGTGCCTTCCAGTTGAAGGGTGTGAGCGCGGTGCGCAAGCTCGACCCGCTGATGATCGAGATCCAGCTCGAGGCACCCGACGCGGTGCTGCCCGAGAAGCTGCAGTACATCGCGGTCATGAACAAGGCCTGGAGCGAAAAACACGGCGTCACTCGTGCGCAAGACTTCAACGGCAAGCAGGAAACCTTTGCCGTGCGCAATGCCAACGGCACCGGGCCCATGAAACTGGAACGTTATGATCCCGATGTGCGCACGATGCTCACGCGCCATGCGGCGTGGTGGGGCTGGGCCGACAAACGCAGCGGCAACCTGCAGCGTGTGAACTTCGTCACCGTGAAGTCCGACGCCACGCGCCTGGCGGCGCTGGCCAGCGGTGAGGTCGACCTGGTGATGGACCCGCCCTACCAGGACATCAACCGCCTCAAAGCCGATTCGCGTCTGACCTTGCAGCAGATGCCCGACATCGGCCAGCAGTACCTGACCTTCGACTTGGCGCGCGAAGAGCTGCAGGACAGCGACGTCAAGGGCCGCAACCCCTTCAAGGACCTGCGGGTGCGCAAGGCGGTCTACCACGCCATCAACGTGCCGCTGATCATCGACAAGGTGCTGCGTGGCCAGGCCGTGCCCACTGGCGCTTTCCTGAGCCCGCTGGTGGACGGTTCACCGGCCGAACTGGACCGCCGCCTGCCCTATGACCCGGCCCGTTCACGCCTGCTGCTGGGCGAGGCCGGCTACCCCAACGGCTTCAGCATCACGCTCGATTGCGTGAACGTGGCCTGGCGGGAAAACGTCTGCCAGGCGGTGGCGGCCATGCTCACGCAGGTGGGCATCCGCACCACGCTGCGCAGCAGCCCCAGCAACCAGTTTTTCCCCAAGCTGAGCCAGGGCACGGCCAGTTTCATCGAATACGGCTGGACCGCCAGCCCGGACGCCTGGAATTCGCTCAACGGCCTGTTCCGCACCTTCGACAAAAGTGGGATGGGCACCTTCAACGCCGGCCGCTACAGCAACCCGCAGCTGGACACGCTGATCGACAACATCCGCACCGAACCCAACCTGACCCGCCGCCGCGCCATGGTGACCACCGTGTTGCGCATGGTGGGCGACGAGTTGCCCTACGTGCCGCTGTACCGGCGCACGCTGAGCTGGGCCATGGCCAAGAAAGTGCAGGTGGTGCAGTGGCCAAACGACCAGATCGAGTTGCGCTGGGTGCGCATCAAGTAGGTCTGCACAAGCCGTTGCCGCCTTGGCCGGTGGGCGGCCGCGTCAGTGGCCGCGTCAACGGCAGTGCTGGTCTTCGCAGGGAATGCCGTCGCGGTCGCCGTCCATCTTGACGCCCGGGCAGTGGGCCAGGAACAGCTTGGCCTCGGCGCAGGACGTCATCTGCGAACAATGCAGGCGGCCGTCGCATCGGAAGGCCACAGGGGCGGGTGATGCGGCGGATGACGACACCTTCTGCAGGCCTTGGCTGGCTGCACCTGGCGCTGACTGGCCCGCCCTGCATGGGCCGTGCGTGCGCCGGAAGTCGCGCGGCTGCACGGCACCCGGCGACCCATGCAAGCCGCGCGACAGTGCACGCGCCATCTTTTCCTGCTTCACCAGCGGCCCCTGGTCCCAGCGGGTGCGGATGCTCCAGGCGTGACCGTTTTCCACCAGGTGGCGGCCCACGTTCAGGTCGTCGACCATCAAGGCCCCCACGGTGCGGCCAAAACTGTCGCGGCCGCTGATCTGCAGCGTGACCACCTTGTTCAGCACCAGGTCGGACAAAGCCTTGCGCGCTTCTTCGCCCCAAGCCTGGCAGGACTCGGGCGCATCGATGTCACGCAGCCGCACCTCGATGGCGGGCTTGCCTGGCGGCGAGAGCCACAGGCTGTCGCCGTCGCTGACCTGCGTGACGAGGCCCTGCACCGAGCGCGGCGGCGCGGCTTGCGCCATTGCACTGGCCAAGCAGGCGCAGGCGCACAGCGCCAGTCGGATCCATTTCATCACGTTCACCCCCACGCCCGGCATGATGCCTTGCCTGAGGGTGAAAGTGCCTACCCGATGCCCCTAGGGGCGGGGGCAAGCTGTATCAGTGGATCACGGCTTGGTGACGCCCTTGCTCATGTCCAGCTTCGTGCGGTCACCCTGTGACGTGGCACCGCCCGACGCTGCGGCTTCGGCCTTCACGGCTGCGCGGGTGGTGTCAGAAGGCATGCGGGGCGCCGGACCCTTCGCCTGGTTGGCAGGGCTGCGCTGGCCATCGACAAGCTTGCCGTCCTTGCGGGCGGCCTTGGCTTCGGACTTCACCGCGTCGCGGCTCTCGACCGACGGCTTCGGTGCTGAACCCTTGTCCTGGTTTGGCGTGCTCAACTCGCCCTTGGCCTGGCTGGCAGCGCCGGCGCGTGTTTCGGCCTTGACTTCGGCACGGGTGTTCTGCGCTTGTGCACCGGTCCAAGCCAGGGTGGTCAGGGCCAGGGCGCAAATCAGCAGGTTTGTGGTCTTCATGGGAATGCCTTTGGGGTCAGAGAAGGACCCGACTTTGCAGTGACAAGGCCAGCGGGCCAATCGGTGCGATGGCCCTCTGGCGGTAGGACAAACACCCGCTGCGAAGGCATTCAGGGTCCGACCCTTGAGCGCCGTGCCGGTTTCGCCAGGGCGGCCTCGGACTGCGCCAGCAGGCGCTCGAGCCGGTCCTTCAACTTTTCGGTGCTGAGACTTTCACGCAGGCGCTCCACCATCAGCGGCAGCGCAAAGGGGCTGGGCGCAGACAACTGCACCCCCTGCTGCGGGCGCACGGCCAGGCCTTGCAGCGTCTGCGCCAGGCGCTGCAGTTCCAGTTCCTGCGACAGCACCTCGGCTTCGGCCTGGCCCAGCAGCCGGTTACCGGTGTCGTACTGGCGAAAAACTTCGTAGAACAGGCTGCTGCTGGCCTGCAGCTGGCGCAGGCTCTTGGGCGCGCCCGGGTAGCCACCGAACACCAGGCCGGCCACCCTGGCAATCTCGCGGAAGCGCCGCTGCGCAAGCTGGCCTGAATTCAGGCTCGCCATCACGTCCGCCAGCAGCCGCTGCGTATCGAACAGGCCCTCGCGCTGCAAGGCGCCGGGGCCCAGGTCGGTGGCGGCCAGGATCTCCAGACCGTAGTCATTGACGCTGAGCGAAAAGGTGTTGGGCGCGTCCTGCGCCAGCCGCCAGGCCAGCAGTTGCGCCAGGCCGATGTGCACATTGCGCCCGGCAAAGGGGTAGATGAAGAGGTGGTGGCCCTCGCGGGTGTGCAGCTCTTCGACCAGCAGCGAACCCAGGCGCGGCAACTGCGACAGCCGCGCCTGGGCTTGCAGCATCGGGGCAGCGGCCCGCATCTCGGGTTCGGTTGCGGCCTGGGCCTGGCCCTGCGCCATCTCGTCCAGCAGGACCAGCACGGCGTCGTCCAGCTCGCTGGACAGCGGCATCTTGCTGCCGGCCCAGGCCGGCACCACGCCCTTGTTCTTGCGCGCCAGCCGCACCTGGGCGCTCATCTCGTGCACACGCACAAACTCCAGCACCCGGCCGGCAAACACGAAGCAGTCGCCCTTGTTCAGGCGTGCGATGAAACCTTCTTCGACATGGCCGATGGTGCCGCCGCTGACCCACTTCACCGCAATGCTGGCGTCGCTGACGATGGTGCCCACCTGCAAACGGTGGCGGCGTGCGATGCCACGGTCGGGCACACGCCACAGGCCGTCCTGCAGCTTGACGCGGTGGTATTCCGGGTAGGCGGTCAGGCTGTCGCCACCACGCTCGACGAAGGCCAGCGCCCAGTCGAAACTGTCGCGGGTGAGCGCGCGGTAGGCGTGTGCGCTGCGCACCTCGTCGAACAGCGCATCGGCCTCGAACCCCCCGCCCAAGGCCACCGTGACCAGGTGCTGCACCAGCACGTCCAGCGGTTGGTCTGGCGACACACGCGACTCCACCTGCCCCGCCAGCGCGGCACGGCGCGCGGCGGCCGCTTCCACCAGTTCCAGCGTATTCGTCGGCACCAGCGTGACGCGGCTGACCCGCCCCGGCGCGTGGCCGCTGCGGCCGGCACGTTGAAGCAACCGCGCCACGCCCTTGGCGCTGCCGATCTGCAGCACCCGTTCGACGGGCAGGAAGTCCACGCCCAGGTCGAGGCTGGACGTGGCCACCACCGCCAGCAGCGTGCCTTGTTTCAGCCCGTTTTCGACCCATTCACGCACCGCGCGGTCCAGCGAGCCGTGGTGCAGCGCCACCACACCAGCCCAGTCGGGCCGTGCCTGCAGCAGCAGCTGGTACCAGATCTCGGCCTGGCTGCGGGTGTTGGTGAAGACCAGCGTGGTGCTGCCCTTCGCAATCTCGTCCACCACCGGCTGCAGCATCTGCTTGCCCAGGTGGCCGCCCCAGCTGAAACGGCCCGGATCGGGTGGCAGCAGCGTGTCGATGATCAACTGCTTGTCGCTGCGGCCCTGAACCAGCGTGCCCGCTTCGTGGCCCAGCAGCGTGGCCATGGCTTCCTGCAGATTGCCGATGGTGGCGCTCAGGCCCCACACCACCAGACCCGGGTTCCAGCGCCGCAGCCGCGCCAGCGCCAGTTGCACCTGCACACCGCGTTTGCTGCCGATCAGTTCATGCCATTCGTCGACGATGACGGTGTGCACGGTGCCCAGTTCGGCCCGTGCCTGTTCACGTGTCAGCATCAGGCTCAGCGACTCGGGGGTGGTGACCAGCGCTGCGGGCAGGCGTCGGTCCTGCCGGGCCCGTTCGGCGCTGGGCGTGTCCCCGGTGCGCTGGCCCACGGCCCAGCCCGACGCCTGTTGGCCAAAAGCCGGCAGCGGTTCCTGCAGCGCCTTGGTGGTGTCGGCCGCCAACGCACGCATCGGCGTGAGCCACAGCACCTGCAAGCCCGGCCCTGGCCGCGCCCGCGACAAGGCACCCAACCACACCGCCAGTGTCTTGCCGCTGCCGGTGGTGGCGTGCAGCAGGCCGCTTTGGCCCGCAGCCATCGCGGCCCAGACCTCGCGCTGGAAGGCATGCGGCTGCCAGCTGCGGCCAGCGAACCAGGCTTCGGCGGAGTTCGTCACGGCCGGGGTCGGCGGTTCATCAGGGCTCTGCGGCGGCTGCGGGCTCAGGGTCATCACGGGGATCGTTCGAATGCAGGAACTGTAGGGTCAGCGCGTACATTGCCTCGGCTGCCCCCAAAAACGGAGACCTCCATGAAGCGCAAGCATTTCCTGAACGCCTTGCTGACGGCCGCGGTGCTGGCCGCCGGCCCCGCGCTGGCCCAGCAGGGCACCGTGAAGATCGTGGTCGGCTACCCGGCCGGCGCCACCTCGGATGCACTGACGCGCATCCTGGCCGAACACATGGCCGGCACGCTGAAGCAGACGGTGATCGTCGAGAACAAGGCCGGTGCCGGTGGCCGCATCGCCAACGAACTGGTGAAGGCCGCACCGGCCGACGGCACGACGCTGCTGATGACCCCGGTGGCCACGATGGGCATCTTTCCGCACTCGTACGCAGGCCAGCTGCGATACGACCCCTTCAAGGACTTCGCGCCAGTGGCGCACCTGAGCAACTTCCAGGTCGGCCTGGGCGTGGCCAACACGGTGCCGGCCAAGACGCTGCAGGAATACGTGGCCTGGGTGAAGAGCGACCCGGCCAAGAACAGCTTCTACGGCTCGGCCGCGCCGGGCAGCATCCCGCACTTTTTCGGCGTGATGTTCGGACGCGCGGCCGGTCTGAACCTGAGCCATGTGCCCTACAAGGGCACGGCGGCGGCGATGCAGGCGGTGGTGGGTGGCGAGATTCCTGCGCTGTCCACCGTGACGGCCGACATCCGCACGCTAGTGCAGGGTGGCCGCGCACGCCTGCTGGCCGTGGGCGGCGACCAGCGCGACCTGGCCTTTCCCGATGTGCCCACTTTCAGGGAGCAGGGCTACGACCTGGTGGCCAAGCCCTGGTATGGGCTGTTTGCACCGGCCGGCACACCACCGGCGGTGATCGATCGCCTGTCGCAGGCTGCCCAAGCCGCGATGAACGACCCGGCCTTGCGCAAGCGGCTGCTGGACATGGGCCTGGAACCCACCGGCCAGGGCCCGGCGCAGCTGGCGCAGGTGCTGAAGGACGACTTCGAACGCTGGGGGCCGGTCATCAAGGCCTCGGGCTTCAAGCCGGAATGACGGGCCGCTGCGGCCAGACACCGCGACAAGCGCCATGAACGTGCTCTTCATCATGGCCGACCAGCTGCGCTGGGACCACCTGGGCTGCGCCGGCCACCCCTACCTGCAGACCCCGCACCTGGACGCGCTGGCTGCTCGCGGTGTGCGCTTCAGCAACGCCTTCGTCAACAGCGGCGTCTGCGGGCCCAGCCGCATGAGCTACTACACCGGCCGTTACCCGGTGAGCCACGGCGCCACCTGGAACCGGGTGCCGCTGTCGGTGGGCGAAGTGACGCTGGGCGAGATGCTGCGTGGCAGCGACCTCAAGCTGGCGCTGGCCGGCAAGACCCACGTCATGCCCGACCGCCACGGCCTGGCGCGCCTGCAGCTGGAAGGGGGCACTGAGCTGGCGACGCTGCTGGAACGGGGCGGCTTCGAAGAAATTGACCGCTACGACGGCCACCACAAACCTGGCGCCGAGTCGGGCTACCCGGCTTTCCTGCGCGCCCACGGTTATGGCGGTGACGACCCGTGGACCGAGCACGTCATCGCCGGCATCGACGCCCAGGGCCAGGTGCAAAGCGGCTGGCACATGCAAAACGTGCACCTGCCGGCGCGTGTGCAGGAAGCGCACTCGGAAACCGCCTACATGACCGACCAGGCGATGGGCTTTGTCGACCGCATGGGCAGCCGGCCCTGGGTGCTGCACCTGTCCTACGTGAAACCGCACTGGCCCTATATGGCGCCAGCGCCGTACCACGCTATGTACAGCGCCGACCAGTGCCTGCCGGTGCAGCGCAGCACCCGCGAACGGCCCAACCGGCACCGTGTGGTGGCCGCCTACCAGCAGCACGAAGAAAGCCAAAGCTTCCAGAACGACGACTGCATCCGCACCGTACGCCCGGCCTACCAGGGCCTGATCTCGCAGCTGGACCACCACCTGGGCCGCTTGTTCGAACACCTGGACCGGCGCAGCCTGGGCGGCGACACACTGGTCATCTTCACCGCCGACCACGGCGACTTCCTGGGCGACCACTGGCTGGGCGAAAAGGAACTGTTCCACGACACCGTGCAGAAGGTGCCCTTCATCGTGGCTGACCCGCGGGCTGCGGCGGACAGCACACGCGGCACGGTGGAGCCCCGCTTCGTCGAAGCCGTGGACGTGGTGCCCACCGTGCTGCAGACGCTGGGCCTGCCGGTGCCCACCCACCGCGTCGAGGGCCGCAGCCTGCTGCCGCTGCTGCACGGTGAGACGCTGGCTGACTGGCGCGGCTTTGCGTACAGCGAACTCGACTACAGCTGGCGCCAGGCGCGCATCACGCTCGCCAAGGACGTGCAGCGCTGCCGCGCCTTCAGCCTGCGCACCGAACGCTGGCGCTACGTGCACTGGCTGGACGAGGCCGAGCAGCTGTTCGACCTGCAGGCCGACCCGCAGGAATTCCACGACCTGGGTCAGGATGTGGGCAGCGAAACCGTGCGGGCCGGCTTGCGCACGCAGTTGCTGGACTTTCTGGCGGCGCGCAAACACCGCACCACGGTGACCGACGATCAGGTGCGGGCCGGCACGGCGCAGCACAAACGTGCGGGGGTCTACTTCGGGCAGTGGTAGCGCAGGGCCCGCCCTCACCCCAGCCCTCTCCCGCCCTGCGGGAGAGGGGGCAACGCCTGTCAACGATGCGGGGCGCTGGTGATCCAGCCTTCGATCGGGTCCACCACGGGCGGCTGACCGTGCTGCGGCTGGGTTGATGCCCAGCCAGCCTGCATCAGGCACAACACCGCGTCCAGCCGGTCGCCGCTGCTGTCAGCCACCAGTTCACCCGCCTGCGCCGGTGTGAGTTTCAGGCGAATCCCCAAGCGTGTTCGCCCCTGCTCCAGCGCTTCGACGAGGGTCTTGCGCGCCAGCAGCCGTTCAGAGGAATCGTCGTTTTTGTAGGAACGGCGGCCGATGATTTCGTGGGCCAGCAGTCCTGGGTAGCCTTCCAGCGCCACCCGCTTCGGGTCACCTTCGTGCAGGCCCGGCAGATGCACTCCCGCCTGCACCAGGCGCGAAAAACCTTCGTAGTACATGAAACCCACGGGCACGTAACGCGTCTGCAGCGGGCTCGTGCTGCTGATGCCGGGCATGGCCGCGTCGGTGCGCCGGTGCAGCAGGCGCCGGCCCGCCGGCTGCGTGTTGCCCCAGCTGTCCACCAGCGCGCGGAAGGCCATGCGGGTGGGGCAGCGGCGCTGCAGTTCAGTGATCACGGCCTGCGCGCTGTCGCCCAGGCTCTGGGCCAGCACGAATGCTTTCGGCAGGCCGAAGGGAAAGTCGAAAGCGCCCAGCCAGGGGCCGGAGGCGGCCAGCAGCGTTTCGAAATCGGCCATGCGAGGCAGCAGACGCAGGCCCTGCAAACGCAGCACCGAACCCACACGAAGTCCGGTGGCCAGCACCACCGGCTTGCGCGCGGTGGGCGCACTGCTGAAGTCCACACCCCACAACTCGGTCGTCACGTGGCGTTCATCCCCAGGCCAGTGCCATCACGCCGCCGGCCATGCACAAAGCGCCCAGCAGGCGCAGGCCACGGTCACTTTCACCCAGCAGACGACCACCCAACACAGCGGCCACCAGCATGCTGATTTCACGCGCCGGCGCCACGTGGGACAGCGGCGCCAGCTGCAGCGCGTACAGCACCAGGATGTAGGCCAGCGGCCCCAGCGTGGCCACCACCAGCGCGTGTTTCCACTGCGTTTGCCAGGCCTGCCGCAGCGCTGGCCGGTTTTTCAGCATCGTGGGCAGCTGCAGGGGCAGGCGCAGCACATTGCAGGCGTAGTCGAAGAGCACCGGGCCGATGGCCAGCACCTTGATGGCGTAGCCGTCGATCACCGAGTAAGCGGCGATCAGCGCACCCGTGAGCAAGCCCCAGCGCACACCTGCCCGTGTGCGGGCGCGTTGCGCGGGGTCGGCCGTGTGGCGCCACAAAGACGGCCCGCCGGCGATCAGGAAGATGCCACCGCACACCGCCAACACACCGGCCAGGCCCAGTGCGCTCAGCGACTCGCCCAGCAACACCACGGCGGCGCCTGCGGTCAGCAGCGGTCCGCTGCCGCGGGCCAGCGGGTACACCACCGTGAGGTCGGCCACGCGGTAGCCCTTGAGCAGGGTGTTGAAGTACAGCAGGTGCACGGCCGCGCTCAGGCTCACGATGCCCCATTCGGGCCAGCCCCAGCGCGGTACCTCGTGCCAGCCGAACCACAGGCCGGCAGGCAGCCACAGCACGCTGGTCAGCAGGCTGGTGAGCAGCGTGAAACGTTGGTCACCGCCGGCGCGTTTGGCTGCAATGTTCCAGGTGGCGTGCAGCAGGGCGGCCAGCAGCACCAGGGCCAGGGCAGACAGGGGCATGCGGGGATTCTGCCTTGCGGCCTGCGTGTGGCCTCACCGCCCACGCGCCTGGTCTTGGCGGCTCTGCACCTGCGGCACAAAACCGGCGCGGCCTGTCGAATCGGCGACAGCGCCGCTGGGCGTGGGTGTCGGCACCGCGGTCTGCGCCCGCGCCCTTCTGTCCACCGTGCCGCCCGTCAGCCCAGCCAGCCACAGGGCCTGCACCTGCTCGAAGATCGAACTGCCAGCGGTGAAGCGGTGTTTGTCTGCCGCCAGTTGCACCCACACGCGGGTGTCGTGCGGACCGGTGTCGACCACCGGTTGGCCGCGCAGCTTGACGTGCCAGGCGTGCACCTCGTCGTAGCGCTGCGGGTGGTGCTTCAAGATCCAGGCCAGACCCACCAGATCGGCAAAACCTTCTTCGCGCCGGGTGCGCCACATCTCGCGCAGCAACTGCGCGTTTTCGGAACTGACGCGGTCGTAGGCGCTGATGTCCTGCAAGCTGTCGGGCAAGGTGCCCCACTGGCGGCTGACATGACGCCAGCAGTGCCCCAGTTCGTGCGCCGCGATGGCTTCGACCAGCAGCCCCTGCAGGCCGCTGGGCATGCGGTCCAGCGTGGCCTGCGCTTCGGGGTTGCCGCGCATCGACAGCACCAGCTTGCAGCGGCCGTCGACAAAGGCCATGCCCATGGGTGTGTGGCCGGGCGTGTCCTGCGGCTGCACGATGACGTCCAGCGGCAACCGCTGCTCGCGGGCGAACTGCAGCACCGGCACAGCGGCATGCAACCAGGTGCGCTCGGTGGCGGTCAGTTCCACCGCCTGCGCCGTGGGTGCGGCCAACAGCGTCACCAGCATCCACCCGACCGGCATCCTGAACATGTTGCAGCTCCCTGGCATGAGACCCCCAAACGCATGACGAGCGTAGGCGCGCGAAGCCGCAGCGTGTGGCGGGAAGTCGTGTGCATCTGCTCGCTTGTTCCGGTGATCGCCCCTGAGCTGCCCGTGAGCTGCCGCTACAGTGCGGCTGATGAACCCCAACCCCATCCTGGTCCACGCGCTGCGCGGCGGCATCGTCGAATCGGCGCACGGCGGTGCCCTGGCCATCGTGGACGCCGATGGCGCCGTTCACACACAACTGGGCGACATCGAGCGGCCCATCTTCCCGCGCAGCGCAGTGAAGGTGCTGCAGGCGCTGCCGCTGGTGGCCAGCGGCGCGGCCGATCGCTGGCAGTTGAGCGACGAAGAACTGGCACTGGCCTGTGCGTCGCACGGTGGTGAACCCCGCCACGCGCAGGCCGCTGCGTCGATGCTGGCCAAGGCCGGGGTCGATGTGGCCGCGCTGGAATGCGGCACCCACTGGCCCTACCACGACGGCAGCATCAAGGCCCTGGCCGCCGCCGGGCAGCAGCCCACGGCGCTGAACAACAACTGCTCGGGCAAACACGCGGGTTTTGTCTGCCTGGGCTGCCTGCTCGCCGAGGACAAGGACCGCCGCGCCTTCCTGAGCGGCTACGTGAAACCCGACCACCCGGTGATGAAGGAAGTCACGGCCGCCTTGCAGGCCACCACCGGCTACGACCTGTCGCGCACCGCGGTGGGCACCGACGGCTGCAGCATCCCCACCTACGCCGTGCCACTGCGCCACCTGGCCCATGCGTTTGCGCGTGTCGCCACCGGCGTGGGCCTGCGGCCCGAACACCAACGCGCCGCCCTGCGCCTGCGTGCCGCAGTGGCATCGGCACCCTTCATGGTGGCCGGCAGCGGCCGTTTCGACACCCGCCTGATGGAACGCCTGGGTGCCCGTGTCTTCTGCAAGGTGGGCGCCGAAGGTGTGCACTGCGCGGCGTTGCCCGAACTGGGCCTGGGCGTGGCGATCAAGATGGACGACGGCAACAACGCACGGGCCTGCGAGGTGGTGATGGCGGCGGTGGTGGAAAAGTTGCTGAACCTGTCAGATGCCGACGCCGCCTTCGTGCGGGGCTTCAGCGACATCGAGCTGAAAAACTGGAACGGACTTTCGGTCGGCCGCCTGCAGGCCACGTCCGCCGTGCGCTGCGCCTGAGCGGTTCAAGCCGGAGTGACGGGCTGCCGATAAGCCCGGTAACTCCGCCCTGCCCCGACGCCGTGACGCACCGTGCCACCGAACTGATTCCGCCTGCCCGTGCGACGACGTCCGCCACGGCCCCGGGTAACCAGGACTGGGACCCCACCACGCTGCGCCTGAACAAGGCCGACGTGACCTTGTTCCAGGCCCTGGCCGACAGTGGCCAACAACGGCCGTGCCTGATCGTCTACAGCGGCCCGCACAGCGGCACACGTTTTGCGCTGCAGGGCAGCCGGCTGGTGCTGGGTCGCTCTTCCGAATGTGATGTGTGCCTGGAGAACCAGGGCATCAGCCGGCGCCACGCCGAACTGCGTGAAGAAGGCGCCTCGGTGGTGCTGAACGACCTGGGCTCCAGCAACGGTACCCACCTGAATGAAAAGCGCGTCACCACGCCGGTGGTGCTGAAAGATGGCGACATGGTGCGGCTCGGCGCGTCGGTGCTGAAGTTCTACGAAGGTCATAGCCTGGACGCGCTGCTGCACGACCGCATCTACCGCCTGGCCACGGTGGACGGCGGCACCGACGTCTACACCAAGAAGTACCTGCTGGACGTGCTGGAGCGCGAGGTCAAGTTGGCGCGTCGCGCGGGCAGGCCGCTCGCTGTGTTGTGCCTGGACCTCGACTTCTTCAAGGCCGTCAACGACCGCTACGGCCACAACGCCGGTGACCTGGTGCTGCGGGGTGCCGCTGCCGCTGCCAAGGACGCGCTGCGTGGCAGCGACGTGCTGGGCCGCATTGGCGGCGAAGAGTTTGCCGCCGTGCTGCCCGACACCGACCTGCGCGGCGCCATCGACGTCGCCGAGCGTGTGCGCTTGGCGATTGCCACCCACGCCTTCGAGCTGCAGTTGCCCGGCAGCCCGAACACGGCACGCAAGGTCAGACACCGGCAGACCGCGTCGCTGGGCGCGGCCGAATTGACGGTGCACACCGGCAACGCCCGCGAGCTGCTGAGCGCCGCCGACACGATGCTCTACGCCGCCAAGCGCGGCGGCCGCAACTGCGTCAGTGCATGAGCTTCGGTTCCTGGGGCCTCGCAGGTTTTCGGACTGACTCCCTCTCCCGCCAGCGGGAGAGGGAGCAAAAAAAGACACCGAGAAACAGGTTCTTCCGCCCTCAGCCCTTGCCGCCCGTCGGTGGTGACAACAGCGGAATCGCCCCCTCGCTGCCCCCCAGCAAACCCACCTGGCTGTAGATCCCCAGCTTGCTGCGGGTGTCCTCGATGTCCAGGTTGCGCATCGTCAGCTGACCGATGCGGTCGGCGGGTGTGAAGGCACCTTCGCCTTTTTCCATCGTCAGGCGTTCGGGGTGGTAGGTCAGGTTCGGGCTTTCGGTGTTCAGCAGGCTGTAATCGTTGCCGCGCCGCAGTTCCAGCGTCACTTCACCGGTGATGGCACGTGCCACCCAGCGCTGCGCGGTTTCGCGCAGCATCAGGCACTGCGGGTCGAACCAGCGGCCCTGGTACAGCAGCTTGCCCAGCGTGCGGCCGTTGGCGCGGTACTGGCCGATGGTGTCTTCGTTGTGGATGCCGGTCACCAGCCGTTCGTAGGCGATGTGCAGCAGCGCCATCCCGGGCGCTTCGTAGATGCCGCGGCTCTTGGCCTCGATGATGCGGTTTTCGATCTGGTCGCACATGCCCAGACCGTGGCGGCCGCCGATGCGGTTGGCTTCTTCGAACAGCGACACGCTGTCGGGGAAGGTCAGGCCGTTCAGCGCCACCGGCAAACCTTCTTCGAAACGCACGCTCACGGTTTCGGCCTTCACCGCCACGTCGTCACGCCAAAAGGCCACGCCCATGATCGGCTTGACGATGTGCATGCCGCTGTTCAGGAATTCCAGGTCCTTGGCCTCGTGCGTCGCACCCAGCATGTTGCTGTCGGTGCTGTAGGCCTTTTCGACGCTCATCTTGTAGTCGAAGCCGTGCGCGACCAGGTACTCGCTCATCTCCTTGCGGCCGCCCAGTTCGTCGATGAAGGTCTGGTCGAGCCAGGGCTTGTAAATCTTCAGTGCCGGGTTGGCCAGCAGGCCGTAGCGGTAGAACCGTTCGATGTCGTTGCCCTTGTAGGTGCTGCCGTCGCCCCAGATGTTGACGCCGTCGTCGCGCATCGCCACCACCAGCGCGGTGCCCGTGACGGCACGGCCCAGCGGCGTGGTGTTGAAGTAGGTGGCACCACCGGTGCTGATGTGGAAGGCGCTGCACTGGATGGCGGCAATGCCCTCGGCCACCAGTTGCGTGCGGCAGTCGACCAGGCGCGCGATGTCGGCGCCGTAGGCCTTGGCCTTGCGCGGAATCTCTTCGTAGTCGCTTTCGTCAGGTTGGCCCAGGTGGGCGGTGTAGGCGCAGGGGATGGCGCCCTTGGCGCGCATCCAGTGCACCGCGGCGCTGGTGTCCAGGCCGCCGGAAAAGGCGATGCCGACACGTTGGCCGGCGGGCAGATTTTGAAGGATGTGGGTCACGGTGCGGGGTTCTCCTGAACCGGCAATTGTCGCAAGGTTGGCGAGCGCTGGGCTGGTCAGAGTCCTGTCAGGCGGTCGCGGGCCGGCCCCACCTGCGGTCGAGCAGTTCGAAGACGCCCTGAACCAGCAACGCCAGCACGGCTGCCGGCAGCGCGCCGGCCATCATCAGCCCCGCGTCGCTGACCGCCAGCCCGGCGACGATGCGTTCGCCCAGGCCGCCGGCGCCCACAAAGGCCGCGACTGTGGCGGTGCCCACGTTGATGACGGCGGCCGTCTTGGCGCCGGCCAGCAGCACCGGCAGCGCCAGCGGCAGTTGCACGGCGCGCAGTGTTTGCGGCGCCGTCAGACCCAGCGCTCGGCTGGCCAGCGTCAGGCCTTGTGGCACACCGGCCAGGCCGGCGTGGGTGTTGCGCACGATGGGCAGCAGCGCATAAACAAACAGTGCCAGCAGCGCGGGCCAGAAGCCGATGCGGCCGAGCGCCGCGATCAGGAAGGCCAGCAGCGCCAGCGAAGGCACTGTCTGCAGCACGCCCACGGCACCCAGCAAACCCGCCGCCCAGCGGGGCCGCGCCCAGGCCCAGATGCCGATGGGCACACCCACCAGCAGGGCCAGCAGCAGACTGCCGAAAACCAGCGCCAGGTGCTGCACCGTCAGGCGCAACAGGTCGGGCGCGAAGAGGCGATCCAGAAAGCTCTGGCGAGTTGCGGCACCGCCCTGGTCGGTGCCGGCTGCACCGGCCAGAAACCGCTGCGCGACTTCGGCAAAGCTCAAGCCGTCCAGTTCCACCTGCGCGTTCAGCGCGATCATCGTGCCTTCGTCGATGCGCCCGGCCAGCGCCTGCAGCGGCTGGTCGTCCAGCGTGGCACGCATCAGCAGCACCGCGTCGTAGCGCGGGAAGAAGTTACGGTCGTCCACCAGCACACGCAAGGCATAACGTTCAACATTGGCGTCAGTGGAATAGATGTCGATCAGGTCCACCTGACCGGCCTTCACGGCATCGTAGGCCAGGCCGTGGTCCAGCGCCGAACCGGGCACCAGCGCCAGCCCGTAGGCCTTTTGCAGCGCAGGCCAGCCGTCGGCGCGCACCTGGAATTCGTGTGACAGGCCCAGCTTCAATGCACCCGCAGGCAACTTGGCCAGGTCAGAGATTGTCTTCAGGCCCAGCTTGTCGGCCACGCTCTCGCGCAGCGCCAACGCATAGGTGTTGTTGAAACCCAGTGGCACGCCCACCTTCAGGCCACGCGGTGCCAGCCACTGGTTCAGTTCTTCCAGCGTCGGGTTGCCCTCGCGCTTGAGGATTTCGCGCACGATGGTGCCGGTGTATTCCGGGTAGACCTGCACCGCGCCGCTGTCCAGCGCCTGCACCAGGATGCCGGTGTTGCCCAGGCCCTGCTGGTGGGTGGACGGCACACCGGCACCTTGCAGCGTCTGGCGCACGATTTCGCCCAGGACGTAGCTTTCGGTGAAACGCTTGGAACCCACCTGCACCTCGCCGGCCGCCAACACGTTCAAGGGCAGCCACAGCAGAAAGCCGAGGCAGAAGCGAGCCCAGCAAGTGCGCAGATTTTTCATGCGGCCATTGTGTGGCCAACGAACTTCAGCAGCGCTGGGCCACCGGGTGGCGCAACCGGTGACGCCGAGGTTCAAGCCTGCGCTGGCGCGGTCGAGAAGTTGACCATCCAGTTGATGCCGAAGCGGTCGGTGAAGCTGCCGAAGTAGGCGCCCCAGAACATGTCCTGCATCGGCATTTCCACCTTGCCACCGGCACTGAGGCCGTTGAACAGGCGGTCCGCTTCGGCGCGGCTGTCGGGTTCCAGGTTCAGGTAGGTGTTGCTGCCGCCCTGGCACCTGAACCCCATCGACTCGGGCGCGTCGGTGCCCATCAGCACATGGCCACCCAGCACGGGCAGTTCCATGTGCATGACCATCTGCTTCTCGGTTTCGCCCATCGGGGGCTGGCCAGGGGAAGCGGGCATGTCGCCGAAGCGGTGGATGGGGCCGTTGAAGCTGCCACCGAAGACCGAGCGGTAGAAGTTGAAGGCCTCTTCGGTGTTGCCGGGGAAGTTCAGATAAGTGCTGACACGGGCCATGTTGGTCTCCTTCGCTGAGCCGTTGATCACAGCGCCAGATGGTGCGCCAGCCGGTTCGTGGTGTCGATGGCACCCTGCACCGCGCCAGAGATGGCCAGGTTCGCGTCGCGCGCCGCGCCGCTGGCGAAGGTGTGGCGCAAGGTCAGTGCGGTGCCGCCATCCTGGGCCTGCAGGGTGACGCTGCAGCGAAACAGGGGTTCGCCGCCGCTGTCGTCGTCGTGCGCCCATTCCAGCCGGTGGGGCGCTTCGACACGGGTGTAGAGCACGCGGTTGGGCCAGTCGCGCCCGTCGGGGCCGTGCATGGTGTGGCGCCACACGCCGCCGGGCCGCACGTCCATCTCTGCGGTCGTGGTGGTGAAGCCCGCCGGGCCCCACCACTGTTCGACCTGGCCGCGGGTCGTGAAGGCCAGCCAGACCTTGTCGGGCGGCGCGGCCAGCCAGCGGGTGGTCAGGATCTCGTGCGGGGCGATGTCCAGCGACACCTGCGTGGTGGGGGTAAAGCTAAGGCTCACGGTCGGGCTCCTGGGTTTGCAGGTCTTTGAGGAACAGGTCGAGTCGGTCCAGCCGCTCTTCCCACAACTGGCGGACCTGCAGCGCCCAGTCGGCCGCTTCTTTCAGCGGCGCGGCTTCGATGCGGCAGGGCCTGAACTGGCGGTCGCGTCCCTGGGTGATGAGCCCCGCGCGCTGCAGCACCTTCAGGTGCTTGGTGACGGCCGGGGCGCTGATGTCGAAGGGCTGCGCCAGGTCGCTGACCGTGGTTTCGCCTTGGGCCAGGCGGGCCAGGATGGCGCGCCGCGTGGGGTCGGCCAAGGCGGCGAAGGTGGTGCTCAGGGGGTCGGCGTGCATGGAACGGGATCGCGCTGCGGTCTTTAATTAACCTGTTGGTAAATTAAAAGCCTTTTGCCCCTGCGCTGTCAAGCGACGCGCATACTGAAACGTCCAAGACACTGTCCGCGCCCGATGAACCGGCTACGCGCCCAAGCGCCATGCCCGGTTACCTGACCCAACACCAGTCCATCGCCATTGCCGGCGTGGCCTGCCTGCAGATCCGCTCGCTGCTCGACCGCCAGCAGTTCAGCGACCCCCAGGGTGTAGCGCAGAAAGCCGGCATTTCTTCGGCCGCCTGGCCCATCTTCGGCTTGCTGTGGCCTTCGGGTCTGCTGCTGGCCGAACGCCTGGCGCTGCGGCCGGTGACAACCGGCGAACGCATCCTGGAGGTGGGCTGCGGCCTGGGCCTGGCCAGCCTGGTGGGCCATCGGCGCGGCGCCGACATCACGGCCAGCGACTGCCACCCGCTGGCCGCCGCCTTTCTGGCCGAAAACCTGCGGCTCAACGGCCTGCCAGCGATGCCGTACGGTCTGGGTGACTGGGCCGATGTTTCAGCGCCAGGGCTGATGCAGGTGCACGGCCTGTTTGGCCTGGTCATCGGCAGCGACGTGCTCTACGACCGCACGGCCAGCCAGTTGCTGGCGGCATTCATCGGCCGCCACGCCGAGCCGCAATCCGAGGTGTGGATCGTCGACCCCAACCGCGGCAACCGAGTGGCCTTCAACCACCGCATGCAGGACCAGGGCTACTCGCTCAACGACGAACGCATCCACACCGCCGCCACGGCCACCCGAGCGGCCTACCGGGGCCACTGGCTGGTTTACCGGCGCGGCTGAGGGCCGTGCACCGCGGCGCGCAGATTCAAGCTGCGGCTGCGCTGGCCGCCTGTGCCGCCAGCACTTCCACCCGCACGGCCTCGGTCAGTTCGGACTTCAGTTCGCTGAAGGGCGCCGTGGTCTTCACCGAGTAGTGGCGCGGGTGCGCAAGCGGCACCGTGCGATCCAGCTTGATGCGGCCCGGCCTGGCGCTCATCACCACGACGCGGCTGCCCATGAACACGGCTTCGTCGATGTCGTGGGTGACGAACAGCACGGTCTTGCGCTCGGCCTCCCAGATGCCCAGCAGCAGTTCCTGCATCAGTTCGCGGGTCTGGTGGTCCAGCGCGCCGAAGGGTTCGTCCATCAGCAGCATGCGCGGCTGGTTGGCCAGCGCACGGGCCAGCGCGGTGCGCTGCTGCATGCCACCCGACAGCTGTTTGGGGTAGTGCTTGGCAAAACCCTTCAGGCCCACCTTGGCCAGGAAGTCGTGGGCGATGTCCAGTTGCTGCTGACGCGGCAAACCGCGTTCGCGCAAACCGAAACAGACGTTTTCCAACACCGTGAGCCAGGGGAAGAGCGTGTAGCTCTGGAACACCATGCCGCGGTCAGCACCTGGGCCGCTGATGCGCTGGCCGTCCAACAACACCTCGCCGGCGGTCTGCGTGTCCAGGCCGGCCACGATGCGCAGCAGCGTGCTCTTGCCGCAGCCGCTGGGGCCCAGGATGGTGATGAATTCGTTTTCGGCGATGTCGATGTCGGTGGCCTGCAGCGCCAGTGTGTTGTCGAACCGGCGCTCGACGCCGCGCACTTGAAGGATGAACTTGTTCATGCGTTCAACGGCCCAGTTGCGCCCAGGGAAAGAGTCGCCTGTTCGCCCATTTGAACAGCAGGTCGCTGGCCAGCCCGATGAGGCCGATGACGATGATGCCGAAGATGATCTGGTCGGTGGCCAGCAGCGACTGGCTGTCGGTGATCATGTGGCCGATGCCGCTGGACGCACCGATGAGTTCGGCCACGATGACGTAGGTCCAGGCCCAGCCCAGCACCATGCGCAGCGTCTCGGCAATCTCGGGCGCAGCACCCGGGATCAGCACCCGCCGCACCAGGCTGCTGTCGCTGCTGCCCAGCGTGTAGGCGGCTTCCACCAGGTCACGGCGTGTGTTGCCCACGGTCACCGCGATCATCAGCACCAGCTGGAAAAAACTGCCGATGAAGATGAGCGCCAGCTTCTGCGCTTCACCGATGCCGGCCCACAAGATGAGCAGCGGGATGAAGGCACTGGCCGGCAGGTAACGCGCAAAGCTGACGAAGGGCTCGAAAAAGGCTTCCACGGGTTTGTAGGCGCCCATCATCACGCCCAACGGCAGGGCCAGCGCAGCGGCAATCAGGAAGCCGCCGATGACACGCCACATCGTCATGCCGATGTCGTGCGCGAAGTCCATCTCGGTCATCAGCACCCAGCCCGAGCGCAGCATCTGCAGCGGGTCGGCCAGGAAGATCTTCGGCACCAGGCCGCCGAAGGTGACGGCCGACCAGACCGCCACGAACAGCACGAAGAAGCTCACGCCCAGCACGGCACGCGTGCGTGGCGCAACGGGCGTGAGGGGCCTCACTTGACGAAACGGGCGTCAGCCAGCTTGGACAGGTCGGGGATCTGCCGAATGATGCCGGCGGCCAGCAGCAGGTCGGCGGCTTCCTTGCTGAAAGCGGCATGTTCACCCGCGAAGAACTTCTGGTTCGCGGCCTTGTCCTGCCAGCGCAGGTAGGCCTGGCTCTTCTCAAAGGCTTCGCCGGTCTGCTTGACGTCGGCGCCCATGATCTCGAAGCTTTTCTTCGGGTCGGCCTTGATCATGTCCAGCGCTTCGAAATAGGCATTCGTCAGGCCCTGTGCGGCCTTGGCGTTGTCGGCCAGGAACTTGGGCGTGCAGCCGAAGGTGTCCATCACCATCGGGTAGTCCAGCGTGGTGGCGATGATCTTGCCGGCTTCGGGCTTGGCACGCACCGCACCCAGGTAGGGTTCGTAGGTCATGGCTGCGTCGATGCCGTCGGTGCCGGCGATCATGGCGTTGGCGGCGGCTTGCGGTGACAGGTTGACAACCTTCACGTCCTTGATGGACAGACCGTTCTTGGCCAGCATCCAGGCCAGGCCGAAGTAAGGCGCGGTGCCGGGGGCGTCGGCGGCCACGGTCTTGCCCTTCAGGTCCTTGATGCTGTTGATGCCGGGCTTGACCACCATGCCGTCGGCGCCATAGCTCTTGTCCAGCTGGAAGATCTGCGTCGTGGCAACCCCGTTGGCATTCCAGACGACCCACGTTTCCACCGTGGTGGCGGCGCACTGGATGTCACCGCTGGCAATGGCCAAGTGGCGCGTGGCCTGCGGAATCTTCTTGATGGTGACGTCCAGGCCCTGCTTCTTGAACAGGCCGGCCTGCAGGGCCAGCGTCAGCGGGGCAAAACCCGTCCAGCCGCTGATGCCGATGGTCACCTTGGTGTCCTGCGCGTGGGCGGTGCCGGTCAGGGCCAGTGCGGCGGCGGTGGTCAGGCCAGCGATCAACGACTTTTTCATGGGTTCTCCTCGGGGGTGGGTGATGGGAAACAGCTTGCGGGGTTCAGACGGGAATCCACAGCGCGGGCAGTGCGGGCAGCGTGCGCAAGATGCGCGCCAGCTCACCGCCACGCACCAGTGCGCTGGCTGCTTCGATATCGGGCGCCAGGTAGCGGTCCTGCATCATCGCGGGGCACAAGGCACGCAAGGTGGTGTGCACCTGCTCCAGCGGCGCCGAGCTCTGCAGCGGGCGCAGGAAGTCGATGCCTTGCGACGCGGCCAGCAATTCGATGCCCAGGATGTGCGCGACGTTGTCGATCATCGGCTGCAGGCGCCGCGCCGCGAAGGTGGCCATGGACACATGGTCTTCCTGGTTGGCGCTGGTGGGCAGGCTGTCGACGCTGGCCGGATGCGCCAGCGACTTGTTTTCGCTGGCCAGCGACGCGGCCGTGACGTGTGCGATCATGAAGCCGCTGTTCAGGCCCGCGTTCGGCGTCAGGAAAGGCGGCAGGCGCGACACACCGCTGTCGATGAGCATGGCGATGCGGCGTTCGGCAATGGCGCCCACTTCGGCAATCGCGCAGGCCATCGCGTCGGCGGCCAGGGCCACGGGTTCGGCGTGGAAGTTGCCGCCGGAGATCATGGCGCCGTCTTCGGAAAAGACCAGCGGGTTGTCGGTCACCGCATTGGCTTCGCGCAGCAGCACCAGCGCGGCGTGCCGCATCTGGTCCAGGCAGGCGCCCACCACCTGCGGCTGACAGCGCAGGCAGTACGGGTCCTGCACCCGGTCGTCGCCTTCTTCGTGACTGGCGCGGATGGCGCTGCCTTGCAGCAGCGCGCGGTAGTACTCGGCCACGTCGATCTGCCCCGGCTGGCCGCGCAGCGCGTGGATGCGCGGGTCGAAGGGGCCGTCGCTGCCACGCGCCGCATCCACCGTCAGCGCGCCGATGACCAGCGCCGATTCCAGCACCGGCTCGAACGCAAACAGCGCATGCAGCGCCAGCGCGGTGCTGGTCTGCGTGCCGTTGATCAGCGCCAGGCCTTCTTTGGCCTGCAGTTGCAGCGGCGCGATCTTCCTGGCCTGCAGCACGGCGGCTGCCGGCTGCCGGACACCGTCGACCAGGAAGTCGCCTTCGCCCATCAACGCCAGCGTCATGTGCGACAGCGGGGCCAGGTCGCCCGATGCACCCACCGAACCTTGTGAAGGCACAAAGGGAATCAGCCCGGCGTTGTGCACCGCCAGCAGCGTGTCGATGACCACCGGCCGCACACCGCTGTGCCCACGCGCCAGGCTCGCTGCCTTGATGGCCAGCATCAGCCGCACCACAGCCGGCGCCAGCGGCTCGCCCACCCCGACGCTGTGGCTGCGGATCAGGTTCAGCTGCAGCGTGGCCAGGTCGGCTTCGCTGATGCGTGTGCTGGCCAGCTTGCCGAAGCCGGTGTTGACGCCATAGACCGGCTCGCTGCCTTCAGCCGCACGGCGCACGACGGCGGCGCTGGCCTGGATGCCGGGCAGCGCCTGCGGGTCCATCACCAGCGGCTGGCCCCCGGCGTGGATGGCCTGCAGTTCGTCCAGCGTGATCTGTCCTGGGCGCAGCAGCATCAAACAGCCCCCTCACCCCGGCCCTCTCCCGCGAGCGGGAGAGGGGGCAAGACACTGCATTGCTCCCTCTCCCGCCAGCGGGAGAGGGTTGGGGTGAGGGTGGTCCGCAGCCCGCCCATCACACACCCACCATCGGCAGGTTCAGGCGCTGTTCCTTGGCACACTGGACCGCGATGTCATAACCCGCGTCGGCATGCCGCATCACGCCAGTGGCCGGGTCGTTCCACAACACCCGTTCGATGCGCTTGGCGGCCGCGTCGGTGCCGTCACAGACGATGACCACGCCGCTGTGCTGGCTGTAGCCCATGCCCACGCCTCCGCCGTGGTGCAGGCTGACCCAGGTGGCACCACCGGCGGTGTTGAGCAGCGCGTTCAGCAAGGGCCAGTCGCTGACGGCGTCGCTGCCGTCGAGCATGCTTTCGGTTTCGCGGTTGGGGCTGGCCACGCTGCCGCTGTCCAGGTGGTCGCGGCCGATGACGATGGGGGCCTTCAGTTCACCGCTCTTCACCATCTCGTTGAAGGCCAGGCCGGCACGGTGGCGCTCACCCAGGCCGATCCAGCAGATGCGTGCCGGCAGGCCCTGGAAAGCGATGCGTTCACCGGCCATGTCCAGCCAGCGGTGCAGGTGCGTGTCTTCGGGGAACAGCTCCTTCATCTTGGCGTCGGTCTTGCGGATGTCTTCCGGGTCGCCGCTCAGCGCCACCCAGCGGAAGGGGCCCTTGCCGCGGCAGAACAGCGGGCGCACGTAGGCCGGCACAAAGCCGGGGAAGTCGAAGGCATTTTTCACGCCGCTGTCGAAGGCCACCTGGCGGATGTTGTTGCCGTAGTCGACCGTGGGCACACCGGCGCTCTGGAAGTCCAGCATGGCCTGCACGTGCACGGCGCAGCTCTGGGCGGCGGCGGCACGCAGGGCCGCGTGCTGGGTGTCGTCAGCCTGCGCGGCGCGCCACTGTTCGACCGACCAACCCGAGGGCAGGTAGCCGTTGACCAGGTCGTGGGCGCTGGTCTGGTCGGTCACCAGGTCGGGCTTCACGCCGCGCCGCACCAGTTCCGGCAGGATGTCGGCTGCGTTGCCCAGCAGCGCGATGCTGATCGCCTTCTTCTCTGCGGTGTAGCGGTTGATGCGCGCCAGGGCGTCGTCCAGGTCGGCCGCCTGTTCGTCCACGTACTTGCTGCGCAGCCGGAAGTCGATGCGGCTTTGCTGGCACTCGATGTTCAGGCTGACGGCACCGGCAAAGGTGGCCGCCAGCGGCTGCGCACCACCCATGCCGCCCAGGCCCGCGGTCAGGATCCAGCGGCCGGCCAGGCTGCCGCCATAGTGCTGCACGCCGGCTTCGACGAAGGTTTCGTAGGTGCCTTGCACGATGCCCTGGCTGCCGATGTAGATCCAGCTGCCGGCCGTCATCTGGCCGTACATCATCAGGCCCTTGCGGTCGAGTTCGCTGAAGTGTTCCCAGGTGGCCCACTTCGGCACCAGGTTGCTGTTGGCCAGCAGCACACGCGGCGCGTCTTCGTGTGTGCGGAACACACCCACCGGCTTGCCACTTTGAATGAGCAGGGTCTCGTCGGGCTTCAGGCGACGCAGACTTTCCAGGATGGCCTCGTAACAGTCCCAGTTGCGCGCCGCCTTGCCGATGCCGCCGTAAACCACCAGCGCGTCGGGGTTCTCGGCCACCTCGGGGTCCAGGTTGTTCTGCAGCATGCGGTAGGCCGCTTCGATCAACCAGTTGGCGCAGCTGATGCTGCTGCCGCGCGGTGCACGCACCGGGTGCGGCAGGGCCACGGTTTTTTGCCCCAGGTGGGCTTGTGTCGAATGGTCGGTCATGGCGGGCTCCGGGTTTTCGAGGGCACACTTTACTTGTCTAGACAAGCCTATGCAAGTAGCATCGATGCCATGGTTTCCCCCAAGTCCCGCAACACGGCGGGTGCGCCCTACACCCGCATCAAGCAGCACCTGAAAGACGGCCTTGCTGCTGGGCGCTGGCAGCCCGGCGCCTTGATGCCATCAGAAGCCGAACTGGTGGCCGCGTTCGGCGTCAGCCGCATGACGGTGAACCGCGCGCTGCGTGAACTGCAAGCCGAAGGCCTGGTGCAGCGCACCCAGGGCGTGGGCACCTTCGCTGCCGAGCTGCACAAGGTGAGCAGCACGCTGACCATCAATGACCTGCACGAAGAAATCGTCGGCCGCGGGCACCAGCACGAAGCGCAGGTGCACCTGCAGCGTGCCGAGCCTGCACCGGCAGCGCTCGCGGCGCAGCTGGGCGTGAACGCCGGCGACCGTGTCTTCCACACGCTCATCGTGCACCTGGAAAACGGCGTGCCGCTGCAGTGTGAAGACCGCTACGTCAACCCGGCGGCTGCACCGGCCTACCTGCAGGCCGACTTCACGCAGACCACGCCCACGCACGTGCTGTTCGAGACCACGGCGCTGTGGCGCGCGCAGTACAGCATCGAAGCTGCACGGCCCACGCGGCAGGAAGCGCGGCTGCTGGGCGTGGGTGAAGACCTGCCCTGCCTGGTGGTGGTGCGCCGCACCTTCACGCGCGAGGCGCCCATCACCATCGCGCGCCTGGTGCACCCCGGCACGCGCTACAGCCTGCAAGGGGAATTCCAGCCATGATGGTCTTGGACCGGGCGCGTGCCGCCGTCACCCCCGACATCGCCACCGCGTTCCAGCGCGATGGCGCGGTGTGCCTGCGCCAGTTGCTGAATGCCGACGAAGTGGCCTTGCTCCGGCGGGGCATCGACAGCAACCTGGCCACACCCAGCCCACGCGCCATCGTCGCGAGCCGCCCCGACGACCCCGGCTTTTTCATCGAAGACTTCTGCAACTGGCAGCACAACGCCGACTACCACCGCTTCATTTTCGAAAGCCCGCTGGCACACACCGCCGCACGGCTGATGAACAGCCGCACCGCCCGGCTGTACCACGACCACATGCTGACCAAGGAGCCCGGCACACGCTCGCCCACCCCTTGGCACCAGGACCAGCCCTATTACAACGTGGACGGCTGGCAGAACGCGAGCTTCTGGATTCCGGTGGACCCGGTGAGCCGCGTGTCAACGCTCGAATTTGTCGCCGGCTCGCACAAAGGGCCGTGGTTGATGCCACGCACCTTCATGGACCAGCAGGCGCGCTGGTTTCCCGAAGGCAGCCTGGCCGACCTGCCCGACATCAAAGCCGACCGCAGCCGGCACAACATCATCGGCTGGGCGCTGGAACCCGGCGACGTGGTGTGTTTCCACATGCTGGCGCTGCATGCGGCCGCCGGGGTCGACAACAGCCGCCGGCGCCGGGTGTTTTCGCTGCGCTTCCTGGGCGACGACATGCGGCACGCACCCCGCAGCTGGAAGACGTCGCCCGACTTTCCGGGCCTGGCCGATGAACTGCCGGCCGGGGCGCCGATGGACCACCCGCTGTTCCCGCTGCTGGTGCAGGACAACACATGATCCACACCGTGTCCCTGGCACAGGTGACACCGCAGCCCTGGCGCAACGGCGGCGGGGTCACGCAGGAACTGCTGGTCTGGCCGACCGTGGACAACTGGCAGGTGCGCATCAGCGTCGCCCGCATCGACCGCAACGGCCCCTTCAGTGCCTACGCCGGCATCGAACGCTGGTTCACGGTGCTGCAGGGCGAAGGGGTGGTGCTGCGCTTTGCGAACCGCCGCGCCATGCTCAGCGCGGGCAGCGAACCCATCCGCTTCGAAGGTGCCTCGGCCCCTGGCTGCGAGTTGCTGGACGGACCCACCGAAGACCTGAACCTGATGCTGCGCAGCAGCGCCGGCCGTGGCGGCATGGCCGTCGTGCGGGCTGGCGACAGCTGGCAGGTGAACGCAACCGTGCGAGCGCTGTTCACGCTGGATGAGCTCACGCTGCATGTGGACGACTTACCGCCTCTGACCCTGGCTGCGGGCACACTGGCGCACAGCGACCAGGCCGCGCAGCAACGCTGGCGCGTGACCGCGGGCGTTGCGCGTCCGCGCGCCTGGTGGCTGCACTTCAACCCCTTCACACCATGAACCCTGGCCTCACCCTGTGGCGCAATGCCCGCCTGGCCACTTTTGCCGGCGCCGAACCCTGGGGCCTGGTCGAAGGTGGCGCCTTGTTGACCGAAGGCAGCCAGCTGCTGTGGGTGGGCCGCGACGCCGACCTGCAACGTGGCCTGCGGGTGCAGGCCGACCACGACCTGCAAGGTGCACTGGTCACACCCGGCCTCGTCGACGCGCACACCCACCTGGTCTACGGCGGCGACCGCGCGGCGGAATTCGAGATGCGCCTGCAAGGCGCCAGCTACGAAGACATCGCCCGGGCCGGCGGTGGCATCCGCAGCACCGTGGCAGCCACCCGCGCGGCCAGCAGCGAGATGCTGTTTGCCAGTGCTGCCGCACGCGCCCGCACGCTGATGCAGGAGGGCGTGACCACGCTGGAGATCAAGTCGGGTTACGGCCTGAGCGCGGAACACGAAACCCGCTGTCTGACCGTCGCGCGCCGCATCGGCGCCGAGCTGCCGCTGACCGTGCGCACCACCTCGCTGGCCGCACATGCCTTGCCGCCGGAATTTGCCGGCCGCCCTGATGACTACATCGACGAAGCCTGCACCTGGCTGGCCGAACAGAAAGCCGCAGGCCTGGTGGACGCGGTGGACGCCTTCTGCGACACCATCGGCTTCACAGCCACGCAGACCGAGCGCATCTTCATGGCCGCGCAGCAGCTGGGGCTGCCGGTGAAGCTGCACGCAGAACAGCTCAGCGACCAGGGCGGCGCCGCGCTGGCGGCACGTTACGGTGCACTCAGCTGTGACCACCTGGAACACCTGTCGGCCAGCGGCATCGCGGCCATGCAAGGCGCCGGCACCGTGGCCATGCTGCTGCCCGGCGCCTACTACTTCCTGCGCGACACGAAACTGCCGCCGGTGCAGGCTCTGCGCGATGCCGGTGTGCCGATGGCCATTGCCACCGACCACAACCCCGGCTCGTCGCCCTGCCTGAGCCTGCTGCTGATGTTGAACATGGCCTGCACGCTGTTCCGCCTGACGCCTGAAGAAGCCTGGCGCGGGGTGACCGTGAACGCCGCGCGGGCGCTGGGCCTGCAAGACCGTGGCACGCTGGCCCCCGGCCAACGCGCCGACTTCGTGGCCTGGGACGCCGAGCACCCGCGTGAACTGGCCTACCGCTTCGGCCACAACCCGTGCCTGCGGGTGGTGTTTGGCGGTGCAGACCGATGAACGACATGAACGACACGAACGACACCCACACGCTGCACCGCGGCAGCACACCCTTGCTGATCAGCTTTCCGCACGTCGGCACGCACATCCCCGCCGACCAGCAAACGCGCTACACCGAACGTGCGCTGCAGGTCGAAGACACCGACTGGTTTCTGGACCGCCTGTATGCCTTTGCCGCCGACCTGGGCGCCAGCCTGGTCGTGCCGCGGCTCAGCCGTTACCTGATCGACCTGAACCGGTCCAGCGACAACCTGCCCATGTACCCGGGCCAGAACAACACCGAACTTTGCCCCACACGGCATTTCACCGGCGAGCCCATCTACCGCGAAGGTCAGGCGCCCGACGAGGCCGAGATCCGCCGCCGTGTGGCCGTCTACTGGCAGCCTTACCACGACGCGGTGCAGGCGCAGCTGGCGCACCTGAAGCAAACACATGGCCACGCGGTGCTGTTCGACGCCCACAGCATCAAGAGCGAACTGCCCTGGCTCTTCGAAGGCACCTTGCCGCACATGAACGTGGGCACGGTCAAGGGCCACAGCTGCGCACCGTCGCTGCGCGAGAAGGTGGCGGCCATCTTCAGTTCACAGTCCGCCTACAGCCACGTCATGGACGGCCGCTTCAAGGGCGGCCACATCACGCGTCATTTCGGCCAACCCGACAAGGGGGTGCACGCCGTGCAGCTGGAAATGTGCTGGCGCGCCTACATGGACGAATCGCCACCCTACCGCTGGCACGACACACACGCGGCTGCCGTCACGCCCTTGCTGCGTTTGCTGGTGCAGACACTGGCGACATGGCGGCCGTGAGCCAGCTGCTGTGGGCGCCGCGCGCCTGGGTCAACGGCGCCTGGGCTGAATCGGTGTTGCTGCAGGTCGACCCGCAGGGCCGCTGGTCGGCCGTCACACCCGACACCCCCGCCCCTCCTCAGGCTGAAGTGCTGCCAGGACCGGTGCTGCCCAGCCTGGTCAACGCGCACAGCCACGCCTTCCAGCGGGCTTTCGTCGGCCTGGCCGAGCGTCGCGACAGTGCCCACGACGACTTCTGGAGCTGGCGCGACCGCATGTACGGCGTGGCACTGCGCATCACCCCCGAACAACTGCAGGCTGTGGCCACGCACCTGTACGGCGAACTGCTGGCCGGCGGCTACACCCACACCTGCGAATTCCACTACCTGCACCACGCCGAAGACGGCAAGCCCTACGCCGACGAAGCCGCGATGTGCCACGCACTGGCAAAAGCCGCGCAGGCCACCGGCATGGGGCTGACGGTGTTGCCGGTGCTGTACGAACGCGCGGGGTTCTTGCAGCCGCAGCTGCGTGCCGACCAGCGCCGTTTTGCCACCGACGTGGCGCGTGTGCTGCGCTTGCGCGACACCGTGCGCAGCTGGCACTTGCCGCGGGTGGATGCGGGCGTGGCGGTGCATTCGCTGCGCGCGGCCGCGCCGGCTTCGATGCTCGAACTGGCGCGTGCCTGCCAAGGCGACCCGGGCCCGATCCACATCCACATTGCCGAACAGACTGGCGAAGTGCACGACTGCCTGGCCGCCACCGGGCAGCGGCCCATCGACTGGCTGGCGCAGCATCTGCCGCTGGATGCACGCTGGCAGCTGGTACACGCCACACACGCCATGCCGCCAGAAATCGAAGCCGTTGCGGCCAGCGGTGCCGGTGTGGTCATCTGCCCCGGCACCGAAGCCAATCTGGGCGACGGCCTGTGCGATCTGCCGCGCTGGCTGGCCAGCACCACGCCGCTGTCGTTGGGCAGCGACAGCCAGGTCACGCGCAGCTGGCCCGAAGAACTGCGCTGGCTGGAGTACGGCCAGCGCCTGGCGCTGCGCCAGCGCAACGTCTCGGCAGCCCCGGGTGTGCAGCCGTCCAGCGCGGCGCGTTTGTTCGACCGCTGCCTCGCGGGTGGCGGTGTCGCGGCCGGCCAGCCGCACTGGGGCCTGGTGCCGGGCGCACGGGCCGACCTGTTGCTGCTGAACACCCACGACGCGGGGCTTTGCGGCCTGCCCGCTTCGCACCTGCTCGACGGCATGGTGTTCGCTGCGCCTGAACGGCCTTTTGCCCGCACGATGGTGGCCGGCCGCTGGCTGCCGTGCGCCGACACCAACACCCATTTCGCGACCACGATGACCGCACTGCATGCGGACAACCGCGACTAGAAGAGCTGACCCTCGCGCCGCACCATGCCGGCTTCCAGCACCAGCAATCGGCGCTTGGTTTCGCTGCCACCCGGCGCTGAAAAACCGCCCAGCTTGCCGCCCGCCGCCAGCACACGGTGGCAAGGCACCACCAGCGGCCAAGGGTTGTGGCCCAGCGCCTGGCCCACGGCGCGCATCGCACCCGGCTCGCCCAGCTCACGCGCCAGCTCGCCGTAGGTGCAGGTCTGGCCCGGTGCCAGTTTTCGTGCCTCCAGCCAGACGCGGCGTTCGAAGTCGGGGGTGCCGCTCATGTCCAGCGGCAAGTCCAGCAGTTCACGGGGCTGGCCCAACAGGTGGGCCTGGATGTCGGCCACGGCGCGGTGCACGAAGTCGGGCCAGTCGCTGGGCGGCGTCACCGGTACATCGCATGCGACCGACCCGCCCACCGACCTACCCGTCAAAGCGGCCAACGTCTGTGCATCGCTGGCCGCGGGCAGCCTGACGGCCGTCAGGCCTTGTTCGCTCCAGGCCAAGGCGCAGCGGCCGAACGCGGTGTCGAAAAGGCTGGCGTGCAGGCCTGCTGCCATGCTTGGCGTGTGTGGTTTGCGGCGCAGTGCACTCAGGGCAGCGGTTCGCCATCCTGACCCTGGCGTTCCTGCAGCCGCTGGCGTTGCCGCAACTGGTCGCTCAGCGCATTGAAGGCGCGACCGAGCTGGCCCAGTTCATCGGGGCGGTCGGCCTTGACACGGGCGTCTTCGTAGTCGCCGATCTTCAGGTCGTGCAGCGCGTGGGTGACCCGCCGCAGCGGCCGTGTCACGCTGCGTGCCAGCCACCACGCCACCAGCAGCACGAGGGCCGCCACGGCCAGTGCACCGGCCAGCAGGTAACCGTGCAGGAAGTTCAGCGGCGAGATTGCGCTGCTGCGGTCCTGTGTCACCGCCACCACCCAGTCGTGCCCGGCCACTGGCGCAACACCGGCCAGCACCACACGGCCGCCGATGGCCGAGTCGTAGCTCAGCGCACCCGGTTGTTGCAGGCCCTGCACTGCACGGGCCAGGGCCGTCTCGCCCATGGGGCTGATCTCGTCGCGCCGGTAACGCTGGTCGGCGCGGATCTCGGCTTGTCGAGCCGGCGGCAGTGCCACCAGGCTGCGGTAGCGCAGGTCGGCGTGTGGGTGGTTGACGACGACGCCGTCGCCGTCCAGCAAAAAGGACGTCACCCGGGGGTCCAGCGTGGCATTGCGCTGCACGCTGCGACCCACCGCATCACCCGACAGCCGCAGCACCAGGGCGCCGACGACGATGCCGTTGTCGGCACGCACCGGGTGGCTGCTGAAGACGCTGGTGGCACCCGCTGCGTTGCTGGCCTGCAGGCCGCTGGTGTAGCTCTGGCCGCGCAGGGCTTCGACGAAGTAGGGGCGCAAGGCGTGGCTCAGGCCGACACCGTGGCCGTCGCTGCTGGCCTGTGCCACACCGCCGGCGTCGAGCAGCATCACCGCCTGCACACCGGCGCCTGCCTGCACCAGGCGCTGCAGCTTGTCGCGCAGCACCGGTCGCGCCGGCTCGCTGGGCCTTTGCAGGAAGCTGGCGAATGCCGTGTCGGCGGCCAGCGCGGTGGCCAGGCGTCGGCTTTCGACGACAAAACCCGCCACGTCGGCCGCCGAATGGGTGGCCAACTGCTGCAGGTAACGCGACTCGGCCTGCACCAGCGCTTCCACACTGCCGCGCAGGTTGACCCAGGCCACCGCCACCATCGGCAGCACCGCGGCCAGCAACATGCCGGTGGCGAGCTTGGCGCTCAGGGGCCAGTCACCCGGCGTCAACACACTCAGCCAGCGGGGGCGTGCCGGCGCGCGGCGTTCGGCACTGGCCGATTCGTCGGCGGTTTCTTGCACCACCTGATTCAGTTGCGACCGGCGGCGCGCCGCTTCGTAACGCTGCAGGCTGGCCGGGTGGTCGGCACACAAGGCCTGGCGGAATTCGGCCACCGTGCGCGGGCGCTTCGTGGCGTCGGTGTTCAGCGCCCAGTCGATGGCCTTCAGGAAGGTCTGGCCATAGACGTTGCGGCCGGCTTCGACGGCACGTGTGTAGGCCTTGGGGTCGGCCTTGCGGGTTTCGGCGTCGGGCGGTTTTTTGCCGCCCGAGATGGCCCAGTACAGCGTGGCGCCCAGCGCATACAGGTCGGTCCAGGGGCCCTGTTCGCCCAGTCCGTACTGTTCGCTGGGTGCATAACCCGGCGTCACCACCACCATGCCGTGTGAAGCCACCGCCGCCGTCTGGCTGGCACTGCCAAAGTCCAGCAGCACCAGGCTGCCGTCGCTGGACCGCACCTGGATGTTGTCGGGCTTGATGTCGCGGTGCAAAAAGCCGGCCTTGTGCACGGCGGCCAGGCCGTCCAGCAGCGGCAGCAGCAGCTCCACGAGCGCCTTTTCGCCGATGTGCTGGTGCTGCAGCCACCAGGCTTTCAGCGGTTCGCCTTTTTCGACTTCCAGCACCATGTACGCGGTGTGGTTGGCTTCGAAAAAGCGGGCCACGCGCACGATGGCACGGTGGCGGAACGAAGCCAGCGTTCGCGCTTCAACCAAGAAGCCGTCCAGCCCCTGCTGGTAACGCGCGCGGTGTTCGCTGGACATCGGCGACACGCTGCCGTCGCCGGCGCGGAAGACGATGTCCTGTGGCAGGTATTCCTTGATGGCCACGGCGGCGTCCAGGTGCACGTCGGTGGCCAGGTAGGTGATGCCGAAGCCGCCTTCGCCCAGCACACCGTCGATGCGGTACTCCAGCAGCTGAACACCCGGCTTCAGCGCCGTCGCCAGCGCAGAACGGGGCGGCCGCAAGGTGGCGCCGGTGGTACCGCGCGGCAGCACGATGGTGACGTCGCGCTCGCTGTCCAGCACCGGCCGCAGCACGGCCTTGTCACGTTCCAGGCTGGGGTCGCGCTGGGTGCCTGGCGGGCGCTGCGGTGTGGTGCGGTCTTCGGGCAGAACTTCGGACACGGGCGCAGGATGGGCTGGCGTGCGAGGACGCGGTTTGTCACAAATCATATGCCGCAGGGGCGTGCCGATGGGCCGGGGATGACCCACCGGCGGCCTCAAGCAAGGGATACCCCGAACGGCACAATGCCGCCATGACAGCCCCCGCACCCGATCTCTGGCCTGGCAGTGGCCTGGCGCACCTGGACGTCGATGCACAAGGCAACCTGCGACCCACGCCGGCCTATTGGCGGCACTGGCTGCAGCGGCCCGAGCTGGCACTGGTCGAGGAGTCGTGCCGGTCGGAAAAGTCGCTGCACCGCGCACTGCTCAGCATGCCCTTGCGCCCGGTGCCGGCAGTCGAGGTGGACAGCATCGCCGACGCCGACGTGGCCCACAACTACCGCCACTTCCTGGCGCTGCGCGATGCCGTGCAACAGGCCGGCAGCCTGCAGGGCTGGTATCTGGCCCTGTTCCGCGGCGGTGCGGTGACGGTGCCGCCACTGTTCATCGACCTGGTCACGCAGGCCATCGTTCAGCACCTGCTGCTCCAGGTGTCTGAAGGCACCCCGGATGCGCTGAGCGCACGGGCCGCCGAGCTGTTTTTCCGCCCGCAGCGCATCAGCTTCGAACAGGGCCGCGTGCTGGCCGCCGACAGCGCGACCTTGCAGCAACAGTCGCAGACCCAGGGCCTGGGCGAGATCGGCCGCCTGCTGGCGCAAGCGCAGATCAGCGCCACGCCGCTGGACCTGCCGGTGCTGGGTGCCGACAACGCCACGCGTTACTGGGCCGAAGCCAGCGCTGAAAGGAAAGACATGCGCAGCGACATGCGCAGCAGCCTGCTGCTGGACCTGACGCAAGAGCTGAAAACCGAGGTCGGCCACGGCCTCCAGTTCACGATGAACAACGCCCGCTCGGGCCTGAAGCCGCTGGCGCTGCTGCTGCAGGCCTGGGTGCAGCACCTGCTGGGCGTGGCGGTGACGGTGCAGCACGTACCGCGCATCGACGACCCGCAGTGGCGCTGGCACGTGGGGCTGGACGCCGAGTCCAGCTTGCTGCTCAACGACCTGTACGAAGGCCACACGGTCGACGACGAACGGCTGGGCCGGCTGATCAGCCTGTTCCGCCTGGACTTCGTGAACCCCGCCGAGATGCGGCGCGATGTGGCCGGCCGCCCCGTCTACCTGGGCCTGATGGCCACACGCAGCGGACAACTGCGCCTGAAGCCGCAGAACCTGCTGCTGAACCTGCCGCTGGCCGCCCTGTCCTGACCCCAGCTCGGCTGGGCGATTTGACGCCGGCGCCCGCGGTACGTATCATCAATGCATACTTTTTCAGGCAGAAACCCCATGGACGCCACCGTCGCTGAACGTGGACAGATCACGCTGCCCAAGGCCGTGCGTGACGCGCTGGGCCTGGTCAAGGGCACCAAGCTGAAGATCGAGATCGACGGCGGCCGCATCGTGATGCGCAAGGACGTGGACGATGCCATTTCGCGCCTGCGCGGCCGTTTCAAACTGGACGGCTTTGCCAATACCGACGAAGCGATGCGGGCCATCCGCGGCCACGCCCCCGGCGACCCCTACCTGCCGCCCGAGGACTGACCCGGGGTGATCGCCGTCGACTCTTCCGTGCTGATCGACCTGATCGACGGCGGCGACCAGTCATCGGCCGCGGCCGACGCGGTCCGCCAGTCGCTGCACATCGGGCCGGTCGTGCTGTGTGAAGTGGCCTTGGCTGAACTTTGCACGTCGCTCAAAGGTGGCTCGGAAGTGCTGCACTACCTGGAAGAAGTGGGCATCGCCTACAGCGCCATGGAACCCAAGTCGGCCCTGCGCGCCGGCGAGATGCAGCGCCGCTACCGCCAGCGCGCCGGCAACCGCAGCCGTACCGTGGCCGACTTCCTGATCGGCGCCCACGCCATGATGCAGTGCGACGCCCTCATCAGCCGCGACGCGGGCTTCTACCGCGACTACTTCAAGGGCCTCAAAGTCATCGTGCCGAAAGGCTGAGGCCCCATCCTTTCCCGAACCACTGACCGGAACACCCCATGCTGCAAGCCTACCGTCAACATGCCGTCGAACGCGCCGCGCTCGGCATTCCCCCTCTGCCGCTGGACGCCCAGCAGGTGGCCGCGCTGATCGAACTGATCAAGGCACCTCCTGCTGGCGAAGAGGCCTTCCTGATGGACCTGCTGACGCACCGCGTGCCCCCGGGCGTGGACGACGCGGCCAAGGTCAAGGCCAGCTTCCTGGCCGCGGTGGCACACGGCGAAGTGGCGGTGGCGCTGGTGAGCAAGGCCAAGGCCACCGAACTGCTGGGCACCATGGTGGGCGGCTACAACGTGCACCCGCTGATCGAACTGCTGGACGACGCCCAGGTGGCGGCCATCGCAGCCGAGGGCCTGAAGAAGACACTGCTGATGTTCGACTTCTTCAACGACGTGGCCGTCAAGGCCAAGGCCGGCAATGCCAAGGCAGCTGAAGTCATGAAGAGCTGGGCCGACGCCGAGTGGTTCACCACACGCCCCGAAGTGCCCCGGTCCATCACCGTCAGTGTCTTCAAGGTGCCCGGCGAAACCAACACCGACGACCTGAGCCCCGCGCCCGACGCCTGGAGCCGCCCCGACATTCCGCTGCACTACCTGGCGATGTTGAAGAACACCCGCGAAGGAGCGGCCTTCAAGCCCGAAGAAGACGGCAAGCGCGGTCCGATGAAGTTCATCGACGAGCTGAAGGCGCGCGGCCACCTGGTGGCCTACGTGGGTGACGTGGTGGGCACCGGGTCCAGCCGCAAGAGTGCGACCAACAGCGTCGTCTGGGCCACCGGCCAGGACATCCCCTTCGTGCCGAACAAACGCTTCGGCGGTGTCACGCTGGGCGGCAAGATCGCGCCGATCTTCTTCAACACGCAGGAAGACAGCGGCGCCTTGCCCATCGAGGTGGATGTGGGCGGCCTGGAGATGGGCGACGTGCTCGAGATCCAGCCCTACGACGGCAAGATCCTGAAGGGTGGCGCGGTCGTCAAGACCTTCGCGCTGCGCAGCGACGTGTTGTTCGACGAAGTGCGGGCTGGCGGTCGCATCAACCTGATCATCGGCCGCAGCCTGACTGCCAAGGCGCGTGAATTCCTGGGCCTGCCCGCCAGCACGGCGTTCCGCCTGCCGGCGCCGCCCACGGCCACCAAGGCCGGCTTCACGCTGGCGCAGAAGATGGTGGGCCGCGCGGTGGGCCTGCCGGAAGGCCAAGGCGTGCGCCCCGGCACCTACTGCGAGCCAAAGATGACCACCGTGGGTTCGCAGGACACCACCGGCCCGATGACCCGCGACGAACTGAAGGACCTGGCCTGCCTGGGCTTCAGCGCCGACCTGGTGATGCAGAGCTTCTGCCACACCAGCGCCTACCCGAAGCCGGTGGACGTGAAAACCCACCGCGAGCTGCCGGCTTTCATGAGCAACCGCGGCGGTGTCAGCCTGCGGCCCGGTGACGGTGTCATCCACAGCTGGCTGAACCGCCTGCTGCTGCCCGACACCGTGGGCACCGGTGGCGACAGCCACACGCGTTTCCCCATCGGCATATCGTTTCCCGCCGGATCGGGTCTCGTGGCCTTCGCGGCTGCGACCGGCGTCATGCCGCTCGACATGCCCGAGTCGGTGCTGGTGCGCTTCAAAGGCAAGCTCCAGCCCGGCATCACGCTGCGCGACATGGTCAACGCCATCCCCTACTACGCGATCAAGGCCGGCCTCCTCACCGTCGCCAAGCAGGGCAAGAAAAACATCTTCTCCGGCCGCATCCTCGAAATCGAGGGCCTGCCCGACCTGAAGGTGGAGCAGGCGTTTGAGCTCACCGACGCCTCCGCCGAGCGCTCAGCCGCCGGCTGTTCGGTGCGCCTCAACAAGGCGCCGATCGTCGAGTATCTCAAGTCGAACATCACCCTGATGAAATGGATGATCGCCGAAGGCTACGAAGACCGCCGCACCCTCGCCCGCCGCATCCAGGCGATGGAAGCCTGGATCGCCAACGGCACGCTGCTAGAACCCGATGCCGACGCCGAATACGCCGCCGTCATCGAGATCGACATGAACGAGATCACCGAGCCGCTGCTGGCCTGCCCGAACGACCCGGACGACGTCAAGCCGCTTTCCGAAGTCGCCGGCGAAAAGATCGACGAAGTCTTCATCGGCAGTTGCATGACCAACATCGGCCACTTCCGCGCCGCCGGCAAGATTCTCGACGGCCAGACCGACATCCCCACCCGCCTGTGGATCGCCCCGCCGACCAAGATGGATGCGATGATCCTCAACGAGGAAGGCTACTACTCGGTCCTCGGCAAATCCGGCGCGCGCATGGAAATGCCCGGCTGCTCGCTGTGCATGGGCAACCAGGCGCAGATCAAGAAAGGCAGCACGGCGGTATCGACTTCGACGCGCAACTTCCCCAACCGCCTCGGCATCGACACCCGCGTCTATCTCTCCTCAGCCGAGCTGGCGGCGGTCTGCGCGCTGATGGGCAAACTGCCGACCGTGGCCGAATACCTGGCGCAGGTCAAAACACTCGAAGCCAAGTCCGCCGACGTCTATCGTTATTTGAGTTTCGACCAGATTGCCGAGTTCAAGGAAGTGGCGGATAGCGTCAAACTGTAAACCGGCACCGTTCCGCCAGCGCCGACTTTGCAGGCAGCGCCTCCGCGGAGCACTCCGCGGAGGCGTTTTGCTTTATGATCTTGCCAACACCAAAACAGCGCTTTATTGGAGCGGCGCTGCTTTTTTCCGATCGTGCCCCGATCAACCTCCAGGATGCAAGGAGAATGATGATGACGCTCGCCGAAGCCATTTATCGACGTAGCCAAAAACTTCCGGAAGAAGCCGCCAGGGAAGTGCTGGATTTCATCGATTTTCTCGGGCAACGGTACGGTGTCGGCGATGTCGCCACCAATTCCGCCGCTTACGATGAATGGTTCAAGGCGCAGGTTCGACGCGCCCTGGATGATCCCCGCCCCGGCGTGCCAAATGCGCAGGTTCGCGAACATTTCGCCCAGCGTCGCAACACATTGCGCGAACAGGCGGAAAACGTGGAATGCAACTGATCTGGCATCCGCTGGCGATTGCCGATCGCGAACGCATCATGCACTTCATCGCCCGCGACAAAACGCTAGCCGCGTTGGCTCTGGACGAAAAATTTGAGGCGCATGCCGATCTGTTGCCAGCCAATCCACTGCTCTATAAGCCGGGCCGGGCCGAGTCGAGGGCACGCGCGAGATTGTCGTTCATCGCAACTACATCATGGTTTACCGTGTCGACGCCGACACCATCATCATATTGCGGGTGATGCATGCAGCTCAAATGTGGCCTGCTGCTGACTAACTGGCGTCAGCCCGGCTAACGCCGTCCCGCCAGCGCCGACTTTTCACGCAGCGCCTCCGCGGAGCAATCCGCGGAGGCTTTTTTGTCGGATATCACAACAGACCGGCAGCCAGCCCGCCACCGATCAGCACCATCATTGCCGCGACCGTCAATTGCACAAAGCGCAGGCTGACCTTCTTCAGCAGCCGCTTGCCCAACCATGCGCCGGCAAACGCGGAAAGCGTTGCGGCAATGACCAGGCCGCCGTTTTCGCCCTGCAGCACCGCCCAGCCGCCGCCATGGAAAACCGCGCCATAGACCACCAACCGCACGGCATCGACCAGCACCGCGCAGGCGGCGCTGGTGCCGACGAAAGCCTCTTTGGATAGTCCTGCCTTGACGAGGAAGGCGGCGCGAAAGGCGCCCTGATTGCCGGACAGGCCGCCGAAGAATCCCGACAGCAATCCGCCGAGGGGCAGCCAGCGCGGCGCAAAAGAAAGCTTCTCAAAGCGCGGCGAAAGTTCCAGCAGGGCGAAGGCCACGATCAGCAGCCCGATGACCGCCTTGACCGGCGTGATTTCGTGCTCCCGACCGCCCAGCAGGTAACTGCCCCAGGCCGGCAGATGGGCAAACAGCGCCAACAGACTGGCGCCGGCAATGGCGGCCAGGGCCGCCGTCAGGCCGAAGCGGACAACCACCCGCCAGTCCGCGTTGCGACCGACGAGACCGATCTTGAAAAGGTTGTTGGACAGATGCACCACGGCCGTCATGGCGATGGCCGTCGGAATCGGGAAAAACAGGGCGAAGGCCGGGGTCAGGATGGTGCCCAGGCCAAAGCCGGAAAACAGCGTGAGACCGGATGCCAGCACGGCCACGAGACATATCGTCAGATATTCCAAAGCATTCAGCCCCCGAAAAATAACTCGCCGCACCCTGCCCTGATTTTATCGTGGCGCCTTGCTGATACACTCATTAATACTTTCTAACATATATCTTATATAAGATACTTGTTGCTTTGCAAAAACCACTCTATACTTTGCTGCACCGCCTCACCAACAGACACTTTCCCAACCTGACTCCCCCATCAAGAGAGGATCAAAACATGACCGATCGCAAAACACAAATCGCGGCCCTGGAACAAGACTGGGCCACCAATCCCCGCTGGAAAGGCGTCAAGCGCGGCTATTCCGCCGCCGACGTCGTGCGCTTGCGCGGTTCCGTGCAGCTCGAATACACGCTGGCCCAGCGCGGCGCGGCAAAGCTGTGGGACAAGATCAACGGCGGCGCGAAAAAAGGCTATGTGAATGCCTTCGGCGCCATCACCGCCGGCCAGGCCATGCAGCAGGCGAAGGCCGGCCTGGAGGCCGTTTATCTGTCGGGCTGGCAGGTGGCGGCAGACGGCAACACCTCCGAAACCATGTATCCGGACCAGTCGCTCTACGCCTACGACTCGGTGCCGGCCATGGTGCGCCGCATCAACAACACCTTCAAGCGCGCCGACGAAATCCAGTGGTCGCGCGACATCAATCCCGGCGACAAGGAATTCATCGACTACTTCCTGCCGATCGTGGCGGATGCCGAGGCCGGCGTTGGCGGCGTGCTCAACGCCTTCGAGCTGATGAAGAACATGATCGTCGCCGGTGCCGCCGGGGTGCACTTCGAAGACCAGCTCGCCGCCGCGAAAAAGTGCGGCCACATGGGCGGCAAGGTGCTCGTGCCGACCCAGGAAGCCTGCGAGAAGCTGATCGCCGCGCGCTTCGCCGCCGACGTGCTGGGCGTGCCGACCATCATCCTCGCCCGCACCGATGCCGAGGCCGCCAACCTGCTGACCTCCGACCATGACGCAAACGACCAGCCCTTCCTCACCGGCGAGCGCACCGCCGAGGGTTTCTATCGCGTGAAGAACGGCCTGGAGCAGGCCATCAGCCGCGGCGTCGCCTATGCGCCCTACGCCGACCTGGTGTGGTGCGAGACCGGCACGCCCGACCTGGGCTTCGCCCGCGAATTCGCCCAGGCCGTGCTGGCCAAATGCCCCGGCAAACTGCTGTCCTACAACTGCTCGCCCTCGTTCAACTGGAAGAAGAACCTCGACGACAAGACCATCGCAAAATTCCAGGACGAACTCTCGGCCATGGGCTACAAGTACCAGTTCATCACGCTGGCCGGCATCCACATCAACTGGTTCAACACCTTCCAGTTCGCCCACGCCTATGCCAAGGGCGAAGGCATGAAGCACTACGTCGAAATGGTGCAGGAACCGGAATTCGCCGCCCGCGAGCAGGGCTACACCTTCGTCTCGCACCAGCAGGAAGTCGGCACCGGCTACTTCGACGACGTCACCACCGTGATCCAGGGCGGGTCATCCAACGTCAAGGCGCTGACCGGCTCGACGGAAGAGGAGCAGTTTCACTGATTCCTCGACACAGAGGGAGTGGATTGAAGGAGCCTCACGGGGAAACCCGTGGGGCTTTTTCATTGCAAAAGTCGGCGCTGGCGGGACGGCGATAGCCGGGACGCCGCCAACATGGGGACGGCGATAGCCGGCGCGCCGCCAGCCTGGGGACGGCGCGCAGTGGCAAAGCCAATCAGGCAGAATGCACTTTTGTCGAAGCGGCGAAAGCAGGCATGGAAGAGGCAAGGACATTCACGACGGGCGACGGCGTCCGCATCGCCTACCGGCTCGTGCGGCAGGGCGCGCCGCGCCGCACGCTCGTCCTCATCCACGGTCTGGCCAGCAATCTGACGCGGTGGTCGGAGTTCGTGGCGACGACGCGGTTGGCGGAAAGCTGGGACTTGCTGCGCCTCGATCTGCGCGGCCACGGCGCTTCGCTCTGTCGCGGCCGCGTCGGCATGCAGGTCTGGTGCGACGACCTGGCGGCGCTGCTCGACGCGGCGGATGTGCCTCGGGCAGTGCTGATCGGCCATTGCCTGGGCGCCAACCTCGCGTTGTGGTTCGCCCACCGCGCGCCGCAACGGGTCGCCGGGCTGGTGCTCATCGAGCCGATGTTCCGCCAGGCGCTCGCCGGCACGCTGGCGCGAGTCGCCGCCTGGCGCCCGCTCTGCGCCGCGCTCGTGCCGCTGTTCACGGCGACGGCCGCGCTGGGTCTCCACCGGCGGCGCCTCGCGCAACTCGATCTGGTCGAACTCGACCGCGCCGCGCACGCGACGATGGCCGCCGCCGGCGCCTTCCCGCAGGCGCGCTACGCTTCGCCGCTGGAAGATCTGCGCAGCCTACCGACGGGGGTGTACCTCCAGGACCTCGTCGCCGTCACCGGCCCGCTGCCCGAGCTCGCATCCCTCCCCGCGCCGACCCTGGCGCTCCTGTCGACGGGCGGCACGTTCAGCGATCCAGAAACCACCGCCGGGCTGCTCGCCGCCCTGCCCGACTGCCGCATCGAGCGCATCGCGGCGCAGCACTGGATTCCGACGGAACAACCGCTGGCGATGCGCGCGGCCATCGAGGACTGGTGCGCACGGCTATCACATTAGTCCTATGCGCGCCCGCCCATCCGTCGTATGATGCACGAGTGAATACCACCGCCCATCGCCCCGCCCCTTTCCTGACCGAATGGCTGCTGCTCGCCAGCGCGCTGCTGGTGCTGGGCGGCCTCGTCGCCTATTCGCTGTTCGATGAACACGCGGCCATCGGCAACCGCGAAGCGGAGCGGCTCAGCGCCCAGGCGCGGGTCGTTCACAACAACTTCGGCCGCCAGCTCTTCGCGATCAACCGCGCGCTGGACAATGTGCGCGAGGAACTGCCGGTCTGGCGAAAGGAAAAGGGCGGCATGGCCCTGGCCAGCCGCCGCCTCGCCGCCTTCTCGGATGCCCTGACAGGCGTGCGCACCATGCTGATTCTCGATGCGGCGGGCAATGTGCGCGCCTCCAGCCGCACGGAGCTCCTCGACCGGAATTTCAGCCATCGCGACTATTTCACGGCGGCGCGGGACAAGCCGAATCCGGACACGCTGTTTGTCAGCCCGCCCTTCAAGAGCGTGCTGGGCCCTTACGTCTTCAGCGTGTCGCGCATGATCGTCGGGCCGCGCGGCGAATTCGCCGGCGTCGTCACGGCCGCCATCGATCCCGAGGAATTCAAGATCCTGCTCGGTTCGGTGCTGTATGCGCCGGACATGTGGGCGGCCGTCGTGCATGGCAGCGGCACCCTGTTCATGATGCTCCCCGACCGGGAAGGGGTGGCCGGCATGAATCTGGCAACGCCCGGCTCATTGTTCTCCCGTCACATCGCCAGCGGGCAAATGGGAACGGTAATGACCGGCCCCGCCCATGGCCGGGGCGAACAGCGCATCGTGGCGCATCAGTCCCTGAACCCCGCCGGCCTGTTCATGGACCATGAACTGATCGTTGCCGTCGCCCGCGACCGGGATGCCCTGTATGTGCCATGGCGGCGCGACGCCCGGATCAGCGGCGGGCTGTTCGGCCTGCTGGCGCTCTCCTCCGTTGTCGGCCTGTATCTGCTGCAACGGCGGCGGCGCAGCGCGGCGCAAGAAGCCGCGGCAGCGCATGCGGCGCTGCTCGAGGCCAAACTCGCCGCCGAAGCGGCGAGCCGCGCCAAGAGCCAGTTTCTCGCCAACATGAGCCACGAAATCCGCACGCCGATGAACGCGGTGCTCGGACTGCTGCAACTCCTGCAACACACCGAGCAAACCGGGCGGCAACAGGATTACACGCAGAAAGCACAGGCGGCGGCCGAGTCGCTGCTGGGCATCCTCAACGACATCCTCGATTTTTCCAAGATCGATGCCGGCAAGATGACGCTGGAATCCGCGCCGTTCCGCCTCGACCAGCTGCTGCGCAACTTGTCGGTGGTGCTCTCGTCCGCCGTCCTCCAAAAGGACGTGGAGGTGCTGTTCGACATCGACGCCGCCATTCCCCGCGTGCTTCACGGCGACGCCCTGCGCCTGCAACAGGTCCTGCTCAATCTCGCCGGCAACGCCATAAAATTCACCGCGCAAGGCGAGGTGGTCTTGCGCCTGAAGCAGTTGGCCAGCACGCCGGAACGGGTGCGCATCGAATTCGCGGTTCAGGACACCGGCATCGGCATCGCCGCCGACCAACTGGAAAACATTTTCGCCGGCTTCACCCAGGCCGAGGCTTCCACCAGCCGACGCTTTGGCGGCACCGGCCTCGGGCTGGCGATCAGCCGGCGCCTGGTGCGGCTGATGGGCGGCGAACTGGCGGTCACCAGCACGGCGTGGGGGACGGGGCGCGGCAGCCGCTTTGCCTTTGTCCTCGAATTCGCGCGCGTTACCGCGCCTGGCGAGGGCTTGCGCCGCATCGATGCAGACGCCGCCGCCGCCGATCAGCCCCATCCGCTCCGCGTGTTGATCGTCGACGACAACGCCACCGCCCGCGCCGTGCTCGCCGACATGGTGGCGCGGCTCGGCTGGCTGGCCGACACCGCGGATTCCGGCGCCGCCGCGCTCGCCCGGCTGGCAGCCGCAGCCGACGGCCAGCCCGGCTACGACGCCATTTTTGTCGACTGGCAAATGCCCGGCATGGACGGCTGGGAAACCGCGCTCTCCATCCGCGCGCTCCACCGCGACGGCCAAACGCCGGTCATCATCATGGTCACCGCCCACGGCCGGGAGATGCTGGCCAACCGGCTGGACTCGCCCGCCAATCCGCTCGACGGCTTCCTGGTCAAGCCGGTAACGACCTCGATGCTGTTCGATGCCCTGGCCAACGCCCGCGCCGGCTGCGCCACGGCGCTCGATCGCCGCGCCGTCCGTCGGCCGCTGTCACGCCCGCTGGCCGGTCTGCGCCTCTTGCTGGTGGAAGACAACGTCACCAACCAGCAGGTGGCGCGCGAACTATTGACGCTCCAGGGCGCCCACGTCGACGTGGCGGGCAACGGCCGCCTGGGCATCGAACGCGTCGCTAGCACCAAGCGCCCCTACGACGCCGTGCTGATGGATATCCAGATGCCCGAGATGGACGGCTTCGCGGCCACGCAGATCCTGCGGAAAGAAATGGGCCTCCTGCAGTTGCCGATCATCGCCATGACCGCGAACGCCATGCCCGCCGATCGCGAAAATTGTCTCGCCGCCGGCATGAACGACCATGTGGGCAAACCGATCAACGTGGAGACGCTGGTCGCCACGCTGCTGCGCCATTGCGGTCGCGCGGCGGACGCCGCAGGCGCGACGGATGCCGCAGGCGCGCCACGGCCGCAACCGGCCACCCCCGCCTTGCTGCTTCCCGAACTGCCGCCCGGCTTCGCGCTGGCCGACGCACTGACCCGGCTGGGCAACCAGCGCGAGACCTATCTCAGGATTCTGGAATTCTTCCGGCAGGATCAGCGCGCCCTGCGCGAGCGGCTGCGCAACGCCTTGCAGCAGGATGACCGAAGCGGCGCGGCGCGCGAATTGCACACGCTCAAGGGGCTCGCCGGCACGTTGGGCGCCAGCGCACTGGCCGACTTTGCCCGCAGCGCCGAAGCCGAGCTGAAAAACGGCAAGGACTGCGCCACCCTGCAAGCGCGCCTGGATAGCGCGCTCGATGAAACACTGACGGTGCTGGACGGCGTTGCCGCGCAGTTCGCGCCCGCACCAGCAACCAGCCCGGTCGAGCCGCGCGCCGACACCGCGCGCCTCTGCGCCGATCTGGAAAACCTCGAAGCACTGCTCGCCGACAAAAATCTGCGCGCCCTCGACGCCCATGCCGCGTTGCAAAAGGAATACGGCGCGACGCTCGGCGCCAAACTGACCCCCATCGATAGCGCCATCGCACAGATGGATTTCACCGCCGCGCTGGCCGCCAGCCAGGCGCTCAGGAGCACACTGGCATGAACCCGAACCTTGCCGAACCGGTCGCGCCCGGCATCCTGCCGGCCTCCCCGCGCCTCTTGATCGTCGATGACCAGCCGATCAACCTCCAGGCGCTCTACCAGGCGTTTCAGGCCGATCACGAGGTGTTCATGGCCACCAGCGGCGAACAGGCGCTCGATTTCTGCCGCCGCGACCCGCCCGATCTGATTCTGCTCGATGTGATGATGCCGGAGATGGACGGACTGGAAGTCTGCCGCCGCCTCAAGGCCGATGCCAGCACGGCCGACATTCCGGTCATTTTTGTCACCGCCCAGGAAGACCCGGCGGACGAAACCCGCGCGCTCGAAGCGGGCGGCGTGGATTTCATCGTCAAGCCGGTCAATCGGGCGGTGGTGCGCGCCCGCGTGCACACCCATCTGACACTGAAAGCTCAGGCCGACCTGCTGCGCAGCCTCGCCTTCATTGACGGATTGACCGGCGTGGCCAACCGGCGGCGTTTCGATGAGAATCTCCAGGCCGAATGGCGGCACTGCCGGCGCGGCACGGGACCGCTGACCCTGATCATGATCGACATCGACCACTTCAAGCGCTTCAACGACCAATATGGCCATCAGGCCGGCGATGCCTGCCTGCAGCAGGTCGCCGCCGTCATCAAGCAATGTCTCGGCCGTTCCCACGACCTGGTGGCTCGCTATGGCGGCGAGGAATTCGTCTGTCTACTGCCCGATTGCAGCCCGGCCGGCGCTGCCAGGAAGGCCGAAGCCCTGCGCCAGGCCGTCGCGGCGCTGGGCATTCCGCACGAGACCTCATCGGTCGCCGCCACGGTCACCGTCAGCCTGGGCGTCGCCACCTGCACCCCCGATGCGAATGCCAGCGCCGACCAGTTGCTCGCCGCCGCCGACGCGGCGCTCTACGCCGCCAAGACCGGCGGCCGCAACCGCGTTAGCGAGGCCTGCCCCGACAAGCGGTAAAAGTCCCCCCTCTCTCCCGACCTCTCTCCCGCAAGGGGAGAGAGGAGGCAACCCGCTTCCCTTGTATGTTCTGCTTTTAAGGAATACAAAAATGATGTTGAGGCTGTGGAGTTTGTGGGCAAAGGGGTGCGCGGTGGGTAAGTCGCGGCTTATTGCGACTTACCCACGGCAAGCGCCCCGGTTCGCTGGCGGTTTTTTGCCGGCGAATTGTCCACAAAATCCACAGCCTTGTTTTTTGGTTTCGGTGCGGCAGCTCGTCCAGCCCTGGGGACATCAAGCCCGCGGGAGAGCAA
>JAURZM010000027.1 GCA_030653385.1 Rubrivivax sp. | reverse complement strand
ATGCTGACCGACACCGACAAGGACCTCGTCCGGCAGTGTATGAACGCGCTGCGGGACGGCATCGCTGGGTTCAGGACGAGGCGTCCCCAACTCGAGCTGGTCGCCGCTGTCGCGAACACTCTGGCTTGCTGCCGGCAGGATCCGGATGAAGGTGGTGGCGGCCGGGGTGAATACATCGCGGTGATCGAGGCCGGCACCGGAACGGGCAAGTCCTTCGGTGCCCTGGTTCCTGCGCTGGTGATGGCACGCACGCTCGGCAAGCGCCTCGTCGTGTCGAGTTCGACGGTCGCGCTCCAGCATCAGTATGCGGAGAAGGACGCTCCGATGCTGCAGGCCCTGCTGCCGCTGGACTTCAGCTTCGCGGTTGCAAAGGGCCGGCGCCGCTACGCCTGCACAGCCCGCCTGATGGCCGCCGGCACGGCAGCGGGCCAGCGGGCCCTGCTGCCTGACGAGGCCAGAGATGAGCGCATTGGCCTGCAAGGGCAATTTCACAGCGCCAGCCTCGCCGCCACGGAGTCTGCGCTGCGCCGCCAACGCAGGATCGTCGTCGGCCTGGCCGAGTCCTTCGAGGCCGGCCGCTGGAACGGCGATCGAGACGAACTGGCCGTCCCGGTCGCCGACGAGCTCTGGGCCGACCTGACGACAGACCGCCAGGGATGCTCGGGCAATCGCTGCCCCGACTTCGCTCGCTGCCCGTTTCAGGCCGCGCGCCAGCGTGCGAAGGAGGCGGACCTGGTGATCGCAAACCACGACCTCGTCCTCTCGGCGCTGGACATGGAGACTGGCAGCGTGCTGCCGCCTGCGAGCGAGACCTTCTACGTGTTCGACGAGGCGCACAGCCTGTCGGCCAAGGTGGTGGAGCACTTCGCGGCCCGACACGCCATCCGCGGGGCCAGGGAATGGGTGCAGGGTGCCACCGACGCGGTGCGCGACGCCGTTCTGGCCCTGCGCCTGGATGACGGGCTGCTGCGTGATGCCCGTGATCAGGCCCGGTGCATAGACGAGGAACTGGGTGAGCTGTACGGTCTGATCCACGCGACCCGGGCCTTCGAGGTGAAGAGGGCTCGCCGTTTCAGGAACGGCGAATTGCCGGAGTGGGTACTGCGACACGGTGGTTTGCTCCACTCGGCGGCATCCGACCTGCAGAAGACGTTTGCCGTGCTTCGTGACGCCGTCCTGCAGCGTGCCCCGATCGAGGGGTCTCTGGCTACCCAGGTGCTGTCAGCGCTTGGGTTCTTCGCGGCAAAGCTGGACAACCTCGTCGAGACCTGGCGCCTGGTGCTGGCCGAGGATGTCGAAGGCGAGGCGCCGGTGGCCCGGTGGATCGAGCTGCACGACAGCACGTCCTCGTCGAGCGACTACCTGGTCTGTGCATCACCCATCAGTGGCAGCGAAAAGCTGCGCCAGTTGCTGTGGAACCGGGCCAGCGGCGTGATCCTGATGTCGGCGACGCTGACTTCGTGCGGCACCTTCGACCTCTTCCTCCAGCAGTCCGGCCTCTCGGTCTACACGGCCGTCCAGTTCCTGCGCGTGGAATCGCCGTTCGACTACCGTTCGAACGCCAGGCTCGTCATTCCTGCGATGCGCACGGATCCTGGCGATGCCCGGCGGCACACGGACGAGGTTGTCGAGCGCATGCCGGGTCTCGTTCAGACGCTCGGTACGCTGGTGCTGTTCGCGTCGGGCAAGCAGATGCGCGAGGTCTATGCGCTGCTGCCGGAGGACCTGCGGCGCTGCACCCTGATGCAGGGCATGATGCCGAAGATGGAGATGCTGTCGCGGCATCGTGCCGCAATCGACAGCGGCGAGCGATCGGTGCTGTTCGGGCTGCAGAGCTTTTCCGAAGGCGTCGACCTGCCACGCGAGTACTGCACTCACGTGGTGTGCGCCAAGCTGCCGTTCTCCGTGCCTGACTCTCCGCTCGAAGAGGCGCGCCGGGAGTGGATCGAGTCACAGGGGCGTTCGCCCTTCATCGACATCACCGTCCCGGAGACCGCGGTCCGCCTCAAGCAGCAACTCGGGCGCCTCATCCGCACCGACGAGGACCACGGCACGGCAACGATCCTGGATCGCCGCCTCGTCTCCAGGCGCTGGGGCCGTCTGCTGATGCGCGGCCTGCCCGACTTCGAGCTTGTCGTCGAGCCGGCCCGCGGATGTGCAGCGAGCGGATCGCGGGGTTGATGAACGCGTTTCAGGGGCGAGCATGGTTGCTCCATCCCCCTCAACCTGGACAAGGAGCCTGCAATGGCAAGTGCAATGGAGAACGTGGCGACGAACGGCCAGGCCGGTGCCGTCGCAGTGGTGCAGGGCGGTGCGCTTGCCGTGCCCACACTGCTGGGCCGCACGGCACCCCGCATCCCGGTGGCCGGCCGCATCCGTGCCGGCATCAAGGTGCTGACGCGCCGCGCGGCCGAGAACGAGCGCGTGCGCGCAATCTACGAGCGCGGCGTCGAACAGGGCAAGAGCTTCGACAGCATCGAGCGGGAGATCGCCGACGCAGTGCCGGACCTGAAGAACCCGCTGGCGCCGAAGAACGTCCCCTACTTCACGGTGCGTGGGGAGGACTTCCCGAATCCGGAGATCGCGCGGCAGATCACCGACCTTTTCGGCGAAGACCGGGGCGACGGGGTGAAGCGGCTGTACCGGTTCCCGGTGGTCTTTCCGGCCGATGCGTGGCAGTCGGTGATGCCGCATGAACTGGTGGCGTGGACGGCCAACGAGCGACGCTTCTGGTCGGAGTACGCCGCAGACGGCCAGACCCGCTACTGCATGAGCCATGCCCCCGTGCCCGTGGTCAGCGGCACGCGCCGGGCCATCCGCGTCTGGGGCGGCCGCAAGACCATGCGCCGCGCCGACAACGGCGGCCTGTGCGATCCCGAATCCTGCGCCGAGTACCAGGACCGAAAGTGCAACCTGTCGGGACGGTTCATCTTCTTCATCCCCGGGATCAAGTCGATCAGCGCCTTCGAGCTGCCGACCAACAGCTTCTACGCGATGAACGCCGCGATCCAGAAGTTCCAGACCATCGGCTTCATGCGGGGAGGCCGCATCTCCGGCTTCCTGGACGGCAGGCACACGCCGTTCTACCTGACCAAGCGGCTGGTCGAGGTGCCGCGGATCGACGAGGAGGGCCGGCCCGTGCGCACCTCGCAATGGCTGATCGAACTCGAGGCGCCGGTCGACGTGGCGGCGCTGCTGCGGCCTGACGAAGGACTGGACGGTGCCGAAGCGCGCGCTGCCGAGGCGCTGAGCGTGCTCGAGGGCGGGACCGCGGAGCGCGGCATCGGTCGCGGATCGGTGGTCGGCGACGATGGCGTGATCGACGCGTCCGCGTCCTCACCTCGGGCTGCACCGGCATACGGACCGGCACCCGATCGTGCCGCGACGCCGGCCTCGCATGGCGGTCCCGGCAGGGCAGCCATGCCGGCCAGCGGCGCCCGGCCCGCAGCGCAGCGCGAGCAGGCGGGCAACGGCGGCGACGAGGCTGAAAGGGTGGCACAGGCCGCCGCGGCGCTGGGTGTCGTGGCCGAGCGTTTCGAGCGCTACGCCGAGAAGCGTTGGGGCCGCGGCTGGAAGATGAACGCGAACGGCCGAAAGCGGGCGCTCGACGAAGTTGCCGGATTCGCCGACGACGGCGAGGGGTTCCGCGCCAAGGTCGATGCCGAGCTGGATGTCTTCAGCTGAATCCCAGGGCGCCGCCTTGATCGGGCGAAGCGACGCGCGACGATGGCAACACGTCCGAACCCCGACCGAAGCTACAGCGAGGTGACTCCATGATCCGGATCGCGCAGTTTTCCGACCTGCACTACAGCGAGAAGAACCTGGCCGAGGCCGACCGCTGTTTCGGCTTCGCGGTGGACGAAGCCATCCGGCGCGGCGCCGAGGTCGCGGTCATCTCGGGCGACTCGACCGACCACGCGCTCGACGTGCACAGCCCGGCGGTCGAACGCCTGGCGCGCCAGGTGCGCCGGCTGGCGGATCACTGTCCGGTGCTGATGCTGCAGGGCACCTTCTCCCACGAGCCACCGGGCACGCTGGCCATCTTCCGCCTGCTCGGGGGCCGCTACGGCGTGCATGTGGCCGATCGCATCGGCCAGGTGGCGCTGCGCCTGGACCGCACATGGCTCGGATCGCAGGGCTGGCGCTTCGACGGTGGGCAGGACCGGTTGCCCGAAGGCACGCGTGTCCTGTTCACCTGCGTGCCGACGGTCAACAAGGCGACGGTGGCCGCCAGCGTCGGCGCGGCGGACGCTGGTGTCGCACTGGGCCAGGAACTGGCGACGCTGCTTGCCGGCTTCGCAGCGACCCACCGTGCAGCACGGGAGGCGCTGGTGCCTACCGTCGGCGTGTCCCACGGCACGGTCACCGGCTGCATCACCGAGCACGACGTGCCCATGGCCGGCTTCGACCACGAGTTCACGTCGGGTGCGCTGTTCTCGGCGCAGGCCCAGGCCTTCATGCTGGGACACATCCACCGTCACCAGCACTGGGAGCAGGGCGGACGCGTTGTGGCCTATGCAGGGTCGATCGGCCGCTTCCACCATGGCGAGGTCGGCGACAAGGGATTCCTGCTGTGGGAGGTCGGCGCTTCGGCGGTGGCGTTCGAACTGGTGCCCACGCCTGCCAGGCGGACCGTCGACCTGTTCTTCGAGGGCAAGCCCGACCTGGCGCGGATCGAGTCGGCCGTGGCGGCTGGTGACCTGGAAGGTGCCTGGGTCCGCGTGCGCTGGACGATCGCCGATGAAGAAAGGCACGAGGTCGACCGCGAGGCGATCAAGCGGGCGCTGACCGGTGCGGCAGGCGTGCAACTGGAAGGACGATTCGTGCCCATCGTGCGCAGCCGGGCAGAAGGCATCTCGCGATGCGCCAGCCTGGGTGACAAGGTGCGCGCATGGGCCGGGGTCACGGGCGCCAGGGTCGAGCCGCTGCTGGCGTATCTGGAGCACCTCTCGCACCAGACGCCCGAGCAGATCGCCGCAGAGGTGCTGACGCGGCCTCGTCCGGCGGACGCTACAGACCCCTTGTCGGTGGCGGCCAGCCCTGACCCTGTCGCCGAGGAACCCGAGTCTGTCGCGGGCGGTGCAGCAGCCGAGTTGGAGCTGTTCTGAGCCCTCGGCATTCCAGACCACCGAGCAGTCAGCCCGGGGCTTTCAGCGGCAACGGCGGCAGCGGTGGCTGTTTCGATCCGCCGCGCGCCGCTATGACCCGGAAAAGGGCGTGCCGTCCTTGTGCACGAACCGGCCGTCGGCGTTGGAACTCATCATGTCGATGTCGGAGCAGGTGGTGAGGTCGTTCGGATTGCGCGAGCCAACTTCCAGATAGACGGCCAACGCGGAGGACCTGTTGATCAGGTGGTGGCCGTTGCCCGTGCCCTTCGGAAAAGCTGCGCAATCGCCGGCGCGCATCAGCGTCTCACCGCCATCCTCGACGAGCGTCACTTCGCCTTCAAGCAGATAGACGAACTCGTCCTCGTCGCTGTGCCAGTGGCGCTGGCTGGACCAACCGCCCGGAGGCAGAGTCATCAGGTTGACGCCGAAATCACGGAGCCCGCCGGCTTCGCCCAGGCGCCGGCGGGTGCGCTCGCTGCACGGTGCATCGAATGGCTTCGGATAGCCCGATCCCTGGCGTGCGGGTACAGCGGTGACGTTGATCCTGGGCATGCAGTACTCCCTCTTTCCGTGCTGTCCGCCTATTCGGCAAGCGGAAGAGATACGACGACCGTCGTTCCCTTGCCGGCGCGCGACTGCAGTTCGATGCGGCCGCCGAGCTTGGTGACCAGGGACTTGACGATGGCCAGGCCAAGGCCCAGACCGTCCCGTCGGGCCGGCGACTGCGCCGCCTTGAAGAAGGGCTCGAAGACGCGGTCCTGGACGTCTTCCGGGATGCCGATGCCGGTGTCCGCGACCACGATCACGAGTTCGCGCGGCCCGGACGCGGTCGATCGAACTTCCGCCGAGACGCTGACCTCTCCGGTGGCGGTGTACTTGACGGCGTTGCCGACGAGGTTCTCGACGATCTGGCGGACCTTGCCGATGTCCAGCAGCAGTTCCACCTCCTGCGCAGCAACCTTGAGGGGGAGCCCCTTGGCGCTGGCGGTCGACGCGTGAAGGTTGGTGATGTCGGCGACGACGGTGGACAACTGCGCGAGCTGCAGCCGATCGTCGGCGCGCCAGGACTGGCTGCGCGCGTAGTCGGCGATCCCCTGCATCTGATGGGCCATCAGGTCCGCGGCGGAATGAAGCCGGCGCAAGGTCAGATGCAGTTCCGGGCTGTCGGCCAGCCGGTGCTCCAGGAACTCGACATCCGCCATGATGATCTGGGCGGGCGTGCGGATCTCATGGCCGACCTTGGCCATGAAGACCTGCTGGCGCTCGGTGGCCATCAGCTCGGCGGAGCGCGCCGCCGATGCTGCCTCGACCAGCATCGCCTGCTCGCGTTCGATCGCTTCGTGCCGCAGCTGGTCAGTGACCTGGTGCGTGCGCAGCAGGTTGCGCGTCGTGCGTCGCACCTGGTCCGAGATCCGATACGCCGCCACGGCGTAGAGCACCAGCAGGAAAGCCGTCACCCAGAGGTGCTTGGTCTCGATGAAGACGGTGGCAACGAGGAAGGAAGCGAACTGCACGCCCGCCAGGACCCAGAAGCCGCGGTGCGCACCCGGCAGCAGGTACATCGAACCGACGCTCATCGATCCGAGCGCGCAGAGCGCGTAGGTGACGGCATGCGCCTTGTCGGTGATGGCCGGATACACGATCAAGGAAGCTGGCGCCCAGAAACAGCAGACCAGGTAGGCGTTGCGGTCCAGCGCGGCATGGAAGCGGCGCTCCAGATCCTCGCGCGGCAGGATGTCGACGGCGGCCATGCCGGCGATCGACCAGCGCCAGATCGCGGTGGCCAGTCCCGTGACGACCAGCGCCAGCGCCAACAGCCTCGAATCAGCGAACCGCCAGGCCAGCCATCCGACATAGAGCGTGGCGAAGCCCAGCGCCACCGAACTCAACCTTGCGTTGTTGGCAGTCGCGCGCAGCAGGCTGCGGCGCAGCCGCGCCTCGCTCTCGTTCTGCGCGGCATCGCTGTCGCCGCTTCCCTGCCCGACCTCCTTGCTGTCCGCCGGTAAGGCGGAGTCGAGGTCGCGCGAGCTCACATCGCCCACCTTTTCGGCGCAATGGAACCCGGGTCGATGAAACAACGTGCTGCAGACAGCACCCACCTGACGGGCGCACGCGTCTCGCAGCCGGTGGTTGACGCCCTGATCGTTGGCGAGAGACTCATGAGCATGGCTGGCCTTGCTGCACAGCGTACCTTGGAAAGGGGAATTGCAATGGGCGACAAAAAACACGGTGAGCAACCGAATGCGGCGCGCGGCTACCGCCCCCTCGTGCTGACACTGACCGGCTTCAAGGGCATCCGCAGCGGCCTCGGCCGCAACACCCTTCGACTCGACGTCGAGGCACTGGCCGGCGACGCGACGCTGGTGGCCATCGCCGGAGCCAATGGGCGCGGCAAGACGACAGTGATGGACAACCTCCACCCGTTATGTTGATTTCGACGTGTCAACGTAGGGAGTCTGTCACCGTTTGTGCGGTCATTTTCAGATGGAGATGGCCCCGCAAGGCCTGATTCACCGAGGCGCACTTGGATGACGGCTTCGAGGTCCGCCAATCCGACCGGCGAACCGGGGGCGCTCCCGACCCACAGATGCCACTCCAGCTGCCAGCTCGTCCCCGCTATCAGGCGCTGATGCCCGCGTTCATCGAAAATGGTTGCGGCGACCCGCTGCGGATGCTGGCTGGCGCTGTTCGCCGCGTAGGTTCGAAAACGACTGGAGCCCCGAATGCCCGAAAAGACCCCCAACGCCTGCGAGTCCTGCGGTGTTGAGCCGCGCCCGTTCG
>JAURZM010000008.1 GCA_030653385.1 Rubrivivax sp. | reverse complement strand
GCCCTCATTCGGGCGCGCGTGGATTGAAACGGGTCGGCCTCATGGGCTGGCGCCGATTGGGCCAGTCGCGCGCCCTCATTCGGGCGCGCGTGGATTGAAACCGTCAGTGGCCCCAACGGCTCCGAGGGGTCTGGCGTCGCGCGCCCTCATTCGGGCGCGCGTGGATTGAAACAGCACGAAGCCCTTGACGGCCATGTCCAGGCTGCCGGTCGCGCGCCCTCATTCGGGCGCGCGTGGATCGAAACAGCTGACGCATGACGTCCAGCACCCCGCCCAGCGTTCAGCACCCACACTTGGGCAAGGGCTCTTGCAAAGGAAGCGTGGGTCGCGCCTGGCCTGGCAGCCCCGTTGGCATCCGGGGCCCAATGGCCCGCAGGCTGTACGGACACCCGCTACGGGTTGACCGGGCTGGCAGCAGCGGCACAGCAATGCCATGCTGCGCGCCGATGGAAACTTACCGCATCGGCAGCGGCGCAGGCTACGCCGGCGACCGCATCGACCCCGCACAAGCCCTGGCCGAACACGGCCAGTTGAACGCTCTGGTCTTCGAGTGCCTGGCCGAACGCACCATTGCGCTGGCCCAGCTGCGGCGCAGCCACGACCCGACACAAGGTTACGACCCACTGCTGCAGGAACGCATGCGCGCCGTGCTGCCGGCCTGCGTGCACAACGGCACCACGGTGATCAGCAACATGGGCGCGGCCAACCCCGAAGCTGCGGGCGCGGCGGTGCTGGCCGTGGCCCGCGAGCTGGGTCTGCCGACATTGCGCGTGGCGGTGGTCACCGGCGACGACGTGCTGGGCTGGGTGCTCCGGCACGACGTGGCGCTGATGGACCCTGTGGCCGGCCTGGCGCGGGCGGCCGACCTGGGCGACCGCCTGGTGTCCGCCAACGCCTACCTGGGCGCCGACGCCTTGCTGCCGGCGCTGGCCAGCGGTGCCAACGTGGTCATCACCGGCCGGGTTGCCGACCCGGCGCTGTTCCTGGCGCCGCTGATGTTTCGCTTCGGCTGGCACGCCGACAACTGGCCGCAGCTGGGCCAGGGTGTGCTGGTAGGTCACCTGCTGGAATGTGCGGCGCAGGTCAGCGGTGGCTACATCGCCGACCCGGGGTTTTTCGACGTGCCCGGCCTGGCCGATATCGGCTTCCCGCTGGCCGAGGTGCAGGCCGACGGCACCGCCGTCATCACCAAGCTCGATGGCACTGGTGGGCGGGTCGACCGGCTCACCTGCACCGCACAGCTGCTGTATGAAATCGAAGACCCGGCGCGTTACCTGCAGCCCGACGTGGTGGCCGACTTCTCGCGGGTGCAGCTGCAGGAAGTGGGGCCCGACCGCGTGCAGGCCAGCGGTGCCAGCGGCACGGCACGGCCCACGCACCTGAAGGCCACGCTGGGTTACCGCGACGGCTTCATCGGCGAAGGTCAGATCTCTTACGCCGGCCCCGGCGCGGTGGCGCGGGGGCAGCTGGCCCTGCAGCTGCTGGAACACCGGCTGCAGCGCCTGGGCTGGGCAGGTCTGGAACATCGCGCCGAGCTGATCGGCGTCAACGCCATGCACGGCCAGGCGCTCGGCAGCGACCGCGAACCCTATGAAGTGCGCGTGCGGCTGGCGGTGCGCTGCAGCAGCCGCGCGCAGGCCGACAAGGTGGGGCAGGAAGTGGAAGCGCTGTACCTCAACGGGCCGGCGGCCGGTGGCGGTGTGACGCAGTCGGTGCGCGAAGTCATCGCGGCCACATCGGCGCTGGTGCCACGCGAAGCCGCGTCATCGGCCGTGCACGTGCTGGAGCTCTGATGCCATGAAAAGACTGCAAGACATCGCCATCGCCCGCAGCGGCGACAAGGGCAACCGCGCCACCCTCAGCGTCATCGCACGCGACCCGGCGCACTACCCGCTGCTGGCCGACCTGCTGACGGTGGACACCGTGCAGGCACACTACCGCGGCACCGTGCACGGCGCTGTGCAGCGTTTCCTGCTGCCGCACCTGGGCGCCGTGCACTTCGTGATGGACCAGGCGCTGGGCGGCGGGGTCACCCGTTCGCTGGCGCTGGACGCCCATGGCAAGACACTGAGCGCGGCCATCCTGGACCTGCCGGTGGACACGCTGGCCGCTGAATGACAATCAACCCCGCACCCGCATCACCATTCCAACAGGAGACTTTCACCGTGCAATCCACCACCCGCCGCCTGGCCCTGAACTGCCTCACCACCGCGGCGCTGCTGTGCGCCGGCGCCGCACACGCGCAGGCTTGGCCGAACAAGCCCATCCGCGCCGTCGTGCCCTTTGCCGCTGGCAGCGCCACCGACCAGATCGGCCGTGCCTTTGCCGAAAAGATGTCGGCCACGCTGGGCCAGACCATCGTCATCGACAACAAACCCGGCGCCAGCGGCATGCTGGGCGCCGACGTGGTGGCCAAGTCGCCGGCCGACGGCTACACCATCCTGATCGGCACCAACAGCACCAACGCGGCGCTGAAGTTCCTGATGAAGAAGCTGCCCTACGACCAGGACACCGCCTTCACGCCCGTGGGTTACATCGGCAGCGTGCCGCTGATGGTGGCGGTCAACAACGACGTGCCGGTCAAGACGCTGCGCGAGTTTGTCGACCTGGCCAAGTCCAAGCCCGGTCAGGTGAACTTTGCCTACGCCAGCACCTCGCAGCACGTGTCTTCGGAAATGCTGGCCAGCATGGCGGGCATCCAGATGATTCCCATTCCCTACAAAAGCGGCCCGGCGGCCATGACCGACCTCATCGGCGGCCAGGTGATGATGTTCAGCGCCGACTTCGCGGTCACGGTGCCGCAGCACAAGGCCGGCAAGATCCGCGGCCTGGCGGTCACGTCCAGCAAACGCGCCGCCGCGGTGCCTGAACTGCCCACCGTGAACGAAGCGCTGGGCCTGAAGGACTACGAGCTGATCGCCTACTTTGCGGTGTTTGCACCGGCCGGCACGCCGCCGGACATCGTGGCCAAGCTCAACGCGGCCATCAACGCCGCGGCCAACAGCAAGGACATCCAGGACAAGTTCGCGCCCAACGGCTTCTCCGTCGAACCGGGCACACCCGAAGCGCTGGCGCAGCGCAACCGGGTGGAGACGGACAAGTGGGCCAAGGCCATCCGCGAAGCGAAGATCGAAGCGCAGTGAAGCTGCGCGCCACGCTGCAACCGTTCAGGCGGTGATGGCGCGGCGCACCGCCGACGCGGGAGCGTCATCACGCAATTCAATCCCGGTGGCGGCCCGTGGCGTCGGCGCCACGCCCAGTTGCTGCCACAGCGATTCCAGGTCCATCGGCTGGGAAGACGCACGCAGTTGCTGGTGCAAGTCAACCAGGGTGGTCTGGCCCACGGCAGCATCTGCAGCCGCCAGGATGCGTGTCACCGGCCAGGCCACCGCGTAGTTGCCGCCGGCCGCCAACACACCCTGCAGCGCATGGCGCAGACCCAAGCGCAGACCGCTGCGCTGCAAGATCAGCACGTCGGCCTGCAGGCAGAACTGCGCGCCACCCCAGTAGGTGCGGCCCCAGCTGGGCGTGAAGTCCAGGCCGCGGTCGCCGGGCTGGGGCTGACCCTTGGGCATGCCGCGGTGGAATTCACCCCACAGCTGCAGCGCCGGTATCCATCCACTTTTCACACGCGCCACACCTTCGGCATAAGTGGCGATGCCTTCGTGCAGCCAGTTCTGTGCACGTGGCACTTGAGGCACGGCCAGGTGCAGCATCTCGTGCACCAGGATCCAGTCATCGTGGAAGTGCTGCGCCGTGCTGTCACGGCCCAGGCGGATGCGCACGTAGGGCACAGGCTCGGGGAAAGCGGTGCCCCGCTGCACACCAGCGCCGCCAGCAGCCTGCACCAGCACCTCCACCTGCGGCAGCGGAAAGCGGCCCAGGTAGCCGGCCACGGCGCTGGCTGCACGCTGCACCCACAGCAGCGCCAGGGCCTGCAGCGCAGGGCTGAAACCGTCGTCGAACTGCAGGTCCAGGCGGCTGCCGGCCACCTGCAGGGTTTCGCTGCGGGCCGGGCCGTTGCCGGCGGCGCCGACGCGGGTGTTCGACAGCAGCGTGCAGCCGGCCACGGCGGCAAACGCGGCCACTTGCCGACGCTGCATCACGCCGCGGCTTCGACGCAGGGCCCGGCGGTGCCGGGCAGGCCACTCAGCCCGACCAGCCAGCCTTCTTCACTCCAGCGCCGCAACAGCCCACCCGCCGCGCTGGGCACGTCGTGCTCGACAAAACTTGCGGCCAGCGTTTCACAAGCGGCGGCAAATCCTGCGCCGGCTTGCAAGGACTGCAGCGCGGCGGCCTCAAAGGCGTCCACGCTGCGGAAATGCGGGCTCAGGTCTCGCCGCCACACCACCATCTGCAGGGTCTCATCCAGCCGCACACCAGCCGGCGGTGTGTCGTCCTGGTCCAGCGCCTGCCACAGCGCCAGTGTGTTGTGCTGCAGGTGCAGGCACTGCAGCGTGGGATGAAAGACAAAGCCGATGCGCTCCCACGCATCGGGTGGCACCTGGGCCAAATCGTGCAAAGTCAGCGGTGTGGCGTCGGGTCCGTCGAAAGCGCGGCGCAGCGCCCAATCCAGTTGCGCCAGTTCTGCAATTTCGCCGTCCTGCGGGTGGTGCTGCCGCAGCCAGAAGGCAAACTGGTTGCCAAACCAGCGCAGGTTGGCGTGTTCTGACGGGTGCACCGCCAGGTAAGCACGCGCTTCGGTATCGAACCAGTCGTCACCCAGGTAGCGGAGGGTATGACCGTAGCTGTCGCGCAGCGCTTCCACCAAACGTGCGCGGTAGGCGTGGTGGTAGATGGCCAGGCGGCCTGCCGGGCTGATGCCATGGCGGGCCGCCACCTGCGGCAAAAAGCCTTGCGGCCCCAGGTCGGGTTCTTCGGCCAGCAAGTGCGCTTGCAGGCCCTGTTGCAGCTCAATCAACGTGGCTGCCGTGGTCATGCGGCCACCGCCACTGCGCTGTGTTCTGAAGCCACTTCGGCGGCGATGCGCCGCGCCATGTCCACTTCATCCAAGAGTTCGGCCAGCGGCGGGATGTGGTCGTCGCGTTCGATCATCGTCGCCACCGGCCCGAACAGGCGCAGCGCTTGGCGGTACAGCGCCCACACCCCGTCGGCCACCGGGTGGTCGTGCGTGTCCACCAGGTGGTCCCCGTGATGGCTGTGGCCGGCCAGGTGGATTTGCTGCACACGCCCCTGCGGCAAGGCGCGCAGGTAGGCCAGCGCATCAAAACCGTGGTTGAAGGCACTGACGTGCACGTTGTTCACGTCCAGCAGCAGCAGGCAGTCGGCCTCTTCGCAGACGTGGCGCAGGAAGCTGGCTTCGTGCATCGACGAAGCCTGGTATTCGATGTAGCTGGAGACGTTTTCCAGCACCAGGCGCCGGCCCAGCGCGTCTTGTGCACACCGGATGTTGTGCACCACCACCCGCAGCGATTCTTCGGTGTAGGGCAAAGGCAGCAGGTCGTGAAGCTGCCGACCCTGGCTGCCGGTGAAACACAGGTGGTCGGATATCCACAGCGGCTGCACCCGTTGTGCCAGTGCGGCCAGTTGGCGCAGGTAGTGGGTGTCCAGGCCGCCCACGGCACCCAGCGACATCGCCACACCGTGCATCACCATGGGCTGGCGATCGCGGATTCGGTCCAGCATCTGCAAGGGTTTGCCACCCGGCACCAGGTAGTTGTCGGACACGATCTCCAGCCAGTCCAGCGGCTGCGGCCGGGCCAGGAAATCGGCATAGTGCGGGGTGCGCAGGCCCAGGCCAAAACCCGGGTTAGGCAGGGTGGGTGCGGGCATGGTGTTGTCGGGTCACGGGCAACAGGAAGTCCGGACCGCAGCGCTTGGCCGCGGCCCGGCAATGGCTGAGCGCGATTACTTCTTGGCCACCAGGTCGCCGATGACACCGCCCGCCGTCAAGCAGGCCTTGGCTTCCATGCCCTTGAAGCCGTGGCCCTTGCAGGCGTTCTGGCCCTTGCAGGCGTTTTCGCTCGTCTTGCAATCGGAATTGCCTTTGCACGAATGCACGCCGTAGCAGTGCACCTTGTCGCTGGCCGCAACGGCCATGCCGGTGCTGCCAGCGGGTGCGGGCGCAGCAAAGGCGCTGCTCACGGCAAACAGGGCGGCGGCACAGGCCAGCGAGGCACCTTGGGTCTTGGTCGTCATGGGGAACTCCTGGAAGAATTGGGATTGGGCGTGTACGGCGGCCTGAACGCGCGCCGTGCCGGTTCGGCGAACCGTGCCCATTGAAGTCGCCATGCTTCAGACGGTCTTACAGAGGGTTTGCCTGGGGGCCTGATACTTCAGGCCCCTGATCCGGCCCACATCGACACCGCCCATGGACCTGTCCCGCTTTCCCCGCCGCCGCTACACCAGCTACGCCACGCCGCTGGAACCGCTGCCGCGCCTGTCGGCCGCGCTGGCCGCCACCTGCCCGGGTGGCCAAGGCCCTGAGCTGTGGGTCAAGCGCGACGACCTGCTGGGCCTGTTCCCGGGTGGCAACAAAACGCGCAAGCTCGAATTTTTGATGGCCGACGCACTGGCCCAGGGTGCAGACACCGTCATCACCTGCGGCGCACCGCAAAGCAACCACTGCCGCATCACCTTGTCGGCGGCGGTGAAAGAAGGGCTGCAGTGCCGCTTCGTGATCGAAGAACGGGTGCCCGGCAGCTTTGCCGAAGACGCCAGCGGCAACCATTTCCTGTTCCGCCTGATGGGCGTGGAAGCGCTCACGGTCGTGCCGGCCGGCAGCCACATGGCCGCGGCCATGCAGGCGGTGGCCGACGAACTGGCGGCGCAGGGCCGGCGGGCCTACATCGTGCCCGGCGGTGGCAGCAATGCACTGGGCGGGCTGGGTTACGTGGCCTGCGCGCAGGAACTGCAGCAGCAGTGTTTCGAGCAGGGCCTGCACTTCGACACGCTGGTCGTGGGCTCGGGCAGTTCGGGCACCCACGGTGGCCTGGTGGCGGGTTTCCTGGGCAACCACATCCCCATGCCCATCATCGGCATCGGCGTCAGCCGCGACCCGGCCGACCAGGAACCGCTGGTGTGGAAAGAAGCGCAGGCCGTGTGCGACCTGATGGGCCTGGGAGTCCAGGTGCCGCGTGAAGCGGTGCACACCGTGGGTGGTTACTGGCAGCCCAAGTACTCGCTGCCCAACGCCCGCATGGTGGAAGCGGTGCAGATGGCGGCGCGTTTCGAAGGCCTGCTGCTGGACCCGGTGTACACCGGCAAGGCGATGGCCGGGCTGATCGGCCTGGCGCGTGAGGGCACGCTGAAGGCCGGCAGCCGCGTGCTCTTCCTGCACACGGGCGGACTGCCTTCGCTGCACGTCAACGAAGCTGCGCTGCTGGGCCAGGTGGCGGTGGCGCCGTGAGGTCCATGAAAGCCCGCGCATGAAGGCGCCGCCCCGGCTGCAGGTGCTGGTCGACGAAGGCCTCATCGACACCGTCGTGCGCCAGCTGATGAGCGGCAAGGAAGCCGAGGTCTACGTCGTGCGCCGCGGCGACGACACGCTGTGCGCCAAGATCTACAAGGAAGCCAACAACCGCAGCTTCCGTCAGGCGGTGGACTACACCGAAAACCGCAAGGTCAAGAACAGCCGCCAGGCACGGGCCATGGCCAAGGGCACCCGCTTCGGCCGCCAGGCGCAGGAAGCGGCCTGGCAAAGCGCCGAGGTCGACGCGCTGTACCGCCTGGCCGCCGCCGGCGTGCGCGTGCCCAAGCCGCACAACTTCCTGGAAGGTGTGCTGCTGATGGAACTGGTGACGGCTGCCGACGGCGACGCCGCACCGCGCCTGAACGACAGTGTTTTCACCGAAGCCGAAGCACTGGCCCACCACGCCACGCTGATCGGCGAGGTGGTGCGCATGTTGTGCGCCGGGGTCATCCACGGCGACCTGTCGGAATTCAACATCCTGCTGGCCGCCGACGGCCCGGTCATCATCGACCTGCCGCAGGCCGTGGACGCCGCCGGCAACAACCACGCGCAGCGCATGCTGCTGCGCGACGTGGACAACCTGCGCGACTTTTTCGGCCGCACCGCACCGGCGCTGCTGAACACCCGGTACGGCCCCGAGATCTGGGCGCTGTACGAAAAGGGCCTGCTGCGCACCGACACCGTGTTGACGGGCAGCTTTGCCGCGCCGGTGAAGGCCGTCGACCTGGGCGCCGTGGTGCGCGAGATCGACGACGCCAAGGCCGAAGAAGCCGCGCGCCGCCTGCGGATGCAGAATCCCGCCCCTTGAAACGGCCCGGCCAGGCCCCAAATCCCTGACGCGCCGCCGGGTTTTTGCACCGGCCGGCAAGCCCCTTTTCCTGAACCCACCGCCACCGAAGACCATGGACAAACAAACCCTGTCATTCCAGGCCGAGGTCAAGCAGATCCTGCACCTCGTCACCCACAGCCTGTACAGCAACAAGGAAATCTTCCTGCGCGAACTGGTCAGCAACGCCAGCGACGCCTGCGACAAGCTGCGTTTCGAGGCGCTGGACAACAGTGCGCTGTTCGAAGACGCGCCCAACCTGGAAGTGCGGGTCTGGTTCGACGAAAAGGCCAAGACCATCACCATCCGCGACAACGGCATCGGCATGAGCGCCGACGAAGCCGTGGCCCACCTGGGCACCATCGCCAAGAGCGGCACCCGCGAGTTCATGGCCAAGCTCGAAGGCGAGCAGAAAAAAGACGCCAACCTGATCGGCCAGTTCGGCGTGGGCTTCTACAGCGGCTTCATCGTGGCCGACCGCCTGACGGTGGAAACCCGCCGCGCCGGCGCCGCCGCCAGCGAAGGTGTGCGCTGGTCCAGCGAAGGCAGCGGCGACTTCGAGGTGGAAACCATCGAACGAGCGCAGCGCGGCACCGACGTCATCCTGCACCTGCGCGAAGGCGAAGAAGAGTTTTTGAGCTCCTGGAAGCTGAAGTCCATCATCAGCAAGTACAGCGACCACATCAGCCTGCCGGTGCTGATGCAGAAACAAACCTGGGACAGCGAAAAGAACGAACAGGTGACCAGCGAAGAGTGGGAACCGGTGAACAAGGCCGCCGCCCTGTGGACCCGCAGCAAGAGCGACATCACCGACACCCAGTACCAGGACTTCTACAAGCAGATCAGCTACGACCAGGAAGCGCCGCTGGCCTACACGCACAACCGCGTCGAAGGCCGCACCGAGTACACGCAGCTGCTGTACGTGCCGGCCAAGGCACCGTTCGACCTGTGGAACCGCGACAAACGCGGTGGCGTGAAGCTCTACGTCAAGCGTGTCTTCATCATGGACGACGCCGAAGCGCTGATGCCGGTGTACCTGCGCTTCGTGAAGGGCGTGATCGACAGCGCCGACCTGCCGCTGAACGTGAGCCGCGAACTGCTGCAGGAAAGCCGCGACGTGAAGGCCATCCGCGAAGGTTGCACGAAGCGAGTGCTGTCGATGCTGGAAGACGTCGCAGAAAACCAGAAAGACAAGTACGCCGCGTTCTGGGAACAGTTCGGCAGCGTGCTGAAAGAAGGCATCGGCGAAGACCACAACAACCGCGAACGGCTGGCCAAGCTGTTCCGCTTTGCGTCCACCCACGCCGACAGCGGGGTGGGCTTCGAAGACTACCTGGGCCGCATGAAAGAGGGCCAGGACACCATCTACTACGTGACGGCCGACAACCTGGCCACGGCCAGGAACAGCCCGCAGCTCGAGATCTTCCGCAAGAAGGGCATCGAGGTGCTGCTGCTCACCGACCGTGTCGACGAGTGGATGCTGAGCCACCTCTACGAATTCGACGGCAAGGCGCTGACCAGCGTGGCCAAGGGTGGTGTCGACCTGGGCAACCTGCAGGACGAAGAAGAAAAGAAAGCCGCCGAAGCCACCGCCGAAGCGCTGAAGCCGCTGCTGGACAAGTTGAAGGCGACGCTGAAGGACCGTGCCAAGGACGTGCGCACCACGACACGCCTGGTCGATTCACCGGCCTGCGTGGTGGCCGACGACGGCGACATGAGCGGCCACCTGGCCCGCATGCTCAAACAAGCCGGCCAGGACGCACCCAAGAGTCTGCCCATCCTGGAAGTGAACCCCGAGCACGCGCTGCTGAAGCGCCTGGATTCGGCCGCTGGCGCCGAGCGTTTCGACGACCTGGCGCACATCCTTTTCGACCAGGCGCTGCTGGCCGAAGGTGGGCAGCTGGAAGACCCGGCGGCTTACGTGCGGCGGGTCAACACGCTGCTGACGGCTTGAGCGACTGACTTCATGAGCTCATGAAGTCATGACTTCGAGCTGCTCGCGCAGCTGCGCCGTCTGCTGGCTCCAGTAGGCGGCGCTGCCGAAGAAGGGGAAGTTCAGCGGGAAGGTCGGGTCGGTCCAACGCGCGGCCAGCCAGGCGCTGTGGCGCACCATGCGCAAGGTGCGCAACGGCTCGATCAGCACCCGTTCGCGGTCGTCGAAGTCGCAGAACTGTTCGTAACCTTCCAGCAGGTGGTTCAGTTGCTGCGCCATCGTGCTGTGGTCGCCCGAGACCAGCATCCACAGGTCTTGCACGGCCGGGCCCTGCATCGCGTCGTCCAGGTCCACGACATGCGGCGCACCGTCGCGCCACAGCACATTGCCCAGGTGGCAGTCGCCGTGCAGGCGCAGCGTGTTCAGTGAGGCCACGGTTTCGAAGGCGGCCTCGACCGCATCCAGCGCCCGTTCGCAGGCACTTTGCCAGGTGGCTGCCTGGGTGTCGGGCACAAAGCCCCCTTGCAGCAGCAGCTTCAGCGCCGCGCGGCCATCGACGTGGGCGTTCAGGTGGTGGCGGTGGGCAAAGGGCTGGCGGCGGCCCACCATGTGCAGGCGGCCGATGAACCGCCCCAGCTGGCGCAGCGCGGCCGGGTCTTCGAGCTCGGGTTCGCGACCGGCGCAACGCGCGGCTGCGGTGTAACGGTGTTGGCCGTCGGCGGTTTGTTGGCAGGCCAGCGTGGGCGGGTCACCCAGCAAGGTCAGGCCGGCGGCATCTGGCGCGGCCTGCAGCACCAGCGGCGGCACCACAGGCACTTCGGCGGCAGCCAGTTCCAGCGCAAACGTGTGTTCTTCGAGGATCTGCGCGTCGCTCCAGCGGCCGGGCCGGTAGAACTTGGCCACCACCGCTTCGCGGCCCGGCGCGCCGTCTTCCAGAAAGACCTGGAAAACGCGGTTTTCGTAGGAATTGAGCTGCAGGATGCGGCCGTCGCCGCGCAGGCCCACGGCATCCAGCGCGTCAAGAACCTGTTGTGGACCGAGGTTGAGGTAGCCGCTCAATGGCGCACGGCGTCGGCCGGCAGTTCGAGCTTGACCGACACCGCTTCGTCCGCGGTCATCGGCACCTCACGCACGCTGACCCCACCACGCAGCGACCCGAAGCCGCTGACGATGGCGCCTTCAGTTTGGCCGTCCGTGCCGAAGAAGGAGTCCTGCAGGTAGCCCGAGTCGGCCCACAGCGTGGTGCGTTCACGGCGCTTGCTGGCCAGCGTGCTGGCCAGGTGTTCACGTGCTTCGCTGACGGCGGGTGCGGCCTGCGGGCCGCGGCTGGCGGGGCCGGTCTGCGGCACCAGCAATTGCAATTCAGGCACCGAAGGCAGCTTGTCCACCGTGCAACGCAGGTAACGCACCTTGCACGCCGACAGCACCGACTGCTTGATCTGCAGCGAGCGCCGCGAGCTGCCGCGGTCGGACTCCAGGTCGATGGCGGCCAGCACACGGCCATTGGTGCTGCAGATGGCAAAGCTCACGTGGCTGGCACCCAGCAGGTCGAACCAGTAACGCACTTCGCTGGGGTCGGTGGGCTGGGAAAAGCGCACCAGTGGCAGCTTGGACAGCACCACGTGGTGGGGCAGCGCGTCACGAAGCTGGCGGTAGACCCGGCGCTCTTCGCTGCTGAACACCGGGCGTGCGGTAAGTGTCCATGCCGTTGGCAGGGGCATTTTTTTCTTGCTCTGGCGCGTCAGCACGGTGAGCACGGCAGCGCCGAGCAACAAAGCCAGCGAGATCGACGCGAGTATCCAAGGGAGAAGCTGCTGCATGATCGGCCGCGCGGCCTGCTGAACGCTGGCGAAATGTCCAGTGCTGCAGGGGTGATCCTGTCGCGGAGGTTCATGTTACCGCCAGTAGCTGATGCAGCCATCCCGCAACTGTGTGGCGTTCACGGCGCACCGCGCTGCACAGGGCGGGCCTCTTGAAGGTGGACGTCTGCCACTGAATTCCGGCGTCAGCCTGGTTGTGACGCTGGCGCTGGACGACTTCGGCACTGGCGACTCCTCGCTGTTCAGCCTGCACCAGTGGCCGGTGGACGTGATCAAGATCGACCGTTCCTTCGTCTGCCAGCTGGCGTCCAGCGAACACCACCGTGTGCTGGTGGAAGCCATCGTGCGCGTGGCTTGCAGCCTGGACATGGGCACGGTCGCCGACCGGCGGCACCCGCCTGGCGCCACACACACGCGTGGCGCAAAGGCTGCTGCAGACGCTGGAGCACTCGCACATTCCGGTCGCGCTGTTCGACCCCCAAGAGCAGATGGCCTATGCCAACGCCAGCTTCCGCCAAGTGCACTGGCCCGACCTGCCGGGCACACCGAGCCGGGAAACCATCATGCGCAGGGCCCACCAACACCGCCAGGGCGTGCTGATCGAAACGGCCGACATCGACAGCTGGGTGGCCGCCGTGCGCCGGCGCGACCGCCGGCAGCCGCAGCGCACCTCCGAGTCCGACCTGAACGACGTCCGCTGGATGCGTGTGACCGAAGAAACCGCGTCCGACGGCTGGCCGCGCTGCGGGCCGGCGCGCCGCTGCAGCAGGCTGCGCTCGGGCAGGATCTGAGGCGCAGCCGGCCAGCCGGCAAAGCTCAGCCGCGGCGGGCGGCTTCGATCGTGGCGATGTCGATCTTGCCCATCTGCATCATCGCTTCGAAGGCACGTTTGGCGGCTTGTGGGTCGGGGTCGGCAATGGCGTCCATCAGGACCCGTGGGGTGATCTGCCACGACAGCCCCCACTTGTCCTTGCACCAGCCACAAGCACTTTCCTGGCCGCCATTGCCCACGATGGCATGCCACAGGCGGTCGGTCTCGGCCTGGTCGTCGGTGGCGACCTGGAAGGAAAAGGCTTCGGTGTGCTTGAACACCGGCCCCCCGTTCAGACCCAGGCAAGGCATGCCCAGCACGGTGAATTCAACCGTCAGCACATCACCCTGCTTGCCCGACGGGTAGTCGGCCGGGGCCCGGTGCACCGCCGAGACGGCGCTGTCGGGAAAGGTCTGGGCATAAAACTGTGCCGCTTCGAGGGCGCTGCCGTCGTACCACAGGCAGATGGTGTTTTTGTTGGCCATCGCAAATCTCCAGGTGTTGACCGGGTGGGCTTGCTGCGAAGCCGCCCAACGCAGAGGCTTTTTCTCCCGGGCGCTGGCATGGTAAGCAGGCACGGGGGCCGTGAACAGGCCCTGGCGGCCGGCCGGATGGCCCACTCGCCCAGAGGCCATTCGGCTCAGCTACCCGCAAAGGCCCCGCGCTGCTACAGTCTTTGCAACTCTTGTTGGGGAGTAGTCACCGGCTTGCGCCTGAACCTCAGGTCACACAACCGGTGCAGCGTCGTCAGTTCGGCCGCGGTGCCCTGCACCCCGTCCCGGCGCTGCATGTCGCGATGCCGGTGTTTCACCGCGCCATCGCCGACACGGCCAGACCAGCCTTGGGTCCTTGATGCCATCACGCCGTTCGCCATTCAGCGAACGGCGTGGTGGCTCAGTGCAACTCACACCAAAGGCGGTCATGCAATCCATCGGTTCACCACTCATGTGGTCCTTGTTCGCAGCGTTTGTCCTCGTGGCGCTGCTGGTCGACTTCTTTGCGATGAGCAAGCAGGGTGCGCACCGCGTCAGCACCCGCGAAGCCGCCATCTGGTCACTCGTCTGGGTCGGCGTTTCTTTTGTCTTCATGGGCTGGCTGTGGTGGTACCTGGGGGGCACCGGCACCGACCCGGCCGCCAAGACACTGGCCAACACCAAGTCGCTGGAGTTCCTGACCGGCTACCTGATCGAAAAGGCGCTGGCGGTCGACAACATCTTCGTCTTCCTGATGTTGTTCACCTACTTCGCGGTGCCGGCCGAATTCCAGAAGCGGGTGTTGATGATCGGCATCCTGGGCGCGCTCGTGCTGCGTGCGGTGATGATCCTGGTGGGTGCCTGGCTGATCACGCAGTTCCACTGGATCCTGTACGTGTTCGGCGCCTTCCTGCTCTTCACCGGCATCAAGATGTGGTGGGCCGCCGGCCAGGAGCCCGACCTCGACAACAACCCGGCCCTGAAGTGGGTGCGCAGCCGCTTCAAGATTGCGCCCAACTACGACGGCGAGAAGTTCTTCACCATGGTGGGTGGCGTCAAGATGGCCACGCCGCTGCTGGTGGTGATCTTGCTGATCGGCATCGTCGACATCGTGTTCGCGGTGGATTCGATCCCGGCCATCTTCGCGATCACGACCGACCCCTTCATCGTGCTCACGTCCAATGTGTTTGCCATCCTCGGCCTGCGCGCGATGTACTTCCTGCTGGCCAATATGCACGAGCGTTTCCACCTGCTCAGCTACGGCCTGGCCATCATCCTGGTGTTCATCGGCGCCAAGATGCTGCTGATCGACATCTACAAGATCCCTGTGGTGTTTTCGCTGGTCTTCACCGCCGTCACGCTGGTGGTGACGATGATCCTGTCGCTGAAGATCCCGGCCAAGGGCAAGGGGGGAGGAGCCTACCCCTTTGGTGCCAAGAAGAAGCGGGAAGAACGCGTCTAGCAGAACCCGGCTTCAGGTCCCGGCGAACACGTGCCGCAGCAACAGCGCGGACAACACGAACATCGTCAAGCCGATCAGGCCGTCCAGCACCTGCCAGGCCCGCGGCCGGCTGAACCAGGGCGCGAGCCAACGGGCGCCGAAGCCCAGCGACACAAACCACAGCAGGCTGGCGCTGCTGGCCCCGGCAATGAACCAGCCGTGCAGCGCCGGCGGCTGCTGTGCGCCAATGGTGCCCACCAGCAGCACCGTGTCCAGGTAGACATGCGGGTTCAGCAAGGTGAAGGCCGCCGCCTGGGCCAGCGCAGCGGTGCGCCCCAGGCCCGCGCCGCCCGCGGCTGCCTTCAGTTGATGAGCCTGGCGTGCGCGGCGCCAGGCCCGCCAGCCGTACACCGCCAGGAAAACGGCGCCGGCCAGCGCCAGGGCACGTGCCAGCCCGGGGCGTTGCCCCAGCACCTGGGCCATGCCCAGCACACCCGCGGCAATGAGCGCGGCGTCGGCCACGGCGCAGAACAGCACCACCTTGCCCACGTGTTCCCGGCGCAGACCTTGGCGCAGCACAAAGGCGTTCTGCGCGCCGATGGCGATGATGAGGCCCAGGCTCAGCATCAGGCCCTGCACAAACACCGGGAAGCCGTGCGCGGTGATGAATGTCGGGTTCATGGGGGTGCCAGCTTGCCAGTGGCAGGCCATGAAGACAAACTCAAGCTTCTAAAGTTGATGCAGAAAAACTGAACTGATGCTGGACTACCCGGCCCTTTCCGCCCTGGCCGCCGTCGCGCGCGAAGGCAGCTTCGAGCGTGCCGCCCTGGCGCTGCACGTCACACCTTCAGCTGTGTCGCAGCGCATCCGCCTGCTGGAAGAACGGGTGGGCTGTGCGCTGGTGGTGCGGGAACAACCGTGCCGGGCCACCGACACGGGCCGCCGCCTGTGTCAGCACCTCGACCGCGTGCGGCTGCTGGAACAGGAACTGCAAGTCGCGCTGCCCGCGCTGGCACCGCGGGGCACGGCCCGGGTGACGCTGCCCATCGCTGTCAACGCCGACAGCCTGGCCACCTGGTTTGCCCCAGTGCTGGCCGCCTATGCGGCCGACGCGCCGGTGCTGGTCGAGCTGGCGGTGGACGACCAGGACCACACCGCCGCGTGGCTGCGCAGCGGCGCCGTGCTGGCAGCCGTCACGGGCTCGGCCCGCCCCGCCACCGGCTGCAACAGCCGACCGCTGGGAGCGATGCGCTACCTGGCGGTCGCCAGCCCGGGTTTTGTCTCCAGCCACTTTGCCGGTGGCGTGGGTGCCGGCAGCCTGGCGCAGGCACCCAGCCTGGTGTTCAACATCAAGGACGACTTGCAGGACCGCTGGGTGCGGCGCCTGTGCCACCGGCATGTCCAACTGCCCCGCCACACCCTGCCGTCGCCGCAAGCTTTTGTCACCGCTGCGCTGGCTGGCATGGGCTGGGGCCTGCAACCGCAGGCGCTGATCGAAGCCCACCTGCTGGACGGCAGCTTGGTCGAGTTGGTGCCCGGCAGCCCGCTGGACGTGCCGCTGCACTGGCAACATGCCCGCGCGGCAGCGGCGGTGCTGGACGGGCTGAGCCGTGCCGTGCTGGCGGCCGCTGGGCAGGCGCTGCGGCCAGCCTGACGGACCGTCTGCATGCGCCACGCTTTGCCCGTCATGCAGCGCAAGCAAAAACGTCGATCACGCAGGTCAATCTGGAACATCAGGATGGCCGAGTGGGGCGATCGAATCCGGCCCGCATGCTGCACTGCGAGGTCAATGGTCTCGCGATCGATGCCCGGCAGGTTGTGTGACTTCCAGTCGTAGCGGCGTCCCTTGGGCTGCGTGGTGGCAGACGAAGATGGCGACGATCGACTTGCCGTGAACATCCTTCGGCAGCCAGGGCGCCGGCGGCGCCATGCGCAGCACCGCGACGCTGGTCAGTTCGCGCGGCGCAGCGGCGCTGAATTCACGGTAGGCGTCGAGCACCTGCTTGGCGTCGTCGCCGTGCCAAGCGACCGCGCCGCCGAGGATTTCGGGGCCGACCGGAAAGAGACGGTACTCGAAGGACGTGACGATCCCGAAGTTGCCGCTGCCGCCACACAGGGCCCGGAACAGGTCCCCGTTGTCCCGCGAAGACACACGCAAGACCTCGCCGGTGGCGGTCACCACCTCCATCGAGACCACGTTGTCGCAGGTCCAGCCGTGGCGACGTGTGAGGTAGCCGAACCCGCCGCCGACCGTGAGGCCTGCAATCCCGGTGGCAGAAACGAAACCGAGCACGGCTGCGAGCCCGTGCTGCTGGGTCTCGCGGTCGGGCGACAGATCCACAATCCCGCCGTCCATTCGATTGAGTTTGATCGTCATGGGTCATCTCCGAGCTGATGGAAGGAAGACTGCCGCGGCCTGGCGACGCAGCGGGTCGGCGGGCCGGCGGGTTCGGCCGTCGATCCGTGTGCATCGCACTCAGCCGTCCACGAAGCGCACCGGTGTCAGCGGCGTGCGGCGCACCTGCAGCTCGAAGATGTCGGGGCGCGCGCAGTGGCCGGTGACGTCGAGCGTTCGGCGTGACGGCGCGACGCGCGCCACATCGATCTCTGCATACAACACGCCGGCCTCGCGGCGCAACGGGCCCGCGACGATCTTGCCCATCGGATCGACGACCACCGAGTCGCCGTCGTTGATCCATTCCTCGGGGTCGGGGAACAGGTTTGAGCGGGACGGGAAGTCGGGCGGAATGTCCCCGGCACGCAACGCCGTGCCGCTGCCGACGACCCAGCAGCGGCCTTCGAGTGCAATGTGGCGCATCGAGGCGATCCAGGCGTCGCCGCTGTCGTAGGTCGGCGCGATGCAGATCTCCACGCCCTGGTCATAGAGCGCGTAGCGCGCCAGCGGCATGTAGCTCTCCCAGCAGATCAGGCAGCCGATGCGGCCGGCAGACGTGTCGACCACGCGCAACCCGCAGGCGTCACATCGGCCCGGGCAGCCTCGCACAATGGGGCCAAGTCGCCGCCGCCGACGTCGACCGCATTGGCGAGCAGGCGGGCGTGCAGCTGGCCCATCACGGCGCCGTTCCTTCCTGCCACGCCGTCGGCAAGGTGTGGGAGTACAGCCTCACCGACGCGGGCGAGGACCTTCGACCCATCGTCATGTCGCTCGGCCATTGGGGTGCGCGCTGGATCGGCAGCCGCCTGAGCGACGATGAACTCGATGCCGGCCTGCCGATGTGGGACATGCGCCGGTTCGCATGCATCCCGGAGTTCCCACCCAGTCCTGTGCTCATCCACTTCCAGTTTCGCGACGCACGGGCGGGCGAGCGAACCTGGTGGCTCGTCGTCGAGGACGGCGTGGCTGACCTGTGTCGCGACGACCCCGGGCGCGAGTTGACGCTCGTGGTGGATGCATCGGTTCGCGCGTTGACCGAGGTATGGGCGGGTGACCGCACGCCCACCGAGGCTCTTCGATCGCGCGAGATCCGTGTCGACGGACCGAAGCGCGAGGCGCAAGACCTGTGGCGCTGGCTCGGCACGCAGCGCTTGCCTTCAGCCTGCAGCCGGCGGCGCATCACGCATGCGCTGGTATGTCTGGACGATGTCGCGATAGGCTGGCCGGCTCTGGATCAGCCGGTCCCGGTCATCCGGTCCTGCCAGGGCGGCAACGTCTTCCAGCACGATGGCATGCACCTGTTCGAGCAGCGCAGCCGCACGCGCATCACCCAATGCAACCAGCACCTGATACGCCGACCAGCGTACGCCAATCGTCAGGTGCGCGCGCAGATGGCCCAGTTCCCCGTCCAGCGCGCTCAGCGCTTCGTCCACGCGCTGCCGTGCACTTTCGTGCAGCCCCAGCTCGACCTCGCACTCCGCCGCCCGCGCCGCGCTCTCCCAAAGGGGCATCGCTTGATTCAAGGCCTTGAACCCAGCCTGCGCCTGCAAGAACAAGGGCAGCGCCGCTGCCACGTTGTTGTCCATGCTGCAGTGCAGGTTCGCCAACTGGCGCAATCCGTTTGTCTCCATTTGCCGATCTTCCACCGCGCGGGCGACGGGCAGCATGCATTCGCACCACTGCATCGCCGCCGCGAAATCGCCGCGCCCCTTGGCGGCACTGGACAGACGCCAGTGCGCTTGGACGACGTAGGGCTGGTTGCCGGTCGCCCGTGCCAGTTCCAGCATGCGTTCGCCCCAGCGGGCCGCTGCGTCCCAGCGAGCCCGCTGCGCATCGATCACCGCCAGGTTGTTGAGAGCGCCGAGCTGCAGGCGGGCCACACCCAGGGCCTCGCCGCGGGCCAGCACCTCAAGCAGGGTGTCACTGGCTTCGTCATAACGGGTCAACTGCATCGACACCATGCCCGACAAGGTCAACAGCCGAGCTTCGGTTTCTGCCCGTTGAGGTTCGGTCTGGATACGGCTGGCCCACTGCAGGCCCAGCTCGACATGCTGGCCTGCCGCCTCGAACTGCTGGCGGGCGATGCTCAGCCAAGCCAGCAGACCGTGTGACAGGGCCGCGGTCTCGGCCGCTTCGCAGCGCTCGGCCAGATCACAGGCCTGCAGGCTGTATCGCTCCGCCGCCGCGCGGTCACCACGGCGGTCGGCCAGCATGCCCTGCAGGTGCCACAGGCGCGCCTGGCAGGCATCGTCTGGATGGCGGTCCAGCAGCGCCATCATGTCGGCGTGCACGGCGTCCTGCCCGGTGCGGTCGCCCAGGGTGTCGGCGATGGAGTCCAGCAGCCCCAGCAGCCGGAAACGGCGAACCGGGTCCGATTCGCCCAGCAGCGCCAGCGCGCGGCGCAGCCACGACACAGCGGCGGCGTTGGCAAATCGCTTCTGCGCCTCGGTGCCCGCCTGTTCGAAGCAGTCGATGGCCAGCGCCGTCTCGCCTGCCTGTTCCGCGTGTTCGCCGGTCATGGCCAGGAACTCTGCGCCGCGGCCTTGGGTGCGCTCTGCCAGCCAGCGTGCGGCCGCGCCGTGGCCCAGCTTGCGTTCGGCCTTCAGCAGCGTGTCGTAGGTCACCTGGTGCAGCAGGTGGTGGTCGAACTGGCGCTCGGGCGTGCCTTCGAAGTCGCTGGTATCGCGGGCCTTCACGAATGCGGCGCGCTGCAGCGCCGGCAGGGCCTGCGGTGCCCTTGCATCCAGTGCCTGCAGCGCGTCGTCCCAGAAGACATGGCCGACGATGCTGGCCTGGCGGGCGGCTTGTCGTTCGGCGGCCGGCAGTGCGTCCAGCCGCGCCTGCAGCAGCCCGACCAGCGTGGTGGGCAGGCGCAGGGTGTCCAGCCGGTCGGCTTGCACGGTCCAGTGCGGATGGCCGGTGACGATGACGCCGTCGTCGATGAGCCGGCGCACCAACTCTTCCATGTAGTACGGGTTGCCTTCGGCGCGGCGGACGATCAGCTCCGTCAGCATTGGCGGCGGCGGCGCGATGCGCTGCAGCAGCACTGCGGCCAGCGTGTCGCCGTCGGCGGCGGCCAATGGGCTCAACGGCACCGTCGCCTCGGGCGTGGCCCAGTCCGGCCGGCGCGCCAGCAGCGTGGGCCGGGCGGTCATCACCAGCGCCAGCGGCAACGCGGCCGCATGGGCCAGCAAGTGCTGCAGCAGGTCCAGCGAGCCGTCGTCGGCCCAATGCAGGTCTTCGATGATCAGCACCGGCAGCGGGCCCTGGGCCGCCAGCGCCTGCAGGTAGGCGCGCAGCGCGTCGAAGGCCTGATCGCGCAAGCTGCGCGGGTCCAGGCCGCGGACGTGCGGGCTGTCGCCGAAGTCCAGGCCCGAGAGCTGACCGATGAGTTGCGCCTGACCCTCGCCGCGCTCGTTGAACCAGGGGCTCAAGCCGCCTTCGACCTTGCGCCGTGCGACCTCGGCGCTGTCGGTGTCGGCCACGCTGAACTGCGTGGCCAGCAGACTGCGCAGCAGGCCCCAGGGGCGCAGCATGCCGTCGGGCTGCGAGCGCAGGGCCAGGACGCGGCAGTCGTTCAAGCGGGCCGTGAGTTCGCGCAGCAAGCGGCTCTTGCCCAGGCCGGCGTCGCCGAGCAGCGTCAGCACCTGCAAGTGCCGGGTCTCTCGGGCGTGGGAGACGGCGTCCAGCAGGCGCTGCAGTTCCGCGCTGCGGCCCACCATCGGCGTGCGCAGGCCCTGCAGGCCGCGTTCGACGTTGGCCACGCTGCGCTCCAGCGCGCCGCTGACCAGGTAAGTCACCATGGGCGCGTCGATGCCCTTGACCTGCAGCGGCGCTTGCGCCTGCAGGTCGAACAGCCCGCGCACCTGGCTCCAGGTGTCGTGGCTGATGCGCAGCGTGCCGGGCAGCGCGGTCTGCTCCATGCGGGCTGCAATGTTCACGGCCGCGCCCATGGCGGTGTTGTCGGCCTCGACGCCGGCGCCCAGGGCCACGTCACCGGTGTGCACGCCCACGCGCACCGCGAAGTCGGTGATGCCGTGCTGGCGTTGGGCGACTTCGGCCTGTTCGCGCCCGGCCGCCAAGATGGCAAGACCAGCGCGCACGGCACGCTCGGCATCGTCCTCGCGCGCTTCGTCCATGCCAAACGCAGCCTTCACGCCGTCACCGGTGAAGCGCAGCACGCGGCCCTGGTGGGCTTGCACGATGTCGGCCATGCGCCGCAAGGTTGTGCTCAGGATGGCCAGCGTTTCTTCGGCGTCCATGCCCTGGGCCAGGACGGTGGAGCCGACCACGTCGGCAAACAGCACGGTCACCTGCCGGTGCTGCAACCCGGCCGGCCGCAGCAGGCTGGACAGCCGCGCGCGCAGCGGGGCCGTGACCAGTTCGAGCACTTCGTCGCCCAGCGTCGCGCGCTGGGCAACGAGTGCCTCGATGGCGGCCTGCAATGCCGCGCTGTCCTTGTCCTGCATGTGCCCTGACCCGCTGGTTATTCCTCTCCGATGATCATGACAGGTGGTGCCCCCTGGGCCGCGCATGCCCGAAACCGGAGCCCCACGTGTGTGGGCCCCTGGCCGACAAGCGACCTCTGCCTTCCTGTCGGGCGGGCACGCCGACGAGGTCCGCTGCAGCCGTAACTCAAACGCAATACACTCTATCCATGAAGTCTGCTGTCATACCCCAAATCCGCGTCGAACCAGAGTTGCGTGCTGAACTCGAGTCCGTTCTCAGGCAGGGCGAGACCCTGACCGACTTCGTCGAAGCGACTGTGCGAGACGCCATCGCGTTCAGGCGCATCCAGACCTCATTCCATGCTCGGGCGCAGGCTGCGTCTGAGGAGTACCACCGGGCAGGCGTTTCGGCGCCCGTTGACGCCGTCCTGCAGCGACTGCAATCCAAGCTTGACGCCAAGCGCAAGAAGCTCGGTCGATGAGCTTCGTCGTCGAGTTGTCTCCAGCAGCTGAAGCTGATCTGGAAAGCCTCTTTGACTTCTTGCTCGACCGGGCCGAGACGACCGAAGACCTTGACCGCGCCCAAGCTGCGATCGACGCGACCCGAGCGACGGCACAGCACAGGCTGGCGATCACGCCCTTCAGCTTCCGCAAAGCGGCTCAGAACCCAGCCCAGCGGGAACTGATCATTCCGTTCGGCGGTACCGGGTATGTCGCTCTGTTCGAAATCGTCAGCCCGTCAAAAGTCGTGGTGCTGGCGGTACGCCACCAGCGTGAAGAGGACTATCACTGATGCCGGTGATTGACGGCTCCACGCCATGCGCAAGAGTCGTTCAAACGCACTGCCATTTGCGCAGTCGGGGAGAGCGAGCGAACAAGGCTATCGCTTTGGTGGCCAGCCTCATCTGGCTTCCACCGGGAGATCGATGAGTCGGAATGCCAGATACAAGCCTTTCGCGTGCTCAATCGTTCCTCGCCCAACCTCAGCCACCCCAAACAGGAGCGCGAGGTTGCAGCCCTGCCCCTGTCGTGAGATCGCGTCGACGCGTCGACGTCGACCCTGGCCACTACACTGAAGTCGCCGCAGTCATCGGCCCGTCCGACCGCCGGCGCCTCTGACCCGTGCAGCAGGTCGATTTTTCACTGCTGGAGTAACCGCGCCATGCCCCCCTCGCCCTTGCAAGACATCGAAGGCCCGGTGCGCGTCACCGTGAAAAGCCATGGCACGAGCGTGTCCGAGCGCACAGGACTCATCTCGGTCACGGTACGCCGCGCCATCAACCGCGTGCCCAGCGCAACCCTGGTGTTCGCGGACGGCGACATGCCCACGCAAGGTTTTGCGCTCAGCGAAATGGCCGACTTCGTGCCCGGCGCCGAAATCGAGCTCCAGGCCGGCTACGGCAACGAGGAGCACACGATCTTCAAGGGAATCGTGGTGCGCCAGGGCCTGAGCATCGGCGGCGCCTACGACGCGCGACTGACGGTCGAGTGTCGCGACAAGGCGGTCAAGATGACCGTGGGGCGCAAGAACGCGATCTTCCGCGACAAGTCAGACGCCGACGTCATGAGCCAGCTCATCGGCGACGCCGGTCTGACGGCCGATGTGCAGGGCACGACACCCGTCCATGCTGAACTGATCCAGCACTGCTGCAGCGACTGGGACTTCATGCTCATTCGTGCAGAAGCCAACGGCCAATTGCTGTCGGTCGAAGACGGCAAGGTCGTTGTCGCCGTGCCCGAGGCTGCGGGCGACGCGGTCCTGGAGGTCAAGTACGGTGAGAGCCTGACCGCCTTCCAGGGCGAGATCGACGCCCAGGACCAGTACGCCAACGTGCAGGCCCAGGCTTGGGACAAGAAAAACCAGGTCCTGCTTCAGGGTGCCCCGGCAAGCCCGGCCCGGCTGCCCGCGCAGGGCAACCTCGGCAGCGCCACGCTGGCCAAGGTCTTGGGGCTGAAGACCTTCGGCCTGCAAAGCGGCGCCGCACTGAGCGCCGATGCGCTCACGGCCTGGGCCAAGGCGCAGCAGCTCAAGTCCGGCCTGTCGCGGCTGCGCGGCAGCATGAGTTTCCAGGGCAGCGCGCTGGCCGCGGTGGGCAAGCTGATCGACCTGAAGGGCGTGGGCGAACGCTTCAGCGGCAATGTGCTCGTCACCGCCCTGACGCACACGATCGAGGCGGGCGACTGGACCACCCAGGCAGAGTTCGGCAGCCCGGCAAGCTGGCTCGCAGAGCGCGACGACATCCTCGCGCCACCGGCCGCGGGGCTGGTGCCGGGTATCAAGGGCCTGCACGTGGGTCTGGTCGTCAAGCTCGACGGTGATCCCGACCAGGAGCACCGCATCCAGGTCAGCGTACCCACGGCCGGCGTGGACCATGTCTGGGCGCGCCTGATGCAGTTCCACGCCTCCAGTACCTTTGGCGCCTTCTTCCTGCCCGAGATCGGCGACGAGGTCGTGCTCGGTTGGTTCGACGACGACCCCGCGCACCCGGTCGTGCTCGGCAGCCTTTACAGCGCGAAAAATGTGCCGCCGCGGCCGCTCGAAGCCGCGAACAACATCAAGACCATCGTCACCCGCTGCCAGGCCAGCTTGACCTTTGACGACGAAAACAAGGTCATCACGGTCAAGACGCCTGCCGGCAACGTCGTCGTGCTCAGCGACAAGGACAAGTCCATCACCCTGACCGATCAGCACGGCAACAAGCTTGAGCTCGGCAGTGGCGGTGTCACGGTCGACAGCCCGAAGGACATCAAGCTCAGCGCCAAGGGCAGCATCAGCATCGATGCGGTGGGCGCACTGTCGCTGTCGTCCAAGGACGACGTCAAGATCGTCGGTCTGAACGTCAACGCGACGGCTCAGGTGGGTCTGGTTGCCAAGGGCTCGGCAACCGCCGAGCTGTCGGCGTCGGGTCAGACCACGGTCAAGGGCGCGATGGTCATGATCAACTGAGGAGCCGGTGCCATGCCCCCCGCCGCCCGCCTGACCGACATGCACGTCTGCCCGATGGTGACCCCGGGCGTGCCGCCGATCCCGCACGTGGGCGGCCCGGTGATCGGACCCGGCGTGGCCACGGTGCTGATCGGCAAGCTACCGGCGGCGGTCGTCGGCGACAACGCGGTCTGCGTCGGTCCGCCCGACAACATCGTCAAGGGCTCGGCGACGGTGCTCATCGGCGGCCGGCCAGCGGCCCGTGTGGGCGACAGCACGGCCCATGGCGGCAGCATCGTGCTCGGCCTGCCGACAGTGATGATCGGCGGCTGAGCGCATGATCGGCGGGAATAAGGTCTGTCGGGCCTCACCTGGGAACTGGCCCCGCTTTTAATCGCTCAACACCCTGTCGGGACTGTGCAAGTTTGCTCGCTCGCCTTGAACCCCAGGAATATGGTCTGTCGGGACTTGTAACAGTCGCAGATCTGAGCGATTTCCAGCCACAAACGGCGAGCTTCGACGCCGAAATCTGCGCAGACTGAGCAGCTGGGAAGCTGCTGCTGGCGGGCGGCTCTGACCGGCCACTTCCGGTCATACGATTCGATCAGAAGATCGCCATGCCAATGACTGGTTTCAAGGGCGGACTGATGCCGATCAGCGCAACAGCGTGATGAGCAACACCAGGACTCCCAGGCCAAGGTTGATCGAGACCCACGTGCGAATTTGTGCCAGGGCGGCACCACCGGCGCCCCACTCGGACGCTGCGACGGCCCGGCCGAGCTTCTTGTAGAGCGCGAAGCGGGTGTGCATGAATATCGCCACCATCGCGACGCCCAGCACCCCCATGACGGTCCAGGCCAGCGGCATATCGAAACTGCCCCCCGACTGCACGACCTGCTTGGCCACACGACCCAGCATCCACACGCCGCTGGCCAGCGTCAGCAGCGAGGCCACAAGCACGGCTTGGAAGAAGCGGCCGAGCACATCGTGCATGAGCCGTAACCGGACTGGCGCTTCGAGTTGGGCGACGGCGGGACGCAGGAAGAAGTGCGTAAACACCATGCCACCGATCCACACAATGATGGACAGCAGATGAACGGTCTTGAGGGTCGCGTAGATCATTTGAGAGTTCCGTTCAAACCAAAAGCCAGCCCAGCAGCCAGTCACTTCCCCAGGCCCATGCCATCAGCATGACGCCTGCGGTGACGCAAATCGCCAGTCCCGCCAGCGCCAGCCCCAGGACAATCGCAACACCATCGCGAAACACCAGCCCCAGCCCGATGAGCATCAGCGCCAGCGCCGGGAGCACGTTGCCGAAGGGGATCGGCATCACGACGATGAAAGCCATCAACCCAATGGCGGCGGCGGTCCATGACCGTCCTTCCGCCGATGCAAGGTGGCTCAGCCGGGCCCTGGCGAAGCGTCCGGCCACGCAATAGGCAGACGCAAGCATGCCCAGCACCCGCTGCGCCCAGGGACGTGAGAGCTCGAGTTCAGCCACCCGCCGAGGAAGGCATGCAGAGGACTGACCCCGCCACATCGCCGTCGCCAGCGCGGCCATCCCCAGGCCGAGCACCGTGCCGACGCCAGGCACGGGCAGGAGACACGGCACTGCCATCAGCAACAGCCAGGCACCGTGTGCGGCAGGCCCGTGGGCTTGCGCCAGGGTTTGCATCGACACCCTGTCGGCGGGCAGGGTCGCAGCGGTTTCGCGCAGCCGTTGCACGATGGACTCCGTCATGTCGCCTCTACGTCAGCGCGCCGCCAGCGCGTCTTCCGCAGCCGCACCACCGCACTACGGGCTTCGGCGAAGATGCTGGCGCAATCCTTCAGCGGCGGGTTGCGCGCGCACGGGGCCGCGCAGGCGCTGCGACGCGATCGATGCCCCTCTCCAACGTCGACCTGCAAGGCACGGCGGGGACTGAGCAGGTTGCCCTGAGCGCTCATCGACTCACTCACGGCGCGCTGGCTGCCGCCGGACGGCGGATCACCACCACCACCAGCGTCACCACCGTCAAAGGAACCACGAAGCCGAGCATGACGCCCGAGAACGCCTGCAGCGCGGCGTGCTGCTGCGCGGCCAGGATCAGGTAGGCCACGTAGGCGACGTAGTAGCCGAGGAAGACGCCGCCTTCCCAGCGCGCGATCTCGCGGCCGGTGATGAAGACCGGCAGGCAAGCCAGCGCCACGGCCAGCATGACCCAGATGTCGAAGGCCAGCAGCGACGGCGCCATGGCCAGGCCAAGGTCACCCGACACCAGGCCCGACAGGCCCAGGCAGCCCAGGATGTTGAAGGTGTTGCTGCCGACCACGTTGCCCACCGCGATGTCGCGCTCACCCTTGATGGCAGCGGTGATGCTGGTGGCCACCTCGGGCATGCTGGTACCGGCGGCGACGATGGTCAGGCCGATGATCAAGTCGCTCACGCCCAAGGCCTTGGCGAAGGTGACGGAGGCCTGCACCAGGTATTCGGATCCGAACACCAGCGCCGCCAGGCCGGCACCGATCAGCAGCAGCTGTGCGGGCAGTCGGTCGTCCCACGCACCCGCCACGGCGGGCTTGATCTCGTGGGCGTACTCATCCTTGGCGGCCTGTGTCTCACGCCGTGACTGCACGATCAGGAACCCCGTGTACGACACGAGCAGCACGAAGAGAATGCCACCGTCGAAGAACGACAGTCGGCCGTCCAACCCCAGCGCCAGCAGCAGCAGGCTGGCGCCGATCATGATCGGCACTTCCTGACGGATCAGCTGGATGTTGACCACCAGCGGCGCGATCAGCGCACTGATGCCCAGGATGAACAGCACGTTGAAGATGTTGCTGCCCACCACGTTGCCGATGGCAATGTCGGTCTTGCCGTCGAGCACGGCACCGACACTCACCGCGACCTCGGGCGCGCTGGTGCCGAAGGCGACGATGGTGAGTCCGACGACGAGCGGGCTGATGCCGAATGACAGGGCCAGCTTGGACGCGCCGCGCACGAGCACGTTGGCGCCGAAGACCAGCAGGATCAGCCCGCCGAGAAAAATGAGTATGTTCATGATCGGGCACTGTAGACACAAACACGCGCCAAGCGCGGGCTTCCACGCCACCTTGGAAGCTCAGGGTTCGGCCCGAGCGCCAGCGCCACGATCAGACCCGGAAGCAACTTCGCTTGGCGCGCCATCGCCGGCCGGCGATGTCCTGCCCCGCGGGCCGTCACAAGGCCCGATCTGCGTGCTGTCGTCGCGTCGGCCCGTCTAAGGAACGCCAACTCGTCAAGCGGCCACCGGCGGGCGCGGCTGGGGACCAGAGCCGCCACCGCGGCGGCGCCACATCGCAATGAGCAGGTGCAGGCCCGCCCCCAGCAGGACCAGCAGCACGCTGCCCAGGCCCCAGATCACCCAGGTTGCGACGCTCAGGCCGCCAGCCAGCGATGGCGCCGTTTGCAACAGACTCTCTATAGCTGGGGCCAGGCCAGAAAGCAGCGAGGTCATCGCCTGCACGATCTCCGTTGGCACCCAGGGCGCCAACCAATCCGGCAGACGAAGACTCTCGACCCCCTTTGTGGCGCCAGTCAGCGCGCCTGCATTGGAGACCGCCCAGACGGCGACGGCGTGAAAGGCCCAGGCGCCCAGCGACCAAAGCGCCAGCAGGCCCAACACGACAAACCAGCTGATTGCGTAGAACATGATCGATCCCCCTTGATAACGGCGCAGGTGCCAGTCTCGCGCGGATCGCCTTTCGAACAAACCAGCTTTGGGCAGACGTAAACTTCGCCTTTTCCGATGTGAAGCAGCCATGCTCAACTACCGACACTTGTACTACTTCTGGGTCGTCACCAAGGAAGGCGGCTTCGCGCGTGCAGCCGAGCGGCTGGACATGGCGGTGCAGACCATCAGTGCCCAGGTGCGGGAACTCGAGAAGGCACTCGGCCACCAGTTGCTCAAGCCCGCCGGCCGCGGCGTCGCGATGACCGAGGCCGGCCAGGCCGCCTTTGCCCGGGCCGAGGAGATCTTCCAGCTGGGGCAGCTCATTCCGGACGAGGTTCGCGAGGCCGCCAGCGGCAAGGTCGCACGCCTGGCCGTCGGACTGTCCGACGGCATCTCCAAGCTGGCGGCGCACGCGCTGCTGGCGCCGATCCTGGCAACGCCGACGCTGCGGCTGCTCTGCCATGAAGGCGAGTTCGAACAACTGCTGGGAGAGTTGGCGATGCATCACCTGGATCTGGTGTTGGCGGGGCAACCTGCACCCCACAACCCGAATCTGCGCTTGACGGGGGAGCAGTTGGTCGAGTCGCCGGTCGACTGGTACGGTCCCTCGGCCCTGGTGCAAAAAGCCGCCGTGGCGGGGTTTCCGCAGTCGCTGTCAACGCTGCCCGTGCTGCTTCCCACGGGGCACTCGGCCCTGCGGCCGCGGCTGGACCGCTGGTTCGATGCGCAGGGACTGCGGCCGCACATCGCCGGCGAGTTCGAGGACAGTGCGCTGCTTGCCTTGTTTGCCGCCAGAGGCCTCGGCGTGTTTCCGGTCAGCCGCTTTGGCGCCGCCGACGCGGCGCTGATGCGTGGCCTGCGGCTCCTGGGCCGTTGCGACGGTGTGCTGGAAGAAATCCACGCCATCCGCTCACGCCGAGGACAGCACCACCCCTTGGTGATGCAGGTGGTGGCTGCGGCACGACCTTGAACGCGTTGTGTCAGCCGCGGTCAGGCGGCGTGGCGCTGCGCCGATCGGGGGGCGCTCGGCTCTTCACCCTCAATCAACTGCCAATGGCGCCGGGCGGCCTCTACGACCAGGGTTTCACCGTCGGCCAGATGGCCATCGGCCCGCGCCGCGGCCAAGGACAGACGCATCACCTTCCTTTGCAGCGCCGGATCGGAGATCTCGGCCATCAATGACGCCAAGGCGCTGTCATCGACGTTGCCCATGAGCGAACCCGTTTCGTACCCACCCATCAGCAGTTCTTCGCACAGCGTGTGAACGATGTGCGGCAGGAGATGGGGCTCCAGGCCCAGTTCACGCTCGGCGCCCAGTTGCTTGAGGATGTCGAACTCGGAGCTGCACACATGACCGTCGGAGATGAGGACCAGCGCGACGATGCGCGCGGCGGCTTCAGGGCTGTTGTGGGGATAGCTGCGCATGGAGAAGTGCCTTCGGTGTCGAGGTTGTGATGGGTGCCAAGGCAGACGAATCGCCGCCTGCTGCTGGCTGGGTTGGCCGCCGCGAACGCTTGCTAATCCAACTGCAACCGACGCAGCGAGCGGGCACCGGCGGCAGGAGTCACCACGCCTGCGCGGGCGGGCACCAGCGCACTGGGTTGATGCTCCAGCACCGTCACCCGGTGCAGTTGCAGGACGACCCGCTGACGCATCCGGGATGCCGCCGCCTCGACCGAGTCCTGCCAGGTTCGGGCCGTGGCACTGACGGCCACGGGGCTGCTCCCGTGCACGAGGATTTCGACGTTGCAGCGTTTGTCGACGCCGCCTGCAGGCCCGTTGACGTCGTCAAGCCTGACCTTGATGCGTGCCACCAGCCCGTACAGGCGCCCCAGCGCCCGGCGAAGCCTGTCCGCAGTGCGCTGCTGCCAGAGCTGGCCTTCGAGATCGTTGGAGCGAAAGTGAAGCTTCATGGTCAGCCCCCAGGGAAGTTGCGACAGCTGGACTTTGTCGCCAACGCAAAGCCGAAAAAAGCAGATTCAACGGGAGCAGAAATTCGGGAAATACGAAGTGACAGGCGGGCAGTGCACGCGGCTCGCGGTACGGCGCACGCAGGAGAGCGACGACACCACGCCGTGGCCGGCACTGCCGCGCGATCAGGTTCGCTCAGGCTGCACGGGCGTGACCGCCGTGCGAACGAAGCCGAGATCGCGACCTGCAAAGTCCCACCGCTCGATGAAGCAGCAGTCCCCAGCGTCGGGCCTGTTCTGCGCCTGGGCCCCACCCCCGCCAACGGCCTGGCCCCATCGCACCAGGTTCACCGAATTGGGCGCCTCTCGGCGGATGCGCGACGAAATGGCAGTTCCGGCCTGAACCACCCACAGTCGCCGCGCCAGCCCGTTCAGCGCCCGCGTGTAGGGCAGATGAATGTGCCCGCCCATCACCAGGTCGGCCCCTGCTGCCGACCAGACCCGCTTGGCAACCCCGTGGCCGCGCAGTAGGTTAGGCCGGTCACGGGCCTGGGTCACGGCCGCGGGCTGGTGCACCACCACCACGCGCAACTGCCGCGGGCTGGCCGCGGTCAGCAGCTTCGCCACACGATCGATCTGCGCCGCGGACACCTCACCGTTCTTGTGACGCCATGCTCGCGTGGTGTTGACACCGACGATCAGAAGATCCTGCGACGTGTGCACGGGCTCGAGCTCGGCCCCGAATGCCGCGGCGTAGCGCGCGTAGGGGCGGGTCAGGCGGGCCCAGAGGTCGAACAGCGCAATGTTGTGGTTTCCGGGGATCGCCAGGACCGGCGAGCCCAATCGGTCGACGAAGGCCCTTGCCGCGCGAAACTGGGCCGGCCGCGCACGCTGCGTGATGTCGCCCGACAGGACCACCACATCCGGCCGCTGCTGGGCTGCCAGTGTGACCAGGGCCTCGACCACATGGGGCTGTTCGGTGCCGAAGTGGGTGTCGGAGATTTGCAGCAGGACACTCATGCCGAATCTTCTGGCGCATCTGCCACGCCCGCTGCTCCGATGGCCTGGAGCAGGTACAAGGGCTTGTCCAGCACACGAATGTCGATGGGCGAGCGCATGCGTGCCACCTCACCGTCGAACGCCACCACGACCTCTGTGCGGCCGGGAGCGAGCGTGGGCCGCACCACCATGTGCTGGAACTCGAAGCCCTCCACGCCGGCGGCTTCGCCCAGCCTGCCCATCGCGCCGTGCAGCATCAGCCCGATCATCGACAACGTTCCGATGGGGCGCAGCATCAGCGCAGCCATGCTGCCGTGGCCGGGCGTGCCGGCCAGGGTGTCCTCCGGCTCCACACCGAACTGCTGCAGCTGCAGCCGGTTGTTGCCCACGAAGAGTGTCAAGGTCTGCACGTCGCGAACCGTGCCACCCATCTCGATGTGCAGTCGCAGCCGGCGTTGTGCGCGCAGCAGCGTCGCACAGGCCGCCACGAACGCCACCCAGCGGCTGCGGCCGAAGCGGGCTTTGTAGGCTTCGCGGTCTTCCAGCAGGTCGGGATAGAGCCCGAGGCTGGCGTTGACCAGGAACACGCGGTCGTTGATGCTGGCCACCTGAACCGGCGCCGGCGCCGCACGCAGCAGCAGGCTGACCGCTTCTGTTGGGTCAGTGGGAATGCCATGCGTGCGGGCGAAGTAATTGAACGTGCCCTGCGCCACCACCCCCATGGCACAGCCCGCGGCGTGCGCGGCCTGTGCCACCGTATTGAGGGTGCCGTCGCCGCCGACGGCAACCACGGCCGTGCAGTCAGCGGTGGCCTTGGTTGCAGCCCGGTGCGCTGCGCCGGACAGCTCGGCGGGGCTGCAGAACAGCAGGTCACCTCGCCGTCCACCATCCCGCAGCGCGGATTCGATGACTTCGCGCTTCTTCTCCGCGTCGCTGCTGCCCGCTGCCGCGTTGATGACGAACTGGAGCGGTGCCGCGGGTTCGAGCTCGGGGCATCTGGACATGAGCTATCGAGACAGGCGGCGAAGGGTATCAATCGTGGCGCAGCAGATCACCGAAGACGGTGTGCTCGCCCTCCTTGCGATCAGCACCGGGCGCGTCGTACAGCACGAGCCAGCGCGCCTTGCCGCCCGACAGCGCCGGCGGCAGGTCGCAGATGGCCTCGGCGCGGTTGGTGCCGCGACCGTGCGGCAGCGGCACCGACTCGGTCAATCCCGACTCGAAGCGCACCGGCTCGCGGTTGGCGGCCAGCAAGGGCCGGGCGGCCGGCCACTTGAAGACGCAGATGTCGCCGTTCAGCACCATCGTCGGGCCGGCCAGGATGTAGAGGTCGTCGCCGGAGAAGTGCAGGTCCCGCACGCCCAGGCCGTCGAGCTCCAGGAAATGCTTGCGGATCAGCGTGCCGCTGTCGTCCAGGGGCGCCAAGCGCAGCTGGTCACCGCGGGGCTCCACCGCGATCTCGATCAGCGCCGACCAACCGCGCAGCACCGGGCCGCGCAGGCCCAGCAGCAGCCGGTGGCCGTCCACCGCCAGGCCTTCGATGTCAAATCCGTTGTCCTTGCCCGGGATGGCCATGTACGGCCCAAAGTGGGGGTCATCGGCAAGCGCACGGGTGAGCAGGTTCGTCTGCGCGTCACCCCTCAGGCGCAGCGCTCGCCGGCCGTCCTTGGCCTGCCGCACCAGGCAAGGCTCGCCCTGGGCGTCGGGCTCGATGGGCAGACAGGCCAGCAGACGCCGATTGCCGTCCAGCGCCACCTTCGCCAGCCGCTTGGCGTTGTCGGCGTGGCCCCGGTCCGGCTTGGCGTTCTTGCGCTTCAGGCCATGCGAGCCGACCACCCACAAGAAGCCGCCGGCCACGGCCATGCCTTCCAGGTCGGCCTCTTCCCCGGCCGCGCCGGGCAGGTCCAGCAGATCGGCAAGCGGGAAGTCGCGCACCTCGCCAAAGCGCAAGGCCTCGCGGCCGACGGGGTCGAGCAGGCGAAGGCGGTCCAGGCCGCAGGCTTCGTCGCCCGCCACCCAGAGCCAGTCGCCGGTGAAGGCCGCCCCTGACAGATTGGATTGAACCAGGGAGTCAGGCGCGAACTCCAGACGGACGGCATTGGCGGTTCGAGCGTTGGGCATCGGGTGTTTCTCCAGAGGATGACGTGCCAAGAAGGCCCGCGCGCTGCAACGCTTGCCAGCCGGAGCCACCAAACCCCGAAGTCTGCGGCCGAAGCTCCGTCCTATGTTCAGGTTTATCCGATGTTCGCGTTCTTGAAAGGCTGCTTTTCCAGAGCCGCCAGGCGCCCCACATTTCGTCTGTCCCTCAACCGCTGGAGATCCGTGATGCAAGTGCTCTTCAAGTCCCGCCATCCGCAAGCCACCGACCTCCGCGACCTGACCGAGCGTCGTGTGCGCTTCGTGCTGCGACGCCTGGGCTGGCTGGTGCCGCGGGCCGAGGTGCAGATGTCGGACGTGAACGGGCCGCGGGGCGGCATCGACAAGCGCTGCCAGGTGGAACTCCGGACCGATGGCGCAGGGTCGGTGGTCGTCGCCTCCGTGGCCAGCGACTGGCGCACTGCGCTGGACAACGCGCTGGCGCGCGCAGCGCGCTTCGTCATGCGCCTGTGGCGCCGAGGCAGTGATTCCCGCCGCATGCGCCATCGCTTCATCAGTCACGAACGCTGAACTCGAAAGCTGTACGTCTAGATCTTCAACCTGTTCACGAGCCTGCTCGGCCTGTTCGGCTTCGGCAGCTCGGATGAATGAACCCTCACCAGGAATACCTCATGAAATGCCCGACCTGCACCGACACCGCGCTCGTGATGAGCGACCGCCAGGGCGTCGAGATCGACTACTGCCCGCAATGCCGCGGCGTCTGGCTGGACCGCGGCGAACTCGACAAGCTGATCGAGCGCTCGGCGACGCTGGCACCGCCGGCCCCAACCGTCAACACCGCCGCCCGATCGCAGCCCCAGTTTGCGGACTCCGATTACGAGCACGGTCGGGGCCCGCAGGGCGGCCGCAAGAAGTCCTGGCTGAGCAACATCTTCGACTGAATCGCCACCGCCAGCACCCAAGGGAGACCCATCATGCGCAGTTATCCCGCCAACAGCCCGCAGGCGGCCGCTCGCATCGTCGCCCTGATCGTGGTGGCCGACGGCGACATCGGTGACGCCGAGATCGAGTTGCTCGACCGTCTGGTCGTGCATGAGCAGCTGGGCCTGGCGCGGCATGAGTTGCACGCACTGCTGGATACCTTCTGCGAAGACCTGCTCTCGAGCGACCAGTTGAAGTGGGCCGACGCCTGCCCTGTGGACGAGCGCACGTTGGCCGATCTGATGGGCGAAATACAAGACCCCGTGCTGCGCGTGAGGTTGCTGCGGCTGTGTGTGGAGCTTGCAGAAGTCGACGCCCATGTCAACGATGGCGAATCGATCGTGCTCGTCGCCGCTGTCGAGCATTGGGGCTTGCACCGTGAGATGTTGCGGCCGGCGCCCCGGAACTGACCAGTTCGCTTTGCCTGAGCCATCCACTGCGCGACCCTAAAAGGTCGCTCGGAGACGCTGTTGTGCGCCACGTCGCACGAACAACGGCAACGGCCGGCGTGACCGTGCGTCAGCGCTATCCTGGGGCTCAACGGCATATTCAACGCCTGCGACTACGATGCTGCTCTTGCCCGGCGCCGGCTTGAACTGGTTCGATGCCTGCCCGATGGCAGCAACGAGGCAGAAGCTATGTGGAACCGAATTGTCGATACCGTACTGGCCGAGTTCTCCGACGCCGCGGATGTCGAGCAGATCACGCGCATCCTGACGCGCCTGGTACTGGCGGCAGTGCTCGGCGGCGTGCTGGGGTACGAACGTGAGCAGCAGGGCAAGGCAGCCGGAGTCCGCACCCACATGCTGGTTGCAATGGGAGCGGCGTTGTTCGTGCTCGTGCCGCAGCAGGCCGGCATGACGCTTCCCGACCTGAGTCGGGTGATTCAGGGCGTCGTGGCAGGCATCGGCTTTCTCGGTGCCGGCGCCATCATCAAGAATCGCGACGAAGACGACGTACGAGGATTGACCACCGCAGCCGGCGTCTGGATGACGGCGGCGATCGGTATCGCATGCGGACTCGGTCGGGAGTCGACGGCAGTGCTGAGCACGCTGCTGGCGTTGATCGTTCTCGGGGTAGTGCCGAAACTTATTGACCGTGGCAAGCGGTGAGGCGCAAGAGCGTGACGCAGGTACCGTCAATCCTTAGCATCGGCGCGGCATGCGGAAATTCGAACTCGTCGCGGAGTCATTGTGGGCTGCCGGGGTGTCGACCAGCGAAACCGGGTTGCACAGCCGCTGATGGCCGACATTGCGAGGTCGCAGTCACCCCCGCACCTTGCTTTGTCGGCACAACCGGCGAACGCGAATGATGCTGTGATGATTGGCCATCTTTGCCCGACCCCGCGGAACCCGCTGGGGCGCAAGTTGCAGGCACGCACGCGCACGCGCTCCGGCCACAGCTTCAGTCATTTTCCCCATGCTGGAAACTCGAACTGTGAGAGAAGTGGTTGCTGACGACACCGCGGGCATCGCCGGGCGGACTCGCTCGAGCGCTGCCAGGGGCCTGAAGTTGGGCCAGAGACTGTTGAGGGCGTGGCGCTGCCTGAAGACGAATGGCTCGTCCACGCCGCCGCCCAGGACACCTGGGACACCTACAACGATGGACGCTGCGCAGGGTCGGCGATAGAGCTCGTCGATGCGAGCGGCACGATCCGACGGCCCCCCAAGATCAGGTGCCCGTCCGGCCCTTGCTCGTTCTTTCTACGGGACGCTTTGATTGACGAGGCGCATGCACAGGCACGTTCTCGCGGACCTTGTCTCGCCCGGCGGTCGCATCGGTTTGCGCCTGCAACGGGAACTGCTGTGCGTTGAGCGGCTTGGTCGGGCTCTTGGTTTGTTTCATGATGGTTTCAAGGAGTCAGCGTTACGAAATCGGAGGTCGCCCGGAGCGCCGCCAGCGCTGGACCGGCCGGCCTGATCAGAACTCTCGGCGGCATGGTCGTGACGATTCGCACCATGACCGCGTGTCGAAGAGCCTGATCCAGGCTGCATGCCGTGTCTGTACGACAGCGCACCAGCGATCGACGAGTGTAGATTCCCGGAATATCGCGTTAAAGGTCAGGTTTCGTGCCGTCCCGGCGGCGCCAAGCGCAGTTGGCCGCCGCTGGCTTCCTTCGCGGTCTCGAGCAGCGCCGACCATCCGCGCAGCAACGGGCCGCGCAGGCCCAGCAGCAGCCATCGGCCGTCCACGACCAGGCCCGCGATGTCCAAGCCGTTGTCCTTGCCCGGGATCGCCATGTGAGGACCGAAGTGGGGGTCGGCGGCGAGCGCAAGGGTGAGCAGGTTGGTCTGGGCATCACCCCCTTCAGACCAAACGCCCGCCCGCCGTCCCGGGCCTTTCGCACGCGAGCAACGCATGGTCCCGGCGTCGAAGGCCGAAGTATCGGCAGCCGTTCAAGCCCCGCGCACCATGGCCATGACCCGGGCCATGTCGAGCGTGCCCGCCTGCTGCTGGATTTGCGGCATGTATTGCGTCTGCATCTGTTTGGCCGGGCCGAGCAGGGTCTGGAACGTGTCTTTGAGCACCAACGTATTCATCACGCGGCCGCCGGCGTAATAACGCTTGGCGAGCTGCCCCAGTGCGTAGGTGGTGGCGAAAGAGAAGGCCATGCCGGTGGCCGCGCCGCCGATACTGCCGAAGGTCTTGCCGGCGGCCTTGCCCAGCAAGCCACCCAGGAGCTTGCGGCCGAACTGTTCGAGATATTGCGAGGTGAGCCCCACCCCGGCGGCGGCGATGAATTCCTTGATGTGGCCCTGATCGAGCTGGACCCCGTGGGCACGGCCGATGCCGTACACCATTTTGATCTGCAGCGGGATGATGGCCATGGAGGCCCACGACTGCGGCAGCAGTTCCAGCGCGCCGTTCATCAGGGCGAAGTTGAGGATGGTCTTGTCCAGCTCCGCCTCGGTCACGTTCGGCTGCGCCGCCACCACCGGGCCGGGCGCTGTGGCGCCAGCGGCGCCTGCCACGACGGCAGGCGCCGCCGCCTCAGACAGTTCGACCATGACGTCGGCCTCGCGCTCGAAGGCGGCGGACTGTCCGGCATCGAGCTTCAACAGCGCTTTCAGGTCGTTCAGGAAGCGTTGCTCGGCCTCGCTCTGGCGACCGTCGGCGTCGCACACGCACACCGCCATTTCATACGCCAACTGGCGCTCGCCGGGGTCTTGCAACGCGGCGGCTGCGGCATCCAGGCTGACGCGCTTGAGCAGCACGTCCTGGTAGAGGCGCGCGAGATCGGCTGGGCCCTCTGCTTCGCCGCCCAGGGACTCGGCGATGCGGCGGATTTCCTCGCGCTCGCGGTCGTGCTTGGCACCGTCGGCGAAGGCGGCGTAGAGGGCAATGGCGAGGATGGATTTCTGCTGTTCGCGGTTCATCGCGGGTGCTCCCATTTGATCTGGAATTCGATTTCTTCCAACGCGCCTTCGCGCTCGTGCTCGATATTGCAGATCGCCCGCGCCGGCACCGAAATTCTTTCGCCCGCGATCTGGATTTCAAAGCGTTTGCCCTCTTCGAGCGCATCGGCCAAGCGCCGCAACTTCGCAATGAAGTCGGGCAGGGGGTAGGCCTTTTCCACATCGCGTTCGGGTTTGCTGTTCATGCTTGTCCTCTCAGTGCTTCGATGAGTTTCAGCCCGGCGAGTTCGCGGATCGAGCGCGCCATGCAGTGCAAGACCGCCATCTTATTGGTCAGCATCGAGGGCAGCGCGATCCGCATCGAGCAGGCCCTCGACCTTGTCAGGGAACATGTCGACGATCACCAGCACCTCGGCCCCCGACAAGTCCCGCCGATGCGATCAGGAACAGAGTGCCGGCGCACGGCCCGGTTCCGAGGATCGTACGCAGTGATCGGCGTCAGTCAGAACGCGCCGAACATCGAACCCAGCGCTACCACGGCCGCCAGCGCCCCGAGGGGAAAGACCACCGCGACGACGAAGATGTCCAGGTACGACTGCCGGTGTGTCAGCTTGCAGATCGCCAGCAGCGTGATCACGGCACCGTTGTGCGGCAGGGTGTCCAGGCCACCGGTGGCGATGGTGGTCACGCGATGCAGCAGCGCCGCGTCGATGCCGGCCGCGCGGCCCATCTCGAGGTAGGTGCTGCCCAACGTCTGCAGCGCGATGCTCATGCCGCCCGAGGCCGATCCGGTGACCCCGGCCAGGATGTTGACCGCCACCGCCAGCGACACCAACGGGTAGCCCGGCGCGATGCCCAGCACCGCGTCGCGGATCAGCACGAAGCCGGCGAGCGAGGCGATGACCGCGCCGTAGCCGACCTGGCTGGCGGTATTGAAGATCGGCAGCACGGCGGCGCTGGCGCCGGCATCCAGTGTGGCCTTCGGCGCGGCGAGGAACTTGCGCAGCCCGACCAGCATGGCCAGGTTGGCCAGCGCCAGCGCGGCGATGATCGACCAGGTGCCGATCACCGCTTCCGGCCGCGTGGCGCCGTACAGCGGCAGCGCCAAATAGGCGGTGTCCAGCCGCGGCAGCCACTGCGTGCTGAACAGCCAGTTCAGCAGCACGACGCCCACGATGGGCGCCAGCGCGGCGGCGATGCCGGGCTGAGGCGAGGCGGCGGCACCACCCGGGCCCAACTCGGCGACGTCGTAGCCTTCGCCCTGCGCGTAAGGGCGGATGCGCCGCTCCAGGACGGGCGGCACAGGCGCCTCGGCCGATGGCTGCGCCGGTGCTGCGTCCGCGACCGCGTCGGCACCGAAGCCCTCGCCGGCCGCCTGCGCCCGGCTGACGCGGCGGTTCAGCCACCACATGCCTGCGCCCAGCATCAGCAAGGCGGCGATGATGCCCAGCCCCGGCGCGGCAAACGGCGTGGTGCCGAAGTACGGCATCGGGATCGCGTTCTGGATCGCCGGTGTACCCGGCAGGGCGGTCATCGTGAAGGTGAAGGCGCCCAGCGCGATGGTTGCCGGAATCAGGCGCTTGGGCACGCCGGCGCTGCGGAACAGCTCCAGCGCCACCGGGTACACCGCAAACGCCACCACGAACAGCGACACGCCGCCGTAGGTCAGCACCGCGCAAGCCAGCACGACCGCCAGCACCGCGCGCTGCGCGCCGAGCCAGTCGACGAAGCGCAGCGCGATCACGCGCGCCGCGCCGGAGTCCTCCATCAGCTTGCCGAACAGCGCGCCGAGCAGGAACAGCGGAAAGAACAGCGCGATGAAGCTGCCGGCCGCGGGCATGAAGACCTGCGTGTAGCTGGCCAGCAGCGGCACGTCGGGCGTCGCCAGCACGGCCAGCAGCGCGGCCAGCGGCGCCAGCAGCAGCACGCTGACGCCGCGGTAGGCGAACCACATCAGCAGCAGCAGCGAGACGAGGATGCCCGCGATGCTCAGCATGGGGTGCGCCACACGCAGCGGTGCCGGCGTCGACTGACGGGGCTTGTCACAGCGCAATGCCCACCAGGTAGGGTTCGAGCGGCAGCGTCGAGCGCCGACCGAGGTGCGCAAAACTCTGCTCGATCCAGGCCGAGGCCGCCTCGCGGCCCAGGCGATGCAGGCGGCTGAGTTGCCTCCAGCCGGCGTCCTGCCGGTTGGTGGCCCCCGGGCGTGCCAGGTCCTCGCCTGCCTCGATGCGGTGCAAGCGCAGCGCGGCGATCTGCCGGAACAGCGGTGCGCGGCGTCGCTCGGGGTCCGCACCGTCCTCACGCAGCAGCCGGCGGATCAGCGCCAGCGCGCGCAGTTCCTTGACCAGGCTGCCGTTGAAGGTGATCTCGTCGAGCCGGTCGGCGATCTCGGGCACCAGACGCGGCACCGCCTCGCGCCGCGACGGGTTGATCTGCACCAGAACCAGGTCGTGCGTCGCGCTGTGCGCCACCAGTGGCAGCAGCGACGGGTTGGCGAGGTAACCACCGTCCCAGTAGGCCTCGCCGTCGATCTCCACAGCGTGGAACAGCAGCGGCAGGCAAGCCGAGGCCATCACCACATCGACGCTCAGCTCCCCGTGACCGAACTCGCGCAGTCGGCCGGTGCGCACCTGGGTGGCGCCGACGACCACCCGCACGCCGCGGTAGGCGCGCAGGCGCTCGAAATCCACTTCCGCGGCCAGGATGTCGCGCAAGGGGTTCAGGTTCAGCGGGTTGAACTGCGTCGGTGCCAACGAGCGACCGAACTGCTCGAGCATCGCGCTCCAAGGCGACGCGGCCAGCCAGCCCTGGCCGAACATCAGCGCCAGCGCGTTCGGCGCGGCGCTCGGGCCGCGCCCGGTGGCGTTGCTGACGCGGCTCCAGAAGTTGCGCAGCGCCTCGCGTGCGGCGCGGCGGCCGCCGCGCGCCAGGCCGTCAGCCAGCACCACGGCGTTCATCGCTCCGGCGCTGGCGCCACTGATGGCATCGAACTCGATGCGCTCGTCCTCCAGCAGGCGGTCGAGCACGCCCCAGGTGAACGCACCATGCGCGCCGCCGCCCTGCAGGGCGAGGTCGATGCGGCGAATTCGTCGTGCGGTCATGGTTCCGGCACGGCCTGTCGTTCGTTGTCACGGCTGGGCATGTCGGCCGCGATCGCCCGCCAGGTGGCCTTGAAGATGGCCTGCCCGACCTCGAGCCGCATCTTCTCCGGACAAGCCAGCCGTATGCACAGCAGCAAGCGCTCGGGGTCATCGAAGTCCCAGAACACGCGGATGCGGCCGGTGGGCAGTTCGACGAAGCTCTGGTCTGCGACCTGGCGGAAGTGCGCCTCGGCCTGCGTCTGCCAGGCCTTCGTCGCCTCGACCGCCGCCGCAGTGGCGGCAGCCTCGATCTGCGCGAGGTTCCGCGCAACTTCCACCGGAACGGCGATGCGCAGGAAGTGCAGCATGAAGTCGCCGGTCGACGAGGTGTTCTTCAGCGGCAGCGTCAGCAGCAAGGCGTTCGGAAAGGCCGCCGTCTTGCCCGTCGGCAGGCCGCTGTCGCCGTGCTCGGCCAGGGTGGTCGCGAGCATGTCGACATCGATCACACGGCCGTGCACCGTGCCGATCTCGATCACGTCGCCGAACTTGAAAGGCCGCACGACGCTCATGTAGACGTAGCCGAGCACGCACAGCAGCAGTTCCTTGCTGACGATGAGCGTGGCACCGGCCACGGCGGCCAGCGACAAGGCGAAGCCCGCGATCGTCGACGCCCACACCGACACGATCGTGAACAGCACGACCGCCCAGATGACGTTGCGGGCCCACACCATGTGCAGGCGGCGCCGCTCCGCCGGCACGTCGCCGCGGCCGAGGTAGTGCGTCCACATCTGCGAGACCAGGAAACCGACGGCCAGCAGCAGCACGGTGGCAATGACACGCTCCCACTGGCCCGGAATCAGGGCTGCGATCCGCTGCAGGTCGAGCATGCGCCCTCCTGATTCAGACCGCCGGGCGCTGCGCGGGGCGCGTCCGGACGTGTTTCAGCATACGCAGGCCGAGCTTGCGGCTCTCGTCGAGCCACAGCACGCTGGAGGCGACCAGCACCGCCAGGCCCCAGTCGCGCAGCTTCAGGCCGGTGGTGTTGAACACGTCCTGGGCCGGCGGCCAGTGCACCACCAGCACCTGCAGCGCGGCCACCGCGGCCAGCGACAGCCACAGCCAGCCGTTGCGCAGGAAATTGCGGTCGAAGGCCGAGCCGTGCTCGGCGCGCGCATTGAAGAGGTTGAAGAACTGGAACAGCACGAAGACCGTGAAGGCCAGCGTCAGGGCATAGGCCTCGCCCTGCGGCTTGGCATGGTGGAACAGCGCCAGCGTACCCACCGCCATCGTCAGGCCGTAGACGAACAGCCGGGCCAGGCGCGGCAGCGTCAGGATGTGCGCGTCGGAGCGGCGCGGCGGGTCGTCCATCAGCCCCGCGCGCGCCGGCTCCACGCCCAGGCTCATGGCCGGCGGCCCGTCCATGATGATGTTGATCCACAGGATCTGGATCGCGGTGAACGGTGTCGTCCAGCCGAGCAGGCTGGCGCCCAGCACGGTCTGGATCGCACCCATGTTGGTCGAGAGCTGGAAGCGCACGAACTTGACCATGTTGTCGTAGATCGCACGGCCTTCCCTGACCGCGCGCACGATGGTCGCGAAGTTGTCGTCGGTCAGCACCATGGTCGCCGCTTCCTTGGTGACCGCGGTGCCGGTGATGCCCATCGCGATACCGATGTCGGCGGTCTTCAGAGCCGGCGCGTCGTTGACGCCGTCGCCGGTCATCGCCACGACCTGCCCTGCCGCCTTCAGCGCCTGCACGATGCGCACCTTGTGCTCGGGGGCCACGCGCGCGAACACGGCAGTGCGCAGGATGCGTGCCGAGACCGTATCGGGCGGCTCGGACGCCAGCGCGTCGAGTTCACGCCCGTCCATCACCTCGCCGTCCAGCCCGAGGTCGCGCGCGATCGCCGCCGCGGTGGCGCGGTGGTCACCGGTGATCATCTTCACCGCGATGCCGGCGCGCCGGCACAGCGCAATGGCCTCGCGCGCCTCCGGGCGCGCCGGGTCGATGAGGCCCACCAGGCCGTAGAGCGTCAGATCGGCCATGTGCGCCATCAGGTCGCCTGCGGGGTCGAAGTCGCGCGCCGCGATGTCCTTGCCGGCCACCGCGAGCACGCGCATCGCCTGAGCGGCCAGGTGCTCGTTCTCCGCCGCCCAATGGGCGCGCGCGCGCTCATCCATCGGCGCCTCGCCTTCGTCGGCCAGGTGGCTCCCGGCACGCGCCAGCAGCACGTCGGGCGCGCCCTTGACGCAGACATGCACGGTCTCGCCGTCGCGGTGGAAGGTGGCCTGGAACTTGTACGCCGAGTCGAACGGAATCTCGGCGATGCGCGGCCGCTGCTGCGCGAGATGCTCGGCGGCGACGCCGCCCTTGGCGGCCAGCGCCAGCAGCGCACCCTCGGTGGGGTCGCCGATCAGCTGGCCGTCGTGGACGCGGCTGTCGTTGGCCAGCGCCGCGGCGTGCAGCAGGCGCTGCAGGGCCGGCAACGCCGGCAGCGCCTGGCCGTCCGGCGCCGCGATCGCGCCCGCAGCGGTATAGCCCTCGCCACTGACCACGAGGCGCCGGCCCTGGCAGGCCACGGCACGCGCCGTCATCTGGTTCATCGTCAGCGTACCGGTCTTGTCCGAGCAGATCACCGTGGTGCAGCCCAGCGTCTCGACGGCGGCCAGCCTCTTGACGATGGCGCGGTGCTGCGCCATGCGGTGCATGCCGATGGCCAGCGTCACCGTGACCACCGCGGGCAGGCCCTCGGGGATCGCCGCCACCGCCAGCGCGATCGAGGTCAGCACGATCTGCACCAGCGGCTCGCCGCGTGCCCAGCCGAGCGCGAAGATCAGCGCGATCACGACCCCGGCGATCAGCGCCAGGCGCCGCCCCAGCACGTCGAGCTGCAACTGCAGCGGGGTGGGCCCGGCCTCGGCCTGGGCCAGCATGCCGGACAGCCGGCCCATCTCGGTGGCCATGCCGGTGGCGGTGACGAGCAGTTCGGCACGGCCGCGCGTCACCACCGTGTTCATGTAGGCCATGTTCACGCGCTCGGCCAGCGGCGACTCGGCCGCCACCGTGCACAAGGCGTCCTTGGCCACCGCATGCGACTCGCCGGTCAGCGCCGCCTCGTCGATCTCGACGCTGTGGCAGGCCAGCAGCCGCCCGTCGGCGGGCACGCGGTCACCGGCCTCCAGCATCACCAGGTCGCCCGGCACGAGCTGCGCCGCCGACAGCTCCTCGACCTGCCCGCCGCGCCGCACGCGCGCCACCGGCGCGAGCATCTTCTTCAACGCCGCCAGCGTGGCCTCGGCCCGATGCTCCTGCCAGAAGCCGAGCACGGCGTTGAACAGCACCACCACCAGGATCACCACGGCGTCCTTCAGGTCGCCGATCGCGCCGGCCAGAGCCGCCGCGCCGATCAACACCAGGATCAGCACGCTGCGGAACTGGTCGAAGAAGGCCAGCCACTTCGAGCGCGGCGGCTTTTCGGCCAGCCGGTTCTGGCCGTGGCGCGCCAGGCGCGTGGCCGCCTCCGCCGCGTCCAGGCCACGCGCCGGGTCCATGGCCTGCCCCGCCGCGGCCTGTGCAGCGTCGAGCCCATGCCAAGCCGGCACCGCGCCGTCCGGCGTGGCCGCAGCCAGGGTGTGCGTCTTCGTCATCGTGCGACTCCCTCGCGGCCGCCGTGCGCGGCCAGGCTTGCGCTCAAGCGCTCGATCTGCACACGCAGCGCACGCAGTTCCTCGCGCACGCTGGCCTCGCCCTGGTCCGCGGTGCCGCCCTTGGACTCGCCGTCGCTGTAGCGCTGCATCGCGTTGACGATGATCGCGATGAACAGGTTGAGCATCGTGAAGGTGGCCACCAGGATGAACACGACGAAGAACAGCCAGGCGTACGGAAATTGCGCCATCACCGGCCGCGCGATGCCCATCGACCAGCTCTCCAGCGTCATGATCTGGAACAGCGTGTACAGCGAGCGGCCGATGTGCCCGAACCATTCCGGGTAGGCTGCCGCGAACAGGTTGGTCGCGATCACCGCGAAAACGTAGTACAGGATCAGCAGCACGAGCGCGATCGATCCGAGGCCCGGGATCGCCGCGAGCAGCGCACCGACCACCCGCCGCATCGACGGCACCAGGGTCAGCAGGCGCAGCACACGCAAGACCCGCAGCGCACGCAGCACGGCCAGCGGTCCGCTTGCGGGAACGAGGGCGATGCCAACCACCACGAAGTCGAACACGCTCCACGGGTCGCGCCAGAAGGCGGCGCGGTGCACGACCAGCCGAGCAGCGATTTCGACGACGAACACCGCCAGCAGCACCCGATCGAGCGTGCCGATCAGACCGCCGGCTGCAACCTTCGCCGCCGGCCAGGTCTCGAGCCCTAGCAGAGCTGCGTTGATGAGGATCAGCGCCATGATCGTGTGCCGCGTGCCCGGCCGTTCGAGCAGGTCACGAAGACGCGAGCGCAGTGGCGCCATGGCTGCGGCGAGGATCGAGGTCATCGTCAGCGCAGCGATCGGGCCTTGACCGACCGCAAGCTCCCGACGGCCACGGGCGGGGAGGTAAACAGCGCGAGGCGCTTCATGGAGAATTCCGGCGCGCGCTTGAAGTGGCTCACGACCGCATCAGCTTAGCCCCATGGGCCAGAGAGTAAAAGCAGAGCGTTCCTCACCAGACATCCCGAAAAACCTGATGCTCATCTGTCGCGGGACTGGGCGCTGCCGGCGTCGGAGTCACCCTATCGAGCAAGGCGACGAGTTCTGTTTTTCGGAGGTCAATCTCATCTCAAGCTGCTTATCTCGCAGTCTGGGAACGACTGCTTCTATGAGGACTTGTTTGTCAAGCCGTTCTTGATGTCGGCATGGACGGGTGGAGCCTCATGGGCCCGCACGAAGGCGTGGCCGATGCATCCTGATCCGAGGACGGGGTGTGATGAGCGTTCGAGCCAGTGCTCGGACGAACTTCTATCCGTGCAGGGTGATGACACCCGGCACCCGATGCAGCATGCGCGCAAAGTGCGCTGGCAAACCCCGACTACTGGCGCGCCCCATCTGTAGAGACGGTCACTCCGAAGTGACCCGCAGTCGTTGCGGGCGCGTCGACCTTTGATCATGATGATGGGCCTTCAGGCCAAGCCAAGCTTCGGTTTGAGGCCGGCCGCCTCAGGCAGCGACTGGCTTGAGGGTGGCCCCGGCCGGGATCTCGCCGGTCTGCAGATATCGCCACAGCGCGATGGCCAGGCGCCGCGCCAGGGCCACGATGCCCACGCGGCGCATACGCTTGCCTCCCGTCGCGAAGCGCCGGTTGAACCACTGGGTCAGCTCGCTGTCGGGCTGCAATCGCAGCCAACCCCACGCGAGCTCAACCAGCAATGCCCGCGCTCGTTTATTGCCGGCCTTGCTGATGCCTTGCTCGACCTGGCTGCCGCCGCTGTCGTAGGGCGTGGGCGCGAGCCCCAGGCAGCCGGCCAGCTCGCGCCGATTGGCGAAGCGCCGCCAGCCGAACAGTTCCTTGACCAGCACCCAGGCGCCCGTGGGTCCGATCGCGCGCAGCTGGGCCAGTTGCGCCACCAGCGGCTGCTTGCCGTCCTGCAGCGCCTGGCGCCGCGCGGCTTCCAATGCCTTGATCTGCTGCTTAACCAACGCCAACCGTGCGCTCTCGCGCTCGAGCTCGGCGTGCAGCTCCGCGGGCACCTGCGTGCCGTGGGCTTCCCACCAGCCAGCCCAGTCGCGCCCGCCGATGACGATGTGCGGGCGCAGGTTGTGCAGCACCAGCAGCGAGCTGATGCGGTTGGTGTGCGCCGTGCGCTCGTGCATCAACCTGGCCAGCTCGCGGTGCGTGCGGCGAGCATCTTCGTCCTCGGGCGTCGGCTCGTGCAGCACCGACCACACGCGCTCGCCCGCGTGGTGGCGCAGCAGCATCGCCAGCAGCTTGTCGCCATCGAGCCGGTCCGTCTTGGCCCGCCTGGCGCGCCGGTTCACCTCGATGCTCGCGGAGTCGACCACGATGTTGTCGATGCCTTGCTCGATCAGCCACCGGTGCAGCCACCAGCCGTCGCGGCCGGCCTCGTAACAGGAATGCACCTTGGCCTCGGCGCTCAGGCCGCAACGCGCGCGGGCCTTGGACACGCAATCCACGACCGCGGCAGTGTCACCAGCGTCGACGGTGTACCGGCTCGAGCCACGCCGGCCATCACTCAACGTCAACTGCCACTTCTTGTCGCCAAGCTCGAAGCTCATGTACAGCGCACTCTGGCTCGCCGTATCCTTGCCTTGTAGGACTGTCTGGGTCGTCGTCATTTCCGTTCCCCTTCGCAGCAGAAGTTTGGAAATCCCGTTCTAGCTCAACGGGTGTCGATCGGGTAGTCCTGCATAGCATCTGTCGCTGTCGCTGGTTCTCTCGGCGGCATGAGCGAACGTCAAGTTTCAAAGTAGATCGGTCGCTCATTGAGAAAGCCGTGGCCGACTCCTATGGGTCGAGGCCGTGTGAGAACCCATGGAGGCCACGCTTCCGGAGCGCGTTATGCCTGGCGCGCCGCCGCCAGCCTTTGTTGACCCACAGTGGCCCTTGCGAAGCGATATTCCAGGTTTGGGGCCCAGACGCATCTGCCGCCCGCCTTTTCGCATAACAGTGCGCCTACGCGCCGACCAATCTCATCGCTTTCATCGTTTTGGCAATGCCCAGGATGCTCATTACCCGCTTGAGGTTGTAAGCCAGTACGTGAAGGCTCATTTCGGTCGCGACCTTGGGCAGTCCTCGGGTTAGGAAGTGCGCTGAGCCCATCCAGTACTTGAGCGTGCCGAAGACATGTTCCACGGTCTGCCGGCGCAGTCGAGCGACCTCGGCCGGTGCTTCGTCCAGCCGTTGCTGGACCACCTCCAGCACGCCCTCGTGTTCCCAGCGGCTGATGCGTCGGTAGTCACCGGTCGTGCATTGGATCTTGAGTGGGCAGTTCGGGCAGGCTGAGGGCCAGTATTTGTGCATCGT